>CAWJHZ010000001.1:0-42431 GCA_963842845.1 uncultured Chloroflexia bacterium
GGGTGGAACTGGATCCCGAGTGGCGGTGCCGAATGGCTCAACTGGCGACCGCTAAGAGGGCTGGTCCGGACTTGGCGACACTCCAGGAACAGCGACGCCGGCTAGGACGGGCCTATGCCGACGGTGCGTTTAGCGAAGCCGAATACGAGGCAAGGGCCGCCTCCATCGACTCGCGTGTCAGGCAGGCGACGACCGTCGTTGCCCCCGCGCTTGAGCAGGCGGTGGGGCTGTTTAAGGACATCCCGGGCCTGTGGGAGGAGGCGACACCGGAGGAGAGGCGGAGGCTTCTCAGCCCCCTCGTCGAGAGGGTGTATGTTGACATAAGTACGAAGCGAGTGGGGGCGATAGTTCCGGCGCCTGGGTTCAGGCTGTTGTTGGAGTGCGCGGCTAAGAAAGCCAGCCGCTCCGCCTCACCCCTGCTGATTCCCTGGGAGGAAGCGGAACGGCTGGACGTGTGGACTTGGTGGAGACGGGGGAGAATTGAACTCCCCGTCCAGAAGAAGAACGTCCTGAGTCTCCTACAAGCTTGGCCGGCTATTTGATGTCGCGAGACGGGCTCCTGCCGACCGGATACCGCCCCACCAGTCGATGAGTCTTTAGCTACCCTTATCGACGTCCGGGCCGCTGCACTCCGGCATTGCGTCGCCGCTTCCCAGCCCACCGGAGCGAGGCCAGGAGCGACGTAGCCGCCGTGTTTAGGCGGCTAGGGCAAACTCTCGTTCGCCAGTTGTTTTTTGCCACCTGATTTTCGAGGGTGATGGCACCTCGGCTTGCAACTCAGACCCGTCGTTCCCTGTCGAGCCCTTTCGTCCCCACACGCATTATATCGCTTCCAGCGGGCCTTGCCTAGCGTCGGATCGCCCGCTGCATCTGACGCTCCGCCTCCCGCTTCGCAATCGCCTCCCGCTTGTCGTGGCTCCGACGCCCCCGCGCCAGCGCCAGTTCCAGCTTCGCGCGACCGTTCTTCAAATACATCCGAAGCGGAATCAGCGTCAGACCCTTCTCCTCCAGCGCCGCGCTCAGCTCCAGCATCTCCGACTTGTGCAGCAGCAGCTTCCGCTTCCGCGTCGGCTCGTGATTGTCGCGGCCCGCTGCCGGGTACTGCGCTATGTGCGCGCTCTGGAGCCACAGCTCCCCGTCCTCCGGCCGCGCGAACGCCTCCCGCAGGCTCACCCGGCCCTCGCGGATCGACTTTATCTCCGTTCCCGTGAGGACAAGGCCTGCCTCAACCGTCTCCAGAATGTGGTAGTCGTGGAGCGCCTTGCGATTGACGGCGACGACTTTCTCCGCCACGGTTCCCTCCGACGCTTGAGTTCCAGCTACTGCCCGGTGTGGAGGAAGTCGATAGCCCGTTGAAGCTGCGTGTCGCGCCCGGCCGCGACGTCCTGGTCGCTATTGGTGACCTGGATGTCCGGTGTGATGCCCGTCTTGTCGATGCCGACGTGGTTCGGCGTGAGCCACTTCGCGACGGTGACGAACAGCACGCCCTGATCGTTGCTCAACGGTGGCTCCGAGCGATTCACCGTCCCCTTGCCGAACGTCTTCTGGCCGATGATCGTCGCGCGGCCATTATCGTGCAGCGCCGCCGACAGCACCTCGGAACCGCTGGCGCTGTACTGGTTGACCAGTATCGCGATGGGGATCGTCGTCGCCGCGCCGCCGCTCGTTGCGCTATAAACCTTCTCGCTCTGATCGCGGTCCACCTCAATCAGAATAGTGCCCTTGTCCAGAAACTCGTCGGCGACCTGCACCACCGTATCCAGAAGCCCGCCGGGATTGCCCCGCAGGTCGAGTATCAGTCCCTTGTAATTCCCCTTGGCAATCGCGTCGAGTTGCGGCTTAAGCTGCGACTCCGTAAGCGCCGAGAACTCCCGTATCTGGATGTACGCCAGGTCCGTAACGTCGATGCCGTTCGCGTCCTTGAGACTGCCGCCCGGCGGCTGGTTCGACACGCTGTCTACCTGTATCGCGTCCCGCGTTATCGTCAGATCAACCACATCGCCGTTGGGGTGCTGCAGCTTCAGTTGCACCTGGCTGCCCTTCGGCCCGCGAATCTTCGTCACAGCCTGATCGATATTCCAGCCGTCCGTCGACTCGCCGTCGACCTCCAAGATGATGTCGCCTGCCTGGACGCCCGCCGCTTCCGCCGGCGACCCCTTGATCGGCGACAGAATCACTATCTTCCCGTTCTGCTGCGTCACGTTCGCGCCGATGCCTTCGAACACGCCGGAAGGCGTAACGCTCACGGCGTAGGTCGTCGGGTCGACATAATACGTCCCGGTGTCCGCCAGCGACTTCACCATCCCGTTGATCGCGGCCTGCGTCAGCGCCTTGGGATCGATCAACGATTGGTCGACATAATCTTTCTGCAAGTAGCCGTAGATCTCGTATAGCGTGTCGAAATCAGGTGAGCCTGAGCTGGTGCTTGCCTCCGAGCCGCCGCGGTTCCTCTCGAACGTTACCCCCAGCCCGAAGGTGACAGCCGCCAGCATGACCACCAGGGTGCCCGCTACTGCCCATTTAGCCGCTCTCGACATTCTCTGTCGCTCCTTAGTGATTACGCTGGCTGCTGAGGCGCACTTACGCGCACACAGGCACGTCTTTCCAATCTGAGTCTCGGCGACTGCGCGAAGTCAGTCTAGCATCTCGCGACTGCGCCCGCAATTTCACGACCTGGCGATTCAGAAGGGAAACGGTTGACATAACTGCATATCGGCCCCGCGACGCCAGCGCCGCGCGTCTTCAAGCGATAGCTTCAGCCTGCCCAACGCGCCGGCGGGTTGCGACCCTGGCTGGCCCTCCTGCGCTCGCGAGACGCATACAGCGCTCTATCTGCCTGCGCCAGCAGTTCCTCGCCGGAAGCCGCCCCATCGGGGTAAGTAGCGACGCCCGTGGATACCTCCAGCGCCACGTCGACCAGCAGCCCCGCGCCCCAGTCGCGACGCCTGGAGACGATCTCGCGTATCTTCGTTGCCATCGCTCTGGCAGCCATAGCGTCCGTCTCGGGCAGGATGAGTGCGAACTCGTCGCCACCGTAGCGCGCTGCTATATCGCTGGTCCGTACATTCTCCGCAAGCAGGCGCCCCAGGAAGCTCAGCAACTCGTCCCCGGCCAGATGACCGTAGCGGTCGTTCACCTCCTTGAAGCGATTGACGTCCAGCATTATGACGCTCAGATTCCGGCCATACCGACGCGCCCGCTCGAACTCGGACCGAAGTTGGTCATGGAAGTAACGGTGATTGTACAGGCCGGTCAGATTGTCGTGATAGGCCAGGTGGCGAAGGCTCTCGCTCAATTGCTCCAGATGCTCCGAATATGACCGCTCGAGCTTCACGTTCGCCCGCCCTGCCTGCCTCGCCAGCAGCAACGCGTATACCGCCACGAGACCGACAAGGACCGTTTCAGAAAGCCCGTACGCCCGCGTGGTCAGCACCCAGCGTCCGACGAGCGACCAAACGAGAAGCGAGCCGAACACAACGACGCCGGCGCCGCGCAAATACCAGCCCGCCCGAGTCGACTCCATGCGCTCCTGTCCGAATTCTGCCTCTTCCGCGCTCTCGGCGGCAGTCAGGGACGCCCCTTCCGTCATCTCGCCTCTGCGCCTCTCGGGCAGCATTGGGCAATGCGAGCGAAATCGACATAACGTGGGATGCGCCCGGTCGCCGTGGTGAATGGCTTAAGTGTCACAAGGCAGCGCCTTCGGTAGCCCGGCTGCCATAGTCCGTCGGAAGGCGGACCTTAGGCCCGTCGCTTTGCGCCCCAGCCTTTCGACCGGTTTGCTCTTATCGAGCACCTGTAGAACGAACGCTCGCTCTCTATGGATTATCGGTCGCCGCTTCCGCCCGCTTGACCGCCTCTCCGGCGATTCAAGCCTACATAACTACCATAGTGCGATCATACGAACAGGATTGACGAAGGGTACTTCTGCGGAGATTGGAGGTGGACCGCTGGTTCGCTGGGTCTAGCGACGCCGCGGCGTGAACGCAAGCTGACCGTTGCCGAGGTTACGATCCAGTCGCTCGACAACTCGCAAGTCCCGCCGCCAGTGTCGCGGACCCAGATGGTGACGCGCCTCTGTCGATGAAGCGAAATGGCTTGGCAACGTGACTAGAGAGGCGGCTACACCGATGGTTGCCAACGGCAGCACGGCCCAGAGCGCCGCACCGGACGCCAGCGCTATTATGGCGATCCCGAGGCATACCGCCGCCGAAAGCACTCCCTGCCAGGCCGGCAGACTCCAGAACGAGACCTCGATCGATACTCGTCTCGTGACCTTCGGCTCCTCCGGCGGCATCTGCGCCAGGGCGGCTCTTTCACAATCGTAGGCGGCCCGCAAATCCGGCGACCCTAGCGCCTCGAACGCCCGGTTGAGCTCAGCGAGACGATGCTCCGCAAAGGCGTCCACGTCCATGGCCGCCTTGCACTTCCGTGCCAGGCACCAGTACGACTGCACGATCATCGCAGGATCGGCATCTGGGTGAAGCTGCAGCACCTCGTAGTAGTCGCGTTCTTCCATGACTCGCCTCTCCGATTCGTCGTCGAAGCTCGCAGGTACTTACTATAACGCGGCACCCCTGCGAAGGTTTCAGCCCCACTAGGTCGGCGACGAAGCAGCCGGACAGCAAACGCAACAAATCCAAGCGCAACGACGACGCGGGGTGGTGCGAAGTTATGTCAACATTCCCCTAACCGCCTGCTGCACCTCCGACAGCTCCGGGAAGCGGCCCGTCGCCGCCTTTGAGTACACTACCTTCCCGTTCACCGTCACCTCAAACCTCCCTGCGCCGGACGGCACCAGGCGCAGCGCCTCCACGCGACTCCCAAGCTCTGTCAGCAGCTCAGCCGCCGTCCAGGCGGCTCTAAGTGTATAGTTTCAAGCCACGCAGTACTCGATATCGATGCTCATTTTGTCAGCCATGCTCTTGTCCTCCAGTCGCCGAGTGTGTTAAGAGATTAGCGCGCCCTTCCTCATATGATACGAGGCGCGCTGCCGTTGTCAATTCGCTTGGGTCCGATGAAGCGTCGACTTTGCCTTCTTGCCGTTCTGGTTTGCCTCTTACCAGCTTCTGCCTGTAGCGGCAGCGAGAAGCCGACCTATCTTGTCATGGGCGACTCCTTTGCCACCGGCCTCGGCGCCTCCAAGTCTAACCTCGGCTATGTGCCGCTTTTTTACTCATTCCTGCACGACATGACCAAGAAGGATATGACGCTTGTCTCCGAGGCGGTTGTGGGCGAGACGACCGCGAGCGCCATTGCCACCGGCCAGCTCGGCAAAGCCCTCGCCGAGCTGCGATTTCGCAATCAGGACACAGACCCGACGAATGACGTGACCGTCATTACCCTCGACCTCGGCATCAACGACGTCGACACCCTTGTGCGTGCCGGCCAGCCCTGCGCCCCGCCGATTGCGCCCAACGACCCGGGCTGCGTCTCCGCCGCTAACGCCACGGTCAACGAGGCGGGGGACAACTTGACCGCCATCCTCCATGCCGTGCGCGTCGCCGCCGGCCCGAACGTCAAGATCTTCGTCCTCAACTGCTTCAATTCCTATTCCGGCACCGGCCTGCCCATCGAAGCGACGCAGGACATGCTCGTGACGCTCCTGAACCAGAAGATTGCCGCCGTCGCCGCGCTCCCCGACGTCGATGCGAAGGTCGCCGACGCCTACGATGCCTTCAAGGGCAAAGGCGACCAGCTCACGGCCGTGAGCGGCCCCTCCAGCGACTTCCATCCTAACGACGCCGGCTACCGCGTCCTCGCCGACCTGCTCATCGCCGCCTACGGCGATTCCTAGCCTCCCAGCCGCCGATTCCCCGGGACGTCCGAACTCCATGAGGAACGCGATTCCTCCTGTCGACTACGATGATCGCGTTCAGGTTGCGCTCGTCGCTTCGCTCCTCGCGCCTACGTCCCCCAGCCCAGGGCGCCGTCCAACTTCAGCCCAGGTTGACACATCCTGCCCAACCGACTATCTTTACCCCCGACCAGCCGGATAGGAATGCCAGCGAAAGGTGGGGAGGGCTAGAAGCATGGAGCAGAGCTTCTGGCAGAAGCGGTTGTCTCGACGCCGGCTGCTCGGGGCCACCTCGCTTGCCGTTGCCGGCGGTGGCGCCGCCCTCATCCTACCCCGACGCTTCCTTGGTCGCTCCCTTCACGCTCAGGCCCAGACCGGACCCGTGATTGCCGAAGACATTCGTCACGGCGCGCCCGAGCTCTCCGCCGGCCAGTTCCAGGGCCTCGAGTGGGATACCGCCGGCACGCCTCTGCTGCATGCCGCCGGCGCCTACGGCGGCGTCCTTACCTCGACCATCGTCAAGACCAGCTTCCCTGTCACCCACGTCGGCCTTCACTGGCGCGGCGACGGCGTCGGCTGGGATCGGATCGACTTCGACCTGCGCACCTCCACCGACGGCGACACCTGGTCCTCCTGGCGGCGCCTTCCCATAGAGGCCGAGCCCGAGCAGAACCCCCGCCGTGAGCGCTTCGCCACCCTCGTCTGGGCGCCGGGCGCTTCTTATGTCCAGTACCGCGCCACCTTCCCCGCCGACGCCCCTGAGCAGCCCGCCCTCCGAAACGTCACCATTACCGCCCTCAGCGCCGCCGCGCCGGCCGTCTTGCAGGCCGCCAAGGCCACCAAAACGCCCACGCCAAGCAAGACCAAGACGCCGGTGCCCGTCACGCCCGCGCCAACGAACAATGCCGCCGCTCTGCCGCCGCCCTTCGCCGCCGGGCAGCTAATAAGTCGCGAAGCCTGGGGCGCGCCCGAAAGCTACCGCTACAACCCGGACGGCAGCGAAATATGGCAGCGCATGTACATCCCGACGAAAAAGATGATCGTCCATCACACCGCCACACTCACCAACGACAACCCTCAGGACCCCAACTACCCCTATCCTTCCTACACCGCCGACCAGGTTCTCCAGGATATCCAGTCCATCTATTACTACCACGCCATCTCCCTCGGCTGGGGCGATATCGGCTACAACGCCCTCATCGACCGCTTTGGCCGCGTCTTCGAAGGCCGCCGCGGTCGCGACAGCAGCCTCAACGGCGGCGGTCGCGAAATCATCAGTCCCGACGTCGTCGGCGGCCACGCCCTCCAGTGGAACGAAGGCGCCCTCGGCGTCTCCTGCTTCGGAAACTATGACGTAAACCAGCTCAGCGCCAACGAGCAAACGAACCTAGTCGGCACGCTCGTCCAGTTCCTGACCTGGGCCTCCCGCCGCCACTACGTGTGGCCGAACGGCGCCGCCGATTTCCTCCAGGTCGACTGGGTATGGCGTACCGGCATCCCCAACATCTGCGGCCACCGCGACGTCAACCAGACCGCCTGCCCGGGCCAGTACCTCTACGCCTACCTCCCCGGCATCCGACAGAGCGTTGCCCAGGGCGTCGCCAACATCGCCATCATCAAGCCGTCAGCGCAGCTAACAACCTTCCCCGCTTCCAACAACGTCGACGACCCTTCCGTCACCTTCGCCTGGAAATCGCCCGACGGCACCCCCAACTTCGCCTATTACCTCGAAGGCTGGTACCCCAACCTCGACACCGACGTCGAGACCTACTACTCCGGCCTCACCGCTGACAGGCGGCCTGCCTGGTCCAGCTTCGCCGCCGCCACCAGCGCTACCGTCCCCATCCCGCAGGTCGGGCACTACTGCTTCCACGTCCGCGCCCGCGACAGCAAGAGCGACGGCGCCTACGAGGACAACTGGACCTTCATCGCCGGCGGGGCCGCGCCTTCGCCTACCCCGAGCCCCGGCCGCGTCGTCGGCCTGCCCGGCGTAACCCGCAGCAACTAGCCGGCGCTCCTCCTCTCGACCTGACGAATGCCCTTCGGACACAAGCCCGCACCGTTATGTAAAGTATCCCCTGCCGCAGGCGACGCCCACCGATCCGACGCCGCGTCCGGCAGGTTTACCCGTCGGGTTGACCCTTGGCCCTATCGCCCTACAATTGAGCCTGGAAGCCCCATCGCCCATCGAAGGAGCGCACACGGCGACGACACATACCCCAGATCGGAGACCATCGTGACCACAATCCTCGAGCGCTTTCGCGCCCTCCACCAGCGTTCCGCCGCCCTTCACAAGCAGGCCGAGCGCATCTTCCCTAACGGCGTCACCCACGACATCCGCCACTTCGCCCCCTTCCCCATCTACGTCGACCACGCCCTCGGCGCCCGCAAATGGGACGTCGACGGCAACGAAATCATCGACTATGTCATAGGCCACGGCGCCCTCCTCCTCGGCCACGCCCACCCCACGCTCGTCCGCGCCGTCACCCGGCAGATCGCCAACGGCACCCACTACGGCGCCTCCAGCGAGCTCGAAATGGAGTGGGCCGGCTGGATCCGCAAGCTCGTGCCCTCCGCCCAGCGCGTCCGCTTCCACTCCTCCGGCACCGAAGCGACGATGATGGCCATTCGGCTCGCCCGCGCCTACACCGGACGCAACAAGCTCGTCCGATTCGCCCTCAACTTCCACGGCTGGAACGACAGCGTCGTCGGCTACGTCGGGCCCGAAGAGACGCTCCCCCACTCGCGCGGCCTGCCTCCAGCCTACCTCGGCGAGCAGATCGTTCTGCCCCAGAACAGCATCTCCGACATCGCCCGCACCCTCGCCGATGAGAAGGATGTCGCCGCCGTCATCATCGAGCCCACCGGCGCCTCCGCCAGCACCGTCCCCATCGACCCGGAGTTCCTCGCCTTCCTCCGCGCCCGCACCGAGCGCTACGGCGTCGTCCTCATCTTCGACGAAGTCGTCACCGGCTTCCGCGTCGCCCCCGGTGGCGCCCAGGAGCGCTTCGGCATCAAGCCCGACCTGACCACCCTCGCGAAGATATGCGCCGGCGGCCTTCCGGGCGCTGCCGTCGCCGGTCGCGCCGACATCCTCGACTGCATCGAGTTCCGTCGCGACCCCGACTACAACGCCCACGAGCGGGTCGCCCACCAGGGCACCTTCAACGCCAACCCGCTCTCCGCTGCCGCCGGCGTCGCCATGCTCGAGACCATCAGCGACGGTAAAGCCCAGGCCCACGCCGAAGACATGGCGAAGCGGCTCTGCCGCGGCGCCAACCACGTCTTCCGCAAGCTGGGCGTCAAGGGCTGCGCCTACACCATCTCGTCCATGTTCCACATGTCGATAGGCGTCGACTGCCCGGAGCCGGCGGATGGCTGGGAGTGGGTGTGGGAGGACGAGCCGGGCGCGAACGTCCCTCAGACGCCGCCGCGCGTCATGGCGGCCTTCAAGCAGGCCATGCTGAACAGCGGCGCCGGCGACTTCATGCGGACCGGCGGCCTCACCTCCGCCGTCCACGACGAGAAGGACATCGACCAGACCCTCGCCGCCCTCGAACCCACCCTGTCTGAGATGGAGGCGGAAGGAATCATCTAGCTTGGAAAGGACACGAAGGTGCCGCGTAAGGGCAAGGAAGGTGCCGTGGCGGCAGACAAGCACCGGAACATCATCGTACTAGATACTAATGTCTTCTTCGCCGCCGCCGAACCCTACAAGATAGACGACTTCGCGCCATATATCCCCGCCGATTTCATCGTGCCGCCGAAGGTCATTTGGGAACTCGATCAGAAGATGCAAGGTTCCGAAACGCGTGATCGAGCACGAGCGGCCCTGAACGTTCTGAAACGGCTTATGGAGCGCGGTGCCGCTCGAAAGGCGGTGTCGTGTGGCGCTGGTTTTACTATTCGGTTCGGCCTGTCAAGCCAAGAGGAGCCGCACCCCGGGCTGGACATGAATCTCGCCGATGACCGGATCGTCGCATTGTGCCTGCACCTCGCGTCGTCGGAAGGCGACGTGAAGTTGGCAACGACAGATTTCGCGCTCGCCGCGAAGGCCTCGGCCGTCGGCATCACGCCGATCTGGCTTCAGCGACTGGCCCAAGAAACCACCCCTCTCACCCGTCGCGAACGGGCGGCTTTTCGGCTAGCGTGGGGTCGCGTCCAAGTTGCAGATTCCTGCTGGGCCATTTGTAGAAGAGGTTTATTGTTCCTGAAGAATCCGCTGATGGTGCGCATCACCCGCGGCGTCCGAGAGTCAGGGCAGCCGCCGGAGATCGCCAAGATCCTCGCCAGGTTTGATGCCCTCGATAGCATTTGGACTGACAAGACCCCGCTTGATACGATCATCGAGCAGACTCTGGCACTCGCACCTCCGCCTCGGGTGAACTACGCGGTTTCCCTAGTCCACGAGCCCCCTGGATATGTGCTGCTTGGTAACTCCAATCGCCCGTCCTTGAGGGAGAGCGCCGAAGAGCACGCGCTGAGGATCAAAGCAGAAGAAGGCCAGCGCAAGGCCTGGGAAGATCACGATGTCGATATCATACTTTCATGGCTTGAGATGGTGCGGGAGTACGTTCTGGATCAGGTCGGAGAGGATTTAGAGTAGTTCCGAGAAGGTTGCCGCCTGCTTTCCAAGCCGCCGGGAGAGTGCAGAGAGGCCGGAGCCCCTTTGCCCCGGTCCAAGGGGTGTCCCCTTGAGAAACCACATATCTAGGGCAGGCGGCCGAAGGCCCGCCTCAGGCGGAGTGCGAAGATAAGCGCCCATGTTGCCCGACGCGGCATCTACCAGGCAGGAGCAAGATTTAGCGCGCTGTGCGTCAACCTCGTCTGACCGCTGCCACCAGCGCTCACGATGTAGATATCGCTGTCGAAGTTGCCGTCCGGCTCGCTCGCGAAAGCGATCTTGACGCCATCGGGCGACCAGGCGGGATAGACATCACTACCTGGGTTGTTGGTGAGGCGGGTCTGGCCGCTGCCGTCAGCGTTCATCACGTAGATGTGCTGGCTACCGTCCCGATCGCTTGTGAAGGCAATCTTGGAGCCGTCGGGCGACCAGGAAGGGAAGCTATCCTCCCCCGGGTGGTTGGTCAAGTTCGTCTGCTCGCTACCGTCGGCGTTCATGACGTAAATCTCGTCGTTGAAGAGGTCCCGGCTGGAAGTGAAGGCAATCTTGGAGCCGTCAGGGGACCAGGTGGGCTTCTGATCGGTTGCCAAATTGTTCGTCAGCCGCGTCTGACCACTGCCGTCGGCGTTCATCACGTAGATCTCGTAGTTGCCGTCCCGGGTGCTCGTGAAGGCGATCTTTGAGCCGTCGGGCGACCAGGCCGGCGTAGCGTCTTCCGCAGTGTTGTTGGTGAGCCGTGTCTGACCGCTGCCGTCCGCGTTCATCACCCAGATCTGGAGGTCGCCGCTCTGATAGCTCGCGAAGGCGATATGCTTCCTGTCAGGAGACCACGATGGCGTGTAACTGCCCGCGGCGTTGTTGGTAAGCCGTGTCTGATCGCTGCCGTCCGCGCTCATCACGTAGATCTGCAGGCTACCGCTCTGATCGCTCGCGAAGGCGATCTTCGCGGTGCGCCACGACAGGCAGCCGGTCAGAAGGAAAGGCAGGACAGCGCCAAGAACAACGGGAATCACCAGCCGATGGCGGGAACGGCTCCTTCCATTGAACATATCCCACCTCCTTCGGCTGGCATTCTAGGCCTGGCCTTGCCGACCGTCAATCGCCGTTCCTTGGCGGCTCCTCCGGGAGAGTGCAGAGAGGGCGGAGCCCTCGCCGCCGGCCGCAGGTCCCCCTCTGGAGGAGAGCCTGGGGGCGTCCCCTTAAGAAACAACTTCTCGAGGGCGGGAGGCCGCAGGTCCGCCTCAGGCGGAGTGGGAAGAAGAGCGCCCATGTTGCCCGACAATGTAGGGGCGCATCGCGAGCGTGCCACCGCCCCGCTCGCCCGAAGACGAAGCCCGCCGCCCCGGGCGAGTCGTGCCGCTTCCCCCTTGGAAAACCCGACAGCCTGTGCTCTAATACACCCATGCGACCCTCATCGACGCAGCCGACCGCCCGTAGGGCCAAAATCGCCCATTTGCAGGTCAATTACCAAAAACGCACCCTTACAGCTTCACAAAACCACGACTTTTTCAAAACAAATACAATCAGAGCCTTGCCCGTCTGGGGCTGCCTGCCCGCCGGGGTTGCCCATCGGGCCGGGAGCCCTACAATGGAAGTAGCGGCGCCCGCCCCATCGACCGGCGGACCGCCCGGAGGCCGGCCATGACCAGCAAGAAACCGCCCCAGGAGCCCCTCGAAGAGCGCCTGCGCCACCGCCTGGAGACCTTCCACCAGTTCGTTCAGGAATGCCAGGCCTGCCAGACCGAGGCTCCCGCCCACTACCAGTACTGCGCCCACTGCGGCTCCCGCCTCTCCACCCAGTGCCCCGGCTGCGGCAACCCGCTCCCTCCCAAAGGCGCTCGCTACTGCCCCCATTGCGGTATGGAGATACCGGTTGACTAGGCCGACCGAAAGGGCCCGCGGCAGCGAGAAGGTGCAGGCGGCTGCCTGCTGCCCCCACTGCGGCATGGAGATACCTGTCGAAGACTGACCCATCGTGAGCGCTCGCGGCAGCGAGAAGGTGCAGGCGCGCCTGCCCCCGTGCTACACTGAACCTGCCATGCTCCCGACCGACATCGTCCGCGACCTCCAGCGCATCGCCGGCGCCGAACACGTCCTCGTCGCGCCCTCAGACCTCCTCGTCTACGAGTACGACGCCACCATCGAGCGCGGCCTCCCCGACGCCGTCGTCCTCCCCGCCACAACCGAAGAAGTCGCCGCCGTAGTCCGTCTCGCCGCCGAGCGCCGCATACCCATAGTCCCGCGCGGCTCCGGCACCGGCCTCTCCGGCGGCAGCGTGCCCTCGGAGGGTGGCATCGCTCTCGTCCTCACCCGCATGAACCACATCCTCGAGCTCGACCCCGTCAACCGAATCGCCGTCGTCGAAGCCGGCGTCATCAACTTCGAGATCGACCGCGCCGCTCGCAAGCACGGCCTCTTCTTCGCGCCCGACCCGTCGAGCTACAAGAACTGCACCATCGGCGGCAACGTCGCCGAGAACGCCGGCGGGCCGCACTGCCTGGCCTACGGCGTCACCAGTAACCACGTCCTCGGCCTCGAAATCGTCCTCGCCGACGGCAGCATCGTCGAAGTCGGCGGCCGCCTCCGTGACCAGCCCGGCTACGACCTCACCGGTCTTATCGTCGGTTCCGAAGGCACCCTCTGCGTCGTCACCAAGGTCATCGTGCGCCTCCTGCCCGTGCCGGAGACCGGCTACACCCTCGTCGCCCAGTTCAAGGAGGTCGAAGACGCCGCCAACGCCGTCTCCCAGATGATCGCCTCCGGCATCGTCCCGCAGTGCATGGAAGTGACCCAGTTCGACGCCATCGCCCGCCTCTTCTCCGCCGGCGCCGAGCCTGAAGCGACCGCTAGCATGATCGTCGAAGTCGAAGGTCTGCGCGAAGACGTCGCGGAGCTCGGCCCGGCCGTTCGCGCCATCATCGAGGCGAATCACGCCGCCAGCATCAGCGTCGCCGCTGACGCCGCCGAGCGCGAGCAGATCTGGGCGATGCGACGCGCCGCCGCCGGCATGGTAGGGCGCATCGCTCCCAACGCCTACGTCATCGACGGCGTCTGCCCGCGCACCAAGCTGCCGCAACTCCTGCGCCAGGCCTCCAACATCGCCAAGAAGTACGAGCTGCTCCACGTCGCCGCCTTCCACGCCGGCGATGGCAACCTGCACCCCAACTTCATCTTCGACGCCTCCCAGCCCGGCGTCGTCGACCGCGTCGTCGCGGCGGCGGGCGAGATCCTGCGCGCCTGCGTCGATGCGGGCGGCAGCATCACCGGCGAGCACGGCGTCGGCTTGGAGAAGCGTGAGCACCTGCGTCTCATGTTCAACCGCGCCGACCTGGCCGCAATGGAGAACCTGCGCTCGGCCTTTGGCGCCAACATGTTGAACCCGGGAAAGCTGTTTCCCCAGGAAGTCGCAGTCTTAACGCCATGAGCGACAACGGCACCCTCAAAGCGATAAAGGCGGCCGCCCCTAAAGCGGAGATTGCGCCACGGCGCCGGCTTTCCGACTACGTTGTCGACGGCCTGACGCCGCAGATCGCCGTGTCGCCACGCAACGCCACAGAGACCGCGGCCATACTCGCAGCGGCGACTCGTTGCGAAGCAGTCGTCATCCCCTGGGGCGGCGGCACCGCCATGGCGGCCGGCGCGATTCCACTCCGCTACGACATCGCTCTCGACCTAACTCGCCTGAATGCCGTCGTCGAGTACGTCCCCGATGACCTGACCGTCGCGGTGCAGGCGGGCATCCGCCTTCAGGACCTTCAGGAGCGCCTGGCGAAACGAGGCCAGTACCTGCCGCTCGATCCGCCGCTGCCGCATCGCTCAACGATAGGCGGCATCATAGCTTCGAACGCCGGCGGGCCGTCGCGTCACGCGCATGGCTGGCCCCGCGATTGGCTGCTTGGCTTGAAGGTCGCTCTGCCGGACGGGAGCGTCGTCAAGTCCGGCGGGCGTGTCGTCAAGAACGTCGCCGGCTATGACATGACCAAGCTATTCGCCGGGTCGTTCGGAAGCCTGGGCATCATCGTTGAAGCCGCCTTCAAGGTGATGCCTCTTCCATCAGCTCGCGGGACCCTGGCGGCCTTCTTCCCGTCAGCCGCCGCTGCTGCGCGAGCCGCCGCGCGGCTGAATGCTCGCAATCTCCGCGTCGAAGCGCTCGATGTGCTCAACCACGAGGCCGCTGCCGCAGCCCTTTCCGCCGGGATCGACTATCCGGGAGGCGCCTGCTTGCTCGTCGCCGCGGCCGGCAACCGCAGCGCCGTTGAGCGAACCCTGTACGAGGCGACCGAGATTCGCAATGACGACGGGGCCGTGGGCGTTCGCCTCTCTCCCGAGCAAGCGGAAGCAACCTGGCAGAAGGTACGAGCGCTTTCGACGCAGACGCTTCCCGCCGCGCTACTACTGCGAGCTGCCGTATTTCCGTCTCACGTTGCTTCATTCCTCGAGTCGGCGGAGATCATGGCGGCGCAACGAAGCCTCTCGCTTTCCTTGGACGCGCGCCCGGGGCTCGGCTTCGCGGGCTGCCGCATCGACGGCGCGACCGACGAACAGGTAGAGCAGTTCGTCCGCGATGTGCGAATGCTGTCGCAGGGGTATGGCGGCGGCCTTGTTGTCGAGCAATGTAGCGCAGGCCTGAAGGCGGACATCGACGTCTGGGGCGGCAAGACCAGCGGTCTGATGAAGAGGATCAAGGGCGCGCTGGACCCCCACAGTACCGTAAGCCGCGGTCGATTTGTGGGAGGGCTGTAGCGCGATGGCGGAGATTCCCGACCTGCCCTCCCTCGAAGACCTGCAGCGCTGCGTCCATTGTGGCTACTGCCTCACCGACTGCCCGACATACCTGGAGCTGGGAAGTGAAGCGGAGTCACCGCGGGGGCGTCTTCATCTCATTGATGCGATGGTTCGAGGGCATGTGAGCCCCTCGCCTGAGCTGTTGGCCCACCTCGATCGATGCATCCAGTGCCGCGCCTGCGAGACAGTCTGTCCGTCCGCTGTCCCCTTCGGCCGAATAATGGAGCGAGGGCGTGCATTAGCCCTCAGATCGCAAAGCGTTCCGCTGAGTTGGCGACTGCGAGCGTCCGTGGCCGACCTCGTGCTTCCCTATCCCGAGCGTCTTCGCTTTGCCACAGGGGCTTTACGCTTCTATCAGCGCTCGGGGCTGCAGCGCGCTGTCCGCGGGACGGGCATTTTGAGACTCCTCCCAGGGCAGCTTCAAGACATTGAGCAGTTCCTGCCATCGTTGCCCGACGCTGTCCCGCCGCCGGCAGCGGTGCAGCCTTCCGAAACGCTCGCGCACCGCGTCGCCCTGCTTAGCGGCTGTGTGACGCCGGTCCTGTATCCGAATCTAAACCAAGCGACGCTGCGTGTACTCGTCCGAAACGGCTGCGAGGTGTTCGTCCCCTCCGGACAGACCTGCTGCGGCGCTCTGCACGTCCACGCCGGCGACTTGAGAGGGGCCCGAAGTCTGGCCCGGCGGAACATCGACGCATTCCTATCGCTCGGCGTCGAGGCTGTCGTCGTCAACGCGGCCGGTTGCGGCTCGACCATGAAGGAATACGGCCATCTATTGAAGGACGATCCGGAGTACGCGGAGAAGGCCACCGCATTCTCGGCGCTCGTGAAGGACATCAGTGAGTACCTGGTTGCCCTGCCCTTCCGCACCGAGCTGGGCACGGTGCCAGGCCGAGTCACCTACCAGGATTCCTGTCACCTGGCGCACGCGCAGGGAATTAGGGCGCAGCCGCGCGCTATTCTGCAGGCAATTCCAGGACTCGAGTTCGTCGAGATGCCTCAGGCTGACCACTGCTGCGGCAGCGGTGGAGTCTACAACCTGACGCAACCACAGATCTCCTGGCGGCTGCTCCGGGAGAAGATGAAGACGGTCGCCGAGACGAGGGCCGACATCGTGGCGACCGCAAACACCGGCTGCATGATGCAGTTGGAGGCCGGTCTGCAACGCTTCGGGCCGCGCAAGACGCAGATGGCGCACGTCGTCGAGCTTCTGGACGAAGCGTACGACGCTCTCGATCGCGTGACCAAGACCCGCTAGCCTGTAGCCCTTCGAACGAACGCCTCCACCCGGTCCAACTGCTCGGCTAGCGGCAGCGCTCCGTCCATCTCCAAGCGCGACTCCTCCGGTAGCTCCGACAGCGGCTCCGCCCGCTTCAGTTGCGCCCGATAGACCTCCCAGCGGCCGTCCGATGGACTCCACACGGCGCTTCGCCGGCGTTGTAGGCGTTCCCGGACCAGGGCCTCGTCCGCAACGCACTCGGCAGCCAGGAAGCGCACGCCGGCCCGCTCGGCAAACTCCCTGGCCCTCTCCCTCATCTGCCGCGACAAGTAGGAAGCGTCCAAGATTACCAGCTTGCCCCTGCTGAGGAACGGCATCGCCTGTAGGAGCATCTTGGCGTAAGTCAGCTCTGTCATCTCCGGCGAGTAGATGCCGGAATCGATCGGTTCCCGCTGCTGTCGCATCGGGTCGAGGCCGGCAAGCTTCTTGCGAGTCACATCGGAGGAAATGACCACCGCTCCTAGGCGGCTGGCCAAAGCGTGCGCCAGGTAGCTCTTGCCACTGCCTGTCACACCGACCATTGCGATGACGACGGCCGGTGTAGCACGCGAGGCGTACTTCTCGGCCAGCGCGAAATAGCGTCGAGCGCCCTCGGCCGCCGCCGCCTTCTGTTCCGCCGGAATCTCCGGCTGGTCGAGCTGGAATCCGTCCACCTTGCCCCTCACGAACGCGAGATAGCATTTGTAGAAATGGAGGACGAGAGGCAGCGTCGTGTCAAGCGACTGCGCTAGATAGAGCCCAACCATCTCGTCGGAGAGCGCCGGATGGCCGCGAGAATCGACGTCCATGGCCAGGAAGGCGACATCCGACGCGGTGTCGACGTAGCGAAAGCGCTCGTTGAACTCAATGCAATCGAAGACGCAGATGCCGTCCTCGAAGCAGACGGCGTTCGTGCGCAGGTCGCCGTGGCAATCGCGGATCCGCCCGTCCCTGACGCGATTGTCTAGCAGCCAGGCTTCTTCTGACAGAAAGCGGTCGACGTAAGCGCGAATAGCTCCGGCCTGGTCGCGGGAGATGGTCCGGCCGACATACGGCTCAGTCTGCTCGAAGTTCTCCTGCCAGTTGGCCGCAACCGCCTCCACACTCCCGAACGACTGGATGTGTTCGCCGGTCTCCGCTTCGGCGTGAAAAGCCGCCAGCTTTCCCGTCAGGCTCTCCAGCATCTCGCCGGTAATCGCGCCTTGGTCCAGCAGGCGCTCCATCATACGCTCCTGCGGCAGGCGCTTCATTTTGACGGCGTAGTCGACCACCTCGCCAGCCCCAGCGAGAGACACCGTGCCGTCCTTCACGGTGACAGGCACAACGCCGCTATAGGCGTCGGGGCACAACCTTCGATTCAGCCGCACCTCTTCTTCGCAGTAGAATCTGCGCCTTTCCAGCGTCGTGTAGTCGAGAAAGCCCATTTCAACCGGCTTCTTCACCTTGTACACGTACTCACCGGCCAGGAAAACGTAGGAGATATGCGTCTGAATCAGCTCGACGCGCTCGACCGGATGAGGATAGGTCGACGGGAGGAGAAGCGCCTCAATATGCTGCGGCAAAGGTCCCCTGTCCAATACGTGCGCTCCTTCGCATCGAAATCGATAGCTGGGCCTGAAGGAATTCTAGGGGGAATGCCGTAAAGAAGTCTATCGGGAATCAGCAGCGAGAGCCGTCGTGCCTATCGCTTGCGTCGCACCGTTCGCCTGGTGATCGGGGGCACAAGGGGCTGCGCAGTCGGCTCCGGCAATGCTACAAGAGCGGAAACGAGCGTGCTCAGGGCCTGCGACGGCTCCCCTTTCTCGGGCAACACAGCCGAATGAAGCGCAAGACCATCATGGGCAGCTAGTACCAGGCTTGCCGCGACATCCGGTCGCACGGCCAGCGAGAGGAGCCCGTCGCGCTCCATCTTCTCGAACGCCTTCTTCAGCATTTGGGCCCAGCGCACATAAGCATCGTGAAGGGTCTTCCGTACCTTCTCGTTACGATGCGACTGCACCCATATCTCCGGTAGAAGCAGTCGCCACTGCGCATCGCTAGCGTCGCGATAAGCCAGGGACTCCACGACCTTCACCAACGACAGAGCTGTCTCGCTGCCTAGATCCTCGAACCGAAGCAGGCGGCGTGTGCGTTCCTCTATCCAGAGGGACAAGAGCTCCAGGAGCATCTCTTCCTTGGAATCGAAGTGGAAGTAGTAGGCGCCCTTCGAGTAGCCCGCGGCCAGCGAGATCTCCTCCACGGTAGCGTGGTCGTAGCCCTGCTCGGCGAATACGCGCAGCGCCGCCTCGATGAGCTTTGCCCTCGTCTGCTGGCGTTGCTCCTGTTTTGCCGACCTGGCCTCTTCCAAGACACGACACCTCTGTTTGATTCTCGACCGGCTGATGCGCGACTAACAGTCTGCCCGCGCGCGTCATGTCACTCAGCGGGGGAACTGGAACCTGAGGGAGGCGATCGCCGTGAATCCGATTGGCGCACGGTACGCGAACACGGCTGAAACGTTGCGAACTGGCGGAAGCGCTCCGGACCGGCGAAGTCCTGCTGCTCCGGCCAGACCGGTTCTGCTACCGTGTATCGCTCGCGACGCCAGTCAAAGCGTCTGAATCCCACCCCTAGTCCCAACAATAGCAGGTCTACGCCAGTTTCTCCAAGACTGCGACATCCTCCGTTTGGGGGATTTTTCGGCTCCTCAGGATATGTTTCAGTAACGGCACCGTTATTGCTTTGGTGGTCTACATGGGTCACTGTCTCGCCAACGCGGGGCCCGCAGCTTAACCAGAGAACAAGGCACCGACAAAGGCAAACCCCTCGAAAGAGGGGGGCGCAAAGCCGCAGACCTAAAGCTCGTCATGGCAGGAGCTATGGCCGCTGGGCTTCCGAAGGCCTTGCCGAAATGGCGTCGGAGAGGGCGCCTTCGGCACGCATCAATTCCCCCTTCCCAAGTCCTTGCCGTCGTCGGTGACGCTGCCGACGACGGCGCTTTTTGTGCCTCCAGCAGCATCGATTGAGAAACGGAGAGCATAATGATAGAAGACCGGAACCAGATGATAGTTAACCACCTGCCACTGGTGGCCTTCGTGGTGAACCGCATGCCCAGCGAGGGCGCGGGCGCCGTGGGCATCGACCGCGAGGACGCCATCAGCTACGGCGTCGAGGGGCTGATCCACGCCGTCGACGCGTACGACCCGAATCGCGGCACGACTTTCGCCAGCTTCGCCATCCAGCGCATTCGCGGCTCCGTCCTTGACGCGGTCCGCAAGCAGGACCCACTGCCGCGCTCGCTTCGCAGGAACGCCAAGGGAGATCGAGCATGCGTCGCAGGAGCTAGCAGTTCAGCTTGGGCGCTGGCCAACGCGGAGGGAAATCGCGTTCAAGCTGGGAATCCCGTTGTCGCGACTCCAGTACCTCTTGGGGCGCGCAAGCTCTCGTCTCGTTTCTCTCGAGTATTCACTGGAGGACCGCCCCAACTACGGAGCCGGTCACGCCCTGGACCCGGTGGACGAGGATATCCTTTCCGATCCGGCGCGTGCGGCCGAACAGAGGGCTGCGCTGTCGCAGCTCTCGGAAGCCGTGAACTCGCTTTGCCGAAGGGACAAGGCGATTCTCCGCCTCCGCTATGAGGAATGCCGCCCGTTCCACGAGATCGGCGAGATGCTTGGGCTTTCAGAGTCCAGGGTCTGTCAGCTACACAAACGCATCATCAGCTTGTTGCGCAGGGAGATGCGACCCCAACTGCAAGAGGCGGCCTGACCTTGAGAAAGGCAGGGTCTTCTAGACACTTCGCGTTGGACGCAGACTCATCACTGGCGCCGGGGTTGCCGATAATACTGCGAAGAAGGATGTTCAACGTCCGTCCTGCCTTCGAATCGCTTTCTTTCGGACTCTCGTGTCCAGGGGAGAGGAGAGTCCGGTTGCTGGGATCTGTCTGTTCTGCACGAGATGTAGTGCGCGAGCCCTCCGCACCCGCTCGCGAAGTGAGTTTTATGTCATGCAGAATGGTGTAGAGCGAGAAGACGAGTCGAACGGCAGCAAGACGGGGCGTCCGCCTCTCGTCCTGATCCATTCGACAGCCGAAACCGCGCTGCAAGTTGAGCCCGATCGCCCGCACGTTTCGGCGCCCGCGGCCCTGCCTGTTCAAGCGCGCATCTTCTCGATCTTGGTCTTCCTCCTGGGCCTTGCGCTCATGGCATTCTATGCGCCGCGCCTTCCGCATTCCGGACTCGTCGGCCTCGTTCTGCTGGCACTCGTGGCGGCTGCCTCCGAGCGTTTGAGCGTCGTTGTCTATGGCGAGACGAAAGTGTCCATAAGTTTCGCCTTCCTTTTCGCCATTGCGGCACTTTATGGGCCGGCAGGCATTGTTCTAGCTTCTCCGTTCTGCATCATTAGCCTTCACCTTCCGCGCCGCGTCATCGGGCACAAGTTCTTGTTTAACGTCGGGAACTCCTTGCTCGCCGACGTTGCGACTGCCCTCATTCTTTGGTCCTTCCTAGCCCACGTCTCGCCAATAACGCTGTCGGCGAAGGTGTTCAGCGTGGCACTTGTTGCTGCCGCCGCAAACTACGGTATTAGGGCCCTGCTGATCTCGACCGTCGGCGGGCTGGCATTAGGAGAGCACCCGTGGACCTTCTGGCGTCAGAACTTCCAATGGCTGCTTCCTCATTACATTCTCTTTGGTTTCCTCGGTTTGGCGCTTGCCATAGCCTATCAGCAAATCGGCGTTACCGGACTTCTCGCCTTCCTGACGCCGCCGTTGATGATGCGGTTCGCGATGAAGCAGTACGTCGACAGGACCACCCGCAGCGTAGCGATGCTCCGGCACAAGAATGAACAGCTTCAGAAGGCCAACCGCGAAATCCTCTCGATGAGCGCCCGGCTCAAGGAAACGTACGACGCGACGCTTGAGGCGCTCGCCGCCGCTCTGGATGCCCGAGACAGCGAGACCGGCGGGCATTCCAGCCGCGTCACCGTCTACACCATGGACATGGCGCGGGAGCTGGGAATAGAGGAGAGAAGCGACAACTGGCTAGACATCGAACGTGCATCGCTGCTCCACGACGTTGGCAAGATCGGCGTCTCCGATGCCATCCTCAACAAGCCTGGCCCGCTAACATCGGAGGAGTGGCAGCAGATGAGAAAGCATCCGGCCATAGGCTATGAGATGCTCAAAGACGTGAAGTTCCTCTCATCTGCTGCTGAGATAGTCTACGCGCACCACGAGCGCTTCGACGGAAAAGGCTATCCCGTTGGCCTCAAGGGCGAAGACGTGCCCCTGGGAGCGCGGATATTCGCCGTCGCTGACGCTTTCGATGCAATGACATCGAACAGGCCCTACCGCCGCGCTCTTTCTGTGGACAAAGCGAAGGAAGAGATCGTAGGCAATTCGGGCAGTCAGTTCGACCCGAGAATCGTAGAAGCGTTCCTGCGCTGCGTAGAGGATTGGGCGGCTAACTTGAAGCAAAGACAGGCCGCCTAATGGCCGGCCGAACTTCTCGTTCTGTCCGATGCCTTGTTGAGGCGAGGAAGAGAGGAGAGTCGCAAGCCTCGGGACGATAACGAGTCTGGCTGGACTTGTGCAGAATCGTCCGGAGGCCGAGACGGTCGGTGCTTATTGAGTCGTTTCCCTACGTTCGTGCCGAATTCCCCTGTTAGGAGGGTGAGAGTTCGGCTCCGTTCTAAAGACTCTTAGGGCGTCCCTCCTACCACCAATGCATTTTCTTCATGGTGGCCTCCTGGCAGTGCTGGGCACTCGCGGGTGCCCTGCGTGTGTGGTTCCTTCCTCTCCACTCGCCTCAACAACATACCGACTCGTCGGTATGTATTATGACACGTCGTTAGGGCTTGTCAAGGTTCGAATCTAGCCAATCCCAAGCACAAAGGGTGAAACTTCGCCGAGATCGTTACAGGGGTCGGGGACTCAGGCTGATTTAAGCAAACAGATGTACGAACACGAGGCTAGGCGCGAACGGCTCTCTAGAGTTAGGGTCAAAGGGGACTGACTGACTGACAGGAGCGGATTATCCCGAGGCGGTGGTCCAGCGTTCCCGACGGCGGTCTCTGTCTTGCTTGGCAGTCTCCAGGTTGTAGCGGGCCTGGGAAAGCAAATCAAGCGGATTGTTCTCGACATCCGGGGCCGAGGCAATTCCGGAGCAGACGCCCACCCAGAGCGTAATTGTCTGCCCCTCAACGTTCACGCTGACCGGCTTCCGCGTCACGTAGCGCTCCAGGCGGCGCAGGAACTTCGACGCGTCCTCCTGGCTGCATTCGAGAAGGATCAGCGCAAACTCGTCGTCACCCAGCCGAGCAGCAATGTCAGACGAGCGTTTGGTCAGCTCCAGTAGGTCCGCTATGTGTTTGAGGACGGCGTCTCCCGCCGCCTCGCCGTAAGCTTCGTTGACTGAAGACAGGTTGTTCACGTCGAAAACGGCGAGAGAAAGTGTGGAGGCGGTGCGTTGCATGCGTTTGAACTCGTCGCGCAAGCGCAGCCGGAAGTACTCCTCGCCAGGCAGACCGGTTACGCTGTCCCTCATCGACGGCGAGATCGTCCTCTCCAAGCCTTCCGCCGCCTTCTTCGCCCGGTAGATGGCAAAGAGGCTTGTGATGACGACCGCTACCATCAGAAGCTCTACGGCCGCTGCTAAATGCGGAGCCTCACGTCTCTCATCGAGGAGCGAAAGTGAGGCGCCGGCGAGGACAGATATGAGCGCGGCGATGAGATACCGCCGCAACTCCTGCCACACTTGCGCCTTGCCCGCCGGCGGGCCCTTCGAGGAGAGCTTCTGCAGCGTGAGCGCACGCGTGTCGCGCCAGTCCTCGGTAGCGTCGGCGCGAAGCTCATCCTGAAGAGGCCTAGCCGTCGATTGGGGCCCTTCTGGTTGGGAGACGTGTCTATCTTCGAGCAAGCCGATCCTCCAACACCGTCAGTTAGATTATCGACCAGCCGGACGAGGGGTTTAGCTCAGATGCACGGCAAGATGCGCCAATCCTCACGCCAAGGGGCGGCGTTGACACCGACTAGGACGGTAGTATGATGAACAGGAGGGGCGATAGATGCAGATCGACTGGAGCAAAACGATAGACGACATATTGTCGCACAAGATATCGTGCCTCCGCTGCGGCCGCATGGAGACATCGGTTTGCGTCGGCTATTCGCGGTCGGCAGCGGTGTCAGATTACGCGCCACGCTGCCTCGATTGCAGCCGACGGGAGGGATGCGACGCGCGGAAGCTGGTCGTGCTGTGTGAGCCGTGCGCGGAAGAGTTGCACATCCGGGCGAAGCAGGCGGACGAATCGGGCATGATGGCCCTGCTCATCGACGATTGCCGCAAGGACCTCGAGGACTGCCTCGACTACCTCACAGACTACTGGCAGGAAGAGATGAACATCGATCCCGACGACGAGGAGCACAGGCTAGAGGGTGTAGCGCCGGACGTTTTCGCCGAGGAGAGCGCCTGGCGGGCCCGCCTGGAAGAGGAATACCTCTCGTACCACCGCTGGTTCCGCGAACGCGCCCTCCGCGTGCCTGAGCCGGGTTGGCGCTCCGACTACGTCGAAGAGATTGTGGCTCTAGGTTACACGACGCTCCTGGGCGACTAGTCAGCCTCAGCCCGTTCCGTTCGCTCTCCCGGTATCGAGAAGCGCGACATCGCCTTCGCGGGAAGAGCGCTTCCCTTCTCCAACACGAGTTCTATCCGCTGCCGTAGCTGATCGAGTCCCCAGCCGCTTTCCGCCGAGATCAGGAGCGCGTCCGGCTGCTCGGAGCTGAGGAGCGTCCGCTGTTCACGCAACTCTTCAAGGCCGCGGATGGGATCGCCGTTGCGGCGGGAGAGGAGGTCCACCTTGTTGAGCGCCGTCACTACGGGCTTCGCCGCCAGGTCGAGCTCGCGCAGGGTCTCAATGACGGTTTCGCCCTGCTGCGCAGCGTCGGGATGGGTGATGTCGACGACGTGGACCAGGACGTCGGCGGCGGAGAGCTCTTCCAGCGTGGCGCGGAAGGCAGCGACGAGCTGCGCCGGCAGCTTCTGGATGAACCCCACGGTGTCGGAGAGGAGGACACTGCGGCGTTCGGACAGCTTGACGCGCCGGGTGAGCGGGTCGAGCGTGGCGAAGAGCTTATCTTCGGTGAAGACGTCGGCGCCGGAGAGGGTGCGCATGAGGGTGCTCTTGCCGGCGTTGGTGTAGCCGACGAGGGCGACGACGGGCACTCCGGCGCGCTCCCGGCGGCGTCGGTAGAGGGCGCGCTGGCGACGGACCGACTCGATCTCGCGCTTGAGGCGGGCGATGCGGTCGCGGACCAAGCGTCGGTCGGACTCTAACTGTGTTTCGCCGGGGCCGCGCGTGCCGATGGCGCCTTCGAGCCGCTCCAGGTGGCTCCACTGGCCGGCGAGTCGCGGCAGGAGGTACTGGTACTGCGCGAGCTCGACCTGAAGGCGGCCTTCGCGGGTGCGGGCGCGCCTGGCGAAGATGTCGAGGATGAGGGCGGTGCGGTCGAGGACCTTTGCGGCGAGGGCGTCTTCGAGGTTGCGCTGCTGAGTCGGGCTGAGCTCGTCGTCGAAGACGACGAGGGAGTAGTCGAACTCGGAGCGCTGGGCCTTCAGCTCGGCCAGCTTGCCCTTGCCGACGTAGGTGGCCGGGTTGGGGCTTTCGAGCTTCTGAACGGTGCGGCCGACGACGCGGGCGCCGGCGGTGTCGGCGAGGAGGGCGAGCTCATCGAGGGAGGACTGGCTGGAGAAGGCAGCGGCCTTGCCCTTGACCTCGACGGCGACGAGGTAGGCCCGCTCGATGGGCTCTGCTGTGGGGTAGGTCTTCGCCGTCGGTGTGCGCCTCCTGTGTCTCCATTATAGGGGCAGGAGCTCTGATTGTATTTGTTTTGAAAAAGTTGTGATCTTGCGAATCTGCAAAGGTGCGTTTTGTGCAATTGACCGTCGAGACGGCGGTTTTGGCGGCGCGGCGCGGGCTGCGGATTTGTCGCAGGTTATCGGCGGGCGCATGGGGTCATTAGAGCACGGCGGGTCGCGGTTTGGAAGGGGGAAGTGGCACCGGCGGCTAGTGCGTCCAGGTGACGCCACCGTCGGAGGTGGTCCAGTCGCCTTCCGGTGTAACGACTGTGCCGTGCGACGGGTCGGTGAAGGTGATCGAGGTAACGGGGACACCGGGCGGAATCACCGAGACCTGGTTCCAGGTGACGCCGCCGTCCTGCGAGCGGAACAGGTTGACGCCGGGGCTGTTCAGGCCCATCCAGCCGTTGGTGTCGTTGAGGAAGAGTATCTTGGAGACGCCGTTGCCGTTCGGCAGCTCGCCGACGCCGGGCTGAGGCGTTGGATTGCCGAGGGTGGTCTGGCTGATGAGCTTCCAGGTGGCCCCGCCGTCGGTAGTGTGAAAGAGGTATTTCTCGCTGCTGCCCGCGGCGCCGCCGCCGCCGCAGAGCTGCCACTGTGTGGCGGCGTTGAGGGCGAAGGATGCTCCCGGTCTGAGGGGGACCCCTTCGAGCGAGGTGATGAGGCTACAAGGGTCGACGACGGTCGATGGGGGCGACGAGGTTGAGGTCGGCCCGGCCGTCGAAGTTGAGGCCGGCAACGAGGTTGACGGGCGAGCGGTTGTGGTTGGCGTAGCAGTGGGCGTCGAGCTGCCGCCGCATGCGGAAAGGCCCGAGGCTGCGACGGTGAAAGTTGCGACGAGGAGGAGTCGATGTGGTCGCATGGTGAGGCGCTCCTTGCCAGAGGTGGGTGCTGCTGGTCTCATTATAGCAGAGGGTCAGGGGGCCGCGGCGTGCCCTTGCGGCGCGGCGCCAGCGCCTCGAGCGGCGCGTGCCTTCCGCGGTGCTGCTGCCGCCAGCCGGAACATCAGCGTTTCTCTTCCCACCCGCCCACCCGAGCAGGGTTTATTTGTCAAGGGGACACCCCTTGAACCCCGGCAACGAGGGCTCCGCCCTCTCTGCACTCGCCTGGAATCTGACGCCCGACCCAGCGTGAGGGTGATGAATGCGGCAGAATCAGTCTGCACTTTTCTCTTGCGACGGCCGATATGAGGCGGTAAGATGTTGCCTATCAGAAAGGAGGCGCTTGGATGCGACGCCTTCTATTCGTTCCCCTGCTCCTTTCGGCTGTGTTTGTTGCAACGGCATGCCGAGCCGGCGGACACGACGTCGGCCCCCAAGGCACTCCCTCGGCTTCGGCAGTGGCGACGGCTACGCCATCGGCCGTTAGCGGGACGCCTGCCGCGACCGACGAACTCGCGCCGCAGAGCATGCTCCAAGGGCTTTACATTGTCGACGCGGACGGGAGCGGGCAGCCGAAGCAAATCGTTGATTTCTCGACGAGCGATCCTCACTGGACTCCCGATGGTGGTCATCTCTACTTCATGGGCAGCGATTCGACTCATCCCATCTCGCAGGACCCGCCGGACGTGTATACGTATTCGTTGTCGGACGGCCAACTGAGAAAGCTAGTCGAGACTACCGGGCTTCATCAGACTATCTCGCCGAACTTAACGATGGTAGCCTACCAGAACATTCTGCCCGGTGGCGGTGACTGGGGTACCTGGACAATACGGGTCGCGAATCTTGACGATCCTTCCAGTGACCGAAAGGTTGCTGATGGCATCTTGGCGGAATGGTCTCCGGATAGCCAATTCGTCAGCTACTACGCTCCGGCGTGCGGCAATATGAGCCTTTACGTCACAACGTCTAGCGGAAGCCAACAACTGGCCGCGCCGTATTCGGAGAATTACCTCTTCGGGTGGGTCGGCTGGCTGCCCGGGGCACCGAAGCTAGCGTACCAGAAGATGCTGAAGACGCAATCGAAGTTGGAACCTGCCGGTGTGTTTGCCTTCGACGTGGCTACGTCAGGTACGGTTGACGCGCCAGAACTATCCTCAATTGACAAGGAGCCCGATTTCTCTCCTGATGGAACCATGTTCGTTTATGCGAAGGCCGAGGAAGGCTGGTATTTGCGCCGGTCGGGGGGAACCGGGGAGACGCGAATCGCCGACTACTACGGTTCAACGCCTCAGTGGAGCCCCGAGGGTGACAGAATGGCCCTTGTCGAGGGCGATACGATAAGGATCTACACCGTTGCCAGTGGGTCGAGCCAGATTATTGACCTCCACTTAGGCGAAGTCCCGCGCGGCATGTCGTTCTGGGGGGCCGAAGTCTCCTGGTCGCCAGACGGCACCGAACTTGCCATAGCCGTGCATCCAGGGTTTCCGCGGGAATTCTGCGACTAGCCTTTGCAACTATTTCCAGCTCTCCAAGCGGGAGAGGGACTCGGTGAGGCGGGAGTCGGGGACGGTGAGGGGGAGGCAGCGGGAGGACTGAAGTCCTCCCCTACGCGTTCGTCGAGGGAATCGCTGTTTTGGTCCCTGGGACGGCGCACCCCGGGGGCGGGCAGGCCTTCCGATCTAGCAACGTTGTCGGGAGGAATCCTGCGTGGCGTGGAAATCTGATTAGAAAATTGCAGAGCATTGCTCTTGACAAACGCGCAGCGGAGTGTATAATCGGTTCACTGGTGGCATAGTTGCACATCCTTGCCCAGCGGTTCCCCGCCGTTTGGAGGTGATTTGGTTCAGAAACCAGATCGCCGGCCTCGGTTGATACGCGGACCGATGTCGATTCGTTAGTAGTTGAGAGGTCACTTCAGAGTCCAGCGCCAGGCCGAGCGGCAGCAGAAGAGGGGGACGCAAGTGAAAGTCAAGAATCGCGATTTGAAACACGTTCGCAGGCTGATGGGATTCCGGCTCGGCGCGGCGCTTGCGCTGGTGGTTGGTTGTGCCATGGTTGCCGGCACGCTGGGCTGGTCCACATCGGCCCACGCGGACACGCCCACGGCCACGCCGACGCCGACGATCCTCCATGGGATCAGCTTCCTCAAGGGCTGCAATAGCCCCACGACAGTGGGAGATCCATACATCTGCACATTCCAGGCCTTGAACGTGGTCGACCAGGCACATGACACTTTGACCATCACGTCACTGGTGGATGTCGTGCACGCCGGCAGCGGTGACGTTACCTCTACCAATTTGCTGCCGACCCCGGCTGTCCTCACATTGGCTGGGGGCGCAACTTGCAACGTTGGCCAGACGCTCTGTACCCTCCCGTTTGGCTCTTCCGTCACCCTCACTGCTAGCTACTACAATGTTCATCCGAACGATCCGAACCCGCTAACCGACACCGCTACGCTGACGTGGCAGGACACTTGCTCAGGCGGCACTCCCACTCCGAACTGTCCGGCGGGGCAAACCCTGCACACTAATGCTGGTTCCGAGTCGGAGGTGCAGACGCCCACGCCAACGCCCACCAATACATTAACGCCCACGCCCACGCCAACCAACACGGCGACGCCTACGCCGACTGCGACGCATCCACCGACCGGCGTCGGCGGCATGATCGAGCTCCCGCCTGCCGCTCTGGCCGCCGCGTCTGACACGACGGCGAGCGACTCCGGCTGGACAGTCTGGAGTTATGGAGCCCTGGCCGCAGGCATCGTGGCGGCAGCCTTCGCTGTTGCCGCCAGCGGATGGTACACGAAGAGGCGCTGGCTGAGGTAGCTGCCGCCGAGGCGGATATCTCTTGACAAGACGACGGGGAAGGAGCCCCCTTCCTACACCAGATGAAACAAGCGGGCCCTGTCACGACAAAGGCGGGGCCCGTCGTTTTGGCCTTTTGATGATTCATGGCAGCTTGGCCGTACAAGGGTCGCTCGCCGCGCTTGGGGAGTGTAGACTAAGGTCGCTCCACCAGAGGATGGTGTCCGTATGAAGCCTTTTTCATTATGGGTGGCCCTGGGGTTGGCGGCGCTACTGTTCGTCGCGTGCGGCAGCAGTAAGAAGACGGGGTCGACGCCACAACCGTCAACGGCGGGCCAGGCAACCCGCGCGGCGCCTGCGACGTCGGCACCAACCGGGGGGCCAACCCTTGCCTCAACCGAGCCGCCGGCGCTCTCCGACCAGACGCAGGTTGGCGACCTTCTCCTAACGGTCAATGGGGCCACCCTCTATACAGATGACGCCTTCCCCGCTGCCGTGGGCACCCACTACGTTGCCGTCGACGTCAGCGTTAAGAACACCGGCAACCAGGACTACCCGCTGAACGTCCTTGACTTCCATCTGAAGGATAGCCACGGCCAAACCCATGACCCTGCAATAACGACCGGCCCCGAGCCGCAGATTAGCTCCAACGACAGCGTCCCTGCCGGTCAGGTGGTGCGCGCCTTCATTGTCTTCCCGCTTGCCGATGGCAGCGACCCGGCTGAGCTTGAATACGCACCGTCCAGCGGGAGCACGGGCACGATAGCGGTCCCGAAGCCGTCGTCTTGACGTAGGCTCACGGTCATAGCGTCGGCACTTGCCCTCCCTGGACTCTCCCGTCCTCGGTTTCGCGGAATGTCGAGCATCAGGGCTCCGCTCTTGCG
Source organism: uncultured Chloroflexia bacterium (assembly GCA_963842845.1). Lineage (GTDB taxonomy): Bacteria > Chloroflexota > Dehalococcoidia > DSTF01 > JALHUB01 > JALHUB01. Next base: position 29,862 of record CAWJHZ010000001.1, read on the forward strand.
TGGCCGTAAGCGACGGATTTCCGCGAGGTTTCTCTGATTAGAGGTTCCAGTTCGCCAGGCGGTGGAGGGCTTCTTCGAGGCGAGCGTCAGGGACGGTGAGGGAGAGACGAACGTAGCCTTCGCCAGCGGCGCCGTAGCCCGTTCCGGGCGTGACGACGATCGCCAGGTCGTCGAGCAGGCGCTCCGCAAAGGACGCCGAGGTGAAACCGGTCGGCACGCGCGCCCAGACGTAGAGGCTCGCTTGCGGCACCCGCACACGCAGGCCCATCGACTGCAGCGCCGGCACGAGTCGGTCGCGGCGACGCTGGTAGACGGCGTTGTGCTCGTCGATCACGTCCTGCGGACCCTCTAGCGCCGCAATCGCCATGCGCTGAATCGCCTGGGGAATGCCAGAGTCGAGGTTCGACTTGACGCGGCGCAGGGCGTCGATCAGGCGGGTGTTGCCGACGGCCATGCCGACGCGCCAGCCGGTCATGTTGTAGGTCTTCGAGAGTGAGTTGAACTCGATGCCAACGTCGCGGGCGCCTTCGACCTGAAGGAAACTGACCGGTCGGTATGCGTCGAAGGCGACGTCGCTGTAGGGGCCGTCGTGGCAGACGGCGATGTTGTGCCTGCGGGCGAAGGCGACGGCTTCGTCGAAGAAGTCAGGGCCGGCAACGGCGGCGGTCGGGTTGTTCGGATAGTTCAGCCAGAGCAGCTTCGCGGCGTCGGCGACATCGAGGGGCACGGCGCTCAAGTCGGGCAGGAAGTCGTTCTCCTGGCGCAGGGGCAGGAAGTGACAGCGGCCGCCGGCGAACATGGTGGCGACGGAGTAGACGGGATAGCCCGGGTCCGGCACGAGGGCGATGTCGCCGGGCTCGATGAGGCAGAGAGGGACGTGGGCGACGCCGTCCTTGGAGCCGATGAGAGGCAGAACCTCGGTGTCGGGGTCGAAGGTGAGGCCGAAGCGACGCTCGTACCAGGCGGCGATGGCGCATCGTAGCTCCGGCAGGCCTTCGGATTCGGGATAGCGGTGGTTCGCGGGATCGCGCGCGGCCTCGACGAGGGCATCGATGACGTGCGGCGGCGTCGGCAGGTCGGGGTCGCCGATGGCGAAGGTGATGATGTCGGCGCCGGCGGCGCGCTTGGCGGCTATCTTGCGCGAGATCTCGGCGAAGAGGTACGGCGGCAGGTTCTCGATACGTTTGGCGAGTCGCATCACGACGGTCCTTCCCAGCGCACTGCGTAAAGCCGGACGGGGCCCTCGAAGCCGCGCAGCGCCCTTATTGTACGGGCGGGGGCGGATGCCCGCCAGGGGGCTTGCGCAGCCGGGGCAGCCAGCTTAGGGTCGTGCCTCGTAGAAAGCATGCGGAGGGTGAGGCAGGTCCAACCGCCGGAAGCGCGTGAACCCTGCGGCGCTCACGAGTTCGCGCATGGCCGGCTCGGGGAGGCCGAGAGTTCCGAGCCCAGCACCGCCTGGTTCAGATAGTCCTGAGGACATGCAGACGAGAATGGATATCGCGTATAGCTGGGGCGCCAGTGGGTTCCTCAGATTCTCCTCAAAGGTGGGCGCGGTGTTGAAGTCGATAATGAACCAAGTGCCATCGGGGCTGACCGCCGCGCGGATGGCGGCCGCCACCTCTTCGGGTCGCGTCATGTCATGGAGACAGTCGAACGTAGTGACCAGGTCGAAGCTTCCGTCCGCCGGCAGGGGCCTCAGGGCCACGTTGTGAAAGGTAACGTTCGCCAGCCCAGCCGCCTTCCGATTGGCTTCGGCGCGAAGCAACGCATGCTCCGAGATCTCATAGCCCTGGAATTCGGACCGGGGAAACGCCCTGGCCATCTCAATGAGGGCAATGCCGGTGCCGCATCCCACGTCGGCGACCCGCCCGCCCGCCCTCAGCTTGTCCGCCACCCCGTCGAGCACCGGCAACGCTGTGGAGACGAGGTCCTGATGGTACCAGTTGCGCAGTGTCTGCTCGTACGCATTGGCCATCTCGGGGCCACCGTCATCCCAGGTCAGGCCGAGGCCGGTGCGGAAGGCCTCCGGCAGTCGCTGCGCTCCATCCATGCTGAGCGGCAAGGAATAGAAGCTGGGGCCCAGGAACAGCGCGTGGTCCTCGTCGGCGAGAAGAAGCGTGGCCGCCGGCGAGAGCTCGAACCGATAATCGTCGCGATAGTAGACCACGCCGGCCGCGGCCTGTCCCCGCAGCCACTCGCGTAGCCACCGTTCGTGGAGTCCGGTGTGACCGGCGAGTTCATCGCTGGTGGCGGGCCCAGTATCCTTGAGCGCCCGGTACAGGCCGAGTCTGAGCCCGACGAGAATCATGATGGATACGTGGGCGCCGACCATCAGCCCCACCAGGCGTTCAATTGACGCTCGGCGCTCATCGGGAACGGGCGCCTGGCCCGTTGTCATGACATACCTCCCCTCAACGCGCAATCCACACCAGGCCTACCCTAGACGATCGACATCTTCCGTGCAAGGATAGGCGTAATAAGGCACTACTCGGAGGCGAAGGCTATCACTCCGTCGAATCTTCAGCGCGACGTCCCCGGTGCATCACGCGTCCCCGTCATCCGGCCAGTCGCCCTCGAAGACGGTGACGGCGGGGCCGGTCATGAAGACCTCGCCGGAGCCGTCCCACTCGAGCGTGAGCGTGCCGCCGGGCAGAGTTATGTCTACTTCGTCGTCGACGAGGCGCTGGAGATGCGCGGCGACCATCACGGCGGAGGCGCCGGTGCCGCAGGCGAGCGTCGGGCCGGCGCCGCGCTCCCATACGCGGGCTTCGACGTGGGAGCGGTCGACGACGCGCGCGACCTCGAAGTTGACGCCGCGTGGAAAGAGCGGGTGATTGACGACGCGGGGGCCGACTTCGGCGAGCAGAAAGCCAGCAATAGGGCGCTCGGGGAAGAGCACGGCATGCGGGTTTCCCATGGAGACGGCGGTCAGGGGCAGGATGCCGCGCGAATCGCCGTGCTCGATTTCGATGGGGATGTTGACGAGCGGCGGCTCAGCGTTCACGAGCACCGGTATCTCCTCCGGCGCGAAGCGGGGCAGGCCCATGCCGACGCGGACACGCTCGACGTGGTTCCCCTGGCGCTCGACCTGGAGCGCAAGGACGCCGGCCGCGGTCTCGACGTCGAAGCGGTTGTCCTGCGGCTCGACGAGGCCGTGCTCGACGGCGTACTTGGCCAGGCAGCGGATGCCGTTGCCGCACATCTCGGGCTCCGAGCCGTCGGGGTTGATGACGCGCATGCGGACGGCGGCGCGATCGGATGGCAGGACAAGCAGGATGCCGTCGGCACCGACGCCGAAGTGACGGTCGCAGATAGCAACGGCGAGTCGCGGCCAGTCGCGCTCGTCGCCCTTTGCCTCGACGAGGACGAAGTCGTTGCCGGTGCCGTGCATCTTGACGAAGCGCATGTCAGGCGCCCCTCAGCGCGAGGTCGCGGGTGAGTTGAAGGTGGCCGAGGTGAAGCGCGGCGTGCTCGACGACGTGGAAAAGCGCCTCGCGAACGGAGATCTCGTACGGCTGGCCCTCGCCCCAGTACTTCGGCAAGGGCACGAGGCGCCGATCCAGGTCGGATGGCGCCATCGACGCCAGGGCGGACTCGATTTGTTGCGACAGGTCCCTCGCTTCGTCGACGAGTGCGGCGGCGTCAGGGCCGGACGCCCGGAACTCCGCAGGCCGGTCGCGTTCGACGTCCTGAGCGCAGGCGATGCCCAGCACCCAGGCACGGGCGTTGCCGAGTGTGTGGGCAGCGATAACGTAAGCGCTGTTCGCGCCGGCGATGGGCGGTCGCCAGTTGAGCTGGTCTTCGTTCAGCCCTTGCACGGCCTCGGCGACGTGTCCCAGGAGGGAACGAATCTGGCGGCTCAGCGTCTCGACCTCTGTGTTCATCGGGCAAGCCTTTCCTTGATGAGCTCCGACGCCTGTTCGAACGGGTCGGCAGCGGCGTCCAGCCAGTGGATGCGCGGGTCGTCGCGGCGGAACCAGGCGTTCTGCATGCGCGCCACGCGATGCGTCTCCGTCTTCATCGTCGCCGCGACCTCAGCCAGCGACATCTCGCCCTGGAGGCAGCGGACGACCTGTCGGTAACCGATGCCGGACATGGGCGGCAGGCCAGAGCCGCAGCCCCGCGCCAGGAGCGAGCGCACCTCTTCGACGAGACCGGCTCCAAGCATGCGGTCCACGCGCTCGTCGATTCGGCTATAGAGCTCGGCGCGCGGGCGGTCAATGGCAAGGATAAGCGGCCGGAACTCCGGCTGCAACTTCTCGCGCGACGCCACGCCGGCGGACCGTCGCTGGAGCTCGATGGCGCGGACGAGGCGGCGGACGTTGCGGGCGTCGACGCGGGCGGCCGCGGCCGGATCGAGGGCGAGCAGCTCGCGGTAGAGGGCATCGGCGCCTTCACGCTGCGCACGCTCTTCCAGCGAGCGGCGCAAGCCGGTGTCAGGAGCAACACGAGGCACCTGCCAGCCTTCGAGGAGGGCCCAGACGTACTGGCCGCTACCGCCGACGAGGAAGGGCAGTCGGCGGCGGCGCCAGATGTCCGCCAGCGCATCGCGCGCCAGATCGAGGTAGTGGGTCAGGCTGAACTCGGCGTCGGGGTTGACTACGTCGATGAGCCAGTTCGGAACGGTGGCGCGCTCCTGCGCCGTCGGCTTGGCGGTGCCGACGTCCATGAAGCGGTAGACCTGGCGGGAGTCGGCGGAGACGATTTCGCCTGGGAAGGCGAGCGCGAGGCGGAGGGCGAGGTCGCTCTTGCCGCTGGCGGTGGGCCCGACGACGGCGATGAGCGGCGGTCGGGGACTTTTCGCGGACGAGACTGAAAAGCCTCGGCTATGGGGGTCCGGAAGAGAGGATGACTCCATGCCTGGGAATGGCGGGCGATAAGCCGACCGGCCCGGGAGTGTTAGTTCATCACAGCTCGGAGGGTTAAAACCCCTGCCTACCGGCAGGCAGGCGCAGCCTTCTTCTGTGCCCACCCCCGCGGGAAGACTAAAGTCGCCCCCTTCATGGTGAAAACCACTCCCAAGCACCGTGGAGAGCGCCGCCGAGGCTGGAAAGCCTCGGCTCCGGGGATTCATGGAAGGTCGACGCCGAGACTGGAAAGTCTCGGCTACGGGGGTGGGCATAGCCTACTTGGTTGCGGAGATGCGGGCGGACTCGTCGACGATGCGGGCGAAGGAGTCGGCCTTGAGGCAGGCGCCGCCGACGAGCGCGCCGTCGATATCGGGCTGGGCGATGAACTCGGCGATGTTGTCAGCGGTGACGCTGCCGCCGTAGAGGATGCGCAGGGAGTCGCCACGGGGAACGTCGAAGAGGGCGGTGATTTCTGAGCGGATGAGGGCGATCGCTTCGTTCGCCATGTCGCCGGTGGCCGCTTTGCCGGTGCCGATGGCCCAGACGGGCTCGTAGGCGATGGCCAAGCCGGCGGGCAGGTCAACGCCGGCCAAGGCGCCACGGGTCTGACGGACAAGGACTTCCGCGGTCTGGCCGTCTTCACGCTGCCGCTCCGTCTCGCCGACGCAGAGGATGGGGCGCAGGTTAGCGGCAAGGGCGGCCTTGACCTTCTTATTCACCGTCTCGTCGGTGTCGCAGAAGTAGGCGCGGCGCTCGGAGTGGCCGATGATGACGAAATCGACGAGGCCCTGGAGCATCGTTGAGCTCACTTCGCCGGTGAAGGCGCCCTGCGGCTCCCAGTGCAGGTTCTGCGCGCCGACTCTAACGCTGCTGCCCTTCAGAGCGCCGGCGACCGTCATGAGAAAGGGGAACGGCGGACAAACGACCTTCTCGACGCCTTCAGTGCGATCGACGAGGTCGCGGACGGCGGTGGCGAGGGCGAGAGCGCTCTGGGCGGTGGTGTGCATCTTCCAGTTGCCGGCGATGATGGGAATGCGTTTCACTGTCAGGCTCCATATTTCATGAGGCGTAGGGCGTTGGCGAGCGCCAGCGGCAAGGCAGCGGTGGCAGGCATGAGGCCGAGGCCGCCGGCGCGGCAGGTCTTCTCGTCGAACGCTTCGGTCCTGTCGGGGCGGCACCAGCGGGCGGCGATGACAAAGGGCACGGGATGCCAGCTATGGCCGGCCAGAAGTGACGGTGTCGAGTGGTCGCCACCGACCATCATGACGTCCGGGTTCAGACTGCGCAGCGCCGGGATGATGCCGTCGACCTCCTCCAGCGCGGCGACTTTCCCCTCATAGTTGCCGTCTTCGCCGCGGGAGTCGGTCGCCTTGTAATGGATGAAGAAGAAGTCGAAGTCCCGCCAGTGCTCTTCCAGTGTGGCGACTTCGTCCTCGATTGCCGTGCCGGTGGGCAGGACCGTCATGCCGACAAGCTTGGCGAGGCCGCGGTACATGGGGTAAACGGCGACGGCGGCAGCGTTGAGGCCGAATACGTCGCCCATTTGCGGGATGTCAGGCCATCTGGAGAAGCCGCGCAGGAGGAGCCCGTTGGCAGGATGCTTGTCGGCGAGGACCTTGGCGGCCTGGGCGATGAAGTCGTTGACAAGCCTGGCTGACGCCTCCGCTTCGGGGCGCTCGGCCTTCGCCGGCAGGGGCGCCAGGCCCAGGCGCTGCGGGTCGGTGTCGGCGATGCCATCGGCTAGGCCTTTGCCGCGCAGGACGAGGAGAAAGCGGTGCTCGCGGACCGGGAGGACGAACACCTCGACGCCGGGCAGCGAGATGTTGCGCAGGTCTTCGCAGAGGGCAGTGCAGGTCTCGGTGCTGATGCGCCCGGCGCGCCGATCGGTGATGCGCCCGTCGGAGCCGAGGGTGCAGAAGTTGCCACGGGCGGCCAGGTCTTGGCGGCGGAGGTCGAAATCGATTCCGAGCGCCTCCAGGACGCCGCGGCCGACCTTGTATTTCAGCGGGTCGTAGCCGAACAGCGCGAGATGGCCTGGGCCGCTGCCGGGCGTGATGCCGGTGCCGACGGGCACGGTGAGGCCGCAGAGGCCGTCAGCAGCGAGGCGGTCGAGGTGGATGGTGTTCGCCTCTTCGAGCTCGGAGCGGCCGGTTTCGGGACGAGGCAGGCCGCCGAGGCCGTCGATGACGAGCAGGATGATCTTGGTGTCGTTCTTTACGACGAGCTCACGAATGACTTCTAGGTCCATAGCGTCTCCCATCGGTTGCGTCGGCCGCCGAGACTAGAAAGTCTCGGCTACACGTCGTTTAGGGGAATCGCAGGCTCATTTCTTGTCCATGAGGGCGGCGACGCCCGGGAGCGTCTTGCCTTCCAGGAACTCCAACGTGGCGCCTCCGCCGGTGGAGACGTGGGTGAACTTGTCGGTGAGACCAGCTTCGTCGATGAGCGCGACCGTCTCGCCGCCGCCGACGATGGTCGTGGCGTTCTTGAGCTGGGCGAGGGCTTCGGCCAACGCGAGCGAGCCCTTGGCAAACGCCGGGTACTCGGAGACACCGACGGGGCCGTTCCAGAGGACCGTCATGCAGTCTTCGAGGGCTTCGGTGAAGCTGGAGACTGAGGCGGGACCGATGTCGACGATGCGCAGCTCGCCGGGTATGTCCTCGACGGAGACCGTCTCGGATAGGGCGTCTTCAGCAATGCGGTCGGCGACGACGACGTCCTCGGGCAGGAAGATGGGTACGCCCTTGTCGTCAGCCTGGCTCATCAGGTCGCGGGCCGTGTCGAGCTGCTCGTCTTCGACCAGCGACTGGCCGACTTCGAGGCCGGTGGCTTTCAGGAGCGTCGAGGCCATGCCGCCGCCGATGAGCAGGCAGTCGATGCGCGCCAGGAGGTTGCGGAGGACCCCGATCTTGGTGCTGATCTTGGCGCCGCCGATGATGGCCGCGAAGGGTCGGGCGGGACTGTTCAGCGCTTTTTCGAGGTAGTCGATCTCTTTCTCCATGAGGAGGCCGGCGACGGCGGGCAGATAGGCGGCGACGCCGACGGTAGAGGCGTGGGCGCGGTGAGCCGTGCCAAAGGCGTCGTTGACGAAGACGTCGGCGAGCTCCGCGAGGGCATGGGACATCTTGGGGTCGTTCGCCTCTTCTTCAGGGAAGAAGCGGACGTTCTCCAGAAGAACGACATCGCCGGGCTTCATCGCCTTCGTGACTTCGACGGCTTTGGGGCCGATGACGTGGTAAAGCGTATGGACGGGCACGCCCAGCAAATCGCTGAGGCGGTCACCGATGCCAACGCGGGACATGCGCAGCTCCTCGACGACCTTGCCGTCGGGCCGGCCGAGGTGGGAACAGAGAATGACGGCTGCGCCGTGGTCACGCAGGTACTGGATGGTCGGGAGGGCGGCGCGCAGGCGGCTGTCGTCGAGGATGCGGCCGGTTTCCTTATCGAACGGAACGTTGAAGTCGACGCGAACGAGGACGCGTTTGCCCTGAACGTCGATGTCGCGGACTGTCATCTTGTTCATCGGTTCCCTCCGTTGGGCATCCCGCCGCAAGCCGCTGCGGGTGGGGTTCCCTAGCCTGCCCTCAGCCTAAAGGTTGAGGCACGGGAGTGCAAGATGATGTCAGCGGCGCAGTGCGGCTACAGTTCTGAGGGACAGATGCCGCAGCTTCGGGACGTGCGACCCCATTTGTTCGACGCGGACAAGATCCTCCTGAGGCGGACAGGTGCCCGCTCTACGCGGTGGAGAAGCAGTCAGGTTTCGCGGCTGACGAAATAGTGCGTGAGACGGTCGAGGTCGCGACGGCGCGCGGGGACGAGGTCGAGGGCGTCGAGGAAGCGCAGGGCTTCGGCAGCGAAGCGCTCGGCGGTTTCCTGGCTGCGGGCGCGGGCGCCGCAACGCTCCAGGACCGCGACGGCGTGAGCGACATCGTCGTCAGTCAGCGTTTCTTTCGCGTAGATTGCTCGCAGGGCGGTCTGATCCGACGACGGCGCGTTCTCGAGCGCGTAGACGGCGGGGAAGGACTTCTTGCGGGCGCGGACGTCGTCGCCGGTGGGCTTGCCGGTCTCAGCGCTGGCGCCCCAGATGCCGAGGATGTCGTCGCGGACCTGGAAGGCGAGCCCAAGCTTCTCGCCGAACTGCTCGAAGGCACCGACTACGGGCGGCGAGGCTTCGCCGACCAGGGCGCCGCATGCCGCCGACGCAGCGATGAGCGCGGCCGTTTTGCCGGAGACCATCGTCAGGTAGTCGGCGGCGGTCACGTCGAGGCGCTCTTCGAGCGCGAGGTCGAGGTGCTGGCCCTCGCAAAGACGAAGGGAAGCGGTATCGAGGAGGCGGGAGACGGCGGTGAAGCGCGAGGCGTCGACGCCAACGTCCAGGAGACGGTGCAGCGCCACGTGGGCAAGCGCGAACATGCCGTCGCCGGCGTTGACGGCGAGCGGGACGCCGAAGGCGCGCCAGAGAGTGTCGCGGCCGTGGCGGCGCGGACTTTCGTCTTCGATATCGTCGTGGATGAGGCTGAAGTTGTGCAGAAGCTCCAGCGCGGCCGCCAGGGGAAGCACCGTCTCGACGTCGCCGCCGACGGCTTCGCAGGCGCAAAGGCAGAGCAGCGGGCGGACGAGCTTGCCGCCGAGGGCTCCATCGCCATCCTGCCAGCCGAGGTGATAGCGCATGAGGTCGTAGTGGGGCAGGTCACGGGCTTCGAAGGCGCGTCGGAGCTCGGCCTCGATGCGCGGGGCGAGCCGGTCGAGCAGGGGCTGGAGCGAAGCGTCCTTGTTTGCGGCCGTCATACGAAGGCGACGCGTCCTTCCTCGAACGAGCTAGGCTTCGTCGCGCTGCGCCTCCAGCGCCTCGAGCTTCGCCAGGCGGCGAGCGTGGCGTCCCCCTTCGAACTCAGCGGCGAGAAAGGCGTCGAGAACGTCGCGGGCAACGCCCTCGCCGATGCACCAGGCGCCGAGGCAGAGGACGTTGGCGTTCGTGTGCTGGCGGGCGCGTCGCGCGGCGAACGTATCGTGGCAGAGGCCGGCGCGAATGCCGCGGACCTTGTTGGCGCAGACCGTCATGCCGACGCCGTTGCTGCAGATGAGGATGCCGACATCGGCCTCATCGGCGGCGACGGCGTGGGAGAGCGGGATGGCGACGTCCGTGTAATCGACGGGGTCCTCGCCCATGCAGCCGAAGTCCGCGACCACGTGGCCCGCGGCGGCGAGGTGCTGCATGAGGGCCACCTTCAGGCGGAAGCCACGGTGGTCGCAGCCGATGGCGATGCGCATTCTAGTTGCCTCCCGGTTCGAAGCTGACGCCGGCGGCCACCTCCAGTTCCTCGCGGGAGAGGGCGCCTTCGCGCAGGATGCGCGGCGGGTCGACTGTCAGGTCCAGCACCGTCGATTCTACGCCGATTGGCGCAGGACCGGCGTCGATGATTATGTCGACTTCCTCGCCGAGCTGGCGGGCGACTTCGGCGGCGGTGCGCGGCGGAGGCCCGCCGGAGCGATTAGCGCTGGTACCGGTGATCGGCCTTCCAAGCGCGCGAATGAGCGCCAGCGGGACGGGATGACCGGGCGCGCGCAGGGCCGCGGTGTCGCCGCCGGCGAGGGCGAGGGAACGGAACGTGCCGGCGCGCTTCAGGACGAGGGTGAGCGGGCCGGGCCAGTGGCGATAGGCTAACCTTAGCGCTAATTCCGGCATCTCTTGCGTAAGTGCGCTCGCCTGGCCGACGTCAGCCACTAGAATTGGCAGAGGGGCATCGAGCGGGCGGTTTTTGGCTTTACATAGGCAGCGCACGCCCTCATCGTTCGTCGCGTCGACGCCGAGGCCGTAGAGCGTATCGGTTGGAAATGCCACGAGCTTTCCCTGCCTGAGAGCGTCGACGGCGACAGCCAGGGCCGCGTCGGGGAAGTCGCTCCAATTAAAAAGGCGCATAGACGAAAAGGTGAAAGGATGAGTTCCCTTTCTTGACGGCAGTATAGCACGCTGGTATGGTGGTGTCGATGCAGGTGAAGGGACAACGCTAGTCCCGCATCGAGTCTGGGCAGGCAAGGGAGCCTGCCCCTACGGTTTATGGAGTCCCCAGATAATGACGGAAACTGAGAGCAGCTACCGCGTTCCCACCAGCGACGACATCGAGGTGTCGACGTATCTGGAGATCGCGCGGGAGAAGGGCGGCGAGCAGCCGGTCCTCAGCGAAGAGCCAGCCGGCGCCGGCCCGGAGACGGTCATCGTCATCGACTTCGGGTCGCAGTACAGCATGCTCATCGCCCGGCGGATCCGCGAGTGCAACGTCTACTGCGAGATCGTGCCGCATACGGCCGCCTGGCAGGACATTTCGCGACTCAACGTTAAGGGTTTCGTGCTCTCCGGCGGCCCGGCCAGCGTCTACATCGACAAGGCCCCGCTGGCGCCGCCGTTCATCTTCGAAAAGGGTTTCCCCGTGCTCGGCATCTGCTACGGGATGCAACTGCTGGCGCACCAGCTCGGCGGGCGCGTGACGCCGAGCGACAAGCACGAGTACGGGCACACGATCATTCACCAGTCGGAGCCGTCGGAGCTGTTCGCGGACCTGCCGCCGGCAATCCCCGTCTGGATGAGCCACGGCGACCGGATCGCGCAGATGCCGTCGGGCTTCCATTCGCTGGCCTACACCGAGAACTCGCCGGTGGCCGTCATGGGCAACGAGCACGGCCTGCTCGGGCTGCAGTTCCACCCGGAGGTCGTGCACACGCCGCAGGGCAAGCAGATCATCCGCAACTTCCTCTATCGAATCTGCGGCTGCCGCGGCGACTGGACGCCTTCGAACTTCGTCGGCGGAGAGCATGGAGCGCATCCGCGAGCAGGTCGGCGACGGGCGCGTCATCTGCGCGCTCTCCGGCGGCGTCGACTCGGCGGTCGCGGCGACGCTGGTGCACCAGGCGGTCGGCGACCAGCTCACGTGCATCTTCGTCAACAACGGCCTGCTGCGTCGCGAGGAGCCGGAGCGCGTTCTCGACACGTTCCGCCGCAATCTGAAGATGAACCTCATCGACGTCGACGCGACGGAGCGCTTCCTCTCGACGCTGGCCGGCGTCGTCGACCCGGAGACGAAGCGCCACATGCGTCGGCGAGGAGTTCATCCGCGTCTTCGAGGAGGAGGCCGGCAAGCGGGCCGCGTCGACTTCATGGTCCAGGGAACGACGTACCCCGACGTCATCGAGAGCGCGACTTCGCCGACCGGCGACGGGCGGCGGCGAAGATCAAGACGCATCACAACGTCGGCGGGCTGCCCAGCCACATGACGCTAGGCTCATCGAGCCGCTGCGCACCTGTTCAAAGACGAGGTGCGTCAGGTGGGACTGGCGCTCGAGCCTGCCGGAGGAGATGGTGTTGCGTCAGCCGTTCCCGGGCCCGGGACTTCGATCCGGATCATCGGCGAGGTGACGCCGGAGAAGCTGGAGACGCTGCGGGCCTGCGACTGGGTGGTGATGAACGAGATCAAGAAGGCGGGGCTCTATCGCGACCTGTGGCAAGCGTTCGCGGTGCTGACGGATAGTCGCAGCGTGGGCGTGATGGGAGACTTCCGCACGTACGGGAATGTGGTGGCGTGCGGCTGGTAACGTCGGAGGACGCGATGACGGCGGACTGGGCGCGGCTGCCGTACGACCTGCTGGCGCGGATTTCCACTCGAATCGTGAACAAGGTGCCGACGGTGAACCGGGTGGTGTACGACATCACGTCGAAACCGCCGGG
>CAWJHZ010000002.1:0-13386 GCA_963842845.1 uncultured Chloroflexia bacterium
TCAGCTCATCGAAAGGCGTTGTGCGCACCTCGCCACAGAGCTCACCGACGACGTGACCTGTCTTGCCGTCCATCAGCGCCTCCACGGCGCAGATCCCCAGTTGCGAGGCGAGGAGGCGGTCGCGGGCGGTGGGCGTGCCGCCGCGCTGGATGTGGCCCAGCACCGTTACGCGGTAGTCGAACTTGATGTGCGGTCGCACGCGCTCGGCGATGGCGAAGGCACCGCCGGCGGTCTCGCCCTCAGCGACGACGACGATGAGGCTGCGGGAGCGGCGCAGTATGGCGCGATTCAGCAGGTCGCCGAGCTCTTCGACGTTCGTCTCGATCTCGGGCACGAGGATGGCGTCGGCGCCGGCAGCCACGCCGGTGTGGAGCGCGAGGGCGCCGCTCTCCCGGCCCATGACTTCGACGAAGAAGACGCGCTCCGTCGCCTCGGCGGTGTCGCGCAGGCGGTCCACGGCCTCGACGGCGGTGTTGACCGCGGTGTCGAAACCGATACACCAGTCGGTGCCGGGAGCGTCGTTGTCGATCGTCGCCGGCACAACCACCGTGGCAATGCCGTGCTCGCTGGAAAGCGCCCGGGCACCGCGCAGCGTGCCGTCGCCGCCGATGGCCACGAGGCCGTCGACGTTGAAGGCGCGAAGGACTTCAGCGCCGCGGGCCCGCCCCTCCGGCGTGTAGAACTCCTCGCAGCGCAGGGAGCCGAGAAAGACGCCGCCGCGCTGAATGATGTTGCTGACGTCGTGGCGGTGCAGGATGGTGAGCTGACGGTTGAGGAGCCCAACGTAGCCGTCCCTGACGCCAAGCGTCTCGAGCCCGCGATGAGAGCCCGCGCGGACGACGGCGCGGACGCAGGCGTTCATGCCGGGCGCGTCGCCGCCGCTCGCCAGGATGGCAATACGCTTCATGCCTTCGGCCGAAGTCCTTTCGGCTGTGGAGACCGTGGTCGATTCTAGAGCTCGGTGAGGAGCCGGAGCCAGTCGCGGACGAGGCGCGGCGTCAGGAAGCGCTCGCGGACGCGCTGCTGGCCCAACCGTCCCATTTTCTTCGCCTCTGCGGGGTGACGCAAGAGGTAGAGGGCCTTCTCGGCGCACTGCTCCGTGCTGTCGACTAGGAAACCGCCGATCCCGTCCTCCATTTGCAGCGGAATGCCGCCGGCGCGGTTAGCGACGACGGGGGTCCCCTTCCACAGGCTCTCGGAGATGATGAGCCCGAAGCCCTCGCGGATTGACTTCTGGATGATGACGTCGGACTTGCGCTGGAAGGCGTTGACCTCCATATTGCTCACGCCGACGAGGTTGGTGCGGACGTGGATGTTAGGATCGTCCTTCGTCTCCGCGACGACGTCGTTGTAGATTCCCCAACCCTCCGGGTCGTCTAGGGCCATGGAGCCGAGCAGGGCAAGCTGGAGGCCGGGCACGTCTTCCCGCACCTTGCGAAAGACCTCGATGACGCCGAACGGGTCCTTCCACTGGTCGAACCGCGAGACTTGGGTCATGAGCGGCTTGTCGGGGTTCACGCCGAGCCAGACCAGCATCTCGCGGCAGAGGTCGTCAGGCAGCTCGAGGTTCTTTGGGCTCAAAGGGTCGATAGCCGGCGGGATGATAGCCAGCTTCTTGTGCTCGACGCCCGGCGGCACGAAGCGCTGCATTGTGAACACGAGGGCGTCGTACTCGACGAAGTAGCGGGCCATGAAGGCGAGGACCTCTTCGTTCGGGCTGGAGGTGTCGATGTGGCAGCGCCAGATCCACTTCGAGCCGTTGCGGCCTTTGAAGTGGCGGATCGCCAGGGGCTGCGGGTCGTGGATGACGACAAAGTCGTACTCCTCGTCCAGCAGGTCAGCGTTGAGCTTGTTGTACATCAGGTAGGTCTCGCCGGCGAGACGAGTGATCTCCTCCGGAGCGCCCTGCAAAGCGTTGTGGAAAGCTTTGGTTATGGCGAAGAACTGGGGGTCGCCGTAGATGCACTTCCAGTCGGCGTTTATGCCGAGGCCGCGGTAGATGGGAATGACAGCCCGCAGCAGCTCGGAGACGCCGCCGCCGTAGGGCGTCGCATTGACGTGCAGAAGGCGGGCGCCCTTCAACTGAGCGGCGAGTGCTCGGATCTCCTTCGCCATGTCCGGCGCCGTGAACGGCTCATAGCTCTTGAAATCGACAACGCCAACATCGACTTGGTCAAGCATTTCCCGTTTTCCTCTTCTGATTCGCGCGCGGTATCCGTTTCCCGGGCGCGCCTGTGCTCTTAATACGTTTACGGTCGGGTAAGCGTCAAGCTGAACCACGGGGCGCATGCCAAAGGGAGAGCGGAAGGCGGTATAATCGGAAGGATACGGGCGAAAGGCAGGGACAGCCATGCAACCACGAGTTCGCGATCTCCGTAACTACCAGGCGGAAGTCTTGCTGCGCGACGGCTCCAAGGTGCGCCTTCGCCCGATACGTGCCGACGACACGGACGCCTGGCTCTTCCTCTTCAGCCGCCTCAGCACGCGCACGATCTATATGCGCTTCCATCATGTCATCGCCGAGGTGACACGGGCGGAAGCGGAGACGTACACAAACATCGATTACGAGAACAACTTCGCGCTGGTGGCCATTCTGGGCGAACCGCCGGACCAGCGGATCATCGCCATCGGCCGCTTCGCGCGGCTTGCGAACCCGGAGCGCGCGGAGGTGGCGTTTCTGGTCGAGGACAGCCATCAGGGACGCGGCATCTCGACGCACCTGCTGGAGCATCTGGCGATCGCGGCGCGGGAGAAAGGCATCCGCGTTTTCGAGGCGGAGGTGCTGGCGGAGAACCGCGACATGATGGAGGTGTTCAAGGACTTCGGCTTCACGGTGGACGCGCAGTACGCGGAGGGCACTTTCCACGTCGTCTTTCCTATCGAGCACACGGAGATCGTCGAGCAGCGAGGGGAGCAGCGCGAGCTCGTGGCGGCTACAGCTTCGGTGCGCGTCTTCTTCAACCCGACGAAGATCGCCGTCATTGGGGCGTCGCGCTATCGCGGCACGATCGGCGCCGAGCTGTTCAACAACATCCTCGACACCGGCTTCAACGGCGTCGCCTACCCGGTGAACCCGACGACCAACGCGGTCGGGGCTGTGCGCGCCTACGCCTCGGTCCTCGAGATACCGGACGACATCGACCTCGCCATCATCATCGTGCCGGCCGAGCAGGTGCTGGACGTCGTCGACCAGTGCGGGCGCAAAGGCGTGCGCGGCATCGTCGTCATATCCGCGGGCTTCAGGGAGACGGGCGCCGAAGGCGCGGAGCGGGAAGCGGCGCTGGTGGCAAAGGTGCGCAACTACGGGATGAGGATGCTGGGGCCAAACTGCATGGGCGTCCTCAACACCGACCCTGAGGTCTCCTTGAACGCCACGTTCTCGCCGGTGTTCCCGCCGCGCGGCAACGTGGCCCTGCTCTCGCAGAGCGGCGCCCTGGGGCTAGCGCTCCTCGACTTCGCCCGCAGCCTGAAGCTGGGGCTATCGACGTTCGTGAGCGTCGGCAACAAGGCGGACGTCTCCAGCAATGACCTCATCCAGTACTGGGAGCAGGACCCCTCAACGGACGTTATCCTGCTGTACCTGGAGTCGTTCGGGAACCCGCGCAAGTTCGCCCGGCTGGCGCGTCGCATCGCCAACGTGAAGCCGATCCTGGCGCTGAAGAGCGGCCGCAGCAGCGCCGGGTCGCGGGCCGCGGCGTCGCACACGGGATCGTTGGCGGGGTTGGACGTAGCTGCGGACGCGCTGTTCCGGCAGGCGGGCGTCATCCGCATGGACACGCTTCAGCAGCTCTTCGACGTCGCGAATCTGCTGTCGCACCAGCCGCTGCCTTCGGGACGGAACGTCGCTATCATCACCAACTCCGGCGGCCCGGCTATCCTTGCCGCCGACGCCTGTGAGAGCTACGGCCTGCACGTGCCGCCCCTGTCGGACGAGGTCAAGGCGGCTTTGCGCACGTTCCTCCCGGCCGCCGCAGGACTGGCGAATCCCGTCGACGTCATCGCCTCTGCTTCGCCGCGCGACTTTGGGCGAACGCTACGCGTGCTCTGTGAGCAGGACGACATCGACGCGGTCATCGTCATCTACATCGCGCCGCTGGTGAGCTTGCCGAAGGAGGTCGCGGCGGAGGTGCACGAAGTCGCGCGCCACTTCCGCCACAACAAGGCCATTCTTGCCTGCTTCATGAGCTCAGGCGGGTCGCCTGACGAACTGGCGGCGGACGATTACGTGATCCCATCGCTCGCGTTCCCGGAGGCGACGGCGATGGCGCTCTCCCGCGCCGCTGACTACGCGGACTGGTGTCGCCGGCCGAAGGGAGCCGTCCCCAAGATCGAAGGGATCGAGCGGGAGAAGGCGCGGGACATCGTGGAGCGGGTGCTCGCCGACGACAAGACGGAGAGCGTTTGGCTGCCGCCGGACGCCTGCGTCGAGCTGCTCGACGCGTACGGGATCCGCAGCGCGCCAGTGCGAATCGCGACGACGCCCGACGAAGCGGCGGAGGCAGCAAAGTCGATGGGCTTTCCCGTCGCGGTGAAGCTTGTATCTCCGACGATAACGCACAAGACCGACGTCGGCGGCGTCGTCCTCGGACTCGATTCGGAGGAGGCGGTCCGCCGCGCTTTCGAGCAGATCCGAGAGCGGCTCCGCGCTTCGGGCCAGCTCGAGGCGATGGCGGGCGTCATCCTGCAGCAGATGGTGCCCGGCGGCGTCGAGGTCATCGTCGGGCTGACGCAGGACCCATCGTTCGGGCCGCTGATCATGTTCGGCCTCGGCGGCGTCCAGGTTGAGCTCATTAAAGACGTCGCTTTTCGCATCCACCCGCTGACGGACGTCGACGCGCGGGAGATTGTGCGGTCCGTGAAGGCATATCCGCTGCTCACGGGCTATCGCGGCTCCCCGCCGGCCGACGTTCCCGCCCTCGAACAGCTCATGCTGCGTGTCTCGGCGCTGGTTGAAGACGTGCCGGAGCTGGCTGAGATGGACCTGAATCCGGTGAAAGCGCTATCGCCGGAAGAGGGCTGCTCCGTAGTGGACGCGCGGGTCCTGCTGCGACCCATCGAATAGACTCGCCGGCGTCTCTTTTGCCGTTCAGCGCCCGGTTCCCCCTTCGCTGCGCGACGGTTGCCTTCGCAAAGGTCTACCGAACGGCGATTGCGAGTCCGACAATCCTTCGAGGGGAACTTTCAACCGCTGCTTTCTGGTAGCGATTAAGGCGGGTATGGCAAGAATCACAAAGTGGTTTGGTAGGTGCGTGTTCGGCACCATCAGGGGACGCTCGCTGCTCGCCAGCGTGCTCCTGCTTGCTCTGCTTGCGACCGTTTCCCTCATCGGCGTCGTGCGCATGAGCGCCGACCGCAGTGTCCAAAGAACCCTGGAGCAGAAGACCACCACCGTCCTCGATTTGGAGGAGGCCCGAGCCCAATTCTTGTCCGCCGGCATGTTGTTCGCCACGGCAGCGTTGTCGAATGATCCCCATCCCCTCAACGACTCCTACTACAATGCCATCGCCCAGGGCCAGGCCTATATCCAGATGGCCCGCGACAACATCCAGGCTGAGGGCGACCCCTCGCTCATTGCCGGTATGGACCATACTCAGGAATATGCGGGCGACCTGAGCGACCTCATCAACTCCCTTGCCACGACGGATACCGTCAATTCGCAAACGGCCGTGACCGACTACCTGCCCAAACTCTTGCCGGTGGCTAACCTTCTTCTGGACAACCTGGCCCAGGTCTCGCAGGCGGAACAGAACGCGGTTACCGCCGAGGTATCCAACGCGAACCATCAGGCGAACCTGAATCTCTGGATGCTGGCGATCATTGGCGCTGCCGGCGGCCTGCTGGCCGTCCTCGTGCTCACGAGCCTCATTCGTTTGGTCGTCGGGCCGCTCGCGTCCCTTCAGCGAGGCGTTAGAGCCGTGGCATCCGGCGACCTGGAGTCGCGCGTCGACGTGTCGGGCCCGGCGGAAGTGGCGTCGCTTGCCAGCGATTTCAACGACATGGTCGGAAAGCTGAACGGCGTATCGGAGCAGATGCGGCAACGCGTTCGCCTGGAGTCGGCGGTGGCGCGGGTGTCGAGTGTGCTGGCAACGTCGAACAGCGTCGATGGAGCGCTCATCGCCACGCTCCGCATTCTCGGCGAGACCATAGACGTCGAGCACGCGTACGTCTTCACGTTCAACAGCGACGGGACGCGGCTGGACAACACCCACGAGTGGAACGTTCCCGGCAGGAACCCCACTCGAGACCGCTTCCAGGGGCTCGATACCGCAACCTACTGCTGGTGGGTCGGCAAGTTGGAGCGGAACGAGGACATCGTCCTCCACGATCTACACCAGTTGCCGGTGGAGGCAGAGGCGGAGAAGGAACTGCTCCAGAAAATGCGCGTCCGGTCGCTGCTTGCCGTCCCGTTCAGCATCCACGGGCAGCTCGCGGGCTTCATTGCGTTCGGTGACACTCGCGGACCGCACATCTGGCACGATCAGGACGTGAGGCTGGTGCGACTCGCGGCGGAGAGCACAGCGTCATTCATCGAGCGCAAGCAGGCGGAGCAGGCGGTGCGTGAGAGCGAAGAGCGGTATCGCATGGTCTTCGAACGCTCTCCGGACGCGGTCTATCTCTGTGACTTCAAGGGCCGCTTCCTCGACATCAACGATAGGCTCTTGCAGCTTCTCGGCTATCGACGTGAGGAGATGGCGGGCCTCAACTTCGCGGACCTGTGGGCCGAGGACTATTCCCACACCACGGCCGCGCTCGTCGACGAGCTTAAGACGTCCGGCCGGCAGTCCGATCCTTTGGTCTTCAAGCTGCGTCGCAAGGACGGGGTATGCATCGAGGTTGAGGCGTTGGCGACGGCGGTACAGAGGGGAAGCGGGCCGCCGGTAGTGCTGGGCATCGCGCGCGACGTCACTGAGCCCATGCAGGCGGAGGAAGCGCTGCGCGAGAGCGAGGAGCGATTCCGATCGCTCAGCACCGCAGTGCCTGTCGGCATATACCTGACGGACGCGCGGGGCGGAACCGTCTACGTCAACGAACGGATGCTCGCCATCTGCGGGCTGAGCTTCGAGGAATCGATGGGGCTTGGCTGGTTTAGGGCGGTCCACCCCGACGACCGCGACCGCGTCGTTGCCGCGAAGGAAAAGGCGAACGTCGAGAGCCAGGAGTTCGCGGAGGACTTCCGGATCATAACGCGAGAGGGAGAGACGCGCTGGGTCAGCGCCCACTCCAGGGCAATAGGCGACCATGGCGGACGTGTCGGCGCGCTCGAGGACATAACCGACCGCAAGTTGGCTGCGGACGCGCTGCGACAGAGCGAGGAGCGGTTCCGCTCGCTTGGCGCCTCCGCGCCTATCGGCATCTTCCAGTCCGACCCCACGGGCAAGGTGACATTCGTCAACGACCACTTCGGCGAGATTGCCGGCTTCTCGTTCGTTGAGAATCCCGACGCCACCTGGTTCGACGTCATCCATCCGGACGACCGCGAAGGCACTATCACCGGCGTCATTGAAGCGATCAAGGAGCGCAAGGAGTTTTCCCGAGAGATGCGGCTGCTTTCTCCCTACGGCGTCACGCGCTGGGTTTGCGCCCGGGCGACGAACATCCGCTCCAAGGACGGCCGCTTTGCCGGCCTCGTCGGAACCATTGAGGACATCACTGAGCGACGCCAGGCCCAGGAGGCGCTGCGTCAGAGCGAGGCGAGATTCCGTTCACTAAGCGCCTCCGCGCCTATCGGTATTTTCCTCGTGGACGGCGAGGACAGAGTGACTTATGTCAATGAATGTCTGCGGGCGTTCATAGGCAAGGACATCCCAGAAAAGGTAGACGCCGCCCTCGAGGCAATCGTGCATTCCGAAGATCAAGGGCCGATTCGTAAAGCACACGAAGAGGCCGGGGGCCTGCCGAGGTACGAGCTTTCGCAGGAGTTTCGCGTGCTGACTGCAGCCGCCGAGACTCGATGGACCCGCGTGCACGTCACTCCCATCCTGTCTCCGGAAGGCGATCGCACGGGGCTCGTCGGCACCGTTGAAGACATCACCGAGAACAGGAACATGGAGCGGCAGCGTCAGGACGCGTATGAGAAGACGACGCTCCTCCTGGCGAGCGCGACCGAGGCGCGCGATCCGTATACCGAGCACCACCTTTTCCGAATACGCGGCTACTCCGTGGCGATTGCGCAGGAGATGGGACTGAGCCCGGAGATCAGCGAGGAGATAGGACTGGCCGCCTTGCTGCACGACCTGGGTAAGACGCGCGTGCCCGACGCCATCCTGACGAAACCAGGGCCTCTGACGGAAGATGAATGGCAGATCATGCGCCGCCATACCCTCTGGGGCGAGAAGCTGCTTCCAAGCGATCCCTGGTTCGAGACAGCGCGGCAGATCGCGCGCTCGCATCACGAGAACTGGGACGGCACCGGCTATCCGGACCACCTCTCCGGGACCGAAATCCCCCTCGCCGCGACCATCGTCGCTGTGGCCGATGGCTTCGACGCCATGACGTCGCGGCGGCCGTACAAGGGTGCCTGGCCGCCGGCGCGAGCGATGCGTGAGCTCCGGGCGACGAAAGGCAAGCGCTATTCGCCGGAAGTCGTTGAAGCGTTCGAGCGAGCCGTTGCGTCCGGCGCAGTTGCAAGGATAGCCGGCGTCCAGCGGCGCAAGGTCTCGGCCCTTATGAAGGCCGCCTAGGCCGACGAAGCTGGGAAGGCGCGAATGTGAAATGCGGAGGCGGCTCGCGAGGGCCGCCTTTCTCTTTTTCCGCGAATGCATCTAAACTGAAATCTGACATGAACGACTACAGCGAAATCATCGCAGCGCTGGAGAAAGGCGCCGAGCAACAGCCCGAGCTGCTGGAGACGGTCGACCTCTGCTGCAAACTGCTGGAGATCCAGTCGCGCGTGCAGGTCCCGATGGAAGCGGACGAGCTGAAGCCCGAGGAGGCGCGGGCCCGCCTGCAACGCGGCGACCCGTTGCTCTCCGTCGAAGAGTTCGACATCGACGCGGGCAAGCTGACGGACCTCGCGATGCAGATCTCCTTCGCCGTGGCGGAGTGCCGGCGGGAGCGCGTCAGGCAGCTCGCCGATATTCATGCCTGGCTGCATCGCCGCCGGGACCGCATGCGGACCCTGGCAATCATCTATCTCAACGGCGGCGTCCTGCCCGAAAGCAACAGCGGCATCGACGGCGACTTGTTGGCTTTTGTCCTGCACAACGCCCTCCATCCGTTCCTGCGGGCGCGTGCGGAATCGCTAAGCCGCCTCGTCGCTGCGAGCAGTTGGTATCGCGGCTACTGCCCGGTCTGCGGCGGCGAGCCCGACATGGCGGCGCTCGAGAAGGGCGGCGGCAGACGGCGCTTGCTCTGCTCGCGCTGCGACGCGGAATGGCCTTTTCGCCGCCTGGGCTGCCCTTTCTGCGGCAACGACGACCCCAAGGAGATGGCTTTCCTCCCCGGCGAGGACAAGGGCCACCACCTGGCCGTCTGCGAACGCTGCCGTCGCTATCTGAAGACCGTGGACTTCCGCGAGGCGGCGGAGCGGCCGCTCGCGGCGGAGCGCATCCTCACGGCGGGAATGGACGCCTCGGCGCAGGGGACCGGCTATCGCGCCCGGGCGTGAGCTTCGCCCGGATCAACTCCCCTTCCGCTCGAACACTCCAAAAAGCTGGTTGCCCCAGACGGGCGTATAGTTTTGCGCCAGAAGCTGTCTGAAGGCGGGCATGTCCTGAATGCGCTCCTCCGGCGTCTTCGTGGTCCCGTTTGTCCAGGGCTGGACGGCCCCGTGAGCAATGGCGATGAAGTGGGGGCTTTTCGTTCGAAGATCGTTCACCATTTCAGTGCGCCACATCTCCGGACCCCAGGTTGCCGTGATCGGCGTGTCGAAAATGAACCTGCTGACCAATGGCTGGTCCGCCCACCAGTAGATAACCGGCCAGTCGCCCCAGATGAACAGGCTCTTGTCGCCGCCGGCGTTAGCGTCCACGTAGTCGAGCACTTGATGGTTGTAGCGGAAAAGCTCGCTCCAATGCGCGTCGTTGTCGACCAGTGAGACTCTGCCGGTCGCCACACCGAGGAACTGCCGACCTTGCTCGTACGGGACTGAGACCAGGCTTGGCGTGAGCAGGACGAGGAAAGCGCCCGCCAGCCCGTAAGCGGCCCATCGCTGGGCGACGCTGCCCCCGCTCACGTACGCCACGACCCTGTCGATTGCAAAGCCGGCGAGAAGCGCCAGCGGGAAGATCATCGCCAGCCAGTGGTAGGCGTAGAACTTACCCTGGCTCCAGACGCCCGCCAGCGACGCAATCGCCAGCAGAGCGACCAGCGCCGTCTCCTTGCGCCGCCAGCCCGCCAGCGCGACCACCAGTGCGCCTGCGGCCGGCACGATCAAGAAGAGGTTATTCACAACGTAGTCGTGTGTGGCACGAAGAGCGAAGTGAAGGTACGATTCGCCTGGCGGCGACCACCGCTGCGACGTGTACGGCCAGACGTACAACCTCTGGATATCGATGAAGTCGCGCAGCGCGCCTCCCGCCACAAGATAGATAGTGAAGACGGCAGGTATCACCAGGAATCCGGCAGCAGCAATCGCCAGGCGCCGGACCGCGGGCGCGATTCGCAGCGGCCTATCGGCGAACATCAACTCCATCGCCGGCAGCGCGAACACGTAGAAGACCGCCGAGACCTTGAGGCTGAAGGCTGCCCCGAGCATCACGCCGGAGAGGAATGCGCGGGCATTCGCGCCTCGCTGGGCATTCGGGCGATAAAGCAGGATAGACAGCACTACCGGCAGCGCCAGGAAGCTCTCCGTCTCGCCGAGCGCCTCGTATCGAGCGGTCACCAGGTAGCCCACGCCATAAATGATCGCGGCGACCACGCCCGCCCGCTCGCTGAAGAAGCGCCGTCCGAGGAGGTAGATGACCGCCATCGCCAGCGCGACGTTCACGAGGTCGAGGACGCGCACGCTGGCCAAATGCTGTCCGAACGGGATGAAGGCGAGCGCATAGATGAAGTAGATCGCCGGCGTCTTGACCTCCCAGAAGTCGCGGTACAGCACGCCGCCGGAGAGAATCGTGCGGGCGCCGAGGGCATAGTCGGCTGCGTCGGTGAAGAAGGGTATCGTGAGCGTGGGCAGACCGAAGAGGAGGAGGACGGCGAAGAAGGCGGCGATGACGATGCGGTACCGCCGCAGCCAGATTCGCGAAGCAACTCCGGCCCGGGTTAGAGGCTTTAGTTGGCGGGTCGCCATGATATCAGGCAGCATCAACAGGAGTATAGCCGCGAAACGCTTCGGCGGCCACATTTGTCACCATTTGAAAGGTTCCCTTGACGGGGGAAAGGCCTTTGCGTATCATCACACGGACGGGCTTTAGGGTGGAGGGATGACATGCGAGCCTCAGTTCTCGTCCGCAAGCGCCAACTCCAAGCGATTCTCCTGCTGCCACTGGCCGCGATTCTGTCTGCTGGCCTCATCCCGCTACACGCTGCATACAGGGAACCTGGATTCGCATCCAGAACATGGGCAGCGCGGCCGCGAACATCAAAATCGGGTATGGGGGGCTGACGGCAGCGTCGTCGCCAGCGAATCGTGTCCCGGCACCTGCCCGGCCATCCCGCCCGGCGGCGGCTGGACGTCATTGAAAGCCGCAGCGCGTCCGTTCCCAAGGGATTCATCGGTTCGGCGGTAGTCACGAGCGACCAGCCAATCGCCGTCCTTCTGGCGAAAGACGTGGAGCACGGCGACGGTTACCGCGACGACCGCGAATCAGTCAGTGTCAATGCCGGCGCGGGCAAGCTCTACCTGCCGCTGGTCATCGACAAGGACGGCCCGGACCAGGCGTGGAACTCCCGCTTCGCTGTCCAGAACATGGGCGGCACGACCGCCTGCGCGACGCTCGTGTACACGAGTAACGTCACCGATTCGGAAGTCTATTGGGACCCGTTCAATCCCGCTGCCGGCGGAACACCTCAGGACGGCTGCCCCCAGGGCGGCATCCCCATTCCGGCGGGCGGGACGCTCTTCCGCTCCTACCAGACGATGAACGTCGGCTCCAACTTTACGGGCTCCGTGCGCGTCGACCTCTACACTAACGCGCAGGGCGTCCCGCCGTCGCAGCAGATGGTCGTTGCCACAACCGACGTCTTCAACATCGACTCGCACCAGCTCGCGGGCTACAGTGGCTTCACCAGCAGCGACATGGGCACTTCGCTCCTGCTGCCAATCATTGAGCGCACGGCCGGCGGCGAGTGGAGCACGGACTTCGAGATAATGAACAGCGACCCCAGCCAGGCAGCAGAGCGTAACATTGAAATCACGGGGCTCGACGGCAACAACCAGCCGGTCGCCAAGAGCAGCAGCTTCGCCGTTCCGAAGCATCGCGACAATGCTTCCAGGACAGCGACGTCGCCAACTGCCTGGCGCCCGCGGACACCCTTCCGCAGAACTTCGAGGGCTGGGCGCTGATAACGTCCAGCGGGCCGGTGGGCGTCGTCGTGTCGCGCTCGTCGAACCGCGGCGACGTCTACACTGATTACCGCGGCCTGCGGACCGACACAGCGGCCAAGCGCGTCTACCTACCGCTCGTCGATAAGAATTCGCCGGATGGCGCCGGCTCGCGCCGGCCTGAACTCGTGGGTGGAGGTAGCGACTGCTGACGGCGGCGCGGCGAATTTGACCATCACCTACGTCAGCGGCGACCTGCCGAGCGGCAAGATGTCCTATACGATGAAGGTCAACGGGGCATTGAAGAAGATCCTGCAGTCGTGGGAGACCAGTCTGCCAGCGTCGTTTACCGGCTCCCATGATCATCAATTCGGACAAACCGATAGTCGCCCTGGGCGACGTGATTGCCGGCGCTTTCCCGGGCGACACTGACCTCATGTACGAGGGAGTCGCGGGGCGGTAGGGCCCGGAGAGGATTTCGACGCCAAGAGGGGCTCGACGCTTTGTCGGGCCCCTTTGCTATCGGTCGGGAATCGCAGCCTAAGTCAAGCCACGTGGTGCTGCTCCGAGGGCAGGTTCAAATGCGTGGCCAGCTCGCGGGCGTGGTGCTCACAGTAGAGCCCGTCGCCGGTGTACTGGTGGAAGTGCAGGCGGGCGCCCTTCCAGGAAACGCGGTGGGAGACGTCCCAGCCCAGCAGCAGCCGGCAGCGTCGGGCGCCGCGTTCCTTGTCGACATGGGTCACGACGCAGGTGCCCCAGCGCGTGCGAAGGCCTTCGCAGTGGGCGTCCTTGTGCCAGCCTTTCTGACCGCCGCAACTGGGGCAGGGCGTGCTAGCCTTGCCGACGAGAGCGAGGTGAATCCCGTAGTCACGCTTGGCTGGCTTTTTCATGGTTGCGCCTCCTGCACACAAGAATGCCGTCTGACCAGATAATCGGCACTTTCGGCTGTGGGTTGAGCG
>CAWJHZ010000003.1:0-28601 GCA_963842845.1 uncultured Chloroflexia bacterium
ATCCCACGCTATGTCCAGCACCAACGCCTGGGCGGATTGTTGCGTCACGTTCTCGCCAACCCCGACAACGTCACCTATGGCGGGTTGGGCAAAGGGTAAGGTGCGGGATTCATCCCGCAGAAGTGTGCAAAGTTGCTCCCGCGATCACCCAATGCTATGATCTTCCCAACGTCGCGTCAGCGAAAGGAGATTGGCTGTCCTTGCGTCTATTCCGAAAACAAAAAGGCGAAGAGGAAGACGCCGGGAAGACCGAACAGGCCCTAGAACGGACTCGCAGAACCTGGTTCAGCCATCTCACCTCCCTCTTCGAACGCTCCCGCATCGATGACTCCCTCTGGGAAGAGCTCGAGGAGCTCCTTATAGGCGCTGACGCCGGCGTCGCGACCGCCCAGAAAATCCTCGAAGACGTTCAGCAACGCGTCGACAAGGAAGGGCTGAAGGACCCGGCTCAGGTCCGCGACGCTCTGAAAGACGAGCTCGTCGCCATTCTCAAGACCGCCCAGCCCAGGGGCGCCCTCTGGCACAATGGCGGCCACCCGCAGCCGACGCCCAAGCCCGCCGTCATCCTCGTCGTCGGCGTCAACGGCACCGGCAAGACCACCAGCATCGGCAAGCTCGCCTACGCCCTCCGACAGGAAGGCCGCCAGGTGACCATCGCCGCCGCCGATACCTTCCGCGCCGCCGCCATCGAGCAGATGCGCGAATGGGGCGACCGCGTGGGCGCCGAAGTCATCGCTCACAAGCAGGGCGCGGACCCGGGCGCCGTCGTCTTCGATGCCCTGTCCGCCGCCGAGAGCCGCGGCGCCGACGTCGTCATCGTCGATACCGCCGGCCGCCTCCACACCAAGTTCAACCTGATGGAGGAGTTGCGAAAGATCCTCCGCGTCATCCAGCGCAAGGACGCCAGCGCCCCCCATGAGGTGCTGCTCGTCCTCGACGCGACCACCGGTCAGAACGCTCTCACCCAGGCCAAGGCCTTTGCCGAGGCAGTAGACGTCACCGCCATCTGCCTCGCGAAGCTAGACGGCACGTCGAAGGGCGGCATGGTATTCGCTATCTCCGACCAGCTCGGCGTTCCCGTTCGCTTCATCGGCAGCGGCGAGGGCCCGGAAGACCTGGGAGAGTTTTCCCCTGAGGAGTTCGTTGAAGCGCTATTTGAGTAGCGGAAACGGCTCCATTTTCCCCTCAAGGACGAGGCCCGTAGGGAGTCACGCGCGCGTTCGCGGCAGCGACGCGAAGGGGTCACGACATGCCTGACACGCTGTTCTGGTGGCTGGCCGTCGAGGTGATGGGCCTGGTGGGCTTCCCTCTCGTCTACGCCCTCTTCCCGCGCTTCCCCGACCGTGGCTACGCCTTCGCCAAGCCCTTCGGGCTGCTCGCCGTCGGCTTCGTCTTCTGGATACTCGGTTCCGCCTGGGTCCTGACGAACAACGTCGGCGGAATCGTCTGGGTCATCCTGATGGTCGGCGTGGCCTCAGGCTACTTCGCCTGGCGCCGTCGCGACGAGATGCTCACCTTCCTTCGCGAGAAGTGGTCTCTCCTCCTTGTCATCGAAGGCCTCTTCCTCGTAGCTTTCATAGTCGCCGTGTATCTACGCTCCTTCTCGCCCGACATCAGCGGCACCGAGAAGCCGATGGACTTCGCCTTCCTCAACGCCTCGACCATCACCCAGCACTTCGCTCCCAACGACCCCTGGCTCTCCGGCTACACCATCAGTTATTACTACGGCGGCTACTTCCTCGTCGCCATGACCGGCAAGCTCGCGGGCGTCGCCCCCGGCGTCGGCTATAACCTTGGCCTGGCGATGATTGCCGCCCTCGCCGTCGTCGGCGCCTTCGGCCTCGTCTACAACCTGGTCAGCCTTCACGAGGGGGCCGTAGCGAAGCGGGCGAAGATCCTCGCCTGGCCACTTGTTTTCGGGCTCGTCGCCGCCTTCCTCCTGACCGTCGTCTCTAACCTGGAGGGACTGCTCGAATTCCTTGCGGCCCACGGTGTGGGCGGCGCCGGCTTCTGGAACTGGATCGACATCAAGGGGCTGACCAGCGTCGGCAACACCACCAACACCTGGTATCCGACGTCGAACTGGTGGTGGTGGAAAGCCGCCCGCGTCATGTCACCGACTGCGCCGGAGACGATCACGGAGTTCCCCTTCTTCAGCTTCCTCCTCGGTGACCTGCACCCGCACGTCATGGCAATACCGTTCGACCTGATCGGGATCGGCGCCGCCGTTCGCCTGCTCCAGGAGGATGAGACGCTCGACCTCTCGTTCTGGACGCGACACCAGATGGTTCTGGTAGCGCTGGCCGTGCTTGTCGGCGGGCTGTCCTTCCTCAACACCTGGGACCTGCCGACCTTCTTCTTCCTGCTGCTGGTCGCCGCCTTCCTGCGCAACTATCTCGCGTTGAAGCGGTGGGACTGGAAGCTGCTGAAGCAAACGCTCGGGTTTGCCGTGCCGCTGGGGATCGCCTCCGTCGTTGCTTACGTCCCCTATCACAAGCTGTTCATCCCGGCCTT
The DNA here is from genome assembly GCA_963842845.1 of uncultured Chloroflexia bacterium. Classification (GTDB taxonomy): domain Bacteria; phylum Chloroflexota; class Dehalococcoidia; order DSTF01; family JALHUB01; genus JALHUB01. The sequence continues at coordinate 2,515 of CAWJHZ010000003.1, forward strand.
CGGCTTCGCCAGCCAGGCAAACGGCATCGCGCCCGTCGAAGGCAACGGCACCATGCCCTTCCACGCCTTCATCTTCTGGGGCCCGTTCGCCGTGCTGATGCTTCCCTTCGCCGCCCAGCGACTCGTCGCCTCTCTGAAAGAGCGCCGCTGGCAGCGAAACGAATGGCTGGCCGCCGTTCCCGGGCTCGCCGTCGTTGGGTTCTGGTTCCTGTGGGTTCTGGCCCGCGGCCACCTGGGCAGCGCCGTCCCCGCGAGGGGCAGCGCCTGGCTGACCGCCGCGATTCTCGTCGTCCTCCTGACGCTGCTCATTGCCACGCTCCGTCGCGAGGTCGAGGCCTTAGCCGCCGGCAAGAGCTCGCTGCCGATCGTTGTGGCTCTTTTGGCCGGGTCCTTGGCCGCTCTGCTGGTCCTCGGCGCTGAGTTCTACTTCATCCGCGACGTCTTCAACGACCGCATGAACACCGTGTTCAAGCTCTACTACCAGGCCTGGATGTTCTTGGCCATCGGCGGCGGCTTCGCCCTCTACTACATGGTCCGCCACTGGCTGCCGACGAAGACGGTCTCCGGCGGCTGGCGCTACACCTGGGCGGGCGTTGCAATCGTAATCCTGGCGGCTGCCCTCGCCTACCCCGTCGGCGCCACCTACGCCCGGACCGACAACTTCGGCGCCAAGCAGAACCTCGACGGTCTCGCTTTCGCCAAGCAGGATTCCCAGGGCGATTGGCCCCTGGCGCAGTGGCTCCTCCAGAACGCCAAGCCGGACAGCGTGATCGTAGAGATGGTTGGCAACCAGACCATCGGCTACGAGTGGGGCACGACTGGCCGCATCTCCTCCTGGACCGGCCTGTCGACTATCTTCGCCTGGCCTGGCCACGAGCAGCAGTGGCGCGGGTGGCACGGCGGCAGCAACGATCTTTCCGCGGCCCGCATGGGCGATGTCGACACGCTCTACAAGACGGAAGATACGAACCAGGTCAAGCAGATCGTCGCCAAGTACGGTATCAATTACATCATCGTGGGTTCCCTCGAGCGACAGGCCTACTCGTCGGCCGCGCTCGAGAAGTTCGATAGCATATATCCGGTAGCCTTCAAGTCCGGCGACAACGTGATCTACACGACTGGAGGAAAGTAGGAGCGAGAGTGGACGCCGGGGTGCAGTAAGCCAGCCGTCCCCGTATACTACTTATTGAGGAGTTCATAGGCGCTCATGGCCGTATCTGACGAACCCGTATCTGACGAACCGAAAAAACCCGCCGCCTCTGTCAAAGTCTCCTCCGCGCAGGCGTTTGCCTGGCTGAAGTCGAACTGGCCCCGCTACTGGGAGATCGCCCTCTTCGCCGCCATAGTCGCCATCGCAGCCGGACTGCGCCTGTGGGACCTCGGCTTGCGCGCCATCTCCCATGACGAGAGCCTTCACGCCACCTATAGCTGGTATCTCTACAACGGGCAGGGGTACACGCACGACCCCATGATGCACGGACCATTCAAGTTCTTCGGCGTCGCTTTCATCTGGAAAGTGCTCGCCTTCATCAGTGCGGCTCCGTTGCTCAGCAACTGGGTACACTGGGGTCCCAGCGATTACACTGTGCGCCTCCTTCCCGCCATTTTCGGAACGGGGCTTGTAGCGCTTCCGTTCTTCTTCAGGAGCTACATCGGGCGCGTCGGTGCCTTCTTCGCCGCGCTGCTCCTTGCCTTCTCACCCATCCTCCTCTTCTTCAGCCGCTACATCCGCGACGATGTCCTAATCGCCTTCTTTACGCTGGCCCTCGTGATCTGCATGTGGCGGTATCTCTCGGAACGGCGAACCTGGTTCCTTTTCCTGATCGCCGGGCTGCTCGCGCTCAGCTTCGTAACGATGGAGGCTGCTTTCCTGATATCGGGCCTCCTCCTACTCTACCTCGACATGCTCGTCGCCTGGGACCTCGCGGAGCAAATGCGGGAGAAACATTCGCCGAAAGCGTTTGCGGCGCACGCGAAGCCTACAGGTGCCGACCCATTGCCAGCCGAAACATCGCATCGCGCCCGGCCCGACATCGACTACTATGGGGTATTAGGTGTGCCCACACATGCCAGTTCGAAAGACATAAAGAGGGCATATCGCAGATTAGCGCAGGAGTGGCACCCCGACAAGAACAAAGACGCCAGCGCAGACGAGAGGTTCAAGCAAATACAGGACGCTTATGAGCTCCTGATGAATCCGCAGCGGCGTGCCGCGTATGATGACCGGCTCGGCACCACCGACATCGTCCCGATCGCCAAAGCCAAATCGTCGGTCCCCCGGGCTGGCCAAATTTCGGAAGGCCCATTCCGCTGGGCGGCCTTGTTTGTCGTGCTCATCCCCTTTGCCTGGCTCATCGCTGCCGCCTGGCCGTTTATCGGGAAGTGGCGTGCTCGCTGGGGCCTCGAAAAGCTTCCGCTTTCCGCCGACCTCCTGCTGGTCATGGGAACGCTCGCGGGAGTGCAGTTCGCCGCCGGCGTCCAGCTAATCCCATTTATCGGCGGCACGAAAACCTATTACAAAGACCCGGGCGCCAACGAGCAGACACTGATGAGGCTCACGGTTTTCTCGTTCCTCTTCGTGACAACCTACATCGGCCTTCTCTGGAAGCCGCGTACCTGGCTGATCTGTGCTGGGATCTTCTACGCCATCTTTGTGCTCTTCTACACGTCGTTCTTCACCAACATGGGCGGCTTCTGGTCCGGCATCTGGGGCTCGCTGGACTACTGGTTGCAGCAGCAGGGCGTGCAGCGCGGCAGTCAACCCGTCTACTACCCGCTGATGGTGCTGACGATGTACGAGTTTCTGCCATTGGCGGTCGCGACGATCGGCGGCCTGTGGCTTCTCATGCATCGACGCTTTCTCGCCTCATTGGCGGCGGTGCTGTCCGGTTTCCTGATCGTCCTTGCCTATTTCACACTCCACGCGTCCTTGCCGGGCATGGTGCCCATACTTGTTGTGCTGGGCATCATCCTGTTCCTTCTTAAGCAGGATCTTTTCACGTCCTTCCTCATCTTCTGGTCAGTCGGCTCACTCATCGAGATTATGACGGCGGGCGAGAAGATGCCGCAGCACTCCATCTATGTCGTGGTGCCGATGGCTATCCTGGCCGCCAAGTTCATGAATACGTTCTTCGACCGGTTCCGCATCAAGTTGCCCTTCGACTGGCGCAGTCCAGAGGCGCTGGTGCTTATGGCGGGCGTCTGCGGCTTCCTTTCGATGGTCATCCTCTGGGCGACGGCGTTCTCGGGGTTTGGCGCCGTAGTCGCCTTGCTGTTCGGCGTGGTTGCCGCCGTTCTCATCGGCCGCGCCGTCATGGTTCGCGGACCGCTTCTCGGCGGCCAGGCTGCGGTCGCCCTCCTGGTGCCGGCGCTGTTCATCTTCACCGTGCGCGACGCATTCCGCGCGAACTTCCAGATCGGCGACTGGCCGCGGGAGATTCTCTCTTATGCTGATATATCGCCCACCCTGCCAGGTGTTCGGGACCAGGTCGTCGCCGCCGGCAACGAGAGCGGCCTCGGCAACGACTACCCTATCGTCGTCGATAACGAGATCGCCTGGCCGATGGTCTGGTACCTCCGCAACGACCACAAGGTCACCTGGGCGAGCTCGAGTATGACGCCTCCGGTTGCCGGCAGCATCGTCTTGATCGGGATGGACCATCAGAGCTGGATGGACCCGTATGTCGACGAGTATCAAGATCCTATGCCCGTCCGTCACCTGTGGTGGTTCGGCGACGGCCCGCAGTACTACGACGGAATAACCTCCGGCGGATTCGTCAAAGACCTGTTCGACCCGAGCGTCTGGAACGTCTGGCGCAACTACTTCGTCTGGCGGAACACTCCCTGGGCGCCGCCGCCCGACGACTCCCTGCTCTACATCCCGAAATCCTTGGCCACCGCCACCAGCAAGCCGGTGCCGGCCGTGACCATACCTACGGTCACCGTTCCGCCCGCAAGCCAGCTCGTGATCGGTAGCGAGGGCTCCGGCAATGGCCAGCTCAACGAGCCGACCGACGTCAGCGTCGATCAGGCGGGCAACGTCTACGTCTCGGATGGAAAGAACAACCGGATCGACGTCTTCGACAAGGACGGGAAGCCGCTGCGCACCTTCCAGCCGACCGGCGACGCCGCCCTCAACGAGCCATGGGGCGTCGCCGTCGCAGCAGACGGCAGCATCTACGTGTCCGACACCTGGAACAAGAACGTGGGCGGCGGCATCGGTCAGGTGATAAAGTACGATGCCAACTTCAATCTGATCTGGAAATCCGACCCATCTGCCGCCCTCTACGGCCCGCGTGACCTGCTCGTCCTTCCCAGCGGCAACGTTCTCGTAGCCGATACCGGCAACAAGCGTATCGTTCAGCTCAACGGCGCTGACGGCACGGTTGTCGGCGCCTTCGGCAGCGAGGGGAGCGGTCCAGGCCAATTCAATGAGCCCGTCGGGCTGGCCCTGGGCCCCAACGGCAACATCTACGTCGCCGACACCTGGAACGGCCGCGTCCAGATCTTCGATCCCACCTTCAAGTACGTAACCGAGTTCAAGGTCAAGGGCTGGGGCAGCCAAGAAGTGACGGCAAAGCCCTACCTCGTCGTGATGGCTGATGGCCGTGTCATCCTGAGCAACCCCGCGAACAGCCGCATCGAGCTCTACGCTGGGTTCGGAACGGCGACGGCCTCCTGGGATCTGCCGTCAACGCAGGGTGTGAGCGCCCGGCCCGTCGGGATGACGCTCGACGGAAACGGCTCGCTGTACGTCGCCGATTGCAATGGCAACGTAGTCTACCGGCTGCCGGTGAGCAGCCTCACGGGCCCGTAGCGACGTTCTTAGGATAGGGGCGTCTCTTGGAAGCATTTCGCGAGATCGCGGATGCCCTGCTGTCTTTCGCTGATCATCACCTCTACGGCGCTCTCTTCGCGCTGCTCTTCGCCGAGGAGGCGGGCATACCGCTGCCCGCGCCCGGCGACACTGTAATCCTCCTGGCCGGCGCCCAGGTCGATCGCGGGCAGGCCAGCCTCTTCGTCGTCGTCCTCTTGGTCGTCGTGGCGACGCTTCTTGGCTCTTCTATCCTGTACTGGATCTCGCGACTGGGCGGCATGCCCGTTGTCCTGCGAGTCTGCCAGCTACTGCACATCCGGGAAGAGCGTCTGGATAGGCCCGGCGCCTGGGTCCGCCGCCACCGGGGCGTCGCTATCGTCTTCGGCCGCCTGACGCCGGGCCTGCGCACACTCACGACGATTGCCGCCGGCGTCTTCCAGGTCAGCTACCCCGCGTTCCTCGTCTACACGGCGATCTCTGCCACCATGTGGGCGCTGATCTACGTGCGTCTCGGCGCCTTCGTGCACGGCTCCTACCGCCACGTCGCCCACTACCTGTTCCGGCCCAGCGCGCTGGCGCTCATACTGCTCGCCTTCGTCATCGCCGCCGCTACCGTCGCCTTCCGACGCTGGCGCGCCGCCCGTGAGCGCGACCGCCTCCTGGAAGAGACCGGCGCCCTCGCGCGTTGACCCTCGATTTCGCCCGCGCCTATAATGTGTCAGGTAGCGCGTCCGATCCTGTTAGTAGACCCGTCATACAGAGGACCGACGCTCTGAAACCGAGGCTCTTAATTGCTGCGTAGTCGACGCGTATGGCTCGGGATGGTCCTGAGCCTCGTTTTTCTGGCCTTCTTCATATATCGCTCCCGCAGCGACCTGGGCGAGATCCCCGACGCCTTCGCCCACGCCAACTACTGGTGGGTTGCCGCGTCGATACCTGTTTACTTCGCCGGCGCCTGGTTCCGAGCCTGGCGCTGGAAGTACCTGATGCGACCCCTCGGTGAGCTGCGAGTCACCGCGCTCTACCCAATCGTCATCATCGGATTCATGGCGAACAACCTCATTCCCGCCCGTGCTGGCGAGTTCGTTCGCGCTTACATCGTCGGCGAGCGCGAGAAGGTGAGCAAGATGGCCGCCCTCGGTACCATCGCCGTCGACCGCGTCTTCGACGGCATCACGCTGTTGCCGTTCCTGCTCATCGTCGTTGCCGTGTCCGGCGCGAATTTTGGTTTGACCGCGTTTCATTTCAATGTGGACCTTCGCGGCATTGCGATCTTCATGGCGCTCCTCTTCGGTCTCGGCCTGGCCTTGCTTGTCGTCCTTGCCCTATCCGAAGAGCTCAGCCGTCGGTTCGTCGCGCTGGTGCTGCGCTTCGTTCCGGCGCGATTCAAGCCCCAGGCGCGAACGCTGACGGAATCGTTTCTGACCGGCCTGCACTCCTTCCGCAGCCCAACCGACATCTTCCTGGCCTCGGCAACCTCCGTTGTCTCCTGGCTGCTCGAGGCGACGATGTACTATATGGTAGGCCTCGCCTTCGGCCTCCACCTCGGCTTCGACGTATACCTCCTGATCTGCGCGGGCGCCAACCTGCTCATCGCGGTCGTCGCAACGCAAGGAGGGGTCGGTCCATTCGAATTCCTGGCACAGCAGACGGCCATTTATTTCGGCGTTGAGACCGGCCTCGCCACCGCCTACGCCGTCGCCCTGCATGCCCTCGTGCTGCTGCCCGTCATCGGCGTTGGTCTCTACGCTCTGTGGGCCATCAACCTGTCGCTGGGCGAAGTCCTCAGCGGCCGGGGCGCGACTCCAGCGACGGAGCCGGCTTCCGTGCAGCCCTCCCTCCGCGACGACAGGGAGGCGCCGTGAAATACGGCATCGTCGGCGGCGGCATCGCGGGACTGACAGCCGCTCTCCGGCTGACGAAGAAGGGTCACGAGGTCGCCGTCTTCGAGGCGCGACCGCAGCTCGGCGGCCAGGCAGGCACCTTCGAGTGCGGCGGCAACCGGCTGGAAGTCTTCTACCACCATCTGTTCAGCGGCGACAGCGACGTCCTGGCCCTCATCGACGAGATGGGCCTTGGCGACCGCATGAGCTGGCGCGAATCGAAGGTCGGCTTCTTCCACGGTGGCCGCATCTACAACTTCGTCACTCCCGGCGACCTGCTGCGCTTCAGCGCCGTCTCTCCCATCGACCGCGTCCGTCTCGGCCTCGTCGGCGTCTACCTGCGGCGGCAGAAGGACTGGCGCCGCTACGAGGGCGTCACCGCCGAGCAGTGGATCAAACGCTGGGCGGGCAAGCGCAACTACGAGGTCGTCTGGGGGCCCCTACTGCGGGGCAAGTTCGGCTCTCGTGCCACCGACGTCAGCATGGTCTGGTTCTGGGGGAAGATATTCCTCCGCTTCGCCTCGCGCGGCGGCGTTTCGCAGAAAGAGCGGCTGGGCTACCTGATGGGCAGCTTCGGACTGCTGATCGACACTCTCGCGGACCGCCTGCGACAGGCCGGTGTGCGCGTCGAGGCCGGCCGGCCCGTGGAGCGCATCGTCGTCGAGAACGGGCGCGTCTCTGGCCTGCAGCTTGCCGGCGGCGAGACCGTCCCCTGCGACGCCATCATCGCCACGGTGCCCAACGCCGCTTTCCTGGAGATCGCGCCCTTCCTGCCCGACGACTACGCCGGGCTGCTGAAGAAGGTGCAGTACCAGTGGGCGAGCACGCTGGTCATGACGCTGAAGCAGTCGCTCTCGCCGATCTACTGGCTGAACATCAGCGACCCCGAGATACCGTTTGTCGCCGCCATCGAGCACACCAACTACATCGAGCCGGCGCAGTACAACGGCCTGAACGTCCTCTACCTGTCTAACTACGTCGAGAGCAGCTCGCCGGTCGTCGGTATGAGCATCGACGAGATCAGCGACTACTATTTGCCGCACCTGACGAAGATCAACCCGGCATTCTCCCGCGATTGGATCATCGACCGCTGGCTGTTCAAGGACTCCGCCGGCCAGCCCGTCATCACGATGCACTACGGCGACTCTATTCCCTCGCACGACACGCCGGTGCCGGGCCTCTTTCTGGCGAACACGACGCAGATCTACCCGGAAGACCGCGGCCTCAACTACTCCGTCCGCCTCGGCGACAAGATCGCCTCCATCGTCAGTGAATAGGCCGGACCCGGGGTGGCGCCCCTGAGCGATGCATCCCAGATCTGTCCCAGAAACCGTGGCCTCAACTAGTCCGCCCCCTCGGCGCGAAAAGATTCCTTTCCTCCCAACCACACGTTGAATCTCGGCCCCGTTACCCCTTGACAAGATAAGAATGATCCATTAAGGTAACTCTATCTCATGATGAGGCGATAAGATATGAGACAGATAGAAATCGACGACGATGTGTGGACCCACCTCAATCGGCTTGCGTTGCCATTCGTGGACCATACGCCGAACGATGTGCTTCGAAGGATTCTTTCTTCATTGCCCGGCCGGAGGTCAGCAAGAGCGAAAGGAAGTCTGATGACAGATCGAGGGGGGTCGAGCAACAGGGCCATCGGAAGACGGGAAGGAAGAGTTGCGCGAGAGAACTACGTTTTCGCTGTTCAACAAGATGTGTACGTCGACGGCGCCGGGCGCGTTTGGGGACGCGTTCGGGGCAACGGCAGGAGCGTGGCGATTCTGTTCTCAAGCGAACACAGTGGCGACCGCTGGTTCTTCGGTGTGAAGGAGGCGCAGGTCAAGGACAACGACGGGGCGTTCGTTGTGCTGCTGTGCGCGCAGGACGACGGGGCGGACTTGGATTTCGTTCTCCCGCCCACATTCATCAGTGAGGTGCTGCCGAAGCTGTCACATTCGCGTGACCAGGTCAAATTCAATCTGAACAGGCGGGATAATCGATACTGGTTAAAGGTTCCCTACGGAGAATCGCTGGACGTGACCGAGTACCTGAAAGCCAGGTGGCTACTGAAGTGACACGTAGTCGCTGCACAACCAGCGCCGCAAGCCCGGATGCCCAACCAGGCGGGGTGTGGCGTCAGATCTTTGTAGACGCGCGATACTCTCCCTCGGCCAACTGCGCCACCCGGTGCTCTGATGTAGAATAGGCCAGACTCTTCCAAGAGGCCGGCCGTGACCCCAATTCGACGCCAGTACCTCGACATCAAGCGGCGCTATCCCCACGCCATCGTCCTCTTCCGCCTCGGCGACTTCTACGAGACGTTCGACGACGACGCCAGGCTCTGTGCCCGCGAACTCGACATAACTCTAACCTCGAAGCCGATGGGCAAGAACCTGCGCGTTCCCCTCGCCGGCATCCCTTACCACGCCCTCGACGGCTACCTCGCGCGCCTGATCGCCAAGGGCTACAAGGTCGCGGTGTGCGAGCAGATGGGCGACCCGGCGGCGGCGAAGGGGCTTGTCGAGCGCCAGGTGGTGCGCGTCGTCACGCCGGGCACGGTCATCGAGGGCCACCTGCTCGACGAGCGCGCCAATAACTACCTCGTTGCCCTGGCCGTCGGGCCGCCGCCGAAGGGGAGTCGCCGCGCCGCTGAAGCGCCGCAGGCCGGAATCGCCTACGTCGATATCAGCACCGGCGAGTTTGCCACCGCGCAGCTCGATGCCGACGCCGTCGCCGCCGAGCTGTCGCGCCTGCGACCCGCCGAGCTCCTCCTGCCCGAAGGCCTCGACCCGCCAGCCGCCGGCCTGCCGCTCACCCGCGTCGACGCCGCTAGCTTCGAGCTCGAGACGGCGACCGCCTGCCTGCTCGACCACTTCGGCGTCGCCTCGCTGGCTGCCTTCGGCTGCGACCGCCTGCCCCTGGCGACAAGCGCCGCCGGCGCCGTCCTCCAGTACCTGCGCGAGAACCAGAAGACCGCCCTCAGCCACGTCGCCGCGCTCTCCGTCTACAACCCGACCCGCTTCATGCTCCTCGACGCCCAGACGCGCCGCAACCTGGAGCTCTTCAGCGGCAGCCGCGACAGCGACCGGCGCAACTCGCTTCTCGACGTACTGGACCTGACGCGCACGGCCCTCGGCGCGCGCCTGCTGCGTCGCTGGCTCGGGCAGCCGTTACTCGACATCGACGAGATTCGGCAACGCCAGGACGGTGTCGCCTGGTTCCATGAGAGCGCCGTCCGTCGAGGCGTCGTCGGCGAAGTGCTTGCCAGGATGCCCGACTTCGAGCGCGTGCTCAGCCGCATCTCCGGCGGAGTTGCTCTTCCGCGGGAGGTCGTCGTTCTCCGGCGCGGCCTTGAGCTCGTGCCCGCCCTCCGCGAAGCTCTCAAGGAAGGGAAGAACTGCGAAGCCGTCGCCGCCCTGCTCACCGCCCTCGATCCCTGCGAACAGACCGCTTCCCTCATCGCCCGTGCCGTCGACGACGAGCCGGCCGGCGACCCGCAGGAGGGCGGCGTCGTGCGCGCCGGCTTCTCTCCCGAGCTCGACGAGCTACGCGCGATAAGCCGCGACGTGCGCCGCTACCTGGCCGAGCTGGAGGCGGCGGAGCGCACCCGCAGCGGAATCAAGACGCTGAAGATAGGCTACAACCGTGTCTTCGGCTACTACATCGAGATCAGCCGCGCCAATCTCGCCCTCGTCCCTGACGACTACCAGCGCCGGCAGACCCTCGTCAACGGCGAGCGCTTTGTGACGGAGCAGCTCAAGGAGTATGAAAGCCGCATCCTCAACGCCCGCGAGCGCATCGGCGAGCTGGAGTCCGGCATCTTTCGCCAGGTCTGCGCCCAGGTAGCGGGCGAAGGCAAGCGGTTGCTCGCGCTGGCCGCCGCCGTCGCCAGCATCGACGTCCATCTCGCCCTGGCCGAGGCGGCGGTTAGCTACGGCTACTGCCGCCCCGAGCTTTCGGAGGGCGACGAAATCGTCATCCGCGACGGCCGCCATCCTTCGGTGGAGCGCGCCCTCGCCGGCGCCTTCGTTCCCAACGACGTTCAGCTCTCGAACGCCGATGCTCAGATAATCCTGCTGACCGGGCCCAACATGGCCGGAAAGTCCACCTATCTGCGCCAGGTCGCGCTGACCGTCCTCATGGCCCAGATCGGCAGCTTCGTCCCGGCGGCTTCCGCCCGCATCGGCGTCGTCGACCGCATCTTCACCCGCGTCGGTGCCCAGGAAGACATCGCCTCCGGCCAGTCGACCTTCATGGTGGAGATGCTGGAGACAGCGAACATTCTGCACAACGCCACGCCCCGCTCCCTCGTCATCCTGGACGAGATCGGTCGCGGCACCAGCACCTACGACGGCATGGCCATCGCCCGTGCCGTCGTCGAGTACCTGCACAATCGCAGCGAGCGCGCGGCGAAGACGCTGTTCGCGACGCACTATCACGAGCTAGTGGCGCTGGCGCAGACGCTGCCCAAGGTGAAGAACTACAACGTCGCCGTGAGCGACGAAGGGGGGAAGATCGTCTTCCTGCACCGCATCGTGCCGGGCGGTGCCGACAGGAGCTACGGTATCCACGTCGCCGAGCTGGCCGGCCTGCCGAAAGCCGTCGTCCAGCGCGCCCACGACGTGCTCGCCGCCCTCGAGTCGCAGGCCAACGGCCGCCGGCCCTCTGCGCGCACTCGTCAGACCGCCGCCGAGCAGCTTCCGCTTCTTACCGCGAGGTCGCCGCTCCTCGGCGACCTCGCGCGACTCGACGTCGACGCCATGACGCCGCTGGAAGCGATCACAAAGCTCTACGAGTTGCGCGAAAAAGCCCGCGAAGAGGAGTGACCCGGAAGTGATGTAGGGGGAGGCCTGTCCGCCTCGGGCGGGACCTCAGCCCGCTGCCCTAGTTCTTCGTCAGCGCCGTCAGCCCCAACTGGTAGAACTTCCCCGCCAGGGCCTTATCGATCTGAATCATCCCTGCGCCGTCCCACCCCCTGGAGCCGGCGTCGGGCAAGCCGAGAGCGGTCTTCTGTAGTAAAGCCTTCACCTGGTCCGGCGTCGATACCCGCCCCGACGACAAGAGCAACGCCGCCGCGCCGGATACCAGCGGCGTCGAGAGCGAGGTTCCGCTGCCGGATGCGTAAGGATCGCTCCCTAAGCAACCCAGGCGCGCGCAGAACTTCGCCGGGACGGTGCTGACGATGTCCACGCCTGGCGCGGTAAGGGCCACCTCCGGTCCCCAGCAGGTGAAAGGCGCCTTGCCGCCGCTTGCGCTGTGGTCGCTGGCCGAGACGGCGATAACGTTGGGATAGCGGGCCGGCGCCGCGACTTCGTGTTGGGTGGGATCGTTGGTATTCCCTGCCGCCGCAATGAGCGTCGCGCCGTAGACGTCGTGCGCCTGGTTAATCGCCTGCTCCAGCGTCGCCGAATCTGGTGAATCCGCTCCCGACCCGAAGCTTATGTTGATAACGTTGGCGCCTTCCTTCGCCGCGTAGAGTATGCCCTCAGCGGCTTCCAGGAACGTGCCGGCGCCCTGGCAATCGAGCACCTTGACGGGCATAATCGTCACGTTCGGCGCCATTCCAATGACGCCGATTCCGTTGTTCCCGCGAGCGGCTATGATTCCGGCGACGAAGGTGCCGTGCCCATCGTCGTCATCAATGTTGCCGTTCGGTTCCGGCACCGTGGCGCAGGCCGTCGAACTGGCCGGCGCGCGCATGAAGTTGCAGCCGTTGACGTCGTCGACGCAGCCGTTGCCGTCGTCGTCGACGCCGTTCCCCGCAACCTCGCCGGGGTTCGTCCAGATAGCGCCTTTCAGATCCGGATGCGTAATGTCCACGCCTGTATCGAGCACGGCGACGATGATGTAAGGCTTGCCCGTCTCCACGTCCCACGCCTTCGACGCGCCGATCTCGTCGTAGTACCACTGCTGGCGGCTGTAGAGCGGGTCGTTCGGCGTCATGTCCGCGTGGACGATTCCGTTGGGCTCCGCGTACTCCACCTGTGGAAGCGAACGATACCGCTGCGCCGCGTCCTCGATGGAGACGCCGGGCGCTACCGCCACCAGCGACACGCCCAGATCGTTCGCCCGACTCACTTCCTTCGAACCGACGGCGCTGTTCACGACTCGCTCGGCCGCGGCGACCATCGGCTGGCGGTACTTCACGATAAGCTCGCCCGGTACCGCGCCCGCCTGGTCGCTGGGGCCGCTCGCCTGCGAACGGCTGACAGGGAGAAAGTTGCCGGTCGGCGCCAAGGCAACCCACGTGGCCAAAGCCGCAGCCGGAAGGATTGTCAGCAGAGATAGGCGCTTGCGACTAGGCATAACCCTCACCTCACCGTTGCCACCATTGCAGCCCTATACGTTACATGGGATCAGTCGCACAAGCAAGCGGCAGACGTATGCTAGAATGGCGTCGATGAGCCGTCCGAACGCAATCCAAAAGCTCTCGCCGCAGCTTATCGGCAAGATCGCAGCCGGCGAGGTCATCGAACGACCGGCCTCCGTCGTGAAGGAGCTGCTCGAAAACGCCCTCGACGCTGGCGCCCGCCAGGTAAGCATCGAGGTCGGCAGAGGCGGTCTCGACCTGATCCGGATCAGCGACGATGGCTGCGGCATCGCGCCGGACGACCTTCTGCTCGCCTTCGAGCGCCATGCCACCAGCAAGCTCTTCAGCGACGACGGTCTCGACGCCATATCCACCCTAGGCTTCCGCGGCGAAGCGCTGCCCAGCATCGCCGCCGTCGCGGACGTCGAGATGCTTTCGCGTCCCGCCGACGCCGCTGCCGGCCGATTCGTCACTCTCCGCGAAACGAACGTCGAAGACAGTGGCGACAGAGGAGCGCCTCCCGGCACCACCGTCGCCGTCCGCCGTCTCTTCGCCCGCCAGCCCGCGCGACTCAAGTTCCTGCGCTCGCCTGCCGCCGAAGCCGCGCAGATCGCCGCCGTCGTCAGCCACTACGCGCTCGCCTACCCCGAGGTACGCTTCACGCTCCTTACCGATGGCCGCCTCACCCTGCGCACGCCCGGCAGCGGCGACCTCCTCGACGCGGCGGCTGGAGTGTACGGCCATCAAGTCGCGCGCTCCCTGCTGCCGCTCGCCGCGTCCGCCTCCTCGGGCTCCATCGTGCCCGCCTTCGAAGGGCTGATAGGAGAGCCCGAGCTCTCCAGGGCTAACCGCAACTACATAACGCTGTTCATCAACCGCCGCTGGGTCCGCAACCGCTCCCTGACCTATGCCGTCGAAGAGGCGTATCAGGGCTTTCTCATGACCGGACGCCACCCGCTCGCCGTGATCGACGTCCGCCTGGCTCCGGCCGATGTCGACGTCAACGTCCACCCGTCGAAGCTTGAAGTGCGCCTCCGCAACGAGCGAGAGGTCTTCGCCCTGCTCCAGCGAGAGGTCCGCCGCACGCTGACCCAGCGCTCGCCGCTTCCCGCCGTGTCCGCGACGACGACCTGGCCGGGCAGCCCGCGTCCTACCCTAACCGATAAGCCCGTCGAGCCGGCACCGCTTCCGCTCGAATCACCTGCTGCCGCGCCGCCGCCGGGGCAGCAGCCGCTTGCGCCGTCTCTGCCCGTCCTGCGGCCGCTCGGACAGGTCGGCTCGGTCTATGTCGTGGCTGAAGGCCCGGAGGGGCTATACCTCGTCGACCAGCACGCCGCCCATGAGCGTATCCTCTTCGAGCGCTTCCTGAAGGCAGACGCCGCTGCCGACGCTCAGGGCCTGCTGGAGCCCGTCGCGGTCGAGCTGGCGCCGCGCCAGCAGGCGCTGGTTGAGGAGATGGCGCAGGAGCTCGTCGAGCAGGGCTTCGCGCTCGAGCCATTCGGCGAGCGCGGCTTCCTCGTCCGTTCAGTTCCCGCCGCCCTCGCTTCTGCCGACGTCGCGAGCGCCCTCGTCGAGTTTCTCGACGCCGTGGCCCGCGAGGACGCCGTTCCGGACCGCCGCGCGCGTGTTGCGATGTCGCTCGCCTGCCATTCCGCCATCCGCGCCGGCCAGACGCTCAGCGCCGAGGAGATGCGGGAGCTCCTGCGCCAACTCGAGCAGACGGCAAACCCGCGTCACTGCCCGCACGGCCGGCCGACCATGGTCCACCTCAGCGCCGACGACCTCGCCCGCGAGTTCCGTCGCCGCTAACCCGTCCCCTCGAGCGCGGTCCGCCTTCAACCCACCTCAAACCGGCTGCTTTCTCCTCCCTTAAGGGTTCTCCCCTAAAGGAATCCCCTATGTCCGCCGAGAATTAAATTGGGCCGGCCTCGCGCCGTCTCCAATAACCAGCCCGACCAGGGGGACATGCGGCAGCAATGATATCGCGTTGGAAGCAAGGTCTACTTGTCGGCAGACACGGACTGCTCGGGTCGCTCATGATGGCCGGCGGCATCACCCTCTTGATGCTCTCGTCCGCCTTCTTCCTCGGCCAGGGCTCCGTTGCCGGCAGCCAGGAACCGCTCGGCGCCTCCGGCCCGCCGTCTGCGTCTGACGCGACGCTCCTGCTGCCCTCCAGCGCGCCCTCGCCTCAAACGGTCGGTGAACCATCGCTCGGGCAGCCGCAGGCGACCGCCTCGCCGACAGTCGTCGCGCCCTCAGCGGCGCCCGTGGTACAGCCGACGGCCCCGCCTGCCGAAGCTCCGACCGGTACCCCTGTTCCCGCGCCTGTTCGCGTCGTCGCTCCGGTGCAGCCGGCCGCTGCGCCCGCCACGCCGACGCTCGTGCCGCCTCCGCCGACTCAGACACCGCTGCCTCCACCGCCACCTGTGGCAGCGCCGCCGACTCAGCTTACGGCTTTCGAGGCGGACATTTTCAATCAGCAAAACGCCCAGCGCGTCGCGGCCGGGCTGGCGCCCCTCCAGCTCGACGGCGCCCTCGTCGGCGTCGCCCGCGAGCGCTCAAACGATATGGTGCAGAAGAACTACTTCGCTCACGTCAGCCCCACCGGCGAGACCGCTTTCATCCTTCTCGACCGCTACGGCATCCCTTACGGTTGGGCCGGTGAGAACCTGGCCCGCAACAACTACCCGGATGACCAGTCCGTCGCTATCGCTATGCGCGACTGGATGGCCAGCGAAGGTCATCGCGAGAATATCCTCAACATCCACTACACGAACGTCGGCGTCGGCTCCGCGGTCGACAGCGCGGGCATGAAGTACTTCACGGTGGTCTTCACCGGCCCCTGACATTCGCCGCCTGTCCAACGGAACCTGTGGGGAAAAGTAGGGGAGAGCCCGCCCGTAGGGACTTTAGTCCTCCCGCAATCGCGCTCAGACTTCGGGGAAGATGAGCAAATGTAGGGGAGAGCTTTAGCCCTCCCGTTTGACTGCACTGCTGCGTTTCTGATTGACGAGGAGATCCTACTGCAGGTCCACGAAATAGAAGCTCGCCGCGATGTCGATCATCTCCTGCCGGAGCTCCGCCTTCTCCCCGCGATAGTTCGCGATCGACTCCAACAGCTCGACAAGGTCCCGCGGGTGGCAGCCACGAAGAGGACGGTCCGCGTAGTGCTTCTTGATCAGATAGTCCAGCGCCGACTCCGGACAGGCGATGTCCTTCGACTCGCACACCTGCCGGAAGATGCGCCGGAAGTCGTCCGGCTGAGGGTCCGGCATCTCGATCTTGTGCCGGATGCGCCGGAAGAACGCCTCATCGCCCAACTGCCCCGGCGGTATGTTCGTCGAGAAGACCAGCAGAAGGTCGAACGGCATGACAATCGTGTCGCCGGTGTGCAGCGCCAGATGATCGACGCCCTGCTCCAGCGGCACGATCCAGCGGTTCAGGAGCTCCTTCGGCTCGATGAGCTGCCGACCGAAGTCGTCGATCACCAGCACGCCGGCGTTCGCCTTCACCTGCAGCGGTGCCACGTAGAACTTCGAAACCTCGGAGTAGCGTAGCTCCAGGTCTTGCAGGCTCAGCGAGCCGCCCGCCATCACCACCGGCCGGAACGTCCGCACCCAGCGCCGGTCGCGGCGTCGTTCGTCGGGCGCGCCATCGACGCCGTTGCGCCGGTCCGGCTCCGTCTCCTCCGCTATCTCCAGGTGAACGCGCGGGTCGAAGACGCGAATAATGTGGCTGTTGTATTCGAAAGCGTAGGGAATCAGCACCTGCCCCGGCAGCATTCGACCGATGGCGGCTGCCGCGCTGCTCTTCCCGTTGCCGGAATTGCCGTAAAGCAGCATCGACCGGCCCGAGTTGACGGCGGCGCCCAGCGCGTCGAGCGTGTTGTCGTCGAGGACCAGATGCGCCAGCTCGCGCCGCTCAGTCGCGCTGTCGATGCGCAAACCCCGCACCGACTGCCGCTGCTGCACCTCCACGTACTGCTCGAAGGCGACCGGCGCCGGCCCGTTGTACTGGCTGCGGCGGAGCACCTCCTCCGCCTTCTCCATGCCCTTCACCGTCAGCGCATAATTGTACTGCGCCTCGCCCGCGCCCGCGCTGCCGACAACCTCGACGTATTGCTCCCGCTTCAGGAAGTCGAGAAGCTCCTCGACGACCGCGAATGGCAGCATCATGTGGTTGCCGATCTGTCGCGCCGCCGGCCGGCCGGCGAAATAGATGCACTTGATGCACAGGTCGAGGAGAAGGCCCGACTGCACGCCGGTGTCCTCGACGCTCTGCGGCTGAGGGACGAAAACGGTGGGAGGTGAGTTTCGAGGGTCTCTCTTGGTCTCCAGGCCGACCTCAAGCTGCTCCATCAGGCCTCTCTCCGGCGCCGGTCCCACCGACGCCTCGAAAACGAAATCGCGCGCTAGCCGACAAGCAGCAACTCACGCGTTAGATCTCCCCAACTAAACATAACTACCGATAGCCAGTGCGCCTGCTCGAACCACCCTTCCGCTTGCCACTCATGCATCAATTGCTTCAGTTGCACCGGCACCGGGCCGTCTTCATAGAAATCGGTCGGCCGCAGGACGCCAAAGCTGTAGCGCACGGTCTCCTCGTTCTCCGACGTCATCAGCGCCAGCGCCAGCGTGACGTAGTCCAATCCGTAGGGCCGGCGCATCTCGGCCATCGTGCCTCGCGCCCATTCGACCACCATCGAGTCGAGGTCGTTGGGGCCGAGGGCCGTCGCGACGTCGCCGCCCAGCTCCCAGCACGTGTGGTAGACGCCGACGCCTGCCTCAACGGCTTCGCGCACCTTCGACTCTGCCGCATTCTGCTTGAACCTTCGTAGCAGCGAACCTAGCATCGGCCTCTCAAACAGCATGGCGCCCCTGGACCCTTGCGACTCGATGGAAGTCGCAGACGAGGGCGCTCTCCTAGAGTATCGGCAGCAGGCCGAGTCTGCTTCAGCCGTGATGATTCGAGAGGCGCGAAAAGGGAGGGCTCCAGCGCTGGAGCCCTCCCTCATGTTGCGAAGCTCAGCCAGTGCGCGGGCTAGTTGCGATTGCGGATGACCCTCCGCGTCTCCAGCAGCGCGATCGCGCCGAAAACGAACGCAATCACCGATGCCACGGCTGCGCCACCGCTAGGCCCGTCGCTGCCGCCGCCGGAAGAAGGCAGCGCCTCCGCCTGGTGGAACGGCGTTGGCGTCACTGCCGGCGCCACTTGCGGCGTCGGCGTTACGGCTGCCGGGCTAACCTGGCTGAACGGCGTCGGGGGCACTGGTGTGTCCTCAAAGTGATGCCGTGGCGGGTTCGTCGGCTCCGGCGTGTCCGTCGCCGTTTGAGTCGGCGTGCTTGTGCCTGTTGGCGTAAGCGTTGGCGTCGCCGAAGGTGTGACCGTTCCTGTGCTCGTGGGGGTCGGCGTGTCGGTGTCTGTAGCCGTCGATGCCGGCGTCGCCGTGTCTGTCGCCGTTGGTGTGTCAGTGTCGGTTGCCGTCGGTGTGGCAGTATCGGTTGGCGTCGGCGTGGCGGTATCGGTCGCCGTCGGCGTTGCGGTATCGGTTGGCGTTGCGGTGTCGGTTGCCGTCGGTGTAGCTGTGTTAGTTGCCGTTGGAGTGAACGTCTTGGTCGGCGTCGCTGTGCTTGTGAAGGTCGGTGTCGCCGTGGACGTGGCAGTCGCCGTCGGCGTGGGCGGAGGCGGACAGTTATAGAAGTCGAGACCGCTGCTGTTGCCTCCGGCCGTTACGGTCTGCTCGTAGCAGACACCGTAGGGCGAGTGGGAACCTGTGCCGGTTCCTAGCGCCGGAACGCTCTGCGTGCGGCCGGGCTGCGCGGTCAGGTCTTCGCAGATGGCGTAGGTGCCGGGCACGACGTTCTCGAAGCTGTAGGCGCCGCTGTCGTCCGTCGTCGTCTGGACGACGAGCGTCCCGTCGGGAAGCTGCAGCAGCATGATCGGCACCCCCGCGAGCGGCGGGTTGCTGCCGGCGGTACCGTCGCAGGCCAGGTCGTTGTACTTGTGGCCGCTCAAGTTGACGCAGACGTCCGCCACCTCCAGCGACAGGTCGTAGTAGATTGACGACAGCGTCGAGGCGTCGGGGACGATTATGGACCTACCCGGCGGGCCCTTGGCGATGTCGGTGAGAAGCGAAGTGTCGAGCTGGTTAGGATTGCAGGATACGTCGCAGGGTGGATTGGGATAGATGCCGCAGGTCGCGGTGCCGATGCCGACGGTGTAGACGGTATCGGCAGCGGCGTGGAGGGCCGGGATGGCGCTCTCCGTGTCCGTGCGTCTCTGATGAGTCGCAGAGCAGCTAGTACCGGTAGTCGGAGCGCCGGGTGCATAGTTCCTGCCGTCTGATAGCAGGACCACCGCCTTGTACGAGGATTGCCTTCCGCTCATGTTCAGGTCGTTCGTCGCCTGGATAAGGGCTGGCGCTATGTAAGTGGTCGCGCTGGATGACGGGTCTGGAATGCCATTAATAGCAGACTCCACGTCACTCGCAACGCTGCTGAAGGCGATTCTCACCGTTGCACTGGCGTTGTCGAAGGTTATGACCTCGACGCGGTTGACTACCCCTGGCTCGTTGGCAAGCGCGTCAACAAGCGTTATCGCTGCCCGTTTCGCCCAATAGAAACGGCTATGGCCATTGCTGAGATTTGTCTCCATGCTGCCCGAGTGGTCGATGATGATGACCACGTCTAGGTCGGCCGGGACCATGCACTGCGGCGGCGATCCGGCGCTGTTGACCATCCCCGTCGACTGCGACACCGTTGCCGCCTTGCCTCCCGTCGAAGGGATGACGTAAAGGCAGATGACTGCGCCAAGCGCCGCGACAGATAGGAGTATGACCGTGCAAGCCCGGAGAAGCTTCCTGCTCTTCATCTTTCGCTCCTCTTCCCTGAGTCCGGTCCGGATGCGCTGCAGGCCGCATTGGGTGCGGCCGGCAGCGCGCCTGATGGGCGGTTGCTTGCTCTATTAGAGCAGGATCTTCGGTCAGAGTCTATGCTTCAGTTCGCCTGAAAACGCTATTCCTCCTCCCGGGATCGGGCCAGTCGTAGTCCGGTCAGCAGCAGGACAATGCCCGCGAACGAGAACAGGACGCCCAGGATCGTCGTCCCCTGCGAAGAAGAGCCTCCGCCCGGCGTTCCCGCGTGTGGAAGCGCCTGAGTCTGCGGCGTCGGCTGGCGCGTGACTTCGGCCGGCGCGACTGTGCTCACAAACGTCGGCGTGGGCGGTGTGACGGTAGAGGTCTCGACCGGCGTGGGGGTGTCGTAGTGATGGTGTTCCTCTGTCGCCGTCGCCGTTGGGGTGGACGTAGACGGCGCGGTGCCTGTCGGGGTTGGTGTCGACGTGGACGGCGGCGTGCCCGTAACCGTCGGGGTCGCAGAAGCAGGCGTTGTTCCCGTGGGCGTTGGCGTTGCCGAAGCCGGCGTCGTTGCGGTGGCAGTCGGCGTCGCAGTGTCGGTTGCCGTCGGAGTAGCAGTGTCCGTGGGTGTCGCCGTAGCGGTATCAGTCGGCGTCGGCGAGTTGGTTGCGGTGGCCGTCGCCGTATTCGTTGGCGTAGCCGTGTTGGTTGCCGTTGGCGTGGACGTGCTCGTCGCCGTCGGCGTGAACGTATCAGTCGCGGTCGGCGTGGACGTGCTCGTCGCTGTCGGTGTGAACGTATCGGTCGCCGTCGGAGTGAACGTATGAGTTGGCGTCGGCGTATGAGTATCGGTCGCCGTCGGAGTGAAAGTCTTGGTCGGCGTCGACGTCTTCGTTGGTGTCGATGTCTTCGTTGCGGTTGGCGTCGCCGTAGAAGTCGAAGTCGGCGTTGCCGTCTTCGTGGGCGTCGCGGTCTTCGTGGGCGTGGACGTCTTCGTCGGCGTAGGAGTCGCCGTCCCATGGCAGCGATCGAACGCGTCCGACTGAATATCCTCGGTCCAGCCGTGCGCATCGTGGCCGTGAGCGACTACCCGAATCTGCGTCGCTCCCGAGTGGATGTTGCTGATATCCAGCGGGCCAAACGTGGCCGTGCTCGTGTTCGTGTAGATGTTAGACTCGGAAGAGCCGGGAATTTCGGTCCATTGCCCGCCGGCGTTGTCCTCGACGTAAACGTCCCACCAGCTCGGAGTGTTTGAGCCGGGGATCCCCTGCACCGAGCCTGAGACCTCATGATCGCTCACGCATGCGGCGTTGGGAATGTGGCAACCGGAAACGGCGCTCGGGTGCATTGCCCAAAACGCCATCATGAGGGTTATTGCCGCTGCGGCGAAGCCCAGACAGGTGGCAAAGCCCGCCGGGATCCGCCCTAGTCGAAATCCAACTCTCATATACTGACCTCCTCGCTACGGCCGCTAAAGCCAACAAAAAACCGCCGTCTTCAGCGTAGAAGACAGCGGCTGAAGAGCTCCGTTGTGACTCTTCGGCAGCCCGGCGGCCCTAGCCCCTCACGTCCCTGCCGTCTTCCCTGATGGCTTCTCGGAGACCGTAGATCCGTGGCTTTGCGCCAGCCGGTTTCCCGGCCTTTGCCTTTTTCGGAGCGTATTCTGATGTTTTTAAAGAAGGGGCCGAGGGACACGGTGCAGGGCCCCGCCTCCCCCTTCCGGATCCCTCGGCCCCAGAAAAAGCTAACTCCTGGCTTTCGCTTCGTGGGGACGCAAGGGAGAAGCCGAAATGTTTCGGCCGGGGCCGCGCTCGTGCCGCTATGACTCGAGCCGCGGCTTACGCCCCCCGAAAGCAGGGAGGCAGGCTCTATTGCCTGCTGGCATGGATTACCATGCGCTTCTCGGAGGCTTGTTCTCTTGTCCAGGTGCGCGGTCGGCTACCATCCATTGGCGCGCCGCCCGTTCTTCCCACAAGGGGAATCACCTAGGCTGAGCCCTTACGCCTCCATGCGCATTACAGGCCAGCAGGAAAAGGTCGATTAATATATCGGAGGAGCGTCCCAGCTCCAGTTCCTCTGGCCTCCTCCTGAGGCGGAGAGTTTAGCGACATGTTGTCACAACAGTGGCGCGTTGTCAAGGGGCCCTCCGATTGCTCTGACAATACTCATAACGTTCAAGTTAGGTGCTCATTACAGGGTGGGGCACCGCTTTCGAAGCGCTGAACCTATCCTAAGCGTTAGGACAAAGACGATGAAGAACTTTCTCAATGAATGGGGGCAGACAACGGTCGAGTTCGGCTTCGTTCTGGTCCTCATTCTGGTTGCGGCGATTGTCGCCCTTGGCGGTCTGGGCACGTCAGTGCTCCAACTCTGGAATGGCTTCGTCTCGGCATGGCCTGGCTAGAGAAGAAAACAAGATGCGACAACGGCGCCCGCAATGCGCCTTCGGGCAAACGACGTCGTCATGACCGATTAGATCGAATCGACTGATAGGGACCGAGATTCGTGTTCCGAACCGCCTCGATCACTATTGCAGCTTTCCTGCTGCTCGCTCTGGGCTGCGGTTCAGCTTCGGCTGACGACAGCACGCTCCACGTCGATATCGCCAGCGTCGACAGCAGCGCCTTCCCGAATCTCTCTGCCGTAGTAAACGTCCTCGACGCAAATGGTCGCCCCGTTTCCGGTCTCGACGCGTCCGCAATTCAAGCGACCGTCGACGGCAAGCCCGCGGCCGTGGAGCAAGTGCAGCCCGTTGTCGATTCCCAGGTCGCTCTTTCCGTCGTCCTCGCCGTCGACGTGAGCGGCAGCATGAGCGGGCAGCCGCTTTCCTCGGCTCAAGAGGCAGCCACCGACTTCGTGCGCGGCCTTTCGCCGCAAGACAGCGTATCCATTTTGACATTCGGCGACTCCGTCAATGACGTCCTAGAGCCGACGACGGACAAGGATGCCGTGGCGGGCGCCCTGGCGAAGCTTGGCGCCGGCGGCAACACCGCCCTCTACGAGGCGACGAGCCAGGCTATCGCCAGCGCTTCCGGCTCGCCCTCAGCGCGCCGAGTAGTCATCCTCCTGAGCGATGGCGTCGACTACGGCGGCAAGAGCAATATCAGTCGCGACGACTCTCTGGCGCAAGCAAAGGCGGCAGGAGTACCCGTCTACACAATTGGTCTCGGCTCGGAGATCGACAGGAACTATTTAAGCGATCTCGCAACGGTCACCGGCGCTCGCTTTCTCGAAACGCCATCACCCGCCGGCCTCTCGCAACTTTACGCTGATATCGCGGGCATTTTGCGCGGCCAGTACGTCGTCAAGCTCACATCGCCGGAGACCGCCGCCGCCGTGCCACACGTTCTCAACCTGACCGTCAATGCCGCCGGCCTCACAGCCGTCGCCTCGAAGGACCTGCCAGCGGTTGCAGCACCCGCGGCGCCTCAGCTCTCGCTGAAGGGTCTTGTCTCAGGCGAAAGCGTCAACTCGCTGACTACCGTCACGGCGGAGGCGACGGGAGCGGTTCCGACGGAGGTGCGCTTCCTCCTCGACGGCAAGCCTCTTGCTGACGCAACGGCCCCCCCATTCACGGCGTCGATCGACCCCGGGGCGCTTAAGAACGGGAACCACAGCCTCCATGTCGAAGCGCGCGACGCCTCCGGTAAGAGCGTGACGGTCGACATGTCGTTCGCCGTCGGCGCGGCCGGCGGGAGCAGTTTGCTTGGTCCGCAGTCGTGGGGCGCGGTCGTCGCCGCAGCCCTCTGTCTTGTCGGCCTCCTGTGGTTCAGACGTCGGCGTCCGAACATGCAGCGAAAGGTAGTGCAGGTGCGCCTGCGCCCCTGGTCGAACGGCGGTGGCGCCGGCGAGACGCCCTCGTCGGTGGACGAGCCGGTCTCGTTAATACAGCCGGACCCCGTCCCCGAGCGGGAGACCCTCGCCAAGCTCACCATGGTTGGCGGGCCAAGCGCTGGCAGGGAGTTTCCCGTCAGCTCGACGCCGCTCAGCATGGGCAGTGCCGAGTGGTGCGATATTGTTCTAGTCGACGAGGATGGCTTGATAGGTGCGGAAGAGGCACGAGCCTGGATCCACGGCGACAAGATGATGTTCCACAAGCTGACGCGCCTCACCGTCCTCGCCTCCGAAGGCGACATCGGCGGCTGGCTGGTGCTGGAGCACGGCGACGAGGTCAGCGTCGGTCCCTACCGGCTGCGCTTCGAGGTGGTGGCCGGGCGGGCATCGGAGCAAGCGAAGGTGAACGAGGCCGTGGTCGACGCGGTGGAGCGCCTCAGCTCCCATCCCGTCGAAGGCTGGCTCCGGCCCATCGACGACTTCCCGTCGGGACAACCAGCCGAAGACGACGTTTCGCCGCCGCAGCCAGTTGAAGACGGCTTCGACTGCGACCAGCCCGCCGAAGACGACTTCGACTCTCCGGCTGCCGCCTCCTTCGCCTGATCCCTCTACCTGCCGCGAATGAGAACGACGGGTCGGCGCCGCGGTCTTCCGCTGCCTTTGTCCTCGATCAGCGACGTGGGATGCAGTTGACGTAACATTTGCGTCCGCTTTCCCACCCGCCCTCCCTCAAGCGCTAGCCCCTCCTCCCCCCCATCTATAGGGGAAACCCCTACTGAACGCGCCCGACCTGCCGATACTTACCTAGGTGAACTCCCTAGGGGATACGACCTAAGGGAGACTGCCGAGACATACCGTCGGATCACGGGGGGAGAGATCTCTTGCTCAAACTTGACATACCACCGGTCACCGAAGAGCGAATGCTCGTCCACCGGGCCATCGCCCGTGACAGCGAAGCCTTCGCCGAGCTATACGACCGGCACGTCGTGCGCGTTTACCGCCACATCTATTACATCATCAACGACCAGAAAGAAGCTGAAGACCTAACCGCCCAGACCTTCCTCCAGGCCTGGGAGGCGATCGGCCGTTTCCAACCTAGGGGTGCTCCCTTCGCATCGTGGTTGCTGCGCATCGCTCACAACCTGGCCGTCAGTCATCTGCGCGCCAGGAAGGGGGATGCGCAGCTCCACGAGTCGCTCGTCGACGATGGCCTTCCCCGAAACCCGGAAGCCGTCGTAGAGCGGCAAGCCGAAGAAGAGCGCGTCCGGCGAGCAGTCCTTCGCCTCGGCGACGACCAGCGGCAGGTCATCATCCTCCGCTTCGTCGAAGAGCTGGACTACAAAGAAGTCGCCGAAATCCTTGGCAAGAGTGTGGCTGCGGTGCGCGTCATCCAGCACCGCGCCCTATGCGCCCTGCGCAAGATCATGAAGGTGGAAGAAGTTGCCTAGAATCGTCGAAGCACTTGCCGACTGCCTGGAAGCCATGCGTCAGGGCGAAGATATGGAGATCTGTCTAGTCATGTATCCGCAGTACCGTACCGACTCACAGCACTGTTGCAGATCGCGAGCTTGCTGCGACCGCTGCCGCCGGAAATAGCACCCTCGTTCGCTTTCAAGGAGCGCACCAAAGTGCAGATCCTCGAAGGCCGACGAGGACAGGAAAGCTCATCCCTTGCTCCGGACCAGCGGCCTGGCAAGTTCCGATGAAACACCGCGGGCGACGCCGCCGGCGTCCCCGTGGCGATATGACAAACACGCCAGAAATGGCTTCAAGATCAGCAAAGGAGGTGAAGCCGAAAGACTGACCAACACCCGGAGACCATCCGCCTGACGCTCGCGCGACGAAACGTCGTCTGAAGCGGTGCCCGGCGGTGAAGCAAACTAGACAACACCTTTAGCAGGAAAACAAATGCAGTTCATTAACGAGAGCATTCTCCGGCTCTACTGCTGGATGAAGGAAGAGAAAGCACAGACGATGGCCGAGTACAGCCTGATCCTGGCGCTCGTGTCGGTCGCTGCAGTCATAGTGCTGGGAACAATGGGTCTGAAGATAAGGATAGTATTCACTTCGATCACAAACTCTCTCTAGAACCGACTCGGGCGAAGCCCAGAACAGCATAGAGTGGGGAGCAACCCGGCTCCCCACTCTATCTCCATTCCAGAGGGAGAGATGATTGACCGGTTGTCAGAAAACTGGCGTCGGTGCGGAATATGGGCACTCCGCCCGAACATACGGATAGGAGACCAAGCAAGAGTGACCACTGCGCGCACGTCCCGGCCGCCGGCGCGACAGGCAGCGAGCCTGCTCGCCCGCATCTTGCGTCGCCTCAGGAGGGGAGCTGGTCAGTCCATGGTTGAACTGGCCCTCGTCATCCCCGTCTTCCTTTTCCTCCTG
>CAWJHZ010000004.1:0-558870 GCA_963842845.1 uncultured Chloroflexia bacterium
CGCGGCGAAGGTTGTTGATCAGCGCCAGACGCAGCATGATCGGAATCGCCCAAAGCTCGCCCAGCTTTAGCGGCCTGACGGCCTGGTAGGCGGAGACGAAGGCGCTCAGGCTGCCCGCGTCGACGCGACCGTCTCCGTGGGAGACAAGCTCCAGGGCGATGGCATAGACAACGGGGTAGCCGGCTGAGGTGCCGCCAACCAGGCGAGGGAGTTCCTGACTGTACCCCTTGGGCAGATGGCCCCGCGCCGCCCGTATCTGCTCCTCGATGAGGTAGAAGTTGTCGCGCAGCCACTCGGCGGCCGGAGTGACACGAACCTGATCTTCCCCTTCGTTCGTTATGAGCCGGTAGGCATTGAGGAGGACACGCTCGTTCTCGTTGAGCTGCGGGAGCAGAAGATCCGGCCCCCGTTTCTCCTCCACCGCGTGCCTCGCCGCAAGCTCTTTCGCGTGGCCCTTGAGCTGTTCGAGGCTGAGCAACTCGGCGCGCAGCGGCGGCAGGTCGTCGCTGCCCCGTGCCGGCTCGACTCCCTGCCTGTGGCGGCGACCCCAGACAGCGCGGATGGCGCTGCGAAAGCTTCTCCTGCCGTTGTTCAAGCCACTCTGTCCTCTCTGACTTCGGCAACCCTCCGATTGCATAATGAAGTGCGGTCCGTTGAGCCGCAAGGCGCAACGGCTTTCCGCTGGGTTTGGATCGCTTGGCTAGGGTGGTCCTCTCCGTTAAAGGGGAAGCTCAACGCATTAAGATGGGCGGACGGCCTGACTTCGGGATAAAGCACCCCCCTCAACCCAGTGCTGCCCTGGGTAGGGAGCATGGCTCCGCCACACCAGATGGTGCCTGTACGAGTAACGTAGGGGGTGGACTCGTTTTCGGGGGCAGGTCAACGGGGCCGAGGCCCATCTCCGTGGGTGCTTCGCTATCTACCCTTAGTGTAGGCGTTCCCATGTGGACAGTTTCAAACATAGTCGTCCAGAGTCTTCAGGCCGTCGGAGTCTGTCTCGCTGGCTAGTCGGCTCCCAAACTCAGGGCGTATACCGACAGGAATACGGCGGAACCCCTAGTCCACGCCCTCTCATCGAGACCTATACTCGATTGCATCACCGTTTTGCAAGGATGCATCACGGCTGCTCGCCGCGTCGCCGGCAGGGTCGATGAGCATCCCAGGGAGGAGACCGTGAACGCCATCATCGACACCGCCGCTTCTGCCGAGAGAGCCTATCTCCAGCGGCTCCGTGCGCTGGCGTCGACCCGCGTCTCCACGCAAGTCCTCGACTCTGCTTTGGCTCTTGGGGTCTTCGCCGTAAGCTTCATAGTGTATATTGCCACTCTAGCGCCAGGCCTTGCATACGCGACACTGGACAGCCTCGAAGAAGCGACTGTCCCTTATCAACTAGCATTGATGCATTCCCCTGGCTACCCTTTCTACACATGGATTGGTAAGCTTTTCACCTTCCTACCGATCGGCGACGTAGCGTACCGGATGAATCTGCTGTCCGCCGTCGGCGCCGCCGGTGGTTGTGCACTCTTGTACGCCATCGTCGTACTACTGACCCGAAACCGCCTCGCAGCCCTCTTCGTTGCGCTGTTCTATGCTTTCTCGGCCGACCTATGGTCTCAGGCTGTCATCGCAGAAGTCTACGGACCGAACACTTTCATGCTGGCGCTCACATTCTTCCTCTTCCTGGCTTGGGGGGAACGGGTGCGACACCGCTTGGGGACTCAGGAGCAGGATGCGAGGTCGACCCTTCTGTTTGCGTCGGCGTGCCTGGTGTTCGGCCTGAGTCTGGGGACTCATCTCTCGAACCTAGCGCTAATCCCCGGGGTAGCCGTTTACATCTTCCTTCTTCGGAAGCTTCGGCCGCTGCGCCGCCGCGACCTGCTGATCGGCGGTGGACTGTTCGCTCTAGCCGCCTGTCAGTACCTGTGGCTCCTCCTTCGGGCATCCACTCTGAACGACGAACTCATGCTCCGCTACAAACCAACGAATCTGTGGATGACTTACAACTACATGGCCAACGTCTTCCATAACGACCGTTTCGTTTTCCCCATCCAGGCGCTTCCCGGCCGCGTTTCGATTTATGCCGGTCTGGTCAACCACAACTTTGGTGTATGGGGAGCAGCTTTGGCAGTGATCGGGGTGTGGGCCATGTTCCGACGGCACAGAGCTGCATTCTGCCTCCTGGCGGTCACCTACCTGGTCGAGATGATCTACTTCCTCGAATACAACGTGACGGACAGCTACCTGTTCTACCTCTCCTCTCACCTAATCCTCGCGGTGTGGATCGCCTTCGGCGTCTGCTCACTGCTGGCGGCGGCCCGAACCCTCGCGCCGCGCCCATTGGTCCTGCGTGGACTGGTTATTCTGTCCTCCTGCGCTATCTTCGCGCTGCCGCTATCAATTCAGGTCGTAGGGAATTGGTCGGCCAACGACCATACGGGCGACACAACAATCAAGGACTTCTATAACCAGGTATTCAAGACGGTTCCCGAGAACAGCGTCATCCTGGGACACAGAGGCATACCTGGATACGATCTGTTCTACTCTTACCTGATGAGCTCCCGGACCGATGTCGCCGTCCCGCAGATGAAGAGTCCCTACGGCTTCGCGCCTGGTCTTGAAGGTCGCCCGCTCTTCCTCACACTCAGCCCCGACCTACTGCGTTCCGCGTCGATGAGCAGCGAGGACAAGGATCTCCTACCCGACAATCTCTGGTATGTTCCGGTTATCGCTTCGCCTTCGCCGTTCCAATCCTGGCTGGGGGGGCATCCACACATCCTTTACTCGGCCCAGACCGAGCCGCCACCGCTGCTGGTCGACGATCCCAGCCCGCAGCATCTGGTTGGAAAGGAGATGGATGGTGTCAGCCTACTCGGCTATGATATCGATAACACGCAAGTAACGCCTGGCGGAACCCTCCACATCAAGCTGTATTGGCAGGTCCTTAAGCCCCCGGCCTTGAGCGATTACAAAGTCTCGTTAACTCTCGGCGAGGACGATCGTTTCCGCGAAATACATACTCTCGGCTTTGGCCTCATTCAGCGATATCAGAAAGACAAGACTTTGCCAACAGACGCGACAATAGTCGAAGACTACAACCTCGTGGTCATGTCCGGCTTATCGGACGGAAAGCACGAGCTGCGGTTGGCAACGTCCGATTTCGGGCCGCTGGGCTCCGGTACGGAGGAGGCAGTCGATCTGGGGCCGATCACCGTTACGAAGCGGTAGTGGTTGCGGAAATTCCGAAGAATGCAGGATTCACACCTGAGAGCCTTATTCACGCCAAGCGTCACTCGCCGTGTTGCGGCTTTGATGCACGCATAGGGGTTTCGCATCTGATCGGGCCCGGCGACGCCTCTGGCTGTTCACCGCTCGGTTGAGTATTCGCCAGGTGCAGCGAGTATGTCCCGGAAACCAGCGACATGGATGCATCCGCAATAGCGAAGTCGTCCCCCCTGCAAGCAACTCGGGCACAGTTGTCGCAGCCGCATGCCGGGCCCGGCACCTATGCTGGACTCTTCCTCGTCGCCCTTTCGACCCTTATGTACGAGATCCTGCTGACGCGCATCTTCAGCGTCACCATGTGGTACCATTTTGCCTTTGTAGCCATCTCCGTCGCGCTATTCGGTATGACAATCGGCGGGCTCATAGTCTATCTGATCCCCGACCGCTTCCCCGGAGACAAAGTGAATGACAGGCTCATCTTCTTCTCGCTGCTCTTCGCCGTTTCGGTCGTCCTGAGCTTCCTCACGCAGCTATCGATACCTTTCGTCCCGAAATGGTCGCTCGCCGGCGTTTATTCCATCGGCCTTCTCTACTTGGTGATCTCCGTTCCCTTCATCTGCAGCGGCGTCTGCGTCTGCCTGGCGCTGACGCGCTTCCCGAAGCAGGTCAGCAGGCTATACGCTGCCGATCTTGTTGGCGCCGCCGTCGGGGCGGCTGCCCTAGTCTGGCTTCTGAACGTGATGGACGCGCCGTCGGCGACGGCGCGCACGCCCCGCAGGAGCTCGACCGGCTCAGTATCTTTGACCAGGAAGCCGCTCGCGCCAACTCGGAGCGCCTCGAACACGTACTCATCCAGATCGAAAGTCGTGAGCATTACGATGCGGACCCGGGCGAGAGGTGGGTCCGAGCTGATCTGGCGGGCGGCCTCGAGGCCATCGCAACCGGGCATGCGTATGTCCATGCCGGGCAGGGACATTGTCAGGTCTTTCGTCGTCTTCACGAAGATGAGGATACGCCAACAAATGGCCGGCCGCAGCCTACGCAAGGAGTATTTGTGAGGTCTGCTCGCTTGGGAAGATGGACGAAGGAGTCACGTGTTTGAAGCGGCGTCTGCTACTCGCGTCGCAGGACGACCGATCGGCTGAAGAAGACGCCGGGACCGCGATCCGCGGCAAAGCCGACGGCTTTCGCTCTGGTTATCGTTTCTTCGAATGCCTCTTTTGAGACGTGGAACATTGGCTCCACGACGAGCAATTTTCCGCCGGGCTTGAGGATCGACTTGAGCTCCTGGAAGAACGCATCCTGGTCCGGCACTTCGTGGACCACGTAGAAGGCCAGAGCGAAATCGACCGTCTCGGAGAGCCCGATTCTTCGTTCCTCAGCCAGATGAACCTGAATGCGTTCTTCTATTTCTTGCCCGGCAGTCCTCTTCTTCAGTTGGTCAAGCATGGCCTCTTGAACATCCGCGGCGATGACCTTGCCGTTTTCCCCCACCATGTTTGCCATCGCAATGGAGAAAAACCCGGGCCCGCAGCCGATATCAAGGACCGTCATCCCTTGTTTGACGTAGCCTCTGAGAAGCTTCTCCGGATTCTGAAACCATTTCCTTATGGGAATAACGAACCAGCCCGCGTGTTCGGCCGGACATACTCGCCGAGAGCTTTGTGGCATCTTCCCGTCCTCCTGCAGCCTATTGTCGCGGATGTCGTCGCGGTCGCGGGCTTCTGGAGACTAGGGTAGCACAGCCGCAGGCTTGAGCGGCGGCCGAGCCGCCCGGCCACCGACATTGCTTCAATGGCATAGGTTATCGGGGGAGCGAGCCAAGCTCTCCGCCGCCTTCTCACGCCGCCCGGAGGCGTCGCTGCGACGGGGGCAGGAGAGCGCGCTCATAGTCAATGAGGGTGGGTTCTGCGAGGTGGCGAAGGGCGGCCAGGAGAAACAGGTCATATTCATGCTCCTTCGGCCTTTCCTTCGTCCTGGCGCATGGTTGAGGCGCGCTGGCTGGTTTCACGATGGTCGAGGCGGGTAACGGCACTATATCCTCCTTTTCTAATCAACTCACTCCACCTTCAATTCTAGGGAGGGCGGGATAAGGCCGGATTAACGCGGGTGAATAACAGGTAAAGTCTTCGTTCAAAGACAATACGAAGGCGGGCCAAGCATTTCGCTCGGCCCGCCTTGTCTTGTTGTGCTTTGTCGCGCTACGGCAGGTTCAGCAGCGGCTGCCCCTGGTAGGTGATGGACTTTATCTCGGCTTCCGCCTTCTTCACTGTGTCCGGCGAGAGCGTCGCGTAAAGCAGGGCGTTCGAGTACTGCTGGCCGTCGTGGATACTCCACCACAGGTAGTAGACCAGCGCTTCGCCCTTCGCTTTGTCGGGTTGATTGACGTAGGCCAGTATCCAGGTAAAGCCGACGATTGGGTAGGCGTTGGGGTTCGTCGAATCGGTGATCATTATCTTTGTGTCGTCGGGGATGGTCACGCCCGTTGAGGCGGCGACCGTCGAGTCCAGTGTCGGTTGGACCCAGTTGCCGGCCTTGTTTTGCATCGACGCCCAGTTGAGGTTGTTCTGGATGGCGTAGGCGAGCTCCACGTAGCCGATGGCGCCCTGTATCTGCTTGACTTGCTGGGCCACGCCGTCGTTCTTCTCGCCGCCGATGTCGCCAGGCCACTGGACGGTGGTGGCGTTGCCTACCTTGGTCTGCCAGTCCGGGCTTATCTTACTCAGGTAGTTGGTGAAGATGAACGTCGTGCCGGAGCTGTCGGAGCGGTGAACGACGGTGATGTCGGTGCTCGGCAAGTTGAGCCCGGGGTTAAGGGAGACGATCTGGGGGTCGTTCCACTTGGTGATGGTCTTCAGGTAGATGCCGGCGAGAACGTCGCCCGTCAGCTTGAGCTGGCCTTGCTGCAGACCTGGCAGGTTGGCGATGATCGCGACGGCGCCACTTGTCATTGGGATATGCAGTATTGGGCCGCCGGCGGCCACCGCTGCGGCGACCTGGTCGTCGGTCATGATGCCGTCTGAGGCACCGAAATCAACGGTCTTCGCGGTTATCTGCGATATGCCCGCGCCTGAGCCGACAGACTGGTAGTTGATCTGAATGCCGCACTGCGTGTTGAACACGGCGACCCACTTCGAGTAGAGCGGGAAGGGGAAGCTGCCGCCGGCGCCGGTGAGGCCCTTTGCGGCATCGCTTGGCGGGCAAGGGCTGCTGGCAGCGACGGTGGTTGCGCCGGTTGCTTGCGTAGGCGCAGTCGTCTGTTTGGCGGCCGGCGTCGGCGAGCTAGTGCTATTACTACTGCTGCCTCCGCAGGCGGCCAACAAAAGGGCCGCTATGGCTGCGGCCGCTACCGTTAGCAGAAGGATGGGAAGCTTTCTGCTCGGATTCTTCGAAGTCCCTCCAAATGGATGCATCTTCTGGGTTTCCTCCTTCGGTATCTATGTCTCTTGCAGTCGCCTCCCATGCTAGCGCCACGTCGTAAACGCGTTGTTAACTAGGGTCAATGGCCGGTAAAAGTTAGTGACTATTCGCGCTGGCTCGCGCGGGCTGCCGCCTTCGCAGCCTCCAGCCGGCTACGCCAGTAAGTGAGTATCTCCCTTACCAGGTCGGAGGCCATGAGACCGATGCGCACGTCTTCCGGGCTCTCCCCCTCGCCGGCGGTGCACAGGAGGTCGAAAAGGGCCTGCTCGCAAGCGGCCACCAGGTAGCTGTGCGCAAGATGCTCAGCTTGCGCGTCGTCGCACTGCTTCAGGACCGTGGGCCGGAAGGCCAGGGGGATGTCCGACTCGTCAACCTGGCTGCACTGCCCTTCGTAGGATCGTTGCTCCGGATGTCGTTTGGTTGTTAGCAGCAGGCTTTCCATGGGTTCTCTTTCTCCTTCAGAGTGTCTTCCGTCACTTGTCAATGAAAAGGCTAAGGTATGTGAGTTAAGCCGGCCGCAACACCCGTTAATGTTGAGTAAACGTTCTGTGAAGGTTTCGGCGTATGAGGCGTGGAGGGGACTATCCGTCGAAGCGGTAGCCCGTGCCGCGGACTGTGATAAGGCGCGTCGGCCTGCCCGGCACTTCCTCGATCTTCTGGCGGAGCCACGTGACGTGCACGTCGACGGTTCGCGTTTCGCCCATGCGGTCGTACCCCCAAACGCGGTCGAGGAGCTGTTCGCGGCTGAAGACGTGGCGACGGTTGAACATCAGGAAGGCCAGCAGGTCGTACTCTTTGGGCCTCAGGAGGAGCGCCTTCCCATCGCGAGAGACGACACGGGAGCGCGGATTTAGCTCCAGGTCTCCTGAAGCCACCACTTCGGCCACATCCTCCGAGACTGTTTCCGATCGTCGGAGAAGGGCGTGGACCCGCGCAAGCAGCTCTCGCATGCTGAACGGCTTCGTTACGTAGTCATCTGCGCCGAGCTCAAGTCCGACAACCTTGTCCACTTCTTCCGTCTTCGCTGTCAGAATCAAGATTGGAACGGTCATCTCGCGCCGGATGAGCCGGCATACCTCAAGACCGTCCATTATCGGGAGCATGAGGTCAAGGACCACGAGATCCGGACGCTTGCCGCGAGCCGCGACGAGAGCGGACTCGCCGTTGTCGGCCGTCAGCACCTCGTAGCCTTCGCCTTCGAGATTGTACTTCAGCGTCGCCACGAGGGTCGGTTCATCATCAACGACGAGGACCTTCTTCATCTGGATAAAGCTAGCATCGCCGGGTTAACCGCTTGTTAACCCCCGTCAAACCGCGGCAAACATGTGGTTAAAGGTAAGGCCAGCGACGCTGGACAGGTCACGAGCCACCAGGCATTTATCGACGTCCGTTATGGGACCCATCGAAGGACGCGGTCGTCTTCGTTCGCCAAGAGCCCGCGCGGGTAGCTTACCAGCCCTTTCGAGGGTCGGAATCGCGACCCGGGAGATCCCGTAGTGGCGCCTACACCCTGACGATAGGCAACGCTAAGATCTCCAATACACAGTGGCCTTGGTAAATTGCCTGGCTCACTTGAAGATCTTGTGAGGTACGGGCTGCGGCTCTTCCTTAAAGACGGCCCACTGGATATGCCGTTCCCTCAGCTTCATCCGCTGAGGCGGCCTGCTTGACGCCCGCAAGCAGCCACAAACAACAAATGTTGGCGCACCGCAGCATTCGTTCTGGGATTTCTTGAGAGCCGTTAGAGGTTCTCAGAATCACTATTCCGGACAGGCACTCATTCAGCCGCAGAGACCTCTACTCGGCTGCCTCACATCTCCGGATCGTTTCGGCCAAACGGGCCGTCGGCAGTGCGCCTAGCTGACGGCGGCCGGCTCCTTGACGCGGTGCCGGGTGGTCTTCTTGGCCAGCGCGTCGCGGTCCCCACCACTCATCCCGGCGATGAACCTCACCAGCTTCTTCCGCGCCTCGATGTCGTACTGCGTGGTGATGGCGATCTGCTCCATGATGGGCGACCCGCCGCCGTGGTAGGAGCCGACGTTGTGGATCCCGCCCGCCGCCGAGCAGAGCCCATCGCCCAGGAAGCGCCAGAACTGCGCCTGGTCCTCGACGTCGGCCTTGGGGCTGCGCTTGGTGTATTTGCGCAGGAGGCCGCCGATCTCCGGATTCGCAAAGTCCCTCTCGTAGGGGAAGGTCGCTGTGACGCCGCCGGATACGTCGCAGAGGATCTCCGCTTCCCGATAGACCGCCTCGCCCGTCAAGACAGCGACCGACGTTGCAGTAGATCGAGTTGGGGATGTAGGAGCCGGGGCCGTAGGGCACGAAGCCAACGCCGGGCATGTAGACCTC
Organism: uncultured Chloroflexia bacterium; assembly: GCA_963842845.1. Lineage (GTDB taxonomy): Bacteria > Chloroflexota > Dehalococcoidia > DSTF01 > JALHUB01 > JALHUB01. The sequence continues at coordinate 8,992 of CAWJHZ010000004.1, forward strand.
CGGCTTGCCGAGGTCCGAGGCCGTGTAGCCGGCGGCGTACCCCAGCTCCGTGGTCATGATGATCTCCGCAAGCTTCTCACGTACGTGCGGCGCCTTATGGATGTTGTTCATCTCGGCCGCAAGGGCCGCGCTGCCGAGAATCACGTCGCCAATCGCCGGCTTGCAGCCCGAGTAGGAGTGGCGGTGGAACAGCGCGAAGAGGAGCGCCAGGACTCCCCCGTGCTGCCACTCGCCGGCGAGGAAGACTCGCTCCCAGGGCACGAAGCAGTTGTCGAAAATCACGTAAGAGTCGGTGGAGCCCGGCATGAAACCGCGCTTGTAGTACTCCCTCTCTCGCAGGTTGTGGATCGTGACCACCTGCTTCACGCCTTCCCAGTCACCCGGGACGGCGAAGGCGACGGCGTAATCCTTGTCCTCTTCGCGAAGGGCCCTTGTCGGGACCACCAATATCTCGTCGGCAACCGAGGCTTCGGAGATGTGGACCTTGCAGCCACTAACGACGATGCCGTCCGGGCGGCGCTCCTTGATGTGGACGTAGACGTCGGGGTCGGGCTGCTCGGCCGGCCGCAACAGGCGGTCGCCCTTCACGTCGGTTTGGGCGCAGCAGCCGACGAGGTCCTCGCTCTGGAAGCGGGCGAGCCACCTCTTGAAGTTCTCGTGGTACTGGGTGGCGCCGTTGTTCGATTTGTCCGCTTCATAAGAGACGTTGTAGATGGCGTTTGTGGCGTCGATGCCCATGCAGCGCTGGATGCAGCCGCCGACCTTCTGGCAGAGCATGCGGGTCATGTCCTGCTTCCTATGCAGGTCTTCGGTGCTCTGGTGAATGTGGGTGAAGCGGCTGATCCGCTCTCCGGTGAGATGGGAGATGGCGGTGCACAGGTCTTCGTTCTCCGGCTTGGCCGCTTCGTCGAATGTGGTTCCGATGGTGTTCAGGCAGTCCATCTGCCGCTCGTCGGTGCGGTCGATGAGCTCACCGTTGTAGTAGATGTTTCGCCGCATCTTGCCCAGGCCCCTGATGTACTCTTCTTTGGTTCTCATGGTGTCCTCCTTTTTCCTTCATCTATTTTAATCCCTGTGTCGCGCAGAGAACCAGTTTCGGGGAAAGATGTACGGGGTCAGATTCGGCCGGTGTGTTGCGCCGGGGCGGCGAATTCTTCGGGACCGGCCGCGGCGCTAGTACGTTGAGACGTTCAGCTCCTGCAGCTTGCCCGTCACCAGATAGGAGACGCGCTCGCACACATTCGTCACCCGGTCGGCGATGCGCTCCAGGTTGTGCGCCACCCACATCAGCCGCGTCGCCCGCTCTATCGTGCGCGGATCGTTCAGCATGTACGTCAGGAGCTCGCGGTAGACCTGGTCGTAGAGCGCGTCGACTTCGTCGTCGCGATTCATCGCGACGCGGGCCATCTCGGCGTCGCGGTGCTTGAACGCTTCGATGGCCTGTCGCAGCATCGCGCGCGCAATCTCAGCCATTCGCGGCAGGTCGACGTACGGCTTCAGCGGCGGCTCGTCGGCGAGCATGACGACGATCTTGGCGATGCCCTCGGCATGGTCGCCCATCCGCTCCAGGTCGACGATCATGTGGAGGACGGCGACGATGGTCCGCAGGTCGCTGGCCAGCGGCTGCTGCGTCGCAATGAGCTCGAGGCAGCGCTCTTCGGTATCGTAGCGTTTGCGGTTGATCCTGACGTCGTCCGCGATTACCTGCCGGGCCAGCTCTAGGTCGCGATTCTTCAGGGCGATGATCGAGCGCTCGATAGCGCTGTCCACCATGTCCGCCATTACGAGCATGTCTTCCTGCACGCCGGCGAGGTTCTGCTCCAGGACCGTGCGGGTCATTCTCCAACTCCTTCCACGAATTCGCGAATAAGAAGCTCAAGCGAATCGCGGACGCTTCGGAAAAGGGCTGTCCCAGCCGCCTCATCCAGTGTAGCAGCGGGATCAGGCAAGTTCCAGTGAAGGTAGCGAGGACTGCCGGGGAAGAAAGGGCAGGACTCCCTCGCCTCGTCGCAGAGGGTAATCACGACGTCGGGCGGCCCTTCGATTTCGCTGACGTCCTTGGCGCGCTGCCCGCTGATGTCGATCCCGATCTCACGCATGGCGGCGATGGCGAGCGGATTGACCTCGGTCGGTTCGCTGCCCGCGCTTTCGACGTCGAAGCGGTCGCCCGCCAGGCGGCGAAACAGCGCCTCCGCCATTTGACTGCGCGACGAGTTGTGAACGCAGAGGAAGAGCACTCGAAGGGGCAATTCTGCCTCTCTCGCCCTAGCCGAACCGCCCTGTGATGTAGTCCTCAGTGCGCTTGTCTTTCGGATTGGTGAAGACCTCGCTGGTTGCGCTGAACTCGATCATCTCACCGGCGCGGTCCTCCGCCATCATCATGACCGCAGTGCAATCGGCGACGCGCGCGGCCTGCTGCATGTTGTGGGTGACGATGATGATGGCGTAGGTCGTGGAGAGGTCACGCATCAGGTCTTCGATTTTCAGCGTCGAAACGGGGTCGAGCGCGCTGCAGGGCTCGTCCATCAAGATGACCTCCGGCTCGATGGCCAGGGCGCGGGCGATGCATAGTCGTTGCTGCTGACCGCCCGAAAGCTCGGTCGCGGGTCGATTCAGCTTGTCCTTCACCTCATCCCAGAGCGCGGCGTGGCGGAGCCCCTGCTCGACGATGTCGGCGAGGTGGCTGCGCCGGGAGAAGAGGCTGTTGAGCCGCAGGCCGGCGGCGACGTTGTCAAAGACGGACATGGTGGGGAACGGGTTCGGCTTCTGGAAGACCATGCCAACGCGGCGTCGTACGAGGACAGGGTCAGCGCCGTTGCCGTAGATGTCGGTAGAGCGGAGGTAGACGTGGCCGCTGGCGCGCGCCCGGGGGGTGACTTCGTGCATGCGGTTGAGGCAGCGAATGAGCGTCGACTTGCCGCAACCGGACGGGCCGATGACGGCCGTGACGCGCCTGGGGCCGACGAGCAGGTTAACGTCTCTAATCGCCTGAAATGAGCCGTACCAGGCGTTCAGGTTGCGAATGACCATGCCCTCTTCCCAGGCCTCGGACTCGGAGACCGGGCAGGCGCCGGCGCCTTCGGGCTCGTTCGTGTTGTCGGGCACTTCGATGTCCGGCGGTTTGAACTCGAACTCAGTCATCATAGCCATTCTACTATCCTCTCCGCGACAGCAGCAGCCGCGAGACCAGACTGATGCAGAAGACGACCGTCACCAGGACGAAGCAAGCCGCGAACGCCTGCTGGTGCTGCTGATTGTAGGGACCAGTGCTGTACTGGTAAATGACCAGTGGCAGCGCGGCGATGGGTTTGCCGAAGAGACTGAGCGTCATGAACTGGTTGCCGAGGGCGGTGAACAGCAGTGGCGCGGTCTCGCCGGCAGCGCGGGCTATGGCGAGGAGGGCGCCCGTGACTAGCCCGCGACGCGCCGCCGGGATGACGATGCTCAGTATGGTCCGCCAGCGGGTGACGCCCAGCGCCAGCGCCGCCTCTCGCTGCGACTGCGGCACAAGCTTCAGCATCTCCTCGCTGGAGCGCGCCATGATCGGCACGATGATGATGGCCAGGGCGATGGCCGCCGCGAAGGCAGAGAAGTGGCCCATTTTCACTACAATCCACGTGTAGGCGAGGATTCCAACGACGACCGACGGCACTCCCGTCAGCACGTCGGCAGTGAAACGGACAACTCCCGCCAATCGCGGCCCTGCCGTCTCCGCCACGAAGACCCCGGCGCCGATGCCGGCCGGAATTCCGATCAGCGCGGCCATGCCGAGTATGATCAGCGACCCGACTATAGCGTTCGAAATGCCGCCGCCTGGTTCGCCGACCGGCTTCGGCAACTTTGTGAAGAAGTCGATGGTGAGATAGCTGATGCCCTTCAGGAAGACGAAGCCCAGGATGAGCGCCAGTATGCCGATGGCCAGGAAGGCGGACGCGGCGCAGAGCCCCAACATGATGTTGTTCGTCCACCTTCGCTTGGCGTAGGTTATTGCGCTCATTCTCTGATCGTCCCTGGGGAGCGGGCTACGCGCCAGACCAGCAGCCTGGCGCCAATGTTCACAATGAGGGTGATGGCCAACAATATGAAAGCTAGCTCCATCAGCGCCGAACGGTAAATGTTGAAGTTGGCGTCGTTGAACTCGCCGGCGATCTGGCTTGCCGCCGTGCTCGCCGGCGCGAACAGCGAGGTCTTGATCTGGTATGTCTTGCCGATGACCATCGTGACGGCCATCGTCTCACCGAGGGCTCGTCCCAAACCGAGCAGGACGGCGCCTACCAGACCGGAGCGGCAGTATTGGAGCACGGCGCGACTTATCATCTCCCACTTCGTCGCGCCCAGCGCCAGCATCGCTTCCCGCTGCGACGATGGCACCGCCAATACGGAATCGCGGGCGATGGCGGTGATGATGGGCAGGACCATGATTGCGAGGATTATTCCCGCCGTTAGCATGTTGTAGCCGCCGAACACGCGTCCGCTGAACAACGGTACGAAGCCAAAGTGGCTGTTCAGTGCCGTCTCCACCGGGAGGAGCCGGGGCGCCAGCACGTAGATGCCCCATACTCCGAAGACGACGCTAGGAATCGCGGCGAGGCTTTCGACGAGGAAGGACGCGGGAAGTCGCAGCCAGGACGGCGCCAGCTCCGCGAGAAAGATCGCGGCTCCGATGCTGAGGGGCACAGCGAGCAGCACCGCGATGGCGGAGCTGACGAGCGTCGCGTAGATGGCCGGCGCGGCGCCGAAGATGAGTTTCGCGCCGTCCCAGGTCGTGCTGGTGAGGAAGCCCCAGCCGAACGTGGATATGGACTGGCGCGACACGAAGAAGAGCTGCCAGACCATCAGCACCGCTAACAGCACCAGCGACAGCCCGAAGACGCTGACGACTAACCGGAACAGGACGTCGCCCCAGCGAGCGCGCGCCAACGAGCGAACGAAGCCTAGCGGCGTGCTGCGCGCTTCGTTTGCGGCGGCCTCCATGCTTTCGCTCCTATTGCGCCGATCGCGGCAACCGCTGCGTCTGGTAGCTGGTGGACCTGATCTCCGCCTCCGCCTTGTCGCCAGCCGGGCGATGTTTCTCCGCTGAAGCATACCGGACGAAGATTAAGGCAGGCTCAACGCATGTAAACGGCGCGTTAACGTTTCGTCGGGGAGAGTTTGGTCAGGAAGATTGAGAGGCGCCGCTCAGTGGGAGCACAATCGTGAACGTCGAGCCGTGGCCTTCCTGGCTGCGAACGCGGATGGTGCCGCCGTGCGCCTCGACGGTGTGTTTGACGACGGCCAGTCCAAGGCCGGTGCCGCGGTCGCCACGGGCGCGGTCTACTTTGTAAAAGCGTTCGAAGATGCGTGGCAGCTTTTCGGCCGAGATGCCGTCGCCGGTGTCTTCGACGTCGACCTGGACGGCGCCGTCCACACTCTTCGCCGATACGCGCACCGACCCGCCCTCAGGTGTGAACTTGATGGCGTTGTCTATCAGGTTGACCAGCGTTTGCTCCAGCCGTTGCGCGTCGCCGGTGATAGACGGCATGCTCGGCGCGGCATTCAGCGTCAACTCCAGCGACTTTCGCTCCGCCTGAGGGCGCATCCGCTCCACCGCCTGCTCCAGCATCCGTTGAACGTCCACCGGCTCTCTCGCCAGCGGCGCCTGCCCTGACTCCAGCCGCGACAGCTCCAACAGCTCCGTGACCATCTGCACCAGGCGGTCGACTTCCGCGTCGGCGCGCGCCAGGAAGTCCTGCGCGGCGGCTTTGTCGTCGATGGCGCCGGCCTGCAGCGTCTCGACGACGGACTTGATCGAGGCCAGCGGCGTTCGCAGCTCGTGCGAGACGTTGGCGATGAAATCGCGGCGCGTATCCTCGACGCGCTTCGCCTCCGTGACGTCGTGGAAGACGACCAGCGCCACCCAGTCGCCGCCGCCGGCAATCGGCGCCGCAGACACCTGAAGAAAGCGCCCCTTCGGACGTTCGATGACAAGGCTTCGCGTTTTGCCCGTATCGAGGGTGTCGCGCAGCGCGAGGACGGCCTGCTCGTCCGGCATCGTCCACACGAACGGGTTGCCGACCACTTCGTCCGGGCGGTGCTCCAGCAGCGGACTGACGGCGCGGCTGGCGAACATCACGCGCGCGCTGCGGTCAACGGCCAGGACCGCGTCGCTGGCGCTGTCGAGCACGGCTGTAAGGCGGCTGCGCTCCTCGGAGGCGGCATCGACGGGGCTCTGGGACCCTTGGGGCGATTTGTCGGGGGCATCGGCCGTCACGCTGGTCTCTTCAGCGTCGCGCGGTTTGACGAACATGTGGGCCGCAGCCCGGGCAGAAGCGGCGATGCGAAGTCGAATGCTGGCCAGCATGCTAGCCCTCGAAGCGATAGCCTGTGCCGCGGACCGTGATCAGGCGCGTCGGTTTCGCCGGCTGATCTTCGATTTTCTGACGCAGCCAGCTTATGTGGACATCCACCGTGCGCGTCCCGCCGACGAAATCGTAGCCCCAGATCTGGTCCAGCAGTTGCTCGCGGGTGAAGGCGCGGCCGCGATTGCGCAGGAAGAACATGAGAAGCTCCAGCTCTTTGGGCTTGAGCGTCAACACCTCACCGGAGCGGGAGGCCTCCCGCCGTCGGAGGTCGATCTCGATATCGCCGCAGGAGAGGCCGTCGGCGTGGTCGGACGGGCCGGCCTCGGCGCGGCGAAGGAGCGCTTTCACCCGCGCCATGAGCTCGCGCATGCTGAACGGCTTCGTCACGTAGTCGTCGGCGCCGATCTCCAGGCCGACGACGCGGTCCACTTCGTCGGTCTTGGCGGTGAGCATGAGGATGGGGACGGACATGTCGCGCCGCAGCAGGCGGCAGACCTCGAAGCCGTCGATGACCGGCAGCATGACGTCGAGGACCACCAGGTCGGGGCGCTCTTCGCGCGCGCGAGTGAGGGCGGATTCGCCGTCGGTGGCGGTGGCGACGCTGTAGCCTTCGCGCTCGAGGTTGTACTTGACGGTCGCCAGGAGCGTTGGCTCGTCGTCGACAACGAGGATTTTCTTCACGACTTATCGTTCCAACTCAGCACCATTATACTTTGTTGGTCTCCTTTGCGCATTCAACGGGCGACCGTGGAGCGGAGGTCACCTACAACGGCGACAACCGGCTAATCAAGCACGCCATTGTTGCGGGTGCTACAATGTCTTCCACCTACGACGGCAAGGGGAACCTGGTGAAGAAGAGCTTGCTGCTGTTCTTGTTAGCGTTGGCGCTGGTGGCGGCTTTAGCGACTGGTTCTTGCGAGTCATCCAAGAAGCAGAACGAATCTACCCCAACCGAGTCAGTTGTGCCCTCAGCCACGCCAGCCACCTGCCAAGATGACACCGACTCCGTTATCACACAGCAACTCCAGGACTACGAGTGCGAAGCCGTGACCATTGACGAGAAGGCATGTTACGTGGGCTCATCGGGCACAAGCTGGATCAAATTCGATGCCCATCTGGCGCAAGCGCTCTGCCCGCTAGGGCAACGGACTGGACCGATTGAACCGGTGACGGGAATACTGAAGATGCCGCCGGACGAAGGCTGGGAGTTGGATAATCTTGGCGTCGGTGACGTCCAATGCGGCATTCCCTCAGAAGTCCAGACCGGGCTGGGGTTTGAAGTTTGCCCAGCATCTGAGGAAAGGCTAGACCAAGCAATAAAAGACTGGCTGATAAGCGGCCCGGCTCTCGGCATCCAAGAGAGCAAACTGAAAATCTCCAGGGAGGCACTTTACACTGATGCTTCGGGCACGGATTGGGCTGAATTTTGCCTTCTGCCGATACCCAACGTGAGTAGTTCAACCTATGGCTTCATGAAGAAAGTTGCCGGCGCTAACTGGCAGGGAGTTAACTTCGGCTCCGCCTTTGTGGAATGCCACCTCCCGGCCAACGTCCAAAGCGGCTTGGGATTTCCTAATCCTGACTGTCCTCCTGGATCGTGACACGATGCGCGGGTGCACCAACGAACTCGCGATGGCCAGGGAAACCTGGTGAAGAAGAGCTCAGCCGACGGCACCCGGACCGTCTACATCGGCGGCATCTATGATTCCGCCTTCCACGAGTCGGGCACGTCGACGCGCATGTTGTCGCGGCCGAGGAAGTAGGTCAACCACGACGACTGCCGCTGCAGCTCCCAGTTCCGCGTGATGACCGGCATGTCGCGCAACTCTTCCTCGCGACCCGCCGCCTTCAGCGAATTGTAGACGCGGACGTAGAAGCAATCGCGGTCCGGGTAGACCTCGCACTTGCCGCGGAACGAGCCGCCGCAGGGGCCGTTGCGCAGGCCCTTCGGGCAGTCTGCCTCCGGGCAAAGGTACGCCAGGTGCGGAAGCGCGCAGTCGCCGCACTCCCGGCAGCCGACGCCGACCTCCTTCGACAGCTTCTCGACCCACTGCACGCCGCCTCTGAGCAGGCGATTCCCGTCGGCGACGCGGGCAGCGCGCTGCATGGCGCGAAAGCCGCGCGTGCCGGGCTGGAAGACGGCGCTGTGGAGGGCGCTCATGCTGCGGAAGTGCAGCCGAACGCCTCTTTCGGGATTCGGCAGGCGTTTGCGGTCGACGGGCGTCGCGGCGTTTAGGCCGGTGGCGGCGTCGGTCTCGAAGTAGTAGAACTGGCGCTCCGCCGGCTCTATCGGATAGACCATCGACCGCATGTGCTCCTGCCAGTCGGGCTGGAAGTCGTCTGCACGGTCGATTATCTCCTTCGCCTCCTCCACCTTCAGGCCGAAGCCGCCCAGGTGGACGCCCCGGTAGCCGAGTCCGCGGACCACGGCGAACATCTTCGCCGCGTGCTCCAAAAAGCGCGGCCGGCCCTCCTTGCCCTTCGGAAACGACTCAAGGAAGCGCAAGAGCGAGTCGGGCACGACCGCGCCGGGAACCTGATTCGCGTTCATTGTGCGGGCGACGCCCGCGTTGAGAACATACACGTTGCCGATGACCGGAACGTCGATGCCGTGCAGGTCGAGGTATTGCTTCAGCTCCTGCACTTTCCGCATGTCGTAGCCGAGCTGGCTGATGACGAAGCGCGCGCCAGCGTTCAACTTCCGGTGCAGCTTGAAGTACTGCATCATCTGCTCGGCTTCCGTCTGCTTGAAGGGCGAGACGCAGGCGCCGACGAAGAAGTCGCAGGCGGGCGCGGGCGTGCCTTTGCGGTCGATATCGACCAGGCCGCCGTTCATGTCGCCCAGCAGGTTGATCAGCGTAACGGCGTCGAGGTCGAAGGCCGGCTTCGAGGCGCCCCAGTAACCCTCTTTCGGATAGTCGCCGGTGAGAGCGAGGATGTTGCGCAGGCCCATTCGCTCCAGGGCGTAAGCGCGGGAGACGGCGCCGTTGCGCGTGAGGTCCTTGCAGGTGAAGTGGACGATGCAGTCCAGACCAACGCTCTGGATTTCGCGGGCCAGCTCGTCGGGCATGATGGCGTGACCGCCGCCGGGGTTGTCACAGAGGCTCATGGCGTGGATGCGCCCGTCAGCGGCAAGCTCCTCGGCGTCCTTGAGGAGCGTGTCGATGCCGCGACCGCCCGGGCCGGCGGCCGGCACGGTTTCCAGTGTGACGACGAACTCGCCGCGTTCCAGGGCGCCGCGAAAGCGGCTCGAACGCGATGAGGCTTCGACAGCAGATTCGTCAGGGGTTGTATCCGATAGCTCTTCCGCCACGCGCGCCATCCCTTCCGATGCGCGGGCCCGCGAGGCGGTTTTCCTGGCGTCGACGTCTTCGCTAGATGAGACGGATCGTCTGGCCCGAGGAGTCGACCTGCATTAGCTCCGCGGCCGACACCCGCGGGAGGCCGGGCATCGTAACAATGTTACCACAGAGCATGACGATGAGCCCGGCGCCGGCGGAGAGGCGGACTTCATTGACGCGGACCTTGAAGTCGCGGGGAACGCCGCGCAGCTCGGCGTTGTCGGAGAGGGACGCGGGCGTCTTGGCGACGCAGATGGGCAGGTTACCGGCGCCCAGCTTCTCGATCTGCTCGAGGCCGGTGAGCGCGCGCCGGTCGTACTCGACGCCGGAGGCGCCGTACATGCGGGTCGCGATGATTTCCATCTTCTCGCGTACCGGCAGTTCGAGCGGATAGAGGAAGCGCAGCTTGGAAGAGCCGGCGTCGGCAACGTTCATGACGGCCTGCGCCAGCTCGACGGCGCCGGCGCTGCCCTGGCCGAACCCGTCGCAGACGGCGGCCGCAACGCCCAGCGCCTCGCAGCGTCGCAGCACTTCGTTCAACTCCGCGTCCGAATCGTCGGCGAAGCGGTTGACGGCGACGACGGGCACGACGCCAAAGGCGCGAACGTTCTCGACGTGCTTCGCCAGGTTGGCGAACCCGGCGTCCAGCAATCCGTCGCCGTGATGCTTGAGGGCGCGCACGGTCGCCACGACTACGGCGGCGCTCGGCTGGAGCCCGCCCATGCGGCACTTGATATCGAAGAACTTCTCGGCGCCAAGGTCGGAGCCAAAGCCGGCCTCCGCAACGGCATAGTCGCACAGCTTCAGCGCCATGCGAGTCGCGAAGAGCGTGTTGCAGCCGTGGGCGACGTTGGCGAAGGCGCCGCCGTGAATGAATGCCGGCGTATGCTCGATGGTCTGCACCAGGTTCGGCTGAACGGTGTCGCGCAGGAGGATGACCATCGCCGCGTCGCCGCTGAGCTGCTCGCAGGTGACCGGCTCTCCCTTAAAGGTGTAGCCGATGATTATTCGCTTGATCCGCTCGTGCAGGTCCGCCGTGTCCTGCGAGAGGCTGAGAATGGTCATGACCTCGGACGCAGGAGTTATGTCAAATCCGTCCCTGCGGGGGAAGCCGTTGGCTGTGCCGCCCAGTCCGACGATGATGTCGCGGAGGGCGCGGTCGTTCAGGTCGATGACGCGCTTCCAGGTGACGCGGCGGGAGTCGATCTGGAGCGAGTTGCCGAAGTAGAGGTGGTTGTCGATCATGGAGGCGAGCAGATTGTTAGCCTTCGAGACGCCGTACATGTCGCCGGTGAAGTGGAGGTTGATGTCCTCCGCCGGCACCACCTGCGCGTAGCCCCCGCCGGTTGCGCCGCCCTTCATGCCGAAGTAAGGGCCCAGCGAGGGCTCGCGGATGCAGACGGCGGCCTTCTTGCCCAGGCGGCCGATGGCGTCGGCGAGGCTGATGGCGACGGTGGTCTTCCCTTCGCCGCTGCGAGTGGGGGTGATGGCGGTGACGAGGACGAGCCTGCCGTCGGGCCTGTCGGCGTGCTGCTGAAGGATGGAGAGCGGGAGCTTGGCGATGTAGCGGCCGTGCGGGTTGATGGCGTCGCCGTCGAGACCCAGGCCGCAGGCGACCTCAGCGATCGGCAGCTTTTCGACGCTCTGTTCGATTTCCAGGTTCGACTTCACGCCTACACCTTCGATTTCGTATGGATAAGGATACGTTATGAGTATCGGATATCGCCAGCTACGCGAAAAGGTGGGTGCGGTTTCTCAGGACAGAGGAGGAGGTTGAACCGCTCCCAGCGAAGTGAGGAGCCCGCGGATGTCTGGGGGCATCGTTCGCACGGGCGCGGGCAGGAATTCAGACGCGACGGTGGTTAGCGGGAGATCGAAATAGCAAAGCAGAATTCCTTGGCACTGGTCCGGCAGCCCATCGTATATTGCTGGGACGAATGCCGTCTTATCGTACCCGAGTAGATGTGAGATGAGGCCAGAGCGACCATCGCGCATGAAGGACCAGACAAGAAGAGCTAGCATGCTGGGAAGATTTCCGGTTGCAAGTTGTTCAATCTTTCGTCGGTTGTGCGGGTCGCGTAGCCACTTCTGGATTTCAGCGGGAAAAGCCACGGGAGAACTGACAGACACCTTGACGTCACCAACCGCCGGAGCCCCGCGGAGAATGGCGTCCTCATTCCACTCCGCCTCGAGCTCATCCCAGTCGTCAGCCGTACTCATCTGCGGCGCGGTGGCTTCGATGACGCATATACCTCGGCCATCGCGCGCTTGAACCGTCAAATCCGGCCCTCCCGTCTCTTGCGAACCGAATCGAACGCAGTAACCCGCTCGTTCGAGCCGATAGCCCAGCTGCAATTCAAACAAGTGGGTCCGAAACGCTATGTACTGGTTGCACCTGGTTTCTGGTATTGCCGAGCCCTTTTGCATGAGCCTCAAGGCTCTCTTTGTCCATTGGCCGCTTATTGCGGAAGGCTGCTCAGCTGTGTGCAAAATAGCCTCGATACTGGCGAGCACCAGCTTGGCGACCTCGCGCCCACTGGCACCGGGGGTGCACGCGCGGAAGAGGAGGGCTATCAGCTCAGGTGGTCGCTCAGGCCAAGAGCAAGCAACCGCTTGACGAATCGCCTTGTCGTTCTTCACGACAATCCGCGCTATCCGTGGAAAGGCAGCAAGAGCTGATACGGCACTGTCAGCGATGCCAGTTTGAGACCACGTCTGCGTCTTCGAACTACCTCGGTCGCCTGGGGGCTGCGTCAGAGTCCTTCGCTCCTCATCCGTGCTCCCTAAAGCCTGATCAGCTCGTACTGATCACTGCCCATTCCCATCTCCTTCATGTAGGAGAGCTGCCTCAGACCCTTGCGGGATTCAATGCGGTGTTTCAGGTCGTGAAGCTCCGCTTCGGGCAGCTCATACAGCATATCGATGGAGGCTTGTTCGACGGCCAGGATATCGGTGGAAGCCAGGATGCCCAGGTCGCGCGCCTTGGCCGCCGCGGCATAGACGCCCATACAATCGCAGTCGATGGACATGTTGTTGAGCACGTTGATATAGACGATCCTCTCGCCGAAGTGGTCGATGGTGGCTTTCGCCGACTCCACCATGTTCTCCTGGAAGGGCTCGCCTTGCAGCCAGCCCTCGAAATTGTCATTGTCCGGGGCGGCGTGGACCATTTTCTTGCCTACGGCGCCGTCCGCGCAGCCGATGGCGATATTCTTCAGCGAACCGCCGTAGCCGCCCATGAGGTGCCCTTTGAAGTGGGTCAGCACCACCATCGAGTCGTAACGAAGCATATGTTTGCCGACGGACATTTCCTTGAAACGCTTCCCGCCTTTGACGGGGATCATCACCGCGCCGTCCTCGTCCATGATGTCCACGGGGCAGAAATGCCAGCCGTTGGTCTCGAGGGTTTCGCGGTGATCGGCCGTGGTATATCGCTTGCCCTTATACAGGGTGTTGGTTTCCACCAGATTGCTGTCCGAAATGTGCTGTTGCAGGGCCTGCACCATTTCCCGCGGCACGACGTTGGGGCCGTGCGGCTCGCCTGTGTGCAGCTTGATGGCGACCTTGCCTGTTATGCCCTGTTCGATCTTGGAGTAGACCACGAGCAACCCCGCGGCACTGATGTCAGGCGTGAAGAAGACCTGAGCTCTATGCTGTGGCGCCGAAGGAGCCCTGTCGAAGGAGAGTTCAGTTCCTGACTTCATGATGTTCCTCCCATGAGAAGCTTAGAGCGCGCTCGAGGCGTGGTCAAGGACGCGCACGGCAGCGGGCGAGTGCTTGCGTTGTCGTCGAGTCGGAGCGCGCTATAATCGTGCCATGTTGAAGCTGCACGTCCTATCCATCTGCCTGACGACCGCGCTTGCCGTAGCCCTCGCGTCCTGTAGCAGCGGGGGGCAGTCGCCCTCGGCGACGACGACGCTGGCCGCCACGGAAACCGCGGTCCCGGCCGAGAAGGTGACGGCGATCCGGGCCGTCTTCAGCGCGATCGGCGCCAACGAGCCCGGCTGCTCGGCGGCGGTCGGCGAGGACGGCAGGGTGGTGTGGGCGGAAGGATTCGGCCTGGCGAACGTGGAGACGGGGGCGCCGATAACGCCGGAGACGGTCTTCGACATCGCGTCGACGTCGAAGCAGTTCACGGCGACGGCGATCCTGCTGCTCGCCCAGGAGGGGAAGCTCGACCTCGACACGCCGGTACGGCGCTATCTGCCGCAACTCCCGTCGTGGGCAGACCGGGTGACGCTGCGGCAGATGATGCACCATGAGAGCGGCATCCCGGAGTTCATCGGCCTGCTCGAAGCACGCGGTCTGTCGATAAGCACGCCAACGACTCAGGAGGACGCCGTCGCGGCGCTGGAGGCCGTCCAGGACCTGAGCTTCGAGCCGGGCTCGCGGTTCGTTTATACGAACTCGAACTATGTATTGTTATCGCAAGTCGTCGAAGCCGTTACCGGCCAGACGCTGACGGCGTATCTTCAGGACACTGTCTTCGGGCCGTTGGGGCTGAAGGCGGTGATGGACCCTGTCGCCGCGATCCCCGGGAAGGCGGTGCCTTATGCGTTGCAGGACGGAAGATGGGTCAGCGACGCCGTGCCATGGGCGCAAACGGGCTTCAGCGGCGTCCAGACCACGCCGAGCGAGCTGGTGCGCTGGGCAGCGCAATACTGGGACCCGACTATCGGCGGCGCGCAGCTTCTGGCGGCCCGCCGCGAGGACGCGGTCCCCTATCCGTTCACCGACTGGCTGTACGGCGCCGGAATCTTCATCGAGCCGACGGATAGCGGCGGCAAGCTGTTCGAGCATCCGGGCGACTGGGGCGGATACGTAGCGCAATTGCTCATCCTGCCGGAGGAGCGTCTGGCGGTGGCGGTCTCGTGCAATCGAGTGGAGTCAGTCGACTCGACTGATCTGGCGCGGAAGGTGATGGCGGCCTGGCGCGCGAAATGACGTCGCCGCGAGTCGGCCAGAGCCAGTGGTGCGTAATCGACTTGCGGCGCGTGGGGGCCTTCGTTGACAGGGATCGAGGGCGCTAATAGAATTGGGTGCGCGAGCGGGAATAGCTCAGTTGGTAGAGCATCTGCTTCCCAAGCAGAGGGTCGCGGGTTCGAGTCCCGTTTCCCGCTCCAACGTTTTCAACCACTACATTAGATAGGAAGCCGGGCACTTCGTCCGGCTCTTCTCCTTCCTCCCTAGGGCCGTTTTTCGTGACCATCTGCTTTCTAGGCAGAGGGTTTGCGCTCCTCTGTGGAGATTCGGCGGTCTTGGGTTGTCACTCGCCGCTCTCCCTGACATGGAATATTGGCACCTCACAGCCACATCAGGCTGGCCGCAAGGTAGGACGACCCCGTCACCAACCGCCTGCTGGACGAGATCCTGATGACGAAGAAGGTCATGCCGACGGCTGGGAGACGGCTTGGAGAGGTACAGAGCGAGACGAAGACAGCCGCCCCAGCCTCAAAGCTGCGGCGCAGAGCCATCGCAAGAGCGTACCCTAGCCATACCCCTGATGGAACGCAGTCAAAGGCCGCCTCATCCCTCACCGTCCCGCCCGATTTCTCGGGGAAAGGGCCAGGATGCAGCGGGGGTCCTCAGGCCTCAACTAAGAGGGCCGTAAGGCTTTACTCCAAGGTCGCATTCGCCCGAAAGGCTGACCCAGGCTGCCACGGCGTTCCAAGGGCCGGCAGGAGCCAGCGGTCCACGCCGATCCAGCCCGCAACCTTCCAGCCGAGGAGGATCAGCAGGGCGATCACAAACAGCACCGGATTGGTGGCCGCCGAACCGGCGAGCAGATAGTTGAAGTTCATCGCGGCGCCGCCGAGGGCGGCAAGCCCGGTGAACGCGCCAATGATGAGCAGGACTCCGGCCGTGGTCTCACCGAGAGCGATGACCCACGCGAACCACCTGTACCACTCGTGGTTCAGCATGAAGGTCAGGAAGTGGCGATACCAGTCATAGGATATGGCCGGTTTTCCCGTTTGAGGTATGGTGATGGCGTTCTGCCAGTACTTCTTGAGCGCCTGGTCCCCGCCACTCACAAAGATCCAGCGGTTTGGGCCCCATACCTTGTGAGAGCCGGCGATCAGCCACTGATATCCCAGGTACAGTCGCGCCGCCAGCCACAGTGGGGCCAGCCACGTGTTGCTGAAGATCGCCGTGATAAAGCCCGGGTCGCGCAACTCGCGCTTCTGGAATGATCGCTGTAGGAAGGTCATCAGACCCCTTTCTCGTGCTCCGTGAACACGCGCTGGGTCACCAGTTCCCCGATGAACCAAGCGACGAGTACCACCGCGAGGATCGGGAGGAACATAAGGACCTGGTTCTTTGTGCCCAGGTTAAACACAATGACGATCGCCGTCGCAGCCACGGCGGCCCATGCCACAACCCCCCCAACCAACACTAAGGCCTTGTTCACGCAATCCCTCCTTCTGCGGGTTTCATGCAGTCGTCCACAGAGCCAACGGAAAGTCCCGTCTCCCCAGCCATCAGCAACTCAGGCTGGTTGGCTCACTAAGGAAAGGATAAGGGCAGACTGTGCAGGAAACGTGAAAGGGAGCGCTGCAGGTGTGAAAGAAGCGTGATTGGTGACGCCGGCGAAATCCTGCGCGCCCTGCCGATGTTCTATCGGCCTACGACGAGAGGACTTCCGCGACCCAACGCTACGGCCATCCCTCGGCCACGGGCTGAAAGTTGCGTGCCATCGCTTCCTCGACGAGGATGGATCGTAGCGGGTCAGATCCGGAGGGGGGAGCGCCTGCCATCAGACTTGAGAGCGAAAGCGCTGACTCGAGTTACGAGGCATGCCCGGCGTTAGTTAGTCGGCAGTTTCACAACGAACGGTCCATGCGGAACAGCCAGGTCGTCAGATAGCGCTCGCCGGTGTCCGGCAGGATGACGACTATCAGCTTTTCCGCGTTCTCGGACCGCGCCGCCATCTGCGCGGCAGCCCAAGCCGCGGCGCCCGACGAGACGCCCACAAGGATGCCCTCTTCGCGGGCGAGCCACCTGGCGGTATCGCCGGCGGCATCGTTGGACACCTGGATCACCTCGTCGACGAGGTCCAGCCGCAGAACTTCCGGCATGAAGTCGGTGCCGATGCCCTCTATTCTGTGAGGACCGGGAGAGCCGCCGGACAGCACCGGTGAAGCCATCGGCTCAACGGCGACCACCTTGAACGATGGTTTTCGCTGCTTGATGACTTCGGCCACGCCCGTTATCGTACCGCCGGTGCCAACGCCGGCCACCAGGATGTCGACCGCGCCGTCCGTGTCGCGCCAGATCTCCTCTGCCGTCGTCCCGCGATGCGCCGCGGGATTTGCCGGATTCTTGAACTGCTGCGGCATGAAACCATTCGGCGCCCGGGCAGCGAGTTCTTCCGCCTTTTCGACAGCGCCGAGCATGCCCTTCGCGCCGTCCGTCAGGACGACTTCAGCCCCGAAAGCGGCCAGAAGCTGGCGCCGTTCGATGGACATCGTGTCGGGCATCGTGATGACCAGGTGGTAGCCTCTCGCGGCGCAGACGAGGGCGAGAGCTACGCCTGTGTTGCCGCTCGTTGGCTCGACGATGACGGTGCCCTTCTTGATGAGACCTTGCACTTCCGCCGCCTGGATCATGGAGAGGCCGATGCGGTCCTTGACGCTTCCGCCCGGATTGAACGACTCCAGCTTCGCCACTATCGTCGCCGTCGAGCCCGCGGAAAGCTTGTTCAACTTTACGAGCGGCGTATTGCCGATGAGCTCCGTTATATCCTCAGCGATCTTTACCATGGCTCCTCTTTTGCGCTCCATCCCAAGATTGCTACACGTTCAGATGGAATAGGCGAGGTCCGCGAACCTATCTTCCCGCTTCTGCCGCTTACCTTCGCGGCCGCCTGGCGTTGACCTAGCGCGTCCTGCGACGCGGCTGTGTGGCTGCGCTTTTCACTTGCTCCAGAAGCTCATCCGGCGCTCGGCTTCGACTAGGGCGCGCACAGCGAACGGGTCGGTCGTCGTAACGACCTGATGGCCGGCAACGGTAAGGAAGCGCTCGACAAACCGCAGGATCGATGGCTCGTCGTCGACGGCGAGGACGCGCAGGCTGGCAACCGGCAGCGCCTCGACCCGCTCGACCGCGCCGAAGGCCGGCAGCGTGAAGCTGAAAGTTGAGCCCTTGTCGGGCCCTTCGCTTTCCGCCCAGATGCGTCCGCCGTGCGCGCCCACGATGCTGCTGGATATCCAGAGGCCCAGTCCGGTGCCTCTTCCTTCGGTCCTGGACGCCTGAGAGAACTTCTGGAACAAGAGTGGCAGCTTCTCCGGCGTGATGCCCGCGCCCTGATCGCGCAGCCTGACGACCACCTGCCCTCCCTGCTCCTCTGCGGTGATGCCGATGGGAAGACCGGGCGGCGAGAATTTCGCGGCGTTAGTCAGGAGGTTCGTCAGCACCTGGACGATCCGGCGGCGGTCCGCTCTGACGGTCGGGAGCCCCGCGGGCAGGGTGACCCTGGTCTGGTGGGTGTAGCCCGCTCGCTTGAAGATGGCGAGGGCATCGGCGATTGTCTCCGCAAGATCGGTTTCGCGGGTGTCCACGGAGAACGTTCCCGCTTCGATGCGGGTCATGTCCAGCAGGTTGGTGACCATCTCGGTGAGGCGGTCGCACTGGTCGCTGATCGTCTCGAATAGCTCGCGCGCCTCATTTGTGTCGGGAAAGGTGCGGGCGGTGATGGCCATGGCTGCAGAGCCTTTGATAGCGGTAAGCGGCGTCTTGAGCTCGTGGCTGATGACGCCGTAGAACTCGCTGCGCAACCTTTCGAGCTGCTCCTCCGCCGCCTTGCGCCGCGTGATGTCGGTATTGATCTCGATCACGGCCTGGGGCTCGCCGTTTGGCGCGCAATGCAGTATCTGAAGGCTCATGATGGCCAGGGCGGCGCCGCTCTTGTGCCGGTGCTGGAGTTCCCCTTCCCAGCGGCCATCCCGCAGGAGAGCGGCCCGTATGTCGGCGACGGGCTGCGGGTGAACTGTCTGCAGGAGGTCGTGGGAGACTTTGCCCAACGCTTCCTCACGGGAGAAGCCGTACATCATCTCCATGCCGCTATTCCACAAGACTATCTCGTCCTGCAGGT
Source organism: uncultured Chloroflexia bacterium (assembly GCA_963842845.1). Lineage (GTDB taxonomy): Bacteria > Chloroflexota > Dehalococcoidia > DSTF01 > JALHUB01 > JALHUB01. Next base: position 27,765 of record CAWJHZ010000004.1, read on the forward strand.
TGCGCACGAGAACCGGCGCGTATTCCAGAAGCTGCGCGTGCTCCCGCAGAGCCTCTTCGGCCTGCTTGCGCTCCGCGATGTCGCGGCCGTACAGATTCGCGTAGCCCAGCTCCACGATCGGAGCGACAGCAAAAGACCAGACCCGCCCGCCCTGCGGGATATCGGCGATCGTTTGCTTCTTTGTCTTAAGCGCCGTCTCACCTACCGCGCAACCCCAGTTCTTCAGCAACGTCTCGCTTGCCTCGTTGGCGTAGAGAAGCAGACCGTCGCTGCCGACTCGCAGCACGGGATTCGGGTTTTCCGACGGGAACTTGGCCAGACTCTCAATTTCGGCCTTGAAGGGGGCGGACCGCGCGTCCGCTACATCAGCAGGCACCGTGATGCCACGCCGACGACCGGGGCGGGCACCGAATTTCTCTGATTCATGGTCCATGTTGAGCCTCTTTTGGGGCGCAATCAGCCCACGCGACGAAGAGGTCCTCGCGCAGGTATTCCTCTCGTTCACGCCCGTGTGCGGGGAACACGGTTGGCCGCTGTCGCTCGGGGACGAATGAAGGCGATCGCGGCATCCGCTGAAGAGCGAGCAGGCGGCACCTCACAGAAGACGACATGGCCCTTCGCCAAGCGACGAACGGCCAAGACGGATTCTAAGGACTTACCGTGTGCGTTTCGTGAAGTTCGGCACAGAGATTGTGTAGATAACGTGAAGACGCGGAAAAGCGAACATCGCGCGCAACAGCCAGGCTCGCCGCTGTTACGCCGTCCAGACCCAATCGCGAATCTCCGGCATGTCCTCGAGGTGCTCGGCCGAATACGCGAGCGCTCCCGCGATCTGCTTCTCGCATTCCTCGATGAGCGGCGGGCTGCGTTCGGCCATTCGCGGCACGCGTCGCAGCGCTTCGGCGGCCAGGTGGAAACGGCTCATCCCGTTCAGGACGACCATGTCGAACGGCGTCGTCGTCGTCCCCTGTTCCCTGAAGCCGCGCACGTGGAAGCGTTCGACGTTAGCCCTGCCGTGAATGAGCTCGTGGATGGCCCGCTGATAGCCGTGGAACGCGAAGACCACCGGCTTGTCCGCAGTGAATAGTCCCAGGAAGCGCGCGTCGTCCATACCGTGCGGGTGAAACTCGCGCGGGAAGAGCGACATCAGGTCCACGACGTTGACTACCCGCACCCGCAACTCCGGCGCGTGCCTGCGCAACCACCACGCCGCGGCGACCGTCTCAAGCGTGGGGATATCCCCGGCGGCGGCAAGCACAACGTCCGGCTCCTCGCCGCCGTCGTTGCCGGCCCATGGCCAGATGGAGGCCCCGCGGGCGCAATGCTCGATAGCAGCATCGATGTCCAGCCACTGGAGCTGCGGCTGCTTGTCGATAACTATCAGATTCACGTAGTTGCGACTCCGCAGACAGTGATCGGCCACCGACAGGAGACAGTTCGCATCCGGCGGCAGGTAGATCCGGGCTACCGTGCCCCGCTTGGAGAGCATGACGTCGATCAAACCCGGCCCCTGATGGCTGAACCCGTTGTGGTCCTGACGCCAGCAGGTGGAAGTCAGCAAGATGTTGAGCGAAGCGACGCGCCCACGCCAGGGCAGCGACAGACCGGCTTCGAGCCACTTGGCATGTTGCACCGCCATAGACGCCGACACCATCGCAAACGCTTCGTAAGACGCGAACAGGCCGTGGCGTCCGGTCATGAGATAGCCTTCCAGCCAGCCTTCGCAGTTGTGCTCGCTGAGCAGCTCCATCACGCGACCGTCGGGAGAGACGTGGTCGTCCAAACGCAGCGCCGGGCCGACAAAGCAACGGTTCTCGACCTCGAAGACGCTGCTCAGGCGATTGGAGTTAGTCTCGTCGGGGCAGAACAAGCGGAAGTTCGCTTGCCCGGCGTTCTGTGTGAACACGTCGCGCAGCCACGTGCCCAACCGGCGGGTCGATTCGTGGTACTCGGATGCGGGCTGCTTGACGTCGATGGCATGCCGGCAGAAGTCGGGCAGGTCGAGATCGACGAGGACCGTGCCGCCGTTGGCGCGCGGATTGGCGCCCATGCGCCGGTTGCCCTTCGGCGCCAGCTCGGCGAGCTCCGGAACAAGCGCACCGTGTTGGTCGAAGAGGTCCTCGGCGTGATAGCTCCGCATCCAGGACTCCAGCATCGCAAGCTGCGTTGGGTCGGACTTCACGTCGGGGAGCGGGACCTGGTGGGCGCGAAAAGTGCCCTCGACCGGCAGGCCATCGAGCTCCTTCGGCCCCGTCCAGCCCTTGGGGGTGCGCAGCACGATTGCCGGCCAGCGCGGTTGCCTCGAGAACCCGCTGCTTCGCGCCTCCTGCTGGATAGCGCGGATCTTGTCGTAGCACGCGTCCAGCGTCTCCGCGAACTCCTGATGCACGCGCGGCGGGTCGTCTCCCTCGACGAAGTGGACGTCGTAGCCGTGGCCCTCGATGATGGCGCGCACGTCGCCGTCGCTGGAGCGGCCCAGCACGGTGGGTCCGCTGATCTTGTAGCCGTTCAGGTGCAGGATTGGGAGCACCGCGCCGTCTCTGACCGGATTCAGAAAGTTGATCCCCTGCCAGGAACCGGACAGCGGGCCCGTCTCAGCCTCGCCGTCGCCGACGACCGCCACGGCGATCAGGTCCGGATTGTCGAATGCGGCACCGAATGCGTGAACGAGGACGTAGCCGAGCTCGCCGCCCTCGTGGATCGAGCCGGGTGTCGTCACGCTCACATGGCTCGGGATTCCCCCCGGCGTCGAGAACTGGCGGAACAGGCGGCGCAGGCCCGCCTCGTCCCGCGAGACCTCTGGATAGACCTCCGAGTACGTCCCTTCGAGATAGACGTTCGCCACGATGGCCGGGCCGCCGTGGCCCGGACCAGCCAGGTAGATGACGTCGGCGTCGTTGTCCCTGATCAGCCGGTTGAGGTGGACGTAGATGAAGCTGAGGCCGGGCGAAGTCCCCCAATGGCCGAGCAGACGCGGCTTGATTTGCTCCGGTCGCAGCGGTTCGCGCAGCAGCGGGTTGTCTCGGAGGAAGATCTGCCCGACCGTCAGATAGTTGGCCGCGCGCCAGTAGCGGTCCATCTTGTCAAGCAGGGCGGGCGGCAGCGGCCCCTTCGCCGGCGTTCGTTGTGGGTGATCTGTCGGCTGCGCGACTGCGACGGCGCTGGAAATAGTCGCGTCGAACTCATACATGGTTCAGCCTCCCCGCAAGACCAGGCTTCGGGTGTGCCTGGCGATCATGAGGTCTTCATCCGTCTTCATGACCCGGACGACGACTCGTGAGCCGTCGCTGGAGATGACGGGCGCATTCGCCTCGTTCGCGTGCCGGTCGAGCTCGATTCCGATGAAGTCGAGCCCGGCGCAAATTCGCTCGCGCACGGGCGCAGCGCTCTCCCCGATTCCCGCCGTGAATACAAGCGTGTCCAGTCCGCCGAGCACCGCCGAGAGCGCCCCCAGGAACTTCCTCGCCTGGTAGCAGAAGAGCTCGACGGCGGTGGCGGCAGCCGCGTCGACAGCCTCTCTGTCCAGCAGGTCGCGCATGTCGGCGCTGACGCCGGAGACGCCGAGGAGGCCCGCCTCCTGGTTCACGAGCTCGCTCAGGGAGTCGGCGGTCATGCGCTGTTGGCGCAGCAGGTACAGCAGCACGCCGGGATCGAGGTCGCCCGAGCGTGTGCCCATCATCAGGCCGCCGGTCGGCGTGAAGCCCATCGTGGTGTCGACGCTGACGCCGTCGCGCACCGCCGCCATGCTGGCACCGTTGCCCAGGTGCGCGATGATTACGCGACCACCGGCCGCGGCGGGATCGATCGTCCGCAGCTCCCTCATGACGTATTCGTAAGACAGACCGTGGAACCCGTAGCGGATAATGCCGGCTTCCGCAAACCGCGGCGGCAGCGCGTAGAGCTGGGCGACACGGGGCATGCGGCGGTGGAAAGCGGTATCGAAGCAGGCGACCTGGGGGACTTCAGGATAGGCCCGCTCGATCTCCCGGATGGCAGCGAGCGCCTGCGGCAGGTGATCGGGGTCGATCGGCACCATCTCCAGGATTGCGTCGACGAGAGCTGCGGCGATTCGCTGCGGCTCGACATATCGACTGCCGCCGTGCACCACCCTGTGCCCAACGGCTCGCAAGTCGCCGTCGAGGCCGCAGCGGCCCAGCCAGGCGAGCAGCTTTCGCACGGCAGAGGCGTGGTCGGGCAGATCACCCTCCTGGTCGAGGGGCGTCGTGCCCTCAGCGTCTTCGATGCGCATCCGGCCGCCCGCGAGCCCGATTCGGCTGACCTGGACTCTGACAAGCGGCTTCCCTTCCGATTCCAGAGGATAAAGGGCAGCCTTGAGACTGGAGGAGCCGGTGTTGATCGTCAGCAGTGTGGCGGTCATGACGGACGCATTCCGCTCACCTTGTGTCTGCCGCGCGGCAACGTCTCGACGGGTACGTCCCGTAACTCGCCGATGCGCTCGATGCTCACGTCCGCCGGCGGGTAGGCAGCGACGATCTTCGGGTCGCTCGCGTAGTGGCCCTGCCTCGGGAAGACGGTCGTCAGGCGGTTGCCCCAGACCCGCTTCGATTCGGCGAGGATGCGCAGCTTATCGTCCACCATGACGTAGTGCCGCGCCGGATAGCGCTCCTCGACATCCTCCAACATTTGCTCCTTGTGGATGTAGATTAGCACGTGTCCGTCGACCGCGTCCCACAACCCGGAGCGTTCCACCTTGCGCGGCTGGAAGACTACGTCGCCGTCGGACAGGATAACCGTTTGCCCCACCGCGCGCAGCCACTTCACCACGTCGAGCGCGCCCGGGTAGAGACGGTCGGCGAACGGGTAGTCCACCAGAAACAACGACATCTCCAGCAGGTGCGGGTCGCGCGGGTGCTCGAGGCGGTAGCGCTGGAGCGTACCGAGGTAATCAGCGTAGCCAAGCTCAGCCCGCAGGTCCTCGAAGATCTGCCAGTAGCGCGCCTCGCAGTCCGCTCCGAACGCCTGCCTGAGGTGGCGCTGGAGGTCGCGGTCGATTTCGTCGTTGTCGAGGAGGGTATTGTCTACGTCCAGCAGGAAGACAACATCGTGTACCATCGTTCAACTCTTTCGAAAACGGGCACAAATCATCGCAACGCTGTAGCGCTTACCTTGTTTGAGTGTAGGCGTGAGCGGTGCAGAGTCCATGAACACATGCGGGGTAGGCGTGCAGAAGCTGTGAACAGATCATTGATAAGGCCGGAAACCTCTGCTACGCTGACTGTAGGCCCCAGGCAAAGAAACGGCGCCGGCGAGGAGCAGAGCGGGATAATGGAGCATTCCGATGCGCTGGTCGTCTTCGGTATCACCGGCGATCTCGCCTACAAGCAGATCTTTCCGTCCCTGCAGGCGTTGATTCGCCGCGGGCACCTCGATGTGCCGGTCATTGGCGTCGCGAAAGCCGGATGGAACATCGACCAGGTCCGCGCCCGGGCCCGCGAGAGCCTGGAGGAGCACGACGGTGTGGATGAGAGCGCCTTCGCGAAGCTATCTGGGCTGCTACGCTACATCGACGGCGACTACCGCGAGGCCGCCACCTTCGAGCAATTGCGTGAAGCGCTGGGCGACGCCGCCCACCCGCTGCACTACCTCGCCATCCCGCAGCCGCTCTTCGGGACCGTAATCGAAGGGCTGACGAAATGCGGCTGCACCGATGACGCCCGCGTGGTCGTTGAGAAGCCCTTCGGGCGCGACCTCGCCTCGGCGCTGGCCCTGAACCGGCTACTCGGCAAGTTCTTCCCCGAGCCGGCCATCTTCCGGATCGACCACTTCCTTGGCAAAGAGCCGGTGCAGAACCTCCTTTACTTCCGCTTCGCCAATTCCTTTCTCGAACCCATCTGGAATCGTAACTACGTCGATAGCGTGCAGATCACGATGGCCGAGGACTTTGGAATGGGGGGACGCGGGAAGCTCTATGAAGAGATGGGCGCAATTCGCGACGTCGTGCAGAATCACCTGCTGCAAATAGTCGCTCTCCTTGCAATGGAGGCACCGACAGGAAACGATCGCGAAGGCGTTCGCTCGGAAAAAGCGCGGATCTTCGCGGCTATGCGCCCGCTCGGCTCTTCCGACGTGGTGCGCGGTCAGTACCGGGGCTACCGCGATGAGGACGGTGTCGCCCCAGATTCGCGGGTCGAGACGTTCGCGGCTGTACGGCTGTGGATCGATACGTGGCGGTGGGCCGGCGTCCCGTTCTACGTCCGGGCAGGGAAGCGCCTGCCGGTAACGGCCACGGAAGTCACGGTTACGCTCAAACCTCCGCCGGAAGGCGTCTTCGGCGAAGTCGAGCCCGACCGACCGAACTTTCTTCGCTTCCGTCTCAGCCCGAACTTCGCGATCTCCCTTGGCGCGCGCATCAAGAGGCCCGGCGAAGCCATGGTCGGCGAGGAGGCGGAGCTCGTCGCCAGACATCATCACGGTGACGAGATGGAGCCGTATGAGCGCCTGCTGGGCGATGCCATGCGCGGCGATCCGTCGCTCTTCGCTCGCGAAGACAGCGTCGAGGCGGCGTGGCGCGTGGTTGACCCCGTCCTCAGCCTGGATGCGCCGCTCGTGTACGAGCCCGGCACCTGGGGCCCGCCCCGAGCGGCCGGGATCATGGCCGGCGGCGGAAGCTGGCACAATCCGCGCCTGAGGGAGACAAGGCGATAGTGCGTCCGGCGTCCTGCGCGCGGCCAATGGAATTCGCTTCTTCATGTTTCTCTCACGGCTGGGCGACTTCGCTTCACGCCGGCGCCATTTCTTCCCGCGATACTGTAATGAAGCTCATCACCCGATGCGGCTGTTTCGAGGCGTCCAACGGAACTGCCGGCGGACCAGTGGGCGGAAATAGTCAGGCGATTGCCCGAGGCGGCATGAGGCCCGGGCGCGCGAAAGGTATGAACCAGTGACAACACGAATCGAAGTTAAGAAATACGGACTGCTGATAGACGGAGAGTGGCGTCAGCCGAGGAGCGGCGAGACCGCAGAACGTCGCAGCCCCGCCGATCAATCGCTTCTCGCTCTGCTTCCGCTGGCCGACGAGACCGATCTCGACCTTGCGGTCGCCGCCGCCCGTCGCGCCTTCGACGCCGGTCAATGGAGCGCGAACGCCACTCGCCGGGCGCGGATCCTGCGGGAGGCCGCCGCCCGCATTAGAGCCGAGCAGGAATCGCTTGTGCCGCTGCTGTCGCGGGAGGTCGGCAAGACGCTGTCAGAGGCCAGGGGCGAGGTGCTCTCGATGGCGAATACGTTCGACGCCTACGCCGGGCTCGGCGAGAACGCGAACGGGCGCGTCATAGGTAATGCCACGTCCAGCGCCGTCGGCATGGTGCTTAAGGAGCCGGTGGGCGTAGCTGGGCTGATCATCCCCTGGAACTGGCCGCTGGTGATCCTCTCCTGGAAGCTGGGCGCCGCGCTCGCCGCCGGCTGCACGACCGTCATCAAGCCGTCGATCTACACCGGCGCGACGACGTACGAGGTAGCCCGCATCTTCAGCGAGGCCGGCGCGCCGCCCGGCGTGATCAATGTGATTACCGGCAAGTCCGGCGTCATCGGCGACAAGTTCGTGACGCACGCGGGCATCGACAAGATAAGCTTCACGGGCTCCACCGCCACCGGCCGACACGTCATGACGCTCGCCGCCAACGACATCAAGCGCATCTCGCTGGAGCTCGGCGGCAAGTCGCCCAACATCGTCTTCGCCGACGCGAACATCGATGCTGCGGCCGCCGGCTCCGTCGGCGCCGCCTTCCTGAACACCGGCCAGACGTGTCAGGCGGGGACGCGGCTCCTGCTTCAGCGCTCGGCTTACGACGAGTTCATGACGAAGTTCCTTACGCACGTCGACAGGATAAAGGTGGGCGATCCGCTGGACCCGTCGACGAACATGGGGCCGCTGGTGTCAGAAGAGCAGTTGAACATCGTCCTGGGCTACGTCGAGCTTGGAAAGAAGGAGGGCGCGCGATTAATCCGCGGTGGAAATCGGCTAACCGGCGGGTCGTACGACGCCGGGCTTTTTCATGGCGCCGACAGTCTTCGACGCGGTCGACAACCACATGCGTATCGCCCAGGAAGAGATCTTCGGGCCGGTCGTGGCCGTGATCCCGTTCGACGATGAAGACGAGGCGCTGGCCATCGCGAACGACACGATCTACGGGCTGGCGGCCGGCGTCTGGTCGAGCAACCTGAGGACGGTTATGAGATTCGCGCGTGGCATCAAGGCGGGCAGCATCTGGGTGAACTGCTACCATGGCTGCGGGATCTCGAACGTGCCGTTTGGCGGCTACAAGCAGAGCGGCCTTGGGCGCGAGCAGGGGCTGGAAGGCGTCGAGGCGTTCCTGGAGACGAAGAGCGTGCACATCAATCACGGGTAGCAGGGTCGCGTTAACGGGGAAGTCGGTAGATGACGAATTGGAGGAGGGCGGAGATGGCAAAGGCAGATGGCAGCAAGGAATTGGAGATCGTGCGCGTCTTCGACGCGCCCCGCGAGCTCGTGTGGAAGGCATGGACGGACCCCGAGCTTGTGATGCGCTGGTGGGGGCCAAGGGACTACACCTGCCCGGCATGCAGCATCGATTTTGAGGTGGGAGGCACGTACCTCAACTGCATGCGATCGCCCGAGGACCGGGATTACTGGAGCACGGGCGTCTACCAGGAAATAGTCGAGCCGGAGCGGCTTGTCATGAGCAACAGCTTTTCGGACGAAAGGGGAAACGTGGTTCCCGCCACGCACTACGGGATGAACCCGGATTTCCCGCTGGAATTGTTGGTGACGTTGACGCTTGAAGATCAAGACGGCAAGACAAAGCTCACCCTGCGACACGCCGGCTTTCCCTCGGACGACGACCTCGAAGGCGCCAGAGCCGGCTGGAGTGAGTCTTTCGACAAGCTCGCGGCGGTCCTGCGGAAGGAGATGCGGGGCAAGACGCGTCGGACTAACGAGGCGGCGTAGGCAGACTCACCCCCTGGGCTGGATCGACAAGCGGCGAATCCACTTTCACGCTTCTGGCACGTGAAGCTGCTGACGTTTCATGCTCCTCGCACGGCGTAGAGGTACGCTTACCTAATGGTCAAGAGAATGATGCAAAGGGAGAACTACGATGTCGGAATTCAACCTGGTCGCCGAGCCCGGCAGGCAGGAGATCATGATCACAACCGTTTTAGACGCACCGCGCGAGCTCGTCTTCAGGGCATACGTCGAGCCGGAGCTGCGAGCTCAATGGTGGGGCCCGAGCTACCTGACGACTAGCGTCGAGAAGATCGACGCGAGGCCGGGCGGGACCTGGCGGATCGTACAGCATGACGCTCAGGGCAACGAATACGCGTTCCACGGCGTTTTTCACGAGGTGGCACCGGAGCGGACCGTCGACACCTTCGAGTGGGAGGGCATGCCGGGGCACGTATCGCTCCAGACTACCACGCTCGAGGAGCATGGAGGCAAGACGACGCTGACGCTGAACGTCATCTTTCAGTCGGTCGAGGACCGCGACGGGATGGTCGATTCGGACATGCGTAAAGGCGTGGAAGAGGGCATGAACCGCCTCGACGAGCTCCTGCGACGGCTTCAGCGGGAGCGACGCGCCGCTTAAGCTGCCTGGTCTTCGGTAACGAGACGGCAGGGACGTGGCAGTTTTCGCTGCTTATGAAGCCGGACTATCGCGTCAACCACGATCGGGCTGAACTGGCTGCCGGAGCAGGCGGCGAGTTCCTGCATCGCGGCCGCAATGGAGCGACCCGGCCGGTAGGGGCGGTCGCTGGTCATGGCGTCGAAGCTGTCGGCGACAGAGACTATCGTCGCCGGCTCTGGTATCTCGGCCTCGCCCAGGCCGTCGGGGTAGCCGCCGCCGTCCCATCTTTCGTGATGCGAGCGGGCGATAGACGCCGCCAGCTCGAAGCCGGTGCGGCCGGCGAGGAACTGCTCGCCCCAGACGGCGTGGTGCTTCATCAGCTCCCATTCAGCCTCGCTGAGCCGTCCGGTATTGGCGAGAACGGAATCGGGAACGCGTATCTTACCCATGTCGTGCAGAACGGCGGCCAGCCCGATCTGCCGCGCCGATTCCTCATCGTGGCCTAGCTCCAGCGCCAACCGCTCGGAGATAACGCGCACGTTCTGGAGGTGTTCGCCAGTCGTGCGGTCGTGCGCTTCGGCGGCGGCCGCGAGTAGCATGACCGTTTCCTGGTGCGCCTGGCTGAGGCGCCCGGAGGCCGACCGCAACTTCTCGACGAGCGTCTCCAGGCTGACGATTGCTGTGACCTGAGTCGCGATGGCGCTCAGGAGCTGGGCGTCGCGCGGTCCCAGCGCTCCTTCCGCTTTGCAGGCGACGGCCAGGGTGCCGATCATCTCGCTGCGCCAGAGCATCGGCGCTACGAGGGCGGACTTCAGCCCCGCCTTGCGCAGCATCTGCTGCTCAGTGTCGGTGAGATGATCGTTCCGTCGCGGGTCGTCCATGATGACGGGGCGGCCGGCGCGCAACAGCTTTCGAATCGATTTTCCCGACGTCCGCGCCTGGCTGGACTCGCTGTTCCAGTGTTCCAGCAGTTGCTCCGGCAGGCGGGCGAAGGTGCTTATGGAAGGCGTGCCGTCGGAAGCGTGGTTAAATAGCGAGAAGCTGACGGCGTCGTAGCCGGCGGTGACCGACAGCCGGTGGGCGACCAGGCGCAGTTTCTCATCCAGATCGCCGGCGGTGGTCAGGAAGGGCACGATCTCGCCGACGATCCTGGCGGCCGTTGCATCCTGATCCTGGGGGGAGAGAAGCTTAACAGAAGCGGGCTTATGCTGTCGCTTCGAAGCGTAGACTGCGCTGTCCGCCAGATCGATCAGCTCTTCCACTCTGGCGGCTTCGATGGGGTAGATCGCGGTCCCGGTGCTGATGTGAACGGGGATGCGAGCGCCCGTCTGAGGCTCCTGGATGATCACGCGGGAGAGCGATGCAAGGATGCTCTTCTCGTAGCGCTCAGCCTCAGCGCGGCCGGCGTGAAGGATGGCGATGAACTCGTCGCCGCCGTAACGCCCGATCACCGCGCCATCGCTGGATAGCGTCTTCGCAACGGAGACGAGAACGCGGTCGCCGGCGGTGTGGCCAAATGTCTCGTTGATCGCCTTCAAGCTGTCAACGTCGCTCATCATGACAGCGATGGGCCCGCCGTTGCCGTTCTCGGCTACCAGCCTTCGAAGCTCGGCGACGATGGCAAGGTGATTCAGCACGCCGGTGAGCGGATCTCGACGCATCTGTTCGCGCAGCGCCTCTTCCGCCTTCTTGCGCTCCGTTATGTCGCGGAGCACGCCCTCGACGCCGATGATCTTCCCGTCCGCATCACGGACAAGGTGTGAGCCGACGGAGGAGTTGACCAGGTGGCCATCCTTCGCCTTGAGCACCACCTCGTGGTCAGTGACCTCTCCCTTGCTCATCAGCTCGTTCAGGAGGCCGCTGCGTTCCTCCGGCCGAACGTAGACGTCGAGGACCTGTGTGCCGATAAGCTCCTCTTGCGTGTAGCCCCAGCGCAGCACGGCCGGCCCGATTTCGGTGATGATTCCGCGCGCATCGGTACGGTAGAAGATGTCCTGGACGCTCTCATAAATCTGACGGTACTTCTCCTCGCTGCCGCGAAGCACCTCCTCAGCGCGGACGCGCTCGGAGACATCGTGCGCAATGCCCAGAATGATGGGCTCACCCCTCTCGTTCTCAATTAGAGAACCAGTGGCAACCAGGTGGACAAGCGTCCCGTCTTTTCGCTTGGCTTTCAGGCTCCTGGGGGCGCCGTGCCCCGCTTCGACAATCTCAGCCATCCTATTCTGAGCCGCCCGTTGCTGCGACTCATCAAGCAAGTCGTAGACCGTCAGCTTTGTCAGTTCCCCGCGGCTGTAGCCGAGCAGTTGCAGAGTGGCTTCGTTGGCGTCGAGGAACTTCCCTTTCAGGTCATGAAAGTAGACGGCGTCGAAGGAGCGCTGGAAGAGCGTGCGGTAGCGTTCGTCGCCACGCTTGAGCTTGAGTGAGCGATCGGCGGCAAAGGCGAGCGCGCAAGCCAGGGCGAGCGCAGGCGAGGTGCCTGCGAACACGATTAGTGCAACCCGGGAGTCGCGCAACGCCGCCAGTACGACGCCACAGGCTAGAACCGCGGACAGGGCCAGAACTGCCCCGACGGCGAGCCCTCGGACTTTCCTCATTTCCTCACTTCATTGCACACGGTTCTCGGGGAGGCCACGTTCCGAAGGCCTTCCACTTATTGTCGGCCGGGGCAAGCCGCGTCTGAACCTGCGCGAAGCTGCTGCGGAGGTTGGGTAGGCCGATTGGATGACGCGCGGGGTAGCGAAGCTGGGGAGTTGTCCTGGAGAAGTGGCGCTAATCGTTGCAAAAGGGTCGAACGATTCGCACGTCGAAGCAGTAGCGTCGACGCTTGACGGCGACCATCGTTGACCGGCTACCGCAAGACTGACCGTCGCTCTTTCGACAGAAGCGAGAAGGTCACGCCCAACGCCACGAAGACGGCGCCCAGGCAGGCGAACGCTAAGGCATTTCGAATGGGGAGCCAGGCCACGTCCCGGCCGAGCGCGTAAAGTTGCGTATTCAGGTAGTCGCTCTCGTGCGCCGCCGCCAACTGCAGGACGAAGTGCACCACCGTAGCTATCAGCAGGAGCGGCAGCGCGGCGGCCAGCACGGCTGCGCCAAGGGTGGTCAGGCGTCTGTAGCCGCGACTCAGCAGCATGAGCGCCAGCGCGAGGACCGCCGCCAGCGCGGCAGCGGCAATGAGGACGATGCGCATCACGTCGTGGTTGCTTTTGGTGAGCAGGCCGGCAGTGTAGCGTACAGCTCCCGGCGGCGAGAGGACCTGGATGTGGGATGCGCCGTTGCTGTCCTCCGCGTGGAATGCGGAGAAACCGTCGGCGTAGAGCTCGTCGGCGGAGCGGTCGAGGACGACGTTCCGCAGATCGGGCGACGAGAGGTCCTGAGTTTCGCCGGCAGTCAGGTCTAACGTAATCGGAAAGTCCTGCAGGCGCGATGGGGCCGTGTCGCTGCTGTTGCCGGCGGTCCCCTGGCCCGGACCGGCGAGCAGGGCGTCGATCTCTGTCAGGCTGGCGACGGTTCGGCGCAGGATGGCGTGCGAAGGGCGGGCCGCCGATAGCTGCGTCGCGTCGGCCGCCAGCAGCAGCACGCCCAGGGTAGAGACGAAGACCAGCCCCACAGCCCACTTGAAGAACATGCGCCAGAACCCCGGTCCAGCGTTCACCACCCGCAACCCCGGCGCCGCGGGCTCCTCTTCGACTCCGGCGTACGCCATCCTTAGCCTCTTTTGCAGCTAATCGCCGCCTACGACGAGCGTATCGACGATGCGGTCGTGGAGGGCGCGCCGCTGTCGGTCGGCGAGCACCGTCGCCAGCGCGACCGGCGTCGCAAGGACCGAAAGCGCTAGAACTGTCGCCGTCGTGAACAGGACGATGCTGTTTCGCGTGCTCATCGTTCCGAAGATGACCAGCAGCGCCCAGGGAACGGTCAGAACGGGGTGAAAGAGCAACGGGTTCAGCAAGAACATCCGGAACAACGCTCTGAAGCCGCCCAGCCGGCCGCCGTCGCTGCGGGCGATGCGGATCCCGACGATGTACTTGCCGACGGTTTGACCGCGCCAGGAAAGGAGCCAGACGTTGAACAGCAGCCAGACGGGTATGACCGCCGCAACGATGGCGATGGCGGCGTAAAAGGCGGAATCCGGCGGCTCGCTGTCGCCGAAGTTGCCGCGCGCCAGGAGCTGAAACATAGCGATCATCCCGAAGAACGCCAGGAAGGCAACGAGGATGACTGTATCGAAGATGAACGCGATGAGGCGCGCCTGCAGGCCCGCGCCTCTTGGCTCAGAGGAATCGACCACCCTAGTCAACCAATCACCTGTCCGCCTGAATTCCCAGCCGCCTGATTATAACATGCGCAGGATCACCGCCTCAAAGACCCGCCGCGTCGAAAAGCGTGGGCCTTTCGCCGTTTGTCAGGGCGGGAAGTCGAATGCTATTCTGAATGAGTGCGCCGCACTCCTCGACCACGAAGGACACTGATCGAGCGACGATGAAGAGACTTCCCGGCCCGCTCATTCCCCTGGCCGTCATTGCGGTCATCGTCGCTTTGTCGGCGCTGGGAAGTTGGGCAACTCTCACCGCCATCGGCCTGCCGCTCTCGAAGGACGAGTACAACCTGGGCGTCTGGGAGCTGCGCCACTTCCCAAACAAGTGGCTGTACGACATAGGCCACATCGGCGGTGACGGCAGCCGCGACGCCCAGAACGCCGACGTGCAACGCTATCTCCAGCTCCAGCAGCAGATCGACGCGCTCACCGGCGAATTGTCGCAGGAGAGCGCCACGAACGCCTCGCCCGAAGCGATAAAGGCGACGTCGCAGGAACTGCAGCAGACGCGAGACGATCGGGCATCGATCCAGGTCCGCGTCCAGGCGATACTGGAGGGCCGCATTTCATCGGTTGCCTCAAGCCTCGGCCTTGAGACCACGCTGCCGCTGTTCTCCCGCGTCCACTGGCTGTTCCCGCCGGTCGACTTCGAGTTCGAAGACCCGCCGTACGTGCTGATCATCTCGCCGCGGGACCAGATCGAGGAGACAGGCGCGACGCTCCTGCGCAACGATCTGTCTCTCGAAGAGGCACAGCGGCTGGAGAGCGACGCGGAATCGAAGTCGAGCAACGTCTCGGCGCTGGTCGTGCCGACAGGCGGCATCGGCGCATATCCGGCCATCGTCGAGCCCAGCGAAAGCTATCTCGACGCCCTCCAGGTCGCGTCTCACGAGTGGACGCACGGCTACCTGTTCTTCCATCCGCTGGGCGCGCGCTACTTCGAGAACGACACGCTGCGGACGATCAACGAGACAGTAGCCGACATCGTCGGTCAGGAGATGGGGTCGGATGTTGCGGCCGCTTATCCGCTACCAACGGCTACGGCCGCGCCGTCGCCGACGCCGCAGCCAACGCCGGACAACGTGGACGTCGACCAGGTGCTGCGGCAGCTACGCCTGAACGTCGATTCTTTGCTGGCGCAGCGAAATGTCGCCCAGGCGGAATCGCTGATGGAGCAGACGCGTGAGTTCCTGGCGGCCCATGGCCACTACTATCGGAAGATAAACCAGGCTTTCTTTGCGTTCTACGGTCTTTACGGGACGACGGGGGCGTCGAGCAGCCCTATCGGCCCGAAGCTGGAGGAGCTGCGACAGAAGAGCGCGTCGCTGGGGGACTTCGTGCGGGCCGCCGAGACGATAACGAGCGAAGCGGACCTCGACCGACTGCTGGCGAAAGCGGGCGCTACCGCTACTCCACCTTGATGGTCGTCCGGCGAGTCTTGGGGCCTTCCTCTTCCATCTTGTCCAGCGCCGCGTCGATGAGGCTGCGGATTGCGGTCAGCATCTCTTTGCGCGCGCCAAGCATGTGCGACCGAACCTCCGGCGTCAAAACGCCCATGCCGGGTTTCTTGATTCGCAGGACTATCTCCCCTTCGGGTGTCCACTCGCACTCGAAAAGCTTCTCCGCCATGGTGGCCTCCTTTTTCAGGGGCGGCCGAAACCGGAAAGCCGTGTCCATACGGCACCTTGGTCTCGGCTACGTTATCTTCCTAGCCGGAGGACTGAAGTCCTCCCCTACATTATTCCCGAGCTAGTCCGGCCGCGCGAAGCGAATCGTCAGCCGGTCATCCTCCAGTTTAGCACTTTCCGTCCGCATGCCGACGAGCACCCGCGGCAGGATGACGTTCCGCTTGTTTTTGCCGACGTGGATGACCAGTTCATCACCTAGCTGCGAGAGCGACACGTCTTCTTTGCTCGTGAAGGGGAGCAGCAGCGTTAGAACGTAGTCGCCGTCATCCTGTCGCACCGCCTGCGTTTGCCCGCGGAAGCGAATGAGCGTCGGGTCGTCTTCGCCGTAGAGGGCGGTGGCAAAGCGGTCGAGCATCTCCAGGCCGACCACTTCCTGGTCCATAAGCGGCGCCGTCAGAATCGGCAGCGGGGCGAACCCTTCCTCGACGAGCGCGAAGTAGCGCTCCTGGCTTTCCTTCCAGGACGTGAAGTAGGCGTCGGTAACGTCCGGCGGGATCAGGCGATTGCAGACGACGAGGTCGCTGGGGTAGCCGTAGAGGTTAAGGTAGGTAAACGTGCGCTGCGCTTCCTTGACCACCATCTTCTCGGCGTTGAGGACGAGCCGAACGGAGCTGATGTCGGGGTTGGTGAGGATGTCACGCATCTTGTCGAGCCGCTCGAAGAGGTCTTTCAGCGCCTCAAACACGTCGTCGTCCGGGAAAGGCAGGTCGGTGACGCGGGTCAGCACCGGCCGGGCGATGCGCGCCGCGGTGCGCTGGATGGGGAAGATGCGATGCAGCCACCAGCGCATCACATCCGGGAAGCTCAGCAGGCGCAGCGTCTCGCCGGTAGGCGCGCAGTCCACGATTACGGCATCAAAATCGCTTTCCTCATAGTACTTGATGAGGTGGACCAGGCCGGCCAGCTCCTCCATGCCCGGCAGGACCGCCATTTCTTCCGCCAGCACCTCGTCGATGCCGCGCCAGGCCATGACGATGCGGATGTACTCCTCCAGCGTGCCCCAATGCTGGTCGATCTCCTTGAAGACATCCAACTCCTGCGCCCAGAGGTTCTCGGTGATAGGCGTCAAGTCGCCGGTGACCGGCACGTCGAAGCTGTCGCCGAGGCTGTGAGCGGAGTCGGTGCTCATCACAAGCGTCCGGTGCCCCAGCCGCGCCGAGCGAAGCGCCGTCGCCGCCGCCACGGTGGTCTTGCCGACGCCGCCCTTCCCCGTGTAAAGGATTATGCGCATGTCGCGCCGCTTCATAGATTCGCGACCTCCCTAACGTAAATGATACAGCACATTGACCACGGCCGTGTTGTGGCGTCGCTTGAGGGCGCGTCGCAGGCGGGTGGCCGGCTGGTTGTGAAGAAGGTTCTGCCAGAAGTGCGCCGTGACAAACTCCGGCAGGACGACTGTGATGCGCCCCTTCGGGTTCGAGCGGTCGACGGCGTCGACGTAAGCGAGAAACGGCGCCACCAACGCCCGGTACGGCGACTCCACGATGACGAGCGGCACGTCCGGTAGCTGCTCCTCCCACTGCGCCCGCAACACCTCCGCCTGTGCGACGTCGTCGGTGATGTGCACGCCGGTTACGTTCCGCGACAGTGTGAGCGCGTACTCAATGGTGCGCAGGACGGCGCGATCCAGTGCCTCCACCGGCACAATGACCGTCTGGGAGCTGTTTCCGATCGGCAGGCCCTGGAGCTCCCTAAGGTCGCCCTCGCGGATCTCCAGTTGCTCGGCGACGCGCAAGTAGTGATGGGAGACCCGTTCGAACAGCAGCACCACCAGCGGCAGCGCCACCAGAGCGATCCAGGCGCCGTGAGTGAATTTTGTTCCGCCGGCGATCAGGACGACCACGGCGGTACCGACCGCCCCCACTCCGTTGATGATCATGCTCCGCTTCCATCCCGCCTCCCGCGAGCGCCGCCAGTGCACGACCATGCCGGACTGCGACAGGGTGAACGCAAGGAACACACCTATTGCATACAGCGGGATCAGTCTGTTGGTATCCGCGTTGAAGAGGAAGAGCAGCACGCTGGCCAGGCCTGCCAGCAGAAGTATTCCGGACGAGAAAGCGAGACGGTCGCCTCGGAAGGCCATATGCTTCGGCAGGAAGCCGTCATGCGCCAGGATCGACGCCAGCCTTGGGAAGTCGGCGAAGCTGGTATTTGTCCCCATGAACAGGATAAGCATGGTGGACGCCTGGACCAGGAAGTAGGGCGGCGTGCGACCGAAAGCCGTGCTCGCGACCTGTGAGACGACGGTCGGCTGACCCGACAGGAAGGGCACGACGTGCATGTAGTGCGCCAGCACCGTCAGACCGATAAAGAAGCTCCCCAGCGTGACGGCCATCCAGCCGATGGTGATCGAAGCGTTCTTCGACTCCGGTGGTTTGAAGGCGGGAACGCCGTTGGCTATGGCCTCCAACCCCGTCAGCGCAGAACAGCCGGATGAGAAGGCGCGCAGGACAAGCAGCATCGTTAGAGGGCCCACCGTCGCTATCTCCGGCTGCGTCGGCACTTGCGAAACGTGCGCCCCCATCGCCACGCGGACGGCGCCGGTCACCAGCATCGCGGCGAAGCTCACGATGAAGAGGTAGGTGGGAATAGCGAATATGCTGCCGGACTCCCGTATACCCCTCAGGTTGCCGATGACTATCACCCAGACGATGATGAGGGCGATTGGAACGCGTTCGGGATAAAGGCCGGGCGCTGCGGAAGTAAGCGCGGCCACGCCGGCCGACGTGCTCACAGCGACCGTCAGCACGTAGTCGATCATCAGCGCGGAAGCCGCCGTCAGACCGGGGAACGTCCCCAGGTTCGCCCGCGCCACGATGTAGGAGCCGCCGCCGCTGGGATAGGCGCGCACCGTTTGCCGGTAGGAGACGGCAACGATCGCGATAAGAGCGCCGATGACTGCCGCTATGGGCAAAGAGATGGCCAGAGCACCGGTGCCCGCCAAGATGAGTACGAGCAGGATCTCTTGCGTACCGTAGGCGGTGGATGATATGGCGTCGGCGGAGAAGACGGCGAGCGCCCGCACCTTGTCCAACCGTTCGTTAATCGCCTGCGAAGTCGTCAGCGGCGATCCGACGAAAACGCGCCGGATGCTTGTCCAGAGCTGATCGACGAGGTTTTGCGGCCGCAGCAGGACGGCCGTCGCCTGGAGATGTGCCGGCGCCATGCGTCGCAGAGGCTGCTGGCTGCTGGGGGTAATCCGGACGTAGCGCGAGCCGGGCTTCAGGCCGTGCCGCACCTCCGAAAGTTGGAGATCAGGGCGCAGCGGCTCCGCCCGTCGCGGCACTCGGTAGCGACCGTAGCGCTCCAGGTTCTCTGGGGGCTGTCGCTCGCCGGCGGGCTCTTTCGGTGTTTCAGCGGGTGGCGCCTCGTCGTTAGAATCCCCATCTCTTCCGGTCATCAACTATCCATTTAGGGCCAGGTTGTGGGCGTTGCGGGAGGTGGCGGGCGTCCCGTCGCAGGCGTCGGCGTGCGAGCCGGCCCCTGCCCCAATGTTATAGTAGTCGTCGTCACAAGGTCACCGCGCGTTAGCGTCCGTCAAGGTAAGGCGCAGAGTATACTGGCCTGCGGGAAAACCGGTGGTATTCCAGACCGCCAGGGTCGAATCGTTGACCGCCGTATTCGACTGGTAGATCATGGCCCATTCCGTCGGAGAAGCGCCGACGCCGTATTCGAGTTTATACGATTGGAAGTCGGCGGAGGAGGCGCGACCGGTCACTGTGACGCTGCCACTGACCCTTGCGCCTGCCGCGGGCGACGTTATCGCGACCGGGATGTCGGCGGGATTGGTCCCCTCCGAGGGCGCAGCGCCTCCGAGGAGCGACGCCCACTCCAGCGCCTGGTCGCGCTCGAACCCCTGGACCTCCGGCGGCACGACCAGATAGCCTCGCTCCTCTACGAACTGCGGCGGCGTCAATTCCGTCGCCAGCAAGCCTGTGCGGATGTCGATCTTGGTCGGCTGCCACCAATCGTCCTTTTCCGTGAGCGCGTCCGTGACGAAGAGGTCCTCCGAAGTCTTACCGCAATACGGCGTTGGCAGCTTGCTGGAGGGCACGCAGACCGTCGCGTCTGCCACGCCGTCCGGCTTATCGAAGGTCGACGCCGGCTTGCCCGCGAGCGCCGCCTCCATGAAGTCGCGCATTGCCGGGAACGCGATGGTGGTGCTCAGAATGTTGCCCATCGAGGTGTTGTCGGCGTTGCCGGCCCAGACGCCGACCACGAGATCGGGCGTGTAGCCAAAGGCCCAGGTGTCGCCGATGGCCTTGCTGTTCGCGTATGGCTCGCTGGTGCCGGTCTTAACCGCCGCGCTCTGCCCCGGGACGGTGAGGCCGCCGCAGCCAAACGTCAAGCACTCAGCCTGGGGGTCGCTGAGGATGTTGGTTATCAGATAGGCGTATTGGCTCGGGATTATCTGCTCGTCGGTGCGCTGGTCGTCCGCGTTCCAGATGGTGTTCCCCTGCGAGTCCTTCACATTTAGGATGGACACGGGGTCGAGGTCGCGATAGCCCGGCGGCAGGGTCAGGGTTGTGGGCACGCCGCGCATGATGCCGCCGGTCGCGAAGACGCTGTAGGCGTAGACAACGTCGACGAGCTTGACGTCTGTGCCGCCGATGGTAAACGACGGGCCATAGCTGCCATCGAGACCGGTGATGCCCATCTTGCGAGCGGTGTCGATAACGTCGTTGACGCCGGCCATCTGAATGACTTTGAAGGCGGGTATGTTGAGGGAATTACCAAGCGCCTGTCTTATCGTGACGGGGCCCTGGTAGTTGCCCTCCGGGTTCTCGGGGCAGAACTGGGTGCCATTGTCTTCGTTGTAGCACGTAGGAGTATCGAGCACCATGGTGCCCGGGCCCCAGCCCAGCTTCATAAACGCGGTCAGGTACGTGAAAGGCTTCAGCGTCGATCCGGGAGAGTTGAGGGCCTGCGCCATGTCGTTTGCGCCCTGGATGTCGTCGCGGAAGTAATCGCGGCTGCCGACATAAGCGAGGATCTCGCCGGTGCGCGGGTCCATCGCTACTAGCGCTCCGTTGTGTGCGTTGTACTCGTCCTCGTACTGGCTCACCCAGTTCTCCACATCGGCCTCAGCTTGCGTCTGGAGGTTGAGGTCGAGGGTGGTCGTCACTTTGAGGCCCTGGCGGTAGACTGCTTCGTGGCCGAACATCCTTTCCAGCTCCGGGCCGATGTAGGAGAGGACCCAGTGGGCCGCGTCGATCGTGAAGCGGTGTTGCACAATATCCAGCGGCTCCTGCGCCGCATTCCAGCCCTCTTCCGGCGTAATATCGCCCTTTTCCTCCATGAGGACCAGGACCTGGTCCCGTCGTTTTGCGGCGTCGTCGGGATTCGTCAAAGGATCATAGCAGCTTGGGCAGGCGGGGATGCCGGCGAGGAGCGCGGCTTCGCCCAGGGTCAGGTCGCTGGCTTTCTTACCGAGGTACCCTTCCGACGCCGCCTCGATCCCGTTGTAGACGCCGCCGTAAGGAATCTGGTTGAGATACCATTCCAGGATCTGGTCCTTGCTGTAGCGCTTCGTCAGCTCCATCGCGTAGACGGTTTCCTTGATCTTGCGCGAAATGGACCGCTTGCTCCTGTCCGCTTCCGGGATGTAGACGTTCTTCACGAACTGCTGTGTGATCGAGCTGCCCCCGGTCCCTTGGAGGAAGTTCAGATTGCCCGGGAGAAAGTTCTCATAAGCGGCGCGCAGGAGCCCTTTAATGTTGATGCCCGGGTTCGAGTAGAAGCTCGAGTCCTCGGTATCGACTGTCGCCTTGATGAGATAGGGCGACACCTCGGACAAGGGCACCGGCGAGCGCAAGCCGCTCAGGTCGTCGCTGAAGGTGTAAAGGAGGTTCCCGTTGCGGTCGTATATCTGGGCGCCGCCGGCGTTCTGCGATAGCAACTGCTCGACCGGCGGCATGCCGTTGGCATAGACGCGATAGACGATGAAGCCGGCCACTGACATAGCCATAGTTCCGACAAGCATCACGCCGAACAGGATGATGGGAACGAGCATCCAGCCGCGTATCCTCCGCCTGCCGCCACTCCCGTTCCGCAAACGCTCATAGCGACGCCGCTTGAAGAGCTTAGCCATCCTGCGCCACCTCCGCTAAAGGAGCCCGCTTCTCTAGCACAAGAAAGTGCGAAAGCCCCAGCGTCTGGAGAGGAGTCGACTCCAGAGCGTAGAGGATCTGCCGCAAAGCTCCTGCAAGAAGCTTACTACGCGCGGCTATGTTGTCAAATCCCGGATAGATTACGCTGTGCCACGCCCAGTCGGCGCTGAGGCCGCAGGTCAGCCGCTGGAGGTCGCTTCGCCGGTAGGCGCGAACGTGCGGCGCCAGGCGACGTCGCAGCGGGCGAGGCAGGTAGTGAACGAAGGGTATGTTGCCGAAAATGTAACGCTTGCCAAGGTAGACGCCGTGCGTCTCGAAGGGGTAGAGGCGGTTCGGCGCGAAGATTACGACTTTCCCGCCCGTCGCGGTCACGCGGCAGGCCTCCCGGAGCGTCGCAGCATCGTCGCGGACGTGCTCAATGACCTCGTTCAGCAGGACAACGTCGAAGGCGTTGTCACGGAAGGGAAGGTGCTCGCCGACGGCAATCATGAGGTTGGGAACCGAAGCGGAGCCACGCCTGACCCGCTGCTGATCAACGTCCACGCCGCATACGCGGTCGGAAAGGTCGCCCATCCGCCGCACGTACGCGCCGACTCCACAACCCACGTCGAGAATCCGCGCTCCTTCCAGCGACGCCTGCCGCCGGACGAGAGCCAGGCGACGCTCTTGCCCGGAGCGCCAGACGTAGCTGGGCCGCCCCAGAGCTGCCGCCCTCTCGGGAGCTTTCTCCATCTCCGCCCCCTATGCCAGGTTCGATGGTAACACGGGCCAATTCCAAGTTCAAACGAACGCGTCGCACCGGAGGCCTTCGCGTCGCTTTCGCCCCGGCGGCGGGCGATGCTATAATCGAGAATCGACGCCGGAGGAATACGTTGGGACTGAGCAGAGCGGAAGTCGAGCACCTGGCCAAACTGGCGCGGTTGGGGCTGAGCGAAGAGGACAAGGTCAAGTTCGAGGAGCAGCTTTCCGTTATCCTCGACCACTTCGACGTGTTGAATCAGCTCGATACGCAGGGCGTACCGCCGACCGCGCACACGCTGCCGCTGGAGAACGTCTTGAGCCAGGACGAGCCACGTCCCTCACTTCCGCCGGAGGAGATCCTGGCCAACGCGCCTGCCCGGGACGACGACTGCTTCCGCGTCCGCGCCGTTCTAGAATAGCGGATTCCGCGCGTCACGCGAACCGACGGGAGGGATATCCTGGACCTCCACTATCTGACCGCTCATGAGGCCGCGCGCCTTCTCCGTGCCGGCGACATCACGTCGCGGCAGCTCACCGAGGCCGTGCTGGCGCGAATCCATGCCGTTGACGGGCGGGTGAAGGCGTACGTCAGCGTAACCGAGGAGCTCGCCCTTCAGCAGGCGGATGCCGCCGACGCCCGCTTCGCCCACGGCGAGGCGGCGCTTCTTACGGGCATCCCGGTCTGCGTCAAGGACGTCATTTGCACGAAGGGCATTCGCACGACCTGCGGCTCACGCATGCTGGAGAACTTCGTCCCGCCTTACGACGCCTTCGTCACGCGCCGCCTTCTCGACGCCGGCGCCGTCATCGTCGGCAAAGCGAACATGGACGAGTTCGCGATGGGCTCTTCGACGGAGAATTCCGCTTTCTTTCCGACGCGCAATCCGTGGGACCTGGAGCGCGTGCCGGGCGGCTCGTCCGGCGGCTCAGCGGCGGCGACGGCGGCCGGCGAGTGCATCGTCGCTCTTGGCTCCGACACCGGTGGCAGCATCCGGCAGCCGGCGGCGCTGTGCGGCGTAGTCGGTCTGAAGCCGACTTACGGCCGCGTGAGCCGCTACGGGCTCGTCGCCTTCGCCAGCTCCCTCGATCAGATAGGGCCGTTGACGCGCGACGTCGAGGACGCGGCTCTCGTCCTTAGCTGCGTCGGCGGTTACGACGCCTGCGATTCGACCTCCGCTAACCTGGAGATGCCCGGCTTCAGCCGCTCGCTTCAGCCCGACCTGAAGGGAATGCGTATCGGCGTGCCGCGGGAGTACCTGCCGGAGGCGATGGATGCCTCAGTGCGGCAGGTGATTGAGGAAGCAGTGCGCATCATGGAGTCGCTTGGCGCGAGCATGGACCGGAACGTGTCGCTGCCGACAACGCCGTACGCGCTCGCGGTCTACTACATCATCGCTCCCAGCGAGGCGATGGCGAACCTGGCCCGCTACGACGGCGTGAAATACGGCTATTCCTACCAAGAAGGCGAGGGCATGTGGGACAATATGGAGAAGACGCGCCAGTACGGCTTCGGCGACGAAGTGAAGCGGCGCATAATGCTCGGCACCTTCGCCCTCTCCGCCGGCTACTACGACGCCTATTACTTGAAGGCACAGAAGGTGCGCACGCTCATCCGCCAGGAGTTCGACGCCGCGTTCGAAAAGTACGATGCGCTGGTCACTCCGGTCTCGCCGACGCCCGCCTTCCGCATCGGCGAGAAGGTCGACGACCCATACGCTATGTATCTCAGCGACATCTTCACGCTGCCCATCAACATCGCCGGCATACCGGGGATATCGGTGCCGGCCGGCTTCTCCAAGGGGCTCCCTGTCGGCCTGCAGGTGCTAGCGAAGCCGTTTGACGAGGCGTCGCTCTTCCGTGTAGCCTACGCTTACGAGCGCGCCACGGCCTGGCACGAAGCCCGTCCTCCGCTCTAAACCCGATTTTCCGCGAGAGGCACCGTAGTTGCGTTGCATTCGTCGTTTCCAAGGAGGACTTCGATGAAACTGAATCCGGCGCAGGAGCTTCTAGCGCGCGGTTACCACTGTTCGGAATCCGTTCTCATGGCCGTGTGCAAGGAGATGGGAATCGAAAGCGAGCTCGTCCCGCGCATCGCGACGGTGTTCGCGGGCGGCATGGCTCGTAATGGCGAAGTCTGCGGCGCCGTGGTCGGGTCGCTGATGGCTATCGGCCTAAGGCACGGGCGAAACGACCTCGATCAGCCGGAGCTGAAGGCGCATGCGCTCGGAGGGCGGCTGATGGGCGACTTTCGGGAAGAGATGGGCGCGCTGCACTGTCGCGACCTGTTGGGGATGGACATCAGTACACCCGAAGGGCTGCAGGCGTTTCGCAGCTCAGAGTTACGGACAACGGTGTGTCTGCGCGCCGTCGGCGTCGCCTACGACAAGACGCTTGAGTTGCTCCGGGCGTAGGATGTGGAACCGCCGCCGAGCGCTCCGCCCTAAGCCCAACTTCTAGCTGGGGGCATCGTCGTTGCATAATGATCGTAGTTTCTGAGGAGGACTTCGATGGAACTGAACCCAGCGCAACAACTGGCGGCCCGCGGCTTCCACTGTTCTGAGGCCGTTCTTGCGACTGTGTGCCGCGAGCTAGGAATAGCGAACGATCTCGTCCCGCGCATCGCCACCGTGCTCGCCGGCGGCATGGCCGAGAGTGGCGAGGTCTGCGGCGCGGTCACCGGCGCGCTTTTGGCCATCGGCATCAAGCACGGCCGCGACGAGGCGGGCCAGTCCGACGACGAGGCACAGAAGCTCGGCGCCGAGCTCCTGCGCGCCTTTCGCGAGAGGATGGGCAGCCTCTACTGCCGCGAGTTGACGGGCGCGGATCTGAGCACGCCGGAGGGCCGGAAGGAGTACCGCCACTCGGACGGGCCCATTCGGGTCTGCCTGCCGGCGATCGGCTTCGCCTACGAGAAGACGCTGGAGTTGCTCCGGGCGTAGGGGCGGTGGAATCGCCGCTGAACGTCGGCTGCGACTCCGGCGGGCGCTACGGCGAGCGGCCGCAGTGGGTGGAGCGCGAAGGCCGGCGGCTGGCGGTCGTCAGCATCAACCGTCAATGTCGGGAGGAGGAGCGCCTGGTCTTCGACGTGACCCTGGAAGACAAAGAGCGCCTGATCCTGTACTATTACCCTCAACGAGACGCCTGGTTGGGAGTGGATAAGGAATGAGCGACGGCCAACAACAGAACGTGACCCGAAGAGGCAACATCTCGCAGCGCATACAGTCGATGTCGAGCTCCGGCATCCGGCGCTTCTTCGACATCCTGGAGAGCATGGAGAACGTCATCTCCCTGGGCGTCGGGCAGCCGGACTTCGTGACGCCGGCGGTCATACGCAACGCCGCCATCAAGTCGCTCGACGAAGGGCACACCTACTACACCTCCAACTACGGCATCATCGAGCTGCGACAGGCGATCTCGCGCAGCCTGGAGCGGCTCTACGGCGTCTACTACGAGCCGGCGACGGAGATCATCGTCACCAGCGGCGTCAGCGAGGGCCAGGCCATCGTCATGGAGGCGCTGCTCGACATCGGGGACGAGGTGCTTTGCCCGGACCCCCACTACGTCGCCTACCCGGCCACGGTGGCGCTTGCCGACGGCGTCTTCGTCCCCGTGCCGACGACTCAGGCTAACGACTTCAAGCTTCTCGCCGCCGACCTGGAAGAGCGGATAACGCCGCGCACCAAGGCGATAATGCTCGGCTACCCGGCCAACCCGACCGGCGCGGTGATGGACCGCGAGGACATGCTTCCGATTGCCGACCTGGCGCGCAAGCACAACCTCTTCGTCGTCTCCGACGAGATCTACGACCGGCTGGTCTACGGCGGCCACAAGCACACCTGCGTCGCCTCGCTGCCGGGAATGCGCGACCGGACGGTGCTGCTCGGCGGCTTCTCGAAGGCGTACGCCATGACCGGCTGGCGCATAGGCTTCATCGCGGCTCGCGGCGACCTCATCGAAGGGATCATGAAGGCGCATCAGTACGTGATGATGTCCGCGCCGACGATTGCCCAGTACGCCGCGCTGGAGGCGCTGGTCGCCGGCGAGGAGGACGTGCGGGGCATGATCGCGGAGTACGACCGGCGACGGCGGCTGATCGTCGACGGCTTCAACGACATCGGCATGAAGTGCTTCGAGCCGAGGGGCGCGTTCTACGCGTTCCCGTCGGTGGGCGTCACCGGCCTGTCCGATGAGTCGTTCGCGGAGGAGCTGCTGATGGAGGAGAAGGTGGCCGTGGTGCCCGGCTCGGCGTTTGGCGATTGCGGCGCCGGGCACGTGCGGGCGTGCTACGCGCAGTCGTACGAGCTCATCGAGCAGGCGCTGGAGCGGATGCGGCGCTTCGTGGACCACCGCCGTCGGTAGGCCATACCCCCGACCTGTCCTCTCCCCGGGGTCGCGGCTTTGATTGACCCATTGAATTCAATTATTTTTCGCGTCGTGTTTTGAATCTGGATGAGAGCGATGTGAATCTAGAAAAGTGGCGCAAAAGTGCGCGTTTGGCGAAAAGCGAAGCATTGCATGGACCGATGGCCTGTCGAAGGGTGCTGAGGCCAGGATAGCAGAGCGACAGACGACTTATAAGGGACTGGTGGCACTCCCTTGACAAATTTCCGTTTGCGGACTATTCTTGCGCCACCGCCCCAGAAACCGATAGCAGCGACGCCCTCCGGAGGTGCATGATGCGCGCTGGAACGGTCTTTCGACTACTGCTCCTGGGCCTGGCGATCAGTATGGGCGTTGCCCTACGTGGGCCGGCACCCGTTGCGCGCGCCGCGGCTGGCGACCCAACCGTTATTGCCACCATCAGAACAGGGTTGGGTGGGCGCGAGCCCTCGGCCGTGGCTGTCAACCCCAGCACGAACCTCATCTACGTAGCCAACGCGGGCAGCGACAACGTTTCCGTTATCGACGGCCTCACCAATACGGTCGTCTCCACCGTAGCGGTGGGAGCCGAACCCTCCGGCGTGGCTGTGAACCCCAGCACGAACCTCATCTACGTAGCCAACGCAGGCAGCAACAACGTTTCCGTTATCGACGGCCTCACCAACACGGTCGTCTCCACCGTAGCGGTGGGAACCGAACCCTCCGGCGTAGCCGTGAACCCCAACACGAAACTCGTCTACGTGGCGAACTCTAGCAGCGACAACGTCTCCGTTATTGACGGCAGCACGAACACCGTCGCGGCCGTCGTAGCGGTTGGGAGTGGACCCTCGGGCGTGGCCGTCAACCCAAAGACGAACCTCATCTACGTGGCTAACGGGAAGAGCTACAACGTCTCCGTTATCGACGGCGCCACGAACACCGTCGCCGCCTTCGTAGCGGTTGGGAGTCGACCCTCGGGCGTGGCCGCCAACCCCAACACGAACAGCATCTATGTGGCTGGCGGGGAGAGCAACAACGTCTCCGTCATCGACGGCGCCAGCAACACGGTCGCCGCCACCGTATTTGTCTTCGCTTACCCATCCAGCTTGGCGGTTGACCCCAATACAAACCGCGTCTACGTGGCAAACCATGCCTACGTAGGTAATCCCGGCAGCAACACTGTCTGCGTCCTCGAAGGCCGCAGCAAAACGATCATTGCCAGGGTGACAGTGGGGATTGACCCTGAGGGCGTTGCCGTCAACCCGAAGACCAATCTCATCTATGTGGCGAACAATGACAGCGGCGACGTGTCCGTCATCCACGGCGGCAGCAACACTGTCATCGCCACCATAGTGATCGGGACAGGACCTCAGGCTCTAGCCGTCAATCCCAACACGAACCGCATCTATGTGGCGAACTATGAGAGCGCCGACATCTCCGTCATCGACGGAGCTAGCAACACGATAATCGCCACTGTGCCGGTTGGGGATCAACCCGATGCAGTGGCCGTCAACCCCAACACGAACCGCATCTACGTGGCGAACGACGGCAGCATCGATGTCTCCGTCATCGATGGCGGCAGCAACACGGTTGTTGCGACTGTCGGGGATGGGGATCACCCCCGGTCCATCTCGGTCAATCCCAGCACGAACCGCATCTACGTCGCCAGCGAATTCGGCGCATCCGTGATTGACGGCGCCACCAACACCGTCATCGCCCACATGGACTTAGGGATCACTATGCCCGGTAGCCTGGCCGTTAACCCCAACACCAACCGGATTTACGTGACGGGCCTCTTTCCCAGCGGCGTGTCCGTCATCGACGGCCCCAGCAACGCGCTCCTCGCCACCGTGGCGGTCGGGATTTACCCCATAGCCGTGGCCGTCAACCCCGGCACGAACCGCATTTACGTGGCGAACCTACAGCCCAGCGGTGTATCGGTGATCGACGGCGCCGGCAACACGGTCGTCGCCACCGTAGCGGTGGGAACCGAACCCTCCGGCGTGGCCGTGAACCCCGACACGAACCGAATCTACGTGTCGTCTGACAGCGGGATCGTCTCCGTCATCGATGGCGGCAACAATACAATTGTCGCTGCCGTCACGGTTGGGGATGCCCCCCAGGGTATTGCCGTCAACCCCAGCCCGAACCGTATCTACGTGGCGAACAGCGACGATGACACGGTATCGGTTATTGAGGACACTGCCCCGCCCGCGCCAACCAGCACTTTCACACCGGCGCCACGTCCAGCCATACCCACACCCCTGAATCCGCCTAGCGTTGGCGGCGAGTTGACGCTCCCGCCGACCGGCGTTGCTGCTGAGTCTGGATCGGCAGGGGACTTGTCGTGGTCGGCCGGCGCTTGTGCGGCCCTCGCAGTTGGGTTGATTGCGGCGGCCGCGGCGCTGGGATTCGGCGGGTGGTATGCGAGAAAGCGCAGGGGATAGTCCGACCCCGCGGGAGGTCTAAAGACCTCCCCTACATTCGTCCGGGCTAGCCGGTGGGCGTGGCGGTGGCAGTGGGCGCGGGCGTAGTCGCACCTCCGGGCGTGGGAGTCGTTGTGTCCGGGTAGCGCAGGTAGTCGCCGGATATTTAGACGGTGTGAGGGATGAATCCCTCAGCTAACGATATCGTTCGCAGCCGCACGGTTCAGTTCCGACCGCGACAAAGCCATCGAGCGCATCCGTTTGAGGTGACGCTAGCCGACGGCCGCGCCGGACAGAGGACACCGCAGGCTTGCGGGAGGTCTAAAGACCTCCCCTACATTCGTCCGGGCTAGCCGGTCGGCGTTGAGGTTGCCGTGGGCGCGGGGGTAACCGCACCTCCGGGCGTGGGAGTCGTTGTGTCCGGGTAGCGCAGGTAGTCGCCGACGACCCAGCCGCTGCGATCCTGCGGCCGCCACCAGTCGTAGCCGTCGGCGGTCACCGGACCGTCCTGCAGCACGATCGTTGTCCCGTCAGCAATACAATCGACGGCGTCGGCCTTTATGCTCGGCGAGACTCGCACGTTCAGACACGTCCCCGTGCCACCGACGACGACGGTGGCGCCTTTCTCCAGTGGCCAGGGCGCTCCCGGCGCGTTAACGGTGTCCGGGTTCACCGGCAGCGTGCTCTCGACGGTCCAGGCGGTGCCGGTCTTCTTCAGGAAGACCCAGGTGGTGAACTGATAGGAGCTGGGCCCGATGAGGAACGCCTTCTGGTCGCCTCGGTCGCCGCGGGCCGCCGAGCACATGCCGCTGCCCGCGGGCACTATCGCCGTCGAGCAGTCGCCGGCGTAGTCCTGGTTGAGCGTCGTCTTGATGTAGTCGGACAGCGCCTGTTCGGCGGACACCGTGTCGGCGGGCGTGCCGGTGGACCCGGCCTGCGGCGTGCCGTTGTTGCCAGCGTTGTCGCCGCCGCTGCTTCCGCCGCCGCCCTTAAGCGACATGCCGAGGAAGGCCGCGCCGACCGCAATCGCCACAATGACGATGAAGGCGCCGAACCATTTGAAGCGACCAAGCCGGGAGCTTTTCCCCAGCGGTGGTAGACTGTCAGTCATTTTCCGCCCTCCTCTTCATGGATTGCACATCGCGCCATGGCTTGCCCGCGGCCAGGCGCAGGAAGTCTTCGTGCACCAGCATCCCGCCGGCAATCGCGCCCTCGCTGTAGAGGCTTATGGGACCGCCATCGCGGTCGGTGACGACGCCGCCGGCCTCCCGCACGAGGAGGATGCCGGGCGCGAGGTCCCAGGGATAGAGAAGATTGTGCGCGAACAGGTCGTAGCGACCGCAGGCGGCGTAGGCGAGCCCGAGCGCCGCGCTCCCGGGAATGCGTATGGCCTGGACGCCGGGCCAGAGCTCGCACATGAGGTCGAGCATGAAACCGGCGCGGTCGTCGTCGTAGCCCATGTCGATGCCGATGACCGACGACTGCACGGAGTCTTTCTTCGACACGCGCAGCGGCTGGTCGCCGAGCCAGGCGCCCTGGCCTTTCTTCGCATGAAAGAGCTCGTCGTGCACGGGGTCGAATGTCCAGGCGGCCAGCGGCTCGCCGCCGAAGCAGAGGGCGACGTTGACGCAGAAGAAAGGGATGCCGCTGACGTAGTTGCGGGTGCCGTCGAGGGGGTCAACGACCCAGGTCCAGCCGCGACGGGCGCTGACGGAGGGATTGCTCTCCTCGGAAAGAAGGGCGTGCTGCGGGAACTCGTCGGCGAGGGTGCGCTGGATGTGGGTCTCGATGGCGAGGTCGACCTGGGTGACGAGGTTGCCGCGGCCCTTCACGGTGACCGACTGGGGCTGGTGGAAGCGCTCCATCGCCAGGCGTCCGCCTTCGACGAGGCAGCGGCGAGCCACTGTCTCCGCGTCGTCGCCGCTTCGGGCGACGGGCAGCTCTGGGGACCGACGAGGCATTGCGGCACCTGTCTGTGGGGCCGGCGCAAGGATCGACGAATGAATCGTAGCACGAGGGGGCAGGCGCAGCAAGGAGAACGGGGAGGCGCGGAAGGACGCTTGAGGGAGGGCGGGTGGGAAGATGGACGCGGATGTTACAAGAAAGACGCCCCACGTTTGCCCAGCGACCACCTGTCGAGCCGACGATCGGCGCTTGACTTTCTGGCGAAAGCCTGATAGAGTTAGTGTAAGTTAGACACTAAGTCCCGCCGCGGAGACCGGCGGACGCCGCGAAAGGGGAGTCGCATGGTCAAAGAAGCGCTTCTCCCACCTACAAGCCTCCTCTCCCCCTGCGACCCGGTCGCGACGGTTCCCCTCGACGAGCAACTGGCTTTTGCCCGCTGGCAGCAGGACATCCCGTTCGAGTACCGCTCGCTGGCGGCGCCGGAACTCATGGAACGCATCGCGGCGGCGAAGGCGATGCTTGGCGCGCG
This sequence comes from uncultured Chloroflexia bacterium, assembly GCA_963842845.1. Taxonomy (GTDB): domain Bacteria; phylum Chloroflexota; class Dehalococcoidia; order DSTF01; family JALHUB01; genus JALHUB01. The sequence goes on from CAWJHZ010000004.1 coordinate 59,410, forward strand.
GCTCGTCATCCTCGGCCACCACTATCAGCGCGACGACGTGATCCGCTTCGCCGACCAGCGCGGCGACTCGTTCAAGCTGGCACGGTGGGCGGCGGGCAATCGACGCGCCGACTTCATCGTCTTCTGCGGCGTCCACTTCATGGCGGAGAGCGCCGACATCTTGTGCGCCGCGCATCAGCGGGTAGTCTTGCCCAACATGACCGCGGGCTGCTCGATGGCCGACATGGCGTCGGACCGCGACGTCCGCACCTGCTGGCAAGAGCTCGAAGATGCCGGCCTCGCTGCTGATACGCTGCCGGTGACCTACATCAACTCGACGGCGGCGCTCAAGGCGTTCTGCGGCGAGCGCGGCGGCGTAGTTTGCACCTCGTCGAATGCGCCGGCCGTGTTTCGCTGGGCGCTGGCGCAGAGGCGACGCGTCCTCTTCTTCCCCGACGAGCACCTGGGCCGCGTGACCGGCCGCTCCATGGGCATCGCTATAGCGCACATGCCGGTCTGGCGCCGCAGGTCGCCGCGGGGCAGCTTGGGGGGAATCGACTCCGCGACGCTGCGCGCGAGCCGCATCATCCTCTGGGACGGCTATTGCGGCGTGCACCAGCGCTTCACCGTCGAGCAGGTGCGACGCGTCCGCGAGCAGTACGCCGGTATTCGCGTCGTCGTGCATCCCGAGTGCCGGCTGGAGGTCATCGAGGCGGCGGACAGCTACGGCTCGACGGAGCACATCATCCGCGCCGTCAGCGAGTCGCCGCCGGGCAGCCGCTGGGCCGTCGGCACGGAGATCAACCTGGTCAACCGCCTGGCCCGCGAGAACCCGGACAAGACCGTCGTGTCGCTGGACGCCGACCCCTGCCCGTGCTCGACGATGTACCGCATTCATCCCGCCTACCTTTGCTGGGTGCTGGAAGCGCTCGTCGACGGCCGGGTCGTAAATCAGGTGACGGTTGAGCCGGAGACGGCCCACTGGGCAAAGCTCGCCCTCGACCGCATGCTATCTATAACCTGATTATCGTAGCCGATACTTTCCAGTCTCGGCGTCTGATCCATGGCCAGGCTGGAAAGCCTGGCCTACGGTGTCTTCAAACGCTCGGAGAGAAGCAGTGCCCTAATGCGATACGACTACGTTATGGTCGGCTCAGGCATCGCCGGGCTGTTTGCCGCGCTGCTTGCCCAGAAGCACGGCCGCGTCCTCATCCTCACCAAGGACTCCATCGACGAGTGCAACACGAAGCACGCCCAGGGCGGTATCGCCGCGCCTGTTGGGCCAGACGACTCGCCGGAACTGCACTTGCAGGATACGCTTGCCGCCGGCGCTGGCCTGGTCGACGAAGAGGCGGCGCGCATCCTTACCAGCGAAGCGACGGAGCGTATCGCCGACCTTGTGCGCTTCGGCGTCCCCTTCGACAGCAGCGAGGGCCACGTCGAACTCGGCCGCGAAGGCGCCCACAGCCGCGCCCGCGTCCTCCATGCCGGCGGCGACTCGACCGGCGAGCACATCGAGCTGTCGCTCAGCAGCCTCGCGCGCATGTCGGCCGTGACCGTCCGGGAGTTTAGCCAGGTCGAGGAGATTGTGACGGAGGACCGTGTCGCCGTCGGCGTTCAGTCGCTCGACGTTCGCTCAGGCGACCGCGAGCGCTTCGACGCGCGCTTCGTCATCCTGGCGACCGGCGGCGCGGGTCACCTGTACCGCATCACGACGAACCCCGAAGTGGCTACCGGCGACGGCGTCGCCCTGGCCTATCGCGCCGGTGCCGAGATCGCCGACATGGAGTTCTTCCAATTCCACCCGACGGCGCTGCGCCTGCCTGGCGTGCCGGCATTCCTCATCTCCGAGGCGGTGCGCGGCGAAGGCGGCGTTCTCCGCGACGAGAAGGGACGCGCCTTCATGGTCGATTACCATCCGCAGAAGGACCTGGCGCCCCGCGACGTCGTCGCCCGCGCCATCGTCGCGGAGATGACGCGCAGCGGCGCCGACCACGTCAACCTCGACGTGACGCATCTGCCGCCGGAGAAGGTCAGCGCCCGCTTCCCGCAAATCTTCCGCTTCTGCCTGGACCACGGCGTCGACATCACGCGCCAGCCGATACCCGTCTCGCCGGCCGCTCACTACATGATGGGCGGCGTTCGCACGAACACCTGGGGCGAGACGAACCTGCGCGGGCTCTACGCCTGCGGCGAGGTCGCCTGCACCGGCGTCCACGGCGCCAACCGCCTCGCGAGCAACTCTCTGCTGGAGACAGTCGTGTTTGCCCGTCGCGCCGTCCAGCGGACCGTCGATGGCGCCGGGCCGCAGCCGCTGCCGAGCGTCGAAACGCGTGCGCTGCCGGAGGCATCACCTGCCTCGAATGCGAAACCGCTGATCGAGAAGGCGGCGCTGCAATCGCTGATGTGGGACGACGTCGGGATCATCCGGAGCGGCGAATCGCTCAGCCGCGCACGAGCGACGCTGTCCGCCTGGCAGAGCAGCCTTCCGCCGGCTGACGACCGCCCTTCGCATGAGTTGGCGAACCTGCTGCTGGTCGGACGCCTGGTCACGGAAGCAGCTTTCCTGCGTGAGGAGAGCCGCGGCGCCCACTTCCGCACCGACTTCCCTGAGCCGCGCGATTCCTGGCGCCGGCACATCGTCTTCCGAAAAGATGCGGGCGAGGCACCACCGCGGCCTGAAGGCCGCGGCATGGGAACATGACTGGTGAACAACTAGACGAAGCGTGCCTGTACGAAGTTGCCCTCGCCGCGCTCTCGAAGGACGGCGGAAGGGAAGCGCCACCGCGGCCTGAAGGCCGCGGCATGGGAACATGACTGGCGAACAACTAGACGAAGCGTACCTGCACGAAATCGCGCTGGCGGCGCTTTCGGAGGACGGCGCGTTCGACGACGTGACGACCGCCGCGCTTGTCCCGGCGGAGTTGAACGGCAAGGCCGTGCTCCTCGCGAAGCAGGCCGGCGTCGTTGCCGGACTGCCCGTCGCCGCCGCCGTCTTCCACGCCGTCGACTTGGCGCTCTTTTTCCGACCGCTCGTCGCCGAGGGCTCGCGAGTGCATCCGGGCGACATTCTCGCGGAGATCGAGGGCCCGGTGAGCGCGATACTCCGCGGCGAGCGCGTCGCGCTCAACCTGCTCCAGCGCCTCTCCGGCATCGCGACGGCCACCGCGCGTCTCGTCGACGCCGTCGCCGGCCTGCCGACGGGCATCCTCGACACGCGCAAGACGACGCCAGGACTCCGCGCACTGGAGCGCTACGCTGTTCGAATGGGCGGCGGACAGAACCATCGCTGGAACCTGGCGACCGGCATTCTCGTCAAGGATAACCACTGGCGCGCCGTCGAAACCGCGGGCGGGAGCATCGAGAGCGCCGTGCGGCGATTGCGGGAGCGCGCGCCTGGCATGGCCATCGAAGTGGAGGTCACGTCGGCCGAGGAGGCGCGGCAGGCGCTTGCCGCCGGCGTCGACGCGCTGCTGCTCGACAACATGGGCCTCGAGGAGATGCGCCGCGTGGTGGAGATGGCCGGCGGTCGGGCCAAGACCGAGGCGTCGGGCGGGATAACGGAGGCGACGGTGCGAGCGGTCGCGGAAACAGGCGTCGACCGCATCTCCGTTGGCGCGATCACGCACTCAGCGCCAGCGCTGGACGTCAGTCTGGAGCTAGAAACGCCGCCATAATCCGTACAGCAAGGAAACTTGGGAGGACTGAAGTCCTCCCCTACTGATACACGACGACGCGCGTTCCTATCGTGGCAAAGGGGAAACTCGGGAGGACTGAAGTCCTCCCCTACACATACTCGACGACGCGCGTTCCTATCGTCACGAAGAACCACTTGGCGTCGTTTTCCAGCATGCCGACGGAATCGGCGGTCGGGCGAGACGCCCGACCTACGCGATCGAGACCCGCGGAACAGGGAACCTCGGGAGGACTGAAGTCCTCCCCTACTGATAGACGACGACGCGCGTTCCTATCGTGGCGAAGTCCCAGAACCACTTGGCATCCTCTTCCAGCATCCCGACGCAGCCGTGACTGGACGCCACGTGCCCGAAAACGCTGATAGGCTGCCAGTAGTTGTCGTGCAGCGCGACGGTGGGGTAGAAGTATTGTGTCCAGAGGACGTTCGTGAGGTAGTAGCCCAGCGGGTCGTCGCGCGGGATGCCGATGGTCTCTGAGTCCATCGTCTCGTTCTGCTTGCGGTAGTTGATCCGGTAGTCGCCCGGCTTCGTCTCGAACCCCGGCCTGCCGGTGGTGACGAGCGCCTCGTACACGGCTTTGCCGCCGATGAAGGCGTAGGCGCGCTGCGTCGTCACGTCGACCGCAATCCAGCGTTCGTCCGGGCCGTAGGCGACGCCCGGCGGCGGCACGGCGTAGGGAAGCTCCGCGGCGGCGACCTCCGACGGCGGCACGATGGTCGGCACGGGCGTGGGCGTCGGCGCGGTCGCGGTCGCGACGCCGGTCCACCACTGAACGACGTCGTTCTCCTCTTTCAGAACGTTCATCGTAGGCTGCGGCGACGGCGTCGTTTCGAGGCCTTCGACGGCGTGGACCGAGGCGGTACCGGGGTCGTTCGAGCCGCGGGTCCAGGGCAGGGAGAAGGCAAACAGGCCGAGGGACAGAGGGATGAGCAGGCCGGGGACGAGTACGCGGAAGACGGTGCGACGCCTCATGGCCACAACTCAATCCTTGCTAGAGCGGGCACCCTACGCGATTATACGACGGTCCGAACGGCGGCGTCTATCCTCTTCGCGGACGCTGCAAATCCGAAGTGTCCAGCAGAATTGTAACGGGGCCGTCGTTTACCAGCTCGACCTTCATGTGCGCGCCGAACCGCCCGCTGGCCACGTGCATGCCCGCCGCCCGCAGCGACTCCTCGAACTCCAGCACCAGCGCCTCCGCCACTTCGGGCGCCGCCGCGTCGGTGAAGCTGGGGCGTCTTCCCCGACGGGTATCGGCGAGGAGGGTGAACTGGCTGATCACGAGCGCTTCGCCGCCGCTGTCGAGGAGGGACAGGTTGAATTGGCCGTCGGCGTCCTCGAAGATACGGAGCTCCGCCGCCTTGCAGGCCAGGCGTCGGGCTTCGTCGATGCCGTCGCCTTCGGCCACCCCAAGCAGGATGAGGCTGCCGGCGCCGATAGCGCCAACGACTTCGCCTTCCACCTCTACTGAGGCCCTGCTGACACGCTGGATGAGGGCCTTCACGGCGTCCCTCTAGCCGGCGGCGGCCGTCTCTGATGGCTTTTTCGAAGTCTTTTCGGCCGGCTTGCTCTCGGCGACGGGAGCAGCGGCTTCGACGCTTTCAACGCCGGAGTCCTTATCGCCGTTGCCGCCGTTGGAGCCGGCGCCGGTCGAAGCGCCGACGTGACCGCTCTTGCGGTTGTCGGTCACATAGAAGCCGCTGCCCTTGAAGAGAACGAGGGGCGCGTGGATGACGCGTCGCGACTCGCCGCCGCAGCGGGAGCAAAGCTGAGTTGCAGGAGCATCGAAGCCTTCGCGCATCTCGTACTCGTGGCCGCACTGAGTGCATCGATACTCATAGGTTGGCAATTCCGGGACCTCCGTTGAATCCGTGGTACTTCTAATTTACTTAACTTGCGGGTAAACGGCAAGCGCCGAACGCCACCGCCGTCGCGACCGTTGCCCGCGGCGAAGCTATATGATATAGTGATTGACGCTCGCCCGCGTGCCTCTTGGGCACCAGCGGGCGGGTTATTGCAGTTGGCATTTCACTAGTCGGAGGATACTATTCCAGCTTTGCTCGCGCCCGTTAGCATGAAGTCGCTCCTAGAGGCCGGAGTCCATTTTGGCCACCAGACGCAGCGCTGGGACCCGCGCATGCGCCCTTACATATTCACAGAGCGCAACGGCATCCACATCATCGATCTCCAGCAGACGGTCCAGTACCTGAACCACGCCTGCGACTACGTTCGCGACCTGGTGGCCGGCGGCGAGACGATTCTGTTCTGCGGCACCAAGCGCCAGGCGCAGGAGTCCATCGAGGCCGAGGCCAAGCGGGCCATGATGCCTTATGTCAACAATCGCTGGCTCGGCGGGACGCTGACGAACTTCGCGACTATCCAGTCGCGAATCGACCACCTGGTCCGGCTTGAGGACAACAAGTCGCGCGGCGAGTTCGACCGCCTCCCGAAGAAGGAGGTCATGAAGCTCGACAAGGAGACAGAGCGCCTCAACCGTCACTTCGGCGGCGTCAAAGAGATGACGACCATACCCGGCGCTATCTTCATCGTCGACACGACCGCCGAGCGGATTGCCGTCGCCGAAGCGAAGCGCGTGGGCATTCCCATCGTCGCGATGGTCGATACGAACGGCAATCCGGACGAGATCGACTACCCGATACCCTCGAACGACGACGCTATACGCGCCGTCCGGCTCGTCACCAGCCGCGTCGCCGACGCCGTTCTGGAGGGCCTGTCGATGCGAGAGTACACGCCGGAAGCGGCGGAGGTGCTGGCCGGCCAGACCTATAGCGTCTCGCCGGACGAAGAGGTGGCCGTGGCGGCGGAGGAAGAGGCGGAAGAGACCGGCGAATCGACTGAAACTGCATCAACGGAGGAACAGCCCGCTGCGGCAGACGAGACGGAAGGGACCGCATAAGTGGAGGTTACCGCACAAGAAGTCAAAGAGCTTCGAGAGTTGACCGGCGCCGGCGTCATGGACTGCAAGCGCGCACTCCAGGAGGCCGGCGGCGATAAGGCCAAGGCCGCGGAGATACTGCGCAAGCGCGGACTCAGCGCGGCGGAGAAGAAGGCGCACCGGACGACGGAGCAGGGACTCGTGGAGTGCTATATCCACGCCGGCGGGCGCATCGGCGCGATGGTGGAGGTGAACTGCGAGACGGACTTCGTCGCGCGGACGCCCGACTTCAAGGCGCTGGCCCGCGATCTGGCAATGCAGGTGGCCGCGACGGGCCCGCTCTGCGTCGCCGAGGCCGACCTTCCGCCTGACACTCCGGGACAGCCGAAGGACCTGTGCCTTCTCTGCCAGGACTACATCCGCGATCCTTCGCGCACCGTTCTCGACATCGTCAACGACGTTGTCGCCAAGACCGGCGAGAACGTCAGGGTCCGTCGTTTCGCGAGATTCGAGCTAGGCAGCTAGGGCCAGGCGATGGCCGAAAGTGGCAAACGGGTCCTCCTCAAGATCAGCGGGGAGGCGCTTGCCGACGAACAGCGCTTCGGGATTGACGCTGCCACCCTCAACAGGATCGCTTCCCAGATAAAGGCCGCCCAGGCGAACGGCACGCAGATAGGAATCGTCGTCGGCGCAGGCAATATTATGCGCGGAAGCGCCATCGGCGGCGAACGCGGACTGGAGCGCGTGACCGCCGACTACGCCGGCATGCTGGCGACGATAATCAACTCGCTCGCGCTCCAGAGCGCCCTCGAACGCCAAGGCGTCGACGTCTGCGTTCACTCCGCGATTCCCGTGCAGGAGGTCGTCGAGGCGTTCGCGTGCCGGCGCGCCATCGAGCACCTGCAACAAGGCGGCATCGTCATCTTCGCCGGCGGGACCGGCAACCCCTACTTCACGACCGATACCGCCGCCGCTCTACGCGCGGTCGAAATCGGCGCCGACCTGGTGCTGATGGCGAAGAACAAAGTCGACGGCGTCTACGAGGGCAACCCGCGCAAGACGCCGGGAGTGCGGCGATTCCAAACGCTGAGCTTTCAAGACGCCCTCGACCGCCGCCTGGAGGTGATGGACAGCACGGCCGTCACGCTCTGCATGGTCCACAACCTGCCGATAGTCGTCTTCGACCTGCTGGCGCCCGACGGCATCGTCCGGGCCGTTCGCGGCGAGCGCATAGGCACGCTCATCGCCGACACCGAGACAGTGTACGCGGACGCCGGGGTCGCCTCGTAACGCCGACGCTTGTTCAGGGAGGAGCTACTGGATGATCGACGAGACGATTGAGAACGCAGAAAGACGCATGAAGAGCGCCGTTTCCGTGCTCCAGCGAGAGCTTGACGGCATTCGCAGCGGCCGCGCCCGACCGGGCCTCGTCGAAGGGCTAAAGGTCGACGTGTACGGCAGCGCCATGCCCCTGAACCAACTGGCGACGATCGCCGTGCCGGAAGCGCGGCTGATCACCATCCAGCCCTGGGACCGGCAGTCCCTGGGCGCGATTGAAAAGGCGATCTTGAAGTCGGACCTGGGCCTGAACCCGTCCAACGACGGGCACACAATTAGGCTCGCCGTTCCGCAACTCACGGAGCAGCGGCGCAAGGAACTGGTGAAGATCGTCCACAACAAGGTGGAAGAAGGACGCGTCGCCGTGCGCAACGTGCGTCGCCACTCCGTCGACGAACTGCGCTCGCTGGACAAAGGCAAGGAGATATCCGACGACGAGGAGAAGCGGGCGGCAGAACGGCTCCAGAAGCTGACCGACCGTTATGTCGAGGAGATCGACAAGCTGGGCAGAGAGAAGGAAGCGGAGCTGCTGGAGGTCTAAAGGACGCCGAAGAATTCCGCCAGCAAGGACGACGCGCGGCTTCCCGCCCACATCGCGATCATCATGGACGGCAACGGCCGCTGGGCGAAGGAGCGCGGCCTTTCGCGACAGGCGGGGCACCGCGCCGGCACGGAGAACATTCGCCGCATCATCCGCTACCTGGGAGAACGCGGCGTCCCCTATCTCACGCTCTACGCTTTCTCCACCGAGAACTGGTCGCGGCCTCGACCGGAAGTGCGCGCCCTCATGCAGCTCATTGCGCGCGTCATCAAGCGCGAGATCAAGGAGCTGAACGAGCGCGGCGTCCGGCTGCGACACCTGGGCCGCCTCGACAACCTGGCCCCGTCGGTCCGCCGCGAGGTTGTCGACGCCCTCGAGCTAACGAAGAACAACACGGGAATGACCGTCGCCGTCGCCTTCGACTACGGCGGCCGCGCGGAGATCGTCGACGCCGTCCGCGGCATCATCGGCGACGGCCTGCCGCGGGAGCAGGTCGACGAGGACGTAATCTCCTCCCACCTGTACACGGCGGGCATGCCGGACCCCGATCTGGTAATTCGCACGGCCGGCGAAATGCGGCTGTCCAACTTCCTAATCTGGCAAGCCGCCTACGCGGAGTACTACTCGACGCCGACGTACTGGCCGGACTTTGGGCCGGAGCAACTGGAGGAAGCGCTGCGGGCCTACGGGCGGCGGGAGCGTCGCTTTGGCGGCCTGGGCACCGACTGACGGGAGAGGCATGCGAAGAGCAGGGCGGGACAGCGGCAAGAGATGGAGCAGCCTGGAGTTGCGCGTCGCGAGCGCGGCCGTCGGCATACCGCTCATTGTCCTGTTCGTCTGGGCGGGCGCGCGCTGGTACACCGGCGCCATCGCCGCACTGCTCATCGCCGCGACGTTGGAGTTCCAGGCGGCGCGTGGCTCCCGGCTCGACAGTCTGGTGCTCCTGGGCGCCGCGCTCTCGGGAAGCCTGGCCGTTGCCGCGCATGCCGGCTACAACTGGCTCGTCTGGGTGATGACGGGCGTCGTGGTGCTGCCGCTGCTGTGGTCGATGACCGTTTATCCCATACAGGACGCCCTCTCCGAGTGGCTGTGGATCGTAGGCAGCGTGCTCTACCTTGGCTGGCTGGGCTGCCATCTCGTGCTGCTCCGCGACGCCGGCGACGGGCGCGACTGGGTCTTCCTGGCGCTCTTCTCGACCTTTGCCACTGACACCTCCGCGTACTTCGTCGGTAGAGCCATCGGGCGGACGCCGCTGGCGCCGGCGATAAGCCCGGGCAAGACGGTGGAAGGCGCCGTCGGCGGCTTTGTCTTCGGCGTAGGCGCGGTGCTGCTGCTCAACTACGCGCTCGGCCTGCGGGTCGAGGCGTCGCAGATCGTCCCTCTCGCCTTCCTGCTGCCGGTGGTTGCGCAGCTCGGCGACCTCATCGAATCGAAACTGAAGCGCGGCATGCAGGTGAAAGACGCGAGCCGTCTCATCCCCGGCCACGGCGGCCTGATGGACCGCTTCGACAGCGTGCTCCTCGTAACCGTGGTGGTATACTACTACTTGAAGTGGGTGATTCTGTAAGCCGCATCGCCGTCCTCGGTTCCACCGGGTCCATTGGTCGCCAGACGCTCGACGTAGTGCGCGGACTTCGGGAGCGATTCCGTGTCGTCGGGCTGTGCGCCGGGCGCAACGTCACCCTCCTCGAAGAGCAGGCGCGCGAGTTCGCGCCGCGACTCGTTTGTTGCGACGGAAACGGATCGACGGCCGCCGGCGTTATACCTTTCGACGGCTTCGAGTGCGCTCCGATGGAAGCGATCGCCGCCGACCCGGAAGTCGAACTCGTCGTCGTGGCCACCGCCGGCAAGGCGGGCCTGATCCCGACGCTGAAGGCGCTGGAAGCAGGCAAGACCGTCGCCCTGGCAAACAAAGAAGTGCTCGTCATGGCGGGCCGGCTGGTGAGGGAATCGGCCCGTCGCGGGCACGGCGAGATCCGGCCGATAGACAGCGAGCACAGCGCCATCTGGCAGGTGATGCGCGGCGAGAAGAACGCCAACATCCGGCGGCTGATTCTCACCGCATCCGGCGGGGCGCTGCGGGACAAGAGCATCGACGAGCTAAAACGCGTGACGCCGGAGCAGGCGCTCTCGCACCCGACGTGGCAGATGGGGCGGAAGGTGACAATCGATTCGGCGACGCTCCTCAACAAAGGGCTGGAGGCAATCGAAGCGCGCTGGCTGTTCGACGTGCCGCTGGACAGGATCGAGATAGTGCTGCACCGGGAAAGCATCGTCCACTCCGTGGTGGAGTTCTGCGACGGCTCGCTGAAGGCGCAACTGGGCACCCCCGACATGCGCGTTCCCATCCAGGTGGCGCTGTGCTATCCGGACCGGCCGCAACTGCCGTCCGTCGCGCCGCTGGACCTGCGACAGATGGGCGCGCTGCACTTCTCGGAGCTCAAGCTTGACCGCTATCCGTGCCTGTCGCTGGCGCTGGAGGCCGGGCATCGCGGCGGCACTTATCCAACGGTGATCTCCGCCGCCGACGAGGTCGCCGTGGAGGCCTTCCTGAGCGGACGAATCGGATTCACGCGCATCCCCGAGATCATCGATGAGACGCTGAACGCCCACGAGGGCGGCTCCGACGAAAGCCTGGACGAGATCCTGGCCGCCGATGCCTGGGCACGCGAATATGCCGAAACTCTTCTAGGAACGCAAGCATGAACACTGTCGTCCTGCACTCTCTGCTGCCTTTCTTCGGTATAATCATCGTTCTGGTGCTCGTCCACGAGTCGGGCCACTTCATCGCGGCGAAGCTGTCCCACGTGCGGGTGCTGGAGTTCGGCGTGGGCTTTCCGCCGCGAATCGCCGCCTTCAAGTTCCACGACACGGAGTACTCGCTGAACGCGCTGCCGCTGGGCGGGTTCGTGCGTATGGTCGGCGAAGAGGACCCGACAGAGCCGGGCTCCCTCGCCTCCAGACCGAAGCTCCTTCGAGTCTTCGTGCTCTCGGCCGGCGTGCTCTCTAACTTCGTGTTCGCCATCGTCCTCTTCACCGCCAGCTTCATAATCCCGCATGAAGTGCCGATTGGGCGCGCCATGATATCAGACGTCTCGCCGGGCTCGCCTGCCGCGGCCGCCGGCCTGCAGGTAAACGACGTCATCTACACCATCGATGGGCGCAACGTTCAGAACGTTCCCGACGCCAGCTATGACATCCGTCTCCACATGGGCGAGATGCTGAAGATGACGGTCAAGCGCGGCAGCGATTTCGTCGATGTGAACGTGAAGGCGCGCTGGGCGCCGCCGTCCAACCAGGGACCAACAGGCATAACCATCGCCTCTCAGTATCCTTTCACCGAGACGCAGTCCTATGCCCCCTGGACGGCGCTGCACCTCGGCACGCAAGAGACGTTCGATTCCCTGACGATGGCGCGCAACGAGGTGATCTCCTGGATCAAGGGCGCCACAGCTCCGCAAGTGAGCGGGCCGGTGGGAATCGTCCAAGCGACGGGTGAGGTGGTCAAGGAGGCGGGTTGGAAGTCGCTGATCGAGTTCATGGGTCTCCTCAGCATTAACCTGGCAGTGGTCAACATCCTGCCGTTCCCGTTCCTGGACGGCGGACGTATCGTCTTCGTTCTCGTCGAGGTAATGCGACGGGGCCGGCGCATCGCCCCGCAGAAGGAAGCCCTGGTGCACCTTGCCGGACTGGCGGTCCTCCTGACGTTCGTGGTGGTAATCAGCTACTTTGACATCGCCCGGATCGTCCACGGTCAAGACATCTTCCGATGACCCGTCGCCGAAAGTCGAAGGCCCTGCAGATCGGCCGCGTGACCGTCGGCGGCGACGCGCCTATCGTCGTGCAGTCGATGGCGAACACGAAGACCGCCGACGTTCGGGCGACGCTGCGTCAGATTCAAGCGCTGGCGGAGCTCGGCTGCGAGATCGTTCGCGTTGCCGTGCCGGACCGCTCGGCCGCGGACGCGCTGCCGGAGATCGTCGCGCACAGTCCGCTGCCCATCGTCGCCGACATCCATTTCGACCACCGGCTGGCCCTCGCCGCGCTGGCCGCCGGCGTGCACGGCCTGCGCCTCAATCCCGGCAACATTCGCGACGCCGACAAGGTGCGCGAGGTGGTGCGCGCGGCGAAAGCGAGACAGACGCCGATCCGCATCGGCGTGAACGCGGGCAGCCTGCCGCCGCTGCCGCTGCTGGCGGAGGGCGAGCCGCCGCCGCCGATGTGGCAGCGCATGGTCGACGCGGCGCTGTGGGAGATCGGCGTCCTGGAAGAGATGGACTTCGACCTCATCAAGGTCTCGCTCAAGGCGTTTGACGTGCCGACGATGCTGGAGGCCTATCGCACGCTGGCGAAGCGAGTGCCTTATCCGCTGCACCTCGGCGTCACGGAGTCCGGCACGCCGCGCTCCGGCTCGGTACGCAGCGCCATCGGCATCGGCATACTGCTGTCGGAAGGCATCGGCGACACGATCCGCGTCTCCCTCTCGGCCGATCCGACGGAGGAGATACCGGTCTGCTGGGACATCCTAAACGCCCTCAACCTGCGCCGTCGCGGGCCGACGATAATCGCCTGCCCGACCTGCGGCCGCGTGGAGATCGACCTGATTCCGCTGGCGAACGCCGTGGAGGCGCACTTCCGATCGCGGGGCAAGGCGATAACGGTTGCCGTCATGGGCTGCGTCGTCAACGGTCCCGGCGAGGCGCGGCAGGCGGACGTGGGGATTGCCGGCGGCAAGGGAAAAGGCGTCATCTTTCGACGCGGCGAAGTCGTGCGGACCGTGAAAGAGAGCGACTTCCTGGCGGCGATCATCGAAGAGGGCGAACGCGTCATCGCCGAGATGCTGCCCCAGGATCCGATTCCCGCAGGAAAAGAGAACGGATCTGAGGGTTGAAACCCTCAGCCTTAGCGATACAATGTTGGGTGCAGGCTGCGGGATTCAATCTCCTTATCCAGGAGAGGCAACGTGAGCTTTGAAGCTATTGCTCTGGCTGTCCTCTGTCTTATCTGGGCGATCTTCGGCGTCATTCCCTGGCTCGTCGTCGCCTATCGACGGCATGGCCACGGGATGCTGGCGCTGCTGCCACTAGCGATTGTCGGCGGCGGCGGCGGCGCGGCGCTGGTGCCGGCGCTCGGCGCGAGGAACGTCCCGGCGGTGCTCGGCAGCCTGGTCGCGGCGCTGGCGGGCGGGCTCGTGCTGACGCTAGCGGCGCCGTACGTCACGCGAGCGATCCGACGACGCGTCGTATCGTCGTAGTTCCGATCTGAGAGATAACCTCTCAGCTTCCTTCCCACGCCTCCCGGCAGAAGGCTGCGCCCTGCTTGCCGGGGGGGAGGGGCATCCGGAACAGCGCTTGCGGGTGGGAGGGTGGGAAGATCGACGCAAATGTTGCGAGAAGCGGCAGCGGGAGGGGCGGCACGACCGCTCGCGTGGCAAGCGCCCATCCTTGACGGCGCAGCCCGCCTCCTCTATGCTCGCATATTGAACTGACGGCAGCGGGAGGACTAAAGTCCTCCCCTACATTTGTTCGTTGAGCCCAGTACCAAGGAGACCGCATGCGCCTGACTCATCTCTTCGGCAAGACGCTGCGTCAGGCCCCCGCTGAGGCCGAGACACCCAACCATCAGCTACTCCTCCGCGCCCGACTCATCGCCCAGCTCACGGCTGGCGTCTACAGCTACCTGCCGCTCGGATGGCGCGCCCTCCTCAAGCTGCGCCAGATCATTCGCGAGGAGATGGACGCGGCCGGAGGCCAGGAGGTCTGGTTGCCCGCGCTCCAGCCCGTCGAGATGTGGGAGGCGTCGGGAAGACGCAAGGCGTTCGGCGAGACGCTCTTTGTCCTCAAGGACCGCCGCGACCGGGAGCTGGCGCTTGGCCCGACGCACGAGGAGGTCATCGTCGATCTCTTCACGCGGCTGGTGCAGAGCTACCGCGAGCTGCCGGTCCTCGTGTACCAGATGCAGACGAAGTTCCGCGACGAGCCACGCCCCCGCGGCGGCCTGATGCGCACCCGCGAGTTCACGATGATGGACCTCTACAGCTTCGACGCCGACAACGCCGGCCTGGACGCCAGCTACGACAAGATGGTCATCGCCTACAAGAACAGCTTCGACCGCTGCGGCGTGCCCAGCATCGCCGTGCTGGCGGACTCCGGGCCCATCGGCGGCCGGGACAGCCAGGAGTTCATGCACCTGACGGATGTCGGCGAGGACCAGGTGCTCATCTGCCCCAACGGCGACTACGCCGCGAACACAGAGAAGGCGGCGTTCCGCAAAGACCGGAAAGACAAGGGCGAGGAGCCGCTGCCGGTCGAGGAGGTCGCGACGCCCGGCCAAAAGACCATCGACGATCTTGTCGCCTTCCTCGGCATTCCGGCCCGCAGGACGCTGAAGGCCGTCTTCTACGCCAGCGACGGCGCGCCCGTCTTCGTCGCCATCCGCGGCGACCTGGAGGTGAACGAGATCAAGCTGCGCAACGCCCTCGGCGGCGGCGAGCTGCGGCTGATGGACGACCGCGAAGTCGAAGCGGCGGGCCTCGTGGCGGGCGCGGCGTCGCCCTCCGGACTGCGCGGCGTGCGCGTCGTGGCCGACGACTCCGTGGTCGACGCGCCGAACCTGGTCGGCGGCGGCAACAGCCCGGACGTCCACCTCCGCAACCTGAACTACGGCCGCGACTGGCAGGCGGAGATCGTCGGCGACATCGCCCTCGCCCGCGAAGGCGACGCGTGTCCCGAGTGCGGGACGCCGCTGCAGATGCGTCGCGCCATCGAGCTCGGCCACGTGTTCAAGCTCGGCACCATCTACAGCGACAAGCTCGGCGCCACCTACCTCGACGCCGAGGGGAAAGCGCGGCCCGTCATCATGGGCTGCTACGGCATCGGCGTGGAGCGGCTGCTGGCGACCGTCATCGAGGCCAACCACGACGAGAAGGGCATCATCTGGCCGGCGAGCGTCGCGCCCTACCAGGTGCACCTCGTGGCGCTCAACGTCGACAACGCTGCGGTGCGCGAGGCGGCGGAGAAGCTGTACGCCGATCTCGGGGCCGCCGGCGTCGAGGTGCTCTACGACGACCGCGAGGAGTCGCCGGGCGTGAAGTTCAACGACGCCGACCTGCTGGGGATGCCGCTGCGGGTGACGGTGAGCCAGCGGACGCTGGAGAAGCAGAGCGTGGAGCTGAAGCGTCGCTGTGAGAAGGAATCGACGCTGGCGGAGCTATCCGAAGCGGTCACCACCATCAAGCAGGCGGTCGAGCGTTAGCGATGGATTGGTTGCTCGTGTTCGTCGGGCAAGCCACCAGGTGACGGGCAGCGCCGCACCTCTCGGAAGGAGGGAGCGATGGCGGGCATTTGCGAGAGTTGCGGGCGCAAATTCGGTCTTTTCGCGCGGCTAGGAGGCCGCACGGTCTGTCCGGCGTGTGAGAGGAAGCGACGGGAAGAAGAGCAGGTGCGAGCGCAGCGTGTCATCGTGCGAGAAGGGGAAATGGTCCACATGAAAGCGCTTGCCCGACTCATGAAACATGCCAATGTGCGCGGGTACCGCAGCAGCCACAGTGGCCTAAGCTATCGAGTGTCAAAAGGCGTGAGGTATTACGAGGGCGGGGCAAGCGGACGAAGCATGATAGTGGGTACGCAACTGATGGAGGACGATGTGGGGCTTCTTACGATTACGTCGCAAAGGGCCATCTTCGTGGGTTCCAAGAGGACCGTTGAGATGCCGTACTCGAAACTGCGCGGCTTAGGAGTGTTCGTTGATGGGATTGAGTTTCACATGAGCAACAGGACAAATGCGCCGCTTTTCCGTGTTGAGCGCGGAGAAGCAGTTGCGGCGGCCCTCGATGCTGCATTCCAACGAGTGCCTGGCACAAGTCATCCACTGCCAAGCAGCGGAGGCTCCTCCTCTGGAGCCAAGACGGTCGCTCCGCCACGGCCAGCTCCAGCAGGCCGAACCACCCTATCTCGGCAACGTGATCCCCTTGAGCCATCGCCCTCTGCGAGACTGCAACACGAGCGTGTCGCCCTCTGGAGAGAGCTTTCAGGCGAAGAGCGCGCGAACGTAGGTTCACTGATTGCCGAACTCGTCTCTTACGGGGAGCGATGGGTAGCAAACCTCGGGCGAGGCCTAGAGCAAGACCTCGAGGACTCCAACTACACGTCGCTCTCACGCAAGGAGCGCGCTCGGTTGTCGAGGTGGTGCAACCCGAACCGCTGGAGTTCGCGAGAGCAGTGGGTGCAACCGCGAGTGCGTGAGATCAGCCTCTTACTCTTCGGCACGATTATCTCACGCGAGGCCGACTAGTAGAGATCCCCCTGAAAACGAGTCCAGGGGCAGGCAGCCCGATCAGTCGGTGAGCTTCCTCCCGACGGCGTGGGGCTGCTTGGACGGGCCACGCTGACGTGTCTCCCGACGCTCTGAGCGCCACCACGTAGCTGTTGCCGATGCTCAAGTCGGGGTGGCAGCGTCAGGACGCGTCCAGCACCAGCGCTCTACCGGGTCGTTTGGCCCTTCCTCGCGACGGCTATCATCGCGACCCGCAGCGGCGCCAGCAGCCCGACTCGGTTCACCAGGCGCTCGTAGCCCACCCCCAGCGCGTACGACAGCGGATGGAACGCCAGATACTCCGGCTCCGGCTCGAAGCGGTCCAGTCGCTCCACCGTTAGCCCCGCGCCCTCCAGCAGTCGACGCAGCTTGCCCGCGGTGTTCGCGCGATACAGCGTCGGGAAGACATCGCGTTCTTCGACGCCGCGACGCCGGTTAATCGCCACGTGCAGTCGCTGCGGCAGCAGGCCCGCGGCAAGCGGCACGTAGTGAAAGCGATTCGGCGTGAGCAGCAGGAAGCGCCCGCCCGGCTTGAGGACCCGCGCCACCTCCGCCAGCGCCTTCTCCGGCCGCGACATGTGCTCCATGACGTGGCTGGCGAGCACGGCGTCGAACGACGCGGCGGCGAATGGAAGGCGCTCCAGGTCGCCGAGCAAGCGCTCGTCGAGGTTCGGGTTGTCGCGCAGCTCGTCGCCGATGTCGACGCCGACGATGCGACAGCCATCCGCCAGCTCGTATCGAAAGACGCGCCCGCTGCCACAGCCGGCATCGAGGACGACAGCGCCGGCGGGGATGCACACGCGCAGGGTGTCCTCGAAGCGCTGGTACATTCCGCGGAACTCCGTCGGATAGAAGCGCTCGCGCAGCTCTTGCTTTCGCCAGCCGAATCCAAGCATAACGCCCCTCCTGACCCCACATTCTACTCGACCCGTCGCTTTCGCCGCAGGACATGGGGAGGGGCGCACTCCCGCTTCGAGATGACAGATGTGGGCGGGCGGGTGGGAACGCTGGCGGTTTTTTCGCGAAGCGGCAGCGGGTGTGAGGGTAGCGTCACCCGGGTGCACTCACAGCGCATCGGGCGTCGAAGGCGTCGACGGCGCGCGCGACCTTGCAAACGGAGTATCAACGTGCTATATTTGAGTGCGAGTTAAGGAACTCTTCGGGAGTGGGCTCAGCCCACTTTTTTGTTGGCCGGACATTGGTTCGGCTAAGGGGTTGTAAAGAGGAATGAAAAGCGATTTTCTCGTGGCGATAACGCAGCTCGCCGCGGAAAAGAACCTGCCGAAAGAAATGGTTCTGGAAGCGGTGGAGGCTGCGCTTGCGTCCGCCTATAAGAAAGATAACCTCGCCACCAGCAACGTCGTAGTGCACATCGACCGCGAGACCGGCGTGGTGCGCGTCTATACCCGCAAGATGGTCGTCGAAGAGGTTGCTGACGCGCGTACGGAGATGACGCCGCAGGAGGCGAGAAGCCTCAAGCCGGACGCCGTTGTCGGCGATTCGGTGGACATCGAGACGGCCGCCCACGATGGCGGACGCATCGCGGCGCAGACGGCGAAGCAGGTCGTCCTCCAGCGACTGCGCGAGGCTGAGCGCGAGGTCGTCTATGAAGAGTACTCGGGCAAAGAGGGCGACATCGTCTCCGGCATGGTGCAGCGCTTCGAGGGCAAGAACGTCATTATCGACCTGGGCAAGGCGGAGGCCGTGCTGCCGCCGTCGGAGCAGGTGAAGACGGAGCACTACCGGCCGGGCCAGCGTCTGAAGCTGTACCTGCTGGAGGTCATCAAGTCCGCTAAGGGGCCGCAGGTAACGCTCTCGCGCACGCACAAGAACCTGCTGCGGCGCCTGTTCGAGCTGGAGGTGCCGGAGATATTCAAGGGCACCGTCGAGCTGCGGTCTATCGCCCGCGAGCCCGGGCATCGCAGCAAAGTCGCCGTTTACTCGTCGCAGGAGGGCATCGACCCCGTCGGCGCCTGCGTTGGCCTGCGCGGCATCCGCATCCAGAACATCGTCAACGAGCTGGGAGGCGAGCGAATCGACGTCGTCCAGTGGGACACGGACGCCGGACGCTTCGTCGCCAACGCGCTCAGCCCGGCGCAGGTGCTCGGCGTGAGCGTCGACGCGGGGGAGAATACGGCCTCGGTCGTCGTTCCCGACCGTCAGCTTTCGCTGGCCATCGGCAAGGAGGGGCAAAACGCCCGCCTGGCCGCCAAGCTTACCGGCTGGCGCATCGACATCCGCAGCGAAACGATTGCGCAGCAGGAGCGGGCCGCCGGCGCCGTGGAGGAAGCGGAGGCGGTGATCGAGCAGCCGGCGCCGAAACCAGCCGCCAAGGGCAGGGCAAAGGCTCGACCGGAGCCGGTCGCGGCGGAAGAGGCGGTCCTGCCGCCGGAAGAAGAAGCCGCGCTCGCCTTCGTTGAGGAGGAAGAAGAGGTTTCGGCGGAAGAAGTCGCTGCTCAGGCGCCAGAGCCGGTCGCGGCGACCGCGCCCGCCGCCGGGCCGCGGAAGCCCAGCATCCGTTTCGCCGAGGAAATTCTGCCGGCCGCCGTCGTGGAGACGCCGGTGAAGGGCAAGAAGGCCAAGGCTGGTAAGGGAGGCCGCGCCACCAAGGAAGAAGTCGACTCGGAGGCGCCTGCGAAGGCCAAGAAGGGAAAGAAGGCGCGCCGCCCGGTGATCGAGGAAGAGGACGAAGACCTCGACTACTAGCGGAGCGCGGAAATGACTGTGACCGAGAGCGTTCAGACTAGGCCGAAGCACGTGCCCCTGCGCACCTGCGTCGCCTGCCGGACGACGGACGCCAAGCGCGGCCTGATACGAATCGTGAGAACGCCCGAAGGCGGCGTCGAAGTCGATGGGACGGGCAGGGCCGCCGGACGCGGCGCCTACCTTTGCCGGCGACGTCAGTGCTGGCAGGAGGCGCTGAAGCGGGACGCGCTCGCCCGTGCCCTCCGCGTCAAGCTGGGCGAAACCGATAGAGACAGGCTCAAGGCCTTCGCCGAAGAGTTGCGAGAGGACTAGTAACATCGCCAGACCAAGACAGACAAGACAGCAACCTAGACGGCCCCGAAAGCCACCGAACCGGAACGCGAGCAGCGCTCGGACGGTCGCTGCGCCGCGGCTCGTTACTGCCCCCGAAAGCGGCCAGACTGTCAAAATACCAACGACCCTGACTGTCAAGGAGCTCAGCGAGCTGCTCGGGCTGTCGCCGGTTGAGGTCATCAAGGAGCTCATCAAAAGCGGCGTGATGGCCAGCATCAACCAGGTGATCGACTACGATACCGCGGCTATCGTCGCGCACGACCTCGACTTCGAGCCGGAGCCGGTTGTTACCGCGTCCGTCGCGGCGGTTGCGCCGGAAGTCGTGGAAGGCCCTGCGCCGGTGGAAGAGGTGGAGGAGAACCTTCAGCACCGACCACCGGTAGTCACTTTCATGGGCCACGTCGACCACGGCAAGACGAGCCTCCTGGACGACATTCGCGAAAGCGACGTCGCCGGCGGCGAGGCGGGAGGCATGACGCAGCACATCGGCGCCTACCAGGTGAAGGTGAACGATCAGCGCATAACGTTTCTCGACACGCCGGGCCACGAAGCGTTCACCGCCATGCGGGCGCGCGGTGGCCGGGTCGCCGACATCGCCGTGCTCGTCGTCGCAGCGGACGACGGCGTTATGCCGCAGACCATCGAAGCGATCGACCACGCCAGGGCGGCGAGCGTGTCAATTATCGTCGCTCTGAACAAGATCGATCTGCCGCAAGCCAACCAGGACCGCGTCAAGCAGCAGCTCGCGGAGCACGGCCTCGTTCTGGAAGAGTGGGGCGGCGACGTCATTTGCGTTCCCGTCTCGGCGAAGACGAAGGAGGGCATCGACAACCTCCTTGCCAACATCCTCGTCGTCGCCGAGGTGGCCGACCTGAAGGCCAATCCGGATCGGCCCGCGCGCGGCGTCGTGGTCGAAGCGGGAATGGACATGACACGTGGCCCGATGGCGACGGTGCTCGTCCAGAAGGGAACGCTTCACCAGGGCGACATGGCGATAGTCGGCGAGACGCTCGGCAGGGTGAAGGCAATGTTTAACGAGCACGGCCGTCGCGTCAAATCGGCAGGGCCGTCCGCTCCCGCCAAGGTGCTCGGACTCAGCGCCGTTCCCGGCGCCGGCGAGCCACTGCTCGTCGTGCCGGACGAGAAGACCGCGCGGACTATCGTGACGGAGAGGCAGCGACGGCGTGAGGCCGCAGCTTTCCGCGAGCGCCACACCCTCAGCCTCGATACCCTTTTCGGCGAGATAAGCGCCGGCAAGGTGAAAGAGCTGAACATCATTCTGAAAACGGACGTGCAGGGCAGCGTGGAACCGATCCGGACATCGCTGGAGCGGCTGAGCACCGAAGAGGTGCACGTTAAGATAATCCACTCCGGCTCCGGCAGCATCACCGAGTCGGACATCATGCTGGCGCTGGCCTCCAAGGGGATCATCATCGGTTTCAACACGCGGGAGGAGCCCGGCGCTCTTCGCCAGGCCGAAATCGAGGGCGTCGAGATCAATCACTACAATGTCATCTACGAGGTCGTGGACGACGTGGAGAAGGCGCTCAAGGGGATGCATGAGCCCGTCTTCAAGGACGTGATCGACGGCCATATTGAGGTCCGACAGGTCTTCAAGGTCAGCCGCCTGGGCAACATAGCCGGTTGCTTCGTCCGCGACGGCACGGTAACCCGCAACTCCCTCGTCAGGGTCACGCGCAGCGGCGAAGTCATCGCCGAGAGCACGATCTCCGGCCTAAAACGCTTCAAGGACGATGTCCGCGAGGTGCAGGCCGGATACGAGTGCGGCGTTACCCTCACCGGCTTCGACGCCTTCCAGGAGGGCGACGTTCTGGAGTTCTACCACCGCGAGCGCGCCAATTAGCCAGTTCGTCGCTGGGCAGCTCCCGCCATAAGCCTTTCCCTCGGAGAACGCCCGATGACCACCAGACGTATCGCCCGTCTCAACGATGCCTTCCGCGAAGAGATCAGCGATCTCTTGCTACGCCAGGTGAAGGACCCGCGGCTCACCGGCTTCATAACGATCACCCGCGTCGAGACCTCCGCCGACCTCAGCCACGCCAAAGTCTTCGTGAGCGTGATGGGCAGTGAGGAGGACCGGAACGAGGCGATGCGCGGCCTGGAAGCCGCCGCGTCATTCCTCCGGCGCGAGATCGGCCACCGCGTGTCGCTGCGGCGCGCGCCCGAGCTCCGCTTCCACCGCGACGACTCGATTGAGCAGGGCGCCCGCGTGCTGGACCTGCTGGACGAAGTCGCGGAGCAAGAGCCGGAGCAGGAGAAACCCTCTTCTTGACCCTGGACGGCTTCCTGAACGTCGACAAGCCCGCCGGCTGGACCTCCTTCGACGTCGTCGCCTTCTTGCGGCGAGAGAGCGGCGTCCGGCGCGTCGGCCATGGCGGCACGCTCGACCCGGCGGCAGAAGGCGTGCTGGTGGTCGCGCTCGGGCAGGCGACACGCTTCCTCGAATACCTCCTCGAAGCGCGGAAGAGCTACCGCGCGCAGGTCCGCCTTGGCGTCGTTACCGACACGTACGACGGCGAAGGCGAGGTGATTCGCAGCGCCGACCCGTCGTCGGTGACGCGGGAGATGGTGGAGAGCGCTCTCGCCGAGTTCCGCGGCGTCATCAGCCAGGTGCCGCCGATGTTCAGCGCCCTCAAGCGCGACGGCGTCCCACTATACAAGCACGCCCGCGCGAAGCAAGAGGTGGAGCGGGAGGCGCGTACCGTCGAGGTCCACCGGCTCAATCTCGTGGATTTCGCGCCGCCGTCGTTCACGGTCGAAATCGAATGTGGCCACGGCTTTTACGTGCGCAGCCTTGCCTATGACCTGGGCGAGCGGCTCGGCTGCGGCGCCCACCTGGAGAAGCTGACCCGGACGGCGGTCGGCTCGTTCGACCATGGGTCGTCGGTGGGCATGGAGGCGCTGCGCGAAGCGTTCCACAGCGGTTCCTGGCTGCGGCTGCTCCTGCCTCTCGACAGCGTTCTCCTTCAATGCCACGCCGCAATCCTGGGCGAGCGGAACGAAAGCGAGCTGCGTTTCGGGCGGGCGCTCAACCTTGCGGCAGCGGACGAGGAGCGCGTTCGCTTTCTGTCAGCGGGCACGCCCTGCCGCGCCTATAGCGTCGACGGCCGGCTCCTTGGCCTGCTCAGCTATGCGGAAGACGCGGTCTGGCAGCCGAAAAAGGTGCTTTCAACGCCGCAAGGGGCTTGAAAGAGCCATTTTCGGCCCAATCTCCGCTGAATCTCTTGACACGACGCGGGAAATGACTATGATTCAATGCAACGTATGGAAGCGCCGTCGCCTCACGAGCGGCGACATCGGAATGGAGGGCGTGTAGAGGCGCGTCCCACAATCTGTCCGATGAACGAGGTCTAAGGAAAGGGGTATTTACAATGCAGGCTTATTGCCTAAAGTGCCGAACCGCGCGGGAGATGAAGAACGCCGAGAAGGTGACGATGAAGAACGGCAAGCCCGCTACTAAGGGCATCTGTCCCGTCTGCGGCACGAAGATGTACAAGATCGGGAAGGCCTAAGCCGGACCGACGCGTCCCCACGCAAGTCTAGCAAACCCGGCATCTCGGCAAACCAGGAAGGATGGCGGCGCGAGTCGTCATCCTTTTCCATGGCCCACGCGGCCGGCATGCCGGCACACGACGGCGACAGAGCACCTCCCTACCGGGGCCGGCTACTGTAGCCCGGCGGCGGTGTCGGCGCGGTGCAACTCTTCGTTGTTTCGAAGCTGGAAGGAATCGCGCGTCAGGTCCGGACCGGCCACATCTCTTCAGCCGGTTGGCCGCGCCCCGCCGCTTCGCTCACCATCTGGAAGAGGAGCCGCAGACTCGCCAGCGCGACCGCCGCTGTCAACAGCTCGATGCCTGCCGTGCCGATGAGCGTACGACCGGTCAGGCTGTCGAAGATGTCCCAGAGGGCGTGAAGGAGGACGGCCAACGCGAAGGCTCCGCCAACGGGGAAGTTCACAACGAAACGCCCCGCTTTCTGACGCTCCCGCCAGAGCACGGCGCAGACCAGTCCCGTCCAGGCGGCGTGAGCGGCCGGCGAAAGCAGGCCACGGACCAGCAGCACGGAAACGGCATCGCTCACGTTCCCCTGCGATTGGCCGAGCGCAACGAAGCCGTAGCCCATGCTTTCGAGCGCGGCGAAGCCCATTCCCGCCGCAACGCCAAAGACGAGGCCGTGCGCCTGCGTCCGGTAGCGCCAGCCGACGAACAGGATCAGCGGCAGGAAGAGCTTCGTCACTTCCTCGATGAAGCCGACGCCGAAGAGTTGCAGCGGCCCCAGCGCCCGCAGCGTCTGGTATTCGAGGACGCCCGCCGTCACCGTGGCGACGACGCCGCCCCAGACGAAACAGACGGCAATCGTCGGCAGTGGCAGGTCCTCGACGGGCTCGCGCTCATAGACGTAGAGGACGAAGCTGGCCGGAACGACGAAGGCGCCGAGAACGAGGAGCGTCGGCAAGAAGCTGGGATTGTCAGTCGCCCGAAAAGCGGCCTGGACGACGAAGAACAAGGCGCTGCCCGTGACGAGAACCTGGAACCAGGCCCGGCTGAGCAGAGGGAGCCTCAGTTGCTGTAATGGCGGCCTTCCCAGCTCCACGGAACGTCCTCCCCCTTCGACATCCTGACGAATCGGGCGTCAACCACCCGACGCTCCTCATAATGGCTAGTTTGCGGCGCGAGAGTGCGGGGGGCGTGAAATCGCTTTCAATCGCCGTGAAGAAAAGATGAAGGTTGGCACGAACCGGGCCGCCCGCGGCACGAGGAGTTGACGAGCCGTGGTAGAATCTGGCCGATATGCAGAGCTACGGGCAGCAGGCGGCATCGAGACGTCCGAACGTCCTTTTCGCGCGAGCGCCGGAATTGATGCGGACCTACCATCCGCTGGCGAAGCTCATCGTTGTTGGGCTGCTGGCGATAGGCATTAGCGGCGCGCTTTGCGGGCTCATCGCCTAGGGATTCGGGCGCACCGCCGTCGCGGGCGACACGCTGAGCGCGAGTCTATCGCAGTTAAGGTTGAAAACACATGATGAAGCCGAACGAACGTATTGATAAGCTAATTGCAGAACTGACCGACTGGCGCGGCAAGACATTCGCCGACATTCGGAGGATCATCCTCGAGGCGGATCCGGAGATAGTCGAGGAATGGAAATGGATGGGCACTCCGGTCTGGTCCCACGGCGGAATAGTCTGTATTGCCAATGCTTTTAAAGATAAGGTGAAGCTGACGTTTTACGAAGGCGCGAGTATCGCGGACCCGGACAAGCTCTACAACAACGGGCTTGAGGGCAAGAAGTGGCGGACCATCGACTATTTCAAAGACGACGCGATCAGGGAGCGCGAACTGAAGGACCTAGTTCGCTCTGCCGTGGCCCACAACCTTGCTAAGAAATCAACAAAATGACCCTAAAGGAGAGCCTACGGGCAGCCGCCGCTTCCAGACGTCCGAACGTCCTCTTCGCGAAGACGCCGGAGCTGATCCGGACCTACCATCCGCTGGCGAAGCTCGTTGTCGTCGGGTTGCTGGCGATAGGCTTGAGCGGCGCCATCTGCGGGCTCGTTGCCGAGCGATTTGGGCGAAGCGCTGTCGCCGGAGACACACTTAGCGCGAGTCTCTCCGCCGAGCGTTGCGCCCAACTTACTCACAGCGACATTTTTGTTCCCCAAGGCGTTCCGTTTGTTGAAGGTGACGACTGCCGTCAGGCAGAACTTGTCGACCACACAGACGAGGTTGTTGGCTTCCGGCTCTTCGCGATTCCACTCGCGCTCATCGGGGCGGCCGGCTACGACCTTTCGCGGCGGAACTGGTTCCGCGACGCGAAGGAATTGCAGGCGCTCCGTCGGCTGGGCCTCCTCCTCGGCTTCGCCGCTTTCGGGCTGGCAGCAGCCGTCATGTTCGTGGTTGTCGCCCGCAACACGCTGATTGACGGCGACACCGCGGGCCTCGGCCGCTGGCTTTCCGACGGCATCGTCGTCGCTCTGCCTCATCACGGAGGTCGCGCTGCGCCAGGTTCGACGTCCCTCAGCCGCGTAGAGCTTCGAAGAAGGCGCTCTCGCAGGCCGCCTGCTCCTCGCGCGAAAGCCAGCCTTTGTGGCAGTAGCCGCTATCCCGCCCGACGCTTGTCGCCTTCTCCGACCACAGCGGGTTGTACGGCAGCAGGCGCGCTTCCGCGAAACCCAGCCGTCGGAGAAAGAGGCCGATGGCGCGCAGGTTGTCCATCTCCGTCGTCAGCCCGGGGACCAGCGGCACGCGCGGCAGAACGCGGCCGGGCGCCAGATTCGCCAGCGCTTCCAGGTTCGCCAGGATGACACCGTTGGGCCGCCCCGTGTGCCGCCGGTGCAGCACCGCGTCGACGAACTTGACGTCGTAGTACACCTGGTCAAGATGCGGGAGGAGCCGTTCGCAGAAGGTCTCCAGCCGAAACAGGCCGCACGTCTCGATGAGCGTGTGGACGCCCTCTTCGTGAAGCAGTCGCAGCAGTACTTCAACGTAGCGGGGGAACATCGTCGCTTCGCCGCCGGAGAGCGTGACGCCGCCGCCGGAGTTGCGATAGAACGGCTCGTCGCGGAGGAGGTCGGCAACAAGCTCATCGACCTCCCAATAGCGTCCCACGCGCTTCAGGGCGCCGGTCGGGCAGGCGTCGACGCAGGCGCCGCAGAGGTTGCAGCGCGAGCGGTCGAAGGCGACGGACGGGCCAGCGCCCAGCGCGCGCGGCTCGCAGACCGGCTGGCATTCGCCGCACGCGATGCAGTCTTTCTCCAGAAAAGCGATCTCCGGCGCGGGCGAGATCGCTTCCGGGTTGTGGCACCAGACGCAGGCGAGCGGGCAGCCCTTGAAGAAGACGGTCGTGCGAACGCCGGGGCCGTCGTCGAGCGAGTTGTGGCGCACGTCGACGATGAGGGGCCGCCTGTGCTCCGGCGCGGACGCCGCGTTGCCGGTCATGGCGGCTAGCGGTACTCCGCCCGCTCGATGAGCTCGATCTGCATCTCGCGGTTCAGCTCGACGAAATAGGCGTTGTAGCCGGAGATGCGGACCATGAGGTTGCGGTAGTTCTCGGGGTGCTCCATGGCGTCGCGCAGGGTCTCCGTCGTCACCACGTTGAACTGCATCTGCATGCCGCCGAGCTCGAAGTAGGTCTTCGCGTAGGTGGTTGCGTGTCCACGAAGCGGCGTGCGGCTCGCCGGAGCGCGGGCGTGAGCTTGACGTTGAAGGCGATGTTGTTCGGCATCTTCAGCGGGTCGAGGGCGGCGATGGTGCGGATGTTGTCCAGCAGATTGGGCGAGGCCGACGCCGAGGGCGTGAGCCCGGCGTGAACGCCTTGCCCCGCTTGCGACCGCTGGGCAGCGCGCCGGAGAGCGAGCCGAAGACGACGTGGTTCGACATGCTCCAGAAGCCGCGGTGTAGCGTCCGCCGCGATAGTTCTCGCGCGACTGGTATTCGTCGTAGATGAAATTGATGAGGTCCTGCGCCATCTCCCGCGTGCCGGGCGCGTCCGGAGCCGAACTTGGGGACGCGCTTCATAATGCGCGGCGTGCAGCGCCTCGTGGCCGGCGAAGTCGGCGCGCAGGGCCCGCAGCAGCGTCGGGAAATCGACCGCCTTCTCCTCGTAGACCAGTTGTCTTTACGACCAGCAGGCTGTCGATCACGTCGGCGAGGGAGACCAGCGCCGCGCCGGAGCTGTTGTACTTCGCGCCGCCCGTGGCTCATGTCGCGGCCGCTCTCCAGGCAGCCGCCGACCAGCGACGACAGCAGCGGCGTCGGGTGCAGGTACTGGTGCGCCTGCCCCAGCAGATTGTTGTACTCCACCGACTGGCCGATCAGCTAGCCGAGCTGCTGCTTGTAGGCGGCGAGGAACTCGTCGAACGCGTCGAAGGCGCCAGCGGCCGGGTCGCCGGTGTGCGGGCCGATCTGCTCGCCGACGAGCGGGTGGAAGCCGTCGTTGAGCGCCATCTCCAGCGCCGCGACCGATGTTGAGCAGCATCGAGTTGGTGTGCCCCATGTGGCGCCCGCAGCTCGTCGGCTCGACGCAGCCGGTGGCGCCCCAGTCGCGCGCGTCCGCGACGGCGAAACCCTGCTCGACGAGCGCCGCGATGACCGCGTCGTCGTTGTGGATCGACGGCGTGGGCGTGGTGATGACGTTCACCTCGCACAGGCGGCGCAGGTATTCGAGGGAGTTGGCCTTGGGATGAAAGCGCGCGTTCAGGTTCGGGTCGCGCAGCGTCAGCATCTCCGCCGCCTTGAGGATGACGTAGGTCATGTCGCAGACGGCGCTCTTGCCTCCGGCGTCGACGCCGCCGAGCGTGACCGCCATGTCGGACGAGCTGCCGGCGAAGAGTCGCATGCCGACGCTCGGCACCAGCGGCAGGTGGTCGTTGCACTGGAGGAAGAAGGAGCCGACGAGCTCGATGGCGCGCCGGACGACGGCCTCCTTCTCCTTCGTCGTCTTCGCCATGGCGACGTCGTGCGAGGAAGTAGGGCTGGAGCCAGGCGTCCAGCCGGCCGATGGACAGGCCGGCGTTCATGTTCTCCATGTGCAGCGCGATCTGGATGAGCAGGATGACCGTCAGCGCCTCGTGCAGCGATCGGCGTGGGCCGGCCGGCACTTTGCGGCAGATGCGCGCCATCTCCAGGAGCTCGTCGCGGCGCTGGGCGTCGCCCGTTTCGGCCGCCATCGACTCGGCCTTGTCGGCGAGCCGCTCAGAGTAGCGCAGCACGCCGTCGATGACGGTCTGGACCGCGCGGTAGAAGTTGCCGGCCTGCTCGTCGGCGGCGTTCGCTTCGCCGCGGGCGGCATCCTCCCGGAAAGCGAGCAGGCCGCGCTGGAGGACGCCCGGATAGTCGGGGATGGTGTGCGAGACGGCGGCGGTCTTCCACATGAAGTACAGCACCCAGCGCTCGTCGAGCTGCTGGCAGCGGGGCGCGTTCCAGTGATGCCGCGTCCACTCCCGCACGTTGCGGTCGACCCAGAACGGGAAGACCTCGCGATCGAGCAGGTCGACGTCCTCCGTCGAGATGCGGTAAGGGTTGAGGTCGCGCTCGCCGACAGTCATGAGCTCGGCCCAGATCGTCGTGCCGCCGGTCTCCGGGTAGATAACCACGCCGGGGAACTTCGTGGTCGTCGTTCCGGGCAGGAGGGCCCGCCCGCGGATGATGGGCTCTTTGTTGGTTAGGACGTGGTGGAGCGCGCCGGCCTGCCTGAGCTCCGGGTCGATTTCGCGGCCCTCGGCATCGGCCTCGAAGCCGTGCTCGCGGTAGTATTCCGTGACCAGACGCGGGCGCTCGGTGCAGACTTCGCCGTGGGCGCCGAAGAACTCGGCGCGCATCGCCTTCAGGCGCGGGAAGTCGTCGATGCCGTAGCGGCTGAGGTACGGGTCGTCGAGGACCGCGACTTCGTCCGTCGGCTCGCAGCGCAGCGTCTCGCGCCGTCGCTCCGCGCGCGAGGCCGCCAGCATCGAATCGCCCGCCTGCGCGAGATCGCCGGCTTCGGGCGCCGCGCCCAGCTTCTTGCGCCAGCCGCGGTTGCGGGCGACGGCGGTGAGATGGCCGAGGCGACCCAGGTGGCTAAGGTTGCCTTCGAAGGAGAGCTTGTTGTCGATCATAAGGTTCAGGGGGTCGCTGCGGGCGAAGGGCGAGAGGAAAGTGCGCATCGCCGCGGCGTCGCGGAAGGTGGCGACGACGTGCGGCTCGCGAACGCCGCCGCTGCCGCCGCGCATACGCCCGCCCTCGATGGTAAGATAGAGGTTGATAGCATTATCGATGGTGCGGAACTGGAAGCGGGAATCGAACGGCCTGGACAAGCCGTTGCATCGCTGGTAGAGTTCGCGCCGGAGGTCGGCGCTGCGGTTGAAGTTGAAGGCCATGAGCTTGAGGACGGTCGCCAGGTAGGGACCGGTAGTGCGCTCAGCGATAGTGTCTCGCATGGCCACAGTCGACCTCCTCTTCGCGCTCGGCACGAAGATCGCAGATCGATTCTACCACCCCGCGAGAGAAGCGGGCAGTCCAAGGGAACGAGTCCCTTCAAGAGCAGAGGCGATAGGGCCGGTTGCGGCCGGCGGGAAAGGAGATCCCAGTGGCAACTGATTACCCGGTAACCTTCGATGTCGTCGCCCGGCCCGAGAAATTCCAGCGGCCGCAAGTAGTCATCGCTATTCTGGTGGCGATAGTGTTGGGCGTCGTCATGTGGCTCGCCTACCTCGCCTTCCCGATCATCGCGGCAATCTCGATCTCGCAGAAGGGATCGGAGAAGTACCTCGATGAGGACGGCCCAAAGATGACGGGCTGGCTGCGCTCGATTGTCAGCTACTACGCCTACGTCTTCTTTCTGATCGACCGTCTTCCCTCCGAGGGAGTCGAAGAGCAGGTAAAGTTCGAGGTGCAACGCGGCGGCAGTCCGACGGTCGGAACGGCCCTGCTACGTTGGATCTACAGTATCCCAAGCGCCATCGTTGTTGGGGTGCTGGGCGCCGTTTCGGAGGTTCTGTGGGTCATCGCGGCGATTATGGTGCTCGTGCAGGAGAACTACCCTGACGGCATCTACGACTTCCAGCGCGGCGTCGTGCGTTGGGAAGCGCGCCTGCTTGCATACCACGCCTCGCTGGTCGAGCCTTACCCGCCGTTCTCGCTCGATACGGGCCCGGAGCAGATGCCGCTGGGCTAGGCGTCGCGGGCGAGCGGCAGGCTAGCCAGCGTCCTGCGACACGGGGAAGGCCGCTCGGCAACCCGGACGGGCAGGCCCGAGCGGCCCAAAGATGGCGGCAGGACCTCGCGATCAGGGCATCGCCGTCGCGACGGGCGTCTGAACCTTCGATGCCACGACCCCGGCGTCGACGCTGCTCTGGCCGCGCACCATCGCGATTAGCTGCGGCGCCAGCCAGTCTGTGACCGCTGCGGCACCATCCGGCGTGAAGTGGACGCCATCGCCTCGCATCTCCTGGCCATCGTCCACCTTCAGGTCCTCGTACACTCCGTTGGGGCATACATAGCTGTACAGGTCGATGAGCGTGACCTGGTCGGGGTGCTTGGCCGCGAACTCGCGGTAGACCGCGTTCAGGTCGTCCACGGGCCAGACGAGCAAATGCTTACCCCCTATCGTCTGCGCCAACTCCGTCTGACGCGGCTCGAAACAGGGGGCGGTCAGCAGCGCCACCTTCGCGCCCTCGAACGTGAACGCCGACAGCGCGTTCTCCAGCGACGTCATAGCGTAATCGTGCCACTCCTGCGTGCCGACTTCAATCATGTGTCCGCCAACGTTCAGGTCAATCGCATCCCACGGCCCCGACAGCATGAGGACGATATCCGGATGGAAGGCCTGGACGTCCGTGCTCCAGTTCGCCCGCCAATTCTTGCACAGCTTCGCCCGTTCCAGCGTCCACTGGCCGTTGTCGCCGAGGTCCTCATCGACGGGGAAGAAGCCGCAGCCGATGATGCCCCTGTTCCAGCCGAGGAGGCCGACGGACGGCCCCTCCTGCTCGATGCCCCCTCCCAATGTCAGCGAGATCGAATCGCCCTTCACGAGCACGCGCACCGGGCCGGTCTGCGAGCCCGTCGCCTGCGCCGCGGGCTGCGACGTCGGCATGTCTTCTGTCGGCGCAAGCGCGTGCGTCACCGGCGTCATGCCGCCCCTGGTGACGACGACGAGGGCAACGGCGACACAGGCGGCCGCGGAAGGCGCCAGCGTCCACGAGAAATTCCAGCCTCTGAAGGCGCCACGACGTACCGGCATCTCGACGACGTTGTAGGAGACAATCGACACGGCGAGCGTCACCGCGACGCGCACCAGGAAGAGCTCGTAGCCGCTCCAGCCGGTGCGACCCGGCGTCAGCATCATGAAGATGGGCCAGTGCCAGAGGTACACACCGTAGGAGATGAGACCAAGGCCGCGCAACGGCGGCAGCGACAGCAGTTTGCCGACGACGCCCGCCTGCGGCTGCACCGCCGCCGTGATGACGACCGCCACGCCCAGGGCCAGCATCAGGAAGCCGCCGCGATAGAGCAGCGTATCGCCGCCGGTGGCGTGCGTCCACGTCCAGCCGATTCCGACCGCGCAGCCAATCGCCGCCACCTCCAGCGCCAGTCGCGGCCAGCGGCCTTTCACGGGCCCGGCCTGCATCAAGAGCATCGCCAGCAAAGCGCCCACCAAAAGCGATTGGGCCCGCGTATCGGTGCCGTAGTATACACGCGACGGGTCGTGCCCCGGCTGAAAGAGCACCGCCATAAGAATCGCCGAGCCAGCCAGCATCACGACTGACGCCGGCAGCAGCAGTTTCAGCGAACCGCGCCGGAGCCACAACAGCGAGAAGACGAGAAGCGGCCAGACGAGGTAGTACTGCTCTTCAATCGCCAGTGACCAGGTATGTATCAATGGCGAGGGAACGGAGAACTGGTCGAAGTAGGACTGGCCGCCGAACACCTGTCGCCAGTTGGCGACGTAGAGGATGGTCGCCAGAGCATCGCCGCGCAGCCTGTCCAACTCATCCGGCTGCGCGAACCGCACGGCGTAGAAGGCGACGGCAAGGAGCATGAGAAAGAGCGCCGGCAGCAGTCGTCGGGCGCGACGCGACCAGAACGCGGTCAGGCCGATTCTGCCGCGAGAACGCCATTCGGAAAGAAGGAGGCTGGTGATAAGGAAGCCGCTCAGGACGAAGAAGGCGTCGACGCCGAGGAAGCCGCCGACCGCGTGCGACAGGCCGCCATGATAGGCAAGAACGGCGGCGACGGCAAGGGCGCGAATGCCGTCGAGGGCCGGCCGGTAAGGGAGATGTCGTCCCGCCGGCCCCGCAACTCCATCCGGACGGAGAGTTTGCGAAGGGACCTGCCGGGACACAACAACCACCTCTCAGCCCAAGGACAGCGCCTGCTAGATGTCAGATTCTACTACGCCGCCGATTGCCCGGTCAAAACTGAACGGAGGATTATGACAAGAAGCAGATTCGTTTGTAACAATCGCGCCGCTCGCTGCGTTAGATGGGTAGGGCCTAGCGCACCTCCAACAGATTAAGCCTTTGCTTGCGAATCGGGGGTTAGCGCGGCCCTTTTATTTTGCCCGGCGGGGACGCCTCAACGTTGTTTCGCTAATGCGTCGTAACGAGAGAAAGCGCGCCGGCCTGGTAGTACGTCGAGGCGCTCAGCCGCAGATAGCCGCCGTCGTCGTCGGCGTAAGAGGCGACCTGGTCGTTGCCGTTGATCGGCGACGGATTGGTGATGCCGTCGTTTCTGTCGTCCGTGTACATCGTGCAGCCGTCCGCGCCGGCGCCGAAGAGGACGGCGATGACGCCATCGCCTGCCAGCGCCTGCAGATGCGACCGGTCGCCGAGCCAGTATTGGACGCGATTGTCCTGGTAATGCCCCCAGGTATTGTCCATGCTGCGGTAGATCGTGTTGCCGACGGGAACCTGCCAGACGATAGCCCAGCGGCCCGTGTCGCTGACGACGTTGCTCACGAACGTCCCGAATCTCTCGAAGTCCGCGTCCTTCCACCAGTGGGCGCCGCCGTCGCCGCGCTGCACCTGATAGTAGCCGGCATCGCGGTCCGAGGCGTCGACGAACAGCAGGTCGAACTGAGCGCCGAGGGAGCGGTAGAAGGCGCCGATCTTCGCAGCGGTGGCGACGGGATTGGCCTTGTTGAGGATCAGGTCCTTGCCCGTCGCCCAGTCCGACACGTGAAAGCCGAGGATGACGTTCGGGGCGTACAGGTCGCGGAGGTGCACCAGCGCCTGGGCGAAGCCGGCAGCGTTGTCGTCGAAACCGGCGACTGACGCGGCGCCCGACGATTCTACTTGCACCTTCACCTTTGTTGCATCGGCGTTCGCCTGCTCCATGTAGCCCCAGAGGTCCGGCTCGACGTGGACGATCGCCGTTTTTCCGTACGCGCCCAACTGCCGCATTAGCGACTCCCAGTCGGCGTAGTAGGCGCTCATCGTTGAGGCGTTGCGAAGCTTGGGCAGCACGTCCTCGCTGGTCGGATTGGGCGCCGAAGGAACGATCTGGTAGTAGGTCAGCACGGGAACGTAGTTGTTCTGGAGGCTCTGTTGAAGGTAGTCGCTCAGGAAGGAGCCTGCCGGGCTGCCCCAGGTCGTCCAACCATTGTCCGTGTTCACGCCGCCCGTCAGGTACTGGTAGCGATAGTCCCAGGGAATGCCGGAACCCGTCATCCAATCGAGCTGCTGGGGGCCGTTCATCAGGCCGAGCCCCAGGTGCGTGGGAAGACCGGCCGGAATAGCCGATAGCGGCGGCAACGGCTGCGGGGTGCCCGCGGGCGTCGCACTGTCGTCGCCGGAGCAGGCGACTGGGAGCGCCGCAACCAGTAGCGCCACGACAAAGAGGACTGATCGCCACTGTCCGCTCATATCATTACAATTCTACCATTGGCTGAACGGCACAAGCCCACTGCGATACGCTACAGTTAAGAAAGCAGCGATGGTAGACTGACCGACGGTGGCAGTCGCTTCGCCTTCGGGCAGCGGGCGGCGTGTGGAGACGTTGATGACGCTGGGTAGCCTTTTGCCCGCCAGAACTTCCCTCAACCGCTGCGTTGTTGCGGTAATCGTCGCCCTTGCGTCCCTCTTGATCGGCGGCTGCATCATTCCGCCGGGCGTCCCCCGGCATCTCGGCCTTGGGCTGATGAATAGCCCATCGCAACTGGACTGGATGACGAGCTCGGGCATCCCCTGGGACTATCGCTATCAATATCTGACGGGCGGCGTGAACACCGGCGAGGGCTGGACCACCTGGAATTCTCCCGACGGCGCCTTCGTCGACAACTACCTGCGCGACAGCGGCGACAACGGCTATATACCGGTCCTGACCTACTACCAGATCGTCGCGTCGGCGCCGGACCCGTGGTCGGAGGACGTGAGCGTCAAGCTCACCAACCCTGACACGATGAACGCGTACTTCGCTGAATGGAAGCTGCTGATGCAGAAGGCAGGCGCTTACGGACGGCCCGTAATCGTGCAAGTCGAGCCGGACATGTGGGGGTACATGGAAAGCTCTTACGGCACTAACGCGAGGGACGTGCCCGTGAGCGTCACGTCGTCCGGCTTCGGCGAGGTGGCCGGCTTCGCAGACAACGCGTCCGGCTTCGCGCAGGCGCTGGTGAGCCTTCGCAACGCCTATGCGCCCAATGTCGTGCTCGGCTTCCACGTCTCCGACTGGGCCAGCGGCGTCGACCTGATAATCAACAAGGCCGACCCGTACACCATGGCCGACAGCGTCCTCGCCTTCTACAAGTCGCTCGGAACGCAGTTCGACCTGCTCTTCTTCGACCCCTCGGACCGCGACGCCGGCTACTATCAGGTGCAGCGCGGCGACGGCGGCGCCCACTGGTGGAACGACGACGACTTCCTGCGTTTCCAGCAGTTCATCGGCCGGCTGTCGGCCCTTACAGGCAGGAAGGCGGTGCTCTGGCAGGTGCCCATCGGCAACACGATCTACCGCAGCGTGGACAACAGTTGGGGACACTACCAGGACAATCGCGTCCAGTACTGGCTCGGCGACCGGTCGCATTTGCAGGCGCTGGCGAACAGCGGCGTAATCGCCATCCTCTTCGGCGCGGGCGCGAACGGCTGCACGTCGTACGACGACGGAACGGGCGACGGCGTAACGAACCCGCCACCGATCGATGGGAACAACCAGGTCGCCTCTTACGCCGACGACGACGGCGGGTATCTCCGTCAAGAAGCGGCGGAATACTACTCTGGCGGCGCTATCCCTTACTGAGTCAGCGCGATGACGCAAACTGCGTCCGCCAGGTACTCGACGTCCCGCGGCGTCATGCCCTGATAAACCGGCAGGGCAAGAAGATGCGCCCGCAACCGCTCCGCCTCGGGGAAGGCGCCCTCCGGGATCGCCGGGTGGGCGATCGACCAGTAGGGGAACAGCTTCAGGCCTTTTGCGCGCAGGCGCCGGAGCGCGTCCGGCTTGTCGAGCACGAGGAATGGCAGATACAGCGGGCAGACTCCCTCCGGCAGGTCCGGGAACAACTGGTCTTCTCGCGGCAGCATCGAGGCGAGCAGCGCGTAGTTGCGACGGCGCGCCGCCACGACGGCCGCCGGATCGCTGCGCAGCGTCAGTCGCTGAACGAGCTCCGACGCTTCGACCATCGCGGTCTCCGGCTCGAACGCCTCCCCGAACAGCGCGGCTTCGGCCCCGTTGCCGTTCTTCGCCCTTGGTTTTGGGAAGGCACGCCTCGTCCAGGTCGTCGGACCCGGGTAGCGCATTCGCAGGCCGTCGAGGAAGCGCCCGGGCAGAAGCTCCGCGCCGAACACGGGCGCCGGCTCTTCGAGCTCCGGCGTCAAGTCGATCTTCGAGTCGTTGGCGACGAGCAGGCCGCCGTGCGGGAGCGGCAGCGTCTTGTGGAGCGAGAAGATGCTGAAGGCGCCGGAGCGTCCAAGCGGCCCCGACCCGTCGCGGCTGAACAACGCCGGCGCGCAGTCCTCGACGAGCAGCAGACCGTTGCGGGTGCAAAAGGCCGTGAGCTCAGAGAGCGATTGCGGGAAGCCGAAGTAGTGAATAACCAGCAGGACGCGTGTTCGGCGGGTGACGGCCGACTGCATGTCGTCGAAGTCGGGCGTCAGGTCCGGCGCAACGCGGAAGAAGCGCGGCGAGAGGCCGGCGGCGATAATCGCGGCGACCTCGGAGCCGGAGTTGTAGGCCGGCAGCAGGACCTCGTCGCCGTCCGCGAGTCGAAGAGAGCGCAGGCCGTGCCAGAGGGCGTTACGAGCAAAGAGATGCCAGCGGATGCGAGGCGCGGAGAAGGGGAAGGTAGCGGTGGCGCGTTCGCGTCTGCTGATGAGGGCGGATAGCGGAAGCGGCGGCGTTGCCGGGAGGAATCGCTTAGTCGTCAGCTCGCCCTTTCTGCGCGCTACTCCGGCGGAACGCGCCTAACGAGGCCTTCAGTCCGCGCAGCCTCTCGCCCGCTGCCTGCGACAGCCGTGTGGTCGAGGACGCGTACACGTAGGCCGGCGTATCCAGCAGCTTGCCTCCCCATTTGCTCTTGAACTCGCGAACGCCGGCTTCCCGCGACCCCTCCGGGGGCGCCACTTCGACCGAGACGAGATCGAGCGAATGGAATCCGTCGCGCTTGAACGCAAGCATCGATTCCCAGAGCAACAGGCTGCTGGCGTTCAGCTTGCGGCCCTCCCGGCCAACGGCGGTCTGCAGTTGCGCCGCCAGCCCGGCATGGCAGGGGAAGAAGCTGCCGGCGACGATACGTCCCTCGTACCTCGCGACGATGATGCGCGCTTTCCCCTCTTCGCGCAGGCGGCGGAAGCCGGCGACGAATTGCGCCTCGGAAGGCGGGCCGGAGCCGGGGACGGAGGCGGTGTCCATATACAGGCGGTAGTAGGCGCGAACGTCCTCGGCGGCGGCGATCTCTTCAACAACGACGCCTCTCTTGCGGGCCTTGTTCGCGGCCCAGCGTCCCGCCGGCTCGATCTTCTGCCAGAGCTCCTCCTCAGACGGCGTCAGGTCGATCAAGTAGGTCTGCAGGTCTCGGCGACGGAACCCCTGCGAAAGACAGGTCTCGTCACGGAGCCCATCGTGGAGCGTCTCCGACGTGAAGATGGCATGCCCGACACCCTGCCGTCCCATGTGCCGCTTCAGCTCGGCTAGCAGCGAGGCCAGCACCGTATCCCGGTCATCCAGCAGGTCAGGGCGCAGCACCGGGAGCGACTTAATCCAGGCGGTGCTGCGCGGGAACAAGCCATCGCTGTGCGGGGCGAAGTAGCCGCGCCAAGAGGCGGCGACGCCCTGCCCGTCGACGGCGATCAAGGTGAAGTGAGACCGCGAAGGGTCGCTGTTGAAAAGAGCAACGAATGAGTCCGTTTGAAACGGGTGCGCCATCGGCGACGCGGCCTCGAGCTCGGCTACGCGCTGCGAAAGCGCCCCCGACGATTGTCCGTCTTCGACGATCCGCACGCTGAGTCCCGCATCCATTCTGTCGGACATCGATCCGCCTCCTTCCTCACTCCAGACGCGACGCTTCGCCAGCCCGCTCCGTCCGCGTCCAGGAAGGCGCGCCGCGGGAGGCAAGCGCCTGAAGATACAGCCGTCCCTTCCAGAGCACGTAGACGGGCGCAAACCCCAGGGCAAGCCACGAGCGCCGAGGCGCCCGTGCGGCCGCCAGCCCGCCGAAAACGTATGTCGCCAGCAGGAGGATCGTCGCTGCCGCCAGGATGACGCCGACGAGCGAGCCGAGCGCGACGGACAGCGCGAGGAAGCCGACCGCCAGCAGCGCAACGACTGATAGCGGCGGGACCAGCAGGTCGAGGCCGGCGGCAAGCTTCGGCCAGGAGGCGGAGCGAAGGCCGCCGAGAAGCAGCCGCGGCGCGTGGTCGCGGACTAGAGCCAGGCGGCCGCGCTCCCAGCGCAGGTTCTGGCCGCGGGAAGCCGCAAGCGTATCCGGCATCTCGCTCCAGACCGACGTCTCCGGGGCGAAGGCAACCTTCACGCCTGCTTCGACCAGCCTGGCGTGCAGCT
Source organism: uncultured Chloroflexia bacterium (assembly GCA_963842845.1). Taxonomy (GTDB): domain Bacteria; phylum Chloroflexota; class Dehalococcoidia; order DSTF01; family JALHUB01; genus JALHUB01. Next base: position 97,703 of record CAWJHZ010000004.1, read on the forward strand.
CCAAGTCCTCGGTCACGCCGAAGGCCTGCCACTCGCGCGCCTGTCGCAGCTCCGCGGCGAAGGCCATACCGTCACCCGAAAGACCGGCTGAGGCTCCCAGCGCGCTTAGACCTCGTCGTCGCGATGAATGCAGCAAATAGAACGCCACGGCCCGCAACGAAGACACCCACGAACGCTCCGGACTGAGCACAACGTACCGGCTCTGTACCGCGACGGCGCCGGCTTCCAGCCGGTCGTTCATGGCTGAAAGGAAGTTGGCGTCGACGACCGTGTCCGCGTCGATGACGGCGAAGGCGTCATAGCGCTCCTGGGGCAGCCGGTCGAGCAACCAGCGAAGCGCTTGCCCTTTCCCCATCGATGTCGTATCGGTGCGCTCGTGGACGAAAGGCGTAAGATGGCGGGCGACGGCGGCTGTGGCGTCGTCGCAGTTGTCGGCGATGACGTGGACTTCGAACAGGTCGCGCGGGTAGTCGAGATCGGCAAGGCTGACGAGGGTTCGGGCGATGACCTGAGCCTCGTTGTAGGCGGGGACGATGACGGCAAAGCGACGCTTCCGCTCCGCCAGCGCCGGACGCGTGGGCCTCGACAGCGCGCCGGCAGCGACGAGCAGCACCAGGAAGGCGACGGCACCGAGAAGGGCCGCCTCGCCGGCGAGAAGGACGTCGTTCGCGATGAGTCCTGCCATCACTCAGCCACGTCGCGCTTCGTCAGCCTGTTTCGCATCCGCGCGGCAGCAGCTCGGGCGGAGAGCGCCATTCGATACTGTAGCTGCGCGCGCCGATTGCGGAATATCAGCAGGTCCTGGTTGAGTTGGGTATCCATCCGGTAGTGGTCCTTGTAGTGGCTTTCGCCGCGCATCAGGTCGATGCAGTGCAGGCCGCGCGCGAACGCGTCCTCCATTACCTGGAAGTCGAGTATCATGCCGAGGCGGAATCGTTTCCATTGCTCGTCGGGGCTGAAGCCGGTGGTGTAATAGTAAACCGTCCCATTGCTCTGGAAGCCGTACTTGATGGCGATAGTTTCGTCCCGGGCCTGGAGCAGCGACAACGCGAGCATGCCGCGCTCAGCGAAGCGTCGCGCTACTTCCAGGTGAAAGTCCCGCCGGTTCTGGCTGCGGAAAATGCCCGGCTGGCCCATCGCCTGCCAGCGCCGCGTATGGAGATCGAATAGCTGCTCCATCGCCTGGCGGGCAACCGACTCGTCATGGCCGACGTTGGCAAATGATGCCTCGCACTCGCTGAACAGCTTCCGCGTCTGCCGCCCGGTGTCGTTCCGCACCGAGCGCGATAGCGAGCTCCTGTAGCTCTCCCAGTCGCCGCTTATGTTCAGCATGTGGACGTCGCTACCGGACTGAAGGGTCACGGGCCAGCCGCGTCGCGCCGCCGCGGACATCAGATCCGCAGCCGTTTTGGACGAAGCCAGCAGCTCCTGGAGATGAAGAACGTCCCAGCCGCGATCCCGGGCCAGCGCGCCGCAGAGAGCGTCGATAACCTCGTCGCGGCGGTCCTCAGCGATCGGCAGGTCCTGGTAATCGGCAATCGAGTACCGGCCCGCAGCGGAGCTCAGCAGCCGGAACAGCCGCAGGCCGGCGAAATGCGTGGCTGCAAAGGGCGCGACGCCCAGCAGCTCGCCCTGGTCTCGTAGCGCGAACACGGAGAACGGCCGGCCGTCAAGGCGATACCTTGCCACCGCATCACACCACCCCCAGGTCGAAAAGGGCGTCAGACCGGCGCAGCGCGACTCCAGTTGTCGCCACTCGTCCTTGAGCGCCTCCAGATCATCGAGGGAATCCAGCTGCGAGACTTGCAATGGCGATTCGGACAATGCTGCTCTCATCTGCCCACCTCCACGATCTTGTCCGGCGGACGCGTCGGAGTGAGTACGTGCTTCAGTTGTCGAAGCGGGGCGTTTCTCTGGAGAGCGAAGCGCCAGCCCCAGATACGCAAGAGGGCCGACGGCCACCGCGCCTGCGACACGTTGATCCGATGTAACAAGTACGGCTCGTTGGTCGCCTGCTCGCCGCCGAAGGCCGCGCGATAGCCGGCGCGGCGGGCGAGAGTCTGTACCGCGTCGTCGCTGTCCATATGGGGATAGCAGAAATAGGAAACGGAATGGCTCAGCATCGCCTCCAATGCCTTCCGCGAATCGATGATCTCCCGCGCCTGCTCTGGGGCGCCGACCTGTGTGAGCCGCGGATGGCTCAGCGTGTGCGAGCCGAGCTCGATCCCGGCCGCGTCGAGCTCCCGCACCTGCCGCTCGTCCATCAGGGGCACCGGCGGCAGCCCGTAGCCGTCGTCCCAGCGATTCGTATCGCCCAGACGGTCGACGACAAGGAAGACGGTAGCGGATGCGCCGTGCTTCTGGAGGATGGGGAAGGCCGTGGTGTAGAAATCGCGATAGCCGTCGTCGAAAGTGAGGCAGGTCAGCCGCTGGCCCTTGCCCTTACCGGCGACGAGCGCGCCCAAGGCGGCATCCAGGGAAACGAAGCGGTATCGGTGGGCCGTAAGATAGCGGAGGACGCGCTCGAGGTCCTGCGGCCGTGTGCAGAGGCCAAGCGGGTCTTGGGAGCGCGGCTGGTCGCAGATGCGATGGTACATCAGGATCGGCAGCCAGCCGTTCACGACCGGACCGCCTCCTGCTGCGGAAGGCCCTGCTCTTCGCCGACGGGAAGCTCGCGGATGACCCGCGCCGGAATGCCGCCGACCATCGTGTTAGGAGGCACGTCCTTGGTCACGATGGCGCCCGCCGCCACTATCGCTCCGTCGCCCACGTTGACGCCCGCGATGAACGCATTGCGCTGAATCCAGGCGCCGTTGCCGATTCGCATCGGCCGGCTCTTCATCATGCCCATGCGTCGTTCCGGCGGGCCGATATCGTGGGTATCCGTCGTAAACGTGACGCCCTCGCTGACGAACGCCCAGTCGCCAATCGTTATCGGCGCGTTCAGCTCGAAGCGGACGCGACGAAGCGTGCAGTGCTCGCCGATCGTCAGGCGGTCGTAAGGCTTACCCATGCCTTCCACGTGCCAGGGGTTGTTCAAGAGGGTGCCGCGACCGATGTGCATTCCCAGGCGCCGGTAGATCATGGGCCGCAGCCGTCGCCCCAGCGCCATGGGCAGCGGCGCCAGCAGGACGTTGGCGACCGTGAAAGCAACATGCATCTCCGCCGCTTCCATGGACATCTGAGCGCGAATGCCCTTCAGGCGTTGCCGCAGCGACCGCCTCTCGCCACCGTTCGCGTAAAGCTCTTCCAAGGCCTGCCATGCCCCCGACGAGCCGTTTCCGTTGCCGTTGTCATCCACTTCCATGACCGCACTCCTTACGGCGGGGTTATCATCTGGCGTCGACCAGCGATACTTCCAGCTCGCGCCGCGCCTCCTCCGGCAACTCGCGCAGCACAGCCGCCGGCACGCCTCCGACCAGGCAGTTGGCCGGCATGCTCTGCGTGACGACCGCCCCGCTGGCGACGACGCTCCCTGAGCCGATGGTCACGCCGGGCAGGATCGTCACGTTGCTTGCTATCCAGACACCGTCCTCGATGTGCACCGGCAGCGGCCGCCGCTCACCGCAGCGTCGCGCGGGCGAGCCCAGGTCGTGCGTGTCCGTGATGACGCGAACGTAGTGTCCGAAGACCACGTTGTCGCCGATGTCGACGGGCGCGTTCAGGCTGAAGTGGCAGCCGATGCCCACCTGTGAGCGCCGTCCCATGCGGAAGTTCGCGTAAGGATCGCCGAGGGCATCGAACGTCGCGTTGCCGAGGAACTTGCTGCGAGCGCCGATCCGCAGCCCAGCGAGGCGATAGACCACGACCCGCAGGTGCTTGCCGACGAGCAGCGGCAGCGGCGCCAGCAGTATGTTGGCCAGCCACAGCTTGAAATGGAAAGCGCCCAGAGCTTCCGCTGTCTTGCGTCGGAGCAACTCCGGCGTGAGGCGAATGGCGTCCTCCGGAGCGTGATGACCATTGGAACCGTTAGTCATCGTCTTCCCTTTCGGACGGAATCGCTTCTCCCGCCTTCTCCGGCGCTTGCAGATGCGGCAGGGCGAAGACGACGCCCATGAGCACGCCGACGAAGATCATCGCGCGCATGCTGAAGAGGCCCTGGTCGACCATGGCAAAGACCAGCAGCGCAGACAGCATCACCAGCGTGAAGGCGGCAATCCCCCTGTCGCCGGGGCGTGACAACCGTCGAGCCGCCTGCAACATTCGAATGATCGCCGAGCCGAGGAAGTACCAGAACGCCGCAAAGCCTACGACACCAAGCGTCATGAGGATCCAGAGGATGGAGTTATGCGGGGCTATCTTGTACCAGGCGAATTGCGCGCTGATGTTCGGCAGAACCTTCGCCTGCGTCATCTCCTTGCCGTAGCCAATTCCTATGAGCGGGCTATGCTTCGCCGTGTACATCAGGTCGTAGTTCTCGATGTCGCGATAATCGTTCGATAACTGGTCGCGCGTGTCCGGCGTGACGCCCGACTTCAAGGCCTGCACCGGCTCGGTAACCAGCGACTGCGTGTTCCAGGACGCGCCGACGTAGAAGGGCAGGAACGCGCCCGCGAGGACGAGGCCGCCGATGAGGATCTGCCGCCGTTTCGGCAACAGCGAAAGCGTCATGACGCAAAGCAGCGGCAGGGCGACGATGAGGGCGAGCACACCGGCACGGCGCTGGTTGGCGAAGAACGGCAGAAGCACGAGAGGCGTTGCCAGAAGCGTCGCGATTCGCTGCCCGCGAGGGGCGCCGTACAGGATCTGAACGACTGCCAGCAGCATCAGGCCGGCGTAGAAGAACGACTCTTCGTGCGCCATCAGCGAGTTCATCCCAGTGACGCTGCTCAGGCCGGCGAGGCTGCCGCCCAGGTCTACGTAGTAGCGGTACCAGCCAATCGCCCCTTTCAGCGCAACGCCGAGGATGAATATCCAGAGCAGGGCCGTGACCTGCCGGCGGTCGCGCACCAACTGGAACGTCAGCAGGTAGGCGAGATAGAAGTAGGCCAGCGGACGCACCGTCCAGAGAGCGATCTTCAGGTTTCCGTGCGTCAGCGCTCCGTGGATCACTCCGAATGCGACGACGGCGATGAACGCGGTAAGGGGCACGAACAGGGGCACAGGACGCCGGGCCAGTCTCTCGCGCGAACGCAGGAGCCAGCCGGCTGCGGTGACGACGATAATGAGCTCGGCAGGGTTGGCGGAGATGCCGCCGATGTCCCGGAAGATCGGGATGGAGGACGTGACGCTGAGGCCAAAGGTAAGCTTGTCGGTCTCGACAATGACGGCGGCGGCGAAGATGAGGAAGATACCGGCGATTGGTTTTCGCAGGATGATGGGCACGGCGATCATGCCGGCCAGCAAGCCCGCCGGCACGACCAGATTGCCACTGCCAACGCCGAACATGACGAGGAGCCCGGCCAAGACCAAGGTGAGGCCTATGGCCGCTGCCAGGAAGAGCCTCTGCGTGGTCTTATCGCTACGCGGAAGCGGTGCGGACAGAGCGTCAACGGTCAACAGCGTGTCTCTCTTTCACAAGCGTCAGGGCCACGCCGACAGCGCGCTCGTGGCGGCCGCGGTCCAACTCCCGCAAGAAGGCGCGCTCGAAAAGCGGCTGGAGCCAGGCAAGGCCCGACCGAAGGGCCAGAGGAACGCGGTTCCAGTAGCGGTCGAGGCGAATGCCGGGCTCGCCGAAATAGCGGCGCCCTTCCTCCCGCAGCCCGGACGGCGCGATAAGCCCTCGCGCGAGCGTCTCGTCGTCATAGCGACGCTGGTAGAAGACCTTCTGGTTGCCAAGGCGCCGGCGCTCGAAGACGTCGCGGCGGACCCACTCCTCCTCGTAGCGGCTCGCGAAGGGAACGGTGAGGCAAACGCGACCGCCGGGCCGCAGCACGCGCGCCATCTCCCGCATCGCCTGGCCGTCGCCGTCGCCCGGGATGTGCTCGAGGACGGAGATCGAATAAGCAGCGTCGAAGCTGGCGTCCGCATAGGCGAGTGAGCGAGCGTCCTGCCGCTCCAGCCGCAGGCGGCCGCCGATCTCCTCACCAAGGCCCAGGCTTTCCAGCAGGTCCCGGGTCGGCGCAATGAAGCTTTCGAGGATGTCGGTCGCCGCGAGGTCGAGCCGCGTATTCGCCGCCAGCCAGACGAACAGGAGCTTGGGGCTGGCCACGTCCAGCACGCGCTCGCGCCCGCTGAGGGCCAGCTCCTGCAGCGCAAGGCGAAACTCCATGCCGCGCGGATAAGACATAGGGTTCATGAGGCGCGGCAGCGCGGCGTGGAACCGACGCTGTCTCAAAGCGCGCAGGCCGAGGCCGAGGCTGAAGCGATAGAGCTCGGCCGTCGAGGGCAGAGACGCCCGCGAAGAGACGCCTGCCAGCGCCGCCTGCTTACCGACGACCGTCATGATACTTCCTCCACTGCCCGCAGCCCGCCGAGGCCGTCGGCGACGCCCTTCCAGTACGTCAGGTCGTAGATGGCGCCGTAGGCTTTCCGCTCCAGCGAGTGAACGCGGGCGACGCCACACGTGAAGGCCACCGCACGACAGCCCGCGACGAAGGCACCCAGTCGCCGTTCGCCGCCGAGGACGAAGCGAATGATCCGTCGCCGCACGGGGCCGCGGTCCCGGAATTCGCCGCGCAGGCGCTGCAGCGCGGAAGGGAACTCAGCCTTGAAGATGAGATCGGCGTCCCAGCGGCCATAGGTGTAAGCCATGTCGCGCCAGGAGGCGTAGCTGCGGTACCCCCAGTGCTCGGCGCTGGCGTCGAGGGCGAGGCGGAACGGGACGGCCGCCTTCTGAAGGCGCAGGCCGAGCTCGACGTCCTCGGAGTGCATCAGCCTTTCGTTGAAGCCTTCGGCCTCAAGGAATGCCTGGCGGTTAATCGAGCAGTTGCCGCTGTACAGGCAGAGACCGCTTGCCTCGCGCTGTTCGCCAAGCAGCGCACGGTATTGCTTTTCGAGCTGCGTCTCCAGCCAGCGCCACCAGCCCGGGACGCCCCGCACGGAAGCCGGCGCCAGACGGCCGATTGCCACCGCCGGCCTCCCGTCCTGGTGCGCGGCGAGGTGCTTTTCGATCAGATCGGGAGCGGCCATGACGTCATCATCGAGAAAGATGAGCACGGGCGCCTGTGCGACCGCGGCGGCGGCATTGCGCGAGGCGGCGGGACAGCGCCGGGCGTGCTGAACGATGCGCAGCGAGAAGGGCCAGCGCCGGACCTCAAGCATCTCCGGCGTCCCGTCGTCGCAGCAATCCGCGACGACGATGACTTCGACAGCGGACATGTCTACGGTCTGGCGGCAGAGGCAGTCGAGGGTCGCTTCGAGAAGCTGTCGGCGGTTATGCGTCGGGATGATCACGCTGCAAAGCAACTTCCCGACGGCCTTTTGGTCCGGCACCACGGCCTCGTTTCGGCGGTAGCTTGCAATCGTCATGATCAGACTCCTTCGCTCTCCAGCGTCGTGCCGGGGGCACCGGCATGCCCCCTGGAGAGAGCGGCGTTTATAAGGAACCGCAGTTCGGCGGGGGTCACGCCGCGAACCGCGAGCAGGGAAGCGAGGTACACGGGCCCGCCGAGCATGACCAGGGGGATGAAGCCCGGGTCGTGCAGCAGCTTGACCCCGCCCATCACGACGAACATAACAGCCGACGCAGCAACGGTGCGCACAAGGCCGACGGCGATTTCCCGGCCGACAACACCCTTCGGGATGAGCCGTATGCCTAACGCCAGCATGAAGCCTTCGCTGAGGACGGCCGCTACCGATACGCCGATGGCGCCGTTCCCGTAGGCGCGGTCGAACACGATAATGAAGGGCACTTCGATCGCGATGCTCACGACGGTCGTGATCGCCATTACTATCGCCCACTGCTTCTGCTTGTCTGCGGCGATAACGACCGTTCCGACGAGCATTAGCGAGCCGGTGACCGGAAGCGTTAGCGCCAGGATGGCCAGAAGCGGGACGGAGTGGCTGAACTCTGCCGGGTAATGCAGCATCCGGATAAGGTCGCCGGAGAGGATGATGCAGCCCGCGGCGATGGGCACGCCCGTCATCAGGACCGCCAGCATTCCCTTTTCCACGGCGACGCGCATCGTCTGCTTGTCCTCCTTATGGAAGCGCGTGAGCGCGGGCAACATCGCGGTGACGATGAGCAGCGGCACGAAGTTCAGCGTCCCGTATAGCTGGTTTGCCGCGCCGTACCAGCCAACGACCGCATCTCGGGTGAGGAAGCGCAGCATCACCGCGTCCGACGAGCTGTAGAACTGATAGATGGCTCCTGTCATCAGAAAGGGGAACCCTCCCACGAGCAGGTAGCGGGCCGTCGATCGGCTGAAGGACGGCCACCGCAGGTGATGTCGTGCCAGATAAGAGAAGTTGACAAGGAAGCCAACGAAAACGCCGCAGAGCATCGCCATGGCGTATGCCACGACGCCCCAGCCGCTGACCAGGACGGTTATGCCAACGACCAGGAGCGCCGCCTTGTTCGCCACTTCGGCCATGGCGATGCGGCGCATGTTCTCGAGGCCCTGGAGCGCGGACACCTGGGCGGCATCGAGGCCCATGACCACTAGCATGGCTGTGGCAATGCTGAGCACGCGCTTCGTGTCCGTATCGACGCCCGACATTTGGACGCCAAGCACCATGCCGGCGCCCAGCAGCACTCCCAGGACGAGGCGGATCGCATAAGCATGCCAGAGCATCTGCGAGAGTCGGCTGCGGTCAAGCGCCACTTGCTTGACGGTAAAGGTGACCGTGCCCAGGTTCGTGACGACAAGGAGCATGGGCAGGAGATTGATGGCGAAGGTGATCTTGCCCAGGCCCTGATCGCCGAGAAGACGGGGCAGGAAGAAGATCATGAGGATGCCCGTCAGCGACCAGGTGAGCAACTGGCGCACAAACAGGGCTATGACGTTGTCGGCCACCTTCGCGAGTTGTCTCATTTCGATTCGCTCAAAACAGCAGGTACCAGCCGGTGATTGCGACCGCCATCATGGCAACAACCAGCCGCACGGGGCCGCTCACCTCTTTGACTCGCAGGCCCAGGACGACAAACAGGAGCAGGAGGAGTATCAGCAGTGCCAGCCCTTGCATTGCGCCTCCCTAGAACCAGCGCCTCAGCCAGCGCGGCAACGGCGGCCTTTCCTGGTTGAGGACAACGCCCACCAGCTTTCGCGAATCTATGGTCTCGAGCGCCTGCTGCACCACCGAGGAGCCCGTGGAGTTGGCACGGACGACCATGATGGCGCCGTCGGACCAGTCGCACAGCGCCGCCGCCTCGTCGTTCGACAGCAGGGGCGGCAGATCGACGATTGCCAGGTCGTAGCGCTTACGGACCTCGGTCAGCAGTTGCTTGGCGGAGCCCGAGTGCAGCAGGCGGCGGGAGTCGTCGCCCCCTCCGGCCGGCAGTACGTGCAGCTTATCGACTTCGCTGACCGCTTCCTGCAGCGTCGACTGGCCGCGCAGGCAGTCGCCCAGCCCAGGGGAAACAGCAAGTCCAAAGAGCTGGTTGATGCTGCGGTTTCGGACGTCGGCATCTATGAGCAGGACCTTCTTCCCCGCTGTCTCCGCGAGAATGACGCCGAGGCTGGCCGCCACCAGTGTCTTCCCCTCGCCGGGCTGCGCGCTCGTGACGACGTAGACCGACGCCGCACGGGCCTCAGGCAGCAGCCGTTGAGCGACCGGCTGAAGCGCTCGACGGACAGCCGGCGAGGCGACCAGAAGCGGCAGGGTATCTTGACCGCGCCGCCGCCTCGCCCACATTTGCGACAGACTGGCGATTACGTCGGGGCGCATCGACCTGCCTTCCGGCACCTGGCTTCTGGCTTCTCTTATTGCCATCAGTCTCCGCCTTTCTTGAAGCTGGGCATCGTGGCGAGCGCGTCACGCCCGAACAGCTTCCGCACGTCCTCAGGCTCTCGCACCGTGTCATCGAACCAGGTGCGGAGGACGACCAGGAGCCCGGCGACTCCGAACCCGAAGACGATGCCGGCGAATATGAGCATGGCGGTCATTTTCAGTTGAAGCGTGGGGCCCTTCGCGCTGGGCTGGTCGACGACCTGGAAATCGGTGTTCGACGACGAGACCGACGCCTGCGCCCGCGCCTGGGCGTCGCTCAGCCGGCTGAGGGCGAGCTCATACTGGGAGAGGCCGATATTGTACGTGGACTGCAGCTGCGCGAGCTGCTGGGCTTCTGAGGGAGGCCTGGGCGACGTCAGCGAGGCGGGATGCAGCGTTTCGAAGGCCTGCAAGTCCGTGTCCGATTGCGCCAGGCTCTGCTGGTCGGCGGCGACCTGCTTTGTATAGAAGTCGATGATGGCCGCGGCCTGCGTGCTGTCCTGCCCCAGGTTCTGTTTCTGGTAAGTGTCCAGCGCGGCCTTGACCAGGGCTACATCGGCGTCGGAGCCGCCGCCCTTATAGGTAAAGAGGAGCAGGTTATCGCCGCGCACTTGAGCGCTGAGGTTGGACTTCAGGGCCGCAAGGGCGCGGGCGTGGTTCGCCGCGACGTCTGATGAGGAAGTGCCGAACAGCGGCTTCGTCAGCGGGAAGTTGGCCAACAGGCTGCCCAGCGTCGATCTCTTCGGCCACGCGCCGCTGTTAACCTGGTCGTCGAGGCCGGCGGCGGTGATCAGCGACGAGCGAAACGCCTCTGTGTTCAACCACTGGTTGAAGGCGTCGGCCTGGACTTGCGCCGGCGGCGCCAGGTTTGTTGTTGCCGTGGAATCGAGCAGGGACGAGGTCTCCGTCCAGGCGGTCGCCTCCACGCTGCTTTGCCGGCCCATCATTAAGGCCCCAACAGCGACAAGCAGGGGCAACAGGATTGCCGGCACGAGCCACAACAGCGGATTTCGGAACGCGGTAATCAGATACGGCTTCATGATTCCTCTCTTTCTTGCTCAGCAGGCGCCTTTGCCGCCGATAACGCAGGGCACCGTTTTCGCCAGGATGATGATATCCAGCAGGAGCGAACGCTTCTGGATGTAGCGGACGTCCAGCCCCAGCATCTCCTCGAAGGTCAAGCCGCTGCGACCGCTCACCTGCCAGAGGCCGGTGATCCCCGGCTTGACCATGAGGCGGCGTCGCTGCAATTCGTTATAGCCGGGTATCTCGCGGGGCAGCGGCGGCCGCGGGCCGACCATGCTCATATCGCCGCGAAGAACGTTGAATATCTGCGGTATCTCATCGAGGCTGGTCTGTCGAAGAAGGCGGCCGACGCGCGTGATGCGCGGGTCCTCACGCATCTTGAACATGGGCCCTGTCGCCTCGTTCATAGCGCGCAGCTCTTCCGGTATCTCCTCCGACCCCACGCGCATGGTGCGGAACTTGTACATGTTGAAGCCTCTGCCGCCGCGGCCGATACGGCTCTGCTTCAGGAGAATCGGGCCTTCGGAGTCCAGCCGAACGGCAATGGCCGCCACGAGGAGAGGCGGCAGAAGGAAAGGTAGCAGGACGAGGGCGCAGATGAGATCAACGGCACGCTTTCCCGTCTCGTACAGGCGCTGCGAGATCGGCTCAGCGAGCTGGATGACCGGCGTACCGTCCCAGGTGTGGAGCGAGGCAACAGTCATCGGCAAGCCGATCGTGCGCTGAAGCCAGGCCACGCGCAGGCCGTTCTCCTGGCAGTACTCCGCCATCTCCGCGACGAACGTCTGGTTCTCCTTCGACGCTGTTATGATCACGTGGCGGATTTCGTTCTGCTGGACCAACTGCCGCAGATCTTCCAGACTGCCCGACGCGCCGGCGACCACTTTCACCGGCAGGAAGTCGAGCTCCGGGACCGAATCGATACGCTGGAGCAGTCGTTTCGATTCTTCCGATTCGCCGAGCAAGAGGACCGGCACTGTGAGCGTCGACATTGGGAGGATCTGCCGTCGCAGCCCCCGCAACGCGCCGCGGGCCATGATGATGGCGGGCGGTGCAATGATCCACGTCATTATGTATACTGCGGCGGAACACTCGGCGCGGATTAGCAGCGCCACCGCCATCGTCAGGACGATGCTCACCGTAATGGCGCCGTATAGATCAGTGAGCTCGGAGTTGCGCAGCAGCGTCCGGAGACGGTCGTGGAAGCCAAACAGGCTCAGGACCGTGAGCGAAATGAGCGAGAAGAGCAGCGGGTGGACAAAGTTGACACCCGGAAGGACCGCCAACCAGCCGGACGTGTCGGCCCCCCCCGGGAGCCAGTGCCCCACCGTCGCCGCCGCGACAAGGGCGAAAGTGTCGGCGACGAGGAAGGACGCCGGGAAGCACAGGCGGGCAACCGCAGCCGCCAGCGGGCCGGTCATCGGGAAAGTAAAGGCTTCCCGCGTGTCACTCAGCCTCAATGGTTCGTTCCACTCCTACAGAACGTTCGGGTTCCTCCCGCCACCAGCGTCTTCTCCAGACGCTTAAGGAGGGCCGACGCGAGACACTAAAATGCGCAACACGACCGCTGTGTCGTGGAACAGGTAACGCTTCCAGAGCCGGCGCGGCTCCATGACCAACCGAAATGACCATTCGAGGCCGCAGCGCCGCATCCACATCGGCGCTCTGGCCACCTCGCCGCTCATCATGTCGAAGGCAGCGCCGACGCCTATGACCACAGGCACGTTCCAGCGCCGCGCATTAGCGTAGTTCCAAAGCTCCTGCCGCGGCGTCGGAAGCGCCACAAGAAGGATGTCCGGCTTTGCAACCGCAATGGCCTGGCGTATCCTCTCTTCTTCCTCCGGTGAAAAGTCTCCGATTGGCGGTGTATAGCAACCGACCGCTGTGAGCCCGGGATAGCGCTCACGCAGGAGCTGCGCCGTCGATTGCGCAACGCCCGGGCCAGCGCCGAGGAGGAACAGTCGATAGCCTTTTTCCGCTGCCAGCCGCGCGCACTGCTCGGCGAGATCGACGCCGGCGATTCGCTCGGGAAGCCGACGCCGAAACAGGCGCGAGGCCCAGAGCAAGGGCATGCCATCGGCGACGGCGAGGTCGGCAGCCTCCAGCGCCTCGCGGAAGCAGGGGCTAGAGAGCGCGTGCCGCAGGTATTCGAGGTTGACCGTCACAATGCGGCGGGGATTACCCTCTGCGATGAAGCGCTCAATATGCTGGAGCGTCTCCCGCAGGGTTACGCTGTCCACGCGCACGCCGGTCACACGAAAGCTGTTGTTTGGCATCATTTGAAACTCAGCATAAAGGCTCGCTGTTAAAACGCTGTGAACCGCGCTGCCCGCAGCGTGATCGTCTTGTGAAAAAGCATGCACGAGAGACGCTGGCTTAGCTTCTCGCATAGCGAGATCCCGCCGCCACTGGGCCACCCTGGGAGTTATGGTTGAATCTTCACGGCTACGCGCCGCCACCGGGTCCGCAACCGTGCAAGTGAAGAGGCAGCTTCCGTGCTGCCAACTCTGCGGAGGCGCTCTGAGTTATGACCCCATGTTAGCCATGTGGGGGAGGTCTGTCAATGAACTCTTGGGGCAACAACCGGGGTGAGGAAAGATAGTTCTTCGTCATCGAGGAGGTCACCGCAGCCGCCGTGTGACGGCTCGCCCTGGGAGGATTGAGAGGGGCGAGGGCCCTCCCTGGCCCTCACCCCTAATAACCTGTTAACCAACGCGACTAGTAGGACAGTGAGACCCTGTCGACGCGCAGGTTGCGGTCGCACGTGCCGTAGTAGTCGTTGTCGAAGATGATCTTGATCAGATGGCCTCCCGCCGGTATCGATACGGGCGAAGTGTAGGGAGTCCATCGCGTCGCGTATACGTACTTGGACATTACGGTCGCTCCGTCGACGGTGACCACCATGTGGGGCGCCCCATTACATTGATCGCCCTTGGCCCAAACCGTCAGGGTCGTCACGGCGCTCGGCAGGCAGAACGTTCGCCAGATCAGCGCGTTGGACCAGATGAGCATTGCCCGGCCGTCGCTTGCACTGGGGCTAACGTAGACGGCGCCTGCGTTGCTGGGGAGCAACCGCATTGCGTCACCGTCGAAGGCGAGCGCGGTGCCACCGACCGGCGTCGGCGTGATTGTCGGCGGAACGGGCGTCGCTGTCGGAGTCCACGGCACGGGTGTCGCAGTGGGCGTCGCCGGCGCCGGCGTGTTCGTAGCCTTCGGGGGGACCGGCGTAGGTGTTGGAGTCGACGGCACCGGCGTGCTCGTCGGAACCAATGTCGCGGTTGGCGTCGACGACGCCGGCGTGTTCGTCGGACGCGGCGTGGCCGTCGCTGTCGGGGCGACCGGCGTAGGTGTTGGAGTCTTCGGCACCGGCGTGCTCGTTGGAACTAGTGTCGCGGTTGGCGTCGATGGCGCCGGCGTGCTCGTCGCTGTCGGCGGCAGCGGTGTGCTCGTGGGACGCGGCGTGCTCGTCGCGGTCGGCGCAACGGTCAGTGGTGGTGGTGTCGCAGTCGCCGAGGACCCGCCGGCAAGAGCATTTACCCTGGAGTTGAACATGCCGCACTCGTATTTGATGTCTTGCGGCAGGTTCCAGCTCTGGGTGTTCGTCGCGTCGTAGTCTTCGATCCCCGGACCGAAGAGCAGCTTGTCGATGTACGGCGAAAGCTCTGTCAGTTTGTCCTGCACCAACCAGCTCTCGACGAAGGTGGAGCGCCGACCATTCAGACACTGGGAGTTGCCCAGCGGTATCTGCCAGACACCGATCTTGCGACCCATCGTTTGGCTGATCGCCTTGAACCAGTCCTCGAACATCTGAATCTGCGAGGCGGGCCAGGGATAAGTCCCCTTATACTCCTGGTCGCGGTCCGAAACGTCAACATAGATTGATTGCATACGGTCGCCGCCGGCGGCTAGCCAGCAGTCCTTCCAGCTTGCAGCGTCGGAGTCGGCCCCCACGTACGGTAGATTCCAGGGGCTCATAAAGAAGCCAAGGTTGGCGTTCGACGGGGCTGTCGACAGGAACCTGTCGACCACCTGCTTGCCCGTCGTAGCGCAGGCGTTGGCGTTGCGGATGTAGCCGAACATGTCCGGCTCGACGACGACGTCGACGGCGCGCCCGTCGGCCCGAATCGCATTCATTGCGTCATCCCAGGTCGTCAAGTCAGGCGTCGTGCTGTCGTAGTTCGTGTAGATGACCAGCACGGGCTTCTTGCCGTTCGCGTAGGCGGTGTTGATGTAGTCGGGGATGATGTTTGTGCCGCCGGGCACGATGTACTTGTAGACGTAGGTCAGCCCTGACGGCTCACTTGGAATCTGGCTGGAATAGGCATCCACGCCGATTGGTATGGTTGTTTGGGCGCTGGACGGCGCCGTCCGAAGCGCCAGGAACGACACAAACGCAGTCGCAGTCAGCGCCAGGCTGAAAAGAAGATACTTCCTCATACTCGACCCTCCTCCCTCACTCGTAATTGGCCGCCCGACGGGACGCAAACAAAACGAGAGGCCTTCCGGAATGTCCGGCCGGCCTCCACGTCAGTCGCGAAAGGTGTCCCGCGGGCGATGTCTGGATGGATGGACGTTAGGCTAGGAGGACCGCCCCTTTCTCCGATACTTCTCATTCACCCCTCCTCCCAGCAACGACGAAGTATTGATGTCGATGCGGATGCTAGCCGAGGGAACTCAAGGAATTGTTGTCGATTTGTAAAAATCCCTGGATTCGCCTTCGGCTCGCATAGATTCGGGCGGCGCCCGTCTATGGCATGAGCCGAGCAAGCGCGCTGATGGGACTTTTGGAGGATTGGTCGAGACCGCGCCCTCAAATGTGCGCTGCACTGCTTCCACCCCTCCTCGACTCGACTTGAATATCGGCATAAGCCCGATATTCTGCTGTTCTTCCCTGCAACCCCAACCCCGCGAGCCAGCATACATCAGCGGCTCCGGCAAGGGGAATAAGGATTTGCCCTCAATTCTTGGCCGGTGGGAAGAAGAAGATTTGCCCTCAATTCTTGCAGAAAAACGCAAAAGGCTTGACAATTCGGTATCATTCAAGTTACCAAAGAAGTACGTCCGAATGACCGCCCAAGGACAAGGCTCCAATCGAAGGAGCGCCAAGTAAAACGAAAGGAAGGACCTGACTAGTGCCAAGAAAAGCCCCTGCCGCAAAGACCGCCGGAGCAGGCAAAGCCCAAGTGAATGGTGAGTGGCAGCCGTTGTATCAGGCATACAACGCTGTCTTCAAGGTACAGGAGTCTGCGCTCATACCGCAGGGAATCTCCCTGCCGCAGTTGCAGCTCCTGGGCCTTCTCGCCCGCGAGCGACGGCCGCTGACCATCAGCGCCCTCGCCAAGTGGATGGTGAAGGAGCCGAACAGCCTGACCGGCCTCGTCGACCGCACGGAGGCGAAGGGTTGGGTGCACACGCACGGCGACCCCAAGGACCGCCGCAAGAGGCTGGTTGAGTTCACGAAGCCCGGCGTCAAGAAGTTCGAAGACGCTTCGGCAGTGGCCGACCAGGCGGCAGCGAAGCTGTTCAGCGCTTTGACCCCGGCTGAGAAGGAGCATCTCAAGTCGTCCTGCGAGAAGATCCGCGACGCCGCTGCGGCCGATCTTTCCCGCAAGCCCGGAATGCGCGCCTAAAGAAGCAGGCACGTTCGCGTCGTCGCCGGTCGCCGGCGCTTTGGCTGCTCGATCGACCGTTTCAACGGCTGAGCGGAGTGATGCTGCAAGCAACCGACGCTGCGCTCCCTGGGCCGCTCGGCAAGCCTGTCAGCAGGCAGGCCGAGCGGCCCTCCCATGTCCATCCCCCGACTTGACATTGCCGCAGCTTCCGCCGATCATATAAGCAGGCTAACGGTAACCAGTTGCCGCATTCGACAAGCTGGGCGAAGCATTCTTGCCCCGGGGTGGGCCGTTCCCTTGTCTCGATGATTGTGGCAGACTAGATTGCAGCCCGTTGCAATCGGAGGGACATCTGCAGATATGGAAGGCAGCTTGAACGAAGGCGGAGCCGTTGCGGCTCCCCCCTCCGACCCCACGCTGGACGTCGTCCTCTTCCGCTGCGTCACGTTGCCACCGGGCGGCGCGACCCGGGAAGCCTCACCCGCCAGACAGCCCATCCCACCTTCCGTGCGGGAGATCCGCGTCCCCTGCGCCGGGAAGCTCCAGCCGGAGCACTTCCTCAAGGCGTTCGAGCAGGGGGTCGACCTCGTGCTCGTGGCCACTTGCGGCGACGGCCGCTGCCGCTACCTGGAGGGACGGCGCCGCGTCCAACGGCGAATCGACTATGTGAAACACATCCTGGACGACATCGGCCTGGAAGGGAAGCGGCTGGCCCTGATCGAGCCGGCGCCGGACGGCAGCGAGGGCGATCTCGCTCAAGCCGCAGCCACGGCGCTTGCCGGCCTCCACCCGAGTCCACTGTCCAAGAGCGACAACCGGAGAGGCGGTTAAGATGAGTCAGGCTACGGAGACATCGACTCTGGCGCGGACGCTGGAAGACGGCCGCCGCGTCGTTACCGCGGAGCTCGTCGCGGCCGGCGTCCGAGACGCGGACGGTGTTAGAACGCTAGCGGCCGCGTTTCCCTCCTCGCTGGATGCGCTTGTCGTCTCCAGCGGCGGCGAACGGGCCATGTCCGCTGTGGTCTCCTCGACGCTGCTGGCGGCGCAAGGCGCGGAGCCCGTTCTGGCGCTGCTGACTCGCGACCGCAACCGCGAAGCCCTTCTTGCCGACGCTGCCGGAGCCGCGGCTATGGGCGTCCGGAACATCATTTGCCTACCCGGCGACCACCAATCGCTCGGGTCCCAGCCGGAAGCCGCCGGTGTTTACGACGTCGATCCGGTCCAGCTCATCCAATTGCTCGCCGAGGCAGCGGACGGCGCGGCGTTCTCGCTATTCCTCGGCGCCGAGGCTTATCCGCACCTGCGCCCGCTGGAGCTGAGCCTCATCGACGCGCGGAAGAAGGCGAAGGCCGGCGCCCGCTTCCTTCTGACCAGCCCGGTCTTCGATGCCGCGTCATTCGTCGAATGGCTCGACGCCGCGCGACAGGAGAAGATCGACGAACAAGCCGCTATCATCGCCTCCGTCCAGCCTTTGACGGACGTGGCGCAGGCGGAAGCGCTTCGGCGTCGCGGCCGGGTCCCCGAAGCCGTCGTTGCGCGCCTCCGGGACGCGACAGACGCCGCCGCCGAAGGCATCGCTATCTGCGCGGAGACAGCGTCGAAGCTGGCCGGACTCGAAGGCGTGCGCGGCGTGAATATCGCCTGGGGCGGAACACCGAGCGTCGCCGCAGAGGTCATCTCGCGCGCGGGCCTGAACGGTAGCGCGGGAAAAGGCGCTTCATGACGACCGTCATCGAACGCCCGCTTTCCCTTTCGACGCCGCCCGCGGCCCTGCAAGCGCTCCTCAAGAGTGCAGCGCTCTCGTTGTGCTTCCAGTGCCGCAAGTGCACCGCCGGCTGCCCGGTCGCGGCCGATGCGGACGTGAAGCCGCACGAGATCGTCCGCCTAGTTCAGCTCGGCGCGACTGACGAGCTCCTGGCCAGTCGCTTCATCTGGGAATGCACGTCCTGCGGCACCTGCGAAGCCCGCTGCCCCCAGGCGGTCGCCCTGCCCGCGGCCATCGATGCGCTGCGACGCCTCTCGCGCGAGAGGAAGGTCGCCGCCGATCCCGCTGTTCCCGCCTTCAACGATATCTTCCTCGCCACGGTGCGACAGCTCGGCCGCACGCATGAACTGGCGCTGATGGCGGCGTTCAAGCTGCGCACGCGCCGCTTCTCGCAGGACTTCGCCAGGTTCCCCACGATGCTGCGAAAGGGCAAGTTCGCGCTCCTGCCGCGCCTGCACGGCGACCGCGCGAAGCGTCAGCGCATCTTCCGCCGAGCGCGAGAGCAAAGGAAGGCGCCGTGAGCTACGTCTTCTACCCGGGCTGCTCGCTGGAATCGACGGCGAAAGACTACGCGCTCTCCACGAATGCGGTTGCCGCGGCCCTGGGCATTGACCTGCCGGAGCTTGCCGGCTGGACCTGCTGCGGCTCCACGGCCGCCCACCAGACCGACGCCCTGCTGGCACTGGCGTTGCCGGCCGCCAACCTCGCCGCCGCTTCGGGAAAGACCGTCGCTGTTGCCTGCGCCGCCTGCTACAGTCGCCTCAAACTGGCGAACCATGAGATAGCGGGCGACGCGGAGAGCCGCCGCCAAGTCGCCGACGCCCTGGGCGCCGACTACGACGGCTCGACGCCGGTGAAGCACGTCCTGGAGATCCTGCGTGACGACGTTGGCTTCGCCGCTATCGCCGACAAGGTCAAGAAGCCGCTCGTCGGCCTGCGCGTCGCCGCCTACTACGGCTGCCTCCTCGTGCGACCGCCGTCGATAATGCGCTTCGACGACGCCGAGAACCCGACGGTTATCGACAAGCTTATGACCACCGCCGGCGCCGAGACCGTCGACTGGCCGGCGAAGACCGACTGCTGCGGCGCCAGCTTCTCTATAACGAAGACCGAAATCGTCCTCCGCCTCTCTCGCGCGGTTCTGACAGCAGCGCGAGAGGCCGGCGCCGATTGCATCGTCACGGCCTGCCCGCTCTGCCAGTTCAACCTGGACATGCGACAGAGCGACATCGAGAAGAAGAGCAACGAGCGTTTCGGGCTGCCCGTCTTCTATTTCACACAGCTCCTGGGCCTCGCGCTCGGCCTTCCGGCGCAGCGGCTGGGCCTGCAAAGCCTGCTGGTCGACCCGCTGCCGCTGCTGACGCGAAAGGGAATCCTCCGGCCAGAGAAGGCGGTGGCGCGATGACAGACGAACGACCCAGCGGAGCGGTTCTCGTATACGGCGGCGGCATCGCAGGGATACAGGCGTCGCTCGATCTGGCCGACTCCGGCTTCAAGGTCTACCTCGTCGAGCGCTCCTCCGCGGTCGGCGGCCGCATGCCGCAGCTCGATAAGACGTTCCCGACCGGCGACTGCTCCATGTGCATCCTCTCGCCCAAGCTCGTCGAGTGCGGGCGCAACAAGAACATCGAGATCATCACGCTGGGCGAGATCGAGGGGATCAGCGGCGAGCCGGGACGATTCGACGTCACTGTCAAGCGCAACGCCCGCTTCGTCGACCTGGCGAAGTGCAACGGCTGCGGCGACTGCGCGGAGGTCTGCCCCGTCAGCCTGGAAAGCGCCTTCGACCACGGTCTCGGGCAGCGCAAGGCCATCTTCCGCGAATACCCGCAGGCCGTGCCCAACGCCTTTACCATTGCCAAAGCGGACGGCGAGGCGCCCTGCAAGCTGGCCTGCCCGGCCGGCGTCAACGCGCAGGCGTACGTCGCGCTCATCGGGCAGCGGCGATTCAAGGAGGCCTACGAGGTCATCCGCGAGCAGTGCCCTCTGCCGGCGGTCTGTGGCCGCATCTGCCAGCATCCCTGCGAGGCGCAGTGCAATCGCGCCGAAATCGACGCCCCCGTCGCCATTCGCGACCTGAAGCGCTTCGCCACCGACTGGGTGTACGCGCACCGCGACGAGCTCGGCGACGACGCGTCCGAAGGCTTCGCGGAGCTGCGCGAGCAGCGGGTCGCCGTTATCGGCGGCGGGCCGGCGGGCCTCACCGCAGCGCACGACCTCAGCCGCATGGGCTATCGGGCGACTATCTTCGAGACGTTGCCGTTCCTTGGCGGAATGCTGCGGCTCGGCGTGCCGGCCTATCGCTTGCCCTATGATGTCCTCGATTTCGAGATCGGTCGCCTGCTGAACGACCGCATCGACGTCCGCCTGGACTGTCGCGTCGGTCGCGACGTGACGGTGGACGGCCTGCGCGAGGAAGGGTACGCGGCGTTCTTCGTCGCCTGCGGCGCTCACAAGAGCGAACGCCTGGACATCGAAGGCGCCGACCTGCCCGGCGTCATGCAGGGCCTCGACTTCCTGAAGACCGCGAACCTGGGCGAGCCCATCTCTATCGGCAAGCGGGTCGCCGTTATCGGCGGCGGCAACGTCGCGATGGACGCCTCGCGCACGGCGCTGCGCCTCGGCGCGGAGAAAGTCACTGTCGTCTACCGGCGGTCGCGCGCGGAGATGCCCGCCATGGACGAAGAGATCCGCCTGGCCGAAGACGAGGGCGTCGAGTTCCTGTATCTTGCGAACCCCGTGCGCGCCATCGGCGAAGGCTCCGTCAACAGTCTCGAATGCCTGCGCATGAAGCTGGGCGAGCCCGACGAAAGCGGCCGGCGGCGGCCCCAGCCCATCGAGGGCTCCAACTTCGTCTTCGACGCCGACACGGTCATCCTCGCCATCGGCCAGAGCTCCGACCTCGAAGGCCTGCCTTTCGCCGGCGCCTCTCGCATTGACTGCGACGAGTGCCTTTCGACTTCGCTTCCCGGCGTTTTTGCCGGCGGCGACGCGGTCCTCGGCCCGGCCTCGCTTGTCGAGGCGATGGCGCACGGGCATCGCGCCGCCCAGGCGATCCACGACTACCTGCGCGGAGCGTCGCCTCAGCCCAAACAGAACGATGCCGGCAAGACAGCCGCGCCGAACCCCAGCCCGAACGCTACCATCGAGGCGCGACACGCGATGCCGCAGTCGCCAGTCGTCGAGCGCCAGCGCGACATGCGCGAGATCGACCTCGGCTACTCGGAAGACGAGGCAGTGGCCGAGGCCCAGCGCTGCCTCAACTGCGGCCTCTGCTCCGACTGCCGCCTCTGCGAGACGGTCTGCGGCCCGGGCGCCATAGTCCACGACATGCAGCCGCGAACGGAGACGCTGCGGGTGGGCGCCGTCATCCTTACGCCCGGCACGGAGGAGATCGAAGCGTCGCTGCGCGGCGAGTACGGCCACGGGCGCTACGCCAACGTGCTCAGCTCGATCCAGTTCGAGCGCATGCTCAGCGCCTCCGGTCCGACGGAAGGCACGCTGCTCCGTCCCTCCGACGGCGGCCCGGTGCGGCGCGTTGCCTTCATCCAGTGCGTCGGCTCCCGCGACAGCGCCTGCGGCAACGGCTACTGCTCCGCGGTCTGCTGCATGTCGGCGACGAAGGAGGCGATGGTCGCGCTGGAGCACGACCCGAATATAGAGATCGCCGTCTTCTGCATCGACGTGCGCGCCTTCGGCAAGGAGTTCGACCGCTACGTCAGCCGCGCCCAGAGCGAATACGGCGTCCGCTACGTCCGCGCCATACCCTCGCGCGTCGTCGAGAGACCCAACACGAAAGACCTCAGCCTTCGCTATTTCGACGAGGAGGGCGCGGAGAAGGTGGAGGACTTCGACCTCGTGGTGCTGTCCATCGGCCTTAAGCCCGGAGCCAGCGCCGGCGAGCTGGCCCGACGCCTCGGCGTTGAGCGCGACGAGTTCGGCTTCTGCCACACCGACCGCCTGACGCCCATCTCTTCGTCGCGGCCCGGCGTCTTCGTCGCCGGCGCCTTCCAGGAGCCGAAGGACATCCCCGAATCGGTGGCGCAGGCCAGCGCGGCGGCCGCGGCGGCGATGGAGCTGCTGCGGGAAGGCCGCGGCACGGAGGTCACGCGCCACGAGTACCCCTGGGAGCGCGACGTCACGGACGAAGCGCCGCGCGTCGGCGTGTTCATTTGCCACTGCGGCCACAACATCGCCTCCGTCGTGGACGTCGAGGCCGTGAAGCGCGAGGCTGCGGCTATGGCCAACGTCGTCCACGCGGAAACGGACCTCTACACCTGCTCCGACAACTGCCAGGAGGCGATCAAGCAGGTCATCAAGCAAAAACGGCTGAATCGAGTCGTCGTCGCCTCCTGCTCGCCGCGAACGCACGAGCCCTTGTTCCAGGAGACGCTGCGCGAGTCCGGCCTCAACCCGTTCCTCTTCGCTATGACGAACATCCGCGACCAGTGCTCGTGGGTGCACCGCGACGACCCCGTGCAGGCGACGGAAAAGGCCTGCGACCTGATGCGCATGGCGGTCGGGCGGGCGCGAATGCTTCGCTCGCTGGAGCGGAGCCGCCTGCCGATAACGCGCTCGGCGCTGGTGCTCGGCGGCGGGCTGGCCGGCATGACGGCGGCGCTATCTCTCGCCGACCAGGGCTTCGAGACGCACCTGGTGGAGAAGACCGAGGCCCTCGGCGGCAACCTGCGCCAGCTCCACTACACGCTGGAACGCGACGACATTCAGCAGTTCGCGGCCGGGCTCATCGAGCGGGTCCAAGCGCACGGGCTGATTCATGCACATCTCAACTCGGAAATCGTCGAGCTCAACGGACACGTCGGCAACTTCAAGAGCGTCGTTATGTCGAATGGGCGCGAGGAGACGATTCCCCATGGCGTCGCTATCATCGCGACTGGGGGCGTCGAGCGCGTGTCAGAGGCGCATCTGCATGGGAAGAACGAGCGCGTGGTAACCCAACGCGAGTTGGAGGCACGACTCGCCGCCGGCGACCTGGCAGGCCTCGGCGATAGCCCGACGGTGGTGATGATCCAGTGCGTCGGGTCGCGAACCGAGGAGAACAACTACTGCAGCCGCGTCTGCTGCGCCGAGGCGGTGAAAAACGCTCTAGCCGTCAAATCGGCGCGACCAGACGCGCGCGTCATCGTCCTTATGAAGGACATGCGCACTTACGGCTTCCGCGAGATGTACTATCAGAAGGCGCGAGAGGCGGGCGTCCTGTTCATCCGCTACCGCGAGAACGAGGAGCCCGTAACCAGCGACGACGGCGGCCTGACGGTGCGCGTCACCGACGCCGGAACGCGTCGAAAGCTCGTCTTGCGGCCGGACCTGCTCGTGCTCAGCACCGGCATCGCGCCGGCGGCCGACAACCCGAAGCTCTCGTCCATCATCCGAACGTCGCTCACCGCCGACGGCTTCTTTCTGGAGGCACACCCCAAGCTGCGACCGGTCGACCTGGCCAGCGAGGGCGTCTTCGTCTGCGGCCTAGCGCACTCACCCCGCTTCGTCGATGAGACGATTGCGCAGGCGCTGGCGACGGCCGCGCGGGCAGCGACGGTGCTTTCCAAGCCGTACCTCGAGGTCGGCGGGCAGATCGCCAAAGTCGACGCCTCCGCCTGCACGGCCTGCATGACGTGCGTCAAAGTGTGCCCGTACGGCGCGCCGGTCCTCGTCGACCACAAGGTCGCGATACAGGCGGCGGCGTGCCTGGGCTGCGGGAGCTGCGCCGCGGCCTGCCCCGCGCAGGCGATTCAGCTTCAGAACCAGGAGGAAGGCCAGGTTTCGGCCATGCTGGACGAGCTCCTGGTGGGAATTCGACATGATTGAGACGGAAGAGATGAAGGCCGGCCCGACGACGCAGCGCTGCGAGATCCTGGCGTTCTGCTGCAACTTCTGCGCCTATGCCGCCGCCGATCTCGCCGGCTCCCGGCGCATGCAGTACCCGGCCAACGTCCGCATCGTCCACGTGCCGTGCAGCGGCAAAATGGAGGTGCAGCAGATACTGGCGGCGTTCGAACACGGCATCGACGGCGTTCTCATCGCGGGCTGCCTGGAGGGCGGCTGCCACTTCGCCGAGGGAAACCTGCGGGCGAAGCGTCGCGTCGCGGCCACGCAAAAGCTTTTGGACGACATCGGCATCGGCGGTGAGCGCCTGCGCATGGTCAACCTCTCCGCGTCGGAGGCACCGACGTTTGTGGCGCGGGTGCGGGAGATGGTGGAGACGGTCGAGCGGCTGGGGCCCAGCCCGCTGCGTCTGACTGAGAATAGAGGGCAAGAATGATAGTCGCAACCGGAAAATCAATCGCTGAAGTCAGAAGTTTGCTTATGCGTCACGACAAGGTGCTGTTCGTCGGCTGCGGGACGTGCGTCACCGTCTGCCTTGCCGGCGGCGACCGGGAAGTCGGCATCATGTCCTACGCGATGCGCATGGCGCGACGCCTGGAGGGCCGGCCGATCGAGATCGAGCAGATGACTATTGAGCGGCAGTGCGAGAACGAGTTCATCGCCGACCTGGCGGCGGCCGCAGCCCGCAACGAGGCGATCCTGTCGTTCGGTTGCGGCGCCGGCGTCCAGGCGATAGCGGAGCGCTTCCCGGAGAAGCCCGTCTACGCCGCGCTCGACACGCAATTCATCGGCATCCTCGAAGAGCAGGGGGTCTGGACGGAGAAGTGTCTGGGCTGCGGCGCCTGTGTCCTGGCCGACTTCGGCGGCATCTGCCCTATAACCCGCTGCGCCAAGCGAATGCTCAACGGGCCCTGCGCCGGCTCCAGCGAAGACGGCTGCGAGGTCGACCCGGAGCGACCGTGCGCCTGGCAGCTAATCTACCGTCGACTGGAAGCTATCGGGCAGCTCGACAGGCTGGCGGCTATCGTTCCGGCGCGTGACTGGCGGACAAGCTGGCACGCGGGAGCTCGACGCGTCGTACGGGAAGAGCACAGAATTTAGGCGCAGCCTGCATCGTCAAGCCTTCCCGCATCTGCGTCCAACCGCTAGCCGCTGATGACCCCTGACGCCTGCAGCACGGCGGTGAAAGCGTACACAACCGTCAGCGCGATGAGCGCCCCCGTTACGGCCCACGCAGCGACGTTCCAGCCGGTCGAGTTCGTCCATCGCCCCATTATCTTCGAATCGTTCAGCACCTTCACCATCATGATGAGGATGACCGGCAGCAGGACGGCGCCGACAACGTTGGGGATGAGGAGCAATATCAGGAGCGGCATGCCCGGGATGAGCACCGCAGCCGCGCCGACGACGAGCAGCCCGCCGAACAGGCCGAAAAACACAGGCGCCTCGCGGATCGGCAGGTTGACGCTGCGCTCCCAGCCAAACGCGCCGCATACGGCGTAGGCCGTCGTGAGCGGCAGGACCGCCGCCGCCAGCAGCGACGCGTTCAGCAAGCCGACAGCGAAGAGATTGGCCGAGAAGTCGCCGGCCAGCGGTCGCAGCGACTGCGCAATCTCCTCCACCGTTCCCGAAGGCTCAGCGTGCGCGTGCAGCGTCGCGGCCGTCGTCACGATGATGAAAAAAGCGATGGTCGCCGACGCGAACGCCCCGACGAACACGTCCAGACGCTCCAGCTTGAACTCACGCTCCCCCAGTCCTTTGTCCACGACCGTCGACTGCAGGTAGAACTGCTGCCATGGCGTTATCGTCGTGCCGATGACGCCGATGAGGATGGAGAGATAGGCCAGGTTTGCCTGGACGTGCGGGACGACCGAATGCGTCGCCACGGCGCCCCAATCGGGCCTCGCCAGGAAGCCGGTGATGATGTAGGCCACGGATACGGCCGAGAACGCCAGCAGCACTCTCTCCATTCGCCGGTACGAGCCGTAGGCCACGACGACGAACACCAGCAGCGCCGCCAAGGGCACGGTTATGTAGCGCGACACGTGAAATATCTCCGATGCGCTGGCAATTCCGGCGAATTCGGCGATTACGGTGGCGGTGTTGGCAACCAGCAGAATGAGCAAAGCGAAGGATGTGATGCGGACGCCGAAACGCTCGCGGATTATCTCGCCGAGGCCTTTGCCGGTGATGGCGCCCATTCGAGCCGCCATCTCGCCGACAATCGCCAGGGCGGCGGCAGCGAGGATCAGCGTCCAGAGGAGGTCGTAGCCGAAGCGTGAGCCGGCGATGGAGTAGCCGGCAATCCCCGTCGAATCATCGTCGACGATGCCGGTGATCAGGCCCGGCCCCATGACGGCCAGGAACAGCGCCGCCCGCCGCCAGGGGCCCATGCGGTTCAGATACACCAGGAGGCGCAACACAGACCGGCCAAGCCGCGTCGGAGGGATAGCCCGGTTTGTCATCGTCCCTCATCCGTCTACCCTGCCATTCGACGGGGCTGGTTTTGCCAGGAGCGCGGCGTCACGAGGTCCAGCACGTCGTCAACGGTCACCATGCCCTTCAGGTGGCTGTGCTCATCGACGACGGGGATGGCGAGCAGATTGTAGTGGATTAGCTTGCGCGCCACCTCCTCCTTGGAGTCGTCCAAGCGCACGAACGCCACGTCCTGTCGCGCGCAGTCGGCGATAAGCGTGTCCGGCTCGGCGACGACGAGGTCGCGCAGAGAGAGGACGCCCCATAGCCGCCCGCTGCTATCGACCACGTAGAGATAGTAGATCTCGTCTTCCGGCGGGGACGTGCGTCGCAGGTCCTCCAGCACGCGGCCTGCCGTCTCCGTCTCGGCGACGGCGAAGAGCCGGCTGTTCATCAGGCCGCCAGCAGTGTCGTCTTCGTAGATCAGGAGCGAGCGCACTTCCTGCGCCGTGTGCGGCTCCATCAACCGCATAAGCTCGCCGGCGCGCTCGTGGTGAACGTCGCCCAGGATGTCCGCCGCCTCGTCCGGCGCCATGCGCTCCAGCACATCGGCGGCTTCCTCCGGCTCCATGGCAGTCACGACGGCCGCCTGGTGCTCGTCCGATAGCTCCGCCAGGGCATCTGCCGCAATCTCGTCGTCGAGCGCCTCCAGTACGTCCGCGGCCTCGCCGGGCGACATCTGGCTGATGACCGACGCGATGTCCGCCGGGTTCATCCGACGCAGGCGGTGGAACGGCACCTTCAGACGGATCTCGTCGACCGCAGGGCCGATGTCCACCTGCTCCCAGTCGATGAGTCGCGGCCGCCCGCGTGCGGCAAGGTTTGCCAGCCACTGAATTCCGAGGCGACGTAAGAGGCCGGCCACGCTGTTGTCGACGCCGGCGAGGCGCAGGTCGCCGTTGATGGGCGTCAGCGCCAGGTCGTTCACCCGCACCAGCTTCACGCCGTGCGTATCGACGATCTGCTTGTCCAACAGGTCGCGCCCAAGCCAGATCAGGTCGTCGGTCGGCGCGGGAAACGCCTCCAGGCGGACGCGGCTGCGCAGCACCGCCCCGCGCGGCGTGACGGAAGCGACGTGAATCCAGGGAATGGCGTGCATATGCCCCTTATCGGCGACGATGATTGCGCTCAGCGCCGGATAGGGGCTATCGCTCGCTACCAGGAGGTCGCGCAGAACGCCGACGCGCGCGCCCTCAGCATCGACGGTGGGGCGGCCCAGGAGTTGGCTGAGGAAAGGCATGAAAAACCACCTCCTCAAAAGGTCGTGCCAGGAGGTGGTTCGCCGCGGACGAGCCGCGGCCGGGCGCCTGCCTGCCGGCAGGCAGGCGTTAGCGCGCTAGCAGCGACTCATCGACCGCGAATCGCCTCCTCTGTTCTCTGCTTGGCGGCTACGATCGCCGCCGTCGTCGGCTTCCATCTTTACCGTTAATGCCTCACGCTGCGCTACAAGACGCAGCTCCGCCGGATTGATAATAACCTTGCAACTGCAAGGGCGTCAACCCTGTGTAGAATCGGCAGCGCTTTCGTCCGCTGAACCTGCGATGCTATAATTTCATTCGCGGTCAACGGAATATGTTTGGAGCGTGACACTATCGACGAGCAAAGCCTGCGACAGCTACTCGAGTCCGTATCGAAAGGGACGACGGACGTAGAAGGCGCCCTGGAGAGGCTGCGCCACCTTCCCTACGAGGACATCGGCTTCGCCAAGCTGGACCACCATCGCGCCCTCCGCGACAGCCTGCCGGAGGTCGTGCTGGGCCAGGGGAAGACGCCGGAGCAGGTCGTAACGATCGCGGAGCGCCTCGTCGAGCGGGCCGGACGCCTGCTGGTGACGCGAACCGACCGCGACGTATTCGATCAAATCGTGAAAAAAGTCCCCGACGCCGTCTACCACGAGCTCGCGCGGGCAGCGACGGTAGACCGCCATCCGACCGAGGCGCTGCCGGGCGTCTGCCTCGTTTGCGGCGGCACGGCCGACCTGCCGGTGGCGGAGGAAGCGGCCGTCACGGCGACGCTCATGGGCAGCGGAGTCGAGCGCGTCTACGACGTGGGCGTTGCCGGGCTGCACCGTCTCCTCGACCACCTGCCCAAGCTGCGCGAGGCGCGGGTGCTGGTCGTCGTCGCCGGCATGGAGGGCGCCCTTCCCAGCGTTGTCTCCGGCCTGGTCGCGATGCCGGTCATCGGGGTACCGACGTCCGTTGGCTATGGCGCCAGCTTCCAGGGCATCGCGCCCCTGCTGACGATGCTGAACAGTTGCGCGCCGGGCGTCGCCGTCGTCAACATCGACAACGGCTTTGGCGCCGGCTACCTGGCGGCCGTCATTAACCGGCTCGCCCACGCCCAGGGCTGAGCGCGAAGGAGCCGAATCTGAAGCGCATCGCCTATCTCGACTGCTTCTCCGGCATCAGCGGCGACATGCTGCTCGGCGCCGTCGTCGACGGCGGCCTGCCGCTGGCGGCGCTGCAGGCGGAGCTGGCGAAACTGAACGTCTCCGGCTACCGGCTGACGGCGGAACGGACGCAGCGCGCCGAGCTTGCGGCCACGAAAGTCACCGTCGAGCTTGCAGCGGACGCGCCGTCGCTCCCGTGGCTGCGCGATGCGCTGGCCGTCATAGAAGGCAGCAGCCTGCCGCCCGCCGACAAGGAAGAAGCATCCGCGGTTTTCCTCCGCCTCGCCGAGGCGGAGGCGCGCGTTCACGGCGCCGAAGTCGATTCCGTCGTCCTTCACGAGCTGGGCTCCCTCGATACGCTGATCGATATCGTTGGAGCAGTGGCGGGCCTGCGCCTCCTGGGCGTCGAGCAGCTCTTCGCGTCTCCCCTTCCCGCCAGCCGCGGCGAGGTGCGGGGCGCACACGGAGCGCTGCCGGCCCCGGCGCCGGCGACGCTGGAGCTTCTTGCGGCAGCGAACGCGCCCATTTCCGACGCCGACCTGCCGGGTGAGCTCGTGACGCCGACCGGCGCGGCAATCGTCACCACGTTGGCGGCCTTCCAGCGACCGGCGATGACGCTCCAACAAGTCGGCTACGGCGCCGGCAGCCGCGACACGGCTGGTCGGCCCAACGTTCTCCGTCTCTGGCTCGGCGAGCCGGTGTCGGAGGCAAGCCACGACATTCTCCTCGTCGAGACGAACATCGACGACATGAGCGCGGAGCTGCTTGGCTTCGTGCAGGAGCGGCTGTTCGCGGCCGGAGCAGCGGACGTCTGGTTCACGCCCATCCAGATGAAGAAGAACCGCCCGGCAATCAAGCTTTCACTGCTTTGCGGCTTCGAGCGGGAGGGGGGACTCACGCGCATTCTGCTGGAGGAGACGTCGACGCTGGGCGTGCGCGTGCAAGAGGTGCGGCGGCACGAGGCGCAGCGCGAGACGTTCGAGTTCGAATCGACCCTGGGGCCGGCGGCCGTGAAGGTCAAACGATTGCCCGGACGCAAGCCGCAGGTTTCGCCGGAGTACGAAGCGTGCCGTCGCCTAGCGCTGGCGCGCGGCATGCCGCTGGCGGAGGTCTACCGCATCGTCGAATCGGAAGCGCTTGCGCAGCTCGATGCAGGCGCGGCGGGGCGGTAGCGCGAGGGCCGGTCGGTGCCGCTTACCGCGAGGCGGCCCAGAGTGTAAGCGACGTGGTCCCGTCGTCGTTGTTCGCTAGAATGATCCAGGCAGCCGTCTTGCCGCCGTCCTTCGTCCAGGCCGCCGACAATAAGGTCGGGTCGTCGAAGTCGCCGCCGGTGGGATGCACCTCAGTCCAGCCGCTCATCTTCTGCTTGTACCAGGCGAAGACCACCAGGGCGTTATCGTTCGTGTCATACATAGTGCTGGCGGCAGTTCCGTAGACCGTCCCGCTTCCATCCGTCCCGATTACCGGGATTGCCGCGTCGGCGCCGGACCACTGGTTGCGGGTGACTTCCGTGGCCCCCGGATAGACCGGCACGTCGTTCAGGGAGATGCTCGCGGCGTTGTCCTTCGGCGTGGCCGTCGCCTGGAAAAGAGGCGTCGCCGATTCGCTTGCCTTTTCGCTCCCACTGCAGGCGGCAAGAGACGCAGCGGCTACGACCAGGAGGGCAAGAAAGGCAAGACTCCAGAACCTTCGCACGGGTCGTCTCCCTGCGCGCGCCGGCAGCGTCGATGTCGCCGCATTATCGTCGGAATCTCGGAGAGCGTCAATTAGTGGGGACGACTAGGTGAAAACCCGACGGCCGGACGGGCTACGGTGGCCGCGAAGCGCAGCCCCGTTCCTTGAGGCCAGGAAGCGCTCGCTACGATATAGACCTCTGAGAGGCGCGGGCAACGCAATCCCAAGGGAGCGCTGCCCGCGCAGATAGCCAACTAGAGCCCAGGCTTGGGGGCGATGCTATTTAGAGCCGACCCAGATACTAAGCGAAGTCGTACCGCCGCTTGCCCCGACGGTTATCCAGGCAGCCTCGTTGCCGCTGTCCTTCGACCAGGCTGCGAAGGCGCCGGTGTCGCTCCCGGTGCCGCCGCTGAACGATCCTTCGTCCTTCCAGCCGCTCATGTTGCTCTTGTACCAGTCGAAGACCTGCTGCGGGCCATCGTTCGTCTGGTAAATCGCGTAAGAGACGTTTGTGTAGTCTGCCGCGTTCAGGTCGGAGCCGATAGCCGGTATCGACGCCGACGAGCCGGAGTACTCGCCGCTGCTGAGCTTTGTGGCCCCGGGATAGACCGGCACGTCGCTCAGCGATCCGCCGCCCGATCCGCCGCTACTGGTCGCCGCCGGCGCGCTTGTCGCACTGGTTGACGGCGTCGATGTCGCTTGTTGCGGCTTCGCGGTTGCCGTCGGCGACGTGTTGCTGCTGCCGCCGCAAGCGACGAGAGCCCCGCTGGCAACGATTGCCAGCACCATCAACAGGCAAATCCATGACCTCTTCACCAGACACCTCCTTGTGTGCAGACCGTATAGCAAGTTTATCCTATTATCCCGCGAAAACGCCGGGCCCGTCAATTTGATCGCAGGTTGAAGGACTAGTTGCGCGATGGGCTACGCTGTCGCGAAGCCGAGCCCCTGCTCCTTCAGGCTAAGATATCGCCCCTGGCCGATCACGACGTGGTCGAGCACCTCGATGTCCAGCAGCTTGCCTGCCTCCACCGCCTGCTTCGTCATAGCGATGTCGTCGTTCGAGGGCGTCGGATCGCCGGAAGGGTGATTGTGAACGAGGACGACCGCCGGGCAGTTCTGGCGGATCGCCTCCCGGAACACTTCCGCGATCCGAATGAGCGAGGTGTTGACGCTGCCGCGGTACACTTCCGGCACGCCGAGCACCTGGTTGCGCTGGTTGAGCAGCACGACGCGCAGGTGCTCCTGCTCCAGGAGGCCCATCTCGCTGAGCAGCAGGTTGGCGATGTCCTCCGGCGAGCGCACGACGGCGCGCTCTTCCGGCTGCGTCGAGGAGAGGCGGCAGCCCAGCTCCAGCGCCGCTTTCAGTTGCGCCGCCTTCGCCTCGCCGAGGCCGCGCTCGTTGCACAGCTCGCCGAAGCTCACCCGCGCCAGCCCGACGAGCCCGCGATAGGACGACAGCAGCCGCGAGGCCATCGTCAGCACGCTTTCTTTGTGCGCGCCGGTGCGCAGGATTATCGCCAGGAGCTCGGCGTTGGAGAGCGCGCTGGCGCCGAAGTCGCGCAGGCGCTCGCGGGGGCGTTCCGACGACGGCAGGTCCCTGATGAGCGTATAGTATTCCGCTTTGCGCGGCGTCCCCGCGGACGAGAACGGCTCCTGTTCCTCCAAACTTACCCTCCAGGACTCACTTCTACGCCATCGAGGAGATCGACATGCACGCTGCGGCGCCCGGACCGGGCGGCGTCCGGCGAGCGAAGGCCCTCTTTCAAGAGATTCCCTGCCTACTGGGGAAGGTTCAGTATCTGTCCGGGCTGAAGAATTGGGTTCGCCGGGTCGAGGCCGTTATGGGTGGCTATCTGCCACATGAAGTCGTTGATGCCCATGCCGGTCGGCAGGTAGCGGGTCGCGATGTCGACAAGGGTGTCGCCGGGCTGCACCGTGTAAGCGATTACGCCGCCGGCCGTAGGCGTCGCCGCCGGCGAGGCGTTCGGCGAGGCGTTGGGGGATGCATTCGGCGATGCGTTGGGCGTCGGCGTGGGTCCGCCCGTCGGCGTGCGGACGATGGCGGTCGTGGCCGTCGGCTGAACGATGTTGAAGGTGGACTGGCTTGCCTCCTGCGGCGGCTTGAGGAGCAGGTAGAGGGCGACCACTGTCCCCAGGAGCAGCGCCAGCAGCGTGCCGCGATAGAGCAGGAAGGAGGGGAGCGCTCCGGCCGGCTTCAGGCAGTGCTCGCAGAGCTCGTCGCCGTGCTCGTCACAGTAGAGCCTGCCGCAGCGTCGGCATTCGCGCGTCGCATCCTTGTCGCAGCTAAAGCACCTCATGCAACGGGAAATATAGCAGCTTTCCCGCTCTTTCGCTAGACGCTAGCGTTATTTTCGCCGAAGAAAATGCCTAGCGAAGCTCGACGGTGGCGCCAGCGTCCTTCAGCTTGTTGACCGCGACCTCTGCCTCTTCCTTGCTCACGCCCTCTTTGACGTTCGTCGGCGCGCTCTCGACGAGGTCCTTCGCCTCCTTGAGGCCAAGGGTCGTCACCTCGCGGACTGCCTTGATGACGTTGATCTTGTTGGCGCCCATGTCCTTGAGGACGACCGTGAACTCCGTCTGCTCCTCTGCCTCTTCGGCGGGGGCGGCGGCAGGCGCGGGCCCGGCGGCGGCCATCGGCGCAGCGGCCATGGCGACCGGCGCGGCGGCAACGACGCCGAACTCCTCCTCGATGCGCTTGTTCAGGTCGCGCAGCTCAAGGATGGTCATCTCCTTGATCAGGTCGAACGCCTGGTCTACGCGGTCGCCGTCTTTCTTGGCTGTCTTTGCTACTGGCATCTGAATCTCCCTTCGAAGCGATTACCGTTTGGATGAAATGGGTTGTCAGGCCTCCAACTGCTGCGCCCGCGCATCGAGGAGGCCCTGGAATTGCCGGAGGCTGGAGTTCAAGAGCTGCGGCGTCGGCTGGACAAGCGCGCCGGCCAGTAGCTGCGCCAGCCGCCACACGGGCGACCGCAGCGCTCCGGCGACCTGGCCGGCAAGGACCGGTCGCGGCGGCAGCGTCGAAAGCTCGCCGAGCTCCTTCGCCGTCAGCAGGCGGCCCTCGACGAAGGCTCGGCGCGGCGCGAAGGCGTTTTTCGCCGACTGCACGTACTCGGTGACCGCCTTCGCCACTTCGACGGCATCGCCGTAGCCGATCATGACCGCCGTTGGGCCCTCGCCGAGCTCGCCTATCTCCGGCTTTTCAGCGGCGGCGGCGGCAAGTCGAAGCAGGGTGTTCTTCGTGACCTGCACTTCGACGCCTTTGGCCCGCATCTGGCGTCGCAGCGTGGTCATCTCCGAGACCCGCAGCCCCTGATAGGCGGCGCCGATGGCGATGGTTGCGCGCGTAAGCCGCTCCGTCAGCTCTTCGACGATTCGTAACTTCTTTGGTGCCGGCATGTTTCCCTCCCGGGCAACGAAAAGGCCCTTGCCGTCACAGACAAGAGCCGGGCACATCGGGCGCCTACCAGCGGGATTTCGCCCGACCGTCATGCTTCGCCTCGGCGGGCCGCTTTAATCCGCTTTCAGGCGGAACCCGCTGTCTGTGGCGTATTGCTTAGTTCTATGTTCAATCGACCGCGCGGACAACACGTCCGCGTCAGGCGATGCTACGATGTGGTGAGAGCGAGCGTCGAGTTAAGCTCCAGCTTGATCCCCGGCCCCATCGTCGTCGCGAGCGTGATGCTGCGGATGAACTGGCCCTTGGCGCCGGCCGGCCGCGCCTTCACCAGCGTCTCAACTATCGACGCCAGGTTCTCCAGCAGCTTCTGCTCCTCGAAGCCGATCTTGCCGATGGGGACGTGGATGATGGCGCTTCGGTCCAGCCGGTATTCGACCTTTCCCTGACGGGCATCCTGCACCGCCCGCGCCACGTCCTGCGCTTCGACGACGGTGCCGGAGCGCGGGTTGGGCATGAGGCCACGCGGCCCGAGGACTCGACCCAGGCGTCCCACCTTGCCCATCATCTCCCGCTGGGCGAGGGCAACGTCGAAGTCTGTCCAGCCGCCTTCGACCTTCTTTATCAGCTCGTCCGCGCCGACGTAGTCGGCACCCGCCTCCTGCGCCTGCTTCTCCGCTTCGCCCTCCGCGAACACCAGCACGCGGACGGTTTTGCCCAGACCGTGCGGCAGCAGCACGGAGCCGCGGATCTGCTGGTCGGCGTGGCGAACGTCTAGCCCGGTGCGAACGTGCAGCTCCACCGTCTCGTCGAAGCGGACGTGGGCTGCCTTCTTGGCGAGCGCTATCGCCTCCGCTGGCGCGTAAGTCGCCTCGCGGTCCACCAGCGTCAGCGCCTCCTGATGCTTCTTACCGACCTTCGTTACCACTATTTGACCTCTATTCCCATGCTGCGGGCCGTTCCCTCGACCATGCGCATCGCCGCCTCGACGTCCGTCGCGTTCAGGTCGCGCAGCTTGATCTGAGCAATCTCGCGGACCTTATCGCGAGAGAGCTCGCCGACCTTCTCGCGCTTCTGCGCCGCGCTGCCCTTGTTGAGGCCCGTCGCCTTCTTGAGCAACTCCGACACGGGCGGCGTCTTGAGCACATAGGTGAAGGAGCGGTCCTCGAAGACTGTGATTTCGACCGGAACGATCGTTCCCGCCTGCGACGCCGTCTTCTCGTTATAGTCCTTGCAGAACGCCATGATGTTGACGCCGTGCTGGCCCAGAGCCGGACCGACGGGCGGCGCGGGATTCGCCTTTCCGGCCTCAATCTGCAGCTTGACGATTGCGCGGACTTTCTTTGCCAATCTACAGCCTCTCCACCTGGAGGAAATCGAGCTCTACCGGGGTCTCCCGGCCGAAGAACGAGACGAGCACGCGGACGCGGCCCTTCTCCAGGTTTATCTCGTCGACCTGGCCGACGAAATCCATGAACGGCCCGTCGATGACGCGAACGCTCTGGCCGATGGTGAAGCCGACCTTAACGCGCGGCTCCTCCGAGCGCATCTGGCGCACGATCTTGCGCACCTCGCTCGACTCCAGCGGCGTCGGCTTGACGCCCGAGCCGACGAAGCCGGTGACACCCGGCGTGTTCCGCACGACGAACCAGGCCCGGCTGGATTCCGGGTCATCGTCGCGCAGCTCTATCATCTGTACCAGCACGTAGCCGGGAAACACCTTCTTCTCGACAGTGCGGCGCTGTCCGTCGCGGATCTCGATCTCGTCCTCCGTCGGCACGATCACCTGGAAGACGAGTTCTTTCGCGTCCATGGACTCGATGCGGTGCTCCAGGTTCGCCTTCACCTTGTTCTCGTAACCCGAGTAGGTGTGGATGACGTACCAGGCGCGGCCCTCGACCGGCGCGGCTATGTCTTCCTCGGCGGCCTGCGCTTCCGCCTGCGCTTCTTTCTTCTCTGCGTCTATTACTGCTGTCTTCTTTTTCCTCGGCACTCTAATCCCCGTCAGCGTAATATCGTAGCATTCATGAACCAGTTGAACAGGACGTCGATTCCGCCGAGCAGCCCGCCGATGGCCGCGGACACGACGATGACGAGGATCGTGAGGTTCACGGTCTCCCGACGCGTCGGCCAGGTGACCTTGCGCAGCTCACTGATGATGTCGTCGGCCCAGCGGGGAAGGAAGCGGCGCCAGCCCTTGCGGGTGCGCGTAGGCGCGCCGCCCTTCGGGGGCCCCGACGCTCGCAGCGAAGGCGCCTTCTTCGATGGCTTGCTAACGGCGGGGTGCCGTCTAAGCGCACGACTCATTATCTTCGCCTCCCACGCCCTTCGCCCCGTACCGCTAGCATCCGACCGGCACCGACTTACCTGACCTCACGGTGCGCGCGGTGACAGCGGCAGCGCGGGCAGTACTTGCGCAGCTCAATACGTTCGGAGTCGTTGCGCCGGTTCTTCTCGGTTACGTAGTTCCGCTCCCGACACTCTGAGCATGCCAGGGTGATGATCGCTCGTTCTTCTTTCTTCGCCATCTAGCTCTCGACCAGCTTCGGGCCGGCCCCTCTCTCTTCCTACTCCAGTATCTTCACCACTACGCCGGCGCCAACTGTGCGGCCGCCCTCGCGGATGGCGAAGCGCAACCCTTCCTCCAGCGCAATCGGCTCAATGAGGCGGACCTTTACGTCGACGTTGTCGCCGGGCATGACCATCTCCACGCCCTCCGGCAGCTCGCAACTCCCCGTCACGTCCGTCGTGCGCACGAAGAACTGCGGCCGGTAGCCGTTGAAGAACGGCGTGTGCCTGCCGCCCTCTTCCTTCGACAGCACGTAAACTCTGCCCTCGAAGTAGGTGTGCGGCTTGATGCTGCCCGGCGCGGCGATGACCTGTCCGCGCGCCACGTCCTCGCGTTCGATGCCGCGGAGGAGGAGGCCGACGTTGTCGCCGGGCTCGCCGTAGTCGAGCGTCTTGCGGAACATCTCGACGCCGGTTACGACGGTCTTCCGTGTTTCGGCCAGACCGACGATCTCGATCTCTTCGCCGGTGCGGACGACGCCGCGCTCGATTCGGCCGGTGACGACCGTGCCGCGGCCCTTAATGCCGAAGACGTCCTCAACCGGCATAAGGAACGGCTGGTCGCGCGCCCGCTCCGGCTGTGGAATGTAATTGTCGATCGCGTCCATGAGCTTCCAGATCGGTTCGAACTCAGGCGCGTTGGGGTCTTTGCTGTCCGATTCCATCGCCTTGAGGGCGGAGCCCCTGATGATCGGAATCTCGTCGCCGGGGAAGTGGTAGCTGGTGAGCAGCTCGCGCAGCTCCAGCTCCACCAGGTCCAGAAGCTCCGGGTCGTCCATCTGGTCGATCTTGTTGAGGAAGACGACCATGGCCGGCACCTCGACCTGGTAGGCGAGGAGGATGTGCTCCCGCGTCTGGGGCATTGGGCCTTCCGGCGCGGCGACGACGAGGATGGCACCGTCCATCTGGGCAGCGCCGGTGATCATATTCTTGATATAGTCAGCATGGCCTGGGCAGTCGATGTGAGCGTAGTGCCGTTTCTCGGTCTCGTACTCGACGTGCTGGACCTGGATGGTGATGCCACGCGCTCTCTCTTCCGGCGCGTTGTCGATGCTCCAGAAGTCGCGGTATTCCGCGAACCCCTTGAGCGACAACGCTTTTGTTATCCCGGAGAGGAGGGTCGTCTTGCCATGGTCGACGTGACCGATGGTGCCCACGTTGACGTGGGGCTTCGTTCGCTCGTACTTCTTCTTGGCCATGTCGCTTTGTTCCTCCTAGATTATGGAGCCCACACTCGGACTCGAACCGAGGACCCCGTTCTTACCAAGAACGTGCTCTACCTGCTGAGCTATGTGGGCACCTGAACTACGGCGGCTTGCGCGGCGATCCTGCCTCCCTGCCGCCCCCTGGTCCGGTGCTTCGTTCTTCGGTTTCCCGTCTGAGCCTTCGAGTGGTGGAGGGGGCAGGATTCGAACCTGCGTAGCCTGTCAAGGCAGCGATTTTACAGACCGCCGGTTTTAGCCGCTCACCCACCCCTCCGCCTGCATAAAGCTGGAGCCCGAGGGGGGATTCGAACCCACCAACCTACCGATTACAAGTCGGTTGCGCTACCATTGCGCCACTCGGGCTTGCTGCGCTCCACCCAAGGGCCCAATCCCTTTCGGGCGTAACAAAAGTAGGCCCCCGACAATCGGGGCTCTTAGCACACGTAAGTATAGGGATTGCCCCGCCCTAAGTCAATCCTTGCGCTTCCAGGTTGTGCCCTCGCGGCCGTCCTCCAGCACGATGCCCAGCGCCTCCAGTCGGCTGCGGACCTCGTCCGCCAGAGCGAACTGCTTAGCTTGTCGAAGGTCTTCGCGCGTCTCGATGAGCAGCTCGATGAACGGCGCGGCGGAAACGGCAGTCTCCCCTTCTTCCAGCGCCAGCCCGAAGATGCCCGCCAGCTCCAGCAGCGTCGCCTGGGCCTCCCGAATGCTCCGACCCTCGTCGCGGGCGCGGTTGATCTCGCGCGCCAGGTCGAACAGCGCGGCGAGCGCCTGCGCCGTGTTGAGATCGTTCTCCATCTGCTCGACGAAGCGCTCCCGGAACGGCGTCGCGTCCAGCGACTCGCCGCCGTCCGGCGATGGGGCGTGCGCCGCCGTCCGGAGCCGTTCGACGCCGCGCTTGGCCGCCGTCAGTGCCTCGTCTGCGTAGGTGAGCGGGCTGCGATAGTTGGAGCTGAGGATGAACAAGCGCAGCGTGTCGGCGCCGTGCTGGTCGAGGGCGTCGGTAATGGCGACGAGGTTGCCCAGCGAGCGCGTCATCTTCTCCTCGCCGTCGCTCAGGCGGGCGAGGCCGTTGTGCACCCAGAAGCGCACGAACGGCTTTATTCCCGTGTAGCACTCCGATTGCGCCAGCTCGTTCTCGTGATGCGGAAAGATGAGGTCCTGGCCACCGCCGTGGATGTCCAGCCTCCCCAGGTAGCGCAACGACATGACGGAGCACTCGATGTGCCAGCCCGGCCGGCCCGGCCCCCACGGGCTCTCCCAGGAAGGTTCGCCTTCCTTCGAGGCCTTCCAGAGCGCGAAGTCCATCGGGTGCTCCTTGCGCTCGTCGACTTCGATGCGGGCGCCAGCCTGCAGGTCGTCCAGCGAGCGGCCGGAGAGCTTCCCATACTCCGGATCGCTCCGGACGCGGAAATAGACGTCGCCGTCGACGGGATAGGCATGCCCCTTGGCGATAAGTCCCTGGATCATCTCGATCATGCCGGGTATCTCGTGCGTCGCCAGCGGGTAGACGTGCGCCCTCTGGATGCGAAGCCGGTCCATGTCGGCGAAGAAGCGGTCGACGTACTGCCGAGACAACTCTTCCGTGGAGACGCCCGTCGCCTGCGCCCGCGCGATGATCTTGTCCTCGATGTCGGTGAAGTTCTGGACGTGGCGCACCTTGTAGCCGCGCCACTCCAGGTAGCGGCGCAGCACGTCGAAGACGACGTAGCTCATGGCGTGGCCGACGTGGCAGGGCGCGTACAGGTTGGGCCCGCAGACATACATCTTCACCGTGTCGTCGGAGGGCGCGAACTCGTCTTCCGTCCGCGTCAGCGTGTTGTACAGCCTCATGCTTCGCTTTCCTCGCTAGCCCCGATTTCGGTTGTCTCCGGCGGTTGGCCGTTGGTCGTGAGCAGGCGATTCTCCAGACGCTCGACTCGCTTCTCCAGCGCCCGGATTCGGTCCCATTCCGGGTCCGGCAGCCGCATCACCGTTTCCTCGCCCGGCTCCTGGAAGGCGGCGACGTGCCCGGGCACGCCGACGACGGTAGCGTTGGCGGGAACGTCGGTGATGACGACAGAGCCGGCGCCAATGCGCGCGTTCTCGCCGATCTCTATCGCGCCTATGACCTCCGCACCCGCGCCGACGGTGACGTTGTTGCGAAGCGTCGGGTGGCGTTTCTCCCGCCTGTGGCTGGTGCCGCCAAGCGTCACGCCCTGGTAGAGATGGCAGTCGTCGCCGATCTCCGCCGTCTCGCCGATCACCGTCCCCATGCCGTGGTCGATGAACAGCCCTTCGCCGATCTTCGCGCCCGGGTGTATCTCAATGCCCGTCAGGAAGCGGCCTGCCGCCGAGACCAGCCGCGGCGCCAGCGGCACGTGCCGGTTATAGAGCGTGTGCGCCAGGCGGTGAAACTGGCGGGCATGGAAGCCCGGGTAGGCCAGGATGACTTCGAGATTGCCTGTGGCCGCCGGGTCATTACGTCTGGCCGTCTGGATATCACGAAGTATGCTTTGTAAGACTTTCATCTTGCCCTCGATTTCGATTCAGAAGATAGGCCCGCGCGTGCGGGCTGTGCCGTTTTCCGGGCGTCGCTCAGCGCGATCGCCCGCTGCTACAGACGCAGCGGCATCTCCTGCCCTTCTGCGAGGGCCGCGGCAGGTCCGGCTTTGGGACCGATCTCTGTGAGGAATTAGCGTCCACTACTTCTACTCTATCAAGGCGACAGCCATCGCGGCAATCCCTTCGCCTCTGCCTATCGCCCCCAACCCTTCATGGGTGGTCGCTTTCACGCTCACGCGCGACTCGTCGATCTCCAGCGCGGCGGCGATCGCTTTCCGCATGGACGGGATGTGCGGCGCGAGCTTCGGCGCTTCAGCAATCACCGTCGCATCGACGTTGCCGATGGCATGGCCGCTTTTGGCCAGCAACTCCCGCGTTCGACGGAGCAGCTCCGCGCTGTCGATGTCTTTGTACGCCGGATCGCCCGGGGGGAAATGCCTGCCGATGTCGTCCATCCCGGCGGCACCCAGCAGCGCATCGATGACGGCGTGCAGGAGGACGTCGGCGTCGCTGTAGCCGCTCAGGCCCGGCGACCTTTCGATTCGAACGCCACCCAAGATAAGCGGCCGCGCTGCGTCGAAGGGATGGACGTCGTAGCCGATGCCGACCCTCATGCTACATCCGGTGCCACTTCAGAAGCATCTGCGCCAGCACGAGGTCTTCGGGCGTCGTCACCTTGATGTTGTGGTAAGAGCCCATGAAGACCTTGACCTCGTAGCCCATGCGCTCGACGAGGGCGGCGTCATCGTTGGCGAACGTCCGGCCGTCCGCCTTGCGGTGCGCCTCCATCAGCAAGTCGTAGCGAAAGACCTGCGGCGTCTGGATCAGCCAGAGACCGTTGCGTTCCAGGCTCTTCTCGACGATCTGGCGCTCATTCACGAGCTTGAGCGTGTCGTGGACGGGCACCGCGCAGGTAGCGGCGCCGGTCTGACGCGCCGCCGCCAGCCCCTGCTCGATAAGCTTCGTCGTGACCATTGGGCGCGCGCCATCGTGCACTATCACCCACTCGCAAGGACCGAGAGCCTCCAGTCCGGCGCGAACCGATTGCTGTCGCTCTTCGCCGCCGAAGCAAATCTCCGTGACCTTGCCAAAGTGGGCGCCCTTGATGAGCGATAGCCCCAGCTTCTGCCTGTCCGATGACAGCACGAGCGCGATCTTATCGACCGCCGAGCAGAACTGGAACATGGAGACGGTATGGGCCAGCAATGGTCTGCCGCCGACGGAGACCCATATCTTGTCGCCGCCGCCCATACGCAGGCTCCGGCCGGCCGCCACGATTATGGCGCCGACCCCTCTTTTCGCCCGTACCGGGGCCTCGGCATCGTCAGGCATGCTTCAAGCTTACCCCTTCGGCTGCGCGAAGATCATCCGTCCCGCCACGGTCTGCAACACGCGCGTGACGGTGATCTCGATCTCCTCATTCAGACGGCGGCGTCCGCCTTCCACCACTACCATCGTCCCATCTTCTAGAAAGCCTACTCCCTGGCCAAGTTCCTTGCCTTCCTGGATGACGCGGACCACCATCTCTTCGCCCGGTAGAACGATGGACTTGACGGCGTTGGCAAGCTGGTTGACGTTCAAGACCGAAACGCCTTCTATCTCGGCCACCCGGTTCAGATTGAAGTCGTTGGTGATGATCGGGCAGCCAAGAATCGAAGCCATGCGAACCAGCTTGCTATCGACCTCCGGCACATCCTCGAAATCCCTATCTGTGATCTCTATCGGTATGGGCGACTCTTTCTGAAGACGGTTCAGCACCTCTAAGCCGCGACGCCCCCGATTACGTCGAAGAGCGTCCGGCGAGTCGGCGATGTGGCGCAACTCATCGAGGACGAAGCGCGGCAAAACGAGCGACCCCTGGATGAAGCCGGCCTCCGAGACGTCGGCGATGCGGCCGTCGATGATGGCGCTCGTGTCCACCAGGAAGCGCTGCCCCTTGCTCCAACTCCTGCTGCCGTAGCCGTTACCGCCGTTCTTTGGCCGGCTGCTCATCAGCGCCGTCAGCTCGTCGGCGCGGCCGGCAAACAGGAGCAGACCACCGCCGCCGGCGATGAAGGCGGTAACCAGCGGCGCAATCCAACCGGCCGGATCAGGCAGGCGCGAGAGAGCGGGCACCAGCAACACAGACACGATGAGACCGGAGGTCAGGCCCAGCATCGCCAAGCCAATCTGCGGCAACGAAAGACGCCTCAGATGACGTCGCATTCTCTCCACCGGCGCAAGGAAGATGATAGGGAATATGCCTGCCCCAAGAATCGCCCCCACCACGAGAAAGATTGCCAGGATCGCCGGCTTCGTCGAACCGCTCTCCCCCGCGGTCGCGAGCCAGCCCAGCCCAAAGCCGGCCCCGCCGAGGAGAAGAGCTCCCACTCCACCTAAGAGCACTTTCATACCGACCACTCCCTTCCCAGGAGAAAACGAAAAGAGCGCAGCTCAGCACGCTCTTCACAGAAGCCAAGACCCTTCCGACCCAAGGGCAGGCGGGATAGCCTGGGACGAACAACATCGGACCCGGCCTACTAAGTCTTACGTCCTACAAGATTAATGATAGCAGGCGCAGCAGCACGCCGTAAAGCAAGGATTTCCCCTATTCCTGCGGGTAGAGGACTCGAAATTGCGGGCGCAACGGCGCTTCGGGTATGATCTCTATAAGCCTCACAATCGCCGGAAAGGCCCCTATGCCGGACTTCGATTCCATCCTCAAAAGCGTCAGCCGCCCCGCCCGTTACGCCGGCGCCGAGTGGAACGCCACCGTCAAGGACTGGAGCGCCACGCCCGTGCGCCTGGCCCTTGCCTACCCCGACATCTACGAGATCGGCATGTCGAACCTGGGCATCGCCATCCTCTTCGACATCCTGAACGGCCAGCCGGACGTGCTGGCCGAGCGGGTCTGCGCACCCTGGCCGGACATGGAGAACGAGTTGCGAACGCGCGGCCTTCCCCTATTCAGCCTGGAGACGCGCCATCCGCTGGCGGAGTTCGACGCCATCGGCTTCTCGCTCGGCTACGAGCTCACCTACACCAACGTGCTCAACATGCTCGACCTCGCCGGCCTGCCGCTCCGCAGCGCCGACCGAACCTCGGAGCATCCACTGGTGCTCGCCGGCGGGACGGCCGCCCTCAATCCGGAACCGCTGTCCGCCTTCATCGACGCGTTCGTCCTCGGCGAGGGCGAAGAGGCCGTGCTCGAAATCGCCGAAGTCTTGCGACAGGATAAGGCGTCGGGAGGCAAGCGGCGGACGGACGTTCTCCGGGAGCTTTCGCGGATTCCGGGCGTCTATGTCCCCAGCCTCTACGACGTTGCCTACAACAGCGACGGCACAGTGGCGGAGATTCGGCCGCGGGAAGGCACGCCGGAAAAGGTGAGGCGCCGCTTCCTGGAGCGACTCTGGCCGCCGCTGTTGCGACCCATCGTCCCTTTCATGCAAACGGTGCACGACCGCGCCGCCGTCGAGATCCAGCGCGGCTGCGTGCGCGGCTGCCGCTTCTGCCAGGCGGGCGTCATCTATCGGCCGCGCCGGGAGCGGTCCTGCGACGAGGTGCTGGACGCCGCGCGCGCCCTCCTCGCCGCCACGGGCTACGACGAGCTGGGGTTGCTCTCTCTCAACACCGCCGACCACTCGGAGATCGGCCCAATCGTCGAGGCGCTTCGCCGCGAGTTCGGCGAGCGGCTCGCCATCGCCCTGCCCAGCCTGCGCGTCGACAGCTTCTCGGTGCGCCTCGCAGCGTCAGCGTCGGGCCCGGGCCGTCGCAACATCACCTTTGCGCCGGAAGCCGGCAGCCAGCGGCTGCGCAACGTCATCAACAAGCCGACAACAGACGCCGACCTCCTGCAGGC
Source organism: uncultured Chloroflexia bacterium (assembly GCA_963842845.1). Taxonomy (GTDB): domain Bacteria; phylum Chloroflexota; class Dehalococcoidia; order DSTF01; family JALHUB01; genus JALHUB01. The sequence goes on from CAWJHZ010000004.1 coordinate 141,874, forward strand.
GGCGGAGACGGCGTTTGAGCACGGCTGGACGAGCCTGAAGCTGTACTTCATGGTCGGCCTGCCGACGGAGACGCTGGAAGACGTGCAGGGCATCGTCGACCTGGCGGCCGCGGTGAGAGAGGCGGGCCGGCGGCGGCACGGCGGCCGAGCCCAGGTGAAGGTAAGCACGTCTATCTTCATCCCCAAGCCGCACACGCCCTTCCAGTGGGCGCCGCAGATGCCCGCCGACGAAATCGAAGCGCGCCACGACCTGCTGCGACGCGGCCTCAAGCGCATCGGCGTCGCCTTCACCTGGAACGACCCGAAGCAAAGCCTTATCGAGGCGATGCTGTCGCGCGGTGACCGGCGTCTGGGCACAGTCATCGAGAGCGCCTGGCGGTACGGCGCCCGCTTCGACGCTTGGAACGAGCTGCTGAACGTGGGCGCCTGGCAGTCGGCGCTGGCGGAGTCGGGGCTATCGGCCGAGTTCTACGCCCGGCGTCAGCGCGACGAGTTCGAACTGTTGCCCTGGTCGCACATCGACAGCGGCGTCAGCGAGGCGTTCCTGCGGGGCGAGTGGCGCAAGGCGCTCAGCGGCGAGACGACGCCCGATTGCCGCGTGGAGGGCTGCAATGTGTGCGGCCTGCAGGCGTACTCGGACGCGTGCGCGGCCCGGCTGGCGGAGCTGAAAGGCGCCACAACGCGCTGAAAGCCGGGTTCATTCTTACGGCTCTCGGCGGGCAAGATGCCCGCCCTACGCGAAAAGGTGCCGCGGAAGGGCCGAGACAGGAAAAAGCCCCGGAATTCCGGGGCTCTCTCGTATTGAAATGAATTTGCCGGTTACTCGTCGTTCTTCTCTTCTTCCTCCGCCTCTTCCGCTTCCTCCACTTCCTCCGCCTCTTCTTCTTCGTCTTCTTCCTCTTCGTCGAGGTCGTCCGGCTCCGCGAAGTAAGTCTGCGGCACCGCGGGAACTTCGTCCTCCGCAACCGCCAGCGCGTCCTCCGATTCGAAGGGCTCCGTCATCAGCGCTTCCAGCTCGATCTCGCGCGTGTCCTCGTCCTCGCCGTCTTCGCCCATCGCCAGCGGCAGCTCGCGCATTCCGTCCGGACGCAGGCCCGGCAGGAAGAACTCCCGCACCGGCTCCGGCGGCAGCTCGATGGTGGCGCGCGCCGGGATGAGCTTGCCGATGATGACGTTCTCTTTCAGACCGATCAGCCTGTCGGTCATGCCGCTTATCGCCGCCTCGGTCAGTACGCGCGTCGTCTCCTGGAAGGAGGCCGCCGCCAGGAAGCTCTCCGTGCTCAGCGACGCCTTAGTGACGCCGAGCAGTATGGGCACGGCGGTTGCGGGCTCGCCGCCTTCCGCCAGCACCTTGGCGTTCGCCTCTTCGTAGCGGAAGCGGTCGACCAGCTCTCCGGGAAGGAAGCCGGTATCACCGGGAGTGTCGACGCGGACCTTGCGCAGCATCTGGCGAATGATCACTTCGATGTGCTTGTCGTTGATGTTCACGCCCTGGGAGCGGTAGACCTTCTGCACCTCTTCGACGAGGTAGCTCTGCACCGCCTCCGGCCCGATGATCCGAAGGACATCCTGCGGGTTGAGCGAGCCGTCCGTCAGCTTTTGGCCGGCGTGCACGCTTTCGTTGTTTTCGACCAGCGCGCGGGCCATGGCCGCGACCGGATATTCGCGCTCCTCTTTTTCCTCGTAGACCAGGGAAAGGCCCTTGCCTCTCTCGATGCTGACCTGGCCGGCGATGCGCGCGACGACCTCGGCAGGCACGACCGCCGCCTCCGTTTCCTCGGTTTCCGCCGCCGCGGCCTTCTTCTTGCTCTCCTTCACCTCGACGCGGGCCAGGATGGCGCCCTGGTCGACCCAGTCGCCGTTTTCCACCAGGAGCTTGGCACCCTTCGGCAGGTCGTAGTGGTCGCTGTAGAACTCCGAGCTTGTGACCTTTATCCAGCGCGACTCGCCGTCCTGGACGATCTCGGCCATGCCGTCGATCTCGGAGATGATGGCGTGCGCCTTGGGGATGCGCGCCTCGAACAGCTCCTCCACGCGGGGCAGGCCGCTCGTGATGTCGATGCCCGCGACGCCACCGGTGTGGAAGGTGCGCATCGTGAGCTGCGTGCCGGGCTCGCCGATGCTTTGCGCCGCGACGATTCCTACCGCTTCGTTCATCTCCACCAGGGTGCCCCGGGCCAGGTTTCGCCCGTAGCAGAGCTGGCAGATGCCAAGACGCGCCTGGCAAGTTAGCGCCGAGCGCACGTACACGCGCTCTATGCCCGCGGCCTCGATCTTCTGCGCCTTCTCCTCGTCTATCTCTTCGTTGCGCTCGACGATGATCTCGCCGGTCGCGGGGTCGGCAACGTCCGAGGCGGCGTACCGGCCGAGGATCCTCTCGCTAAGCGACTCCAGCACGCCCTTGTCCGACGGCTCCGACAGCCAGACGCCGCCTTGAGCGCCGCAGTCTTCCTCCAGGACGATGACGTCCTGGGCGACGTCGATGAGGCGCCGCGTCAGGTAGCCGCTGTCCGCCGTGCGGAGGGCGGTGTCGGCCAGACCCTTGCGGGCGCCGTGCGTGGAGATAAAGTACTCCAGCACGCTCAGCCCTTCACGGAAGCTGCTGCGAATCGGCAGGTCGATGATGCGGCCCGACGGGTCGCTCATCAGGCCGCGCATGCCGGCCATCTGGCGGATCTGGGTGATGTTACCTTTGGCGCCGCTCGACGCCATCAGGTAGACGGAGCCGTAGCGGTCCAGGCTGTTCTGAATGGCCGCCTGCACCTTGTCCGTCGTGTCGTTCCAGATGGAGACAGAGGCGTTATAGCGCTCCTGCTCCGTGATCAGGCCCATAGCGTACTGGTCGTCGATCTCGGCGATGCGGCCGTCAGCGTCCTCCAGCAATTGCGCCTTCTCGGGCGGAGCCTTGATGTCGTTAATAGCGATGGTCGCGCCGGACCGCGTGCAGAACGTAAAGCCAACGTGCTTGATGCTGTCGACGACTTCGGCGGTGCCCTCACTGCCCAGCTTCTGGTGGCACTCCGCAACGAGCGACTTGAGCCCCTTGCGGTCCATCACCTCGTTGTGGAAGGGAAGCTCCGGCGGCAGCACTTCGTCGAAGATGACGCGTCCGACGGTCGTGTCCTCGAACTGCCCACTTGTTCGCGGGTCGCGCACCTTGATGTGCGCCTGCAGGTCGACCAACCGCAGCTCGTAAGCCAGCTTGGCCTCCTCGAAGCTGCCGTAGACGCCCTGCGCCGGGATCCCCGCCTTGTACTCGCCGCGTGTGCCCGGCTTCATCATCGTCATATAGAAGCAGCCGAGAACGATGTCCAGCGTTGGCGCGACAGTCGGCTCACCGCTGCTGGGAAGCAGCAGGTTGTGCGTAGAAAGCATGACCTGGCGCGCCTCCGCGACGGCCTCTCGCGACAGCGGCACGTGTACCGCCATCTGGTCGCCGTCGAAATCGGCGTTGAAGGCCGCGCAGACGAGGGGATGAATCTGGATCGCGCTTCCGTCCACCAGCACCGGCTCGAAGGCCTGGATGCCCAGGCGGTGCAGGGTCGGCGCGCGGTTCAGAAGGACGGGCCGCGTCTTGATCACCTCGTCCAGCACGTCCCACACTTCCGGCCGGCCGCGCTCGACGATGCGCTTGGCGCTCTTGATGTTGTGCGCCATGCCCTTGTCGACGAGGCTGTGCATGATGAACGGCTTGAACAGTTCCAGCGCCATCCGCTTCGGCAGGCCGCACTGGTGCAGCTTCAGGTTCGGGCCCACGACGATGACGGACCGCCCCGAGTAGTCCACACGCTTGCCCAGCAGGTTCTGACGGAAACGCCCCTGCTTGCCTTTCAGCATGTCGGAAAGGGACTTCAGCTTGTGGTTGCCCTGGCCGGACACCGCGCGCCCGCGACGGCCGTTGTCGATCAACGAGTCGACCGCCTCCTGGAGCATGCGCTTCTCGTTGCGAATAATGATCTCCGGCGCGCCGAGGTCGAGCAGTCGCTTCAAGCGATTGTTGCGGTTGATGACGCGTCGGTAGAGGTCGTTTAGATCGCTGGTGGCGAAGCGGCCGCCGTCGAGTTGCACCATCGGGCGCAGGTCAGGCGGCAGCACCGGCAGGACGGTGAAGACCATCCACTCCGGCTTGTTGCCGCTCTTCCGCAGCGCTTCGACGACGCGCAGGCGCTTGACCGCCTTCTTGCGTCGCTGACCGCTGCTGGACTGCGTCTCCGTCTGCATCCGCTCGGCCAGCCGGTCCAGGTCCAGCCGCTGCAGCATCGTGTACAGCGCTTCCGCGCCCATGCCGGCGCTGAAGACGTCGCCGACCTTGTCCTGCAGCTCGCGCACCTTGGCGTCGGTCAGCAGCGTGATGCGGTCGTGGGTTATCGGGTCCTTTATGTCTTCCAGCTCCACCATCCGCTCGCGGTACTGCGTCCCGACCGCCTCGCGCTCTTCCTGCATCTTCTTGCGCAGCGGCTCCGTCTCCGTGCCGGTAGACGCCTTCTTCTCATCGATGGCGGCGGTGGCCAGGAGCGTGCGGTCGGAGCGCTTCTGCTCGAACTCCGCTTCTAGTTCCGAGACCCGCGCCTGAGCAAGGGTCTTCAGGCTCTCCAGCGCCTCAGCGGTCACGGTTTCGCCCTTGCTGACTATCTTCTGCTCCTCGAAGGTGACGTCCTTTGTCGCTGCCTTCGTCATGCGACCGCTCAAATACTTCTCGAGCTCGGAGGCCCGAGTCATGACGGCGTCGACGCTCTTCGGGAACTCCTCGTCCAGCGCCAGAAGCGCCTCGTCGCGCTCGGCTTCGATCTTCGCTATCGCTTCGTCGCGCGCCAACTCGATCTCCGTGATGCGCTCGACGTGCTCCTTCTCGCGCTCCACCGATTCGTGCTCCATCTCTTCGTGGAGGCGCTCGATTGCGCGCTCTTTGGCGTCTTCGTCGACCCGGGTAATGATGTGCTGCGCGAAGTAAAGGACGCGCTCGAGGCTGCGCGGCGAGATGTCGAGCAGAAGGCCCAGGCGGCTCGGCGTGCCCTTCACGAACCAGATGTGGCTCACCGGCGAGGCGAGCTCGATGTGGCCCATGCGCTCGCGGCGCACTTTGCTTCGCGCCACCTCGACGCCGCACTTGTCACAGATAATTCCCTTGTAGCGCACGCGCTTGTATTTGCCGCAATAGCACTCGAAGTCCTTGGTCGGGCCGAAGATCTTCTCGCAGAAGAGGCCGTCTTTCTCCGGCTTCAGCGTCCGGTAGTTAATCGTCTCCGGCTTCAGGACCTCTCCGTACGACCATGACCGGATCTGCTCCGGCGAAGCGAGGGCTATTCGAACAGCATTGAAATCGTTAACTTCCAGCACTTAACAAATCCTCCCCTTCGAAGCCTTGCAGGTTAATGCCCAGCTCGGGCACCTCCGCGGCCTCCTCGACGAAGGTCACTCTTTCCTCATCCTCATTCAGTACTTCCACGGCCAGCCCCAGGCTCTGGAGCTCCTTCACCAATACCTTGAAGGACTCCGGCACGCCCGGCTCCAGCACGTTCTCGCCCTTGACGATGGACTCGTACGTCTTGACGCGCCCAACGACGTCGTCGCTCTTCACCGTGAGCATCTCTTGCAGGATGTGAGCGGCGCCGTACGCCTCCAGCGCCCACACCTCCATCTCGCCGAAGCGCTGGCCACCGAACTGGGCCTTGCCGCCCAACGGCTGCTGCGTGATCAGAGAGTAGGGACCAGTGGAGCGGGCGTGAATCTTGTCCTCAACCAGGTGGACCAGCTTCATCATGTAGATGTAACCGACCGTCACCGGCTGGTTGAACGCTTCGCCGGTGCGACCGTCGTACAGCGTCTGCATCCCGAAGATCGGCGGCGGCGCGCCCGTTGCCCGGAGCACCTTCTCCGACCTTTGCGTCAGCGTGTCCAGCGGCAGGCCGCGCACTTTCGTCTCGCCCTGCTCCTCCAGCCAGAGCTCCAGGCAGGCCCGCTTGGCGGCGCCGATATTCCCGTCGTCCAGCACGTCGCGCGCCACGTAGCCGCGCGTTCCGAGCCACGATTCGACCTTCTCGAGGTCGAGCCTGGCCCCATAGGGATTGTGGTCCTCACCGTCGGACTCGGCTCGGACGGCGTTCGCCTTCATGGCCAGCCAGGTCCGCGCCAACGCGTCCTCGATGCGCTTGTCGTCCGCCCCGTCGAACACGGGCGTGACCGCGCGGAAGCCGAGGGTCTCCGCCGCCCAGCCAAGGTGCGTTTCCAGCACCTGGCCGACGTTCATACGGCTGGGAACGCCAACCGGGTTCAGAATGATGTCGATGGGCCTGCCGTCCTCGAGGTAGGGCATGTCCTCCACCGGCAAGATACGGGCGATAACGCCCTTATTGCCGTGGCGGCCGGCCATCTTGTCGCCCTCCATGATCTTGCGCCGCTGGGCGATGGCGACGCGGACGAGACGGCTGACGCCCGCCGGCAGCTCGTCGTTGTCGTCGCGGGAGAAGACTCTGACGTCGATGACCTTGCCCTTCTCGCCGTGCGGCACCCGCAGCGACGTGTCTTTGACGTCGCGGGCCTTGTCGCCGAAGATGGCCCGCAGCAGCTTCTCCTCCGCGGTCAGCTCCGTCTCGCCTTTGGGCGTGATCTTGCCGACGAGGATGTCGCCGGGGTCGACCTCGGCGCCGACGGAGATGATGCCTTCCTCATCGAGGTTGCGCAGGCTCTCCTCGCCGACGTTCGGTATGTCTCGTGTTATCTCTTCGGGGCCCAGCTTCGTGTCGCGGGCCTCGGTCTCATGCTTCTCGATGTGGATGGAGGTGAACTTGTCCTCCTCCACTATGCGCTTGGAAATGACGATTGCGTCCTCGAAGTTGTAGCCTTCCCAGCTCATGAAGGCGCAGAGCACGCTCTGGCCGAGCGCCAGCTCGCCGCCCTCCGTCGATGAGCTGTCGGCGAGGGGCTGCCCATCAACCACGCGCTGCCCCTTTTCGACGATCGGCCGCTGGCTGATGCACGTCCCCTGGTTGGAGCGGACGAACTTGATCAGCGGGTAAGCCTTCTCCTCGCCGGAGTCGTAGCGGACGCGGATCTCGCGGGCGCTCAGGCCGACAATTTCGCCGTTGCCCCGGGCACATATCACCTGCCCTGAGTCCTGCGCCGTCTGCGCTTCCATGCCGGTCGCAACCAGCGGCGCTTCCGGGCAGAGCAGGGGCACGGCCTGACGCTGCATGTTGGAGCCCATAAGGGCGCGCGGCGCGTCATCGTGCTCCAGGAAAGGAATGAGCGAGGTGGCGACGCTCAGGATCTGCTTCGGCGACACGTCCATGAAGTCGACGTGATGCGGCGGTTCCATGTGGAAGCGCTCGCCGATGCGCACCTCGACCTTTTCTTCGACAAAGTGGTTCTCGGCGTCGAGCAGCGCATTCGCCTGCGCGACGACGTATTTCTCCTCCTCGTCCGCCGACAGGTAGACGATCTCGTTGGAGACGTAGGGCTGAATGGCGATCTCTTTCGGCGCCAGCGACGCCAGTTTCTTCGCCAGAGCCGGGGTTATGCTTTCGCCGGCCTCGGCCAGCGTCTTGCCGCCCTTGTCTGCGGTGGCGGGCTCGCGCAGCATCCTGCCGATGAGCCCCGGCGAATCGGCAGGCAGCGCCCTGACGACCTTGCGGTACGGCGTCTCGATAAAGCCGAACTCGTTGATAATCGAGTAAGTCGCCAGGCTGCCGATGAGGCCGATGTTCGGGCCTTCCGGCGTCTCAATCGGACAGATGCGGCCGTAGTGGCTGTGGTGCACGTCGCGAACGTCGAAGCCGGCGCGGTCCCGCGAGAGGCCGCCAGGGCCCAGCGCGGAGAGGCGACGCTTGTGCGTCAGCTCCGCCAGCGGGTTCGTCTGGTCCATGAACTGCGATAGCTGGGAGCCGCCGAAGAACTCCTTCATCGACGCCACAACTGGCCGGATGTTGATCAGGGCGCTTGGCGTCGCCTGGTCCGGGTCGGTAATCGTCATGCGCTCGCGGACCACGCGCTCCATGCGCAGCAGGCCGATGCGGAACTGGTTCTGAATCAGCTCGCCGACCGCGCGCACCCGCCGGTTGCCCAGGTGGTCAATGTCGTCGGAGTGGCCCTGGCCGTTGGTCATGCGGATCATCTCCGCGACAATCGCCCGCAGGTCTTCGGGCGTTAGGGTTCGCGTCGCCTGCGGCACCCCGACCTCCAGTCGCTTGTTCACCTTGTAGCGCCCGACCCTGCCCAAGTCGTAGCGGCGCGGGTTGAAGAACAGCGACGTGACGAGCCCGCGCGCGTTCTCCAGCGTCGGCGGGTCGCCCGGGCGAAGACGCCGGTAGAAGTCCATCAGCGCCTCTTGCTTGTTGCTGGACGACTCGCGTTCCAGCGTCGAGTGAATGTAGTGATGGTCGGGGTTCGTATCGATGTCCTCGAACAGCGCGAGGATGTGCTCGTCAAGGCCGAGTTGCGTGTCGTCGGTGACGCCTTCCTGGGTGGAGATGGCCCGCAGCAGCGTGGTGATTGGTATCTTGCGCTTGCGGTCTACCTTGACGGAGATGATGTCCTTATTGCTTACCTCGAACTCCAGCCACGCGCCCCGATTCGGGATGAGCTTAGCGGCGCAGAGGTCGCGGCCGCTGCTCGGGTCACTTTCCAGCGTGAAGTAGACGCCGGGCGAGCGCACCAACTGCGATACGACGACGCGCTCGGCGCCGTTGATGATGAACGTTCCCTGGTCGGTCATGAGGGGGAAATCGCCCATGAAGAGGAGCTGTTCCTTTACCTCGCCGGTCTCCTTCACCGTGAGGGAGACCCACACCCGCAGCGGCGCGGCGAAGGTCACGTCGCGTTCGCGACATTCCAGCTCCGAGTACTTCGGCTCGCCGAACTCGTAGTCGCCGAAGCGCAGCTCCATGCGCGTGCCCGTGAAGTCCTGCACCGGCGATATCTCGTCGAACAGCTCCCGCAGGCCTTCTCTCTGGAACCAGCGGAAGGAGTCCAATTGGACCTGAACGAGGTTGGGCATGTCCAGCACGTGGGCGATGCGAGCGTAGCTCTTCTCGATGCGAGGCGCGTGATCGCCCGCACGGACTATTTCCCTGGAGATTGTCATATTACTCTCTCCTCAAGAGCCTTTAAGTCCGCAGTCTCTTGTGGTCAAAGGGCGGAAACTACCATAAGTCCTTTTTCTGGGGAAAAAGACGGCAAAGGGGGTTCTTCTGTCTATTTGCAACCAGAATCAGTATAGCAGAGCTGGAAGCGCCGAGTCAACCGTTAAATATACAGTCTTCCCCCCGATACCGCAATCCCCACCCCCTATTTTGGGCCCCGTCTCGCCGCCGGGCCGCGCGCCTGCTAGAATCAAGCAACGTCTTTGTAGAAGGACCGCATGGACGCATCGACAGAGCCCGCCAAGAAGTCCCTCGTCCTCCTCTTCACCGGCGACGGCAAAGGGAAGACTACGGCCGCCCTCGGCGTCCTCCTGCGCGCCTGGGGAAGAGGCCTGCGTGTCACGATGCTGTCGTTCATTAAGGCGGCGGACGGCGAGTACGGCGAGCAACGCGCCGCTCGAAAGCTGGGCATCGAGATCAGCGCCGTCGGACGCGGCTTCACCTGGCTCTCCGACGACATCGAGAAGGACCGCGCGATGGCGCTGGACGGCTGGCGGCAGGCGCGAGAGAAGATAGCCTCCGGCTCGTACGACGTCGTGGTTCTCGACGAGCTGACCTACCCCATCGCGCTGGGCTGGCTCTCCGTCGACGAGGTCATCGACGCGCTGCGCCGGCGGCCCGAGGGCGTCCACGTCGTCATCACCGGCCGAAAAGCGCCGGAGCGCCTCATCGCCTTCGCCGACCTGGTGACGGAGATGCGGGAGGTCAAGCACCCCTTCCAGCAGGGCAGCGAAGCCGTCGCGGGAATCGATTTCTAGCATTTTCGAACGACCTTCACGTTCCGTCTGATGACCGGCGACGCTATGAAGCGACGGGGCGGGCCGTCGCTTCATAGCACCGAGAAGGGGGATCAAAGAATCGCTAGGAGCTCCACTGAGCCAACGTCACGTCGATATCCTTCTTGTCGCCGTTCCGCAGGATGTGCAACGTTACCTTGTCGCCCGGCTGCTTCCCGTCGATATAGTTGACCAGGTCATCGAACGTGTTCGTCGTCACGCTGTCCACGCCGGTAATGACGTCACCGCCGGGCGGCGCCGATAGCGAATTCGACGAGGACTGAGAAGCACCCTGAACGCCCGCGGCGGCCGCAGGCCCGCTGGAGTCGACCTGCACCACGTAAACACCCTCCGTCACCGGCAGGTCCAACTGCTTCGACAGCGAGACCGTTACCGACTCGCCGGAAATGCCCAGCCGCGCGTGCTGCACCGTCTTGCCACCCTCCAACTGCGGCAGCGCTTGCTTTGCCGCATTGACCGGAATGGCGTAGCCGACGCCCGCGAACGTTCCCGACCCGCTGGGGTTCTCAATAGCGGTGTCGATGCCGATTACTTCGCCGTTCATGTTCACGAGCGGCCCGCCGGAGTTGCCCGGGTTGATGGCGGCGTCCGTCTGGATGAGCGCTCGCAGCGGCATGTTCTGCTGCTCCGCGAGAGTTCGGTCCAGACCGCTGACGATCCCCTCCGTAACGGTACCGTCGAGGCCGAAGGGGTTGCCGATGGCGATGACGCTCTCACCGATGCGGATCTGGTCGGAATCGCCCAGCGTGGCCGGACTGAGCGTGACGCCGGGGGAGCCGGAGAAGTCCGCCTTGATGACCGCCAGGTCGCCCGTCGGGTCCGTGCCGACCACCGTGGCTGAGGCGCTGGTCTGGTCGAAGAGCGTTACCGTCAGTTGGTTGGCGCCCTCGACGACGTGGTAGTTCGTCAGGATGTCGCCGCTGGTATCGAGAATGATGCCCGAGCCCAGCCCCTGTGTCGGCTGCGTGCCGAAAACACTTTGCGTAGCACCGACGCTCGCGACGTCCACGACGGAAGGCCGTACTTTGTCATAAAGATCGGGAATCGCGCTCTCGTCTCCGCCTGCGCTTCCGCTTGGCGCCGGCGTGCTCGTCGCCTGCGATCCGGTCGACGACGTGGTCGGTGATGTCGTCTGCTGCGCGCTCGTGTTGTTGGAGCCGCAGGCAACCATCGCCGACGCCAGCAGCGCCATCAGCCCGAGGATTACGATGCCCAGGAGCGCACGGCTCCCGCGAGTCATGCTGTGCATTGTTCTAGCCTCCTCAGGATAGACGAAATGTTCGATTTCACCTTCTATATAATCTGTCGCCAATCCTTAAATCTTGGCCGCAGAATGATTAGAAAAGTGTTACAGGCAGCAAAATTGTGTGAAATGGAAGGCGTCAACGAGGTCTGCGGTATTCGATGCGTCGTTGGAGGACCTGTTCGATCTGGATGCTCACCTCTTCCACCATCGCCGTGGCCACCCGCGACATGAGGAGCGCGCGCAGCCCTCGACGCGGGCGCACGTAGCGGACGCGACGTGGGGCGTGGCTCATCTCTGCCGCCAGGTCGATGGCCGAATCGAGGTCACCCAACTCGTCGACCAGGCCCGCCTCCTTGCCCTTGACAGCGGTGAAGACCTCGCCGGTCGCCAATGAGCGAACCTGCTCTACCGGCAGCTTGCGCCCGTCGGCGACGATGCGGATGAACTGCTCGTAGAACTCGTCCAGCAGCGCTTGCTCGCGTTCTCGCTCCTCCTCCGTCGACTCACGGAACGGCGACCACATGTCTTTCAGGCGGCCGGACTTCGTCACCGACACGCGCACGCCGATCTTGTCGAGCATATCGTACACGAGCGGGCGTATGGAAATGACGCCGATGGAGCCGACTATGGCCGTCGGTAGCGCGACGATCTTGCTGGAGGCGCAGCCGACCATGTAGCCGCCGGAAGCCGCCGTTCCGCGCACGAAAGAGATGACCGGTTTCTTCTCGACCAGCTTCTTGACCGAGCGATGGAGGTACTCGGAGGCAGCCACCGTGCCGCCGCCGGAATCGATATCGACGACGACGGCGCGGGTGCTATCGTTCTCGCGCAGCGATTGGAGGAGGCGAATCTGCTCGGCGGTGCGTTGCGGCTGGCCGAGCATCCCGTAAAGCTCGATGACGGCGATCCGTGGGGACGAGAACAAAGTCATCAGCGTCTTCCCTGCGCTTGGGTGTCCGCGGCGTCTTGCCGCCCGCCGTTCAACTGTAGACTACCAGACGCGCGGCCAGTTGTCACGCCTACGGGCACCCGCTGACGGGCACGCGCCGGACCGCGCGTTGTGCCATCTGAGCCCGAATGATAGGATCGTCAGGCTAATATCGCCCCGGAGTGTCGACTTGCCTCCTTCGAAAGTGCTCCTGCGCCTGCCGGCCACGTCGGCCAACCTCGGGCCCGGCTTCGACTGCCTGGGCCTCGCCCTCGACCTGTGGTCCGCGGCGACGCTCCAAGCGCACGACGGCGAGGTCGAGCAGCCGGACGACTCGCTTCCTCGCATGGCGCTCGCCGCCGCCGACGCCTTCTTCGAAGCGAGCGGCGCAAAACGGCCCGGCGCGCTCTCGTTCGACTGGCGCAACGGCTTCCCGCTGGCCAGAGGGCTCGGAGCAAGCGCCGCCGTTCGCGCAGCCGCGTTGCTAGGAGCAAACGCCCTGGCGGGCAATCCCCTCGGCGTCGAAGAGCTGCTTCCCATCGGCGCCGCGCTGGAAGGCCACGCCGACAACATCGCGCCGGCGCTTCTCGGCGGCCTGCAAGTCGCGGTGTGGGCGAACGGGGGGCGCGTCGTCCACGCGCCCGTGCCGGTGCCCGAAAACCTTCGCGTCGTCCTCCTCGTGCCCGAGCAGCCGATGCCGACGCCGGAGAGCCGTCGCCTTCTGGAAGCGCAGGTCTCACGGGAGGACGCCATTCACAACGTCGGCCGCGCCTCCCTGCTGGTCGCGGCGCTCGCCTCCGGACGCCTCGAGCTGCTGGCGACCGCCTGTGAAGACCGTCTCCACCAGCCGGCGCGCGCCCAACTCCTGCCGGCGATGGACGCCATTATCGCCGCTGCCTGCGAAGCCGGCGCCCTCTGCTCCTACCTCTCCGGCGGCGGGTCGACGATTGCCGCCTGGACGCTGCACAATGAGAAAGCGATTGCCCGGGCGATGCTCCAGGCCGCCCTCTCGGCGAACTGCCCGGGCGAGACGATAATTACAACGCCCAGCGCGAAGGGCGCGCAGGTGCTGACGACGGAATAGGCAGGCCAACATGGGAATCATCGTTCAGAAGTACGGCGGCAGCTCCCTCGCCGACGCTGAGAAGATCAAGAACGTCGCCAGGCGCGTCGCGGCCCGCGAGAAGCAGGGCAACAAGATGGTCGTGGTCGTCTCCGCGATGGGCAAGACGACGGACCAGCTAATCGACCTGGCGCACCAGCTCAGCGACTCGCCGGAGGACCGCGAGATGGACGTCCTCATGTCCACCGGCGAAACGGTGTCCAGTACGCTGATGGTGATGGCCCTCCACGCCCTGGGCCAGGACGCCATCAGCCTCAGCGGTGGCCAGGCCGGTATCCGCACCGACACGGTCCATCGCAAGGCGCGGATCCTGGCAATCGACCCGGAGCGCATGCACCGCGAGCTCGACGAAGGGCGCATCGTCATCGTCGCCGGCTTCCAGGGGCTGACGCAGGACGCGGACGGCGACATCACGACCCTCGGCCGCGGCGGCTCCGACACCACCGCCGTCGCTCTCGCCGCCGCCCTCGGCGCCGACGCCTGCGAGATCTATACCGACGTCGAAGGCGTCTACACCGCCGACCCGCGCATCGTCCCGGAGGCGCGCAAGCTCAACGAGATCAGCTACGACGAGATGCTGGAGCTTGCCAGCGTGGGCGCCAAGGTCATGCACTCCCGCGCCGTCGAAGTTGGCGGCGTCTACAACATCCCGATACTCGTCGCCTCCAGCTTTAAGGAGGCGACCGGCACCCTGATTCACGGAGGCGTCTCGATGGAGCAGTTCAAGAAAGTGCGCGGCATTGCCCACGACCTCGACGTTGCGAAGGTCACCGTCCGGCACGTCCCGGACCAGCCCGGCATAGCGGCGAAGGTCTTCGAGCCGCTCACGGACGCCCACGTCTCCGTCGACACCATCGTCCAGAACGCCAGCGAGGAGAAGCTGACGGACCTCACGTTCACGGTCTCCCGCACCGATCTCAAGCGCGCCCTCACGGTCATCGAGGCGACCGCGAAGGCGATAGGCGCCCGCCAGGTTGTCAGCGACGAGAAGCTGGGCAAGGTAAGCATCGTCGGCACGGGAATGCAGAGCGCGCCGGGCTACGCCTCGCGCATGTTCCGCACCCTCTCCGACGAGGGCATCAACATCGAGATGATCTCGACGAGCGAGATCCGCATCACCTGCATCATCGACGAGGCGCGCGTGAAGGACGCCGTTAAGGCGCTGCACAAGGCCTTCGCCCTGGACGTCGCCGAATAACCCTCTACACGGCGATAAAAAAGAGGCGTCGTGAAGACGCCTCTCATCGTTATCCAGGTCGCGGCGCTATTCCGGCTCGAACCCCGGCCAGTTTCCCACGTCCACGTTCACAGCCTCGACGCCGGCAAGCTCCGGCACCTCCTCGGCGAGGACGCGCTCGATGCCGAGCTTGAGCGTGATGCTCGCCATCGGACAGCCGCCGCAGGCGCCCGTCAGTTCCAGGCGGGCGATCTTCTCCGGCGTCACATCCAGCAGATTAACGTCGCCGCCGTGGGCCTGCAGCGACGGACGGATTGCGTCCAGAATCTCCTGGACCCTGTCGAACAACTCGTGGTCGGTCGTCGTATTTTCTAGCATCGAAATCCCTCTTTCCAATCCAGCGTAGCATGGGTTCCGACAAGCCGTCAAACGGCCCGGGATGAGCGACATTCTTGCGATCTCCGCCTCAGATGAACATAATCTTCGCCCTTTCGACGCCGCGCGGCAGTACAATGGCGATCTGGCAATGTTCTCCCATCTACACGTCCACACAGAGTTCAGCCTGCTAGACGGCCTCGCCCGCGTGACCGACCTGACGCGTCGCGCCCGCGAGCTCGGCCAGGAAGCCATCGCCCTCACCGACCACGGCAACCTCTACGCCGCCATCGACTTCTACAAGGCGGCCCACGCCCAGGGCGTCAAGCCGATCATCGGCGTCGAAGCGTACGTCGCGCCGGACTCTCGCCTGAGCCGCGAGCCGAAGGACAAGCAGTCGCGCCACCTGACGCTGCTCTGCCGCAACATGGCGGGCTACCGCAACCTGCTTACGCTCGTCACCCGCGCGAACCTGGAAGGCTACTACTACAAGCCCCGCATGGACCGCGAGCTCCTGCGCGAGCATTCCGAAGGGCTCATCGCCCTGTCCGGTTGCCGCGCCGGCGTCCTCGCCGACCTGCTGCTGTCCGGCCGCTACGACGAAGCGGTGGAGGCGGCCCGCTGGCACCAGGAGACGTTCGATTACTACTACCTCGAACTGCAGGAGCACAGCATGCCGGAGCTGAAGGAAATCAACCGGCAGCTCGTGCGGATGTCCCGCGAGACCGGCATCCCGCTGATCGCGACGAACGACGTCCACTACGTGGACCAGGCCGACGCCGCCACGCAGGACATCCTCCTTTGCATCGGCACCAACTCGTCGCTGCTGGACGAGAAGCGCATCCGCATGCCCGACGACTCTTACTACCTGAAGTCGGAGCAGGAGATGCGCGATCTCTTCCCGGAGACGCCGGAAGCTATCGACAACAGCGCCCGCATAGCCGAGATGTGCGCCCTCGACCTACGCTTCGGCGATCTGCACCTGCCGCAGGCGGAGGTCCCGCCCGGCATGTCCGCCGACGACTACCTAGCGGAGCTCTGCCGCAGCGGTCTCGACCAGCGCTATCCCGTCGACGCCGAGGAGCCGCGCCGCCGCCTCGACTACGAGCTGTCGGTGGTGCGCGAGACCGGCTTCGCCAACTACATTCTCGTCGTCCGCGATTTCGCCCTCTTCGCCCGTGGCCAGGGCATCGCAATGGGCGTCCGCGGCAGTGCCGCCGCCAGCATCATCCTTTACTGCCTGGGCATCACCGATATCGACCCGCTCGCCTACCGTCTCGTCTTCGAGCGCTTCCTCAACGTCGAGCGACACGAGATGCCCGATATCGACATGGACTTCGCCGACGACCGCCGCGACGAGGTGATCCGCTACGTCGCCGAGAAGTACGGCTACGACCACGTGGCGCAGATCATCACCTTCGGCACCATGGGCGCCAAGGCGGCGATCCGCGACGTCGGCCGGGCGCTCGGCATGACCTACGCCGAAGTCGACCGCGTCGCCCGCCTCGTCCCCAACGCCCTGCACATGACGATCGAACGCGCCCTCTCCGAAAGCGTGGAGATGCGCAGCGCCTATGACCTCGACGACCAGGTGCGGCGCCTCGTCGACACGGCGCAGAAGCTGGAGGGCATCGCCCGCCATGCCAGCACCCATGCCGCCGGCGTCGTCATCTCCGGCGAGCCGCTGGTCCAGCATCTGCCGCTCCAGCGGCCCAGCCGCGGCGCCCGCGCCGGCGAAGCGACGAACGGGGAAGAGAGCGCCATCCCGATGACCCAGTTCGCCATGGAGCAGGTCGCGGAGATCGGCCTCCTCAAGATGGACTTCCTCGGCCTGGTCAACCTTACGATTCTGGACCAGGCGGTCGATATCGTCCGCGAATCCCGCGGCGTCGACCTCGACATCAAGGCCCTGCCCGACGGCGACGCGAAGACCTACGAGATGCTTTCGCAGGGTGAGACGTTCGGCGTCTTCCAGCTCGAGAGCCCGGGTATGCGCCGCTACATCCAGGAGCTGCGTCCGGCCTCCGTCGCCGACCTGGCCGCCATGGTCGCGCTCTATCGCCCTGGCCCCATGCAGCACATCCCTACCTTCTGCGCCGCGAAGCACGGTCGCGCCAGCATCCAGCACCCGCATCCCGATCTGGCGGACGTCCTCGACGAGACGTACGGCGTCATCGTCTACCAGGACCAGGTGCTGCTCATCGCCCAGAAGTTCGCCGGCTACACCCTCGGCGAAGCCGACGTCATGCGCAAGGCGATGGGGAAGAAGATCGCCGCCGTCATGCGGGCAGAGAAGCAGCGCTTCATCGCCGGCGCCGTCGATCGCGGCTACAGCGAGGCGGACGCGCAGCAGGTGTTCGACCTCATCGAGCCTTTCGCCGGCTACGCCTTCAACAAAGCGCACGCCGTCTCCTACGCCACCATCGCCTACCAGACCGCCTACCTGAAGGCGAACTACCCGGCGGAATACTTGACGGCCGTCCTCCGACTCGCCTCCAGCCATCCCGCCGGCGCCCAGGAGCGCATCGCCGCCGCCGTCGCTGAGTGCGCGAAGCTTGGCATTGCCATCCTTCCGCCGGACGTCAACCACAGCGGCGTCAACTTCCAGATCGAGCGCCTCGACGATGGAGGTCCTGCCATCCGATTCGGTCTGGCCGTCATCAAGAACGTCGGGGCCGGCGCCGTCGAAGGGCTCATCGCCTCGCGCGACGAGGGCGGGCCTTTCGCGACCGTCGAAGACCTGTGCCGTCGGGCCGGCCTGCGCAGTCTCAACAAGCGGGCATTGGAGAGCCTGACGAAAGCGGGCGCGCTCGACAGTCTGGGCGACCGCGGCACCCTTCTCGCCAACCTCGACCGCATCCTCTCGCTCGCGCAGCGCGAGCAGCGTATGCGCGACTCCGGCCAAACGACGATGTTCGACCTCTTCGGCCAGAGCGTCAGCACGCCCCTGCCCGGCCTGGAGCTGGAGCCGGCGGAAGCGCCGCGCGCCGAGATGCTCGCCTGGGAAAAAGAGATGCTCGGCGTCTACGTCTCGGAGCACCCGTTTGCGGGCGCCGCCGCGACGCTCTCGCAACACGTCACCGCCGTTTGCAACGAAGTGACGCTGGAGCTCGCCGGCCGCGACGTCGTGCTGGCGGGCATGGTCGCCTCGACGCGCAACCTCCTCACGCGAGACGGCAAGACCTTCTGCGCCGCGACCATCGAGGACCTTTCCGGCAGCGTGGAAGTCACCGTCTGGCCCGACCTCTTTGAGCAGACCCGCGACCTCTGGGGGGAAGGAAACATCCTCATCCTCCTGGCGCGCATCCGTGAGCGCGGCGACCGGCTGCAGGTCAGCGCCCAGCACGTCGCGCTCTACCAGACCGGCGGTCCGGCAGCCGAGCCCTTCGCGATCCCTGAGTGGATCCGGCGCGACAGGCCCGCGTCGAACGCCAGGTATGCGCCTCCGAACCGGAGAGGCGGGGGCGCGGCGCCGGACAGCCTTCCGCGTCGAGTGCTCATCGCCCTCAGAGAGACGCACGACGAAGAGGAGGACAAGCAGCGCCTAGCCGGCCTGATGACGGCGCTTGGCGACTTTCCCGGCGGCGACGAGGTGCGTCTCGTCGTGCACACGCGCGACAATCAGCAGGTGGAGCTGTCGCTGCCGCGCGCCCGCGCCTGCGAAGAGTTGTGCGGCCGGCTGGCCGGCCTCTTCGGCGACTCCGGCGAGGTCCGCCTCAGCCTCGCTACCGGAGCGCTAACCGCTGCCGGCACTCCGTCCGGCGGATACGAAGAGTAGCTCTAGCCCGACTCGCACTTGCGTCGAAACGGGCTTTCGGTTATAAAGCTGCTTGCGTGAAGGAAAGAACAAACCCTAATTCAGAGGAGGAGTTACATGGGTGACAGACTAAAGGGTAGAGTAGCCATCGTCACGGGCGCCGGCGGTGGAATCGGCCGCGGCGAGGCGCTGGCCCTGGCATCTGAAGGCGCGAACGTCATCATCAACGACGTCGGCGCAGCGCTTGACGGCAGCGGCAGCAACGCGACTCCCGCCGAGCAGGTCGTTCAGGAGATCAAGGCGATGGGTTGTCAGGGCGCCGCGAACCACGACAACATCGTCGAGACTGAGACCGGCGAGAAGCTCGTCAAGCTGGCGCTCGACAACTGGGGCCGGCTGGACATCATCATCAACAACGCCGGCATCCTCCGCGACCGCATGATCTTCAACATGGCGCCCGAGGACTGGGACGCCGTCATAGCCGTTCACCTGCGCGGCCACTACAACCTGTCCAAGCCCGCCTGCGCCTACTTCCGGCAGGAGCGCAAAGGCGGCGTCATCATCAACACCGCGTCCACCTCCGGCCTCGGCAACCCCGGGCAGGCCAACTACGCCGCCGCCAAGGAAGGCATCGTTGGCTTCACCCGCACGCTGGCCCGCGAGATGGGACGCTACGGCGTCCGCTGCAACGCTATCCGGCCGCAGGCAGCCACCCGCATGACCCTCAGCCCCGACATGCGTGCTCGCTTCGAGCGCGCCGGTGAGGCGGGCATGAAGGCGCTGGCCGAGATGGAGAAGCAGGTTCCGGAGCAGGTCGGTCCCATGGTCGCCTGGCTCTGCACCGACGAAGCCGCGAACGTCAACGGCCGCAACTTCCTCGTGCGCTACGGCTTCATCGGCCTCTACTCTGAGCCGGAGATTGTTGCCTCCGTCGAGAACACCGAGAACTGGACGGTGGACAGCATCTCCAAGATTATCCCGGAGAAGGTTACGAAGGGCCTCATGAACGAGTGGCCCGCGCAGCCTCCGAAGGAATAACCTCTCAGACGAATCGACAGCCGAGAAGTGGGCAGCGCTCTTGCTGCCCACTTCTTTTTCTCTTCGGCCACCCTTGACCGCGCCGAGCCAGAGGCGTATTCTCTGCCCAACACCAGCCATATCTGCTAACTATCCCTATCCGTTTCGCGACAGTGGTGCCACATGACATCGAGACGCATAGCCGAGCCCGTTCAGTTGGCCTATGCCGATTCCGACATTGAGAACCGTCTAAGAGCGCGGCTGGTCGGCGATCTAAGCTTCAGCGGTCGTGACACGGCGTATGCAAGCCATAATACTCACGCATTCGCAGCGAAATTCCCGCCCCAATTGCCGAGGATATTTATCGATGAGCTCACCGATGTCGGAGAAAACGTGCTGGATCCAATGGCTGGCTCCGGAACGGCGCTTGTGGAGGCGGCGCTGGCAGGCAGGGTGGGCATAGGGGCCGATCTGAATCCTCTGGCGGCTTCCATCTGCTCGGCCAAGACGAGACCGCTTGACCCGCAGGCCGTTTGTCTCCTCGGGGAGAACGTTAGCGACTACGCGCGCTTGGTCTTAGCTAGCCGCGGGCCGGAGTACTACCAAGACGTATTGTCTGCTCTTGATGCCTCAAGCAGGAGCTTCGTTGAGTATTGGTTCGAGTCCCACACCATAAGCGAACTTGGCGCGTTGAGAGAGGCCATCGGGACGCTCGTCCGGCACCCCTATCGCTGCCTGTTCGATGTCGTCTTCTCGTCCGTGATCATCACCAAGAGCGGTGGAGTCTCGCTGGCAAGGGACCTGGCACATACTCGTCCGCACAGAGTCGACGACAAGCGGATCAAGAACGCCATCGATGCCTTCAAGGAGAAATTGGACAAGGTCAGCAGGTCATTGGCGTCCGTGGCGGATTGGCCGGGTACGGCACACGTTCTTAGGTCTGATTCCAGAAGGCTTCCTCTGGTCAGCGAGTGCGCCGATCTTGTTGTGACCTCGCCGCCGTATGCTAACGCTATCGATTACATGCGCGCTCACAAGTTCTCGCTCGTGTGGCTTGGCCATCGCATCCAGGAGTTGTCACAAGTCCGCCGCGATTATATCGGCGCCGAACTACAGATCGGCGGCGAGTACTTGACCTCCAGTGAGACGGGGCGGCGGATGATGAGGGAGCTCCTCGACCGCGACGCGAAGCGAGCCCGAGTAATTGCCCGCTACTTCCGAGACATGTCTAAGGTGCTCGTGGAGATGCACCGCGTCCTACGCAAAGGGCGCTCGGCTATCGTTGTTGTGGGTTCTTCGACGGTGCGTGGCATAGAGATCCCAACTGCCCTCATTCTGGCCGAGCTAGGAGAGCGTGTCGGTTTTCGACTCGTTGGGGTAAGAGACCGGCCGATAGACCGCAACCGCCGCCTGATGCCGATGAGCCACGTCAGCGACAAGACTGGAATCGAAGCTCGCATGCATGGAGAGCAAGTCATCGCCTTCGTCAAGGGCGTCTGATGCCTCCCAGACAGCGGTATGCCGACTTCATCGCCGCCACTCTTGAACCCTATCTTGCAGATCCATCAACGGTATGGAGGGGCGTCTATCGGCTCCTTCTCTGGTTCGAGCACGGTCTTCCACACATCATCGATGCGAACGAGTTACGTAAACCCAAGTGGGCTTCGCGGGCATCGGCAGTCAATGAAGCGCTGGCCAACGAGTTCAACTGCCGCCCAGACGAAGTCGAAAGCAAAGTCGACCTGCTCCTAAAGAGCAACCTTTTCCCTCAGGTACCGCAGCGACAGAATCCCCTGGGCATTGGCTTCGTGGAATCGCTGCTCCTGTTGCTTCAGCATTTTTCTTCGCCGCAGTATACATTCTTGCCCGAGGGGGCAATAGGAAAGACCGTCTTTCCAGAGGTGCAAAGCACGGAGGCACCCCGATCCTGCCCCGACATAGTAGCCGTCGCAGGCGGATCGGAAGTTGCCGTTGTATCAGCGAAATGGAGCCTTCGGCATGATCGCCTCAAGGATCTTAAGGACGAATGCGGGTATTTCAAAACGGTCAGGCCCCGCCTGAAGTTCTTCGTTGTCACTAACGAGTACAACCCCGCGCGGTTGGACAAGGTGATCTCAGACTACAGAATCGATGCCGTCTTCCACGTCTGCAAGAAGCTCCTCGTTGATGTGGCACAGGTTGACGGGCGGACGGGGGAGTTGAAGGACTTGTCCGAGCTACTCCGTGTCTTCCCCGACCACCAATAGTCAGCCAGAGCCGCCCTCGCCGCCGACGATAGGACCGCCGTCTACCTCCCCAACAGCTTTGTCGGCCAACCCTTGACCCGCCGTCAATGACTTCCTAACCGCCGTGTTGAAGAATCGACTTAGCGGTCGAAAGGAGGTAAGTGCTGATGGCAGGCGAAACCAAGATCACGACCGATCACGAGGCGATCAGGAAATGGGCCGAAGAGCGCGGCGGACGCCCTTCCTCGGTGGCACGGACCGCCGGCAGGAACGACGCCGGCCTTCTCCGGATCAACTTCCCCGGCCACGGCGCCGAGGGCTCGCTGCAGGAGGTCTCCTGGGACGAGTTCTTCCGTAAGTTCGACGAGAAGAACCTGGCGTTTCTCTACCAGGACCAGACCCGCGACGGCAGGGAGAGCCGCTTCTTCAAGTTCGTCCGGCGCGACCAGGCGAACCGGCGCCGTCGGGCAGCCTGACCGCGAACCAGCGGGTCGAAGGCGTCGAAATCGCCCGTCCTAGTGCGCTGCGACGCTGAGGGATGACTTTAGCTTGTTCTCCACGTCGGCCGGCGTGAAGCACACTACCTGATAGTCCCCGGCAGACTGGACCTGGAACGGGAAGGTGAATTTGCCGGGTATCGGCGTCGCGTCCGGTCGAGCCTGCGGCGAACCGGGCACGATATCCGTGCCAATCGTCTGCATAACTTCGCTGTTCTGATCGAGGTCGCATTCCACGTCAATGTCCACGGGATACGTCTGCTGGTAGTCCAACTCCACCTGTAGCGGCTGGCCCGCCGCCGGCGTTCCGATGACGTGCATCGCGGCCAGAGGTTGCTGATACTTGGCGTCGGTGCCGATACCGCAGCCTGCCGCCGCAACGCCCAGCAGGCCGGCGAACAAAACCAGGATTAGCGACCGCTTGAAGAAGAACATGCCGATTGCCCGCCGTCATGATAGCATGCCCGGCCTCTCGACGCCCTGTTTGCCGCGCGGCAAATGCAGCCACTATAATTGGACGTGCAATCCAACCAGTACACCTGAGGCTTGCGAAGGAAGGCAACGCCCCGGACTGGAGTTGACAATGCAGGATAGCGACGAGACGTTCGGCGACATCGAGAGACGCATCGGCCACATAATGGTGCGTCTTTGACGTAGCCGCCCTCGAACAGGAGATCCGGCGGCTCGAAGAAGAATCGGCGCGGCCCGGCTTCTGGGATGACCAGGCCGCAGCTCAAGAATCGATGCGGCGGTTGTCCCAGGCGAACGAGACGGTATCGACGTGGCGCGACATAGAGCGCGCCGTCCGCGACCTACGCGAGCTGGCCGGCCTGGCGCAGGACGACGAAGCGATGGCGGCGGAAGTGGCGGCGGAAACGGAGGCCCTGAGCAAGCGACTCGACCGGCTCGAGTTCGAGCTCTCCTTCGCCGGCCCCTATGACCGTCGCAACGCCATCGTCGCCATACACGCCGGCGCCGGCGGCACCGAGTCGCAGGACTGGGCGGAGATGCTCTTGCGTATGTACTTGCGCTGGGCGGAGCGTCGCGGCTATCAGACTGACCTTGTCGACCACATGCCCGGCGACGAAGCGGGCATCAAGAGCGCAACGCTGGAGATCAACGGCCGCTACGCCTTTGGCCGCCTGCGCAGCGAGCGCGGCGTCCACCGCCTCGTGCGCCTCTCACCGTTCGACGCCGACCACGCCCGTCACACCTCTTTCGCCCTCGTCGAAGTGATGCCGCAGGCGGAAGGAGCCGCCGACGTCACCATCAATCCAGAGGATCTTCGCGTCGACGTCTACCGCTCCAGCGGCCACGGTGGCCAGAACGTCCAGAAGAACGCGACTGCCGTCCGCATAACCCACGTGCCGACCGGCATCGTCGCCACTTGCCAAAATGAACGCTCGCAGCACCGCAACCGCGAGTCTGCCATGCGCGTGCTCGAGGCGCGGCTGCTGGAGAGGGAGCTGGACCGCCAGGCGGAGGAGCAGTCCCGCATCAAGGGCCAGCACGTCAGCGCGGGCTGGGGCAATCAGATCCGCAGCTACGTACTTCACCCGTACAAAATGGTGAAGGACCACCGCACGACTCTTGAATCGAGCGACCCCGACAGCGTGCTCGACGGCGAGCTGGACGCGTTCATGGAGACTTATCTGAAGATGACGATGGGAGGAGACGGACATTGAAGCGAATCGTAGTCGTCTTCCTGGCAGTCGCGCTGGTCCTGCCGGCCGTCTGGGCCGCTGTGTCTCCCCTGACCGTCTTCGCCTTTAGCGGCGTCGTCGTCGATTCGAACGAGGCCACGAACAACTTCCCGGACGGCGGTACGTTTTCCCTGTCGTTTCACGGACCGGCGGCGGCCAGCGCCAGGGCCACGTTCCACTACACCATCGCCCCCGAAGGCGCCCCCGTTTACGAGGAGCCCACCTGCACCGGAACGTCCACCGTCACCTGCACCTTCGACCTGAAGAGCGACTCGAAGCTATTCCTGGTGCCCGGCGCGGTTGTCACCTACTACTGGGAGATAGACGACGGCTCCGGCAACAAGATCGATACGCCGCAGGCGACCTTCGTTTATGACGACACGCGCTACCAGTGGAAGAGCATGACGGACGGCAACCTGACGCTCTGGTACTACGGCGCCAGCGAGTCGGACGTGCGCTCTCTCCTGCAAGTCGGGACGGAGGATCTGCAGCGCATGGAGCAGCTCACCGCGACGCAGGTCACCTTCCCGGTCAAGGTCTATCTCTACGACACGGCGCAGGAGATGGGACCGGCCGCCCTGTCGAACCAGAGCGCGCCGGGCGAGGGGCTAGTGACGCTGGGCGAGGTCTTCTTCGCGGACACGGCCGTCGTCGCCCTGGACCAGCAGCCGGACGACATCGTTCGCCACGAGCTCGCCCACATCGTCGTTAAGCAGGCCGTGAAGGGGCCCTTCGGCGACCTGCCCGCCTGGTTAAACGAAGGCGTCGCCGTCTACGCGCAGTCGAAGCCGGACGCGGACGAGAGCCGCGCCCTTCAGGACGCCATCGCCGCCAACGACGTCTTGTCGCTGGGAAGCATCAGCTCATCCAGCTCGGCTCTAAGCGCCTCGAAAGTGAGCCTTTTCTACGGTGAATCCTGGAGCCTGGCTTCATTCCTGATCGACCACTATGGCGCCGATAAGTTCGCCCAGTTGCTCGCCACGTTCAAGACGGGCAGCACGGTCGACGCGGCTTTCCAGAAGGTCTACGGCTTCGACCAGGCGGGATTCGAAGCGGCCTGGCGGGAGAGCGTCGGCCTGCCGCCGAGGCAGTCGGGGGAACAGCAGGCCCAGCCGACCGGCCAGCCGCAGTCGAGCAGCAGCAGCGGGGCGAGCAGCGGCAAACTGGCGGCGTCGGCCGGGCTGATTGCGTTGGCAGCATTAATAGCCGGCGGCGGCGCGGTGCTGAGGACGAGGCGAAGGCGGCGATAACCGCGCTCTAGCGGTTCGTCGAGGCGGTGCCCTTGGCGTTGCCTACCGGCGTCCTGCCCTTCAGGACCTCCGTCGCGCCGAAGTACGCCGGCCGGTAGTGGAAGACGACGGCGTTCCCGCCCTCGGCGTCGTAGACGTAGAAGAACTGGTACCCCTGCTGACGGAAAGCCTCAAACGTATCGTATTTCAGCAGCCAGACGTAATGGACGTCCTTCGCCGTATCGACAGCCTCGCCGCGGTCCGTCAGCATGCTTATCGCGCTGTGGTCGCGCTCCAGGATGCCCAGCTCCAGCCGGTCTTTGTTGCGCATGGCGAACTGGGGGAAGATGGTGCCGATGAATACAACCGAATGCGGCGGGATGTCGACCGCGGCCAGGTCGTCGGCATAAGCGCGCTGCGTCGTCATCGTGTTCAGGTCGGAGAGCACCATGCCGGCGCCTATCTGTGCCTGGGTGAACTTCTCCCTGTTCACCTGGTCGCTATTCGGCGACGTTATGTCGACAAAGCCGGCCAGCACCACCACCGCCAAGACGGCTGACAGCACGGGCAGCCGGAAGTAGCGCGCCATCAGGAAGAAGCCGAACGGGTAGAGCGGAATGAGGTACGCCACCTCGTGGGGAAGACGCGTAAACGAGGCGAACACCAGCGCCGAAAGCACGATCCAGAGCGCCACGTGGCTGTCGCTGAAGAAGTCCCAGGGCAGGCGCTTCAGCCGCGGCAGGGACAGCAGCGTCCCGGCGATTACGGCAATCGCGCCGATGAGGCCAAGCGCGTCCTTCCCGAGGAGGTTCAGGAAGCCGAGGAAGGGGATCTTGGCGTCATAGAAGTTGAACATTCCAATGCCGTATGTCGCCAGGACGGGCGAATAGGCGGCAAGCGACACAACTCCCATCGCGCCGATGAACGGCACCGCCCAGCGAAGGCGGTGTGCGCGCCACATCCAGAAGAGGAAGGCGAAGGCCGGCTCGAACGCGGTCAGACGAAAGCCGATCGCCAGCCCGATGCAGACGCCGGCGAGCAGCGGCCGGCGACGGATCAGCGCCAGGTAGCAAGCAAGAATGAACGTCAGCGACCACATGTAGTCCATGGTCAGGACGCTGTTTATCCACAGCAGCGGCGTGAACGCGAAGGCAGGCGTCAGTATCCCGCGCGCCGGCAGCTTCAGCTCGACGAGCAACCTGGCGAAGAGGTAAACGCCGACCAGCGAAATGAACACCGTCGAGAGATTCGTCCAGACCCAGCCAAAGCGTACCAGCGGCACCGTGACGAACTCCTCCAGCGG
This sequence comes from uncultured Chloroflexia bacterium, assembly GCA_963842845.1. Taxonomy (GTDB): domain Bacteria; phylum Chloroflexota; class Dehalococcoidia; order DSTF01; family JALHUB01; genus JALHUB01. The sequence continues at coordinate 168,388 of CAWJHZ010000004.1, forward strand.
GAAGCCCGGCAGCCGCGACGGCAGGTACTCGGCGTGCGACAGCAGGTGGTCGGCGGAGAGGGCGACGCGCCAGGCGTCGGGGTCGGCGCCATAGCCGATGCCCAGCCAGGGGATGCGCGACACAACGTAGACGACCGCAAGGGCAGCAAACGCCAGCGGCCGCGTAAAGTCGAACTCCAGCGCCCGTTCCAGCCAGTCGACGCGCCAGCCTACCTTCGTCCCAGCCGTCTCAGCTTCCATGACTCACCTTTCAGCCTACGGTAGTATAATCCCACTTCCCGTTCGCGCAGTCCCCTCCTGGTGGGGCTGCTCCAGCGGCGTCGACGGACCGGGCGGACCGCCGGCCGGCCGCAGCGCCTTCCCCTGCGCCGCCTGCGTGATATGCGAGACAATCGCCGTCTCGTCCATGGCGCCCACGAGCACCGCGCGCTCGTCGAGAACGACCGTTGGGACGGCGCGAATACCGTAGCGTTGCGCCAGCCGAGGGAACTCGCTGATCTCCACCACGTCGACCCGTACCCGTGTAGTCTCCAGCGCCAGCTTGTAGGCCAGCCGCGTCATATCCGGGCAATGCGGGCAGGCCGGCGTCACGAACAGGTCCAGCCGCACCGTTTGCAGCAGTCGCCGCAGGTGTCGAACGGTCTCCGGCGTCAGCTCCACTTCGCCGCGCGACGCGTCGACGATCCCTTCGATGAGCGACACCAGCTGATTGCCGACGGGAAAGCCGAAGAAGCGAAGCGGCCGGTTGAGCGCGCCACGCACCACGATTCCGGGCACTCTGTCGACGCCGAGGCGCGCCCCCTCCTTCGTTGCGTCCGCGAACTCGTGTACGGTCAGCGTTATCTTCTCCGACAGCGCCGCTATCTCCTTCAGCAGCGTCTGCGTCTCCTCGCAATAGGCGCACTCCTCGCGGCCCGGGATGAAGACAGGCAATCGACGTTGCGTGAAGTAGTCGATTCGCACGGCGCCCGTCAGTTCGCGGGCGAACCGCGTCCGAAGAAATTCCTGGTCCCGAAGCGGTATCACGAGACTCTCTCGATGCTCCTTACGGCGCGGTTCGCCCGCCGTCGCGCTCTTCGAGCGCGACGGCCCTCTGCCGCACCAGCCATAATCGCTGCACCGCCGTCAGATTCGCCAGCACCGCCAGAATCCAGAGCGCCAGTCGCACCCAGCCGAAAACAAGGCCCACGCCGAGCACGAGCACCCGTTCCGCCCGTGTGAATAGCCCCTCGCGAAGCTGCATCCCTGCCGCCTCCGCGCGGGCCCGCAGATAGCTTACCAGCAGCGAACCGACCACCGCCGCAAACGCCACCACCACCTCCTCACGTTTGCCCTCGCCGGCGAGGCGGAACACCAGCCCGCCGAGCACCGCCGCTTCCGAGAGGCGGTCGCAGGTCGAATCGAGCACCCCGCCGAAGGCCGTCACCTGGCCGCTCGCCCGCGCCACCATGCCGTCGAACAGGTCGAGCGCCGCCGCCGCCAGCATCACGATGCCGCCGGCGAGGAACTGCCCCCGCGCTACTAGCACAGCCGCGACCAGCGCTCCTGCCAACCCGGCCGCCGTTATCATGTTGGGCGTGACGCCGGTTCGCGCGATCGACCGCCCTACCGGCTCCGTCAGCCGCGGCGGCAACGTGTGCGGCACCAGCGTGAACAACCAGTCCTCCCTGCCCGTCTGGGCTCGCCCGTCTGGGCTGCCTGAACGCTACTCCGTCAGCGCCTCCGAGCTGCTCTCGTACTGCAACTGCTCGTAGTAGGTCAGCACCCGCTGCGACACACGCTCCCAGCGAAACTGCGCCGCGCGGTGCCGGCCCTTCTCGCCCATCTCGGCGCGCTTCTGCGGATCGGCCAGCAGGTCCAGCAATGCGCCGGCCAGAGCGTGCGCGTCCTTCGGCATCACCAGCAGCCCTTCGACGCCGTGCGTCACAACGCTGGCGTAGCCTTCGATGTTGCTCGCCACCAGCGGACGGCCGGCCGCCATCGCTTCCAACAGCACGATGCCCTGGCTCTCGTTTCCGGTCGCCGGCGCGACGACGACGTCCGCGGTGTGATGATAGCGCGCCAGGTCATCGTAGGACACGTAGCCGACGAACTCCACGTCCTTCAGCCCCGTCTCCGCAACCCAGCGACGGTAGCCGCGCGCGGCCCGCGTCGGCGGCCCGACGATAAGCAGTCGCGGTTCCGGCATCTCCCGCTTCACCTCGGCGAAGGCCTGCAAGAGGTACTTAACGCCCTTCCGCTTCTCCAGCCTGCCGACGAAGAGGACGTTTGGCCGGCCGTCGCGGTACTGGGGGAACGGCTCCCGCACCCGCTCGAAGTGCTCCACGTCGACGCCGTTAGGGATGATATTGTAGTAGCCCGGAAAGTAGCGGCTCACCAGCCGCATCGCCGGCGCCGACACCGCTATCTTCCCGTCCAGCCGCCGGAACCAGCGCTTTAGGGCGTGGCGCCCGTACAGGTACCAGCGGTTCCTTCCGCCCTCTTTGGCCGCGTGGAACGTGGCGACGTTGATGGCGTCGGACAGGCGCAGCACCTGCATCGGCAGGAAGGGAGCGAACGGCTCATGGACGTGAATCACGTCGAAGCGCTCCTCCTGCAACAGCCGCTTGATCTTCGGCGCGATACGCAGCGAAAGGGTGACCCGCGCCACGGAGCCCGCCGCCGGCACGCCGACCGCCCGGCCTATCGGCGTAACCATCTGCTCCGGCCGGTGCGACGACGGACGCGACGACGGCGCGATGATCCGCACCTCCTGGCCGAGGCGCAGGAAGTTGTCTCGCAGGTGCTCGATATGGTTGTTGACGCCGCCCGGCACCGCGAAGTCATAGGGCGAAACGAGAGCGATCTTCATGGCTTGAGCCGTCTCACGAAGCTCCAGAGCGTCGGCAGCCAGCCGGCGGCCTTCGGCGTCACCACTATACCGCGGTACTGCTGTCGCAGGAACCGGCCGTAGCCGATCTCCGCCAGCGAAGGATATCGCCCTTCGCCACCGCTGGTCGTGCCGGCAAGGATGCTCTTCCGCAGGTCCTCGGCGCTTTCGCCCTCGAAGACCGTGTAGGCGCTGCCGACGGCCTGCAGAAAATGAGCGTCGCTGCCGCCGACTTCCGGCAGGCGATAGCGCTCCCTGTTGAATCGACGCGCCGTGCTCAGCTTGATGCGCGAGCCAGGCGCCACGTTCGCCGTCTGAATCGCGTCGAAATAGACGCCGCTGCCGCGTTGCGCCTGGACGTTCCGGATGGACTTGTCGCCGATGCTGCGCGTCAGCCAGTTCAGCGGGTGCGGGATGACGCACAGTCCGCCCTGCCGGTGGATTGCCTCTAGCGTCTCCGCCAGCGGCTTAAACGGGGCCACCGGCTCCTCCAGGAAGAGCGCGAGGAGATGGCCCTGCTGCGTCGTCACTTCTTCGCCGGCCACCACCTCGACGCGGTAGTTCCCGCGCGCCCAGACCTCGCGGGCCAGAGCGCCACCCTTCAGGACGTCGTGGTCGGTAATGGCGACGACGGACAGGTCCGCTTTCCCGTCCGCGTACGCCAGGATCTCTTCAACGGTGGCCATTCCGTCGCCGCAGGCGCTGTGCACATGAATGTCCGCCTTACCCACGACCGGCGTCTCCGAATCTAGCAGGCGTTTTCGTCATTGTAGCATCCTTTGCCCGCTCCAGCGGATGCTAGTGCGCTTCCGCCGCCACGCGCTCCCACAACCCCATTACCGCTTCCTTGAGAGCGGCGTGCTCCGGCCGCGCAAGCTCCGCGTCCTCCTCCAGCAGCCGCGATGCCTCGTTGCGCGCCAGCTCGATGAGCGAAACGTCCGAGAGCTGCGCCACCTTTAAATCGGGCAGCCCGCTCTGTCGAGTACCGAAGAACTCGCCCGGGCCGCGCAACCGCAGGTCCGCCTCCGCCAGCGCGAAGCCGTCCTGCGTTCGTTCGACCGTCTGAAGCCGCTCCCGCGCGTCCGGCGCCGCGCTGTCCGATAGCAGCAGACAGTAGCTTTGCACATCGCTCCGCCCGACGCGACCCCGCAACTGGTGGAGCTGCGCCAGCCCAAAGCGCTCCGCCGCCTCGACCATCATAATCGTCGCGTTCGGGATATCGACACCGACCTCCACGACGGCGGTGGAAACCAGGATCTCTAGCGCGTGGTCGCGGAACTCGCGCATGACGCTCTCTTTTTTGCGGGCTGCCAGCCGGCCGTGCAGCAGACCCAGTCGCGCCTCCGGAAAGACCTCGCTGCTCAGCCGCTCGAACTCCTGCGTCGCTGCCCTCACCGCGACCGTCTCCGACTCCTCGATCAGCGGGCAGATGACGAACGCCTGGTATCCCTGCCGCACCTGTCCGCGAACGAACTCGTACGCCTCGTCGCGGCCGTCCGGCGGCACCCAGCGTGTCGCCACCGGCTTGCGCCCCGGCGGCAGTTCATCGATGACCGACACGTCGAGGTCGCCGTAGACCGTAAGGCTGAGCGTGCGCGGAATGGGCGTCGCCGTCATGACCAGCACGTGCGGATTGCGTCCCTTCTCCCGCAGCGCCGCCCGCTGCATAACGCCGAACCGGTGCTGCTCGTCGACGACGGCCAGCCCCAGGCGGTGGAAGCTCACGTCCTCCTGTATCACGGCGTGCGTCCCGACGACGATGTCGATCTCGCCGGCGGCAATCTGCTCGCGCAACTCCCGCTTCACCGACGCCGGCAGGCTTCCCGTCAGCAGCGCAATCGTCAGCGGCTTCGACAGGTAGGGCGGCCTCACGACCGCTACCGTAGCCGTGCGTTCGCTGCAGGAGAAGATGCCGCAGAGCGTGTGGAAATGCTGCTCCGCCAGTATCTCCGTCGGCGCCATCATCGCCCCCTGCGCGCCGGACGCGACGGCCGCCAGCAGCGCCGCCGCCGCGATGACAGTCTTGCCGCTGCCCACGTCGCCCTGGAGCAGGCGGCTCATCGGCCGCTCCGTCGCCAGGTCCGCGAGCGTCTGGGCCATCGCCCGCTGCTGGGCGCCGGTCAGCTCAAACGGAAGCGACGCCATATACTCGCGACGCATCTCCTCCGACAGGTGCAGCGGCCGCGCCAGCCCCCGCTCCTGCCACTCGCGCTTCCGCTGCAGCACGCCGACCTGGATGAGCAGCAGCTCCTCGAACGCCAGGCGACGCCGCGCCGCCTTCAGCGCGTCCCAGCCGTCGGGGAAGTGCATCTGGCGCACGGCATCCGTCCTCGACGGCATCCGGTTGCGCGACAGCATCGACGCCGGCAGCAGCTCCGGCAGGGCGCCGAGGTAGGTGTCCAGCGCTTCCTTCGCCAGCCGACGCAGCGTGCGTCCCGCCAGCCCGGCCGTCGAATGGTAGACCGGCACCAGTCTTCCCGTGTGCACCAGCTCTTCCGATTCCAGAGGCTCGTATTCCGGGTTCTCCAGCGTCTTCTGCCCCTTGTAGAGCGTCACCTTGCCGGCCAGCACGATCCGCTCGTTCGTCCGAAGCTGCTGCGCAAGGTAGGGCTGATTGAACCAGATCACCCGCATCACGCCGGTCTCGTCGCCGACGAGCGCTTCCGTGCCGCGCATTCGCCGTCCGATCGGCGTGTCGTTGGCGCTCCAGACGCTGCCGATGACCGTCTGCTCCTCGCCGACGATCAGCTCGGCGATGGGCCGGATGCTGGCGAAATCGTTGTAGCGACGGGGGAAGAAGAAGAGCATGTCCTGAACGGTCGCCACGCCGAGTCGCGCCAGCTTTGCCGCCAGCGCCGCCCGCACGCCGCGAACCGCGGTTACCGGCAAGCCCAGCGGGAAAACGGCTTCCCCCTCGACGACGGCGGGCTTCGCGAGCTGCGGCTTCCGCTTCGGAGGCGTCCTGGTCGGCGCCGCCACCGCCGCGGGCCTTTCGACGACGCCGCTCAGGAGTTGCATGGTCCGCGCCAGCCACCGACGCCGCTCCTCCGGGGGCAGCGAGGCGTAACCGTGCGTCGGCAGCGCCAGAATCGATTTGGTGACAGCAGAGCGGGGGCCCAGGTTGTCGCGCTGGATGAGGTTCTTGAGGTAGCGGTCAAGGCCTCCCATGACCGCGGTGTCGGCGTGGCCCTTGCGTCGCTCCAGCTCCAGGATCTTACGCAGTTGGGCCTCTGGCTGGTTCAAGTCCCGCTCTTCTCTCCTTCGACGACAGTCATCGCCATCACGCCCGGGCCGCCATGCGTCCCCAGCGTTGGGCCCAGGCGAGCGAGGCGAATCGGGACGCCCGGCAGCCGCTCGCGCGTCCACCCGGCGATGAGCTCCGCGTCCTCCGGCGTCGTAGCGTGCATTATGCCGACATCAACGATATTGGGGTAGGCCATCGCCGTCTCGAAAAGGCGTTTGAGACCCGATGAACGCGTGCGGGCGCGGCTCAGCGGCAGCGACACGCCCTGGATGATAAAGATCGGCTTCAGATGAAGGAGCCCGCCCAGGATCGACTCGACCCGGCTGATGCGACCGCCACGACGCGCGTACTCCAGTGTGTCGAGGAAGCATATCGTGTGCTGGCGTCGCACGACAGACCGCGCGGCCTCCGCGACGTCCGCCACCGGCGCCCCCGCCCTCGCCGCTCGCGCCGCCGCAATCGCCGTGAAGCCAATGCCTAACGAAGCCGTCTCGGTATCGATGATTTCGATAGGACAGCGGCTGCTCATGGAGTCGCGCGCCAGCGTCGCCGCCGCCACGGTGCCGGAGAGCTCCGCGCCGATGTGGACAGAGACGATGCCGTCCGCCTCGCCGGCCAGCCTCTCGTAGACCTGTTGGAACTCGCCAACCGACGGCTGCGACGTGCTGGGAGCGACACGGCTCTCGACCAGCTTCTGGAAGAACTGGTCCGTCGTCAGGTCAACGCCGTCGCGGTATGCCTGGTCGCCGAAGAGGACAGACAGCGGCACGCAGACGATGGATAGCTCTTCCAGGACGTCAGGAGAAAGGTCGGACGTGCTGTCCGTCACCACGCGGACGGTCATCGGCCAGAGACTCCCGTGATAGGTGGGTCACTCCAGGGAGACGATGTAGGTGTAATGGGGCTGACCCCCTGATACGACCTCTGTCTCCAGAGAAGGATACATGGCGCGTATCTCAGCCGCCAGCCCTGCCGCGTCCTCTTCAGTCGATTCCGCGCCGAAGTAGATCGTGACGAGGCTCGTGTCCGGCGAGACCGTCTGCCGCAGCGCCTCGAGCACGACCGCATTCGCCGAGTCGTTCGCCACCGTCAGCTTGCCGTCGACGAGCGCTATCGCCTGACCGATGCGCACCGGTAGGCCGTCGATTGACGTCGTGCGGATCGCTTTCGTCACCTCTATCGTTCGGACGTCCTGGCGCGCCGCCTCCATGAGGTCGGCGTTAGCGTCCAGGTCCTTTTCCGGCCCCAGCGCCACCAGCGCCGCCATCCCCTGCGGCACCGACGTCGTTCCGACGACTCGCACGCGCTTGTGACTGTGCTTCGCCGCCTGCTGGCCGGCCAGAATGACGTTCTTGTTGTTCGGCAGGATGATTACGTCTTCCTGCCGGCAAGACTCGACGGCGGCCAGTATGTGGCGCGTGCTCGGATTCATCGTCGCGCCGCCCTGGACGGTTGCCGCAGCGCCCAGGCTGCGGAACACGTCCTCCAGGCCCGCTCCCGACACGACGACGACGATCCCCACCGCTGCCAGGTCGCCCTCGTAGCCACGCGCGTGGGCAATGAACTGCTCCGCCTGCTCCTCGATGTTGTCGACCTTCACCTGCGACAGCTCGCCGAGCGACCGGCCGAAGGCTATCGCGGCGTCCGGCTGGGCCGTGTGCAGGTGCACCCGCAGCAACTTCTCGTCGCCGACAACGAGCACCGAATCGCCCATATCCAGCATTCGTTCCAGCACCGACCCGGCGTTCAGCTTCTCGCCGCTCACCAGGAACTCCGTGCAGAAGCCGAAGTTGCCCTCCTCGCCGCCGTGCAAGGCCCTCGTCGCGCGCGCCCACGACCGCTCCGGGTCCTGCACCGCCAGCGGCGCCAGCGACGCCAAGTCGCCGCGAACGTAGCGCAGCGCCCCTTCCAGCATCACGTACAGCCCCTGGCCACCGGCATCGACGACGCCCGCCTCTCGAAGAGCCGGCAGCAGGCTCGGCGTCTTCGCGACGGCGTCTTTGGCCGCGTCGACGGCGACGGCAAGGATGGCCTTCAGGTTGCCGCCGAGCTCCTTCGAGCAGTCGCGGGCCGCGGCGGCGGCGGCGCGCATGACCGTCAGAATCGTGCCTTCGACCGGATGGGTGACTGCGCGGTCTGCCCGCAGCGTCGCTTCGTCGAGCGCGGCGACGAAATCTTCACCGCCGAAGCTTTCCTTGTCGGAGAGGCCGTCGGCAAAGCCGCGCAGGATCTGCGAGAGGATGACGCCGGAGTTGCCGCGCGCCCCCATGAGCGCGCCGCGCGCCATCGCCCCGGCGACCACGTTGGCGGCCTCGCTGCCGCTCTGGTATGCCTCGTCCATCGTCGCCAGCATCGTCAGGTACATGTTGGTGCCGGTATCGCCGTCGGGGACAGGGAAGACGTTGATGGAGTTGATAGCCTGGGTGTTGCACTCCAGCCAGCGCGTGGCGGCGGCGAACATCTCTCGCAGCTCTTTGCCGGAGTGAGTGGCCGTGGCGCTCCCGCCGCCGCCTACACGCCTGTCCGATTCAATGCTCGTCAAGAGGGGAACTTGCCTCCGTGCGCTATGGCGTGATAGGATCGCCTTCGAATTCTACCAAGAACGGACTCACCCCGTAAAGGATTGCCTTATGGCCGGCAAATGCGATATCTGCGGCAAGACGACCGCTTTCGGACGAAACATCCGTCACCGTCACGCCGGTAGGTGGGGGCGAAAAGCCCCCCGCACGAACCGCACGTTCCGCCCGAACGTCCACAAGCAGACCATCTACGTCGAAGGGCGCGCCGCGAAAGTCAACATCTGCACCCGCTGCCTGCGCACCCGGTCGAAAGCCACCGTCTGACCGCATCCCTTTCGTCATCCCGCGGCGACCACGCCCGCGACGCTCTGTCGCAGCGCCGCAATGCTCTCTGCGACGCTCAGCTTCTCCTTGAACACCGCCGTGCCCGCCACCAGCACCCGCACGCCCGCTTCGACGCAGCGCGGCGCCGTCTCGGGGGTTATGCCGCCGTCAATCTCCAGCTCCGCCGATAAGCCGCGCTCGTCCAGCAGCTTGCGCAGCCGGCGCGCCTTCGGCAGTACGTGCTCAATGAACTCCTGCCCGCCGAACCCCGGGTCGACGCTCATGACCAGCACCAGGTCTACGTCCGCCAGCACGTCCTCCACCAGCGAGACCGGCGTCCCCGGATTTAGCGCGACGCCCGGACCCACGCCCAGCTTCCGAATCGATGCGATGGTGCGATGGAGCTGCTGCGTCGCTTCCGGGTGCACGGTCAGGAATGAAGCGCCCGCCTTCGCAAACGCCTCGACGTGCCGCTCCGGCTCCTCGATCATCAGATGGACGTCCAGCGGCAGTTGCGTCGCGCGCCGCATCGCCTCGACGACGACCGGACCGGTGGTGATGTTGGGCACGAAATGCCCGTCCATAACATCGACGTGGATGTAATCGGCGCCGGCGGCCTCAGCCTCCCGCACCTGCTCGCCCAGTCGCAGGTAGTCGGCAGAGAGGATAGACGGAGCGATCTTGATGCCTTCAGCCACCGCTCTCCCCTTCCGCGCGCCGGTCGAGCCGCGCTCGCGCTTCCGCCAGCGCTTCCGCCACGCGATTCGGCGCCGTGCCGCCCGGGACGTCCCGCGCCCGCAGCGACGCCTCCACGTCGAGCTTGAGCACGTCCCCGGCGAACAGCGGCGAGAAGCGCTGGTATTCCTTCAGCGTCAGCTCCGATAACTCCTTGCCCTTGTCCGAGGCGTAGCGGACCAGCTTTCCGACCGCCTGGTGCGCCTCGCGGAACGGCGTTCCCTTGCGCACCAGGTAGTCCGCAAGGTCGGTCGCCAGCGTGTACCCCGCCGCTGCCGCCGCCCGCGTTCGCTCGGCGTTGAAGCGGATGGCCGGTAGCATCTCCGCTAAGACGACCAGCGTCAGTAGAAGGCTTTCGTGCGTCTCCAGGAACGGCGCCTTGTCCTCCTGCAGGTCGCGGTTGTACGCCAGCGGCAGTCCCTTGAGTGTAGTGAGGAAGCCCAGCAGGTTTCCATAGATGCGTCCCGTGCGTCCCCGCGCCAGCTCCGCCACGTCCGGGTTCTTCTTCTGCGGCATAATGCTGGAGCCGGTGGCGAAGGCGTCGTCGATCTCGATGAAGGCGAACTCCGCCGACGACCAGAGGACAATCTCCTCCGCCAGTCGCGAAAGGTGCATCGTGCAGATAGCCGCGCAGGCCAGGAACTCCGCCACGAAGTCGCGGTCCGACACGGCGTCGATGCTATTGCGGCTGATGGCAGCGAACTCGAGCTCTTTCGCGACCGCCGACCTGTCGATGGGATAGGGCACGCCGGCCAGCGCGCCGCTGCCGAGCGGCAGGACGTCAGTGCGGGCGTAGCAGTCCGTGAACCGCTCGAAATCGCGGTCGAGCATCTCGAAATAGGCCAGCAGGTGATGCGCCAGGAGCACCGGCTGCGCCCGCTGGAGATGCGTGTAGCCAGGCATCACAACGTCTCTGTTCTGTTCTGCCGCGTCCACCAGCGCCGATTGCAGCCCTTGCAGCGCCAGCAGCAGGTGCGCAATCGCCTCCTTGGCGAAGAGGCGCAGGTCCGTTGCCACCTGGTCGTTGCGCGAGCGCGCGGTGTGCAGCCGGCCGGTCGCCTCGCCGATCTTCTCCGACAGGCGCGCTTCGATGTTCGTGTGAACGTCCTCCAGCGAGGCGTCGAAGGCAAACTCCCCGCGCTCGATCTCGCGCTGAATCTCGCGCAGCCCGCGTACGATTGCCTGGGCGTCGCCGCGGGGGATGATGCGTTGTTTCGCCAGCATGCGGGCGTGGGCAATGGAGGCGCGGATGTCCTGGGCGTAGAGCGCGGCGTCGACATCGAGAGAGCTGGTGTAAGCGTCGACAAGGGGATGCGTCTTGCCGGCGAAGCGTCCGCTCCAGGGCTTCCGCTGCCCCTCGCGACGCGGCTGGCGGGGGCCTTCCCGACAATCAGGCATTCCACCGCTCCTTCGGCAGATCAGGCTATGTCGTCGTCATTCTCGCCGATGACGGCGCTTCTGCCAAGCCTAGCCGCGGAAAAGTGGCAGCGACATCAGCTCGCGCAGGTCGTCGACGACGAAGTCCGGCGCCGCGACTGCCTCGCCGCTGTCCTCCGGTTCCGTCATGTCCCGCTCGACGCTGCTGTCGCGCGTCCGGCTGTCCCGCTTCCAGACGGTCGTCATGCCGAGCGCCTTCGCCCCCGCCACGTCGGCGCGCAGGGAGTCGCCCACCATGACGGCGCGCTCGGCCGGCAGGCCAAGCGATTCGAGGGCGTGGGTGAAGATGCGCGGGTGCGGCTTCAGATAGCCGACTTCGCAGGAGATGGACAGCACTTCGAAGAAGTCGTCGATGCCGTGATGCCGCAGCTCTTCCCGGAAGAGCTCGCCGCCCAGGCCGCGGTTCGTCACCGAGCCGACGCGATAGCCTCGGTCCCGCAGCCATTCCAGCGTCTCCAGCACGCCCGGGTAGAGCCGTCGCCCCAGGAAGACGCCGCCCAGGTTCCAGGTATGCCACAGGTCTTGCGCCTGCGCATCGCTGATGGCGAGCCCTTTCTCCGCCGCGACCCGCTGCGCCAGCGCCGGATAGTCGGGGCTGACCAGATCGCCCCAGTAGGCTGCGTCCGTCTCTTTTTCGACGGCCGCGCGGATGTCGCGACCAAGGAAGAACAACTCGCCGTCCGGCTCCACGCCCCAGGAGCGCAACAGGTCGGATATTCGGTGGACCGTTTCGCCGCGGATGACCTCGATGGGCGGCATCTGGGGAAAATGCCACAGCGTATCGCCCAGATCAAATAGGACTGCCTGGATCATTTAGCTCCCGGTGTCGTGCGAGTTAGATTCGGCGACGCGCCTTCTAGCCGGTGTCGGGCATCAAGCCGCACTCTTCGAGGAGGCGTCGCTCTGCGCCCTCGGAGCGGAATATCTGGCCGGAGAAGTAGATGACGGCCGGGACCTGCCCGTCCCGCTCGATGCACTCCTCGATGAGGCGTCTCCCGGCGACGGCGAGGATGATGCCGCGCTCCTCATCGGAGAGGGCCTGCTTCCCCATCTCACCCGCCAGGATGTGCTCGACCTGCATCGTCGTGAGCACCTCGACCTCCTGTGCGGGCTCCTCGGCGCGGAACACTTCGAACTTGCCGGCGTGGCAGTCGATATCTTTCTCGCGACAGCCGTAGTAGCGGATTACCCAGCCGGAGGTCTCCCACGCCATGACGCCTCAACCTCTCTATCTTTTATCGTATCACGACTGCGACGGCGCGGACAGTCGGGCCAAGGCGCGCGCGGTCAACTCTCCGGGCTGGCGATTCGCAGTGGCTCGCCGGGCTCGGCCAGGAGCTGCGCTCGCGCCTGTACGCGGACCGGCAACCCCCATATCTTGATGAAGCCGACGGCGGCGCTCTGGTCGTACTGATCGCCCTGATCGTAGGTCGCCAGCGAGTAGTCGTAGAGGCTCTTCGGCGAGCGCCGCCCCACCGGTATCGCCTGGCCCTTGTGCAGCCGCATTCGCACGTCGCCGGTGACGTGACGCTGCGAGCTCTGCACGAAAGCGGCGAGGTCCTGGTGGTAGGCGGTGAACCAGAGGCCGTTATAGATGAGATCGGCGTACTCCTGGGCGATCCGCGCCTTCATCCGCGCCTGAGGCTTGCTGAGCGTGAGGTGCTCCAGCGCCTCGTGCGCCGCGAGCAGGACGGAGGCGGCCGGCGCCTCGTAGATCTCGCGCGACTTGATGCCGACGAGGCGGTCCTCCACCAGGTCCACACGCCCGATGCCGTGCTCCCCGGCGAGGAAGTTCAGCCGCTTCACCAGCGTCACGCCGTCCAGACCTTCGCCGTCCAGCGACACCGGAATGCCGTGCGCGAATCCGATTTCAACGTACGACGGCTCTTCCGGCGCGTCCTTCACCGACCGCGTCAGCTCATAAATGTCCTCCGGCGGCTCCGTCCAGGGGTCCTCCAGCACGCCGCACTCGATGCTGCGACCCCACAGGTTCTCGTCCGTCGAGTACGGGCTTTCTTTCGTAACGGGGATAGGGATGTTGTGCTTTGCAGCGTAGGCCATCTCGTCTTCGCGCGTCTTCATATCCCACTCCCGGACCGGCGCGACGATCTCCAGCTCCGGCGCCAGCGCCTGTACGCTCACGTCGAAGCGCACCTGGTCGTTGCCCTTGCCGGTCGAGCCGTGCCCGACAGCGGTCGCCCCTTCTTCGCGCGCCACGTCGACCATGATCTTCGAGATGAGCGGGCGTCCCAGCGCCGTCGCCAGCGGGTACTTGCCCTGGTAGACTGCGCCAGCGGCGAGGGCCGGGAACGCGAAATAGCGGATGAAATCGTCCTTGCCGTCGCGCCAGAGGGCTTTCGCGGCCCCGGCGGCCAGCGCCCGCTCCTGCAGCACGTCGAACTCCCTCTCCGTCCCCATGTCGATGTGCAGGGCGATGACGTCGTAGCCGCGTTCTTCTTTCAGCCAGCGGATCGCGACGCAGGTGTCCAGTCCGCCGGAGTATGCAAGCACAATCTTCTTCGCCATTTCACTTCCTCTTTTCCAGCCAACTATTCGCTCGAAAAACCCAGAGCGACCGCCAGCTTCCTCTCGACGGCTGTCATCTCCGACGCCGGAAGCTTCCCTAGCTTTCGCAAGATAAGCGTATCTCTGATAGTCGCAAGATGGCAACGCAAGAGCGATGGCACAAGCAGCCCTGCCTCCTCCCACTGGCTCAGTTTCTGGTCTCCGACGCGCGCCCGCCCATCGATCTTGCTCGTTATCTGGGCAATCACGACCATGCGGTTATGGCGGATGTACTCGTCGCTGCTGACTACAAGAGCCGGGCGCCGCTTCGTGCCGGTGAGCTCCGCGAAGGGGAAGGGCACGAGCACCACATCGCCGCGACTATAGGTTGTCATAGATCGCGTCTTCGTCGCTATCCCAGTCCTCCGCGAAGGCTTCTTCGGATAGCTTCGTCATCGCGTCGATTTCCTGCGCCTCCTCATCTTCCTCTCCCAGACGAAGCTCGCGGACGGCCTTGGGAGTGACCGCGAATCGTTTGTGTCCACCGGGAAGCGCATGAACAGCAAGGTACCCCTTCTTCACCTGCTGCGCGATCCAGTGGTAGTCAGTGCGCTGCGAGCGGAGGACCGGCTCCAACTCGTCTCGACTCGTGCTGTTGCCGGAGAGATAGATGTCTCTCAAAAGTCGCCGTCTTCGCCGGTACGGATCAAGCCCTCGATCCTCCGACGCAAGAACCGCGCCTTCGAGTCTGTCGACTATCTGCCTGATGGTTTCCAAGTCCTTCACTAAGGCCCTTCGGTCGATCTTTTCATAAGCATTTTTCGCCATGGCTTCTCCCCTCGGTGGTATTGGTGTCCTATAGGATACCATCTCACCGACTGGCTGTCAACTCAAGGACCAGCTGGAGCAGGAATTTCAGGCGGGAGGCCCCACGCGCGGCAATCTACGCGTCTTCGGAGGCGCCGTCCTCTTTGCTCACCCACTCGCGCTCGAACGCCGGCTCCGACGCCTTCTCCAGCTCGTTTCCCGCCGTCAGCACGCGCTCGAGTATCGCCAGCCCTTGTTCCAGCTCCGCCTCGCTCACCGTCAGCGGCGGCGACAGGCGCAGCACGTTCGGCCGGACGTTGTTCACGATAAGCCCGCCCTCCAGGCAGTCGAGCACGACCTCTTCCGCGATATCCTGCTTGAACTCGACGCCCCAGAGCATACCCATGCCGCGCACCGCCTTGATCAGGTCCAGGCGATCCTCCAGCTCGAACAGCTTGCGCCCCAGGAGCTCGCCCTTGCGCGCCGCCTGCGCCGGGATGTCGTTCTCCAGCATGTACTTGACGACGGCGTGCCCGACGCTCGTCGCCAGCGGGTTGCCGCCGAAGGTCGTGCCGTGGTCGCCGGGGACGAAGACGGCGCAGTGCTCCTTGGCCAGCACGGCTCCTATCGGGAAGCCGCCGCCGAGCCCCTTCGCTAGCGTGATGACGTCGGGTTCGACGCCGAAGTGCTCATAGGCGAAGAGCGCGCCCGTGCGGCCGATCCCCGTCTGCACTTCGTCGAGGATGAGCAGCAGGTTTTGCCGGTCGCACCAGTCGCGGACGCGACGGAAGTAGCCTTCGTCGGGCACGATAATGCCGCCTTCGCCCTGGATCGGCTCCAGCAGCACCGCGCACGTCTTCTCCGACGTCGCTTCTTCGATAGCCCGCGCATCGTCGAAGGGCACATGGCGGAACCCCTCCGGCAGCGGCGTGAAGGGCGCCTTGTAGCGTTCCGTGCCGCCGGCCGTGACGGTCGCCAGCGTGCGACCGTGAAAGGCGTTGTCGGCGCAGATCACCTCGAAAGCTCCCTGCCGGTTCTCCTTCCCCCACTTGCGCGCAAGCTTGAGCGCGGCCTCGACGGCCTCGGCGCCGCTGTTGCAGAAGAACGCGCGGTCGAAGCAGGAGTTGTCGATGAGCAGCCGTGCCAGCTCGAGCTGCGGCGTCGTGTAGACGATGTTCGAGTAGTGCATAAGCGTCGCCGCCTGCTCCCGCACCGCCTGAACGACGGCCGGGTGACAGTGGCCGAGGCTGACGACGACGTGTCCGCCGAAGAAGTCGAGATACTCCTTGCCGCGGTCGTCCCAGAGGCGCGTGCCCTCGCCGCGGACCAGCGTGACGGGCAGCCGCGTGTATGTCGTCATCATGTACTTGCCTGCGATCTCTTGCCAATCAGTCATTACTGCCTCATTCTAACCCAAGTGCGTTTTCAGGGCTTGTCCGACACGAGGACCGTCATCACGTGTAAGCAATTCTGAGGGATGAAACGATGACTTCTCCTTACTGTTCAGGCGCCTCATGCCGGGGCAGGCGCGATGCGAACGTCAAAAGGTCACGAGGTTCCAGAGAACATGAGCCGGAGGGCGTCCAAACTCGGGTCGTCAACGTGGAACTCGGGGGGCCAAATGAGTGCGATCTCATTGGCGATGGGCCATACTTGGAAGAGATGGCTGGCTCCGAGTTCGCTTGGCGTTCCCCCGCGAATCCCGAGGACTTTCGTGGCAAGATAACCGATGATGAGGGTCATGAGTACACCGTGAGGTGTGGCTGCCGCAAATGTCGAGAATCATCCGGAAAAGGTGATGTCCAGGGTGATAAAGGACAGGAGATCGGACCGAGGTTAAGGTGATGTCGCGGCCCTCGTAGAAAAACGGCGAGTTTCCCACATAGCCGGTTACCCACTCGTACCATGTTTCGGAAGGGGACAACGGTTGACGGAAGTAGTCAAGCCAATCACGCTCCACAGGATCAACGGGTGCGTGGCCGTAGCGCCCCACAATGGCTTTCAGGGCGATCCAAGTAGCGACGGCGCTCTTCGCTTCCGCATCGAGGACAGTTCGTTGGCCCGTGATCATCGACGTAAGAAGGGGCCTTACACTGTGCTCGATATCGCTCATCCAGCCGCCATTACAGTCGTCGCATACACATTTCGCCACGAAGTCGATGGGATTGCGGCTCTGCCATGTGTGCTCGCGCGAACCGGAACGTCGAATCATTCGTGTTTTCGGAATCGGGGAATCCCCGAGGACTCTTGGCCAAGAGTCGCGACACCCATTGTGAGAGGACGTGCTCTCGGGTGGTGGGTGTCTTGCCGCAGAAGATGCAACCGCTGGCCATTGCTCGCACATTTCCGGTCATGAGGCGCACACAATCGAACCACCAACTCGTAACCGTCGCCCGCGAAGTAGTTTCAAACTGAGCGCGACCACCCGTTCGATGAATGCGGTGCCACCAACCTCACCCCACCCGCGTCCCGGCGATTTGTCCCTCCAGCGCCGACCGCAGCGCGCCTTGCTGACGGCCATCGATGATCAGCGCCGCGCATCCCGCCGCCGCCGCCTTCAGACAGGCTTCGACTTTCGGGAGCATGCCGTGCGTTATCGTCCCCGCGGCGACCAACGACTCGACCTCCGCCGCCGAAAGACGCTCCAGCGTCCGGCCGTCGCTGTCCAGCACGCCGGGCACATCGCTCAGGAACGCCAGCACGTCCGCATCGAGGGCGATCGCAATCTCGCCGGCCACAGTATCGGCGTTTATGTTAAGCAGTTGCGGCTTGTCGCGCTCGATTCCGATGGGTGCGATGACCGGTATGTAGCCGCCGTCCAGAAGCGTCGCCAGCAGCGACGCATCGACCCGCTCAACTTCGCCCACGAAGCCAAGCTCCGGCCGCCTCCGCGCCGAGATGCAAGCGCCGTCCGCGCCGCTCAGCCCGACGGCCTTCCCACCAATCGCGTTGATGCCGGCGACGAGCTGTTTGTTGACCAGCCCGGCCAGCACGGCCACCGCCACCGGCAGCGCGTCTTCGCCGGTGAAGCGCAGCCCGTCGACGAAACGCGACTCGACGCCGTGGACGTCCAGCCAGCGGCTCAGCATGTCGCCGCCGCCGTGAACGACGACAACCCGCTGCTCTTCGCGCTGCAACGAAACGATGTCGTCCAGCGCCGCGTCGCGGCTGTCCCAGGTGCTCCCGCCCACTTTGACGACGATGGTCTCCGACAAGAGTTCACCCAAGAGAGTTGATTCCGCCAATAGTCTCTTCCTACGTCGTGTATTCGCTGTTGATGCGCACGTACTCTTCGGTCAGGTCACAGCCCCAGGCGGTCGCGACGGCGCTGCCCAGGCCCAGGTCGACGCGGATGCGCACTTCGGGCGCGTTCGTCGCCGCGCCGACGGCTTCCTCATCGTACGACAGCAGACGGCCTTCCTGGAACAGGCAAAAACCCTGCCAGAAGAGACTGGTCCGGCTTTCCTCGGCGTCCGCTCCGCTTCGCGCGACGGCAGCCAGCACTCGCCCCCAGTTGGGGTCGTTGCCGTAGACGGCCGACTTCACGAGCGGCGAGCCGGCGACTGTCCGGGCGGCGATCCGCGCGTCGGCCAAGGTCTTCGCGCCGGCGACTTCGACTTCGATGAGCTTGGTCGCGCCCTCTCCGTCCCGGGCCATACCCTTCGCCAGCGCGACGCACACCCGCTCGACGGCTTCGCGGAACTGCGTCGCGCCTTCGACGCTTTCCCGCAGCGCCGGCCCGCCGCCAAGACCGTTCGCCAGAATGATCACGCTGTCGTTCGGGCTGCTGTCGCCGTCAACGGTCATCATCTCGAACGACGCGGCAGCCGCCTCGCGAAGGGTCTCCTCCAGGAACGCCCGCTCGACCGGCGCGTCGGTGGTCAGGAAGGTAAGCATGGTCGCTAGATTCGGATGGATCATGCCGGAGCCCTTGGCGCAGCCGCCAACGCGGTACTCGCGATCGCCGACGCCGAAAACGGCCGCCGCCTGCTTCGGCACGGTGTCGGTGGTCATGATGGCGCGGGCAAAGCGCTCGCCGCCGTCGGAATCGAGCGCAATCGACGGCAGCGCAGCGCGAATCTTGTCCATGGGCAATCGATGCCCGGTGACGCCGGTGCTCGCGACAAGGACGTCGGACTCGGCGACGGGAAGCTTGCTTGCAGTCCGATCGCCGCTACCAGCGAGGCGGAGGTGGCTTGCGGCCAGACGCGCCATCTCCTCAGAATCGCGGTAACCTTCGGAGCCGGTGTACGCATTCGCGCAGCCGGCGTTGGCTATCACCGCCTGCGCCCGCCCGTGGACAAGGTTCCTCTGCGACAGGACCACCGGCGCCGCCCTGAAGGCGCTGCTCGTGAAAAGACCCGCAGCCACGCACGACGCCTCCGAGGAGAGCAGCGCCAGATCATCGCCGCTGCCGCTCTCTCGCAGTCCGGCCGCGACCGCTCCCGCCACGAAACCGCGCGGAAACGTCACGCCAACTTCGACGCCGCTGCTCCGTTCAGCCATGTGCGCCTCGGTTCACCGACGGTATGACTAAAAGTCGTAGCCGAGACCTTCCAGTCTCGGCGCTTATCATTAGGTTGAAGGCGACGACGCCAGCCGCTAAGGATAGAGGCCAAGCCCTTCCAGCCCCGCCGTTTCCGGCAGACCGAGCATCACGTTCATGCTCTGAATCGCCTGGCCCGACGCGCCCTTGACCAGGTTGTCGATGCAGCTCACGACAACCAGCCGCTCCGTCCGCTCGTCGACCGTCGGACAGACCGCGCAATAGTTGCTCCCGCGCACGTGCTTCGTCTGCGGCGCCGCCTCGACCACCCGCACGAACGGCTCGTCGTGGTAGAACTCCTGGTAGGCCTCGCGCACGCCCCTCTGGCCCAAGCCCCGCCCCTTTTCTGAGAGGACGGCGTAGGCGGTCGTCAGAATGCCGCGCGCCATAGGCAGCAGGTGCGGCACGAATGTCACGCGACACGACTCGCCTGCCAGCAGCGACAGCTCCTGCGCTATCTCCGGCATGTGCCGGTGCCCCGACAGCGCATACGCCGAGATCCCTTCGCCCGCCTCCGCAAGCATCGTGGCCACCGCCGGCGAACGCCCCGCGCCGGAAGCGCCCGACTTGCTATCGACGATAACGCTCCTCTCGATAAGGCCCTTAGCTACAGCCGGCGCCAGCGCTAGTATCGCTCCCGTCGGATAGCATCCCGGGCTGGCGACCAGCCGCGCGCCGGCTATCTCCCGTCGATGCAGCTCCGGCAGCCCGTAGACCGCCTGTTGCAGCAGTTTCGGCCGCGGGTGCTCTACGTTATACCAGCGTTCATACTCCGCTGCGTCTTTCAGGCGAAAGTCCGCGCTCAGGTCGATAACGAATTTTCCGCGGTCGATCCACGGCAGCAACAGCTTCGCCGCGACGGCGTGCGGCAGCGCCGCCAGCACGACATCGACGTCGCTCAACTCGTCGCAGATCGTCAAATCAATCGGCGCAAGATGCGGATAGAAGTCGCCGAGCCGCTGCCCAATGCACTCAGCGCTAGCCACCGACTCCAGTCGCACGTGCGGATGCCGGTATAGCAGCCGCGCGAGCTCCCCGCCGGCATACCCCGTCGCACCCATTATTCCTACGGTCGTCAACACTCCCCTCCGATTCGATGGTTGTAGGGGAGGACTTTAGTCCTCCCGCGTCCAGCGACAGCGCCACAAACGGACAATGTGGCCCATTCCAGTTCGAAGTCTCAGTATAGCGTCGCTGCGTCCTCGCAGGCAAGGAATGATCGCTGTGCGACGCTTGGTGGGCGTCGGCCCTGAGGCATCGCCTCAGGGCGCGGCGGCCGCGCCGACCGATGGATAGAACTCCGGCGCCGACGGACAACGACGCCTCAGGCTGCACTCCGGGCAGCGCGGCCGCCGCGCGACGCAGGTGCGACGACCGTGCACGATGAGGTACATATGAAACGGATAGACCTCCTCCGGCGCCAGGCGCGCCTGCCACAGCGACTGCGCCTGCGTCGCCGAAGCCCCCGCCGGCGCGAGTCCCAGCCGTCGCAGCACCCGATGCACGTGCGTGTCGACCGGAAACGCCGGCCGGCCCAGAGAGAACAGCAGCACTACCGCCGCCGTCTTCGGGCCCACGCCCGGCAGCGACCGAAGCCACGCCTCCGCCTCATCCAGCGGCATTTCGCGCAGGAATGACAGGTCGAAATCGCCGCGACGCCGCAGTATCTCCATCAGCATCGCCTTGATGCGCAGCGACTTCGTTGGCGCCAGCCCGCCTGGGCGTATCGCCTCCTCCACCTCCGCCGCCGGCGCTTCGACGACCGCCTGCCAGCC
This sequence comes from uncultured Chloroflexia bacterium, assembly GCA_963842845.1. Classification (GTDB taxonomy): domain Bacteria; phylum Chloroflexota; class Dehalococcoidia; order DSTF01; family JALHUB01; genus JALHUB01. The sequence goes on from CAWJHZ010000004.1 coordinate 189,149, forward strand.
TGGGAAGGCGCCCTTCAGTTGCGCGAACGCCCGCTCGGAGTTCGTATCCGACGTATTCTGAGAGAGAACTCCCAGCACCAGCTCGTCGAGCGGATCGCGACGCGGCCGCTGCGGCACCTCCCCGTGCTGCGCCCTCAGCAACTCGATGACCTCTTTCGGCGTAAACGCGTCCAGCTTAGCCTCCGCCGCCGATTCTAGCACGGCGCGGGGGGGGGGGGTGGGGGGGGTTTGGGGGGGGGGGGAGGTTGGGGGTGGGTTGGGGGTGGTTGGATAGGTGGGGGTTATGGGGGTGGTGTAGATAGTTGGGGTTGTTGTTGTGTGTTGTTTGTAGTATAGTGTGTAGTGTTGTGTTAGGTATAGTGGGTTATAGTGTGTGGGGGTAGGTGGGGTATGAGGTGAGTAGAGGGTGTGTGAGAGTGTAGGGGGGTTGATGGAGAGGGTTGTGATTGTGTGGGGGTAGTGTGGGGTAGGTAGTGGAAGATAAGGATTGTAATGGGTATTGGTGTTAGATATTGTTTGGTGTGTGTAGTAGTTATGTTGTGGTTAGTATAGGATGTTTTATTGTATATGGTATGTTATGTGACTATCGAAGGGTGAAGGTGTTTGAATAGTGTATACACGCGACAGATGTTGGTAGACTGATCGATATGTACATTGGGTTGAACTATCCGCAACTTGGTTTGAAGGTGTGCTGTAAATACGATTGCGCATCGCGTATCGCGTCGCGCGGTGGGTGGTAGGTAAAATTGTGGTGTAAAGGCTGGGGTTGTGGCTTAGGTAAAGGGGAGTTATTATTCGGCGCGCGGTAGGTAGCGTATCGTTAGAGTCGGACACATACAGTTGGTCGAGCTCGAGCGCGGCGAGGGCAGGTTTCGCCTCTGCAGGAAGGGAGCCGCGATGTGCGGCGTGAGAGCCGCGTCCGGTGGAAGCCGCACAAGATATCCGCTAGTGAACCGATCGCCTTCCGGGCAGACGGTAGGAGATTCGTCGGCGGCGTCAGCGTCGGCAGCGTATCGTAGACGCCGCTGCCCGATTGGATTCGGCCGTCCATCAACGACGCGAGCCGCCAATTCTCCTCGACGCTCAGGTCGGGCGAGCCCAGCGCACTGATGTCGACCACGATTCTCCCGCGCCGAAAGACGGTGCGGAATGACGTCTCGGACGTCGCCGGTATCGTCGGCAGCCGCTTCACCGTCACGCTCTCATCACCGATGCTCGAAGGTATCTCCTCCCCGCCTGGCTCCCCGTTTTGCGCGTCGTCCGCCTGCTGCAGGAAGAAATCGTGCGCAGCTCCGGGGCTGGTAGAACTGTGATAGGCGCGTACAACTCGAAGATGCCGTGATGGGTGGAGACGAAAGCTCCGTGGATCGGAACATCAGGCTCCGGAGTCGTGCCGGGGAGCGCACCGGCAGAGGTATCATTCCCATCCGCTCGTTCCTGCGCGTCATCTGAGCGCGACCTTCGCCGGAGTAAGCTTCGTTGGTGACATAGCTATTGAAAGCGCAGGACAGCGAGTCCAATGGCCCAGGCCCTACGCCCCACCCGTCGCACGGTCAACGCCGCCGCTGCCGGTGAAGCCGAGCATATCGTCCTGCGTCAGCACCGCCAGTCCGGCGAGCGCCTCCGAAGTGTTCGGTCCGCGCGCCGCAGGCGAGCCGCCGCAGCCGGTAACGCCAACGCCACCGCAAGCAAGGCCAGGAGTAAAGCCCATCGCCTCCTCCTCCAGTGCGGGGAGCAAGAGAGGGAAGAAGGAGAAGGGGGGGGGGGGCAACTGTGTTGTCCTGTCGCTCCGATAATCACCGATGTATAATTCGCTCATCGCGCCGGAGTATGTAGCTTCCGATTTCGACGGCGCAAAAAGGAGCGACGATGTCGCGAGAAGAGGTCCGCCTCACCAGCCTCGCCTCCTGCGCCGGCTGAGCGGGTAAGGCGGGCATCGCCCTCCTGGCGCAGGTCCTGCGCCCCCTGACCGAGGCGTTCCGGCCCGAAGAGCACCCCGACCTGCTCCTCGGCCTGGACGGCCTCGACGACGCCGCTGTCTATCGCGTCAGCGACGAGCTTGCTGTTGTCCTGACGCTCGACTTCTTCCCGCCCGTCGTCGACGACCCCTACACCTACGGCGCCATCGCCGCCGCCAACGCCATGAGCGACGTCTACGCCATGGGCGCGGAAGTCCTCCTCGCCCTGAACGTGGTTGGCTTCCCCGAGGACCTGCCTCCGTCGATACTCGCGGAGATACTCCGCGGCGGTGCGGCCAAGGTCGCGGAAGGCGGCGGCGTCATCGCCGGCGGCCACACGATCTACGACGCCGAGCCGAAATACGGCCTCTGCGTGATGGGCGCCGTCCATCCCAATCGCATCGTCACGCGCGCAGGCGCCAAGACCGGCGATATCCTTTACCTGACGAAGCCGCTCGGCACGGCCATCGTCCTCACCGCCGACGAGCGCGACCAGGCGGACCCCGCCCACGTACGCGCCGCCGTCGACAGCATGCTCGCCCTCAACCGCCACGCCTCTCACGTCGCCTGCTCGTCCGGAGTCGACGCCATGTGCGACGTGACCGGCTTCGGCCTCCTCGGCCACGGCTCCGAGATGGCGAAGGCCGGCAGCGTTGGCCTAGAGATCGAAGCGAGCCGTCTGCCGCTCCTGCCGGGCGCCCTCGACTACGCCCGCGTCGGCATCGGCACCGGCGGCGGCGCCCGCAACCGCGAAGCCCTCGACGGAACGGTCGTAATGGACGATGATATCGAAGAGGCGATGGTCCAGGTCCTGTACGACCCGCAAACGTCCGGCGGCTTGCTCATCGCCCTTCCGGCGGAGCGCGGGCCAGCGCTGGAGCAGCGAATGGCTGCCGACGGCCTCGGCTGTTGGCGGATCGGCAAGGTGGTCAGTGGATCAGGAGTGAAGGTGGTGCCATGAAGCGATACGCTGCCGCAATCGTCGCGACGCTCGCCGTAGTCGCCGCCTTCCTCGCTGCCTGTGGCGGCGGCGGCTCCAGCACACCTGCTGCTACGACGGGACCGTTGCCGCAGCCGGACGCCATCTTGTCGAAGGCCGTCGACTCGTTCCAGGCGATGAAGACGTTCCACTTCCGCCTGGAGCACGAAAACGGCGGCTCTCCCATTCCGCCCGGCCTGACGCTCATTACCGCCGACGGTGACGTCATCGTCCCCGACCGCATGTCCGCCAAGCTCGACGCCAAGGCCGGCCAGCAGACCGTCAACGTTCAGGTTATCGGCATCGGCGACCAGGGCTGGATAACGAACCCCTTCAGCCGCCAGTGGCAGCCGCTGCCCTCCGGCACGTCGATCAAGGACATCTTCGACCCGACGCAGGGCGTCAAGGCGATCATCGGCTCGCTACAGGATGCGCAGGTCACAGCCGAAGAGGATGTGGACGGCACGCCCTGTTACCGCATCGAAGGGACCGTCCCGTCTGAGGTCCTTCAGGCCGCGGCGCCCATCGCCAAACCCGGGCTTACTGTCGGCATCAAGGTCTGGATCGGCACCGACGACTCGCTGATCCACCAGGTCTACCTGATAGGCCCCATCGCTCCCGACGAGCCGAGCAACATCGTTCGCCAGCTCATGCTCTCGAAGTTCAACGAAGACATCAGCATAGACGCGCCTGAGTGATGTTGTCCGAAAGCGAAACCCCGGCCATCGAGCGTCCCGCCCTCGCGCGGCCGCTGGCGATCCCGACCAACTGGCTGCTCATCGCCGTCGGCTTCGCCGTCTTTCTCGGCGCCATGGACCAGACGGTCGTGGTCACGCTCCTGAAGCCGATAATGGACGGCGTCAACGTCCCCGTCGACCAGTTCTACCGCACGGCCTGGATCGTCAACGGCTACATCCTCGGCTACGTCGTCGCGATGCCGCTGATGGGCCGTGTGGCCGATGTCTACGGCCACCGACGCATGTTCCTGGTTGCGCTCGGCATCTTCGTCACCGGCTCGCTCTGGGTCTCCGTCTGCCAGACCCTGAACATGCTCATCGTTGCCCGCGCCGTGCAAGCTCTTGGCGCCGGGACACTCGTCCCCGTCTCGATGGCCATCGTCGCAGAGCACGTGCCGCCGGAGAAACGCGTGCTCAGTTTCGGGCTGCTCGGAGCGGCGGCGGAAGGAGGCGGCCTGCTGGGCCCGCTCTGGGGCGGCAGCCTGGTGCAACTCCTCGGCTGGCGAGGCCACTTCTGGGTCAACGTCCTGCTCGTCATTCCGGTCGTCATCGTCGTCCTGAAGTCCCCACCCGACCACGACCGTCGTAAGGTGTCGGTCGACTACCTGGGTGGCCTGCTCCTCGCCGGCGCCTTGACGACTCTCGCCGTCGCCCTGACGGACGACCCCGTTGCCGCGCGGCCGATCTTGCTGACCGTGTCGCTTTACCTGTCGGCCGTCCTCTTCTTCGCCGCCTTCGTCTGGCGCGAGCGCGTAGCCCAGACGCCGATGCTGGCGCTTTCGCTGTTCCGCTCCGTCGCCTTCGCCGCCGGTAACTTCACGCACATGCTGATGGGCGGCGGCCTCATCGTCGCCATGGTTTCCGTGCCGGTATTCACCATCGCCGTGTTGGGCGGCTCCTATTTCCACGGCGGACTGAACCTCATGCGCCTGACGGTCATGCTGCCGATCGGCGCCATCGCCGGCGGCTATCTGGGCGGCTGGCTAGGCTACCAGCGCACCACTGCGATCGGCATGGCGCTCAGCTCGCTGGGCTTCTTCCTCATGCACCTGTGGAGCGCGAACATCGCCGACCCGTGGTTCACGCTGAACCTGATGCTCACCGGCCTCGGCTTCGGGCTGGTGATTGCGCCGATTAGCGCCGCCGTCGTCAACTCGGTCGCCGAGAGCGAGCGCGCGACCGCCTCCGCCCTGCTCACGGTGATGCGACTCGTCGGGATGCTGATCGGCGTGGCGCTGTTAACGTCGCGAGGCCTGGGGCACTTCTACCAGCTTGCCGGCGGCGTCCCCCTGAACGACCCGAACTACAAGACGGACCTTTCGGGCCTGGAAGTGAGCACCTTCAGCAGCACCTTCCTCTGGGCGTCGGCGATGTGCCTGGCCGCGACGATACCGGCGCTGCTGATTGGACGCGGCGTCGCGCGTCGCTTCAAGTGGACGGAGATCTGGCGCGCGCCTCACTAGCGCGTCGTCGCTCTTCTGCGCAGCGCAACCCCCGCTCCGATTCCTCCCAACCCAACGCCGCATAGCCCGGCAAGCAGCGTCAAGGCACTTACTAGCCAACGCCCGTCCCCAGCAGGCGCTGGTCCTGATCCCGCAACTGGCAAGGCGATGAAATCCAAGAACCCTACGGTCGGTGGTGCTTGACCGACCTCCCAGACTTCCCAGGGGGCGGTTGCCGTCGCATTGGCGAGGGGGGTAAGGCTTTTGCCCGTCCCGTTCGGACTCGCCAGTTGGAACGAAACGGTGGCGCCCGGACGTCCGCAGCCGGGCTGCAGTTCAGCAGGAAGGACGACGACGTCGAAGTCGTAAGTCGGTCCCGGTCCGAGTAGCTGGTCGAGTTGACTGCCGCAGATGACGCCGTCAATCAACGGTTGAATTTTCAGATTTGACGTGATTTGGCCTGCGTAAGTGAATGAGCCGATGTAGCGGGCGAAGGGAGGACCCACGACGAGATCAGCGTGGTCGAGCCCGCCCGACTGCCAGACCACCGTCTTGTCAACTGGAACCCCGCCGACGGCAAACGACACAACCGCCCCCGGCTGGCCGCATCCGGCCTTGTCTGAGACGGACGGCACGCTGATGCCAAATTCCGTGCCATACGTGTCGGGAGCCATGAATGTGTTCGTTTCGGCGCACTCAGTCGAACCCACGAAGGCCTGGACTGTGGTGAGGGCAGACGCCGCGTTCACCCACACCGTTCCTGTCACATCCATTGGCTTGTTAGAGGCCGGCGCCCCCGCCGTTGGAGTGACAATGGGTGCGGGCGCAGCGGTGCCGGTCGCGGTTGGAGTTCGCGCTTGTGCAGGTCTTCCCGCGCCAAGCGCCGCTGCGGTCCCAAGAGCCAAAAGGACAAACATCGCCGAGAGCCGCACCGTGGACACCTCCTGCCGCAGGAAGACGACCGCCGCATCCCTTACAACGCTATATTCGCAGAAAGGTTAACTTGTCGGATGCGACTACAGGGGTATCTTTGTTCGCGGCTACATCGCCCGCAAGAGGGCGATCCGCTTCTCAATCGGCGGGTGCGTCGAGAACATGTTGTTCAGCCAGCTCGAGTGCTCTTTCAGCGGGTTGGTGATGTACAGATGCGCCGTCGCCTTGTTCGCCTCCGCCAGCGGCTCGTTGTCCTTCTCGATTTTCTCCAGCGCGCTCGCCAGCCCCTCCGGATAGCGCGTGAGCAGCGCCCCCGACGCGTCGGCCAGGTACTCCCGCTGCCGTGACAGCGCCAGTTGGATGAGCGTCGCCGCAATCGGAGCCAGTATCGCCGCCAGCAACGCTATGGCGTAGATAATGATCACCGCCGAGCCTCCGCTGCGCTCGCGGTTGCCCATCCGACTGCCGGCGCCCCAGATCGTGAAGCGGAACATGAAGTCGGACAGCAGCGCCACGACGCCGATGAGCACGACGACTACCGTCATCAGCCGGATGTCGTAGTTGCCGATGTGCGACAGCTCGTGCGCGATCACGCCCTCCAGCTCCAGGTGGTCCATCTTCTGCAGCAGGCCGCGCGTCACGCAGACGACCGCGTGATTCGGGTCGCGACCCGTCGCGAAGGCATTGGGCGCCCGGTCCTCGATCACGTACAGCTTCGGCATCGGCAGGCCGGCGGCTATGCACAGGTTCTCGACGCTGCGGTAGTAGTCGGGCTCTTCTTCCTTCGTCACCGGATGCGCCTGCGAGATCGCCAGCGTCACGTTCGTCGAGCTGTAATAGCTGAACATGGCGTAGATGATGACCGGGACGATGAGGATCGGCGCGAAAGCCAACGGGAGCCCCAGCGCAACGCCGACCGCCACCAGCGCCCCACCGATGACGACGACGAACACCAGCAGCAAGAAGAACGTGTTGCGCCGGTTCTCGCCGATGCGGTCGTAGACCAGGACTTGCTTTTGTTCGGCCATGGGTCGCTACGCCGATGGCTGTGTCGGTGGCTCCGATGGCGGCGCGGACGTAGGCGGCTGCGTCGGTGGTCCTGACGACGAACCGGACTGCGTCGGCGGGCCAAAGGCAACGTGCGGGACCTCCCGCGCCTCTTCCTCCGCCTCGAAGAACTCGAACGGCTTCAGTCCCATCATGTTCGCGATGAAGACGTTCGGAAACACCTGGATGCGGGCGTTGAAATCGTTCACGTTCGTGTTGTAGAACTGGCGCGCGTACGCAATCTTCTCCTCGATGTCGGTCAGCTCGGCCTGGAGCTGCTGGAAGTTCTCGGTGGCGCGCAGTTGCGGGTAGTTCTCCGCCACCGCGAACAGCGAGCGCAGCGTCTGGGTGAGCATGTTGTTCGCCGCCGCCGCTTCCGCGGGCCCTTGCGCGGTCTGCAGCGCCGCGCGGGCGTTGGTGACCGCCTCGAACGTTCCACGCTCGTGCTCCGCGTAGCCACGCACCGTCTCGACCAGGTTGGGGACGAGGTCGGCGCGTTTCTTAAGCTGCACGTCGATGCCGGACCACGCCTCCTGCGTCCGCACCCGCGACCGGATGAGCCCGTTGTAGATGCCCAGCAGGATCAGGCCTGCCAGCACGATAATCGCCACTATGACGATCAGGACGATGACCATGATGCTACCTCCTCGGCGTCATGCCTTCTGCCGCAATTCTAACAGAGCGGATCGCCTCCAACAATGCGTCGACCCCCACTTGCATTTCGACGCCGACTTCGCTAAATATATAGTGTTAGCACTCTTCCCCAGGGAGTGCTAAAGCTTGCCTGCCGATTCGACGTGACCCGTCGACAGGCGTGCCCGCATGAATATCCAGTACAAGACCGTCCAAAGGAGCAGCACATGGCAAAGCAGCTACGCTTCGACCAGGAAGCCCGTCAGTCGCTCAAGAACGGCATCGACGCCCTCGCCGACGCCGTCAAGATCACCCTCGGCCCCAAGGGGCGCAACGTCGTCCTCGACAAGAAGTTCGGCGCCCCGACCATCACCAACGACGGCGTCACCATCGCCAAGGACATCGACCTCGAAGACCCCTTCGAGAACATCGGCGCCCAACTGGCGAAAGAGGTCGCTTCCAAGACCAACGACATCGCCGGCGACGGCACGACGACCGCGACGGTGCTGGCCCAGGCTATCGTCCAGGAAGGGCTGAAGAACGTCGCCGCCGGCGCCAGCCCCATGGCCCTCAAGCGCGGCCTCGAGCACAGCGCGCAGACCATCGTCGACACGCTTAAGGCGAACGCCACGCCGGTCACGACCCGCCAGCAGATGGCGCAGGTCGCTTCCATCTCCGCCAATAACGACGAGGTCATCGGCGACCTCATCGGCGAGATCATGGAGAAAGTCGGCAAGGACGGCGTCATCACGGTCGAGGAATCGAAGGGCATCGCCACCGAAGTTGAGTACGTCGAGGGCATGGCCTTCGACCGCGGCTACATCTCGGCTTACTTCGTCACCAATCCCGAGAAGATGGTGGCGGAGATGGAGGACGCCTACATTCTGGTCACCGACAAGAAGATCTCCGCCATCGCCGACATCCTGCCGGTGCTGGAGAAGCTGCTCCAGGTTAGCAAGAACTTCCTCATCATCTGCGATGACTGCGATGGCGAGGCGCTGGCGACTCTGGCCGTGAACAAGCTGCGCGGCACCATCAACGTCATCGCCGTCAAGGCGCCCGGCTTCGGCGACCGCCGCAAGGAGAACCTCGGCGACCTCGCCGCGCTAACCGGCGCGCAGGTCATCAGCGAAGAGCTGGGTCGCAAACTGGAGTCTGTCGGCGTCGAGGATCTCGGCCGCGCCCGCCGCATCGTCGTCACCAAGGACGAGACGACAATCATCGAAGGCAAAGGCGCGCCGAAGGACGTGCAGGGGCGAGTCGCCCAGATCAAGGCCGCCCTCGACACGACCACCTCCGACTGGGATCGCGAGAAGCTCCAGGAGCGCCTGGGCAAGCTGGCCGGAAGCGTCGCCGTCATCAAGGTCGGCGCCGCCACCGAGGTCGAGCTCAAAGAGAAGAAGCACCGCGTCGAGGACGCCCTCTCCGCCACTCGCGCCGCCGTCGAGGAGGGCATCGTGGCCGGCGGAGGCGTCGCTTTCATCAACGCCCTGCCCGCGCTCGACAAGCTGAAACTGGAGGGCGACGAGCGGACCGGCGTCAACATCCTGCATCGCGCCCTTGAGGAGCCGCTGCGACGGATCGCCATCAACGCCGGCAAGGACGGCTCGGTCATGGTGCAGAAGGTCAAGGAGATGAAGAAGGGCGAGGGCTACGACGCCGCCAAGGATGAGTACGGCAACATGGAGAAGAAGGGCATCATCGACCCGCTGAAGGTGACACGCGCCGCGCTGGAGAACGCCATCAGCATCGCGGGCATGGTGCTGACGACGAACTGTCTGGTGACCGACATCCCGGAGAAGCAGCCGGCGATGGGCATGCCACCGCAGCCGCCGATGTACTAGCTGCGACTCAATGCAAACCCTCGGGGGGCCGAGCTAGCGCTCGGCCTTCCCGTCTCCCAATGATCGTTGGAGGGCCTGCAGAAGTAGGGGCGGATCGCGATCCGCCCCTACTTCGTTTTCGGAAGATGTGTCAAGGCTGCGGTGGAATGGGCGTGATCCGTACGAAGGATACCGGAGCAATGGTTCCGGCACTCCTGCAAGCTTCGTTCCGGTAAAATGATTGGTCGTAATTGTCCGGCCATCCTATCGACGACGGATTCAACGAGTCTTCCTCGCCACTCATAGCTTCGATCGTGGCGCTGGCTTCTTCAGACGGCTGCTCCATGGCCCGCGCCACACCGTCGAGATGCTCTCCCGTACGCTCATACATGGAGATCATCCGTTCGTGCTGCGCTTCAACTTCTGCTGGCGGCTCCAGGCCCTGCAGATCGCGCGCGATGGCCCGGCACATCTCGCCGACCTGAGAAGTCGCGGCACCCATGCCCTCGGGGTTCGACTCCATGTAGTCATGAGGATCGACCCCAGGGGGCATAGTGGGCAGGAGGGGAGAAATCTCCTCTACGTGTTGAAGGATGATGTTGCAAACGGCGTCCGTGTAGGACTCACGCGAATTAGTTTGCGTCAACGAGCCGCCTCTGCAGCCGGCAGCCGTCGCCGACAGAGCCGCCGTTGCTACGGCCGTCACGAATATCCTGCCCGCCCGTTTCGTACGCATAACCTTCCCGTTTCAAGCGTTCACGGTTCGGCGGAGTTCATTCGGCAGGCGTTGGGGTCGATACGAGGCTCTTGCAGGCCGCACTATCCTTGAACGCTTGCGAATAGTTTTCGGGCAACTGCTGCCATATGTCCTGTATGCTCGACATATCGTTCTCTGAGGACTGGACTGTCGCCACCGCCTCATCCTGTGGCTGGCCCAGGGCATCGAGGATCGTCGCGGCCGCATCGCCGGCCTTCTGGTACGCATCGATGATCTGTGTGTGCATCTCCGCCATGTCCGAGGGCGGCTGGATGTTCTTGAGGTCCGCCGCGATCGAGTGATCGATTGACGACACGGCAGAGAGCGCCTGCCTCGTGGCATCTGTGTTGGAGCTCGCTAGATTCCCCATGTCCAGGTTGCCGGCGCCGGCAGGGACGCCTGACAATTCGTCGAGGTGCTTCGTCAAAGCCCCGCAGACGGCGTTCGCGTAGGAGTCAGGCGAATCGGTCTTCGTCGTCGACGAGCCGCCGCCGCAGCCAACCGCCGTCGCTGCCAGCGCCACCAAGGCGACGGCCGCAAGAAACATCCCGCTCGCCGGTTTCCTACGCATGTGACACATCATTTCGTTGCTCGCTCGAACAGTACGGCTCTCCTCATCCCCTGTCAAGCCGGCGGCCCCTTGCCTCATCCCCTTCCCGCGGTTACAGTCTGACCGTGAGCGGAAGGAACCAACCCCCCGTCGGCGGCATCGACCTCGGCGCCACGAAAATACTCTCCGTCGTCGTCTCCCACGCAGGCGACGTGCTCGCCGAAGACACACGCCCTACCGAAGGCGCCAAGGGCCCCGACGCCGTCATCGCCAATATGACCGCTTCCCTGCGCCAGGCGATGGCGAGCGCCGGCGTCGACAAGCTCGCAGCCGTCGGCGTCGACGCGCCTGGACCGGTCGATTACAAGCGTGGCGTCGTTACCGCGGCGCCGAATCTGCCGGTCTGGCACGACGTCCCGCTGGCCCCGCTCTTCAGCAAGGAGTTCGGCGTGCCCTGCGCCCTCGAGAACGACGCCAACGCCTCCGCCCTCGCCGAGCACCGCTGGGGCGCCGGTCGCGGCTCCCGTCACATGCTCTTCCTCACCGTCAGCAGCGGCATCGGCGGCGGCATCGTCATCGACGGCGCCCTCTACCGCGGCGCTTCGGGCGCGGCCGGCGAAGTGGGCCACATGACGATAAACGCCCACGGCCCCCGCTGTGGCTGCGGTCGACGCGGCTGCCTGGAGATGTACGCCTCCGGACTCGCCATAGCGAGGCGCGCCCGCCGTCTCGTCGCCCGCCACCCCGACTCGCTCATCGCCATGCTGGCCCGCCAAGAGCCCCTGACCGCGAAGCTCGTGCAGCAGGCCGCCGAGGATGGCGACGACGGTGCGGAGGAGCTTATCAACGCCGCGGGCTACGACCTGGGCATCGGCTTGGGCAGCCTCATCAACGTCTTCAACCCGCAGGTGATCGTCATTGGCGGCAGCCTGACGAAGGCCGGCGATATGTACCTTGGGCCAGCGCGGGAGGCGGCGCAGCGCGAGAGCTTCGAGCAGGCCTGGCACGACGTGCGCATCGTCGTCGGCGAACTCGGCGACCGCTCCGCAGCCATGGGCGCCGCCGCCGTCGCCATCGACGCCGTGCGCGGACGTCTGGCGACCTGACCCGGCGCTTGCGATGCTCCTTGGCCTCATCTCCGACACCCACGGCCACTTCGACCCGCGCCTTCCCGACGTCTTCCGCGGCGTCGAACGCATCCTCCACGCCGGCGACATCGGCGATCTCGACGTGATCGCCCGCCTCGAAGAGATGGCGCCCGTCGTCGCCGTCCACGGCAACATGGACAACCCGGCCATCGCCGCCCGCTTCCCGGCGGATGCGACGTTGCAGGTCGGCGGCCTGACCGTCTACCTCGTGCACCGGCCGCAGGATGCCCAGCCCGGCGCCGGCGTCCGCGTCGTCGTCCAGGGTCACACCCACCGCTCGCTCGTCGACGAAAAAGACGGTATCCTATACGTCAACCCCGGCGCGGCGGGCAGGACGCTCACTTTCGCCGGACGTTCCGTCGCGCTGCTGCACATCGACGACGGAAGAGCGCGCGCGGAGATCGTCGACCTCGACAAGCCTTAGAAGGAGGGACCCTTGCCGGCAAAGCGCGCCGCAGCGGCGGCTGGGCTGCTCGACCGCCTCGACGCCGAAGCGGAGACCTTCAGCCGCGACCTCACCCGCGAGTACTACCTGAACGGCGCCGGCCTCAAGGAAGAACTGTCCATCGTCCCCATCTTCCAGCGCCACGCTGCGCTCTTCTCGAAAGCGACGCTCGACGCGCTGGCCAAAGCATCGCCCGACGACCCGCGCCGGCAGCCGTTGCGCGCGTTCGCCGCCGAAGGCTACCTGGAGAACGCCGCCAAGTCGCTCAGCGAAACGCTCGCTGCCCGCGAGACCACCGACGCGACGACCTGGGACGGCAAGGAGGTCCCTCATCGCGCCCTGCCGGTGCTCACCGCCAACGAGCCGGACCCGGAGCGGCGCCACGAGATCGACCGCCTGCGCCTGGAGCTAACCGCCGCCCAGAACCCCCTCCGCGAGGAGCGTTGGGGCGTCCTTCAGGCGGAGGCGCGCGGTCTGGGCTATTCCGACTACGCTGCTCTCTGCGAAGACCTCGGCGGGCTGCAACTCGACGCGCTGGCGGCGCCGCTGGAGGCGTTCCTCTGGGACAGCGAGAAGGCGTACCGCCTGGAGCTCGGGCGCCGTCTGGAGGAGATAGGCGTCTCGCCGCCCGAAGCCGAACGGAGCGATCTTGGCTATCTATTCCGCTCGCCCCGGTTCGACGCCCGCTTCCCGCCGGAGCGCCTCATCCCCTCGCTCGCCGAGACGCTGCTGCAGCTCGGAATCGACCTCCAGCGCCAACAGAACGTCCACCTCGACGTCGAAGCGCGGCCCCAGAAGTCGCCCCGAGCGTTCTGCGCTCCAATCGTCATCCCTGACGAAGTCATGCTCGTTATCAACCCCCACGGCGGCCAGGACGACTACGCGGCGCTCTTCCACGAAGCCGGTCATACCGAGCACTTCGCCCACGTCGAGCGCACGCTTCCCTTCGCGGCGCGCGGCCTCGGCGACAACTCCGTCACCGAAGCGTTCGCCTTCCTCATCGAGCACCTCACCCACGATGCCGCCTGGCTCGAGCAGCGCCTCGGCTGGCCCGACCCGGCCGAATTCGTCGCCTTCAAGCGGTTCGTCAAGCTGTACATGCTGCGACGCTACGCGACGAAGCTGCTCTACGAGCTGGAGCTGCATCGCGGCGGAGACGTCCGCTCCAAAGCCAAACGCTACGCCGACCTCCTCACCGCACGCCTCGCCGTCCGCTACAGCCCCGCCGACTACCTTTTCGACGTCGACGACGGTTTCTACTGCGCCCGCTACCTTCGCGCCTGGGCCTTCGAAGCCCAACTGCGCCGTCAACTGCAAAGCGACGCCGGCCAGCAGTGGTTCCTTAGCCCGCAGGCGGGAAAGCGCCTCCGAGAGCTCTGGTCCACGGGGCAGCGGCTCCCCGTGCAAGACCTGGCCCGGCATATCGGCTACTCCGGCCTCGACTTCGCTCCTCTCTTCGAAGAGCTGAAAGCCTGAAGCTCAGGACAATATGTTGACCAATAACGCCCTCCTCCCTATGCTGATTTCGTAGGGTAAGTACACATACCACTCTTGAAAGGGAGGGAGTTTCTGCAATGAAAGAAGCAGTAGTAATTGATGGCGTGAGGACGCCGTTCGGCCGCGCGGGTAGAAGGGGCATGTTTCGCACCATCACCCACTCCGAGCTGATGGTGCCCCTTATCAAGCACATTCTGAAGCGCAACAACCTCGACCCCAAGGACATCGACGAGTTCCACGTCGGCTCCGCCGGCCTGGTGACGCCGATGAGCAAGTGCCGCCAGTACCTCTTCGAGGCCGGCTTCGGCGACAACATCTGGGGCTCCGACGTCAATACGCAATGCGCCAGCGGCCTCCACACGACCGCCGAGGCCTGCGAAAGGATTATGGCCAACTCGGCCGACATCATCCTCTCCGCCGGCGTCGAGACTATGGGCCGCCAGGGCATGACCACTCCGGAAGAAATGAACGGAGTGAGGACCGGCGGAATGATGGCGCAGCTCATGCCGCCCAAGTCCGACCTGGCCTACCCGCCGGAATGGAAGGACGCCGAGCTGCTGACCCCGTGGTTCGCAGTTAAGAACCCGCAGATCTTCAACATGCTCTACACCGCTGAGAACGTCCACGCCCGCTACGGCATCACCCGTAAGGAAGCCGACGAGTGGGCGCTGCGCAGCCAGCAGCTCGCCTGCAACGCCATCGACGCCGGCCGCTTCGACGACGAGATCCTGCCGGTCACCATCAACTACAAGGACGGCACCAGCGAGACGATCAGCAAGGACCAGGGCCCGCGTCGCGAGACCAACATGGAGGCGCTTGCCGGTCTGCGACCCGTCTTCAAAGAGGACGGCTTCGTTACCGCCGGCAACTCCTGCCCTCAGAACGACGGCGCCACCCTCTGTATCGTCACCACGAAGGAGATCGCCAAGGAGCGCGGCTGGAAGCCCATGCTGACCTACCGCGGCTCCGCCGCCGTCGGCGTCGACCCCGATGTCATGGGCATCGGCCCGCGCTGGGCCACCAAGAAGCTGCTCGAGCGCAACAACATGAAGATAGAGCAGTTCGACGTGATCGAGTGCAACGAAGCCTTCGCCTGCGTCGTCAACTACTTCATCAACGAGTTCAAGCTGTCTGACAACATGATCGAGCGGATCAACCGCTGGGGCGGCGCCATCGCCATCGGCCACCCGCTCGGCGGTACCGGCCCGCGCCTCATCACGACCGCCGGCCACCAGCTCAAGGACAACGGCGGCCGATGGGCGCTCACCACGCTCTGCCAGGGTCTGGGCATGGGCTATGCCGCCGCCTGGGAGCGCGAGGACTACTAGACCAACCGCCCGCAAGGGCAACGACGACGATAGCGCAGAGGGTCGGGCGCAGGTCCGGCCCTCTGGTTTTCTCCCGACGCGCGCGCCTCCCTCTTTCGCTTCCCCGTAGCCGAGACCTGCCTGCCGGCCGGAGGCTCGCCTCCGGAGAGTAGGCATGGCTTTCCAGTCTCGGCGGGTGTTTGACCTGTAATCGGACCCCTAATATGCTGGCCTTGCATCTGAATCAGCCAACCTGAAAAGGAGATTACGTCATGCGAGAGGCAGTTGTCGTAGATGGCCTTCGTACCCCCTTCGGCCGCGCCGGCCGCCGCGGAGTCTTCCGCGCCATATCCCACGTCGATCTCATGATCCCCCTGCTCAAGGAGATCATCCGCCGCAACAACCTCGACGCCCGCGAAGTCGACGAAGTCCACATGGGCTCCGTCCACCTGGCGTCTCGAAGCACGAAGGCGCGCACTTACATGATGGAAGCCGGCTTGCCCGACAGCATCTGGGGCACCGACGTCAACACCCAGTGCGCCAGCTCTCTCCAGACGACCGTCGAGGCCTGCCAGTGCGTCGCCTGCGGTGGCGCCGACATCATTCTCGCCGGCGGTATCGAGACGATGGACCGCCAGGGCGTCGTCCCGCCAGAAGAAGCGGCCGGAAAGCCCGCGCCGCCTCGCGTTTTCCCCGGTCCCGTCCCGCCCGTCACCGATACACCCTACCCCGACGACTGGAAGGACGCCAGGCTCCTGCCCTGGTGGTTCGAGCTCAAAGACCAGCGCCTGATGAACATGCTCTGGACCGCCGAGAACCTCTGCGCCCAGTTCGGCATCACCCGGCAGGAAGCAGACGAGTGGGCGCTGCGAAGTCACACCCTCGCCGTGGCCGCCCAGGACGCCGGCTACTTCAACAGCGAGATAATGCCCATCACCATCAACTACGTCGACGGCTCCTGCGAGACGATCAGCCAGGACCAGGGCCCGCGCCGGGGGACCAACCTGGAGGCGCTGAGCCAGCTCCGGCCGATCATGCAGGAGGACGGCTTCGTCACGGCCGGAAACTCTTGCCCCCGCAACGACGGCGGCTCCCTCACGCTCATCACGACGAAGGAGATCGCCAAGGAGCGCGGCTGGAAGCCTCTTCTTACCTACCGCCATTCCGCGACCATCGGCGTCGACCCGTACGTCATGGGCGTTGGTCCGCGGTGGGCCACCGCGAAACTCCTCAAGCGCACCGGCATGAAGCTGGAGGACTTCGACGTCATCGAGCTGAACGAGGCCTTCTCCTGCGTGGTCAACTACTGGATCAGAGAGCTGAAGGCGTCGGACAAGGTCGTCGAGAAGATGAATCGTTGGGGCGGCGCCGTAGCTCTGGGCCACCCGCTCGGCGCGTCCGGTGCTCGCCTCGTGACGACCGCCGGCTTCCAGCTGCGCCAGAACGGCGGCCGCTGGGCCCTTACGACGCTCTGTCAGGGAAGCGGCATGGGCTACGCGGCGGCCTGGGAGCGAGAAGACTACTAAAAATGACGTAGCCGAGGCTTTCCAGCCTCGGCGTCCAACGCGAACCGCCCGTCTAACGGCTAGGCGCGGCTCGCGATGCTCCCCAAGAGCTCCGCGAGCTGCAATATCGTGAGGCCGCCCTCGCGATGCTCCCGCAGGATCGCGCCGTAGTGCAGCCAGTAGCGATTGCGCCGTCCCTGGCGCTCGCGGCTGATAAGCCCGTCTTCTTCCAGCGCCCGCAGGATCGATAGCGCCGCCCGCTCCGTTATCCCCACCGACTGCGCTATCTCCCGCAGCGTCGAGTGCGGGTGCCGTCCGACTTCGATCAGCACCAGCGCGTGGTTAGTGAGAAGACTCCACTTCGCCATTCAAAACCTTCCCTGGATCTTCCAATCGCCTCAACGCAGCCGACCGCCAATTCCGGAAACGAGCGTCGAGACTTCGAAGGCAGTATTCACCGACGTTCGGCAGAAAGTCAAGGACTTCGACAGGCCTGGCAGGACTTATCAGCGGAAACGCGTCAGTATCTGGAAGAGATAGAAGTAGAGCTTCGCGCTGTCGGTAATGAGCGTGTGCGCGTCGCGGTTGATCGTCGGCTGCACGTGCTCGAAGATGTCCACCTCAGTATAGTGCAGCTTCACCTGCCCCTGAAGGGCATCCCGCAACATCCGCGACTCCGTGTACGGCACGTAGTGGTCTGTCTTGTCGTGCAGAATGAAAGTCTCCGCGCGCAGCCCCGATAGCTTGCCGTCCAGCGACAAGTCGCTCAGCGCCTGCCGCGGCGCCGCCGGCAACCGCTGCAAGAGCGTCTCTTCCTGCGACGGATCGGTGTTCGTCAAGAGGTCATAGGCGGCCCAGCCCTCCGGCGTCATCATCTGCAGCCCGCCCGACGCGTTCGGATCGCCGTCGATCAGCACGCTCTTGAGGATATCGCGGTCGTAGGCGTCGTCCAGTCGGTTGATGATCTGCTCGTACATGACCGCAACCGTGTGGCCGCTCGGCTGCCAGCTTTCAGTGACGCCGTCGTAGGAGATGGTCTGCGTAGTGGTCGCCTTGAGGACGTCGTTGGCGTCGTAGTAGCCGCCGAAAGAGACGACGTACGACACCTGGTCGTTGATGCGCGAGTCGGACGCGGCCAGCAGCGCCAGCGGCGCCCCCACGCTCACGCCGATGAAGCCGATCTTGTCCGGCTTCACGTACGGCTGCGCCTCGAGATATTGGAACTCAGTAACCAGCGCGTCGACCTCGCTGGGGTAGATCATCTCGTCGTTCAGGTCGGGCGAGAACGGCACCAGCATCACGAAGCCCGCCCGCGCCACGTCGCCGGCGAGTCGCAGCAGCCGCGGGTCATCCGGCGCCAGCGGCGGCGCGCCCGGCGACAAGATCATCGCGCCGTGCTGCCCACCGTCGCCCGGACGATAGATGTCCGCCGGCATCTGTTTCCCGTCGTAATCGATAGTGATCGACTCCTTCACCGGCGTGCTGGTCGTCCAGGTGACGGGACGGATCGGCAGCGGCGCCATCATATCGGGGAGGAAGAAGGCGCTGGTCACCGAGGCTCGGCCGAACCTCGTGCAGCCCAGTCCCAGACTGAATACCAGGAGCACCAGCAGGGCGGGGATCAGCGGCCAAGAGCGACGAAAAGCGGCGCCTCGACCGCCGACAAGGTCGGCAGGCAGGCCATGCCCACCGGCAAGCAGGGGCGGCAGATCGGACATGCGTTTGCCTCTTTGGGCTCAGCTTCAACGTCCAGTTTGCCATTGCCCTATTGGACGGTCAAACGAGACGCACAGAAAGAGGCCCGACCCCAAAGGGACCAGGCCTCCCTATTGATAGCTTTGGAACCCGTCTACCGCTTCTGACTCCCCGGCGTCTTGTGCTCCCCTTCGACCATCTTCGCGGGCTTCACGGTGATCGTCTTCGGCCTCGCCGACTCCGCTTTTGGGATGGTCAGCTTCAGAATGCCGTCCTCGAACACCGCCTCCGCCTTGTCCGCGTCCACCTGCGTCGGTAGAGTTATCGCGCGGCCGAAGCTACCGTACCACGACTCCTGCCGGTAATAGTTACGACGCCGCTTCTCTTCCTCTCGCTTCGTCTCGCCCTTGATGGTCAGCAGGTCGCCGCTGATAGTGATGTCGACATCCTCGGGCTTGACGCCGGGCAGCGTCCCCCTGATCACAATCTCGCTGTCGGTCTCGTAGAGATCGAGCGGGAACGTCCCTTCGCCGCCATCGAAATCGCCGCGCCACAACTGCGGCATCTCGCCGAACATGCGGTCCATCATCCGCGTCATCCTGGCCACCTCTCGATACGGGTCCCATCGGACTACGTCAGCCATCTTTTCCACCTCCGCATTTCTATCTGCGCCTCCTACGACTTGCACTCATATCGTCGCAAGAGGGCTCTTCACAATCGTTGCCCTGGGGGCAATTCCCAGCTTTGTTACAATCACTGGCTTCCACCAATAGCTTAAGACCGCACAATAGCATTGTCAAGTATCTTGACAGCGGTCTATTTCTCGCCGATAATGGCAATGAGGCAGACGAATGGCGCGCGACTACTACGAAACGCTCGGCATCAGCAGAAGCGCCAACCCGAAAGAGGTACGACAGGCGTATCGAAGGCTGGCGCGCAAGCTGCATCCCGACGTAAACCCCGGCGACAAGAACGCCGAAGCGCGCTTCAAGGAGGTCAACGCCGCCTACGAGGTCCTCTCCGACCCCGAGAACCGCAAGAGATACGACCGCTACGGCGACCGCTGGGAGATGGCCGACCAGATCGAAGAGGCGCAGCGCCAGGCCCGCACGCGCGGCGGCCCAAGAGGCGGGCAACACTACACATTCGACTTCGGCGACGGCTCCGGACGCGGCAACCGGTCCGAAACGTTCGAGTTCTCCGACGCACCCGGCATGGAGAACCTGTTCGACCTCTTCCGTGGCGGCGCCCGTCGGGGGCGCCAGCAGCCGCGGGCAACCGAGGCGCCGGTAGAGATATCGCTGGAAGAAGCGTACACCGGCACGGCCCGCGTCTTCGAGATCAACAGCCAGGAGCGCTGCCCCACCTGCGGCGGCAGCGGCGAAGTCGCCGGCGCGGTCTGTCACACCTGCCAGGGCCAGGGCGCCGTCATGAAGCCGCACCGGATCGAAGCGAAGATACCGCCCGGCATCGCCGACAGCGCCCGCGTCCGGATTCGCGGCGACTCCATCGGCGACGTCTACCTGCACGTGAAGATTCGTCCGCATGAGCGCTTCGAGAGGCGCGGCGACGACCTGTACACCGAAGTCGAAGTGCCGCTCAGCGTCGCGGTCCTTGGCGGCGAAGCCTGTGTCCGGACGCTCAAGGGCGAAGTGGCGCTGACCATCCCGAAGCTGACGCAGAACGGCAAGACGTTCCGCCTGCGAGAGCTGGGCATGCCCCATCACAACGGCAACACCAAGCGGGGCGACCTCTACGCCAAAGCCAAAGTCGTCCTGCCACAGAAACTATCAGCGAAAGAGGAGAAGCTGTTCGAGGAGCTGAAAGCCCTCGGCGAATAACGATAATGGCTGCGAATACGAGCGAAAAACGAGCGCTTGACGCCTATTCTGAGGCGGTGAGCCGCGCCGCCGAGACGGTCGGGCCGGCGGTCGTCAAGATCGAGGTCGTCGCACAAAAGCGTGGGCGCAACCAGCGCGGCGAAGGCCTCGGCTCCGGCCTGATCTTCGCCTCCGACGGCCGCATTCTAACGAACGAGCACGTCGTCCGGGACATGAACCTGGCGCGCGTCACCCTGCCGGACGGCCGCAGCTTCCAGGCCGGCGTCGAGTACGCTGACCCATCGAACGACCTGGCCGTCCTGCGCATCGGCGCGCTCGGCCTGCCGGTCGCGGAGCTGAACTCGCGGCCCCTGCGCGTCGGACAGCTCGTCATTGCCATCGGCAACCCGTTCGGCCTCAACTGGACGGTCACCGCCGGCGTCGTCAGCGCCCTCGGACGCTCGCTCGAAGCCGGCCCGGCCTCCCGCCTGACCGATTTGATTCAGATGGACACGCCCGTCAACCCGGGCAACTCCGGCGGCCCGCTCGTCGATTCCGATGGACGCGTCGTCGGCATCGCCACCGCCGTCCTGCCCTTTGCCCGCGGCGTCGGCTTCGCCGTCCCGACGAGCAGGGCGCTCGACGTGCTCGCGCGGCTGGAGGAGATCCGCCGCCATCAGCAGCGACGGCTCGGCATCGGCGGCATCCCGGCGGCGGTCGCTCCCGACGTGGCGCGCCGCACCGGCCTGACGCAGCAGCAGGGCCTGCTCGTCCTGGAGGTCGTGCCGGACAGCCCGGCCGCCCGCGCCAGCCTGCGCGTTTCCGACGTCATCGTCGAAGTCGAGGGCCGGCCGGTCACCTCCGGCGAGGCGCTGGCCGCTGCCGCCAGCGAAGCGTCCGCCGCCCGCCTGCTACTGGCCTTCCTGCGCGAGGGCAAGCTGCGTCGTACGACGGCGGTGCTGCAAGAAGGGTAACTGAAGTGGAAAACGATTTCGAAGACTCGAACGAAGAACAGCCCTGCTACGTGATAAGCGTCGCGGCGCGGATGGTCGGCATGCACGCCCAGACGCTCCGCTACTACGAGCGCATGGGCGTCCTGAAGCCGTCGCGCTCACAGGGGCGGATTCGACTGTACTCGACCGCCGACGTCAACCGTCTGCGCCAGATCCACCGCCTCATCGACGACCTGGGCGTCAACCTGGCCGGTGCCGAGGTGATATTGCGCATGAACCAGCGCATCCAGGAGATGAACGAAGAGCTCGAAGAGCTGCGACGCGAGCTGCAAGGCCTGCGCGACCGCCACCTCCTCGCGCCCATTGAAAAGGACCGACGATGACCACGCCGCGCCGTTCCCAACCAGCGGCTCATTCCTGTTCACGAGGTGACGACAATGATGAGACAAGATAGGTTCACACAACAGGCGCAAGAGGTGCTCGCCGCCTCCCAGGAGATGGTGCGCCGCCAGCGACACCCCCAGTGGGACGTAGAACACGTCTTCCTGGCGCTGCTCCAGTACCCCGGCGGCCTGGCGCAACAGATATTCGGCAGGCTCGGCATCGACACCGGACGCCTCATCAAGCGCGTTTCCGACTCGCTGGACCGCGCCCCCAAGCTCGCCTACGACGTCGTCCAGATCTACACCACACCGCGCATAATCCGCCTCCTCGAGACGGCGAACGCGGAAGCGGACCGCCTCAAGGACGAGTACGTCGGCGTGGAGCACCTGCTCATCGCTATCGCCGACGATAGGGACGGTGAGGCGGCGCAGTTCCTGCACGAGTTCGGCGTCGACAAGGAGAGGCTCTACAGCGCCATCCAGGAGCTGCGCGGCAACGCTCGCGTTGACAGCCCCACGGCCGAAAGCCGCTACGGCGCCCTCGAAAAGTACAGCATCGACCTCACGGAGATGGCCCGCCAGGGCAAACTAGACCCCGTCATCGGCCGCGAGGACGAGATCCGCCGCGTCATGCAGATCCTCAACCGGCGCACCAAGAACAACCCCGTGATCATCGGCGAGACCGGCGTCGGCAAGACCGCTATCGTTGAAGGCCTCGCCCAGAAGATCGTCGAGGGCGACGTGCCCGACAACCTCAAGAACAAGCGCGTCGTCGCCCTCGACATGGGCAGCATGGTCGCCGGCAGCAAGTTCCGCGGCGAGTTCGAGGAGCGACTGAAGGCCGTGATGGACGAGGTCCGGCGCGGCACCGGCGAGATCATCCTCTTCATCGACGAGATCCACCAGGTCGTCGGCGCCGGCGGCGCGGAAGGCGCTATCGACGCCAGCACGATGATGAAGCCCGCCCTTGCCCGCGGCGAGCTCCAGGTCGTCGGCGCCTGCACCCTCGACGACTACCGTCAGTACATCGAGAAGGACGCCGCCCTGGAGCGCCGCTTCGCTCCCGTCTACGTCGACGAGCCCAGCGTCGAAGAGACAATCGAGATGCTGCACTCCCTCAAGCCGCGCTACGAAGCGCACCACAAGATCGAGATCAGCGACGAAGCCATCGATGCCGCGGCGCGCCTCTCCGACCGCTACCTGACGGAGCGCCATCTGCCCGACAAGGCGATCGACCTCATCGACGAGGCCGCCAGCAAGCACGTCATCGACAACCAGAGCATGACGCCGGAGCTCCGCCAGATAAAGCGCCGCCTCGACGAGCTCGCGATGGAGACGGAGGCCGCCGCTCAGCGCCAGGACTACGAGGCCGCCGCCCGCATCAAGGCGGAGGTCGAAAGCATCAAGGCGGAGTACGAGGCGAAAAAGACGCAATGGGAGAGCGAGCACAAGATAAGCAATGAGGTGACGGCGCAGGACATCGCCGAGCTCATAGCCTCGGTAACCGGCATTCCCGTCTCGCGCCTCCTGGAAGGCGAAGCGGAGAAGCTGCTGCACATGGAAGAGGAGCTCCACAGACGCGTCATCGGCCAGGAGGAGGCGATCCGCAAGGTCTCCGACGCCATCCGGCGCGCCCGCTCCGGCCTCAAGGACCCCCGGCGGCCCATCGGCAGCTTCATTTTCCTCGGCCCCACCGGCGTCGGGAAGACGGAGCTGGCCAAGGCGCTGGCGGAGTACATGTTCGACGACGAGGAATCGATGATCCGCGTGGACATGTCCGAGTACACGGAGCGCCACACGGTCTCCCGGCTCATCGGCGCGCCGCCCGGCTACGTCGGCTACGAGGAGGCGGGCAGCCTCACCGAAGCGGTCCGTCGCCGGCCCTACCGCGTCGTCCTCTTCGACGAGATCGAGAAGGCACACCCGGAGGTGCTCAACATCCTCCTCCAGATCATGGACGATGGCCGTCTCACCGACGGTCACGGGCGAACGGTCGACTTCCGCAACTCGGTCATCATCATGACCAGCAACCTTGGCACCAGCCTGGAAACCCGCGGCGCCGTCGGCTTCGTCACGGACCGCAAGGCAGCCGACCGCGAGCGCGATCAGCTCCGCGATCGGGCGGAGCGGGCCCTGCGCGAGTTCTTCCGGCCCGAGTTCCTCAACCGCGTCGATGACGTGGTCATCTTCGAGCCCCTGACGGAGAAGGACCTGGAGCAGATCATCGAGCTGATGGTTAACGAAGTGCGCAACCGTCTGGACGACCGCGACATCTCGCTGGAGTTGACCGAGGCGGCGAAGGCGAAGCTCGTCAAGGAAGGCTACGACCCCGTGTTCGGCGCGCGGCCGCTGCGCCGCGTCGTCACGCGCGAGGTGGAGAGCCCGCTATCGCAGCGCATCCTCGGCGGCGAGTTCCGCGAGGGCGACACGGTGGTGATGGACGCAACCGACGACGGCTACGCGTTCCACCGCAAGGAGGACATGGTCGCCGCCGCCAGCTAATCGGACAACCGCGTAGGTCGGGCGCCTGCCCGTCGGGGTCTTGCCCGACCCCGAGAGAGAAAGTGAACGAAAGAGGTGGAACGATGGCAATGGGAGATAGATTACGAAGTCTGGCGCGTCAGCGGTTGATGCGAGTGCGCAGCCGCATCGACCGCCGCATCGATCATCTGGAGCAAAAGCGGCAGCGGCTCGACGCGCGAATCGAGAAGCACACGCCGCCCGCCGCGGAAGAGAC
Source organism: uncultured Chloroflexia bacterium (assembly GCA_963842845.1). Lineage (GTDB taxonomy): Bacteria > Chloroflexota > Dehalococcoidia > DSTF01 > JALHUB01 > JALHUB01. Next base: position 213,498 of record CAWJHZ010000004.1, read on the forward strand.
GCCGCCCGAGGAGCCGAAGCAGGAATAGCGTCCACCGCGGTCGAGACGTGAAGCGTAGTGCGAGGAGGGTGCGATGTTCCCACTGGGCTATCCCTTCTACGTCGGGTTCGTCGTATGGGCGCTGTGGCGGACGCATCGCGGCGCCGTCGAAGCGGAACGCCTGCGCGAATGGCGGCTGACCGCCTGGGCGATGGCGCTGCTGCCCTTCGCAGGAACCGTGGGCGCGCTGCTCGTCGCGTGGCAGACACAGAACGCCATGGCGCTAATCTCGTCGTTCTACATTTCGGGAGGTCTACTGCTCGCCGCGGGGCTCATGCTCAATCGGTTCGACGGTGCGGCGAGGCCGTCACTACTGCTTCGGCTGGCCGGTTGGGGGCTTGTCGCGGGTCTGACAATCATCCCTTCGACGCTCTCGTTGGCGCTTCCGCTCGTAGGCCTTCTGGCGTTTGTCGTGCCGGTGGACTACGGCCGCAGACGGAGCGCGCAGGCCGTCGCCTGAGACTCATTCTGCTCATGGCCGACAGGCCGGCCTATTCGCGTTTCGGCTGCAGCATCGGCCCGCCAACGACGTTGAACGGCACCCGCGCCTGCTCTTCCCCTCCGACTTTTGCGACGATTACGTAGGTGCCGGGCGCGGGCAGGTTCAGCGGCACGGTGACCGCAAGCTGGAACCTTTGGTCTTGGCCCTGCTTTATGCCCGCCGGTCGCCCTACCTCGAACTCGCCCCTCACCTTCCCCACCGACTGCCCGTCCTCGGTCTGAATCTCGATCTCGATATTCTGGCGCTGGTTCGTCTCATTCCAGGGTACGGAGAAAGCCGCCGCCAGGCCCAGCGGACGAGTCAGCGGAAAGCCGGTGTTCACGGTTAGCACATCCCAGCCTCCGCCCATCAGGTACAGCTTGCCGCCGACGATCTGCGCATAGTCGGCGAGAATCAGCCACTCAACTCGCATCTCACGTCTCCTCCAGGGGCTAGTCGTCCTGCTTGAACAACGGCTTGCGCTTCTCCGCGAACGACCGCGGCCCTTCGTAGAAATCGTCCTGCCTCAACAGCGTCACAAACGTCGATCCTTCGATGCGGAAGCCTTCCTCCAGCGTCGTTCCCAGACCTCGCATGACCGCCTCCTTGTCCGTGCGCACTGCTCCCTGCGGGAAGGCGCAGATCCTCTCCGCCATCCCCGTCACGTGCTCCATCAGCGACGCCGCGGGCACCACCTCATTCGCCAGCCCGATGCGGTACGCCTCCTGCGCATCGATTCGCTTTCCCAGGATGATCAGCTCCATCGCCCGCCCGAGCCCGACGATCCGGGGCAGGCGCTGCGTGCCGCCGTCGCCCAGACCGACGTTCCAGCGGCGATTCAGCACCCCGAACTCCGCGTTCTCCGCCGCGATGCGGATATCGGCGCAGAGGGCGATCTCCAGCCCGCCGGCGAAACAGTAGCCGTTCACCGCCGCGATGATCGGCTTGAAGATGTCGGCGCGACGGGTGTAGCCCATGAAGCCGGGATGGTCGTAGATGAAGCGTCGCACTTCGTGGGGCGCTTGTGGCAGGCCGCCGGAGCCGACGGTGCGGAGGTCGAAGCCGGCGCAAAACGACTCGTTGCCGGCGCCGGTGATGACCGCGACGTAGGCGGAGTTGTCATCGCGGAAATCCTGCCATATCGTCACCAGCTCCGCTGCCGTCGGCGGGTCGACGCAGTTCATGTCGTCGGGCCGGTTGATCGTAATGTGCGCGACGTGGTTGCGCTTCTCGTAGATGACGTTGGCCATTTCAGTCCTCCTTGGTTTTGTGCCCACATCATACGATCTTTGCGACACGCCTCCAATCTATAGTAATCTTGGTGCGCTCACAGCGGGCGGAGTGGCGAATGGCCGTCATCACTATCAGCGGCAACCTCGGCAGCTACGCCAGAGAGATCGGACAGCTCGTGGCGCAGGAGCTGGGATTCGACTACGTCGACCGCGCCATCCTGACCGAAGCTGCGCGCGCCCTTGGCGTCCCTGAGCGCGCCATCGCCGGCCGCGACGATCGCGCCCCACCGCCGCACCTGCGCGAGCGGATCGCCACTTTCTTCCAGGACTTTCTCGAACACTCCGCCGTCGCCGGCGCCGCCGACCCCATGTCCGCCGTGAGCGGCCTGGAGGCTCTCATGGCGACTACCTACCGTGAGGCCGCCGCTCTTCCCGCCGCCAGCGAGGCCGAGCTGAATGATCGCCGCTATAAAGAAGCGATTACGACGATCATGACAGGGCTCGCGGCCAGAGGAAACGTGGTAATCATCGGACGCGGCAGTCCGGCGATCCTGCGCGATTGCGCCGACGCCCTGCACGTCGCCACAACCGCGCCGCTCGACACTCGCGTGCAGCGCGTCGCCGAACGCGACGGCGTTCCTCCGGCGAAGGCGAAAGAATACGTCGAGGAAAGCGATAGAGGCCGCGCCGACTTCCATCACAAGTACTTCAAGGTCGACGCGTCGGACCCCGGCCTCTACGACCTCGTTCTCAACACGGCCCGCTTCAGCGTGAACGACGCCGTGCGTCTGATCGTCGCCGCCTTCCGCGCCCGCACGACTCCTCCCACGCCGGAGCGACGCGAATGACCTCTGCGAGCGCGCTCTCGGGTCAGCGCTAGGCTATGCTCGTCGCTGCGCTCGTCATTCCGGCAAGCTATCTTATCGGCGCCATTCCCGTCGCCTACATCGCCGGCCGGCTGAAGGGCATCGACATCCGACGCTACGGGAGCGCCAACGTCGGCGCCTCGAACGTCTACCAGTCGGTCGCGCATTGGGCTGTCGTGCCGGTGGGGCTGGCGCAGATCGGCCTCGCCATGGCGGGTATCGGGCTCGCGAAGCTTGTCGACCAGCCACTCGGCGTGCAGGTGGCGGCCGGTGTCGCGGCGCTTGTGGGAGCGTGCTGGTCCGTCTACCTGCTATTTGCCGGCGGGCGGGGAATCGCCGCCGCGATTGGCTTCTTGCTGCTCCTGACGCCGATCACGTTGGCCGTCTTCACCGTCGTCGCGCTCGTCGGGGTGCTGGTCCGCCAGGTGCCATTCGGCGTCGGCCTGGCGATTGCCGTCACGCCCCTTGCCTCGTTGCTAGTCGACGGCCCCGGTCCTATAGCCGCCGGCTGTCTCTGCATGGTCGCCATCATCTTTACGAAGCGACTGCTCGGGAGCCCGGGCGTGCGCGCGGAAGGCGTTTCGCAACGCGACGTGCTGCTCAATCGCCTGCTTTTCGACCGCGACGTGCGCAGTCGCGACGAGTGGGTGCGCAAAGGCCTCAACGGGCGCGACGACGTGTGACGCGCGACGCCATCATCCCATGAGACGGTCGTGGGAATTACGAGAGGTGCGACGATCGCGCTCTCGTTGCGCTCCTCGCTTCGCTCGTCGCGCCGCCGCCGTCCGTTCCAACGACCTCAGAACCACTCCGGCAGAACGTACACGTCCCGCCACTGCTTCTCCAGCTCGCGCTTCAACCGTTCGTATTTCTCGCGGTACGACTTCGAGCTCAGCGGCGGCGTCGTCATAATTACCGCGTCCTCGTTCGTGTCACTGTAGTAGCGCGGCCGTTCGCCGACGTTTAGGAAGCCGAACTTCTCATAGAGCGCACGGGCGGGCTCGTTCGCCTTGCGGTATTCGAGCGTTGTTGCCTCCGTCCGCTCAGCGAACGCCGTCTCCATCGCCGCCAGTAGCAGCAGCGCGCCCGCGCCCTGTCGTCGAAACGCCTCCCGGACCGCTATCGTCACGACGTGCGCCTGGTCGACCATCAGCCACACGCCGACCAGCCCGATTATCAGCCGTCGCGTCGGTGGCTCCTCGCGTTCTCGACGGAGCAGGCGTCGCACGAGCTTGTGCAGCGCCCCTTCCGCAGGCGGGCCGTCCTCGCCTTCTTCGACCAGCACGAAATACCGGGCCAGCGGGTTCTTCAGCTCGCGACTGTAGGCCGTTTGCGGCCACATCGACGGGAACGACTCGCGCTCGATGTCCATCACCTGCGCGATGTCCGCCGGCCTCATCCGCCGCAAGGAATAGCGCCCGCCTGTCTGACGCCCGGTCCGTTCAGCCTGCTCAGTCCGTGCCATAAGCCAATACTACCACGACCTTGCGGACACACGCCCGAACCTGCGACGCTTCATCGCCGACGGGCGCCGCAGCCTGCCGCTGATGCTCTCAAACGCGGCAGCCCGTATACTGCAGTCAATCCCAGCACGCTCAGCGGAGGAACAACTTGAAGACGGAGATATACGAGGTCGACCCCTTCACCAGCCGCAAAGACAAACTAATCACAACAATCGACAGCGACTACCGGTTCGAACGGCAAGACGAGCTGTTCATCGAGGGCGCCAAGCCAATGAAAGTGCGCGTCGTGAGCGTTGTCGTGAGGCTTGCCGGCGGCGAAATGGGCCGCGAGTTGCTAGTGATGAAGCTCTAGGCCGCCGAGCTTTCCGGCCGCGACCCGAAAGAAATGGCGTCGCGCCCTTCGCCCGCGTCCTGTGTATCGGCCCCGCGCTCGCTCCAGTTCGCCGGCAGCGACGGGCAGACCATCTCGATGCACCGCCCGTTGACGGCGATGAAGCCGCTTTCCCATACCACGCCGCTCTCCGTCTCGTGGACGACGCTGGCATCCGTTATCGCCAGGAACCCCTCGAACAGGCGCGGCAGCGCCACCGAGAGGTCCGCGTCCCTGATGACGTGCAGTTTGCCCGTAATGCGGAAGGGCGGAACGAACACCAGCATCCGATGCTGCGACTTCTCGACGAAATCCATGTGGCGCGTCTCCCGACGTCGCTCCGCGTCCTCCAGCGATTCCAGCGACCGCCCGAAAACCACGGAGTCCCGCTCGACCAGGAACAGCCCTTTCGTCGACACTACCTCTCGCGACCGGGTGAGTTCCCGCACCGTCGCGTCAGTCAACTGCAAGTGGGTTATCTTCGGCACGTTCAGGAGGTCGATCAGGCGGATGTGCTCACTGAGGCCATAGCAATGGCCCGTGACTGCGTAGCTCCTGGTGATAATCTCAACCGCGGTTATCGATAAGCCCAAACCATCTGACATTGACGCACCTGCACTCGGAGGGACGGAGGTCCGGCCGGCCGTTCGTACCGGCCCGCCTACTAGATTCATCGGCTGTTCAGCAAGGCGCCGCATAGGCGATCTCCCTACGCGGCGCCGGCTTCTCTTGTCATCGCGCCCGCCATGCCGTACGATCCGACTCGAATCATCTTCTGCGCATCGAGACGGCGCAGTCTCTCGTCGTCCCTTGCCGCTGGAAAGGCACTGCCATGCGTTCCGACCAGATAAAGAAGGGCTTCGAGCGCGCGCCCCATCGCGCCCTCCTGCGCAGCACCGGCGTCATCCGCTCCGAGGCCGACTTCGACAAGCCGTTCATCGCCATCGCCAACTCCTACACCGACATCGTTCCCGGCCACGTCCACCTGCAAGAGGTCGGACGCGTCGTCAAGGAGGCGGTCCGCGCCGCCGGCGGCGTGCCCTTCGAGTTCAACACCATCGCCGTCGACGACGGCATCGTGATGGGCCACTTCGGCATGAAGTACTCCCTGCCCAGCCGCGAGCTCATCGCCGATTGCGTCGAGACGATGGTCGCCGCCCACTGCTTCGACGCCATGGTCTGCATCCCCAACTGCGACAAGATCGTCCCCGGCATGCTCATGGCCGCCATGCGCCTGGACGTCCCGACCATCTTCGTCAGCGGCGGCCCCATGCGCGCCGGCTCTATCGATGGTCGCGCCGTCGACCTGATCAGCGTTTTCGAGGGCGTGGGCGCCTACAGCGCCGGCCGCATCACCGAGCGGGAGCTGCGCGATCTGGAGACGTCCGGCTGCCCCGGCTGCGGCTCCTGCGCCGGCATGTTCACCGCCAACTCCATGAACTGCCTCACGGAAGCCATCGGCTTCTCCCTGCCGGGCAACGGCACCATCCTCGCCGAAAGCGCCGAACGCCAGGAGCTCTACCGCCAGTCCGCCTACCAGGTGATGAAGCTGCTCGAGGCGAACCTAACGCCCAGCCGCCTCGTCACGCCGCAGTCGCTCGACAACGCCTTCGCGCTCGACATGGCGATGGGCGGCTCCACGAACACCGTCCTCCACGCTCTCGCTCTCGCCCACGAGGGCGGCGTCGACTACCCGCTCAAGCGAATCAACGAGCTCGCCGCGCGCGTCCCCCACATCTGCAAGGTCGCGCCGGCAAACAGCACCCATGTCGAGGACGTCGACCGCGCCGGCGGTGTGAGCGCAATTCTCAACGAGATCAGCCGTAAGCCCGGCGTTCTCGACCTCGACCGCATAACCGTCTCGCTGAAGACTCTGGGCGAGAACGTCGCCGGCGCTGCAATCCGCGACCCGGAGATTATTCGCCCGCTGGAGCGTCCTTTCAGCGAGAGCGGCGGCCTGGCGGTGCTCTTCGGCAACCTGGCGCCGGAGGGCGCGGTCGTCAAGTCCGGCGCCGTCGAGCCGTCGATGCTGGTCTTCGAAGGGCCGGCGCGCGTCTATGAGTCGCAGGAGGACGCGGCGGCGGCGGTCCTGCGCGGCGACGTGAAGGCCGGCGACGTCGTCGTCATCCGCTACGAAGGCCCACAGGGCGGCCCCGGCATGCAGGAGATGCTCGCCCCGACCGCGAACATCGTCGGCCGTGGACTGGGCGACAAAGTGGCGTTGATAACCGACGGTCGCTTCTCCGGCGGTAGCCACGGCTGCTGCATCGGCCACGTCTCGCCCGAAGCGGCGGCCGGCGGGCCCATCGCCGTTCTGCGCGACGGCGACGCGGTCAGCCTCGACATCCCGAACCACCGCCTGGACGTCGACCTGTCGGACGAGGAGATAGCGTGGCGTCTCGCGGAGGCGAAGGCGCCCAAGCGCGACCTGCCGAGTCGCTGGCTGCGTCGCTACGCCTCGCTCGTCACCAGCGCCAGCACCGGCGCCGTCCTCCGCGACCCTTAATCGCGACGGCTCGCCAGTTCAGGTCTCCTTGAGCCCCAGGCTAACCCTCAGCGCCTCGTCAACCGCTTCCATTCTCTTTGGGCTCAACTCCCCGCACTTGCCCGACAGCCGAGCCTTGTCTACCGTAAGAAGCTGGGCGCAGTTGACGGCGCTATCGCGCGGGAGTTGGCTTTCGCTAGCGCTGATTCGCACGACAAACGGATAGTCGCCCTTGATGCCGGTTGTCACGGCTGCCACGATCGTTGTGCGCGAATATTCGTTTCCAACGTCATTCTGGATCACCAGCGCCGGACGCATTCCAGCCTGCTCGCTTCCGCGCGAAGGCGACCAGTCGATCCACCAGATCTGACCGCGCCTGATCTTCAACCCCCGCCCTCGCTTCCGTCAGCTTCGTCGGACGGGTACTCCGACCAGATCTCGGCGGCGAGCGGTTGGGCGCTCTCCGCGAACGCCGCGTTCTCTACCAACATCGCCTGATAGCCCTCAGCCAACGCTTTGCGCTGCGCCTCGCGTCCCGCCCGGTCGAGAATCCGGGCGATAACCTTGCTGCGACTAGCCTTGGTCCGCCTGGCGATACTATCGACGGCGGCGACGATTTCCTCGGGGATGGTTACTGTTACGCGCTGTGCCCTGCCCATCGCTCGCGCCTTTCTGGTGATGCAGACCATGGCATACAACTAGATAAGACTATTATTGCATACTGACTCTGCCTATGTCAAGACCCATTGCCCACCTATCGCGAATCCTCGACCTGGGCAGCGCTCGATCCTTGTGGCAGCGTCAGCATGAGCGCCGCCGCCGCAAACCCCGTCGACGCGCCCAGCCAGAACGGCGCCGGCTTCCCAACGACGTCCCATAGCACCCCCGCCAGCACGCTCGCCGCCACCGCCATCAGCCCGATGCCCGTGTGATACAGCCCCAGAAACGTCCCCCGACGCTCCTCCGGCGATAGCTCCGCCACCATCGCCCGCGCCATGCCGTCCGTGAAAGCCATGTATACGCCGTAGACCAGGAACAGCGGCCATAGCTGGCTCCCCTGGCCCGCCAGCGCAAACCCCATGTACACCAGCCCGTAGACGAAGAACCCGCCCGTCACCAGCCGCCGCTTGCCCGCCCGGTCCGCGACGATGCCAGCCGGCAGCGACAGCAGGCTGTAGCTGGCGTTGTACAGCACGTACAGGAGAATGACCACCGCCAGGCTCAGCCCCAGGTCGTTCGCCCGCAGGATGAGGAACGTATCGCTGGAGTTGCCCAGCGCGAAGAGGAGGCTGATGCTCAGGAAGACCCAGAACACCCTGCTCGCGCCCGACAGGTCGATCTTCGGCCTCTCGACGCCGCTCTCGACCGCCTTCGGCTCGCGACGCCGCTCCTTCACGAACGCCAGCAGCCCCACGCTCAGCACGCCCGGCACCGTCGCGATCAACAGCACCGGTCGCAAGTTGTTCTGCCCGACGATCTCCAGTATCGCCAGCCCGATCAGCGGCCCGATGACGGCGCCGACGGTGTCCGCCGCCCGGTGGTAGCCGTACGCGCGTCCGTACGTCTCGGGGAGCGCGGAATCGGCGATGAGCGCGTCGCGCGGCGAAGTGCGCACCCCCTTGCCAAACCGGTCGACGGTGCGGGCGACCAGCACCTGCGGCCAGTGAAACGCCGTCGCCACCAACACCTTGCCAACCGCCGACAGCGCGTACCCCGCCGCGACCAGCGGCCTCCGCATGGCAAGCCGGTCCGAGTACCAGCCCGACCCGACCTTCATGAGGCTGGCCGTTCCTTCCGCAATCCCCTCGATGACACCGAGCGCCGCCACCGGCGCGCCCAGTGTGACGGTCAGGAAGATAGGGATCAGCGGATAGACCATCTCGCTGGCGACGTCGGTGGCCAGGCTGACGAGCCCCAGCACGAAAACGTTGCGGCTCACGCCCGGCACCGGCGACGGCTCCAGCCTCAGGTCGTCAAACGTCGGAGAGGGTTGTTCCAATTAGGCCCGCTGCCCCCTAGCGGAAGAGGTCTTCTCAGATACCCGTGAACCTGATGCTGGCGTGACTGCGATGGATGCGATTGAGGGATAGCAGGAGCGCCGTTATCTCCTCCAGGTGGTGAGCATTGACCAGGCCGTCGCCGCTGAGAGCGCGCAGGCCGGGAATCTTGTCGATCATCGCCATCACAGCGTTCCGCGCCGCCACGTTGTCGGCGCAGACGACCACGTCGGCGTCCAGCGGCCTGTCCAGCGAGGCGAGCTCGACGGCGCTCAGGTTCTGGAAAGCGGCGACCACGCGCGTGCCCGGCAGCATCCGCTGCGCCTGCTCCGCCGCCGACCCTTCCTCGACCGCCTGGACGCTGACGTGTCCCTTCTCAAAGATGAGCGGCACAACCGTGTCGATCAGGATCTTGCCGCGCAGGTACTCGCCGAGCGACTTGAGGACGCGGGCATGCTCCTCGAATGGCACGGTGAGGACGATGACGTCCGCCTCGCGGGCGGCGCGACGGTTAAGGGCGCCCCGCACCCAGGCGTCGGGGACAAGGCGTCGTACTTCTTCGGCGGCGGCGACGGCGCGCTCCTTGTAGCGCGAGCCGATCATCACGATCTCGCCGGCCGCGGCGAACCGCAGCGCCAGCCCCTTTCCCTCGGGGCTCGTACCGCCGATGAGCGCTATCATTGCGTCCCTTCAACCTATTCGTAGCAGGCGAACGCATCCACTGTCAAGAATCGAATCGCCGTCGCCGTTGTCACGCGTGATATCCGCGACATAGAATGGACTCTGTCGGCGCCACCGACGCTTCCTGAGCAACATCTACACGGACGGACAACCGCGATGGCCATGACCGACCGCAGGATTCGCGGCCTTTACGTCATCATCGACCCGCAGCAGACGCGCGGCCGCGACCCCGTCGAAGTCGCCCGCCTCACCCTAGCCGGCGGCGCCCGCATCCTCCAGTGGCGCGACAAGACCCGCGACAAGGGCGACCAGCTTCCCGACGCGCAGGCCATCCGCGACCTTTGCCGCGCGTACAATGCCCTCTTCTTCGTTAACGACCACGTAGATCTCGCGCTCGCCCTCGCCGCCGACGGCGCCCACCTGGGCCGCCGCGACCTGCCGCTTTCGCTGGTGCGACCGTGGCTGCCCGCGCGCTTCTTGCTGGGCGCGTCGACGAACACGGTTGAAGAGGCACGCCAGGCGGAGCGCGAAGGCGCCGCCTACGTCGCCGTCGGCAGCATCTTCCCGACCGCGACGAAGGAGGACACGCGTCCGGCGGGCCTTGAGCGGCTGCGGGAAGTGAAGGCGGCGGTAAGCTTGCCGCTGGTCGCAATAGGTGGAATAGGCGACGAGAACGTCGATGCCGTGATCGCGGCCGGCGCCGACGCAGTGGCCGTAATCAGCGCCGTCTGCGCGGCCGAGGACGTCGAAGGGGCGGCGCGCCGCCTGGCGTCACGCTTTACGCAAAACGCCCTGGGCTGAACGATGCCAGCGCCTCGTCCTCCACGCCATCGATTATCGACCTCGCGATCAGGTGGCCCGTGATCGCGGAGAGGAGAATCCCGTTGCGATAGTGCCCCGTCGCGACGCTCGCGCCTTCCCATCCGGGCAGCGGCCCCAGCAGCGGCAGGCCGTCCGCGGAACCGGGGCGTAGGCCGGCCCAGCAGACGACGGGCGAGGCGCGGGCCAATCGTGGCGCCAGCGCACCGGCCATTCGGACAAGGCCGCGGATGCCGGCGGCGGTCGTCTGTTGCCGGAAGCCCACGTTCTCTACGGTCGCGCCGGCGAAGACAAGCCCGTTCGCTTTCGGCACCAGATAGCCGTCTTCGCCCCAGACGATGTGACGGATCAGCGACCTCCCCTTTAGCGCCGCCATCTGGCCGCGCACGGGGAAGACGGGCAGGGCGACGCCGAGCGATCCGGCGAGGCGCCCCGTCCAGGGGCCGGCGGCAAGCACAACGTGCCCGGCGCTCATCGGCCCGTCCGCCGTCCGCGCGCCGACGACGCGTTCCCCTCGCTTAAGCAGCCCATCGACACGGCATTCGCAGCAGAGCTTGGCGCCCTGAGCAGCCGCCGAGCGGGCGAAAGCGCGCACCAGCCGGTCGGCGCTAACCTGATGTTCCTCCGACGAGTACAGCGCCCCTCGGACTTCAGGCGACAGCGCTGGCTCCAGCGAGCGCGCCTCTTGCGGCGACAACCAGTGGACCGGCAGCCCCATCGACTGCTTCGTCAGCGCGCGAAGCCGCCGCTCTTCCGCCTCGCTTAACGCGACGCGCAGGATGCCGGACGCCTGGTATTCGATATCGACGCCGCTCTCCGCGCGCAGCGTCTCCGCAAGCGCCGGGAACAGCCGCAGGCCGGCGATAGCGAGCTGCTGGAAGGGGCCTGCCTCTTCGACCTCCGCCAGCGGCGCCAGCATGCCCGCCGCCGCGCTCGACGCCTCGCACCCGATTTCGCCGCGCTCGACGACCGCCACCGCTACGCCTTCGCAAGCCAGATAGTAGCCGATGGCGCAGCCAATGACGCCGCCACCGACGACAATCACATCAGGGGAGCCGTTGGATGACATTGGACTCTCGCTAGCCGCCACCCACCATGCGCACGATCTCGATGCTGTCGCCTTCGCGCAGCGTCACAGTCGCGTACGCTTCCCGCGGGACAATCTCAGCGTTTCGCGCCACCGCCACGCCGCGGCCATCGACCTCCAGCGACTGCAGCAGGCCAGCCAGATCGGTCTCGTCCTCAATTTCGCGGGGTTTGCCGTTGACCGTCACCGTTATCATGCGCCCGCCTTCGCCCTTGCCAGCAGCCGTTCGCGCCAGGCCTCGCTCATCGCCTCCATCAGCGCTTTGGCGGCCGCCCGGGGGTCGTCTGCGGCGCAGATCGCGGAGATGACCGCGACGCCCGCGGCTCCCGCTCGAATCACGTCCCCGGCGTTCTCCGGCGTGATACCGCCGATCGCGATCACTGGCAGCGGCACCGATTCCGCGATCTCCTTTATCAGTTCGACGCCGACCGGCTTCGCGTCCGGCTTAGACTTCGTCTTGAAGACGGGCCCGACGACGACCATGTCCGCGCCGTCGGCTTCGGCCTGCCTCCCCGCTTCTATGTCCTGCACCGAGCGCCCGATGAGAGCGTGACGTCCCATGACCCAGCGCGCGACGGACGTGGGCAAGCCGCTTTCCGGCAACTGCACGCCGTCGGCACCGCAGGCCTGCGCCACGTCAAGGCGATCATTTATCAGCAGCAGGCTCCGGTTCTTTGTTTTCGCCCGCAGGCGCACGCCGAGGGTGAACAGCTCGGCGGCGGACAGGTCTTTCTCGCGCATCTGTATCACGTTCGCGCCGCCCTCGATGGCCTGCGCGACGACGTCGTCTAGCTCCTTGTCGGCGCAGACGCGACGGTCCGTAACTAGGCAGAGGCTTGGCAGGCGCAGGCGTCCCATCCTGCTGGCGATAAACGTTGTCATCTGTCTCCTCCTGTTGTCGCGACCCGGCCCGCAACCCCCTCCATGGGGCTGCTCGCCGAGGCGAAGCGTTTCTTCGGAATCCGGCCCGCCAGGTAGGCCTCCCGCCCGGCCTCGACGCCCTTGCGCAGGGCTGCGGCCATCAGCGCGGGATCGCCCGCCTCAGCTAGAGCCGTGTTCATGAGCACGGCGTCGGCACCCAGCTCCATGGCCAGCGCCGCGTCCGACGGCGCGCCCAGCCCGGCATCGACGACGACCGGCACTGTCGCCTGCTCAACGATGATGCGTATCTCCTCCGCCGTCAATATACCCTGGCCGGAGCCTATCGCCGAGCCCAGCGGCATGACGGTTGCGCAGCCGATCTCCTGCAGTCGACGCGCCAGCACGGGATCGGCGTGGATATACGGCAGCACGACGAAGCCTTCGTCGATGAGCGTCTTCGCCGCCTCCAGCGTCGCGACGGGGTCCGGCAGGAGGTACTTTGGGTCCGGCACGACCTCCAGCTTCACCCAGTCGGAGCCGGTCACCTCCCGCCCCAATCGTGCCGTGAACAGCGCCTCTTCGACCGTGCGACAGGCCGCGGTGTTCGGCAGGATCGTGTAGCGCCGCCAGTCGATGTGGTCGAGCAGCGTCTTCTGCGCCGGGTTGTCGAGGTCCAGACGCCGGATCGCCACGGTCACGATCTCCGCGCCGGAAGCCTCCAGCGCCGCCGCCATCTCCCCCGGCGTCCGGTACTTGCCGGTCCCGACCAGCAACCGCGACCGGAACCTCTTGCCCGCAATCTCCAGGTAATCTTCTTCCATTTTCTCGACCGTCCTCTAGGGGCCGCCCGAAGCGACCCCGGAATCCGCCAGCATGCGCTCTGCCAGCCGCCGCACGTTCGGCCAGACGTTGTAGCGCCCGACCTCGCCCGGTGACACCCAGGCGTACCGCACAACCTCCTCGTTCGGCGCGAAGTCGTCGCTCAGGAGGTCGACGGCGAAGTGCATCAGCACGAAGACGCTGCCTTCCGGTCCCGCCCAGTCCATCTCGACGCCGAAAGGCGCAACGATGCGACACTGCACGCCGAGCTCCTCCAGTATCTCCCGCGCCAGCGTCTCCTCCGCCGATTCGCCCGCCTCCAAGAAGCCCGACGGCAGTCCCCAGCGGCCCCAGCGGTCCTCCAGCAGCAGCAACCGCCCATCGCGGACGATGACCGCCGCCGACGCCAGGATCGCCGTGTATTTTGGATAGGAAAGCTCCACTAGCCGCTCTTCTCCCTTTCCGCCGCCATCGCCTCATTCATCTGGTGGCTGATGCGCATCGGGCAGAACTTTGGCCCGCACATCGAGCAGAAGTTGCCGGCCTTCGGATAACCCTCCGGCAGGCTCTCGTCGTGCATGCGACGCGCCGTCTCCGGGTCCAGCGACAGCGCAAACTGCTGCTCCCAGTCGAAGGCGTAACGAGCGCGGGACATCGCGTCGTCGTGGTCGCGAGCTCCCTTGCGGCCGCGGGCGACGTCGGCGGCATGCGCGGCGATCTTGTAGGTCACCACGCCGGTCTTCACGTCCTCCAGGCTCGGCAGCCCGAGATGCTCCCGCGGCGTGACGTAACAGAGATAGCTGGCGCCGGCGTACGCGGCCAGCGTCGCGCCGATTGCCGACGTGATGTGGTCATAGCCGGGCGCAACGTCCGTGACCAGCGGCCCCAGGACGTAGAAGGGCGCGCCGTGGCATACTTCCTGCTGCCGCCGAACGTTCATCTCGATCTGGTCCAGCGGCACGTGCCCGGGCCCTTCGATAATCACCTGCACGTCCTTTGCCCAGGCGCGCTCCGTCAGCTCTCCCAGCGTCTCCAGCTCGGCGAACTGCGCCGCGTCGCTGGCGTCGATGAGCGAGCCCGGACGCAGGCCGTCGCCGAGACTCAGCGTCACGTCGTGGCGCCGTGCGATGTCGCACAGCTCGTCGAAGCGCTCGTACAGCGGGTTCTGGCGATTGTGATGCATCATCCACTGCGCCAAGAGCCCACCGCCGCGGCTGACGATGCCGGTGACGCGCCTTTGCGCCAGCGCGACGTGCTCGCGCAGGATGCCGCAGTGCACGGTCATGAAGTCGACGCCCTGCTCCGCCTGGTGCTCGATCATATCGAGCAGCGCTTCGGCCGTCATGTCCTCCGTGTGCTCCAGCTCCGCCGCCACCTGGTAGATCGGTACCGTGCCGACGGGAAGCGGGCTGGCTTCGATGATGGCCCGTCGAATGGCGTCGATATCGCCGCCGGAGCTGAGGTCCATCACCGTATCGGCGCCGAAATTGACCGACACGCGCAGCTTGCAAAGCTCCGTTTCGATGTCCGACGATAGCGCCGAGTTGCCGATGTTGGCGTTTATCTTGACGCCGGCAGCCGTGCCGATGCCGATTGGGCTGAGCGCGGCGTGGTTCACGTTCGCCGGGATGACCAGCCGTCCCGCCGCCACCTCCTGTCGCACCGTCTCCGGCTCCAGCCCCTCCTTCGCCGCGACGATGCGCATCTGCTCGGTCACCATGCCCTGCCGCGCGGAGCTCATCTGCGTGCCGGCCCCGTTTGTTGTCGCTTTCCCTGTCGCCATGATGCGCCTCCGGCTTCCGCCCCAAGCCTACCGGTTGCTGCCTTCTATGTCCTGCCAGTAGCGAAAGAAATGATGCAGCGGGCCGTGCCCCCGGCCCAGCGGGTACGACATTTGCATCGCCTTCGTGACATACGCCTTCGCCGTCGCCACCGCCTGCCGCGGCGCTGAACCCTTCGCCAGCGCCGCCACGAGCGCCGCCGAGAACGTGCAGCCGGTGCCGTGCGTGTTCAAGGTGTCGACCCGCGCCGCAGCGAAATCGTGGTACTGGCCGCCGTCGAAGAACAGGTCGACGGCCGCGCCGCCCGGCACGATGTCGGTGATCACAACGTTCCGCGCGCCCATCGCCAAGATCTCCCGCGCCGCCAGTGCCACATCCTCATGACCGTCCAGACGTCGTCCCACCAGCGCCCCCGCTTCCTCGACGTTGGGCGTCACGAACAGCGCCAGCGGCAGCAGCTTCGTCCGCAGCGTATCGATGCCGTCCGGCTCCAGCAACCCGCTGCCGTCCGATGCTCGGAGCACGGGGTCGACAACGACCCGCGTAACGTCGAATTCGACCAGTTTTGCCGCGACGACCTCGACTATTGCCTTGTTGCCAAGCATGCCCGTCTTCGCCACGTCGGCGCCGATGTCGCTCAACACAGCATCGATCTGCGCCGCGACAATCTCCGGCGACAGCGTCTCGACGCGGCTGACGCCCAGTGTGTTCTGCGCCGTTATCGCCGTCACCACCGAAGTCCCGTAGACGCCGAACGACGCGAACGTCTTCAAGTCCGCCTGTATCCCGGCCCCGGCGCTGGAATCGGACCCGGCAATTGTCATCACCGTCCGCATCTGCAGAACTCCCGACAAAAGAAAAAGCGCCGGCCGTCGCAGGGACGAGTCGCGCTTGATTCTCCCTACGCTGGCATTACCCAGGTCAGGTTCGAACGGTCGGTGGCGGTGCTACGGCCACCCTCTCAGCCGGGCCCTCCCGCCTCAGGCGAGATCCCCCAGCTCCCGAAAACCTTGGTCCAACCCCCATCATAGCTCATCGACGCTGCCACGACAATCTCATCTGACTTGCAAAACGGACCTGGCTGCAGAAGAATGGAGGCAAGAACATCGCGCCGTTGTCGACCTTAATCCCAGAAGGGAGGCCAACATGAACCGAGAGATGTCCAGGTCTATCAGGCCTGACCTCAGCGACAGGGAGAAAACGCGAGTCGCGCAACTCGTTCGCTCGATCGGGACGTATAGAACGAGTAAGCAGAGAACGGACAAGTGGGTTGAGGGCTTCACCACCGCATTGACGGCATGCCTAACGGATTCGGATTGGCGCGAATTGACGCGGGGACCTGGCCGAGAGTGCGGAGCCCTGGGCCGGTTGGAGAACTGGTGCCACGCAAAGCGCTGGACGCGCAGAGAGCAGTTCGTGGCTTCCGATGCCAGACAGATAAGCGCCATCCTCTTCGGAAGCGTTCTAGAGAGACGGCCCCATGATGGATGCAGGGCATGCAAGGAGCTCGGCTCCAGTCAGATATGGTAGCTAAGGAATTCGTCCGAGTCGTTTTCCGCGCTTGACCTGCGCGTCACACCCCTCCTACAATGCGTTTGCCCGCGAATCCTGCCTCCAGGGGATTGTATTGCCGCCCAACACCGAACAACTGAAGGCCCGCGTCATCGAAGAGATCGATGCGCAGCGAGACGCCCTCATCGCCCTCAGCCTGCGCATCCACGACAACCCCGAGACCGGCTTCCAGGAGACGAACGCCTGCGCCTGGCTCTGCGCCTATCTCCGCGACCGCGGCTTCTCCGTCGAGCAGCCGTTCTGCGACCTCGGGACCGCTTTCCGCGCCACAGCGGGCGACGAGAAACCTCAAGTCGCCTTCCTCGCCGAGTACGACGCGCTCGCCGGCCTGGGCCATGCCTGCGGGCACAACCTGATAGCCGCCGCTTCGACCGGCGCGGCAGTAGCGGTGAAGAGTGTCCTGGCGGAGACCGGCGGAAGCATCGCCGCCGTCGGCACCCCGGCGGAGGAAGTCTACGGCGGCAAGGCGATAATGGCGGAGCGCGGCGCCTTCGACGGTTTCGACGCCGCCATGCTGGTGCATCCCGGCTCGCGCAACGCCGCCCTTACGGCCGCCCTCGCCTGCGCGACGCTGACCGTCGAGTACTTCGGCAAGGAGGCGCACGCCGCCAGCCGCCCCGAAGCCGGAATAAACGCCCTCGACGCCCTCGTTTTCGGCTACAACGCCGTCGCCGCCCTCCGACAGCACATCCGCCAGACGGCCCGCGTCCACGGCATAATCAGCGACGGCGGCCAGATGCCAAACGTCGTTCCCAATCACTCGCAGGCCGTCTTCCTCGTGCGCGCGGAGGACGAGGCGTACCTGGAGGACCTGAAGCAACGCGTGGTCGCCTGCTTCGAAGCCGGCGCCACCGCCACCGGCGCGCGCCTGGAGTGTCGCTGGGACGACGTCCAGTACGCGCCGCTGCGGGCCAATCGCGCGCTTGCCGACGCCTTTCGACGCAATATGACGTCGCTGGGACGCACGACCACCGAGTCAGCGAACCCTCGCGCCCTCGGCAGCACCGACGTCGGCAACGTCAGCGTCCTCATCCCGACGATCCATCCCTCCATCGCTCTGGCCCGCGACGTGAACATCCACACCACCGATTTCGCCCGACTCGCCGCCTCGGAGGCCGGCCACCGCGCCCTCCTCGACGCGGCGAAGGCGCTGGCCACCACCGCCGTCGACGTCCTTGTGGACGCCGAGTTGCGGGAGCGAATGTGGGAGGAGTTCCGCTCCGGGCCTCCCGCCGGAGAGCCCTGAGCCATGATTATCGCCCTCGACGTCATGGGCGGCGACCGCGCCCCCCGCGAATCGATAGCCGGCGCGGTTCAGGCGGCGAAAGAGCTTGGCCTGGAGATAGCGCTCGTCGGGCCGCAGCGGCTGATCGAGGAGGAGCTCGCCCGCCACTCGCCGCAGCCGTCCGGCCTGCACATCGTCGAAGCGAGTCAAGCGATCGGCATGGACGAGTCGCCGGCGCAGGCGGTGCGCCAGAAGCGTGACGCCGCCATCAACGTCGCCATGCGCCTGGCGAAGAGCGGCGAGGCGGGCGCGGTCGTCTCGGCCGGCAACACGGGCGCCGTCGTGGCCTCCGCCCTGCTCAACCTGGGCCGACTTCCCGGCATCGAACGGCCGGCCATCGGCGCCATCTTCCCTTCAACCGACCGCGGCGTCCTGATCCTCGACGTCGGCGCTAACGCCGTCTGCAAGCCGTCGTACCTGCTGCAGTTTGCCTACATGGGCTCCGCCTACATGGAGCGCGTCTTCGGCCTGGAGCGCCCACGCGTAGGCCTGCTGAACATCGGCGAAGAGGAGGGCAAGGGAAACGACCTGGTGCAGGAGGTCTACGAAAAGCTGAAGAAGACGCCGCTCAACTTCGTCGGCAACGTCGAAGGCAAGGACATCACGCAGGGGATTGTCGACGTGGTCGTGACCGACGGCTTTACCGGCAACGTCATCGTCAAGGCGAGCGAAGCGCTGCTGGAGTTCGTCTTCACCCGCGTCCGCAGCGTCGTCGAAAGCAAGCTTCAGTACCGTCTCGCCGGCCTGGTCCTGCGCGACGCTCTGCGCGAGATGCGTAATCGACTGGAGTACGCGCAGTACGGGGGCGTGCCGCTATTGGGGGTTAACGGCGTCGTGATCGTCGCCCACGGCCGCGCAGACGCCGTAGCCTTCAAGAGCGCCCTGCGCACCGCCCGCGAGGCGGCGTCATCGGGCCTCCTCGCCGCCCTCAGCGGCCTCCCGAAGAAGTAGCCTAGAGCAACCCGTCAGACAATCTCGCGGCACTCAGCCGAAAAGCCATCGATGGTGCCAGACTGGCTTGCGGCAACTCTTGTCGTGCGTAGAGACGATGACGAGCCGAAGATCCGCGAAATCGACCTTCCCATCTTTGTTCACGTCGGCTACGGGGTTCCAGCGCCGTTGGCCGGGCCGGGTGAATAACGCCCGCACGACGATGGCCACGTCCCTGCCGTCGACTTTGCTGTCGCCGTTGAGGTCGAGGCATCGGGAAGGTCGGGGCGTGGCCGTCGGCGTTGCGGTTCGCGTCGGCGTCGGTGTACTGGTCACAGTTGGCGTCGGCGTAGCAGTGTCGGTCGGGGTGGCCGTCGGCGTATTAGTGGGCGTCGGCGTTGGCGGGGGGGAGTCGTCGATTACGGATATCGCACTGCCATACTGGTCCGCACCATAAACTCGGTTGGTGGCCGGGTTTACTGCTAGGTGCATCGGCCGGCCGCTAACATGAATGTCTGCCACTACGCCATTCGTGGCGCCGTCAACAAACGAGATGCCGCCGTCACCCCAATCGGCCGTGTAGATGCGGTTTCTGGTCGTGTTTACGGCCACGTCCTGGGGAAAACCACCAACAGACACTGATGCCACCACCGTATTTGTGGCGCCATCGATCACGGAGATGCTGTCAGCATCCGGTATGACTGCGTAGACGAGATTGGTGATAGGATTCACCGCCACGCCGTAAGGGCTTGGACTCAATGGAATGGTCGATACGATGTTGTTCGTTCCGCCATCGATGACAGAAATGCTGCCACCGGAGTACCACCAATCCGCCACGTAGATGCGGTCCGTGGCCGGGTCCACCGCCAAATCGCTTGGCCGCGCGCCGAGCGGCACCGTGGCCACGAGCGTGTTCGTCGACCCGTCGATAACCGAGACATCGTTGCTGCCATAATTAGCCGTATAGATGCGATTGGTAACAGGGTCCACCGCAACGGTGTCGGGCTCGGTACCCGCAGGAACCCATGTCACCAGGGTGTTGGCGGAGCCGTCGATAACTGAGACATTATTCGTATCCCAGTTCGTTATGTAGATGAGGTTGGTGGTAGGATTGACGGCAACATCCGTGAGGCGGCTCTGTCCGGCGTAAAGCATCCCGATGATGCTGTTGCTCGCTCCGTCGATCACCCAGACGGTGCTGTATCCATAAACGGCAGCATAGATGCGGTTCGTCACCGGGTTCGCCGCGAGACCGGCGATTGGGCCTAACCCACTGATTGTTGCGATTGGCGAAGGGCCACCAGGCGTCGGCGTGTCAGTCGGCGTCGGTGACAACGTTGACGTTGGTATGGCGGTCGCGGTGGCAGTGGACGTGGGGAAAGGGGTCACCGTACGAGTAGGTGTTGGGGTGAGCGTTATTCCGGCCTTGACGTCTGTCCCACCGAGGCAGGAGCCCGGGACGTCAGCGCAGCTCAACAATTCATTGGTGTCGGCGTCGGATGCGTCACCTCGCACAATTGTGAGGTTATCGACGCCGCCGGCGATAGCTCTGAACGTCACTTCAGCAAGAGGTTCAGCAACGCCCTGGCCTATCGGGAGAGTCGGCATGCCGACTGCCTGAAAGCAACCGATGTAGGCGTCGCCGTGCCCCGGCCCGCTCTCCGGGTCCATGTCACAAGTAGGGAACACGATTCCCATGCTCGAGCAATCGAAGCCGCTGCCCAAGTCAGGCGTGCTGAACGTTGTGGCGCCGGTATTGGCGTCCGGGTTGGAATCAAGCCCTACCGTGCCCGCCAATCCCGGAACGCAGGTGTTTAGAGTGTCATCGTATAGCAGGTCGAACTCGAAGGCGGCCGGTGCGGCCGGCGCGTTGACGAGGCACACCGCTACTTGGTAGGTCTGGCCCTCGGAGGTAGTGCGAGTAGCGTCTATGGGATTGCAGGGTCCCGACCCATTCGTCGGGTCCATATCGAGTTGCAGAGACGGACCAGCTTGAGCGTGCGAAATCCCCCTTGCCGAGTTACTCAGTAGAACAGCAGTCACCGCCAAGCAGACAATTGCGATGAGAATGAAGCTTACCCAAAGACGACGAGACATCTCAGCATCCTTCCTTGGACTCAGCCACCAGCGAATCGGCCTCAACACGGCGGGACACACGGAAAAAGGCGGGGCGAATGATCGAGACCGAGTATACTACCGTCTATCAATTTGTCAAGCGATGCGGCCGGTAGACCTGTCCTCGGAAGACCCGGCCGCCAGCCGCCAAGAGCTTCTCTTGTCGCAGTCTCGACGCTCCGCTATCCTCATCTCATAGCGCAGCCACCACAAAAAGCAGGCGGAAAGATATGCTCAACATCATCGACGTCCACGTCCACACCTTTCCCACCGCCGCCATCGGCCTCCAGGCAACCGGCGGCACGGCTATGAGCGGCTGCGCGGGCACCGTCCAGGAGCTGCTCGCCCTCATGTCCGTCGGCGGCGTCGACAAGGCGGCGATGATGAACATGACGCCCGTCGCCGACATGCGCGAGGCGGCGCTGGCGGCAGGCCACGGTCCGCCCGACGAGGTAGCGCAACAGATGATCGAGCGCCTGAAGCGTCGCAACGATTGGACCTGCGCGACCGCCCGCGATCACCCGTCGCTCGTCCCGTTCATCAGCGTCGACCCATCGATGGGGCCCGAGGGCGTCGTGGCGGAGGTTCATCGCTGTCGCGAACAGGGCGCAGTCGGCATAAAGCTGCACCCGTCGTCGCAGCGGTTCAATCCGGACGGCCCCCGCTTGTGGCCGCTGTACGCCGAAGCGGAATCGCTTGAGATGCCGGTTCTCTCGCACGGCGGCTTCTTCCCCATGGACCCGGAGTCGTCGGACCACTCGCGGCCGCGGGCGTTCGCGCGCATCCTGCGGGCGCATCCACGCCTGCGCTTCGTGCTGGCCCACCTGGGCAACGGCTACATCGACGAATCGCTGGCGATGGCGGAGGAGTTCCCCAACCTGCACTTCGACAGCTCCAGCGTCATCGAAGGCACGGTCGAACCGCAGCAGATGTCCGACGAGGAGGCGGTGGCGCTCATCCGACGCTTTGGGGCGGAGCGCATCCTCTTCGGCTCCGACTGGCCCTGGTACCATCCCGTGCGCGATATCGACCGCATCGAGGCGCTGCCGCTCTCGGACGAAGAGAAACGTCTGATCCTGGGCGACAACGCCCGCCGGGTCATCGGAATCTAGTCAGGCTGCAGCAGGAGGTGACGAGAATGGCCGTCGATAGCTTCAAGTGGATGCCGCCCTCGCTCGCGAACTACTACCGCAACATGCGCTTCGAGCAGACGCCGATTCCCTGGACGCCGCTGCGCAAGCCGCTCAGCGAGTGCCGCTTCTCCCTTCTCAGCACCGCCGGCGCGTACGTCAAGGGTGAGCAGGAGCCGTTCGACCTGGAGCGCGAGAAGCGCGAGCCGATGTGGGGCGACCCGACCTATCGCGCCATCCCCCGCGACGTGCGCCAGGAGCAGATCGGCGTGGCGCACCTGCACATCAACACGAGCGACCTGGAGACCGACATCAACGTCGCTCTGCCCATCCACCGCTTCCTGGAACTCGAGGCGTCAGGCGAGATCGGCTCCCTGGCGCCGACGAGCTATTCGGTGATGGGCTACCAGTTGTCGAACGACGAGTGGCGCGAGCGCATCGGCCCCGAGATCGCCGCGCGCATGAAAGACGAAGACGTCGATTGCGCCTTTCTCACGCCCGTCTGACCGGAGTGCTGCAAGAACGCGCCCGTGCTGGCGCGTGCAATCGAAGCGGCGGGGATCAGCACCGTCCTGGTGACTATGGTCCCCTATCTGGCGCAGGCCGTCGGAACACCGCGGGCCGTCGGCGTCGAGTTCCCGTTCGGCCACCCGCTCGGGCACGCCGGCGACCGCGACGAGCAGATGCGGGTGATCCGCGATTCGCTGCGAGCCCTGGTCGACATCAAGCAGCCGAACGCGGCGGTCGACCTGCCGTACGAGTGGCCCGACTTCGAATACTGGAGCAACGCCTGGCACCCGTCGGAGCCGGCGCCGATCACGAAGTACTTGCGGGAGCAAGCGCGGCTGCGCGCCGAGGCAAAGCACCGCGAAGAGGGTCAAATGTGAGTCGCTGCGGCGACTATTCTTTTCGCGCGAGGTAATGATGCAGTTCACGACGCTGATTGAGGAAAGACATTCGGTCCGAGTGTATGGTGACGCCCCGGTCGAGTCCGAGAAGCTGGAGAAGATACTCCACGCCGCCAATCGCGCGCCTTCCGCCGGCGACCTGCAGGCGTATTCGATTGTCGTCGCGCGCGCGTCCGCCGTCCGGCAGGCGCTGGCGAAGGCGGCCGTCGACCAGCAGTTCGTCGCGCAGGCGCCGGTCGTGCTCGTCTTCCTGGCGGAGCCGCAGCGCTCGGCGGAGAAGTACGGCCACCGCGGCGAAAGCCTGTATGCGATCCAAGACGCGACGATCGCCTGCGCTTACGCCCAGCTTGCCGCCCACGACCTCGGCCTCGCAGCGTGCTGGGTCGGCGCGTTTCGGCGACGGGACGTGCAGGAAGCCATCGGCGCTCGCGACGCCCAGATGCCGGTGTCGCTGCTGCCAATCGGCCATGCGGCGGAGGAGCCGCAAGCGACGCCGCGACGCTCTCTGGCGGAACTGGCGCGAGAAGTCTGAGCTGCGATCCGCCGGATAGGGACCTGGTCGACGGTCTCGGCCGCGACGGCGTGTTAGCCGCGTTCGGCTGACGCCTCGCGCGCCGGCGGTTCGGGAAAGCCGAACCGCCAGACGCTTACCTTGAAGATGGGCTGGTCGAGGTCATCCCGTTGACACCCGCTACCGCTCACAGTACGCTTGTTCCAACCCGCGCTTCGACACGAATCCGCGACCCCTCGACGTGTCGAAGCCCTGCGGCGGAAGGAGGCCAGCCTTGGAGCCGCGAGACTACCCGCAGATCGGCAACCGCATCTGGGCGACGGTCCGCAACGTCAAAGGCAACTGCAGCATGGGCCACAAAGTCGGCGACGAGTTCGAGATCAGCGCCCACAACACCGCCGGACTTTGTGGTTTCTTCTATCACGACATATTCCCTTATATCGTCATGCTCCAGTTCGGCGGCGGCTTGCCGGCAGGCTGGGGCGACCCCGACTCCGTCGAGCGCAAGTGCATGGACAGCTATAACGAAGTCACCATCGAGCTGCGACGGGAGAAGCCTGCCTACCGGCAGGCAGGCGCTAGCAGATGACGTCTGAACGCATCCTCTCCGGCAAGCCGCGCGAAGAGGACATCGCCCTCGACACCTCCCTGCGGCCGCACCGCCTCGACGACTACATCGGGCAGGACAAAGTCAAAGACAACCTGCGCATCGCCATGGCCGCGGCCCGCATGCGCAGCGAGCCCCTGGACCACGTCCTCCTTTACGGCCCGCCCGGCCTGGGCAAGACCACCCTCTCCTACATCATCGCCGCCGAGATGGGCGTCAGCGTGCGCGTCACCTCCGGCCCGGCCATCGAGCGACCCGGCGACCTGGCGGCCATCCTGACCAACCTTCAGCGCGACGACGTCCTGTTCATCGACGAAATCCACCGCCTGGCGCGCGCCATCGAAGAAATCCTCTACCCCGCCATGGAAGACTTCGCCCTTGACCTAGTGCTCGGCAAAGGGCCCGGCGCTCGCAGCGTCCGGCTATCCCTGCCGCGCTTCACCCTCGTCGGTTCCACCACCCGCTACGCCATGCTCAGCCCGCCCCTGCGCGACCGCTTCGGCGCCGTCTATCGCCTCGACTTCTACGACCCCGAAGCCATCGGCGCCATCATCCGGCGCAGCGCCCACATCCTCGGCGTCGAAGTCGACGAAGGCGGCCTGAAGCAGATGGCCCAGCGCGCCCGCGGCACCCCGCGCGTCGCCAACCGCCTGCTTCGGCGCGTCCGCGACTACGCCCAGGTCATGGCAGACGGCCGCATCAGCGAAGAGGTTGCCGTCGAAGCGCTGGCGCGGCTGGAGATCGACGAACTGGGGCTGGATGAAGTCGACCACAAGGTGCTGCAAACGATAATCCACAAGTTCGACGGCGGCCCCGTCGGCCTCGACACCATCGCCGCCTCCATCTCCGAAGAAGCCGACACCATAATGGACGTCTACGAGCCGTACCTCATGCAGGTCGGCTTCTTGCAGCGCACGCCCCGCGGCCGGGTAGCGACCCGTCGCGCCTACGAGCACCTGGGCCTGCCGCCGAAAGGTCCGCCGCCCTCGGCGCAGCCCGCCCTCTGGGACGCCTCCTGACGCGTCAGAAGCCCACGTCCACGAGCATCCTATCGCGGAACAGCTATACTGCTTGACAAACCGATAGGGGCTGCTATACTAGCGCCACTTGGCTCGTTCCTGACATCCGCGCTGACTAGCGTTCCCGCCAACAGGGAGGTTGTGCGATGAGACCGAAGCTTGTACTGACCGCTCTCCTTGCATCGGGCCTGCTCGCAGCCCTTCTTTTCGCCGTCGACGGGCGCCCACCGGTTTCCCACGCCGACAGCGGCCCGCAGGTGATCGCAGCGATTCAGTTGGCACCGAACGGACATGCGCCCGCAGGTGTGGCGGTTAACCCCACGACGAACCGGATCTACACGGCCAATCAAGGTAGCGACAACGTCTCCGTAATTGACGGCACCATGAACAGTGTGGTGGCGACGGTTCCTACAGGCCAGTATCCTGTGGACGTGGCGGTGAACCCCGTTACCGACCGCGTCTACACGGCCAACTGGAGTGGCAGCGTCTCCGTGATAGACGGTACGACCAACACCGTGGTGGCGACGGTTCCTGTGGGCCCTTACCCCTCGGGCGTGGCGGTGGACCCCACGACCAACCTCATCTACACGGCCAACCAGGGTAGCGGCGACGTCTCCGTGATTGACGGCACGACGAATACCGTTGTAGCGACTGTTTCTTTGGGCATCCTTTGCTATCATGTGGCGGTGAACCCCGTCACCAACCGCATTTACACGGCGAATATGGGCAGCGTCTCCGTGATAGACGGCACCACGAACAGCGTCGTGACGACGATTTCCGTAGCAGGCGGTCCGTACGGCGTGACGGTGAGCCCCACCGCGAACCTCATTTATACGACGAACGACTCGAACGTCAACGGCAATAATGTTTCCGTGATCGCCGGCGCCACGAACAACGTGGCGGCAACCGTTTCCGTGGGCAATCAGCCCTCCGGCGTGGCGGTGAACCCCGCGGCCAACCGCATTTACGCTGCCAACCAGGGCAGCGGTGACGTCTCCGTGATAGACGGCGCCACGAACAGCGTCGTGGCGACCGTTTCCCTGCTAATCGTCCTTCCATCGAGCCTGGTGGTGAACCTTCCCTCGGGTGTGGCGGTGAACCCCACCACAAACCTCGTCTACACGGCCAACGCAAATACCGACACGGTGTCAGTGATTCAGGACTACCCCGTACCGCCCGGCGTCGGCGGCATCGCGGAGCCGCCAGACACAGTGCCAATGCACAACACCCGCTCATCCTCGCCTCCCTACGCTGCTCTGGCCGGGATCGGGCCAATGCTCGCCATCCTGGCCGTCGTCGGCTGGTACGCCCGGTCGCGCCGTCGAACCTAGCGCCCCTTCGACCCGCCGTCGCCTCGCCCTCCCGCTGCTGCCTCTATTCGAGGCCCCGGCCCTATGCTACAATTGACCTTCCTATGACTTCCCTTGCCGTCGGCGTCGACCTGGTCGAGATCGGCCGCGTCCACAAGCTCCTCCAACGCCATCGCGAGCGCTTTCGCTCCCGCGTCTTCACGCCCGCCGAGCTGCGACTCTGCGGCGACCGCGCCCACCTGCTCGCCGCCCGCTTCGCCGCCAAAGAAGCGACGATGAAGGCGCTCGGCACCGGCGTCCGCGGCGTCGCCTGGCGCGAGATCGAGGTGCTGCCCAACCGACGCGGTAAGCCGCTGCTCTTCCTCTACGGCCGGGCGAAAGAGCGCGCCCGGAGCCTCGGCCTGACCGGCATGGACGTCAGCCTCAGCCACTCGCGCGACTTCGCCATGGCCACGGTTGTCGCCCTCCAGGAAGAGCCGCCGGACGACCCGCAGGCCGAGCGCCGCTGGCTGATGGAGCGACTCGACGCCATTCGCTAAAGGAAGGATCCTGCCATGAAGCTCGTCACCGCCGACCAGGTCCGCACCCTCGACCAGCAGGCGACGAAGGCGGGCGTCCCCGTCGCAAAGCTCATGGAGAACGCCGGCCGCGGCGTCGCCGAGCAGGTCCGCGCGCTGCTTGGCACCGTGAAGGGACGCCGCATCGTCGTCCTCGCCGGCCCCGGCAACAACGGCGGCGACGGCCTTGTCGCGGCGCGCTATCTCCACGACTGGGGCGCTGAAGTCCGCGTCTACCTGCTCGCGCAACGGCGTGCTGACGACGCCAATTTGCCTGAGCTCGTCAAACGCGAGATCGACATCACCGACGCCGAGAGCGACCCCTCGTTCGCCGCCCTCGACCGCTTCCTCTCCGACGTCGAGCTCATCGTCGACGCCCTCCTCGGCACCGGCCGCGCCCGTCCCATCGAAGCGAACCTGGCGCAGATCCTCGAGCGAGTGCGTCGCGCCCGCGGCCAGCCGCAACCGCCGCGGCTCGTCGCCGTCGACCTGCCGACCGGCGTCAACTCCGACACCGGCGCCGTCGACCCGCACGCGCTTCCCACCGACCTCACGGTCACGCTCGGCTACTCCAAGATCGGCCTCCACACGCTTCCCGGCTCCCGCTTCGCCGGCGACGTCGAAGTCGTCGACATCGGCCTGCCGGACGGCGCGGAGAGCAGCCTGAAAGTGGAGCTGATGACCGACGAATGGGTCGCGGGGCTCCTGCCGCAGCGCCCCCTCGACTCCAACAAAGGAACGTTCGGCCGCGTGCTCGTCGTCGCCGGCTCCGAGAACTACATTGGCGCCGTCCACCTGGCCGCCGTCGCAGCCGGACGGGCCGGCGCGGGCCTCGTCACCGTCGCCTGTCCGCTATCGATTCACCCCATCGTTGCCGCCGGCCTCGTGGAAGCGACCTACCTTCCGCTGCCCGACAAGGAAGGCGGCCTTTCCGAGAAAGGCGTCGCCGACGTGCTCCGCGTGCTCGAAGGCTACGACGTAATGCTCATCGGCCCGGGCCTTGGCGGGCGCAGCCGGACGCTGGAGTTCGTGCGCTCCCTCCTGTTCGAGTTGAAGGAAGGGACGCCCACAGCCACCGTCGTCGACGCCGACGCCCTCAACACCCTCGGCGGCGTTCCCGGCTGGGCCGCCCGCATGAACGCGCCGCTCGTGCTCACGCCGCACCCGGGCGAGCTCCGACGCCTTAGCGGCAGGAGCATCGCCGAGATCCAGAGCGACCGCCTTGCCGCCGCCCTTCAGAGCGCCGTTGCCTGGCGACAGGTGGTAGTACTGAAAGGGGCACACACGGTGGTAGCGACGCCGGACGGACGCGCCGCCGTCAGTCCTTTCGCCAATCCCGCTCTCGCCAGCGCTGGCACCGGCGACGTCCTTTCCGGCGCGGTTGCCGGGCTCCTGGCGCAGGGGCTCGACCGCTTTGCCGCGGCGAGTTGCGGCGTCTACCTGCACGGCATGGCCGGCGAGCGCATCCGCGAGGCCCAGGGCGACGCCGGCCTGCAGGCAAGCGACCTCCTGCCTGAGCTGCCGCGGGCGATCCACGCCCTCAAGTCCCGCGCCGCTCGCTAAAGCCGCGCTCCCTGCGCCAGACGACGGGTCGGCTCGTTTCGGAGGCAGGGCGATGCTACAATTCGAGGAAAGAAATGAGCTAACAATGAGCGACGATCTGATAGCCGTGTTCCCGTTTGCCAAGCCAAGCCCTGAGACGCGCTTGGTCAGAAGGTTCTCGATAACGTTCTTCCTGATAGGATAGGTGGTACTCATCGGCATCGCCATCGGCGATGCGACATTGCGTGAGCGCCTTCCGTTGCTGGAAGCGTTTTGCGCCCTCTTTGCCTGTGGGGTAGCGGTGGCGTGCGAAATACGCGCGAGGTCACGGGTGCTGATTCTGAGCGACAGACTTGTCATCAAAGGCCCCATCTCGTGGCAAGAGTCCGCTTGGCGGGACGTGGAAACCCTATCAATTGACACCCGCACCTCCGGCAACCTTCTGCGTCGTATATACGGTCGGTTTGTGTTCCGTGGCGACGCCGACATCCCCTACGTGGATATCAAGCTTCGCCGTCGTGCTCGTTCCCCGTTGCTGCCCCGGTGCTTGACCGGTGGCGTTCTCATCCCAGGTCCGACTAAACCCATCAGACGGTTCCGGGTCTACCTGCAAGATCCTCACGGTTTCATCCGAGAAGCGAGTCAGTTCTTGGCGAGAGACATATCCACTTGATCGCCAGCCTCGGCCACGGAAATTGAGCTAGTAGTCTGCCCGGCGCCGCGCCCCTTCCCCTAACCGTCGCCCGCCTGTATGCTCCCGAGGGACGGGCCTCCGCGCTCGCCCTTCGACGCCTCGGAGCGCGTCTCCCGAAAAGAGGTATCGTGGTACAGGTCGTGCCCAACGCCCGACGCCGCTGGCGCCTCCGATGCAGCCCCCACGTCGGCGCCCTCCGCGATACCGACTACCCGCCGCTCATCCAGCGCTTGCTCGAAAACCGCGGCCTCCCCACCGCCGACCAGGCCCGCGATTTCCTCGACGGCGTTCACCCCTCGTTCGACCCCGCGACGCTTCCCGACGCCGCCATCGCCGTCGAGCGCCTCTCGCGCGCCGCCGCCACAAACGAAGCTGTCGCCGTCTTCGGCGACTTCGACGTCGACGGCATCACCTCCGTCGCGCTCCTGACGGAAGGCCTGACTGCGCTCGGCGCCCGCGTCATCCCCTACATCCCGGACCGCTTCGCCGAGGGCTACGGCCTCAACCAGCCCGCCATCCAGCGACTCCACGACGAGGGCGCCTCGCTGCTGCTCGCCGTCGACTGCGGCACCAGCTCCATCGACGAGGTCGCCTTCGCCCGCTCTCTGGGCATGGACGTTCTCATCGTCGACCACCATGTCGCCTCAGGCGACCGCCTCCCCGATGCGCTGGCCCTCGTCAACCCGCAGTTGCTGCCTGCGCGCGACTGGCACTTCGACCTCGCCGCGGCCGGCCTGGCCTACTACCTGCTGCAGGCGCTCTTCGACGCACTGGGACGCCCGTTTCCGGAGCAGCGCTTCCTCGAGCTCGCCGCCCTGGGCACCGTCGCCGACATGGCGCCGCTCCTGGGCGCAAACCGCTGGCTGGCCCAGAGCGGCCTCGCCGCCGTCCAGCAGACAGAGCGCTGCGGCCTGCGGGCGCTGATGGAGGTCGCCTCCATCCATCCCTCGCGCATCGACACGGAATCGCTCTCGTACGTCCTCAGCCCACGCCTGAACGCCGCCGGACGCCTTGCCCACGCGCGCCTCAGCCTCGACCTCTTGCTCTGCGACGACCACGACTCCGCCTGGGAGATGGCGCGCCGCCTCGACGCCCTCAACCGTCAGCGGCAGCGCTACACGGCGACGGCGCTGGATCTCGCCTGGAGCCTGATCGCGGACGAAGAAGACGCGTCGCTGCTCATGATCGGTCACACCGACTTCCCTGCGGGCGTGGCCGGCCTCGTCGCGTCGAAGATGGCGGATGCGCTCTATCGCCCGGTCGTCGTCTACGCGCGGGGCGAGTCGGAGAGTCGCGCCAGCAGTCGCAGCATCCCCGAGTTCGACATCGCCTCCGCCATGCGTGGCTGCGACGGCCTCTTCCTGCGCTGCGGCGGGCACCCGCGGGCCGCCGGCTTCACCGCCGACAACGCCTGCCTGCCGGCCATCAAGGAGCGGCTGACCGCGCTGGCCGAAGAGCAGCTTGCCGGCCTCGACCTGGCGCCGGTCATCGACGTGGACGCCGAGATCGGACTGCGCGAGCTGGGCCGGCAGGAGATACGTTGGCTGGCGAAGCTGGCGCCCCACGGCGTCGACAACCGCGAGCCGGTGCTGCTGAGTCGCGGCGTGACGGCGGCGGACTGTCGCGTCATGGGCGGCGACGGCAAGCACCTGCGACTGAAGCTGAAGGACGGCTACGTCACTTGGCCGGCCGTCGGCTTCGGGCTTGGGGCTGCGGCCGTGCCGGACGGCCAGCGCGTCGACGTCGTCTACTCGCTATCGTCGGACCGCCGTGACGGCTCCCTCCAGCTCGCCCTCCACGACCTTCTGCCCTCCACCTAGCCTCCCTGCTGCGCCGCCGCCTCGATGTTCCGGTCCAGCTGCGCGGCGTACTGGAGTAGCGGGGTTGGCGGGCCCTGGTGGGTTCCGGGCAACAAGACGTACTGCAGGTCGATACTCGCAATCACATTCCGCCGTCTGATAAACAAGGTGAACTCGTCGGCCTCGTCCCGTACCCCGTTTGTCCAGCTTATTGTCCTCCCGAGCACTCGATCTTCGCCAATCGAAGAAAGGGCTTGTTGGTCGAGCGTGTCGAGGTTGGACACCTCGTATTGTGAAAATAGTGCGGCCTCGCGACGATAAGCCTCCTTTGCTCCCGGTGTTGTGCGATAGTAATCCAGTCTGATTTGGTAAGCTTCTGGAACGGAGTCAGCCGTGAAGCCGCACAGGCGGCCCAACTGGTTCAGTTGCTCCTCACTGGCAAAGGAGCCGAAGTTCGGATCGCCCATTTCTTGGTTGGTCAAATCGCTGCAGCAGCTCACCTGCGCACCAAGAGGCGCGGCCGTCGGAATGAGCAGGGCGGGCGAATCGGGCGGGTTCATCACCTCGGGCGGGATTCCGAAGTCTTCAGGTCCTAGCGTTTCGTTGTAGAAGTCGAAGTTCCGATTTAGCAGCTCCGCCACCTTCGTTGGATCGGCGACCTGCTCAATGGGCGGAGGGCATGTCCGCTGGATCTCGGTGCCATCGGGCGTGCGCAACTTTTTCACTAAAGAGGATGGCAGAGGCTGCCGCGTCTCGCAGGCAAGGAGCAGTAGCGCCAGCACCGCGGTGAAGATTACCAGCAGCCGCAGTCGCTTCATGCTCTCCTCCTCCTCGACAGCATGATAACCGAATCAAAACGCCGCCGCATGGTGCAAATGCACTAGCGAGAGGATGACAATAGCACCAAAATCGCGCTTAGTCGAGGCGCCTCAGCAGCTCCCGGACCGCCCGCACAACTTCCTCCGGGTACTCCATCGGCAGCAGGTGGCTCGCTTCCGCCAGCGGACGGTCCTCCGCCCGCGGCAACCGTCCCGGCAGCTCCAGCGCCGTCAACGACGCCAGCCCTTCGCTCGACAGCCCCCGCAGCACAATGGCCGGCACGTCCGCGCGCGCCATCTCCGGCCAGCAGTTGTAGGTGAGCGTGTTCCGGTAGACCTCCGCCTCCGTCTCCGGCGCGCACTTGAGCGTGACTGCTTGCCCGCTGCGCGCGTCTGCGTCTGGGCCGTCTTCCGCCTCCCGCGTTCCCTCCGCAACGAACAGGTCCAGCATCTCCGGCCGCCAGCGCGCATACGTCGCCTTCGACGCCAGCGATTCCCGCATCGCCTCCCGCGACGGCCACGCGCGACGCCGCCTCGACGTGCCGTAAAAATCGCTCGGCATGCTTTCCGGATGCTGATAGAACGGCTCCGGCAGGACGACCGCGTCCGCCAGCGCCATCGCCCGCACGAGCTCCGGATGCCGCGCAGCGCAGATGGCCGACAGCGTGCCGCCGATCGAATGCCCGACGAGCAGCGCCGGACCGAGTTCGAGCGCCCGCAGCACGCCGGCGACGTATTCCGACAGGTGGTCCCAGCGATAGTCCGCCACCGGCTCGCTGTCACCGTGCCCCGGCAGATCGACGCCGACGACTCGTGCCTGCGCCGTCAGCTCCCGCGCGATCGGATGCCACATCGCCGCCAGGTAGCCGTTGGCGTGGATGCAGAACACCAGCGGCCCATCGCCGCCCCAGTCCAGCGCGTGCAGCCGCAAGCCATCGACTTCGACAAACATCTCGCTCACGCCCGGCAGCGCCATCTTCGCTCTCTCAGGAATATTACCACATCCCAATAACTGTAGCGGAAGGCTTCAGCCTTCCACGTCGTCGCTCGCGGGAAGTGCCTCCAATGATGCAATGATAGGGCCTAAAGACGAGGTGGAGGGCTAAAGCCCTCCTCTACATTTCGATACCCTGCGGCGCTGCCCTACAGCTTCAATTGTGGATCTCCACCCTCATATTGGGCGCCCCGAACAGCCAGAAGTACTGCGCATCGTGGAGCTGCAGCCCGACGCAGCCGTGGCTCGTCGGCGTGTTGCCGTAGACTTCCTCCGGACGCCAGTAGTTGAGATGGATCGCGTTCCCCATCCGGTCGAAGTACTGCGTGAAGAGCACGCGCTCCACGTCATAAGTCGCCTGCGATGGCGAATAGCCCGCCTGCGTCGCCGTCATGTCCACCGACGCCACGCGCCCGTCCGGCTCTATGTGATGCGTCCCCTGCGGCGTCGGAAAGTCCGCGCTGCCCGACGTCGCCAGCGCCATGTGGATCGCATTGTTGCCGATCATCGCCGTCACCGTCTGATTCGTCAGGTTCACGTCGATCCACTTCTCCGCTCCGCCGGGGTTTATCGTCGGCGACGTCTCGCCCGGCAGCAGCGTGAACACGAACGCCCCGTAGATGTAGCTGCCGTCGTCGAGGCGATACCAGTCGGTCGTCCACTCCGGGATCGACGACACCCACGTCTGCGATCCGATGAGCCAGTTCTCACCCTTCACCAGCGCCGCGATATTCAGCGTCTGGCCGTCGTAGACGGTGCCCGTGGGCGGATTGACCGTCGAAGGGTCGCCGCGCAGCCGCACCGGCCCGCCGACGACGATGCTCGTGCCCGCGACAAGCTGCGTTCCGGGAGCAGGCGCTGCGGTTGGGACCAGCGTGTCAGCGGGCGGCGGCGCGTCGGTCGGGGCGGGCAGAGGCGTAGGCGTGGCCGTCGAGTGGCCCGGAAGCCGGTCGCAGCCGGCAACCAGACCGATGCCGACCAGCGCGGCCGCCAGCAATAACCCGACCAGGACAAATCCAAAGCGATAGCTTCTCGCTGGTTTCCTAATGCTCATCGAACCGCCCTGGAAACCGTCAACTCACTTCAATACAACGCATTTCGGCCCGAAAAGATTCCCTTCGGTTCCCAGCCTACTCGCCCACGATCTGCGCGATCACGTCCCGACGCCGCGGCCGAACGTCGAAGTCCACGTGTACTATCTGCTGCCAAGTCCCGAGCGTCAAGACGCCGTCCACGAACGGCACCGCCAACGACGGCCCCAGCAGCGAAGCCCGCACGTGGCTGTGGCCGTTGCCGTCGCCCCAGCGCTCGTTGTGGCGATAGTAGCGGTCCTGCGGCGCGATCTCATCGAACACCTGCTGCAGGTCGGCGATGACGCCCGGCTCGAACTCGATCGTCGTCAGCGCGCTCGTCGACCCCGGGCAGAACAGCGTCACGACGCCCGCCCTCGCGCCCGACTCGCCGACGGCCCGCGCCACCGCCTGCGTGATGTCCTGCGTATCGCCGTTCCCGCGCGTCTCCAGGCGAATTCGCTTCGTGACCACCATCTGTTATTCCCTTCGCTCACGCCTATTGCTTCCCTGCCGAACTATCGTACACCGCCGCCCCTGCGACGGGCAAGGGGATCGGCCGGCGTCTGCCCTTCCCCTATTGTGCTGCTGCTATAATGCGACGGAGCGTCGGGGAGACCGCTCCGGCAGAAATGCGGCTATGACGAAGATGAACCTCGTCGAAAGCTTGCTCGTAATGAGCCCCTTCCGCGCCCTGCTCGCGCACGGCGAGGTCGAAGCCCTCCTGCGCTGGGCGAAACTCCCCGCCACCGCGACCGTGCTCGACCTCGGCTGCGGGCCCGGCATCGTCAGCGTCCGTCTCGCCCGCCAGGCGCAGCCGCGCCTCGTTGCCGCCTTCGACCTCGACGCCGCAATGGTGAAGCGCGCGCGCCGTCGAGCCAAAGACCTGCCCGTCGCTCCGCTCGTCGCCGACGCCACGCACATGCCCTTCGCCGACGGCCAGTTCGACGCCGTATTCGTCGTCGGCGTCCTCCACCACGTCCCCGACTGGCAGGCGGCCCTTCCGGAGGTCGCCCGCGTCCTCAAGCCGGGCGGGCGATTCTGCTTCGCCGAGCCGTCGCGCCGCTACCTGATGCTCGTTTACCGCCTCCTGCCGCACCAGCGCGACGCCATGTTCAGCGCCGACGAGTGGCGCTCGGCGTTGGCGGCGGCATCGCTGCAATTCGAAGGGCAGTTTCACCGGCTGCCGTTGTGGGACATCTGCGGCGTCGCGACCAAGCCCTCTTGATCACGCTAGATCGCGTGGGACATTAGTGGGCGTGGCCGGTGACGCGCGCGTACGCCCGCAGCGCCCGCTCCGGGCTGGGGAACGTCGGCACCCCGCGCGCCGCAAACGCCTGCTCGTACGGCATCTCGCCGCCCACCGACGACTGCATGATCGGCTTGCCCGTCCGTTGCGATATCCCTTCGATCGCTTCCGCAAATGAATCCAGCGACCCCACGCCCGTCGAGCCGCCGATCGTCAGGATGGCGTCCACGCCGGGGTCCAGCGCCGCCGCCTCCGTCGCCCGATAGTACATCTCCACCGCGCCCAGAACCACGAGCCCCATGTCGATGGGGTTGCGCACGCTCGTGCCGGCCACCGGAATGATGCCCCGCAGCACCTCTTGTGTGCCCGCGCTCAGTTGCGCCAGCTCCAGCCCGTTCTCTTCGACCGCGTCGGAAGCGGAGACCGCCGGCCCGCCCGGACCCGCCAGTATCGCGACCCGCCGGCCGCCATCGCGCGGTATCAGGTGAGCCGCCACCAGCAGGTCCAGCGTTTCGTCCAGGTCATGCGTCGCCAGCGCGCCCGCCTGCCGCAGCATCGCCGACCACACCCGCGACTCGCCGGAAAGCGCGCCGGTGTGGGAGTGCGCCGCCTTCGCGCCGGCGCTCGTTCGACCCGCCTTCCAGACCACCACCGGCTTCCGCGACGCCGCTTGTTGTAGCGCCCGGAACAGCCGTGGGCCCTCCTTCGCACCCTCCAGGTACGAGCCGATTACTGTCGTCTCCGGGTCGTCGGCGAAGAACTCGAAAAAGTCGGCGGCGCACAGGTCGGCCTGATTGCCGATGCTGACGACCTTGCTGTAGGCCAGCCCGCGGTTATGGCCGATACCGATAACGAAGGTGCACAGCGAGCCGCTCTGCGAGACGAAAGCGATGTTGCCGAGTTCCGCGGGCAGGCCCGGGAACATCGAAAGCCCCGTCTTCGGCACAAAGACCGACATGCAGTTCGGCCCCAGAAGTCGCAGCGGCTGCGGTCCGCTTCGCGCCGCCGCCAGCAGCTCCGCCTCTCGCTGCCGTCCTTCTTCCGTTCCCGCCTCCGAGAAGCCGGAAGTGAACAGCGCCGCTACCTTCACGCCCTTCGCCGCGCACTCCCGCACGACCTCAACGGCGGACTCGACGGGCACCACGAGGATCGCCAGGTCCGGCGTCTCCGGCAGCGCCGTCACCGACGGATAGCAGCGCAGCCCCAGCACCTCGTCGGCGTGCGGATTGACGGGATAGATCGGCCCTTTGTAGCCGGGGTGCTGCAGTCCCTGGAGAAAGATCTGGCCCACCTTCGGGCCGCGCGGCACGCCCACCACGGCGACAGACCGGGGCTCGAACAGGGCCTGCGCCGGGAAGTCGTTGTGGTCCGTCATAACCGCCTGGGGGCAAAGTTTCGCTCATTATGCCACGTACCCCCGAATGGCGATACGCCGCCACTCTACCGCCTGGGCGGTGCCTCGGAAAGGGAGTGCAGAGGGCCTCCTCTGCCGGCCGAAGGTCCGCCTCTGGAGGAGGTTCCAAGGGGTATCCCGTTGGCCCCCAGGGACTCTCCTCGGGTGGGCGGCCAAAGGCCCGCCTCAGGAGGGGTGGGAAGACAGACATGAATGTTGCCCTTCGCGGCAGCAGCGCCGGAGGAAGATAGGCGCTGATGTTGCCGTCCGCGGCTGCGGCAGACATCCACAGCGATACCTTGGTCGTCCTACGCATGATGATGCTATACTCGAACGTGGCGCCGACGCACCGACAGTCTCTCGGCGCCGCCAGGCAGGTCATGCCCTACACCCACATCGAACAAATACCGTCGCTGCGCAACCCGCTGCTCGTCGCCGCCTTCGCCGGCTGGAACGACGCCGCCGAGTCCGCAACCACCGCCGCGCGCCTACTCGTCGAAAAGTGGTCCGCCGAGCGCTTCGCCGACATCGACCCCGAAGAGTTCTACGACTTCACGAGCACCCGGCCCATCGTCTCCGTCGGTCCCGACCACCAGCGCAGCCTCACCTGGCCCAGCAACTCCTTCTTCTACCACGCCGATCCCGCCCTCGAACGCGACGTCGTCGTCCTCGTAGGCGTAGAGCCGCAGCTCAAGTGGCGCGCCTTCACCGCCGAAATCATGGACGTGGCGCAACAGTGCGATGTCGGCATGATCGTCACCCTCGGCGCCATGCTCGGCGACGTCCCGCACACCCGCGAAGTGCCGCTCATCGGCTTCGCCACCGACCCGCAGCTTCTGGAGCGGCTTCGCGCCCTCCACGTCGGCCCGACGCGCTACCAGGGGCCTACGGGCATCCCCGGCGTCATCCACGACGCCTGCCTCCAGGCCGACCTCCCTGCTATAAGCCTCTGGGCCAGCGTGCCGCACTATCTCGGCATCAGCCAGAACCCCAAGGTCGCGCGCGCGCTCGTCGCCACGGTCGATTCCCTCTTCACCCTCGGACTCGACTTCGACGATATCGACCGCGCGGTGGAGCGCTTCGAGCAGCAAGTGACCGCAATCATTGGCACCAACCCCGAGGCGGCGATGTACCTGCAGGAGCTGGAGCGTCGCGCCGACGCCGCCGACGAGTCGTCGGACGATGCCGACCTGCCTCCGCTGCCGTCCAGCGAAGTGCTCATCAAAGACCTCGAAGAGTTCCTCAAGCGCCGCCGTCGCCAGGAAGGCCACTGACGCGACGCCCTCCGCTGGCGGGCCGGTGCTGGCGGGCCGCCGCTCCCTCTAGTAGACTGAGGCCACAATCTGAAAGGCCGCATCAGTCGCCGTGCACGTTCGCCGCCTGACCCTCGACAACTTCCGCAACTACCGCCGTCTGGAGCTCGACCCGCCGGCCGGCCTCCTGCTCTTCCTCGGCGAGAACGCCCAGGGCAAGACGAACCTCCTCGAAGCCGTCCACCTCCTGTCGACGGTCCGCTCCCCCCGAACGACCAGCGACAGCGACCTCATCAACTGGGACGCCGCGAGCCCGGCCATCGCCCGCATCGTCGCCGAAGCCGAGCGCCTCGCCGGCCCCGTCCGCGTCGAAATGGCGGTCCGCGGCTTCGACAGCACAGAGCCCATCGCCTCCCGCGCCGGCAAGCGACTCCGTGTCAACGGCGCCCCCAAACGAGCCGCCCAGGTCGTCGGCCAGATAAGCTCGGTCTTCTTCACCCCGCAGGACCTCGACCTCATCGGCGGGCCGCCCTCCCTTCGACGCCGCTTCCTCGACATCGCCCTCTCTCAGGTCGATAGCCGCTACCTGAGCGCGCTCCAGGAATACGCCCGCGTCATGCTCCAGCGAAACGCCCTCCTGCGACGCCTCCGCGACGGCCTCGCCCGCCCCGACGAGCTCTCGTTCTGGGAGGCGCGCATGGCCGAAAGCGGCGCCCACATCGCGCGCGCCCGCGCAGAATCGACCCGCAGCCTGGCGACCCTTGCCGCCGAAGCACACGTCGCCCTTAGCGGCGAGCGTGAAGATCTGCGCCTCGTCTACGAGCCCCGCCTGCGACGCGACTGGACCGCCGCCGACCTCCTCGGCAAGGACGAAGGCGAGCTCGCCGCCGCCTTCCTCGAAACGCTTTCCCGCTCGCGACCGCAGGACGTCGCCGCCGGTGCGTCCCTATGGGGCCCCCACCGCGACGACCTGTTGTTTCTCCTCGACGGCCGTCCTGCCGCCGCCTTCGCCTCGCGAGCGCAGCGCCGCACGGCCGCCCTCGCCCTGCGACTCGCCGAGGCCCGCTTCCTCCTCGCCTCCACCGGCGACCGTCCCGTCCTCCTCCTCGACGACGTGCTCTCCGAGATGGACGAGACGCGACGCCGCGGCGTGCTCGACGCCCTCGCCGGCTTCGATCAGGTCTGGATTACGTCAGCGGAGAAGGAATACGCGCGAGAAGCCCTGCCGGACGCCCGCGTCTTCACCGTCAAGGCGGGAGAGGTGCTCGCCTAGCTAAGCGCCGTCGCCAGCGAAAAGATCGTTCTTCGCGTCCGGCACAACGACGGTCAACGCCCACGGCACGACCCGGATGACCTGCGGCGCGAAGCCCAGGACCTCGCCGTCCACCTGGCCCTCCAGCGGCGACGGCGTCGAAAACCGCACTTCCCGCACTCGCCGGTACTCGATGCCCCGAGCGTTGTCTTGCTGGTGCGTCAGCACCCGCAGCCAGAGGCCAACCTTCCGCGCCACGCTCCCGCCAGTGAACGCGTACATGTCGAGAAGCCCGTCATCCACCACGGCGTGATGCGTGATATTGACCAGTCCACCGTACGACCGCGTATTTCCCGCCACCAGCCAGAAGAGGTCGACTTCCGCGGTCTCGCCCTCGATCGTCAGCGACACGGGCTGCGGCCGAAAGCGCGCCC
This sequence comes from uncultured Chloroflexia bacterium, assembly GCA_963842845.1. Classification (GTDB taxonomy): domain Bacteria; phylum Chloroflexota; class Dehalococcoidia; order DSTF01; family JALHUB01; genus JALHUB01. The sequence goes on from CAWJHZ010000004.1 coordinate 252,921, forward strand.
CGTCCGCCAGCGCGTATGCGACGTACGCCACGGCGCCGAATCGGCGCTTCAGCCCTTCCGGCACGTGCCCGACGACGTGCCCGTCCACGCCGATGCCCGCCATCAGAAGAAAGTAGCGCGACTCCCCCACAGCCGACTCCACGACGCCCAGATCCACGCGTCGCCGCCGTCCCTCCTTCAGCAGCCGCACCGCCGCCAGCGGATCGCGCGGAATCCCGACCTCCTTCGCCCACACGTTCGCCGTGCCGCCGCGGATGACCGCCAGCGCCGTATCGCTACCCGCCAGACCGTTCGCCACCTCGTTGACGGTGCCATCGCCGCCGCAGGCAACAACGACATCGCATCCCGACTCCGACGCCTCGCGCGCCACACCCACTCCATCGCCCTTTCGCTGCGTCAGGACGAACTCGTTCTGCCAGCCTTCCGCCTCCAGCCGCGCGGACGCAAGGCGCAGCACGTCAAGAGGCGGCGCGCCTCTAGCGACGGGATTGATGACGAACAGGGAGCATGGCGCCACCGAAACTGCCTCCGATGCGCATCCTCTCGCTATCGGCGGCTACGAGCAACGGCAGCGGCTTCAGGGGGCCGCCGGCGCGGGCGGTTCGGCAAGCGCTTCGATATCGACTTCCCGCCCCAGGATGATCAGCCGATCGTCCCGCTCCACAATCGTATTGCTCGCCGGCCCAACGACGATCTTTCCGTCCGGCTTCTGGACCGCCAGCACGACAGCGTTTGCGCGTTCCTTGACCGCCTCATCTAGCGTGCAGCCGGCCAGGCACGACTCCGGCGTCGCGACCAACTCCGCGACCATCCTCTGGTCCGGCCGCCCGCCCGTGAGCGTATCGATGAAGTCCAGCACCAGCGGTTGCAGCGCTGAGAGCGCCATTCGCCTGCCGCCGATCTGGTACGGAGAGATGACCCTGTCGGCGCCGGCGCGACGCATCCGCTCAATGTTCGCGGGATGGCCGGCGCGGGACACCACCAGCACCTGCGGGTTCAGCGCCTTCGAGGTGAGCGTGATATACGTGTTGCCAGCGTCGGAGTCGGAGGCGGCGAGCAGGCCGCGGGCGTGCTCAATCCCCGCCTCGACGAGCACGGCGTCTAGCGAAGCGTCGCCCTGGATGAGCAGGAACTCGCGTTGCTTGGCGCGTTCAATGGATTCGGGGTTGGACTCGATTACGACGAACGGGATGTCGCGCTCCTTGAACTCACGCCCTATCTCTTCGCCCACGCGGCCAAAGCCACACAGGATGTAATGATTGCGCAGCGCTTGAATCTTCGCTTTCATCCTTCGCACTCCCCAGGCCTCGCCCAGCTCGCCTTCGATTACCAGCGTAACGACGCCGACCAGTATATACAGCGCCGTGCCGACGCCCAGAATGATCAGGAACATCGTGAAAATGCGCCCGCCGCCGCTCAGCGGATGCACCTCTTGGAAGCCGACGGTCGTGATCGTTATCACCGTCATGTAGAGGGCGTCGAGAAAGCTCCAGCCCTCGATGGTGGTGTAGCCCGCCACACCCGTGGCCAGCAGCAGCAGCAGGAGAAGGATTCCGAATTCGAGTCGACGCCAAGCGCTCATGTCTCTACCTTTGCTGCCCCGCCACGGAGCAGCCTCAATAGATCATCGGCGCTGACCTATCGGCGCGCAAGCCTCCTGGGCTTAAGTGGGGGTGCAGGAGGCTCTGCCCCCTGCCGGCCAAAGGTCCGCCTCAGGAGGAAGGGTCTTGGGGGTGTCCCCCAAGGATTCAAGCGACAGGCCGCGAGCCGTCCGAAGGACGCGCGACGTGGCCGACACACCGGAAGGCTAAACGGCGGCTACATCCACGAGACGTGGTGGACGATCTCGCCATCGTGCCACTCCGGGTCCGCCTCCATCAGCGCCCGCAGTTTCTGGAAGCGGGCGTCTTGCTCGGGGTTGTCCGCGTTCGCCATGTATTTCGCCTTGTCGGCGAAGACCGCGACCAGGTAGTACTCGTTAGGGTCGCCGTCCATCCGGTACAGATAATCGGAGATAGCGCCCGGCACCTTCAACTCGTCGAACTCACGCAGTAGCCCCGATAGCTCTGCTTCCTTCCCTGGCTTCAGACGCATCCGCGCTACGGTTCCGTACATCTTTCGTCTCCTTTCGATGAGGCAATCGAATTACCTAATCGTAGGAAAGAGACGTGCGCTGCCCGTGCCACGCGCTCAGCCGGCCATGAAAGATGCGTGAAGAATAGCGACATCCTCCTATGGGGTCGAACGTCTCTGCCCAGCCCCTCTTGACAAACCCAGTACATATGTTCTATTATGCATCCGTAAAACGGGGGTACAGGGGGCAGAGCCCCTGACGGCCAAAGGTCCGCCTCAGGAGAAAGGGCCTGGGGGTTCCATTTTGTAGGGGAGACTTGCCCGCCAGAAACTGTAGGGGAGGACTTTAGTCCTCCCGTTAGACCTTTAGTCCTCCCGCAGTTCCCGCAATTCAGGTAAGGCCATGCGAATCGCCTGCATCCTCATCCCGCACTTTCCCACCGCCGTCGAGCGACAGCGCGATCCCGCCCTCCGCGGTCGCCCGCTCGTAATCGGCGAGACCCCCGACCAGCGAAAAGCCGTCCTCGACTGCTCACCCGAAGCCGAAGCCCAGGGCGTGCGCGTCGGCATGCCGCTCCGGCCGGCGCTCGCCCTCTGTCGCGAAGCCGTCTTTCTGCCGCCGCACCCCTCCCGCTACAGCGACGTATTCGACTCTCTGCTCGCCACCCTCGAAACCTTCAGCCCGGAAGTCGAGCCCGGCGCTCTCGGCCGCGCCTACCTCAACGCCGGCGGCCTCTCCCTCCACTACGAAGACGAGCTGGACCTGGGGGAGCGCATAGTCCGCTCGCTGCGGGAGACAACCGGCCTCATCGCCGCTATCGGCATAGCGGAGGGCAAATTCGCCGCCTGGACCGCCGCCGTCACCAGCCAGCCCGGCCAGGTCTGCACCGTCCCCGAGGGCAAAGAGGTTGAGTTCCTGCGCCCTCTAGATGTCGCCCTTTTGGCCCATTTCGACACCTTTTCTCAGACTCACTTCGTCGCTTCTCAGGTTCAGGAAAGCGCGAAAAAACAATTGATATCAATTGGTCAATTAAACGCCCCCGTCGCTTCGGCTGATACGCTGCGCCGCCTCGACCTGTACGGCCTGCGCACCCTCGGCGACCTGGCGATGCTGGCGCCCGGGCCGCTGCAAGCCCAGTTCGGCAGCGAAGGAAAGCGCCTCTACGAGCTCGCCCGCGGCATCGACCGCGAGCCCCTGCGCCCGCGACGTTGTGAAGAGCTCCTGGGCGAGACGCTGCGCTTCCCGTCCGCCGCCGTCAGCATCGAGGCGCTTGTCGTCGCCTGTCGACGCCTGCTCGTGCGCCTCCACTGGCGATTGCGCGGTCGCGCCGCCCATCGCCTGCGCCTGCGCGCCGCCCTCTGGGGCGGACGGAGCTGGGAGAAGGCGCTCACCTTCCACGAAGCCGTCGTCGATTGGGAGCGAATGCTATTCATCGTCAAGAGCGTCCTCTCGAACGCCGCCCCTACGGGGCCGGTAGAAGAGCTGACGATCGAACTGTCGGGAATAACGGAAGAGCGCGGCCGCCAGGCGACGCTGTTCGCGGAGAAAGCGGGCCTCAAGCGCCAGCTCGGCGAGACGGCCCGCCAGCTACGGGCGCGCTGGGGGCGGCCTCTCATATCGAGAGTGGTGGAGGTGGAGCCGTGGTCGCGACTGCCAGAGAGGCGTCACGCCCTTATCGACTACGAACCGTGACGGGGCCAACTCCGCTCAAAGAGCCGCGGCCGCTGGCGGTGGCGACGGACGATCGAGGGGAGCCTATCGCCGTCGTCCTTGGCCGGCAGCGCCTGGCGGTATCGCAGGTGCTGGACGTCTGGCGCATCGACGACGAGTGGTGGCGGGAAGAAGTCTCGCGCCTGTACTATCGGCTATCATTAGCCGATGGACAGATCTTCACCTGTTATGCCGACATACCGTCTGGTCGATGGTGGGCACAAAACTACTGAAGCCGCGCCGAAATAGGAGGATGAACGATGAGGCTTTTTCAACTCGCCTACGCTTGCAGAATCTATCGAGACCTGACGGGCTCCGACGCTGATTACCACACCTTCCTTGATAAGACGGGGGGCAGACTGGACTTCACGAACTTCACTCACATGAACGCGCTCCTGGAATGGCTAAGAAAGTGGGGTTGTCGGCAGTTTGCGGTCGACTATCATGACCTGTCCGCCAAATCCATCCGCAAATGGGCCGAAGAATGGGACTCGAAACTTCCGAACATATCCGCAACCCTGGATTGCCTGACAGATGAGGAAATCAGGGAAATTGGGAGTGCATATGAAGCTCTCTCGAAGGCTGCAGCCTCAAAGCGCGCCGGGGATGGCGGACTTAACGATGTGAAGATTGGCCCCACTGGTGCTGCAAAGATCCTTTTCGCAGCCCGGCCAAACGTGTGCCCGCCATGGGATGATCCTATTCGCGCGCGTCTTAGATTCGATGACAGCAGTGATTCCTACTGTAGGTACGTTACTCAGGTACAGGAAGAGACTAAGCAACTTTGCAGTGAAGCTGCCGAGATTGGAATCTCCCCTGAAAAGGTCCCTCTCGAAGTCGATCGGCCCAAGTCTACCCTGCCAAAGCTGATCGATGAGTACAACTGGGTCACAGTCACGAAGGGCTTCTTACCACCGGATCCCCACGACATCGCTAGGTGGTATGCCTGGTCTCGTTAAGCTTAGGTAGATCGGAAAGACCCAACCTCGGTGCAGCCCTACGTCGAACTCCACTGCCATTCCTGCTACTCCCTCCGCGAGGGCGCATCGACGCCGGAGGAGCTGGCCCTCCGCGCCCGCGAGCTCGGCTACGACACCCTCGCCCTCACGGATCACGACGGCCTCTACGGCGCCATGGCGTTCGCCCAGACAGCGAAGGCGTTCGGCCTGCGCCCCATCACCGGCGCAGAAGTGACGCTCAGAGCGACGGGGGTACAGGGGGCGCTGCCCCCTGTCGGGGAGTCTGAGGGGTGTCCCCTCAGACTAGAAAGAAAAGAGGCCGCGAGCCGTCCTTCCCTAGAAGGACGTGCGACGTGGCCGACCTATCATTTGACCCTCCTCTGCGAGTCGCAGCGAGGCTACGCCAACCTCTGCCTCCTCCTCACGCACGCGCACACCTCCGGCAAGCGCGGCGAGCCCGTGCTGGACTTCGAGACGCTCGCCCACCACAGCGAAGGTCTCATCGCCCTCTCCGGCTGCAAGCGGGGCGAAGTGCCGTCGCTTGTCGCCGCCGGACGCCTGCGCGAGGCCGAAGCGGCGGCGCAGCGCTACGTCGATGCCTTCGGCCGGGAGAACTTCTGGATCGAGCTGCAGAACAACCTCGTCTACGGCGACCAGGCCCGCAACCAGACGCTGGCGGCGCTGGCGGAGCGACTCGACCTCGGCTGCGTCGCCACCAACAACGTCCACTACCACCTGCGCGAGCGCCATCGCCTTCAGGACGTGCTCGTCGCCATCCGCCACCGCACAACGCTCGACGCCTCGCATCAGTTGCGCCGCGAGAACTCCGAGTACTACCTCAAGTCGCCCGAAGAGATGGCGGCGCTCTTCGCCGAATACCCCAACGCCCTCGTCAGCAGCCTTCGCATCGCCGAGCGCTGCGCCTTCGACCTCACGCGCGACCTCGGCTACACCTTCCCCGATTATCCTGTGCCCGAAGGCGAGACGGTCGACTCCCACCTGGAGCACATCTGCTACGAGGCCGCCCGCGAGCGCTACGGCCGCATCACGCCGCCGGTCGACGCTCGCCTGTGCGAAGAGCTGGGCATGGTGCGCAAGCGCGGCCTCTCCGGCTTCTTCCTCGTCTACCGACAGCTCCTGGAGATGGCCCGCGAGGAGGCGGCGAAGGTGCGCGGCGCCTCGCCCCGAAGCTTCGCCGGCCTGCCGCCGGGGCGCGGACGCGGCTCGTCGGTCAGCTCGCTCATCTGCTACCTCATCGGCCTCTCCCACGTCGACCCGCTGCGCTACAACCTCTTCTTCGGCCGCTTCCTTAACGAAGAGGGCACCTCCGTGCCGGACATCGACCTCGACTTCGCCCGCGACATCCGTGAGGCGCTCATCCTGCGCGTCCACAACGAGTTCGGCCCGGACCACGCGCCCCTCGTCGGCGAGATCATCAGCTACAAGATGCGCTCCGCCGTCCGCGACGTCGGCAAAGCGCTCGGCCTGCCGGAAGCGGAGCTCGACAAGCTGGCGAAGCGCGTCGATGCGCGGCACGCCTACCATCTGCCGGAAGAGATGGCCGCGCTGCCGGAGTTCAGCCGCAAGTCCGGCGCTCTCCTATGGCGCGACCTCGTGACGCTTGCGGCGGAGATCGATGGTATGCCGCGCCACCTCTCGCAGCACGTCGGCGGCATGATCATCTCCTCCAAGCCCGTCGCCGAGCTTGTGCCCATCGAAAGGGGCGGCATGCCCGGCCGCTACGTCTGCCAGTGGGATAAGGACTCCGTCGACGACGCCGGCATGATAAAGATCGACTTCCTGGCGCTGGGCATGCTCTCGCTCGTCGAGGACTGCATCGACATCATCGCCGCCCGCCGCGGCCGCTGCGTCGACCTCAGCCGCATCGACTTCACAGATCCCGCCGTCTACGATATGATCTGCGCCGGCGACACCATAGGCGTCTTCCAGATCGAAAGCCGCGCCCAGATACAACTCTTGCCGCGCACGCAACCGCGCTCCCTGGAAGAGCTGACGCAGGAGGTCGCCATCGTCCGGCCGGGGCCCATAGTCGGCAAGGCAGTTAACCCGTTCGTGCGTCGCAAGCAGGGCAAAGAGCCCGTCACCTACGACCACCCGTCGCTGGAGGACGCCCTCAAGGACACCCTGGGCGTCATCCTCTATCAGGACCAGGTTCTGCAGGTGGCAATGGCACTGGCAGGTTTCACTGCCGGCCAGGCCAAAGCCCTCCGACGCGCCATCAGCCGCAAGCGCTCGCGGGAGGCGATGCAGGGCTTCTGGCAGCAGTTCCGCGAAGGCGCCCTGGCCCGCGGCGTCGACGAGAAGACGGCGCAGGCGGTCTTCGACAAGCTGTTGGGTTTCGCCGAGTTCGGCTTCCCCAAGAGCCACTCCGCCGCCTTTGCCGTCCTCGCCTACCAGTCGGCCTGGCTGAAGAAGTACTATCCGGCGGAGTTCTACTGCGCCCTCTTCAACGCCCAGCCCATGGGCTTCTACGCGCCGCACGTCTTCACCAACGACGCCAAACGACACGGCGTCGGCGTGCTCAACCCCGACATCAATCTCAGCGGCGCCCGCTGCACAGTCGAAGACGGGCCGGAGGGCGACGCCGTTAGAGTGGGAATCGCCTACGTGCGCGGCATCGGCCGGAGCGCGGCCCAGGCGGTCGAAGAAGAGCGGCAGCGCAACGGGCCCTACGGCTCGGTATGGGAGCTTATGAACCGCAGCCGACTGCCGCAGACCGCCGTCGAGAACCTGGCGTCGGTGGGTGTCTTCGAATCGCTCGTCGCCAATCGTCGTACACCGATGTGGCAGGCCGGGCTGGTCATCCGCCCGCACGACGGCCCGGCGGGCAGACAGATGCCGCTGCCGCTGTCTATCGAGCAGGACATGGTGTCGCTGGCCGACATGACGGCCTGGGAACGCATGGCTGCCGAGTACGAGAACCTGGGCCTTTCGCCCGTCCACCATCCGCTGGCTTTCGTGCGACGCGGTCTGCACGAGGGCGTCGTCTCCAGCAGGCACCTCGACAGGCTGCCCGACGGCGCGATGATGGAGATCGCGGGACTCGTCGTCTGCCGCCAGCACCCGATGACGGCGAAGGGCTTCGTCTTCCTGCTGCTAGAGGATGAGTTCGGGCTGGCCAACGTGGTGGTGAAACCGAAACTCTACGCCTCGGCGCGGAGCGTAATCCGCAGCGAGCCGTTCCTGCTCGTGCGCGGGAGGCTACAGAAGCGGGAAGGGACGCTGAACGTAGTCGCCGAGAAGTTCACCCCCCTGCGAGTCGAAGCGTCGCTCGTCGCGCCGCCGGCCCACAACTTCCGCTAGCTCTACCATCAATGTCACATATGTCATACATCTCTAGCTGCTATAATCATCCGCATGGAACGACATCTCTCCCGGCGCGAGGCAAACGACCCGCGGTCCCTCTGGCTTCCCTCCGCGATAGGCCCGCGACTCTGGCTCCCAGAAAATCGCATCCGATCGCCACGGCAATCACAGCAATACCCACTCGAAAGCGGCATCTACGTCGTGTCCGAAGACCCATCCTTCGCCCTACGATCAGCGTTGTCGCGCGTGCCTATCGAGGAATGCCTTGGCCTCATATGTCGCGTTTCACTCGTCCGAACCACCGAGACACAGTCACTCTCGGAATTCGTACAATCCCAGGGATGAAACCCTTCCACGGCCTTACGTCAGTACCAGTTAGCTTTGCTCGTGGGCCTTCTTCTAGAGGATTACGATGCGAAGTATGCTCGGCAATGGGCGACACGGGATACCTTGGGCAAACTTAGACTCCTCACGACCTGGTCGAACATGGCGAGCAACATGCTTGCCCCGGCCGACAAACCATCCGACACGGACGGGTTTGACGATGCCGCGGCTGCCATGCTTCGGCTGGCAAATCAGCAGTTCGGCGACTTCGAGGGCGCACGTAGTCTCTACGCTCGCGCCTATTTGCTGTTTCGAGAATGCTGCAGGGAAGGTGAGGCGCGTGTCGGCAAGACGATAGACGAGATACTGTTCGATACCACCGGACTGGACACCGAGAAGATTCTATTTCTGCCACTGGGTCTGTACGCAGTCCTTGGCAAGACCAAGGGAGGATGGCGGATCGATCCGAACGTCATGACAAATTCCCCAGACTTCCCCGGTATCACTGGGAAGGACGTCCAGAATCTGTTCGACTGGCTTTCCATAGACTATGAGGGCCTTCGCAAAGCTAGACGCGAGCCGAAGGTGGGCGCCGAGGAAGGCTATGAACCATACAACTTCAATCCCCTTGTTAAACACCCCATCGTGAGAACCCCAGACGGTTACTACGTGATACCCGTCATTCACTACCTGTTCCGACGGGTCACGGTGGGGTTATTCTACGACCTCGTGCGATCCGCGGACCAAGGGAGAGCAGGAGACATTCTTGGCCACGCCTTCGAATCCTATGTCCGCCGCTTGATCGAAGATCTGCCTCGGCACGGGCGCCTCCTGCCGGAACAGACGTATGGAGGGGGAAGAACCACTTGTGAGTGGATACTCGATGAACCAGAGGGGGTAGTGATCATCGAGTGCAAGCGCATATCGCTGAGGCAGCGAGCCAAGACGACGGGGAATAAGAACGATGTCAAGAGCGATCTAGCAAGGGAGGGTGGCGTTGCCGACGGGATCGCAAAAATGGCCGAGACCGCGCAAGCTATTCGGCAAGGACTTCTGAAAGGGGTATCTCCAGATCGTAGAATCCTCCCTTTGCTCATTACTTTCGATCAGTTCTTCCTTGCAAACTCTTTGCCTACCAGAAAGATGCTGAAAGAAGTTTGGGATGAGCAATCCGCAGACGTGCCGCAGGAATTCCCCTACCAGATTTGCTCCATCTCTGATTTTGAGGAGCTTTGCTCCATGTTGAGCGCCGCCGGTGGGTCCATAGCCTCAGCATTGATATCGAAGGCCGACGGGAAATTCAACGTAGTTGGTGACTACCCTACAGAGCAGTGGGACGTCTCGAGCTGGGTGACGCGAGCCCAATCAGGCGCCCAACGTGGCAGCCTTCCAAGCCATGACGCAGTCTTCCACGGAGGTCTAGACACCTTGATCGGCCGGTTCGGGCGACGCGCTTAGAGACCGTTACCTCGTCCGCCCGCCCGCACACAACTTCCGCTAGCTCCACCCGGCGAATCGAGAAAGGCGTCCGCAGGTGACTTTCTCCCGTCCCCGTGATATTTCTGTTCCGGCACTGGCACTTGACGTGGAGGCGAGATATCATGCTGACGTCACTGGCTGCCTTCCACAGTACGAGAAGGAGGCCCTGCCGTGGAAGCACTGCCCACCGAGTTGCTGGCTGCCGTACCCCATATCGCCTTCTCCATCTTCAACCTTGCGATTCCGGACATTGCTGCCTGGGGAGCACTGATCGTTGCCTTCGGCGCTGCCGCCTGGTTGCGCATACCGCGAATCTTTGAGCCCCAGGAGTAGTGCGGAATGCGAGGTCCGGCATGAACTTGACGCGGTCCGCCCAGCGATTTCTCGAGGACAACCTCACTCTTGAGGACGCCCTCCCGACCAGGTTGCCCGTTTACGTGAGCTCCGTCGCGTATCTCTTCGGCGTGACGGCGCTTTCCGCCCTCGCAGTGCTGGTCTTCACGGGAGTGATAATGGCCCTGTTCGGACCCGACTGGTACCACGGCGGCCAGGCGCCGGGATCGGGTCTGGGTCGCTTTGTCAACTCGATGCACTTCTGGGGTGCGCAACTGTTCTTCTTTGCCCTTGTCGCGCACATTGCCACGAAGTTCGCGATGGCAGCCTGGCGAGACGGTCGCTGGAAAACATGGATGGTCGGAGTGCTGGCCCTGGGAGCGGCAATCTTCACTGCCCTGACGGGATTTCTGGCGCAGACAAACTGGGACTCACAGTGGATCGCGGTCCAAGCGAAGGATGCGATGAACGCGGTAGGCATCGGCGCCTTTTTCAACACCATGAACACGGGCCAGGTTCTGACCCTGCACATCGTCGCTCTACCGCTCTTGCTTGGCCTGCTGGTGGGAATCCATGTGTTCTTCATACGTAGTGAAGGCCCCGTGAAGCCGATAAACGGCAAGCAATAAGATGAGCAAGCGAACTGAAGAATACTTCAAGAACGTGCCGATGAAGCCCTATGACCTGCTGAGGGAAGGGCTCATCGAGCTGGCCCTGGCGACGGTCATAGTTGTGATTCTCGCTGCCATCTTCCGCTCGCCCGACTATCCGACCGTGCGCGGCGAGGACGTGGCAAATGTCCAGCCGATCGCCTTCTTGCAGACCAGCGCCGACATCCTTGCCGGAAACCACGGTGTTCAGGACTACGGGCCGCCGTACACATCCGACACAGAGAACGCCCAAAGCCTTTTCGGAGTAGCACCTGCGAACTGGTTCGGCGTCACGACTCCCGTCGATCCCGCACAAGATCTCGTGCTGAACCCTTTGCAACGGGTCGCCATCCTCAACAGCGACGTGGCCACCGCACTGCAAGAGTATGAGGCGGCCAGCCCTGACCAACAGCAAACGTGGGCCAGTGCTTATCTCGATGGGCTGGACCAGGCGACGGTGGAAAACGGGAAGGTGAATATCCCCCCCGGTGACTACGGACCCGTCGACGAAATGATGACGGGGATGCTTGCCCTGGGGCGGGCCGGCCTTCTCGAGGGAGCCATAGAGAGCGGCAACCAGTTGCCCTACTCCCTCAACGATACGAAGTCTTTGCTGTTCTTCCAGGACGACGTGGACGCCGCCGTCGCCGAAGCACTGAACATGAAAGGCGATCAATGGGGAGTAAGCAACGAAACGGGGCGGTTCCCGGGAGCATGGTGGCTCTGGCCCTATGCCTTCCTCTATCAGATCCCGCCGATGTCCTCGTCGCCCAACGCCGACCTCCAGGCCGTCGCAATCGCCTTCGCTGCCTTTTTGCTACTCCTTCTGGTCCCCTTCGTACCGGTCATCCGTTCGCTGCCCCGGCAATTGCGCGTACACAGGTTGATTTGGCGCGATTGGTACCACCGCGACGGCACCAATGGGCGTGGCCAAAGCCCATGAGGCAATTGGGGAAGAACGGTGCGTCGCTCGTTGCGATGCCCGCGTACATCTGCTGCTAGCCGCAGAGATGCGCGGAACACGTTCAAGAAAGCGCTGGCGAAAGATAGGCCGGGCCTACCCCCGCAGCTTCCGGGGGGCGCACGAAGTATCCTGATGCCCCAGCGCCACCTCCGCCTCCGCACACAGCCCGATGATCTCGTCGTCCCGGAGCGTGAGGGAAAAGGGGCGAAGGTCGTCATCGACACCGACGACCACCAGCACAGCGGGCTCGCCGACGCCACCGTGCAATTCGCGCGTCGTTTTCGCGGTTGCCGTTAAGCCGTCCCGCAACTGCATTGCAATCCACCTCGTGGTTATTCCACATGTCTTAACGGCTGCCTGTGCCGCCATCAACAGGGGTCAAGCCTGCGGGCCCGGCCCGCGCGATGCCACGCCATCCGGCGCCACAGGAAGGCTGAAGCCGAACTCGCTGCCGCCGCCGGGCCTGGGAATCGCCCAGATCCGCCCGCCCTGTTCCTCGACAAGCCGTTTGCAGACCGATAGCCCAATGCCCATCCCCGACGACCCGCTGGCCACCCGCGGCGACCGGTAGAAAGCCTCGAAGATATGCTCCGCCTCCTCCTCCGTCACGCCGACGCCGCAGTCCAGCACCCGTACGACCACCTCGCCGCCTTCGAGTTGCAACTCCACTTCGATTGGCTCTTGCCGCGGCGAATATTTCTCGGCGTTCTCCAGCAGATTCGATATGACGTGCCGGACGTAATCGGCGGACCCGCTCGCTCGAGGCAGGGCCCCATTCTCGCTCACGCTGATCTTCCGCGTCTGGTATCGTTTCAGGTGCTGCGCTGTCTGCTCGTCGATGAGCACGCGCAGAGAGATGGCGCCCACCTCTATTCTTCTACCCGCCTGCATGCGCGCCAGCGCCAGCATGTTGTCGATGGTCTTCGCCAGCCGCTCCGAGCTCAGCCGCATCTCGGTTAGGATTTCCGCCTTCTCCTCCTCGGGGAGCGCTATTTCGTCGTCGTCGAGCAGCGCCGTGCTGGCAATGATGTTAGTCAGCGGCGTTCGCATCTCATGCGACACCATCCCCAAGAAGTCGTCCTTCACCGCCGGCGCCTTCTTCAGCTCGTCCTCCGCCTGCCTGCGTTGCGCTATCTCTATCTGAAGGTTCGCGTTCGCGGCGAAGAGATTCCTTGTCACCAGCACCAACGAGGCGGTGACCCAAATGATGAATATTCCCAGCCCCAGGTTTCCGATTGCCCAGCCCGTCGCAATTCCGGCCGGCGAGAGGAAGAAGCCCACGACGACGAGCAAGGACGCGACCGCTGCGACCACCAGAACCTGGCGCGGCTTGCCAAAGAGGGCTATCGCGAAGATCAACGGCACATAGAGGTCTTCGATCTCGAACCCGCGCGGAGTAAGGGCATCGAAGATAAACAGAAGACACAGGCTCAGAACGACAGCGCCCCAAAAGAGGATTGTCCGGTGCCCCACGATGCGCGCAAATGGGGCGTTTCGGCCATCCGTCCTGGACGTGGAGGAGTCTACATCACCCACATCACGATCTTACATCTTCAGGTCGATCTGTGGGAAAAAGGTGGAAGTGGCGCTGCCTACTCGTCGACAGGCCCGGCGCCCCCGCGGAACCAGGTGACGGGCCGGTACTCCCGCGGCACCATCCCTTCCTGCTTGAACTTCGGATAGCCCAGCGTCAGCGATGTGACCAGCTTCCACGGTGCCTCGATCCCCAATCGCTCCATCCACCCCGGCAACCGCGAAAGCACCGTCACGAAGCCCACCCAGCAGGCGCCCAGCCCCAGAGAGTTGGCGACCAGGGTCATGTTCTGTCCGCATATCCCTATGTTGATCCCGCCGGCCGACACCGCCCGCTGGTCCTCCAGCATCAGGATGGCAACGGGCGCGCCGTGCAACACGGGCCCATGAAGCCTGCCCGGTGATCTCATTCCTCCGAACGCGATACGCGGGTCGAAGCTGCCCGGCAACTGTCCCGCCGATTCGGCTGCCGCGGCAAGCTGCTTGACCACCTCATCGTCCCCATACATTTCGGCGACCAAGCTCAGAGCGCTCCATATCGCCTCGCTCATCTCATTCAGCAGCGCCCTATCGCTGACAACGACGAACTTCCATGGCTGGCAGTTGGCGGCGCTGGGAGCGAACCGGCCCGCCTCGAGCACGCGCCTCACGAGGTGCTCCGGCACCGGCTTCTCCTTGAAGTTGCGCACGCTGCGACGGTTAAGGACCGCTTTCTCCAGCGCCGTCCACTCGTCGGGCTTTCCCTCAGCGTCCACCGGCTTCGCGGGCCGCCGCGATTCCAGGCCGTGGGGCAGCGTGACGAAGTAGCCTTCTTCAACGCGATACGGTTCGACCACAGAGATAGCGCTCCTCGGGCAAGCGACAACGCAGTTGTAGCAACTAATGCAGGCGTAGTCCTCCGCCAAGTGCGGCTCCTCGCCCTCCGCTAGCTCCCAGGCGCGCACAGGACAGTTCTCCCAGCAAAGCTGGCAGGACGAGCCCCGTGGCCGCGTGCACTTCTTCGGATCGGCCCGCATGACACCCATATGGACGCCTTCCGGCCGAAAGATTGGTTCTAGGTCTTCCCACGGCATCTTTTCCTCCCGGCCGCTCTCGCAGCATTTCGAAGTTATGACAAGATCTTAGCCTCGAAAGCATTTGAGCAAAACCCACCACCGACTAGCCGGACCGCGTATGCCTGGCGCTCTCATCGTCCTGAACGGACGCCGCTTCGCGTATAATGAACGTAACGAGGCTTGAAAGAGGGAGGAGCGATGGAGCGCAGCACGCCCACCGTCGGTGGGACGGTCACCCTCATGGGCTCCGGCGAGCTCACGGAGTCGATGACGCGGGTGCACCAGTGGATCACCTCCCGTATCAATGATTCAGTCCGCGCCGTCTTCCTCGACACACCCGCCGGCTTCGAACTCAACGCCGACAACATCTCCGAGCGCGCCCGCGCTTACGTCCAGCGCTACCTGGACGTGCCCTGCGCCCTCGCCAGCTTCAAGTCGGCGAAGAGCGCGACGGTTGCCGAGACGAAGAATGCCGTCAGGAAGATCGAAGCCTCCAACTACATCTTCGCGGGGCCCGGCAGCCCTTCCTACGCCATCCGCAACTGGGCCAGCACACCGATCACCGACGCCATAGCCCGCCGCGTCGACGAAGGCAGTCATCTCGTGCTCGCCAGCGCCGCGGCCATCGCGATCGGCCACTATTCCGTGCCCGTCTACGAGATCTACAAGGTCGGCGCCGACCCACACTGGATCGAAGGACTGAACCTGCTTGCACCCTACAGCCTGGACCTCACCATCGTTCCGCACTGGAACAACAGCGAGGGCGGCACCTACGACACCCGATTCTGCTTCATGGGCAAGCCGCGCTTCGACGCCCTAGAGGCGCTCCTGCCGGAGTGGACCGTCATCGTCGGCATCGACGAGTACACCGCGTGCATCCTTGTCCTCGACGAAGACGAGTGCCATGTGATGGGCGCCGGCCAGGTGACGGTGCGGCGCCCTTGCGGCGAAGATAAGGTCTTTCCCGCCGGTAGCGCCTTCAGCCTCGACGAGCTACGCAGCGTCGCGATGTCCCTAGGCAGTCCGATTTTCGAGGCCGCGGTGCCGGAGAGCGCCGCCCAGGCGAAAGACGAGCTGGCGCGCACGGTCGGCGAGACGGAACGGACTCTCGCCGGGCGCCCCGACGGCCGTTCCGACGCCGAGTTCGCCGGCCAGGCCTACGAGCTGGTGCAGGCAATTGAGCGCGCGGAGTCCAATGGCGCCGAGGGAGAGGCCGTTACTCAGGCCCGCGCTGAACTGCGGACCCTCGTCGACCACTGGGGTAGGGAAATGGGTGCCTCCGGCGGCAAGCTTGTCGATAACCTGGCGCCGCTCGTCGAGCTCCTCATCGAACTGCGCAACCGGCTGCGCGCCGCCCGGCAGTGGGAGCTTGCCGACGACCTCCGCGACCGTCTCGCCGCGCTGGGCATCGTTCTGGAAGACGCGCCCGCCGGCACGACCTGGCGAAAAGCTTAGCCGCCCTCCGCCAGCTCGCGCGCCCGCCGGAAGATGCAGTCGAACATCTCCTCCGTCACCAGCGAAGTGAACGTGTTCCGCTGGCTCGGGTGGTACGAGCAAAGGACGACGCGGCCGTCGTCGAGGCGCCACTCCGCGCCGTGGCCGAAGCGGGGCCGGTGATGGACGCCCAGCGCCGGCGCCAGGGCGTCGTAGGCGAAATGGCCCAGCGGAACGATGACGCGCAGCTCCTCCGGCAACCGCAACTCGCGCTGGAGATACGGATTGCAGTTGTCGCGCTCCTGCGGCGTCGGCTTGTTGCCCGGAGGAGCGCAGCGCACCACTGCCGTAACGTAGGCGCCGCGAAGCTCCAGTCCGTCGTCGCGGCTCAAGCTTGTCGGCTGGTTGGCGAAGCCGGCGCGGTAGAGCGCCCGGAAAAGCCAGTCGCCTGAGCGGTCGCCCGTGAAGATCCGTCCCGTCCGGTTGCCCCCGTGCGCGGCCGGCGCCAACCCCAGCACCATCACGTTCGCCCGCCTGTCGCCAAAGCCCGGCAGCGGCCGCCCCCAGTACGTCCAATCGCGAAAGGCCGCCCTCTTCTCCTCCGCCACCTTCTCCCGCCACGAGACCAGTCGCGGGCACTTGCGGCAGTTCACCACATCGTCGTGCAGCTTCTCCCAAGCATCCACGGACTCAGTTTAGCATCAGCGCGACGCGTCCGCTCTTCGCTCACGCCTTCTTCATGCGAATGCGACTTCTTTTCACATCAGCTTCACCCCTCTCGGCGAGAATATCGTTTGAACGCTTCATTCGCCGGGCAGGAAGCCGTCGAAACGGCGGCAAATAACATTAGGCCAGCCGGACGCGGTCTCGGTTGCGATTCTGGGGTTGACAAACGGATTGCCCGCGCCGATGCTGGTCTCTAGGGGAGACGCTCGAGGCTTCCTCAGCGTCTCCCCTTTTACCCGAGGCGTTCATCGGCGTGACCCGACGAGCTGACAAGGCTTCAAGAGCGATGCCAAACAGACTGGCCGGCGAAAGCAGCACCTACCTCCTCCAGCACAAGGACAACCCCGTGGACTGGTACCCCTGGGGAGAGGAGGCGTTCGCCCGCGCCCGCGCCGAAGACAAGCCGATCTTCCTCAGCGTTGGCTACTCCTCCTGCCACTGGTGCCACGTGATGGAGAAGGAGTCGTTCGAAGACGAAGAGACAGCCGCTCTTCTGAACGCCAGCTTCGTCAACATCAAGGTGGACCGCGAAGAGCGCCCGGACGTCGACGCCGTGTACATGCGCGCCCTCCAGGGCATGGTCGGCCAGGGCGGCTGGCCGATGTCGATGTTCCTCACGGTTGAGCTGCGGCCCTTCTACGCCGGCACCTATTTCCCCTCGCGCCGCCACGAAGGCCTTCCTTCCTTCCGCGACATCATCGTCGCCGTCGCCAACGCCTATCGAGAACGCCGCGACGACATGGAAGCCGCCGGCGAGAGGGTGGTTGCCTACATCGAGAGCCAGAACGCGACGCCTCCCGCTGCTCAATCACTGTCCGCTGCCGTCTTGAACGAGGCCTTCCGCGCGCTTGCCGCCAGCTTCGACTCCGACAACGGCGGCTTCGGCCCCTCGCCCAAGTTCCCGCAGCCGCTCGTCTATGAGTTCCTCCTCCGCTACTGGCATCGCACCGCTGAGACCCGCGCGGTCGCCATGGCGGAGCTCACCGCCAATAAGATCGCTCGCGGCGGCATTTACGACCAGCTCGGCGGCGGCTTTCACCGCTACGCCACTGACGCCCGCTGGCTTGTCCCGCATTTCGAGAAGATGCTCTACGACAACGCCCTCCTCGCCATGCTTTACGTTCATCTCTGGCAGGCGACGGGCAAGCCGTTCCTCCGCCGCATCGTCGAGGAGACGCTGGCGTATGTTGAACGCGAGATGCTGCACCCCAGCGGTGCCTTCTACTCGTCACAGGACGCCGACAGCGAAGGCGAAGAAGGCAAGTTCTTCACTTGGGACGCAGCGGAGGTCGACCGGCTGCTTGGGCCGGAGCTGAGTCACGTCGCCCGCGTCTACTTCGGGATCATCGACGCGGGCAACTTCGACGGCCGCAACATCCTCTGCTTGCCTCTGAACGACGAAGAGGCCGCGCAAGCGCTGCAGATGTCGGTCGAGGAGTTGCAGAAGGCCGCCCAGGAAGCGCGCTCGCGTCTCTTCGAAGCCCGCGAGAAGCGCCCGCATCCGGGCATCGGCGACAAAGCGGTGACGGCCTGGAACGCCCTAATGCTCAAGACCTTCGCCGAGGCGGGGGCGGCGCTCAGCAACCCCGCCTACATCCGCATCGCGGAGGAGAACGCCCGCTTTATTCTCCGCTCGCTCTTCAACGGCGAACGCCTGCTGCGCACCTGGAAGGCATCCGGCGACAGGCGCGCCCAAACGGAAGGCTACCTCGAAGATTACGCAACGCTCATCGATGCCCTGGTCACACTCTATGAGGCCACCTTCGACTACGGCTGGGTGACTCGAGCCGTCGATCTCGCCGACCGCATGATAGACCTCTTCTGGGACGAGGACGCTACGTCCTTCTTCGACACGCCGCGCGACCGGCAGTCGCTCATCGTCCGACCGCGCAACCTCTTCGACAACGCGTACCCCTCCGGCAACTCAACCGCCACCTTGGCGCTGCTCCGGCTGGCGCTACTTACTGGCCGCGGGGACTACGAACCTTATGCGCTCGCGGGGCTTCGAATGGTCCACGACCTCATGGGCTCCGTGCCGTCGGCGCTGCCCCGCTGGCTCGCCGCGCTCGATCTGCACCTTTCGAAGGCAAAGGAGATCGTCATCATCGGCCCGCGCGACGACCCCGCGACCCAGCGTCTGCTCGCCGTCATCCACGACCGCTACCTGCCTAACAAGATCGTCGCCGGCGCAGAGGCTCCGCCGGCTGAGCCACCGACGCCTCTGCTGGCGGACCGCACAGCCATCGCCGGCCGGCCAACTGCCTTCGTCTGCGAGGACTATCATTGTCTGATGCCGGTCACGGAGCCCGAAGGCCTGGCAGCCCAGCTCGGCGACGTGCGCGTTCGCACCTAGGCCCGATTCGCCTCCAGGTGGCGTCGAAGCGCCGCGTTGAAGAGCTCCGGTCTCTCCCATTGCGGCGAGTGCGACGCTTCGGGGATGGCGACAAGCGTCGCGTTAGGGATCAGCTTCGCCATTCGTCGTGAGGACGCCGCCAGCAACGGCGCGTCGAGGTCTCCGTAGATTATCAGCGTCGGCGTCGTGATCTGTGAAGCGCGCGCTTCGCTCCCCTCCCAGCCGAGCAGCCCCTGCACCGCGCCGACAAACGCATCGACGGACATGCGCGCCAGCCGCGCGTTCGTCTCTTCTATCCGTTCCGGGGGCATGTGCGGCGGCGCATCCCCGGAATCGAGTGCGGCGGCCGCGGCCATGCCGCCCTTGAGGGCCGTCTGAATCCGCTGCGCGCGGACCTGGAACGCCGGGTCGTCCGAGGGCACGTTGAACCTGAGCGCCGTGTCCTCCAGCGTTAACGACAGCAATCTCTCCGGCCAACGCAGCGCAATCTCCTGCGCGACCGCGCCACCCATGGAGTGCCCAACGAGATGAAGGCGGTCGAAGGCAGCCAAATCGATTAGCTCCTCCACGTCCCGCGTCATCAGCTCAACCGTGTACAACTGCCGGTCGACCGGCGCCTCCGATCGCCCGTGCCCGCGCAGGTCCATCGCCAGCACGCGATAGTCGCCGGCGAAGTCCGCCATCTGCAGGCGCCAGTCGCTGATGTCGCCGGTGTAGCCGTGCACGAACACCAGCGGCTCGCCGGACTCGCCGTGCCGCTCGTAGTAAAGCCTTACGCCGTTGATCGTGGCAGCAGGCATCGCTCCTCCTTCACGTCGGGACTGCTTGGGGTCTATCGCAATTGTACCATCGCCCTCTCCGACGCGTCTGCTTGACAGAACACGCGGGCGGAAATAGCATCAAGCGTACGAGCCACAACCCCCGGAGATACAGACCATGAACAAGATTGATAGACGCGATTTCCTCCGCATCTCCGCCGGCGCCGCCGTCCTGCTCGGCGCTTCGCCGCTGCTATCCGACTGCAAGGAAGGCTCACCGTCGGCGACTCCCGTGCCGCCGACGCCGTCGCAGCCGTTGACCCGTGTCGCTCTCATCAAGGGCGATGACCTTCGCGCCATGGCCCGCGACGCCATCGATGCCGTC
The DNA here is from genome assembly GCA_963842845.1 of uncultured Chloroflexia bacterium. GTDB lineage: Bacteria > Chloroflexota > Dehalococcoidia > DSTF01 > JALHUB01 > JALHUB01. The sequence goes on from CAWJHZ010000004.1 coordinate 272,985, forward strand.
GGTGGCATGAGCTCCGTCGTCCACGACGGCGAGACCGTTTTCATCAAGCCCAACTTCGTCACGATCGGCTGGGAGAGCATGGGCCGCGATCCGTTCACTCTCGGCGAATGCACAAAGCCGGAAATCCTGACGACCGTCGCTGAGGAGTGCCTGAAGGCGGGCGCGTCCGAAGTCATCATCGGCGATGCCACGCAGATGCCGAGCTGGCCCTGGGACAAGGTCATGATGCTCGACCAGTCGACTAACATGGCCGCGGAGGCGCAGCGCCTCACCTCAGCCTACAAGGGCAAGGTGACGCTCGCCTGCCTCGATGTCGACTCCCTGGCGTGGGTCGAGGTGCCCTCGCAGACAGACCTGCACACAATTCGCATTTCCGGCTACGTCGCCAACGCCGACCGCGTTATCTCCGTTCCGGTAATGAAGACGCACCAGTGGGCGCAGCTAACCCTGTCCATGAAGTGCTTCATCGGCACAACGCCGCTCGAATTCTACGGCGCCAAGCCGGACGGTACGATGCCGCGCCAGGTCCTCCACGGGACCGACCGCAGCATAGAGCAGGTCTTCCTCGACATCGTCCACAGCGTAACGCCAGACCTGGCTATCATCGACGGCTCCATCGGCGTCGAAGGCAACGGCCCGTCCGCAGGCCCGCAGAACGGGACGACCATCGATATGAAGCAGCGCATCGGTGGCTGGCTTATGGTCGCGAGCAAAGACCCTGCCGCCGCCGACGCCACTGCCGCGCGCGTCACCGGCCACGATGTCGCGCAGATACGCCAGCTCAACATGGCGCTTGCCCAGGGCATCGGCGAGATCCGCCAGGAGATGATCGAGCTCGTCGGCGAGCCGTTCGACAATGTGCGCATGCAATGGGTTCCGGCGACTCCGGCCCTGCCCGGCCAGTTGAGCGGGATGCACCGCCATGCGCGGCCGATGAGGGTCTAGCTCGGCGGCTACACGCTGTTTTCGTCGCCCACCGTCAACGGCGAGACGTGATAGAATCCAGGCGACATCGCCGGTCAGCGATAGGGAATGCGCATGCCCGTGAAATGGTGGGGCTGGGGCGATGAGCGCAAGAGCTTCGCCCTTGCCGACCCACAACGATTCTGGACGTTCCTCGAACAGCGCTTGGGTAAGACACGGGAGGCCGCGCGCCTGCGCTCGCTCGATGAAGTAGCTCTGCAGCCCTCCCGCCTGGGCGGCCGGCAGCTCGCTGCGCTGCGCCGCATCATCGGCGACGCCAATGTTTCGGTCGACAAGGTCGACCGCGCGGTCCACAGCTTCGGCAAGGGCTATCGCGACCTTGTTCGCATTCGCCGCGGCGAGATCGCCGCTCCCACCGACGCCGTCGTCTACCCCGAATCGGACGCGCAGGTGGCGGCAACCCTCGACCTGGCGGCAAGCGAAGCTTTCGCAATAGTTCCCTTCGGCGGCGGCACCAGCGTCGTCGGCGGCGTTGAGCCTTTCGGAGACAAGCCAACGCTAACGCTGGACCTAAGACGGATGGCGCGCGTCGTCGCCATCGACCGCGTCTCCGGCCTCGCGACCGTCGAAGCGGGCATTCTTGGGCCGGCGCTGGAGACGACTCTCAACGCCGCCGGCTTCACGCTGGGCCACTTCCCGCAGTCGTTCGAGTACTCCACGCTCGGCGGCTGGATCGCCACCCGTTCCGCCGGCCAGAACTCGACTCGCTACGGCAAGATCGAGGAGAACGTCGAGAGCGTGCGCCTCCACTTCCCCGGCGGCGTCATCGAAACACCCGCGGTCCCCGCCGCTGCCACCGGCCCGGACTTCAACCAGCTTGTCGCCGGCTCCGAGGGCGCTTTCGGCGTCATCACGAGCGCCGTCATTCGCCTGGCGCGACTGCCGGAGCGCAGCGACTATCGCGCTTACCTCATGGCCGACTTCGAAGCCGACTTCGAAGCCGGCGTCGAGGCCGCGCGCGAGATGCTGCAGTCCGATTTGACGCCATCCCTCCTGCGTCTTTCCGATGAGGTCGAAAGCGAGGCGACGGCGCTCATGCAGGCCGGCGCGGAAGGCATGACCTTGTCGCTCTTCCTCCTCGGTTTCGATGGCGACGAGGCGGAGGTACGCTCGTCTTGGGAGCGCGCCGAAGCCGTCATGGAGCGACACGGCGGCAGGTCGCTCGGCTCCGGGCCCGGCGAGGCCTGGCGCCGCTCCCGCTTCGAGGCGCCTTTCCTGCGGGACGTCCTTCTCGACAAATCCGTCATGGTCGACACGCTGGAGACTGCCACGACCTGGTCCAACTACCTGCCGCTCTACCGCGCCACAAGGGACGCCATGCAAAGCGCCATGGGCGGTCGCGGAATTGTAATGGCTCACCTTTCGCACGCCTACACGCACGGCGCTTCCGTCTACTACACCTTCCTGGCCAGGCAGAGTGAAGGCGAAGAGTTGGAGCAGTGGCAGCAGGTGAAAGACGCTGCCACCCGCGCTATCATCGACGGCGGCGGTGCGCTCAGCCACCACCATGCCATCGGCGTCGAGCACCGGCGCTGGTTATCCGAATACCTTGGCGACGGCGGCCTGAAGCTCCTTCGTTCGCTCAAACACGCTTTCGACCCGTCTGATATTATGAACCCCGGCAAGCTCATCCCGCCCGCGAAGGAGACGACGTGATGTTCGGCCTCAGGCGCAGGAAGCCAGTCAATCCGCCGGTCCTCGATAAGCGCGGCACCGACTTGGCCCGCCTGGCGAGAGAGACGTTCGACCTGCTGATTATCGGCGGCGGCATCACCGGCGCGACCATCGCCCGCGACGCGGCGCTGCGCGGCCTGTCCGTCGCTCTTATCGAGAAGAACGACTTCGCTTCTGGCACCAGCAGTCGCTCCTCCAAGCTGGTCCACGGCGGCCTGCGCTACCTGAAAGGCCGCCACGTTCGCCTTGTCCGCGAGTCGCTCCGGGAACGCGGCGTCCTGTTGAAGATCGCGCCTCACCTCGTGGAGCCGGCGCCGTTCTACCTGCCTGTCTATGCCGGCGGCAAGGACGGCCGCCTCAAGTTGCGCCTCGGTCTCACCGCCTATGACCTGCTGGCCGGTTTCGGCGACATCGGCCGGCACACCGTGCTCTCGCGCGAAAAGATGCTGGAGGCCGAACCGCTGCTCCGCGCCGAGGGACTGCAGGGCGGCTTTCGCTACTTCGATTGCGTCGTCGACGACGGCCGCCTCACTCTTGCGACGGTTCGCTCCGCCGTCCAACAGGGTACCCTTGCCCTCAACTACGTCGAGGCGACGGGCCTTGAGCGGGACAGTGAGCGCGTCACCGGCGTCTTCTTCCGGGACGTAATCGGAGGAGGCAGCGGGAACGCCCACGCTAGGGTCGTCGTTAACGCCGCGGGCCCATGGTCGGACCGTCTGCGCGAAATGGCTGGAGTCGCCGGCATCCTGCGTCCCTCGAAGGGCGTCCACCTCGTAGTCCCGCGTTCGCGGCTCGGCCTTACTCACGTCATCGTCATTCCGCGCCTCGATCGTGTCTTCTTCGCCGTGCCCACCGGCGACTCTGTCTACGTCGGCACGACCGATACCGACTTCAAGGGCGACCCCGGCGCCGTTCGCATCGACTCGGCCGACGCTGCTTACGTTCTCGACTCCACGAACGCCCTCTTCCCAGACGCCGTGCTGACCAGGGCCGACGTCGTTGCCGGCTGGGCGGGCGTGCGACCGCTCGTCGCCAAGGAGGGAACGCCGCTTCCCTCCGACGTCTCCCGCGACTTCGAGATCGACCCCGGACCGGAGGGCTTCTACACGATTGCCGGCGGCAAGCTGACGACCTCACGCGCCATGGCGGAGGCGCTGCTGGACCGCGTCATCGCTCAGGAGGGGGCGCGCTTCGACTGGCACCCGACTCCCTGCCGCACGGGCCAGACGCCGATTTTCGGCGGCAACGTCGAAGGCTTCGAACGATACGCCCAGGCCGCCGCCGCCTCGCTCGTCAGTAGCTGGGGAATACCGCTGGAGACGGCCCAACGGCTCGTCCGGACCCACGGCACAGAGCATGTCGCCCTGCTCGCCTGCGCCCGCAGTGACGCCGCCCTCCTGCGGCCGCTTTCGAACGCCTGCCCGGCCCTTCGCGTAGAAGCGGTCTATGCCGCGGAACAGGAGATGGCGATGACGCTTGGCGACTTCATGGAGCGCCGCACGAAGCTGATGCTGTTCGACCCCAATAAAGGCCTCGACGGCGCGGAGGAGGCGGCCCGCCTCATCGGCGATGTCCTCGGCTGGAGCCCACGCGAGCGGCAGCGCCAGCTATCGCTCTATCGCGACGACGTAGCGGCCATGACCGCCTTCGCGAAAGAGCCCGCGCTCGTCGTTGACGCAGCGAGCAGTTGATGGCCGAAACGCTCATTATCATCAACCCTCGCTCCGCCAATGGGCGCGCGGGGCGCAACCGGAGTCAAATCGACGCGGCGCTGCGGGCGCGACTCCCGTACGCCTTCGACACGGTCTTCACGGAGCGCCAGGGTCACGCCACGCAACTCGCGCGAGGAGCAGCCGGACGCTGTGAGCGCATAGTCGTCCTCGGCGGCGACGGCACACTAAACGAGGTCGTCAACGGCCTCGTCCATGAGGACGGGCCCGTCAATCCCGCCCTGGCGCTGGGCATCATCCGCTACGGCACCGGCGGCGACTTCGCCCGTGGCCTCGGCATTCCTGCGAGGCTGGACGGCGCCATCGACCGGCTTGCCGGCGGGACGGTCCGAGAGGTCGACGTCGGCAAGGTGACGTACCGAACGCCCGACGGGGAAGAAGGCGTGCGCTACTTCATCAACGAGGCGGAGATCGGCATGGGGGCCGCCGTCTGCGAGGCCGTGAACCGCAACTCGAAGGGGCTTAGGCGGCTCGCTCTCGTTTATGCGCGCCATACTTTCGACGATGCTGGCGTACCGTGATCAGACGGTGAGGTTGTCGTTCGGGGGGCGCGCGCGGAGACGTTCCTGATCAACAACGCCTGGCTGGCCAACGGCGCTTACTCGGGCGGGGGCATCCGGTCGGCTCCGCGGGCGCGCCTCGACGACGGCCTTCTCGACGTGGTCATCGTCAAAGGCTCAAACGCCTTCCAGAAGCTGCTCGGCTTGCCGGCCCTGCGTTCCGGCGCCTTCGTCAAGTCCAAGAACGTCGAATGCCGGACCGCCGGCCGCGTCGAGGCCGAATCGGACGCGCCGGTACCCATTGAAGTCGAGGGCGAGCCCATCGGCACGTTGCCGGCCACGTTCGAGGTCACCGGCTCTCGCCTTCGCGTCATTGCCTGAATCGGGGCCCATATTTTACATTTCCTGCATTCCGTTATGTCGTGCAGGCTCTAGCCACAAGCCCTTCAATGCTCTATCATCAGACTTGTCCAGGATACATCGACTCCAGGCGGAAGGAGACCGGCCGATGACTGTCCCCTGCACTCTCATTCGATTCCAGACCATCGACTACATGGAGGCCTGGGACCTCCAGAAGCGCCTCTGCGAGCAGGTCAAGGGCGGAGAGCAGGGCCACATCCTCCTCCTGGAGCACCCCCACACCTACACCTTCGGACGCGCCGGCATCGCCGCCAACCTGCGCCTCACGCCTGAAGAGCTCGACCAGCGCAACGCCAGGGTCTACTGGGTCGACCGCGGCGGCGACATCACTTACCACGGCCCGGGCCAGCTCGTCTGCTACCCCATCGTCGACCTCCACTGCTGGAACGAAGGCCCGCGCTGGTTCGTCAGCGCCCTCGAATCCGCCATCATCGACGCCCTCGCCACCTTCGGCATCGCCGCCGAGGTCTCGGAAGGGCGGCCCGGTGTCTGGGTCGGCAATGATAAGCTTGCCGCCATCGGCCTGCACATCTCACAGGGCGTCACAACGCACGGCTTCGCCCTCAACGTCAGCACCGACCTCACGTACTTCGACCACATCGTCTCCTGCGGCCTCCACGACGCCGGCGTGAACTCCATCACCGGCCTCCTCGGACGCCCCGTGTCGATGGACGACGTCGCGGACCGCGTGACCGACGGGCTCGTGCGTCACCTCGACCTCGACCTGCGCATAGGCTCCGTCGAGGAGTTGCTGGCGGCGCTGCCCGCAAGCTGACCTCCTCGCGGGGAGACGCCGATCGGCGACGGCTTCGACCTGATATCATAGGCTTATGGAACCTGACGCCTCCCCGCCGGTCCGTCGCCTGCCGTCCTGGCTAAAGGTGCGCGCGCCCGGCAGCGACGGCTACCTGCGGGTTAAGGGGCTGTTGCGTCGCGCGACGTTGCATACTGTCTGTGAGGAGGCCGCCTGCCCAAACATCGGCGAGTGCTTCCAGGGCGGTACCGCCACGTTTCTGATCCTCGGCAACGTGTGTACCCGCGCCTGCCGGTTCTGCGCCATCCGCAGCGGCCGTCCACAGCCCGTCGACCCGGAAGAGGCGCTGCACGTCGCCGACACAGTCGCTCTCCTTGGCCTGCGACACGCCGTCATCACCTCCGTCACCCGCGACGACCTGCCCGACGGCGGCGCCACCGTCTTCGCCGAAGCCATCCGCCAGGTCCGCCGCCTTTCGCCGTCCACCGCGGTCGAAGTGCTGATCCCCGACCTCCGCGGAGATTGGCGGGCGCTCGCAGTTATCACCGGCGCCGGGCCGGACATCCTCAACCACAACGTCGAAACCGTCCGTCGACTCTATCGCCGCGTGCGTCCTCAAGCGATCTACAAGCGCTCGCTGGCGCTGCTGCGTACGGCGAAGGAACAGCGGCCGGACATGCTGACCAAGAGCGGCCTGATGCTGGGCCTGGGCGAAGAGCCATCCGAGATGCGGCAGGTCTTCCTCGACCTGCGCGCCGCCGGCTGCGACATCCTGACGCTGGGGCAATACCTGCGACCCAGCGCTCGCCACCTGCCCGTCGCCCGCTTCTACCCGCCGGACGAGTTCGAGCGGTTCGGAAAAGAAGCGCGGGCGCTCGGCTTCCGCCACGTCGAATCGGGGCCGCTGGTGCGCAGCTCCTATCGCGCCGCGCGGCAAACGGAAGACATCATCGCAACCGGCGCCTGAGCCCTTCAGACTGCGGCCCCTCTGCCGATACTATCAAGGAACGGGGGTCGTCGGAGCTTCAGGCGCCTTCCCCGCCACCAGCGACGCCTGAGGGTCTGGCGACACCCCGTTCCGCCATTTCTCCCCCGTTTCTTTACGCTGGACTCGCGCGCCTCCGATTCTGCCACCAGACCCTAAGCCGCGGGCCCCAGGCCGTCGCCGAGGCTCCCGCCCACAGGCAAAAGATCGGCATCAGCGAGAAGTGGAAGCGGGAATCGCCGAAAAAGACGACGACGAACAGCAACGTCCAGGCCGTCGCAACCGCCACCAGCAGCCCCTTGCGCCGGTCCCGTAGCGACAGCCATGCCGGCAACCCGACTATAGCCAGCGCCATGACGCCCCAATAGACAAGGTCACTCACTTCCCGAAGGTGCCGGCCGGAGCTGAAGGAGAGCGTCGCCGGCGTTTGCAGCCACAGCGTGCCGGAGGCGTCCTCACTATACAGCGCAAAGAATCGACGCGGAATCAGCGTCATCTCCTGCGCCGGATTGTGTCGGATGAAGCTCAGCGCCTCGTGCAGCGCCTCATTGCTTATCTCCACCTCCTTCTTCGGATTGAGCACGTTCTGGTATCGATCGCCGACAACGAAGGGACCGATCTTCCCGTTCGCGCCCTCGTGATGCCCCATCCAGAACGCCTCGGTCGCGCTCGTCGAGATGAGGATCGGCGCCTTCATTTGAATCGCGTTTCGAACCGTCCACGGTGCGACGACGACAGCCGCCACGAGCACCAGCGCCGTCGAGCGCACGAGCAGCGACCGCCAGGAGCGTCGTCGCGCCCACATTACCGACGGAATGACCGCGAGCAGCAGCAGCGCCTCGCCGCGCACCAGCGCCGCCACGCCGATCAGCGCCCCTACGAGCGCGATCTGCCATAGGCGTGGCTCCTTGTCCGACAGCAGCGCGTAAGCCGTTAGCAGCAAGATCAGCACGAAAAGAAAAGTAAAGAAAACTTCCGTCAGCGTAAGGCCCGTGAAGATGATCTGGTTTGGCATCACCGCCAGCAGCCCGGCACCGATCAGCCCCGCGGTTCGCCCGAATACCTTGGTGCCCAGTAGGTAGACCAGGACGACCGTCAGGCTGCCAGCAACGGCGTTCGCGAGTCGTGCCGACAGCAGGCTCTTTCCCGTGACACGGTAGATCGGAGTGAGCGCCATCGGATAGCCCGGCGGCCAGTGGGCCGTCGGATCGCCGTTGAAGTCGACATACCCGTAGCCGTCTGCAAACGCCGACGCCTGGAAATCGTAGATAGACATGTCCCAGCGCCAGTACGTCCGCGGATCGCACTGAACCTGGAACGCCCAGGCGACCCGTAGCGCCAGCGCCAGCCCGAAAAGCAGGGCAACCCACGTCCCGGCATGACCGAGCACGCCCGGCGATGCGAAGAAGCGGGACGGCGCGAGCTCCTTAGGGGTGGGTGTTTCGGGTTCGGGAGGTTCCATTCCTGTGGCGAGTCCTATGCGTGGCACCTGCAGGCCAATAAAGGTAATCCCCACCTCATACTACGCGCGCCGCCTTCCCTCCGACAAGCGGGTGCGCGTCCCCGTTTGATTCCCTTCCTGACCTTGGCTATACTTCAGGCGGGCCAGCGTAGCTCAGAGGTAGAGCAGCGGTTTCGTAAGTCGAATACGAGTGTTTTTGGCCGTCCGCCAGCATTCGCCCCAGATTGACAATCCCCTCTTTATGTCTAGCACCGTGCGCCGCCGTCCGCATTTGTGCGTCGGCATGGCTGTCAAATCGGCTGTCAGCTCGACGGTTGACAGACGCCTCGGCAGTGCTATGCTTGCCGCATCCCCGCCAACTAGTGCATAGGAGGTGCATCATGAAGCGGCTCATCATCGCAGCGGTTGGGCTTGCCCTCGTAGGGGGCATCATCATCTGCAGCATAGTCGGCAACCCGTTCGGCAGGTCGCGGTCAGCGAACGCTCAAGAGCCTACGCCCACGCCGAATGGGGCAACCGCAACGGCCATAGCGGCAGCCACGGCCACGGCGCTGGCCCCTACCAACACCCCAGTGCCCGTCGGAAGCGGATGCTACACGAACTGGAACTCGGCCAGTTGCGCGACCGGCTGGACGGCGGTGGCGACAGGCGAATGGACGGTCATCATAGGAGAGGGGCTTTCGGGGCCACCTACAGGTGCGGCTGTGATATGTGCTGCGCCAAAAGTCGAAAACGTCCCTGCCGACGCTGTCTACGGGTATTCTGATACGGCTAGTGGTTCCTCCAACGGCTCTCATCTGATTCAGCATGAGCCTTGCGCTATTTGCTGTGGCAGCAATTCCGCCGGGTCGCCATCTGTCGTTGGCGGTGTCGCGCAATTCCCCGACCTCGCAACCAGAAGCGGTCCTTCTGGTATGGGCGGCGGCGCGTACGCGGTACTGGGCGCGGTTGGAGGCGTGCTGGCCCTCACCGTGGCGGGAACCGTGGCGTCCAAGAGGCGGGGCGGCCAGCAGTAGCATGGCCCTCACACTACTCGCTGTAGAGCGGCAAGGGCGAGAACCCGCAGAGTTGTTGTAGATCGGCACTGGTTTCGCGTAATAGATCGTTAAGTTCTACCCTCTTCGCTTCTTCAGCTCTGGCAGCCTGTGTTCGTTGACTCACTGTCATCCCTCCGCCGCCGAGAGCCCGCAAATCCACCAACCATTCTTCTTCAGCTTTGACCAGTTGGCGGAAGGTGTCACGAGCCTGCGTCTGTTGTTGAGACTTCCCTTGTGGAAGGGCTATTCGGCCAACGACTTCAAATTGACGCTCAGTTTCGCTAAGAGCCTGGCCAGTTCGACTTCCGGGCTGATTGCCGCGCCGAGTGAACGAGTCCTGGGCTTGCTGCCATTCTGTAAGGGAGTCGCAGAATCCTTTGTTAGGAGAACCGGACCAAGCTGCGCCCGATACCCAAAGACCTAGCACTGTGGCGCCAGACGCGCCAGCGACCAAGAATAGAGCGCCCAGCACAATGACAAGTCGCTTCATGCGACCTCCCGAGGCGGACTCTACGGCAGCCGTGACGCGGCGTCAATCGGCACTTGAGGAGCGCCCCAAGCGTGCTCGATGCGGGAGGGTTGCGCACAGGGCTCTCGTCAGTAGATGTCCCGAAAAGTGGGACAAAACGGACAAAAGTGCACAAAACGGACGGTCTGCGGCCACCAGATGGGCAGGTACTGTCCTAATTTGCCAGGACCGCCGGGCCTGGGTGACAACGGGCGCAAACGGGGCCGGTCCCGTCGGCGCGATAGTAGAACTCGACACCGCCGCAAGTGTGGCAGCGCATCCCACCGTCGTCAACAAGCGTCGCGCCCATTTCGAGCGCGGCTCGGACTAAGGACGATTGCATGTAGGTGTCTTTATCTCCCCGATCGGGCTGCAACCCCGCAACCGTACCCTCTGAAGGGGCCGTTTCAGATACGAAATCGGCCCCTGGAGCGGTTGCAATGCCAGTTGCAACCGGCGTGCAACCGTCTGCAACCGGGTCCGTCGAGTCGAGCGGTTGCATGCCCGGTTGCATAGCGGTTGCAGTGCCTTGTGCAACCGTTGGCTCAGATTCGGGGTAGATTCGGGCGGGAGTGGGCGGTTGCACGGTTGCATGCGTTTCGGGAAGGCGAAGACACGCATATACATCGCTGACCGGCGGAAGGGCGGGCTTATCTTCTGGCAGAGCATCGCCGGGTACTACGCGGGCCGGCGCTCCCTTCCGCGTCTCAAGGTTCTGAAGATGGCCGAGTCGCACTGCCGTCTTGACGCGCCTCCAGGTCGAGCTCTTGTCGAGTGCGAGGGCATCGGCGATCTGTTTCACCGTCAGCGCCGTTTGCCCGTTGTACAGCTCGCCAACCTTCGCGACAGTCTCACGCACGGCGGGCGATATGCCGCCGGTCGCGACCGCAGTGAACACGTCGAGCACCACGTCGCGGGCGACGGCGTAGTCGGCGAGCGTCGCGACGATCTTTCCGTCGCGGTCGCGCTCGCGTTGCCGCTGGTAGAGCAACGCGACGGCCTGAATCAAGGTCAAGAGCTGGCGGAAGTCGCGCCGCATGCGCACAAGGTCTGCGGGTACTAGCTCCGCAAGCGCATGCGAGAAGGGGATCGCCACGTCGTTGTCTGCGGCAAGCTCCAGCCAACGCTGAAGGGCGACAAGATCGGTAGTGTCGGGCGCTGGGCGAGAGCCGTTGACAGAGGCCGCGTGAGTCGCGAGCACGGCGCGAGTTTGGGCCGGCGTATCGGGAATGCTCACGGTCAGCATGCGCGTATCGAGCTGGGGGCCGAGCGGCCGCGTTGATGTTGTTATGAGCCCGGTAGGGCCGGGCTTCACGATATGCCGAACCGTGAACTTGCCCGTCTGTTCGTCGCGCTCAACGACGTCATATGTCATCTGGTTATCCGTCGCGAGGGCTCGGACGGCGGAAGCCGCCGGTCCGTCTTCGGGGATTGAGTCGGCTTCGCCGACGATAACGACGCGATGCTGGAAGTCTGCGTCGCCGTAGACAAGCGCTCGGGCGCTCCCGGCGCCCTCCAAGTGGTAGGCACTTCCGGGCATGAGAGCCGTAGCAGCATCGACGGCCCGATTCTTGCCGGCCGCTGACAAGGCGATGAACGCGAGATTGAGCGGTCGGGGAAGGCGTCGGGATGTGAGCGCCAGATAGGCCAGAAGAGGCGGGCGCACGTCGCCAGCGTAGCCGCCCGAGCGGATCGCGTCGGCCACGCGATCTATGAGGTTCAGGTCCTCTAGGAGCGGCTGCGCCTTCGCGAAGCACTCCCGCGCCTCCGCAGTCAACGCTTCCGCCCTTAGTTCGCTCGCCGGCCGCGCCGACCCTATGAGCCCTTGCATGCGCTCCCTGAAGGCGTCCGCGTCGGCGTCGAGCGAAAGCCACAGCGCGCTCGGGTCCTTGATGTTCGCCGGCGCGTCGATGATTCGCACGTCGGGGATGGACGCGGCGACTTTGGCCGCAAGAGTGTCGCCGCCGGCGTCGGGCTCGCGCCAGACGTAGATCGTCGGTATGCCGCTCAGAAACGCTGCCCACTCGGGTTTCCAGGTCTTCGCTCCAGGTATGCCGAGCGCGGGAAGACTTGCCGCCCATAACGTCCAACAATCCGACTCACCCTCAACGACGATGCAGTATCCCGCAGCCTTCGCTTCATCGAGTTTGGGCAGCCCGTAGGGGATCAACTTGTCGCCTTTGCGCCAGTACGAGCCCTCCTTCGCGGTCACGGACGAGCGGCGACGCACGGACGCGACTTCCCCGGAGGGGCGGGAATAGGGGATCGTCACGCATGGCAAGCCCTTATGCTTCGAATCGCCGACGCCTAAGGACTGCAGAAAGTCGGCGCTGAGGCGCTTCGCTGCGGCGAGCTCAGCGAGCGTCAGTCCCTTGCAGACCGGGAGTTCGAGCCCTAGCCGCTTCGCTAGGTCCAGGGCGCCGCCGCCTTCGCCGCAAACGTCACAGCACCACGTGGCCTTGTTGGGATTCCAGCGGGCCGATGGGTGCGCGTCGGCGTGGTTGGGGTTCGGGCAGCGGAAGCGCGTTTCGGCGCCGTCTTTGCGCCCGTCACGTCTGGCGATGGCCGCCTCTATGTCGGCCGCCATCCTTGCCTGCGCGTCCACTACGCCACCTCTGCCGCCTGAGCCTCGCGCTGGCGCTGGACGTAGGCATCGAGTGCCTGCCGAGGAATAAGGCGCCGCCGGCCAACTTTCAGGCTCTCGATTTCTCCAGCGGCCACGAGTTCGAAGACCTTGCTCCGACCGAGCGAAAGGATAGCCGCCGCCTCTTCGACTGGCACCAAAAGCTTGTTCTCCATGTTCTTACTCCTTGACGGACGCTACAACGGTTGTTATAGTACGTGTAATCAGTCTAACGGCAGTCTAAGAGACCAGCAACACATTAAACGGCAACATTCCGGCAATAGGAGGCAACATAATGGGCAACAAGCGTCGATGGGCTCCCCGGCTTGATCCCGCTGTTGAGGCGAGAATCCGAGAATACATCCTTGACCCGCGCAACAACGGGCTGTCAGCGCCCGCGATTCTAGACAAGCTTTCCACCGATCCCGAGTTTGCCGAACGCCTAGCCGCAGCGAACAAGTCCATCTCCGAGCGGACGATTCGAGATCGTATCAATCGCCTTAGACCCCCCGACACTTCAGGTCCCTGGAGCATGGCCGACGCCGATCCCGAAGACGCCGCGCTCGTCTTGCCGGTGCTGGCGGAGGCTATCGAGTGGAGCGGCGGACATTCGCGCCGGTTCAGCAAAGCCGTCGCCAGGTGGATTGTCAAAGTGAGAGTCGCCGCCCCTGATCTGCCCGTATCATGGGCGCTGAATGTCGCAGAGGCGTATCGGGCGGCGGAAGAGAGGAGCGACGGCGAGGAACTAGAGAGCTTGGATCAGATGCTCGCCTTCGCGCCCTGGCGCGACAGCTACTATTACCGCCGATACCAGCAGGCCTTCAACATGCTTTACCCGGAGCAGTGGTTCCACTTCGAGGTCACCGCGAATGGCGAACACTCGTTTGCGGTCTCCGGCAGCCCCGGCGCCGAAGGCGTCATCATTGCATCAGCTTGCTGGAGTCGCCAGAAGGAGAATCAGCTTTTGGTGGCACGTGCATTACGCGATATTCGTGCCGAGGAGGAACACCATGAAGAGCCGACGCGGGAACGCTGAGGGAAGCATCTACCAGCGCAAAGATGGCCGCTGGGCAGCGAGCATCGACCTCGGGTATGCCGGCGGCAGACGGCGCCGCAAAGCGTTCTATGGCCGGACCCGCAAAGAAGTGGCCGACAAGCTAGTCACTGCCCTGAGAGCTCGACAGCAAGGACTCCCCATCCCGAGCGAACGCCAAACAACGGGCGCGTTCCTGGAGTCGTGGCTGCGCGACACCGCCGCTCAAAAGGTCCGCCCCAAGAGCCTCATGCGCTATGAAGGCATTGTCCGCCTCTACCTTCTGCCAGCGCTCGGACACATCCCGCTGGCGAAGCTCTCACCGTCTCACGTCCAGAAGATGATGAACGATGCCCTTGCCGCCGGCGCGTCGCCTCAGAGCGCGTGTCATCATCGCGCCGTGCTGAGGGCGGCCTTGAACGTCGCCCTTCGATGGGGGATCGTGAGCCGCAACGCCGCCGCGCTCGCCGAGCCGCCGCGTGTTCCTGAGCGCGAAGTACGCGCCCTCAGCGTCGCCGATGCGCGGGCACTCCTGGCGGCAGTAGAGGGGGACCGTCTGGAGGCACTGTTCACCGTGGCCCTCGGCGTCGGCCTTCGCCAGGGTGAGGCGCTAGGGCTTCGCTGGAGCGACGTTGACCTGGAGGCCGGGACGCTGGCGGTTCAGCGGGCCTTGCAGCGGGTAGGCAGCGCATGGCTGTTCCTGGAGCCGAAGACAGCCCGCTCCCGGCGCACGGTGACACTCCCTCGCCCCGTGGTGGCTTCCCTACGCGAGCACAGAGGCCGCCAGCTAGAGGAACGGCTGAGAGCCGGCACCGCATGGGAAGGCGAGAAATGGGGAGGGCTCGTCTTCTGTGACGAGGTCGGCGAGCCGCTCTCGGGCTTCCACGTCAGCCGCCGCTTCCGGTCTCTGCTGGCACTAGCGGGCCTTCCGCGCATGCGCTATCATGAGCTTCGGCACGGCGCCGCGTCCCTCATGGCCGCTCAGGGTGTGCCGGCCCGCGTAGCAATGGAAGTGCTAGGCCATGCCCAGATCAGCACTACGCTCAATATCTACACTCACGTTGCGCCCGAGCTCCAGCGTGACGCCGCCGAGCGGATGGCTGCGGCCCTCTGGGGCGGGAATTGATCCGCGTGGCTGTCAAATTGGCTGTCAAATCGACCGGGACGGGCCTGATTCGAGCGAAATCGGGCGCATTTTGAATCTAGGGGCCAGCGTAGCTCAGAGGTAGAGCAGCGGTTTCGTAAACCGCGGGTCGAGGGTTCGAATCCCCCCGCTGGCTCCAGTCCCGACTACTTGTCCACCGCCATCACGTATTCGATTGCTTGTTGGAAAGAGGCGTAAGGCTTGGCGCCCCCTAGGTAGCGGCCGTTGATGAAGAAGGCCGGAAGCACAATTCCGTTCGTCAACTGCGCGTCATTTACGGCCTTCTGCGCGACCTGCTGGTCCGCCTGTACCGCGCTCGCCATCTTGCCCGAATCAAGGCAGTCGTTGAACGTGGCCGTGTCCAGCCCCAGTTGGGCCGCGAAGCCCTTTAGGCTGTCGACCAGTTTGGCGACGTCGGCCGCCGGCTGATCAGCCGATAGACTGGAAAATATCGACTGATTCTGAAACACCATATCGTGATATGGCCAGAATGCCCCCTGCGCGTAAGCGCACTCTCCCGCCTCCGCAGCCTTTTCGGAGTACTCATCGCCCTTCGTCAGGAGAAGATTCATGAAGACGAATCGGACCTTATCTCCGTAATTCGCCATGATCTGCGGCAGCGTGTCTGTGGCGAAGCTCGCGCATTTCAGACCCTGGAAGTCCGCGAACTCGATGATTGTGACCTTCGCGTCCGCTGGCCCCTGTGATGGGTTGTTGCCGGGGTCGATCTTGATCACTATCGGAGTCGGTTCAAGTACCGGCGTGGCGACCACCGTTGTCGGCTGCGCCGTGGCCGTCGCCTCAGATGGCGACGAACTCCCGCATGCGGCACCGGCCAGCGCCCCAATCGCGGCAAGGACTCCGATCAGTCCCCCAAAAAGGCGCATCTTCGCTCTGCTCGACCGGCAAGACGCGCCTCTTGCCCCCCCCGTCCGCCTACCTAGTGATCGCCGCTCCTCGTATTGGGTCACGATATCGCTCCTGTCGCTCTCGCCGCCCGCATGCTGAAGCAGATTTACTTTATGTAATGTCATGCCACCGGTCAAGGCTGACCGCGGACGCCAGCCGTAACGGCTTCCGCGCGAAGTGGCTCCGCCGGCCCGGCGCTCGCTACCGCGCTCACCCTCCCGGGACACCACGCCGAAGATCGCGCCTCTCGAGGCAGACGAAACCGGAGGGTTCTTCCAAGATCAGGCTAATGCCTGCTACGACTCGCCTGGCTGGATGTGGTACGATAATCGGCATGGTGGCAGAATCATCGTCCGACCGCCGCCTCCGTCTAGTCCGGCAGCACGCGTACAACGGGCTGGCGCTGTTGACGCTGTACGACGGCTGGCGCTATTTCGAATCGCCTGACATCGACGGCTTCGTCCCCTTTGAGTTGCACCGTCGCACCGCCGTTGCCTGCGGCGACCCCATCTGCGCCGAGCCCGATCTGCCGGCCCTCCTGACCGCCTTCGCCGAATACTGCCAGAGACACCGCTGGCGTTTCGTCTTAGTCGGCGCGACCGACCGCGTCGCTCGCGTCGCATCGAAGCTTGGCCTCAAGCCGGTGAAGGTGGGCGAAGAGCCGCTGTTCGACCTATCACAGCCGTTGCCGCGGGGCGACCGCGCCAAGCGGGCTCGCTGGCCTATCAACCGCGCCCGACGCGCCGGCGTATGCGTCGAAGAGTACCGTGAGCGGTCGCCCGTCGTCGACGCAGAGATCGAAGAAGTCTCCGACGAGTGGTTGAGCGCGCGCAAGGGCCCTCCCATGGCTTTCCTCCTGCGTTCGCGGCCTCTGGCATTGCGAGAGGAGAAGCGTATCTTCATCGCCAGGCACGGAGAGCGCATCGTCGGAGTCATCGTCTGCTCGCCGGCCCGTGCTAGGATGATGATGCTCGTCGAGGAGTTGCCGCGACGCTCAGACGCCCCCTTCGGCACCAGCGAGCTGCTAATCGACGCCGCCCGCGAAGCCGCCCGCCGCGAGGGCTACGCCCTCTTCAGCCTCGGCGTCTCGCCTTTGCAGGGCGCGGCCGGTCACCAGCCCTACGGCCGTTTCCGTTTGGCGCGGGCGCTGGCCGCCGCCTGCTACAGTTGCGCCAACGTCGTCTACAGCTTCCGGCTGCTCAACCGCTTCAAGAAAAAGTTTGCTCCGACGCGCTGCGAAGACAGCTTTCTCATCTATCAAAGCGCTCTCCTGGCCACGGCCCTGGCGGTCGTCACGGCGTTTTCGCCCGATGGCATCCCCTCGTTGCTGCTGCCCCGTCGCCTGCAGTGGCTGCGAGTCGTTCCGGCGGCGGCGCTCTGGTTTGCTGCCGTCGCGGGGCTCTTCGTCGCCGGCTTTGCCGCCTGGGAATTCCCAGCGCTGCAAACGCCGCTTCTTCTGGTGCGGCACGCCTTCTCGCTGGCCGTGCTGCCCGAAGACCTGATGCAGGACGCGCGCATTACAGTCTTCGCCCATCGAATGGTCTCGCTCGTCATCGTTCTCGTCTTGGCGGGCGGCGGCATGCTCTGGCGACGCCAGGCCGGAACTTAGACTCCCTCGCCCACTGCGCCCTCTTGCCCGATGCCTTCCCGCGTGCAAACATCTATTGCAGGAGCGAAAAACGTTCGCGGAGAAACCGCCCTTGAAGTGGAAGAACCTGGCCACGGCGCCTGATCAACTCACCGCCGAAATGTGGTGCGAACTCCTGCGCGAAGCGGGGATACCAGCGATAATCCAGCCTTCCGACGCCGTCTCTTTTCTCGGCGTCTCACCTTCCCGCTGCCGCGTGATCGTGCCGGAGGAGCGTCACGAAGAAGCTGCGGCTGTCCTTAGAGAGAGGATGGGCGGCACAGTACGCATCGAGCCGCCCTAGGAGGCGTCGGCGGAGCTAAGAGGACGCTTCCAGCCGCAGCAGCCTCTTCTTCAACGGCAGGCCGCCCCCGAAGCCACCCAGTCCGTTCTGCGCCACAACGCGGTGGCAGGGCACCACGATCGGCATTGGATTGGCGCCCACCGCCTGCCCGACGGCCCGCGCCGCCCCCGGCCGCCCGATCTGCTCGGCCACCTGTTTGTACGTCCGCGTCTCGCCGCGCGGGATATCGAGGAGCGCACGCCAGACGCGGCGCTGGAACTCCGTCCCCTGCGACAGGTCGATGCCGCCATTCGGCGACCAGTCGTCCCCGCGCGCGCAACTACAAAGCCGTTCCGGCCACTCGCCCGAGTCCGTCGCCGGCGTCGCGGCGCCACGAACGCGCAACTCCTCCTCCACCGCCTCACGCGTCGCCATCGGCATCGTCGTGATCCGTAGCCCTCGCTCGCTCAAGCCGAACCCCATCCAGCCAAGGTCGGTCCTGACCACATCGAAGTCCATTCGTCTCCCTCCCTTGTCGGTCTCGGTGCCAGTATGCCCCCGCGCCGTCGACGGCGCAAGGCTCCAACGCGCCTGTTCACACGGTTTGCGATTCTATTCGATAAATGGTAAATTCGTCTTCTGAATCCACGAAAGGCCGCGCAGGATGCAAGCCGTCAAGCCCGACACCGAGTACCGTATAGAGCACTTCACAGTCTTCAACGACCGCCAGACATCCTTCTACCTCCATCGCACCGAGCGGGCCGTGTTCGAAGCCGTGCAGCGCCTGAGCGGCGATGGAACGCTTCACCTTCTCGATGTCGGCTGCGGGCTGGGCATGCAGGCAGCTCGACTGGCCCTCCACGGCTGGAAGGCCTACGGGATCGACGCCTCCGACCAGATGATGCGCCTCGGCCAGTACCGCTTCTATCAGGTCCACAGGAAGGTGCGCTTTGCCCGCGGCATCGCCGAAGCGCTCCCCTTTCGCAGCGCTACATTCGACGTAGTGATGTGCCAGGGCGCAATGGACCACTTCGCCGACAAAGATGCCTTCGTCAGCGAGGTCGCGCGCGTCCTCAAGCCCGGCGGCCACTTCGTCGTGGCGCTGGCCAACTACGAGAGCATCTCCTGTCGCATCGGCAAGGCGATGCACGACCTGGGCCGCGCCTTCCACGTCGAGACGCCGCAGCGCTACCATTTCTGGCGCATCCCGACTGACCACACGTTCGTCGGCAGCTACCGGCTTGTGACCGGCCTCGGAAACGAGGAGTTGCGACTTGCCCGCGCGCAGGGCGTATCGATGTTCCTCTTCCTGCCGCCCTGGCGTGAACTGCTGGAGGCGCTGCCCTTCCGTGCTTCCGCCGCCGTCTTCAGCGTCGTCGACCGCCTCGCCTCGCGCCTTCCGTCGGCGGCCGACGTCGTCGTCGCCACCCTTCACAAGGAAGACCTCAGCGACCTCCTACGGCTTCGGCAAGACGCACGGCATAACGGGAAGAGACGAAGTAGCGCCGCACCCGTCTGCCTTCCTCAACGGTAAGCTCCACGCCCTCCGGAACACCCGGAACGCTCCAGGCGCTCCGTCCACCAAGCGAGAAGCGTATCCCCCAACCGCCATAAATCAGCCAGTTGTAGCGCTTCGCCTCGTACGACTTTATCCGCTCCAAGGGGATCGATTTTCGTATCAAGCCGAAGCCGAATCGCACTTGCCCGTCCCCGACGACTATCTTCAGATAGCGAAACGTTATGATCGCGAAAACCATGAGCGCGAGCGCGACGGTCATCGCCAGATAGTAGACAGCGAAGGCGCCCGCGCCGGCGAAGCCTTTGAAGGCGGGTAAGATCATGGCAAAAACGATCGCCGCCAGACTGGCCAGCAGTATGGACTGAAACCAGGCTGGCATTGGAAGCTCTTCCTGATAGACCGGCAACGCTGTCTCCCTCGACCGCATCCTAGCAAAGCGCTTTCGCTCCCGCAATTTCGTTTGGACTGTGATATGATCGTTCTGCTCATGGAACGAGGACAATTCGAAGAGCTTGTCGAGAGGGCGCTGGAAGAGTTGCCGGAGCAGTTCCGCGAGCGTCTCTCGAACATAGACGTCGAGGTCGAAGACTATCCCAGCGCCGATGACCTGCGCGTCTCCGGCGCCCGCCGCGGCCAGACGCTGCTCGGCCTCTATCGCGGCGTGCCCCAGACCCGACGCGGCATCTGGTACAATTTCGTCCCGCCGGACCGCATAATCATCTACCAGCGCCCTATCGAGCTCTCCTGCCGCAACAGCGAGGAGATCGTCGAGAAGGTAGGCCACGTCTTCCGCCACGAGATCGCCCACCACTTCGGCATCGACGACGAGACCCTGCGACAAATGGGCGCCTACTAGCCATGTTCCCGACCGACGAAGGCGAACCCGGCTACGATGACGAGGGCGAGCCCGAAGGCGAGGGCTGGGAGCTGGACCCCAACGACCCGACGCACCCGGACTTCGACCTCTCCGAGGCCGGCTACTACGGCGTCGAGCCGGAGCGCGGGACTAACTATGTCTGGCGCGCGCTCGTCGTCGTAGTCCTCGTCCTCCTCCTCCTCGCTCTCCTCGGGCCCGCCTGCGCCCGCCTCTTCTCGTAGCCCCCTGCGCGTCCTCGGACTGCCGATTTCGTTGACTCCATTCGAACGGCGATGATAACATTGTGCCGAAATGCGCAATCGATCCACAGGCAGCGCGGGCCAATCGCCCGACGAACCGGGCGCTCCTTCAACGGCCGCGCTTCTTCAAAGGAAGACCATGACGACGCTGCTCGGCGTGCCAGAGGTCGTCGTCGATCGCCTACCCGTCTACGCGCGTACGCTCGCCGCGCTCGAAAGCCACGGACGCCAGGTGGTGAGTTCCCAGGAGCTCGGTGATGAGCTGGGAGTGACGCCCGCCCAGATCCGCAAAGACCTGAGCTACTTTGGGCGCTTTGGCAAGCAGGGTCGCGGCTACAACGTTCAGCGCCTGGCATGCGAACTGCGGCGAATCCTCGGCCTCGACCAGGAGTGGTCGATGGTGCTGGTCGGCGTCGGCAACCTCGGCCGCGCCATCCTAAGCTACAGGGGATTTGCGCCGGAGGGCTTCAAGATCGTCGCCGCTTTCGATACACACAGCGACGCGGTAGGCAGATCAATCGGCGGCGTCAAAGTCTACAACGTGAAGAACCTGCCGCAATTCCTCCAGAGCAGCCCAGCCGCCATCGGCATCGTCGCGGTGAGCGCTTCCGCCGCTCAGGAGGTCGCCGACACGCTGGTGGCCGCCGGCGTCAGAGGGATCCTCAACTACGCGCCCGTCGCGCTGAGGGTACCAGAAGGAACGCAGCTAAAGGACATCGAGCCGGTGCTCGCCCTCCAGAGCATGACCTACTACCTGAAGGGCGCTATCCCCTAGCGACCTGTCAGGTCATAGGCTCGCGACCAGCGATTCCTCCTCCGTCGGCAGGCTGCGCTTGATCACGTCCAGGTGCTCCAGAGCCGCGCCGGCGCCGATCGCCGTGCAGTTCATGGGGTTCTCCGCGACGTGGCAGGGCACGCCCGTCTCTTGCGTCAGCAGCACGTCAATGTTGCGCAGCAAAGCGCCGCCGCCCGTCAGCACGATGCCCCGGTCGATCACGTCCGACGCCAGCTCCGGCGCCGTCCGCTCCAGCACCGAGCGCACCGCCTGCACGATGCTCGCCAGACAGTCCTGGATCGCCTGAGTTATCTCGTGCGAGGTGATGACGATGGTCTTCGGGAGGCCGGTTATCTGGTCTCGTCCGCGGATGTCCATCGTCAGGTCCTCTTCCAGCGGCAAAGCGCTGCCGATGGTGATCTTCGCCTCCTCTGCCGTCCGGTCGCCGATGACGAGGTTGTGCCGCCGCTTAACGTAGGCCGCGACGGCATCATCCAGCCGGTCGCCCGCCACCCGGATCGACTCGCTGACGACAATGCCGTACATGGAGATGATCGCCGCCTCGGCCCGGCCGCCGCCGATATCGACGATCATGTTGCCGCTCGCCGAGGCCACCGGTATCCCGGCGCCGATCGCCGCAGCCAGCGGCTCCGGCACCAAGTGCGCCGGCCGTCTTGCGCCCGCCTGCTCCGCCGCGTCCCGCACCGCTCTCTGCTCAACGCTCGTGACGCCGGCGGGGATGCATACCATCACCTCCGGCTTGATCAGATGCATTCGGCCCAGCGCCCGGCTGATGAAGTAGCGTAGCATCGCCTCCGTGATGAGGTAGTCCGCGATGACGCCGTCGCGCATCGGCCGGATCACCGAGATGCTGCCCGGCGTTCGCCCGATCATCGACCGCGCGGCCTCGCCGACCGCGACCACGGTGTTGTCGCGAGTTGCCAGCGCCACCACCGATGGCTCGTTGATGACGATGCCCTTTCCGCGCGCGTACACCAGCACGTTCGCCGTTCCCAGGTCAATTCCCAGTCTCTTTGTCAGTGTCAGCATCAGCCTCCCCCAGCTTTCTTCCGCGCCGGTGCCCCGATGCGCTGAACGCGGCCTCCCAGCGACCTCAGCTTCTCGTCGAATCGCTCATAGCCGCGGTCAAGATGGAATATGTCGCCGATTTCCGATTCGCCGTCCGCCGTCAGCGCCGCCAGCACCAGCGCCGCGCCGGCCCGCAGGTCGACCGCGCGCACGTTGGCCGCGAACAGCGGCGTCGGCCCGTTCACGATGACCGTCGTGCCCGACGTGATTACTTCCGCGCCCATCTTCCGCAGCTCTCCGACGTAAAGCATACGGTTTTCGAAGACTCGCTCGTAGATCGAGCTTACGCCGCGCGCCTGTGTCAGCAGCGCCGCCAGTGGCGCCTGCAGGTCGGTCGCAAGGCCCGGATACGGC
Organism: uncultured Chloroflexia bacterium; assembly: GCA_963842845.1. Taxonomy (GTDB): domain Bacteria; phylum Chloroflexota; class Dehalococcoidia; order DSTF01; family JALHUB01; genus JALHUB01. Next base: position 295,511 of record CAWJHZ010000004.1, read on the forward strand.
ACCGCCTGTGCGTTTATCGCCCGCAGCGGTCCCGTGCTCGTCACGTGCAGCCTCTCATCCGTTTCTTTCACCTCGACGCCGGCCTCCTCCAGCTTCCAGATCAGAGCATCAAGCTGACGCGGCACGCCCTCAAGGATCTCGACGTCGCCGCCGGTCGCCGCCGCCGCGATTGCGAAAGTGCCTGACTCGATACGGTCGGGAATGATCGTATGACGAGCGCCGTGCAACTCGCCGACACCCTCGATCTCGATCGTGTGTCGACCGGCGCCGGAGATGCACGCCCCCATGTGCGTCAGCATCTCTACTAGACTCTCGATCTCCGGCTCGGCGGCCGCGTTGACCAGCGTGGTTTTGCCCTCCGCCAGCGTTGCCGCCAGGATCAGGTTCTGCGTGCCGAGAACGCTCGGGTAATCGAGGAATATCCGGCTGCCGCGCAGTCGCTGCGTGCGAGCCGTGTACCTGTCGCCGTCACGGCCGACGGTGGCGTTAAGGCGACGAAAGCCGTCGAGATGCACGTTGACCGGGCGCAGTCCGATGATATCGCCGCCCGGCGGGAAGCAAGTCGCCTCGCCGAAACGCGCGAGCAGCGGCCCCATGACCAGGAAGCTGCCCCGCAGGTGCGTCGCCAGATCGCTCGGCGCCTCCAGCTTGTCGACGCCGTCCGCCTTCACCCGCAGCGATGACGGCGACGTGTATTCCACCGTCGCGCCCAGCGCGCGCAGGATCTCCACCATGAAGCGGACGTCCTGGATCTCCGGAACGTTCTCCAGGTAGCAATCGTCAGACGTAAGGAGCGTCGCCGCCAAGGCGTGGATTGCGGCGTTCTTGTTGCCGCTCACGCGCACGCTGCCCTCCAGGCGGTGGCCGCCCTCTACGAGAAAACAATCTCCTGCCACGGTCTCACCAATCGTCTGGGGTCGCTTTGGGCTTAACACTACCATCACTACCGGCCGACTTCAAGCCGCGTAGACTCGCCGGCGTCGATAGGCACAGTTAGGCATGGACCGAAGCAGCGCTATGAGATTGAATGAGGTTCCGACCTATGACGTCAGGGGGCAGGAGGCATCTGATCGCCGGGACCGCGGCGACGGCGCCTTCTCTCCGCCACCTTGATGGCGATAAGAGAACGTCGCAGCTCCGCTTGCACGCGGCTCATGTCGACGGCGGCCTCGCGACTCGCCAGTTGCTTCTCGGCGCGGGCCCGCGCTTCCTGCGCCAACGCAATGTCGATCTCTTCCGCGCGCTCCGCCGACTCCGCGAGGATGACTACCTTGTCGTCGCGCACTTCCAGGAAGCCGCCGGTGACCATCATGTACGTCTCGTCGCTGCCGGCCTTCTGCAGCCGCAGCTCGCCCGGCTCCAGCGACGTTATCAGCGGCGCGTGCGACGGCAGCACCGTCAACTCACCGACCGATCCCGGCGCGACAACGGCGTCGATGTCCGTATCGGAGAAAACGACGCGCTCGGCCGTGATAACGTCAACGCTCAACTTTGCCATCGATCAGCTTCCTCTCGCCCGCCTCAGACGGGCCGCGCCTTTAGCGGGCGCCTGCAGCCAGCTTCTCCGCCGCCTCGCTCGCCTCCTCGATCGTGCCGACCATATAGAACGCCTGCTCCGGCAAGTCGTCGTGCTTGCCGTCCAGGATCTCGTTGAAGCCACGCACCGTGTCGCGGATCGAGACGTAGCGCCCGGGCCGGCCGGTGAACGGCTCCGCCACGAACATCGGCTGCGACAGGAACCGCTGGATTCGACGCGCCCTCTGCACCGTCAGCTTGTCCTCCTCCGACAACTCCTCCATGCCCAGGATGGCGATGATGTCCTGCAGGTCCTTGTAGCGCTGCAGCACCTGCTGGACGCCGCGGGCCGCGCGGTAGTGGTCCTCGCCGACGACGTTGGGGTCAAGAATACGCGAGAACGAGATCAGCGGGTCGACGGCCGGGTACAGCCCCTGCTCGGTCAGCGCGCGGTCGAGGGCGACGACGCCGTCCAGGTGACCGAACGTCGTCGCGACACCCGGGTCGGTGTAGTCGTCGGCAGGAACGTAGATCGCCTGGAAGGATGTGATGGAGCCCTTGTTCGTCGATGTGATGCGTTCCTCCAGGTCGCCAATCTCCGTCGAAAGCGTCGGCTGATAGCCCACGGCCGACGGCATGCGCCCCAGCAGCGCCGAGACCTCCATGCCTGCCAGCGTGTAGCGATAGATGTTGTCGATGAACAGCAGAACGTCCTGTCCCTCGCGGTCGCGGAAGTACTCCGCCATCGTCAGACCGGTGAGGCCGATGCGTACGCGCACGCCCGGCGGCTCGTTCATCTGTCCGAAGACAAGGACGGTCTTATCGATGACGCCGGACGCGCGCATCTCTTGCCAGAGGTCGTTGCCCTCACGAGAGCGCTCGCCGACGCCGGCGAATACGGAGGTGCCGCCGTGCTCGCTGGCAATGTTGCGGATGAGCTCCTGGATGATCAGCGTCTTGCCGACGCCGGCGCCGCCGTAGGCCCCTACTTTGCCGCCGCGCGTGAACGGTGTGATCAGGTCGATGACCTTGATCCCCGTTTCCAGCATCTGGACGGTAGTAGCCTGCTCCTCGAAGGAAGGCGGCATCGCATGTATTGGGCTGCGCTCCTTCGCCTCGACCGGCCCCATGTTGTCGATGGGATCGCCGGTGATGTTGAACAGGCGGCCGAGCGTTTCCTTACCCACGGGGACGGTTATCGCCTGGCCGGTGTCGACGGCGTTGGCGCCGCGACCCAGGCCGTCGGTGGAGCCCATCGCCAGGCAGCGCACCCAGTTGTTGCCCAGGTGCTGCTCCACCTCAGCGACGAGCTTCTCAGTGCCCATCTCGATCTCGACGGCGTTGTAGATCTGGGGGAGCTCATCCGGCGGGAACTCCACGTCGACCACAGTGCCGATAATCTGCACAACCTTGCCCGTTGCCATGTGAACCCTCCGTCCTATTCGGCCGATCTCAGGGCCTCGGCGCCGCCGACCAGGTCCAGCAGCTCCTTGGTAATCGTTTCCTGACGAGCCTTGTTATACGTAAGCGTCAGATCATCCACCATCTCGTTCGCCGCGTCTGTGGCGCTGCGCATGGCGATCATCCGCGCCGATTGCTCGCTGGCGCTCTTCTCCAGGATCGCCTCGTACACCTGGCGCTGAACGTAGCGCGGCAGCAGGTCATCGAACACCTCCTGCGGCGACGGCTCATAGATGTACTGGATCGACATGGTCGATTCCCGCGGTGGGATCTGGATTGGCAGCAACTGGCGCATCTCCGGTCGCTGCACCATCGTGTTGATGAACAGCGGGAACACCAGGTAGACGTGGTCGACAGCGCCCGAGACGTACTCGTCCATGACAACGCGGGCCAGCGGCCTGGCGTCGTCAAGCGACGGGTAGGCAGCGAGATTGGTGAACTCAGCGATCGCGGGAAGGCCGGTCCGAGCGAGGAAGTCGCGCGCCTTGCGGCCCACCGCCACCGTCTTCACCTCCAGGTTCTGGTGCTCCAGCGCGAAGGCGGCGGTGAAGCGATTGAGGTTCGCGTTGAGGCCGCCGCACAGGCCGCGGTCCGTGCTGATGAGCACTATCGCCACCTTCTGGGCCTCGCGCGATTCCAGCAGCGGATGCGGCGCTTCCTGTCGCTGGCTCTGGAGGCTCTCCTGAAGGTCGGATAGCATCTGGCGCATCTTTTCGGCGTAGGGGCGCGTGGCCAGCGCGTTTAGCTGCGCCCGCCGCATCTTCGACGCCGCGACCATCTCCATGGCGCGCGTTATCTTCGCCGTGCTGGTTACCGAGCGGATGCGCCTGCGAATTTCACGAATTGTCGCCATTTCGTCTCGTCAGTCTGTCTTCTGTGAGCGGACGCCTAGTAAGGCATCGTCTGCTTGAACTCGCCGATGGCCGCCTTCAGCCCCTCCTCGATCTCCGGCGTCAGCTCCTTCTTCTCTTCGATCTGCTGTCCCACTTCAGAGTGGCTGCTCGCCATGAACTTATGGAACGCCGACTCGAAATCGCGGATCTTGTTCACCGGCACGTCGTCCAGGAGGCCGTTGGTTGCGGCGTAAAGGATTTCTACCTCCTCGTGAAGGTTCATCGGCTCGTACTGCGGCTGCTTCAGCACCTCGGTCACGCGCTGCCCGCGCTCGAGCTGGTTCCGCGTCGCCACGTCCAACTCCGACGTGCCGAACTGCGCGAACGCCTGCACGTTGCGGTACTGCGACATATCCAGACGCAGGCGGCCCGCCACCTGGCGCATCGCCCGCCTTTGCGCGGCGCCGCCGACGCGCGACACAGAAAGACCGGCGTTCATTGCCGGCCGGATGCCGGCGTTGAACAGGTCGGTCTCCAGGTAGATCTGGCCATCGGTGATTGAGATGACGTTTGTCGGGATATAGGCCGAGACGTCGCCCGCCTGCGTTTCGATGATGGGCAGCGCCGTCAGGGAGCCACCACCGAGCTCGCTCGATAGCCTCGCAGCGCGCTCCAGCAGTCGACTGTGCAGATAGAAGACATCGCCCGGGTAGGCCTCGCGCCCCGGCGGTCGCCGCAGCAGCAGCGATACCTGTCGGTAAGCCCAGGCGTGCTTCGATAGGTCGTCATAAATAATGAGAGCGTCTTTCCCCCGCTCCATGAAGTCCTCGCCCATGGCGCAGCCGGAGTAGGGGGCCAGGTACTGGAGCGGCGCCGGGTCGGCCGCGCTGGCGGCGACGACAATCGTGTGCTCCATCGCGCCGTGCTGCTCGAGCAGCGCCACCGTCTGCGCCACCTTCGACGCCTTCTGCCCGATCGCGACGTAGACGCAGGTCAGGTCGCCACCTTTCTGGTTGATGATGGTGTCAATGGCCAGCGCGCTCTTGCCCGTCGTGCGGTCGCCGATGATGAGCTCGCGCTGTCCGCGGCCGATCGGCGTGATGGCGTCGATGACCTTGATGCCGGTGAGAACCGGCGTGTCGACCGATTGGCGCGCCACGACGCCGGGAGCGATGCGCTCTACCGGAAGCATCCTATCTGTCGCAATGGGTCCCTTGCCATCAATAGGATTGCCCAGCGGGTCGACGACGCGCCCAATAAGCGCCTCGCCGACCGGCACCTGCACGATTCGACCGGTCGCGCGCACTTCCGCGCCTTCGCCGAGCGTCGTGTAGTCGCCGAGCACCATGATGCCGATGGTGTCCTCTTCCAGGTTGAGGGCCAGACCCATAGCGCCGTTGTCGAACTCGACAAGCTCGCCCGCCAGGCAGTTGGACAGACCGTGGACGCGCGCAATGCCGTCGCCGGCCTCGATCACAACTCCAACGTCAACGGCGGTGACCGACGCGCCGAAGTTCTCGATCTGCTGCTTGAGGATGGATGCTATCTCTTCGGGCCGTACTGCCATATCACTCTCTCCGTTGCAAGTGTCTTCTTATGCAACTCAGCCGCTCTCGGCGGCGCTTTCTCCAAGGGTCGGGACCCAGCCGCCGCCGCCTCGCAGGCTCTTCTTCAGAGAAAGAAGCCTGCTGCGTGTGCTGCCGTCTATCAGCGTATCGCCTATGCGTGCGACGAGCCCTCCCAGGATGCTCGGGTCCACCGCCTGCTCCAGGCTCACCGTCTTGCCGGTCATCGCGCCGAGCTTCGCCGCCACCTCCGCCGTCTGCTGGTCGCTCAGAGGCACCGCCGTCGTGACCAGCGCGCGCGCCCGTCCCTCATGCTCGTCGAGAAGGTCCGAGAACTCCGACTGTATCTGCTCGACGAGGCGGATCCGGCGCTTCTCGACCAGCAGTCTCGCCAGATTCAGCACGCTGGGCGCGACATCGGGAAGGGCCGCCTTCAGGAGACGGTCTTTCTCGGCGTCCGGCACCCGGTCGCTCTGGAGCACCGCCGCCGCGTCGGGCCGCGCGACGAGCTCGCTCAGATCGCTCAGATCGCCCAGCCAGCGCCTCGGGTCGCCCTGCTCCAGGGCCACCGAGAAAGCTGCCCTCGCATAACGCTTGGCTGCTGCCTCGACTATCATGCTGTGCCTCCGCGCCGCGCCAACGCCGGCTCGTCTACTTTCCCTTCGACGGCTTCAGGCGTTATTGCTGCGCGCTCTGCTGGAAGCTCGATTGAGCGAGCACTTCTTCGATCAGGCGCTCGTGGGCTTTTCTGTCCAGGGACTGCCCGATGACCTTCTCGGCGGCCGTTATCGTCAGGTCGCCGAACTCGCGGCGTATCTGGGCGATGGCTTCATCGCGCTCCAAGGCGATCTCGTTGCGCGCCCTTGTCAGGAGCGACTCCGCCTCTGTCTGAGCGGCCTGCCGCGCCTCCTCCTGGATGCGGTTGGCGATCTGCTGCGCCTGGCCGATGAGCCCCTGGCCCTCCTGGCGCGCCTCTTCCAATCGCTTCTGTACGGTGACGTCGGCCTGTGTCGCCTGCTCCTTCATCCTCTCCGCCGCTTCGAGGCCCTCCCTGATGCGTTGCGAGCGCTGGTCCATCATGCGCAGGACCGGTTTGTACGCTATCATCCGCATCGCCGCCAGAAGGATGGCGAAGCCGATGAGTTGCGACAGCAATCCCGGCAGGTTGATGCCCAGAGCGCTGATACCTAAGACGACGAAATCCACGAGACGTTCCTTTTTCTTCGCTTACGTTGCTGAGAACACGAACCCGATCATGATGGCAACCACCAACGCGTAGATCGCGATGGCTTCCGCGAAGGCGATGCCCAGGATCATGTTCGTTGTGATTACCGGCTGCGCCTCCGGGTTTCGGCCCAGGGCCTCCATGGCCTTGCCGGTCAGCATACCGATGGCAAGGGCCGGTGCTGGAGCGCCAAACCCGATCGCCAGAGCAGCAGCGATGAGCCTCAGACCGCCGTTGGTGATAGCGAGTAGCGGAAGCGTGCTGATCAGTTCCATTTTTCCTCCCTAAGTTCTTACTGCGTTCCCTATTTGTAAGGAGAGAGAGCTCCAGGTCCCCGCTTAGGCTGGCACCGTTGGCCCGCTCTCGTGATCAACGCCCTCCTCCTCATGCGAAGTGACGGCGACGACACCAAAGACAAGGGTTAGCATCGCGAAGATGAACGCCTGGATGAGCCCCACGAACAGCTCCATACCGTAAACCAGGTCTAGCGCTATGACCGGCAGCAGGTACAGGATGACCAGGAACAGCATCTCTCCGGCGAAGATATTCCCGAAAAGTCGGAAGGTGAAACTAAGCAGGCGCGCGGCCTCGGCAACGAACTCAAGGATGCCCACCACGAAGTCAATAAGGCCATTGAAGATATCGCCTTTGAGCAGACGCTTCACGTTGAGAAACTTGCTGCCGTAGCGGAAAAAGCCCTGCGAACTGATACCCCAGAACTCCACGAATATGGCGGACATGATGGCGAGCGTGAGCGTCGCGTTTAGGTCAGTGTTGACGCTCCGAAGGAAGGGGATGAGCACGCCGGCCTTCTGGTCCGGCTTCAGGTCCGATGTCGCCGCCGTGAGTGCGGCTTCCTTCTGCTGATTGGTGGCGTCGCCGGCCACGTCCAGGGCGATGCTCTCCGGCTCGTGCGGCGGCCAGGACGGGAAGCCGGGCATGATCATGTTGACGCCGCCCACCTTCGAGAACACCGTGCCCTTGTCCAGAATCTCGCCAGCCTGGCTCTTCATCGGCTCTACCTTGCCTATCGTGGCAACGCCGGGAAGCAGCCCGAACCAGTTGGCCGCGACCACGTAGAGGAAGATTGTCGCGATTACCGGAAAGAAACGCCGCGCGTGCTTCTCCCCCGCCGTCCCGACGACCATGTTGTAGAGGGCTTCGACAATCATTTCGAAGAAGTTCTGAATGCCCGTCGGCACGAGGCTCATCTTCCGCGTCGCGAAGTAGCCGAAGGCGATGAGGAGAACGATCACGATGAGCGCCGTGATCATGGTGTTCGTGATGTTGATTCCGATGTTAACTACCGTCTCCGCCTTCAGCTCCACGATCGGTCGCGCCGACCGCAGCGACAGGAAGCCGATCAGCATGGCCACAAAGACGAGAGCGATGATCAGATACAGCTTGAGCTTGCCCACCTCAGCCCCTCTTCTTCGGACCTACCGCTGCTATCACGTCCATCAACATTCGGTAGCCGCCGAAGAAAGCGATGACCAGCCCAGCGAACAACCCGGCCAGCGTGAGGAAGGGACTCGAGTCGAACTTCCCGTCCAACCACACGCCGCCCACAACACCAGCCGTGATGCAAAGGGCCACGTACCAACCGATGCCAACCAGGCGCAGCGCCGGCGGAAGACCGCCCATCAGATTCGCCTCACGTTCAGGATGGCTCCGGCTTGTGAACTGTAGCACCAAGTTGTTTTTTAAAACAAGCGAAAATCAACACTGGATATCGTCTACCAAAGATAGCTTCCTCCAGTGAAAAGATGAGGGGAAGAAGACGCGAAATTGGGGCAATCAGAGGGCGGCGTGCGAGCGGTCGGCCCGTCGCTTCTCCGCCTCAACGATGACGACGATGCGGGCTACGGCCTCGTCCAGCCGGCCCTCCGCGTTCACGACGATATAGTCGAACGCGCTCTCCTGTGCCATCTCCCGCACAGCGGTATCGCGGCGTATGCGAAGGTCGGCGCCGTTGTCCGTCGCCCGCTCGCGCAGCCGGCGCTCCAGTTCCGCGTCCGATTCCGGCGCCAGGAAGACAAGCACCGCTTCCGGCATCAGACGCTTTATCGTCGCGGCGCCCTGCACGTCCACGCGGACTACGACGTCCTGTCCCCGCGCCAGCGCCTGCTGTACATCGCACTTCGGCACGCCGTAGCGATGGCTGTACACCGAGGCCCGCTCCAGAAAGCCGTCCTCAGCGATCAGGCGGTCGTATTCGTCATCCGTCAGGAACCGGTAGTCGACTCCGTCGCGCTCGCCCGGCCGTGGCGAACGCGTCGTCACCGTAGTGACATATTGCGCCTCAGGCAGCGCCTCTCGCAGGCGCGCCATCACCGCGTCCTTGCCGACACCCGAGGGCCCTGAGATCACTAGAAAGATGGGCTTCGGCTGGTTCGCGCTCATGACGATTGTGACAGCGCCTCCAGATCGCGCCAGAAGCCTGGATACGAAACTTCCGTCGCTTCCGCATTCTCGATGACCGTCTCACCTTCCGCAACCAGGCCTGCCACTGCCAGGGCCATCGCCAAACGGTGGTCGCCGTGGCTGTCGCACGTCGTGCCCTTGAGAGACTCTTCCCCTTCGATGACCAGCGCGTCGTCTTCCTCTTCGATGCTCGCGCCCATCCGCCGCAGCTCCCGCACCGTCAGGCCCACCCGGTCCGATTCCTTGACACGCAACTCGCCCAGATCGCGCAGCTCCGTCCGGCCTTCCGCCAGCGCGGCCGCAACCGCCAGCACCGGCGCCTCGTCGATCAGCCTCACCACCGTTTCGCCGCCAACGCGCACGCCCCTCAGTCTGTTCGACCGCGCGCGCAGGTCCGCGACGGGCTCTCCGCCTTCCATCCGCTCGTCGCTCATAAAGACGTCCGCGCCCATCTCCCGCAGCACATCGAGCAGTCCGGTCCGCGTCGGGTTCACACCAACGCCACGCAGCGTCACTTCCGCGTTCGGATGCAGCACGGCCGCGACCAGCCAGAACGCGGCGGCGCTGAAATCGCCGGGGACCGATAGGTCCAGTGGCTTCAACTCCCGTTCTAGCGGCCGCAACCGCAGCATGCCGCCCTCTTCCTTGAGATCGGCCCCCATCGCCCGCAACAGCCGCTCCGTGTGGTCGCGCGATTGCGCCGGCTCCACGAAAAGCGTCTCACCCTCTGCCTGTAGACCGGCCAGCAGCACCGCCGACTTCACCTGCGCGCTTGCAACCGGCGAATGATAGCGAATGCCGCGCAGCCGCCCGCCGCGAATAACCAGCGGCGCCAGCGTATCGCCTTCACGCGCCCACACCTGCGCGCCCATCTGACGCAGCGGCTCGACGACGCGGGCCATAGGCCGTGAGCGCAGCGATTCGTCGCCGGTCAGGACGGAAAGGAACGGCCGCCCGGCGAGGAGACCGGCCAGCAGTCGCAGCGTCGTGCCGGAGTTCGCGGCATAGAGAATGTCATCGCTTTCGCGTAGTCCGACGAGCCCCTTGCCCTCGATCATCAGGTCGCTGCCGCCGTCTCGCTTCTCCTCCAGCGACCACCCCACACCCAGGCATCGCAGGCAGGTCAGCGTGGCCAGGCAATCGGCGGCGGGCAGGAAGCGCTCCACTCGGGCGGGCCCGCCGGCAATGGCGTTCAAAATGGCGGCGCGATGGGAGATCGACTTGTCCGGCGGCACGGTCAGCGAGCCGCCAAACCTGCGCGGCGATGAGATCCTTCTCAGCATCAGCGCTACTATTCCCTTCCCCGCTGCGGCGGCTCCTTCTCCAGCGCCTTCATTATCTCGCGCGTGCGCTGCGTCGCCCAGCGGCCTACCAGCAGGTCGCTGACGCTAATTCCCGCTCCGGCGGGTCGCTCCGCTCGACGAGGCGCGGGCGCGCCGGCGAGGAACTCGTCGCGCTCCCGCTTCGCCTTCGCGAACGCCCGGAGCAGCGCCTCTTCGTCGTCGCCCTCCATCAGGTCGCGGTACTTCCGGATCTCTGCAATCATCCGGTCCAGCCAGTGAACGACGTTCTCGCGGTTCGTGCGGCAGATGTCTTCGCTCATCTCCGGGCTGCCGGAGGCGAGGCGCGTCACATCTCGGAAGCCGCTCGACGCCAGCCGCGACATCTCCGGCCAGGCCGCGCTCTCCCGGACCAGCGAGAACAGCGCCGTCGAGACGACCAGCGGCAGATGGCTGATGGCGGCGACATAGCTGTCGTGCTCCTCCGCGTCCATGAACAGCGGCGTCGCCCCAACAAGCTCCGCGATCCCGACCACCACGTTCACGGCCGCCTCGTCTGCTTGCGGCGACGGCACGACGCAGTACGGCCGGCCCTCGAACAGCGCCGAATCCGCCGCGTCGATGCCGGACAGCTCTTTCCCGGCCATGGGGTGCCCGCCGACGAAGCTAACGCGCGCCGGCAGAAGCTCCGCGGCCCATCTCATAACCTGCCCCTTCGTGCTGGCGACGTCGGTGAGGACGCAGTTCGCGGGCAGAACGGAAGCTATGTCCTTCATGGTTTGCGGGATCGTGAGGATCGGCGTGGCGATGATAACGATGGCCGCGTCCTTGGCCGCGTCCTGCGCATCGGAAGCCGCCCGGTCGATGGCGCCCGCCTTCCGCGCTTTCTCCCGCGTCTCGATGCTGCGGGAAAAGCCGACGATCTCGGCGTCCCGCAGCCGCGAGCGCTTCAGCGCCAGCCCCAACGAGCCGCCGATCAATCCCAGACCGATGATGGCTATCTTCGCCAACTCGCCTCCAGGCAAACCTCAGCAGGATTCGTCTGCCGCGCGCAGTATCGCGACGCGCGGATCGAGGTCGCCTTCAGTCTCTTCATGTTGCCGGATGAGCCGCACCGCGCCGTCCGACGCGCCCGCCGCCTTCGCCAGCATTGCGCCCCGACGCGCGTGATCTGCGATGGAGGCCAGAGAACCCCGCCACGACGCGCTCTCGCTCGAAGCGACTCGGTCGAAGAGCCGCTTCGACGCCGCCCGCAGCAGGACATAGGCCACCCGATGCCAGATCCGCACACGCCCCTTGCCGACGTCGTGCAGGAGCGCCGCCGCGAGTAGCTCCGGGTCCGACTGGCCCTGCCGCAGCAGCAGGTGGAGCACGTTGAGCGAATGACGCTGGTCGCGCGCCGTCATCGCGAAGAAGAGCCGCTGCTCCCCCTCGCTCAGCCTGCTCGCAACCTCCCGCCTCTCCTCGTCCGAAATCGACGCGCCGAAAGACCGAAAGAACTGGCGCGAACGGTACAGGCTTCTAGCCAAAAACGCCACCGTGCCCCCCGGTAAGAGCGCCTACCAGGGGGTTGATGATCGGCGACAGCAGCTGGAAGATTCCATACCGGCCGCCGGTCAACCATGGGAGCAGGATGATGATGAAAAGAATGGCCATGGCATACTGCTGCACACTCGTCAGGGCTTCGGAGAGCTCGCGTGGCAGTACGCCCTCGGCAATGTGAAAGCCGTCGAGCGGGGCCAGCGGTATCAGGTTGAAGAGGGCAAGGATGATATTGAAGATGACTGTGGAGCTAAGGAAGAGGCCCAGATAGTCCGCATTCGTCCAATGCATCGCGCTGCTGTAAACGACGAACGGCGTATGCCAGGGAAGCATGCCGGCGCGAATCGGGAAACCCGCCAACGCGGCGATCAACAGATTCGAGAGGGGACCCGCGGCGGACACTACGACCATACCTGTCTTCGGCCCCATGCGCAGGCGATACGGGTTCACCGGCGCGGGCTTGCCCCAGCCAAAGCCGATCAAGAGAATGAACAACGTACCCGCCGGATCGAGGTGTGCCTTCGGGTTCAGCGTCAGCCGCCCCATGTTGCGCGCCGTCGGATCGCCGAGCGCGTAGGCCGTCAGACAGTGGCAGAACTCATGAAAGGTGATGCCGATGAGGACCGCGCCGATCACCGAGCCGAAGAAGGCAATAAAAAGCGTTACGCTGACACGCAGCAAATCTGAATACGCCAGAAATATCAATTCACGTTCCTTAGCAATTAGTCAAGAATATTATAGCACCGCCTCTGACGGCGGCCCATCTTCGCCTACCGCCGCGTCCGGACTCCGATTGACCCTTCGTAAGCCGCGCCGCAAACTGAAAGCAGGATGTGGGTAGCTCTCGGGGTGGTCCTTGCCGTTGCCGTCGCGTCGGTTTTGTTCGCCGCCTGGCACGCGCGCACCTTCGCCTATCGCTGTCGTAACTGCTCGAACGAGTTCACCCTTCCACCGCTGCTGGACTTCATCAGCCTGCACGGATTCGACTCCGAGGGCAGGTGGAGGTTCGTGCGCTGCCCGCGCTGCGGCCACTGGACCCGCGCCCGCACCATCCACAGGTCCGACATGTCCGGCGACGGCGGGCCGCCTTCGCCTTGACAGCCGGAATCACGCCTTGTTAGACTCGGCCAGCGAGTAGACACGTAGGGAGATATAGAAACTGACCGGCGGATTAGAGAACGCACTGCTCGATTTCATTCGCGGAACGTACGACCTTATCTCCTGGCCGGGCGTCGCGCTGCTCATGGCCCTCGAGAGCGCCTGTATCCCCCTTCCCAGCGAGATAATCATGCCCCTGGCGGGCTGGATGCTCGTCAAGGATCACGGGCTGGGCATCCCCTGGCTCTTCGTGGCTGCTTTCGTCGGCGCGGTCGGCAACCTTGCCGGCTCGCTCGCCGCCTACTACGTCGGCTACCGCGGCGGGCGGCCGCTCGTCAACCGCTTCGGTCGCTTCGTCCTCATGTCGCCCCACGATCTCGATGTTGCAGAGCGATGGTTTACAAAGTACGGTACGTGGGCTATAGTTTTTTCGCGCGTCCTGCCTGTTTTGCGGACCTTCATCAGCCTGCCGGCGGGCATCGCGCGCATGAACGTCTGGCGGTTTAGCATTTACACGTTTGTCGGCTCCTTACCCTGGTCACTGGGGCTGGCCTGGGCGGGTTACGCGCTGGGCACCCACTGGGAGAGGATCCGCAACTGGATGCGACCGGCAGACCTGCCGATTCTCATCGTGCTGCTGGCGTTGATCGCCTGGTACGTCTACCGGCACGCGAAGAGGATCTGGCAGAACCCGGAGCCATCGGAGCCAAGGGCGTAGGCGGAGTCAGAAGCAGGGGATCGGTCCGATAGGCTGAAGCGCGCGGCCCGATCGGCCTGCAATCGCCAAGCGAGGGATGGTCTTGGCCGCAAGCGCTGTGCGTGTCATCGAGCGAGCCGGCAAGGTTGCCTTCGCCGCGGCCGTAGTCATCACTTTCGCCGGTGCCCTCTGGCTAGGGATCGGCTCCTTCATCCGGGGCGGAAACGGCTCCGCCAGGGCTGGCGGCCCTCCCCTTCTCGTCTACTCCGAGTTCGGCTCCGAGAGCGACACCCTCTGGTCCGCCCGCGCCGACGATCCGACGCAGCGCACCCGCCTCGTCACCATCGCTCACGCGCCGGAGTACGGCATTTCCGCGTCCCTCTCTCCGGACGGCAAGCGCGTCGCCTACACGGTCCTACCGCCGAACGCCATTCCGGCTATCGACTCGCCGGCCGAGGTTTGGGTGATAGACGTCGACGGCCGCAACCGCGCGCGACTCGCCTCGGACGCCGACCTGCCTGTCGCGCCAGTCTGGTCACCCGACGGCGCTACCGTGGTCTTCCGTCACAGCGACAGCAACGCCGGCCGCTTCCAGCTCGTAGCAGCGACGACGAATGGGACGGAAGCCACGCTCTGCGATTCCGCCGTCGGCCTCCTTCCCGTCGGCTTCACGCCCGACGGCGCCTTCTTCTTCCTGAGTCTGTCCCCCAAGGGCAGCGACCTCGGCGTCATCCGTCCGGGCGGAGCTGTCGACGACGCATTCGCCCACCTCAGCGGCGACTTCGTCCGCGACTGGCATCTCTCCCCCGACGGCACGCAACTCTCCTATCTCGCAGCCCGCACCGTCGGCGACACGACTTCCTACGGCGCCAGAGTGCTCGACCTGCGGGCCGCTCCCGGGGCAACACTCGCCGCCGCCGCCATCTCCAACCGCGCCGTCGACGAGTTCAGCCCCATCTGGCGCCCCGACGGCAGTGGCGTCACGATCGGCCGGCTGAACGCGCAAACGGCCGGCGCGCCTGCGCTCCAGATCGTCGCCCCCGGCGGGCCGCCCGTGCGCCTGCGCGCCGCGCCGTCGCAGGGCTTCGACGTTCCGCTGTCGTGGTCACCGGATGCGGCCTACCTGGCTGTCCGCTCCTACGAAGGGAGCTCCGTGACGGACCCAGGTCGCAGTTGGGTCACAGTCGCCGGCGCCGACGGCACGCGACACACGGTCTCGTCGAGCAGCGATGTCGACGTTCTCGGCTGGGCAGGCGGAGGAGGATAGCACGCCGTGAAGCGAATCGTCCTTCTGGTTCTGGTGGCAGTCATCGCGGCCTCGGCATCGACCGGCGGGAAGCCTTCGCGCGCCGATGCCTGCGCCTTCGCCGTCACGCCCACGGCCTACGAAGGTCCCGCGGACCGCTCCCTCGACCTCGCCGCAATGAATCTGGCGGCATTCAACCTCATCGACCCCGGCAACAGCTACTTCGGCCTCCCACGGCTGGCAAAAGGGCCGCGGCGGGTCCGTGTCAGCGTCGAGCCCGTCGTCCCGCCGATCCTCCTCAAGTCGATCGGCTGGATCGAGAGCTCAATCGATCAGACGCGCAACTCCCCCTTCGGCGGCATCGGCCCGGCGCTCATCTCGAGTGACTGCGGTCACGGCATAATGCAGGTAACCAGCGGCATGACGGTTCCCCTCGGCACCGGCGGCGCCGTCACGCCGGAACAACTCCTGGTCGCAACGCACTACGCCTACAATATCGACCGCGGTGCCGTCATGCTGGCTGACAAGTGGAACGACGCTCCGGCGAGCAGGCCCATCGCCGGCACCGACACCGATGGCGACCCAAGTATCGTCGAGAACTGGTATTTTGCCGTCTGGAGCTATAACGGCTTCACCGGCCCGGGCGCCAATCGCAGCAATCACCCGCTCGACCCGATCTACGCTCCCTGGCCGCGCACACCTTATAGCTGCGGCCCCAGCAACGACGGCTTCGGCCACGATCGCAGCAAGTACCCATATCAGGAGCTCGTCTGGGGCTGCGCCAGTCATCCGCCCGTGGTCGATGGCAAGCAACTCTGGCAGCCCTTCGCCCTCTCGCTGCCGGACCTGACCAACGCCAAGTGGAGCGGGCCGCTGCAGCTCGCGAACTGGCTCGCGCCGTACTCCAACATGGACATCCCTTCCCCATCCCCTTCACACAAGGACCCGACACAGAGCCCGCCGGCCTCCGCAGCAACAGCCATCCTCGGCGCACCCCAGCTCGACGTCTACACCTCCGACATTTTGCTGTCCCCCAATGACAAGAAGACCATTACATCTCAGGATGTCGAGCTCGGCAACGACGGCACCGGCATCCTTGTCTGGGGAGCCGCGTCTTCCGCCTCCTGGCTCACCCTCTCGCCGGCCGCCGGCGTCGCCCTCGGTCCCGACGTCACCTGCACCGCCGGCGCCAGTTGCGTTCGTGACGGCACGCTGACGCTGACGGTTAATCCTGCCCAAATACCGAAAGGCGGCGGCAAGGCCACCGTCACCATCTCATCCCCGCAGTCCAGCGAAACACGTGTCTTGAACGTCGCCGTCAACGGCAATGGCTCGTCGCCAGGCAATACGGGCATCCCCGGAGTGACGCGGAACTAGGCTCGGGGCAATAGCGTCGCCACCTGGACGTCGATAACCCTATGATATACTCGAAAGGGCGTTGAGGAGGGGAAATGCTGGATCAAATAATAGGTTCCGTCCGTCGCAACCACGCTCTGGAGCATGCAACGGTATCCATCCTTATGGGGCGGCTCGGCCCGGACACCCGTCTCATCGGTCGCGCCACCGCCAGCGGCTTCTACATCTACGGCAACGTTCCTCCTCAGGACCTGCAGGAGTCCGCGGAGCAGGGGCTCAGGCGACTGCAGGCCGGCGAGTCTGTGCTGGCGGTCTCGCCGCTGTGCGGGACGAATCTGGCGGTCGCCGGCGTTATGGCCGGCCTTGCTTCGACTCTGAGCGCCGGCAATCGCAATCGCTGGGAGAGGCTGCCGACCGTTCTTCTCGCCTCTATGCTCGCCGTTCTTGCCGCGCAGCCGCTGGGTCGCTGGGTTCAAAAGTACGTTACCACCAGCCCGGACCTTAAGGGACTGCGGATCGTTGACATTCGTGGCAGCGATAGAGCGCGGGGCAACTACTACAAAGTTGAGACCGCGCGAGAATAGATTCTGAAGCGTCCCTGTAGCTCAGGGGATAGAGCGGCTGCCTTCTAAGCAGCGGGTCGGGGGTTCGAATCCCTCCAGGGACGCCAACCTACAACAAATACGAGATCGAGACGACAACTAACTCGGCCTCGGCTTCTGCCCCTTGGCACCGCGTTCGTGCAGAGAAATGCTCATTTGTTTTCGACGGAGGGAAGGAGAGCGCGGCCACAGATCTCTGAGCATCGAGCGCGAGGAGCGAGCGTCGCACCCTCGTCACGCAGTTGGAGCAGGCAGCGGAAACCGCGAGATTCGTTTCTGGGGGCAGGCCACTACCTCAGGTCCCACTGCGTTTGTAACAGGACGTTCTCACTAGCCTCTGCCTGGAGGGTGCGCGCCTGCTGGTCGGATATGCCGCCGTGGAAGCTAAGTCCTTCAGGGCTCTCCCGGAAGATGGAGGCGTAGAAGACGCAGGCGGCCAGATACGTGCCGGCCCGACTGGGGTGACTGCCATCGTCTTGCCACAAGTCTATGTCAGGGTGATCGTGGCGAACCATATACCAGGTGGACCCGACCGGGGCCACGGGCACATTCAGCTCTTCGGCGATGAGTAAGTAAGCGGCGTCGATCTGTCTCTGCATAGCCTCGTAGGTAGGCAAGCCGGACGCCGGCAAACCGTCCTTGTGGGCCCACGTCATGAAGAGCAGCGGTACTGCCCCGGCCGCCTCGGCTCTGCCGGCGAGCGCGCTAGCGGCAGGATACGTGTAATCGTCGCGCCCGATGGCCGTGGCAGGTGTCTCACTTTGCTCCTGGAGAACCACGTACGTCCAGCCCTGCGACGCGATCTTGCGGAGAGAATCGGACGAGGCCGCGTGCTGGGCCAGCGTCTCGCCGCCGTTGGCGACCATCACCCATTGGACAGGATGCCCGCCGGACTCGGCCAGCTTGGCGAATGTCGACGGCAGGTTGTTAACGTACGTGAAGCTATTGCCGAGAAAGAGGACGCGAGTGCAGGCTCCGGTGCCGCAGGTCGACCCAGCCGAGCTCCGGCAACCGGCCACAACCATCAGGCTGACGCAGGCAATCAGCCGGGCCATGTTTCGAGCTTGCGTCATCTCGCCGCACTCCTAGGTACATTCTCGGCCGTGAACGGTGTCCGACGAGGGCGACAGCTTCTGCCAGAAGAGCGTACTCAACGTCCATGTGATCCTCCTCCTTACTGTTGGTGAGCTGCCCCCCGAGGACGAGTCCAGCATCTATCTCCTGAGGGTCCGTCCGGGGAAGAGCGAAGCGATCTGCTCCTGAAGCGAGAATGGGGAAGCGCTCTGAACTAGTGCCAGTTGGCAGAGCGGCCCCCGGGTTGGGTATCGCTAGGACGCACACTAAGGGAAGATCGTGTTCGCTGCGCTGAATCTATTTGAGCCCCGAGAGCTGGAGTCACGCGCGCGCCGGGTGGCGGGGGAAGAGGTTGCTCTCACGGAGAACAGCGGCGGCATGATGAGAGGCGAAACGCCGTCGCCAGCGTCCACATCCTCTCCCTGTGATGCGTTGAACGGTTAGCTGACGCTGGTCAGACAGTAGAGGTTGGTCTTCTGCGTGTGATCGTAGAAGCGCTGCTCGCACGTCGCCGGTGTGCCGTCGGCCGACGAATCCACGCCCGCTATCAGCGTGAACGTCTTGCCGTCAGAGACGTACCAGTAGCCGTTGGCAGGGGCGTCGTCGGCTGGATCGCTCGGTATCGGGTCCAGGTAGTCCTTGATCTCACAGAGAGCGTCGAGGTCCGGATAGACGCACACTGATTGAGGGTTATCGCTGGTGCTAGGGTACTCGCCCTTATCGGCCTTGTACTGCTCCAGCGCGACCGCGATCTTATGCAGATCAGAGATCCGCGTCTGGTCACGTGTCTGGGCGACGTCATTGGGCACGGCGGTCGGGGCGAGAGTCGGCGTCTCAGCCACTGGCGGCACCAACGGCGTTGGCGAAACGGGCGTGGCTTCAACGGTGGAGAGAACCACCACCGGCGGCTGCGCCTGATTCTGCGGGGTGCCGCTGCTAGAACCGCTCAGCGCCAGGTACAGCGATAGGGCGATCAAGATGACGAGGATAACCGCCGCTATGGGCGTGTATGGGAGCCATTTGCGCCATGCCTCTCGCGACACTTCATGCCCCTCCTAACATATTCTCGGTAGCTACTCCCCGCTCACTACGTCGACGATGCGTTACCCATCGGTCCGCGTTCTCCTGATGGCCTGCCCCCTTACCGGGAGAGGGTTCCGCCCAACCTTTTCCCGCCGACTTGTCGATTAGTCTAGCAGAGGACCATCTTGTCGGAAATCGGGGGGTGGATCTATGCGTTACACGCTGTCGATTGCGACACTAGCTGCCGTTATCGCGGTCCTCGTCGTATCTTGGGCAGTCCTCGGGCACGCTTCTGGGGGGAGAGCGGCGGACGTCTCCGCCTCGCCTGTTCAGGCGACCGCCCAGGACTTCGCCAGCTACCCGCCCGCTTCCTGCGGCGGCGGCAGCAACGACGCCGACCGACTCGGCATGGCAAACCCTGCCGCCACCTACTGCACAGACCTCGGCTACGACTACCGCATTACCACCGCGACTGACGGCAGCGAGCAGGGCGTCTGCGCCTTCCCCGACGGCAGCAGTTGCGAGGAGTGGAGCTTCCTCAACGGTCAATGCGGCAAGCAGTACTCCTACTGCGCTAAGCAGGGCCTCGGCGTCGTCACCAAACACGGCGGCGGCGGCTCACTCTCCCGTGACTACGCCGAGTGCGTAGGCAGCGGCCAACAGGAGATGGGCTCCGTCGACAACCTGATGGACCTGAGCCGCAAGGCCACCCGGAGCAGCGTCCCCTCTCTGCAGAGCCCGGCCTCTTCCGGCCAGCCCAACGACGTCATCGTCTCAACCCCCGCCTCCTTCGACTGGCGCAACCAGAACGGTCAGAACTGGATGACCAGCGTCAAGAACCAGGGCTCCTGCGGCTCCTGCTGGGCCTTCGCTTCAGCCGGCGTCACCGAAGGGGAGTACAACATCGAGAGCGGCAACCCTAACCTCAACCTCGACCTCTCGGAAGAGTACCTCGTCTCCGATTGCTACAGCTCTGGCTCCTACGGCAACTGCTGCGGCGGCAACTACGTCAGCGCCCTCTCCTACGTCCAAGCCAACGGCATCCCCGACGAGTCCTGTCTGCCCTACATCGACCAGTCCAACTGCACCTGCAGCTCAAGCTGCGGCTCCAACTGCACCTATCACACCGGCAGCGCCTGCAGCAACGCCACCTGCTCCAACCGCTGCAGCGACTACCAGAGCCGTCTGGTCAAGATTAACGCCGTCACCGCCGTTTCCGCCGCCCAGATGAAGCAGACGCTCGTCGACAAGGGACCCCTGGTCGTCGCCATGGGAGTCGGCGGCGGCTACGGCGGCGCCTTCGACGCCCAGGGCGTCTACCGCTGCACCATCGACACCGGCGCCAACCACGCCGTCGTAATCACCGGCTACAACGACGCCGGCGGCTACTGGATCGTCAAGAATAGCTGGGGCAGCACCTGGAACGGCGACGGCTACTTCAAGGTCGGCTACGGCGAGTGCGCCATCGAGACCTACGCCTACTACGTCGACGTCCCCGCTTCACCGACCGTCACGCCCTCACCCACGGCCTCAGCCACTCCGACGCGCACCCCTAGCCCAACGCCAACTTCGACCAGACCTCCTACCTCCACCGCCACTCACAGCGCGTCTCCAACCAGCACGCCAACCCCATCAATGGGGTGCAAAGGACCAAGGCCCACTGGACCTAACCTGCCGAGCCAGATCGCGAGCAATCCAGCGAACAACGCGCAAGGAGCACTGTGTGCCGATAGCACCCCAGCCACATATCACGGTTGCACCGATCACACCGACAGCGACGGCGACGGCATCCCCGATTGCGTCAAACACCTTTACGGCCTGTGCGTCTACCCGGGCGATCCGGCCGTCGGCTATTCCAACTGCGCCAATCCCAGCGACAGCGACGGCGACAGTTGCCCCGATTGGCTGGAGATGATGGACGTCAACGGTGACCGCCAGGTCAACACTGACGACCTGCTCATCCTAGCGAAGCGGATGGGTGGCGTAATTCCGCCCAATCCTATCCAAGACGCAGTTCTTGACGTCAATCACGACGGAGCGATCAACACTACAGATCTCTTGATGCTGGCAAAGAATACCTGCGCCTACAGACAGGCCCATGGGTATACCGGCTCGTGCAAATGCAGCCCTGAATAGGAGTGCTTCGTATCCGCTGCTAGCTCGGCGAGCTCGGCTCAAGGATTGTCTTCGCAGGAGCTTGCCTCTCTAGTTCTTCACCTCGTTCCCCAGGGGTGGCCCCGGCTGGTCCGTAGGCTCCGGCGGCGGCGGCACGGTGCAGTCAGTAGTCGATTCGAAGCTCACCGGATCGCCGAAAGGCTGCCAACGGAATGTCGGCGTGGCGGCTGAACGATCGACAGTCGCCTTGACGAAGACTTCGGCCTCGAGGAAGCGGTGGTCCGTCGCGCTCGTGGTCGAGGGCAGCAACGATAAGTCGGTGCCGTACTTACACACCGACTCAGCCGCCGCAATCAAGGACTGACGGGTCAGATTCTTGCCTGCCTGCTTGAAGAGGCCCACGATACTCTCCCCCAACTCGTAGCCGATTAGCGTACTGTCGTCGAATGGCAGATCCGGCGCGACCTGCGCCATGATAGCCTTCCTGCTGGCGACTCCGGGGATGTTCGTCTCCCACGCCTGATGGGCGACAGTCGTGCTTATCACGCCATCTATGTTGTCGTAACCGGCAAGCTGCGCTGTGATGTCCAAGGCGTTGGCTTCGTTGACAAGGATCGGGGCGTCCCAGGTCAAAGTCTGGCGGGCCGTTTTCATCATGTTCGCGGCCTGGACCGGGGAGCCCCAGAACATGATCACTTCAACGCCGTCGGACTTCAGGCGCTCGACCTGAGCGGTGACGTCCGACTGCGACACGTCATACCACTCAGTGGTGACATCCATATTGGCTCCGAGGTCTTTGAGTCCTTGTCTTGTGCCCTGCTCGCCCTCTTTTCCGAAGTCGTCGTTCTGGGCGAGGATGCCCAGCTTCTTCCCATCGTAGTTCTGGTATAGATATGTCGCGAAGATGTGGCCTTCTGTCCCGTAGTCGACCATGGTCGTGAAGCGGTTCTTGCCCACCGGGTTGGTCAATTCGCTGGAGCCGCTCAGCGCGAACATGTCAGGGACACCCTTGTCTTCCAAGTACTTGTAGACAGCGTCTTCGGGCTCGGTACCGAGATTGCCGATGAGGGCAAAGACGCCGTCCTGCTCCACCAGCGTCCGGACCACTTCAATGGCGACAGGTCCAGAGTATTGGCTATCACCGACGACAAGATTAAT
The DNA here is from genome assembly GCA_963842845.1 of uncultured Chloroflexia bacterium. GTDB lineage: Bacteria > Chloroflexota > Dehalococcoidia > DSTF01 > JALHUB01 > JALHUB01. The sequence continues at coordinate 317,725 of CAWJHZ010000004.1, forward strand.
CTTCCGACCGTACATGCCGCCCTGCGTGTTTATGTAGTCGAAGTAAGCCTGCATACCTTTGCTGATTTCGATTCCCCACGCTGCCGTTGGGCTACCGCTCAGGGGCATGAGGGTTCCCAGTTTGATCTCGGTATCTGTTACGCCGGTAGTGTCGCCGATGACCGCGCTCGGTTTGCCGCCGCTCTGTTCACTCGTCGAGTTGCAGGAGAACATGGGAATCGATAGTGCCACCGCCGCAACGAAAAACAAGGTTCTCCGCGTCTTCATCACATCCTCCCCTCGGACGTCTGACCGAGCGACGTCCGAAGCCCATCGCAGCCGCCTCGCATGGAAACAGACCGACAAACCGATAGGGGAATCCTACTCCCCCTTGTGTTGTAATCAACACGCCAAGGCCGCTGGCTCGCGAACAGTACCGTCTTTTCAGGCATAGTTCCTATCCGATGTCTTCTACAGCCGGTGGCGGCTATGGTTCAGTCCGCCGTATAATGCGGCTGAAGGAGGCACCATGGAACGGCGAATGACAGCAGTCCAGAGCAACATCTCACCGGGCGGAGGCTACACTCTCACAGTTCGGACCGCTTATCCCAACCAGGTTGGCATGCTCGGTCGAATAGCTTCGGCGATCGGCCAGGCCGGCGGCGATATCGGCGCCGTAGACATCGTCCAGTCCAGTCGCGACACGATGGTCCGCGATATCACGTTTACCGCCCGCGACATTCAGCACGCTCACCAGATTACCGACGCCATCAAATCGGTCGGAAAAGTAAACCTTCGCAGCATCTCTGATCCCGTCTTCTTGCTCCATCTTGGCGGAAAAATCGAAGTCAACAGTCGCGTCCCCCTGAACACCCGCGGCGACCTCTCCGCCGCCTACACGCCCGGCGTTGCCCGCATCTGCCAGGCCATTTATCACGAGCCTGTCGCCGTCTGGAGCCTCACCGTCAAAGGGAACGCAGTCGCCGTCGTGACCGACGGGACCGCAGTCCTCGGCCTCGGCGACATCGGCCCGGCGGCTGCCCTCCCTGTCATGGAAGGAAAGGCGATCCTTTTCAAAGAGTTCGGCGGCGTCGATGCCTGGCCCATCTGCCTCCAGACAAAAGACACGGACGAGATCGTGCAGATCGTAAAGGCAATCAGCCCCGTGTTCGGCGGCATCAACCTCGAAGACATCGCCGCGCCCCGCTGCTTTGAAATCGAAGAGCGGCTGAAGCACGAGCTGGACATACCCGTCTTCCACGACGACCAGCACGGCACCGCAGTCGTCGTCCTTGCCGGTCTGATCAACGCTGTGAAGGTCGTGGACAAGAAGATGGCGGACTTGAAGGTCGCGTTCCTGGGCGTCGGCGCTGCCGGCGTAGCCTGCAGCAAGATCCTCATGTCCGCCGGCGTCAGGGACATAATCGGCGTGGACCGCGCCGGAACGCTCTACAAAGGACGTACCGAGAACATGAACCCGGAAAAGGTCTGGTACGCCGAGAACACGAACCCGCGCCAGATCAAGGGCGACCTCGCTGCCGCCATCAAGGGCGCCGACGTCTTCATCGGCCTTTCCGGGCCCGGAATGCTGACCGTCGACCACCTGCGCACCATGGCGCCCGACCCAATCGTCTTCGCCATGGCGAATCCCGACCCGGAAATATCGCCTGAGGAGGCGGAGCCCTACGTCCGCGTGATGGCTACCGGCCGCTCCGACTACCCGAACCAGATAAACAACGTCCTTTGCTTCCCCGGCTTCTTCCGCGGCCTGCTCGACGCCCACGCAACGACCGTGAATGAGGACATGAAGCTCGCCGCCGCCGAGGCAATCGCCGCCCAGGTGCCGGAGCGAGAGTTGCACGAAGAATACATCGTTCCCAGCGTCTTCAACCGTCACGTCGCCCGGGCAGTGGCCCGCGCCGTCAGCGACGCGGCTTATCGGACAGGGGCGGCTGTGCGCCAAAGGCGCAAAGAGACGACACATCTCTGGCCCGCTTGACGCCCGCTCGGGCCTTCGACGCTGGCGAAGACCGATTCGCCTCAGACGCTGCTCGCCATTGACTTCGCCGGTTCCTGGCACTATAATTTCGCCGCTTGACCCATCAGGCCGAAAGCTCCTTGTGCCCGACCGGTCCGTCTGAGCGGAGGGTCGAGGCTGTTTGCTCTTTACTCAACGAACAGGAGGAACCAGGCTTTTGCGCGAATATGAACTGGTACTGGTCATCGACCCGGAGTTGGAGGACGAACTCGCCTCGGCCGCGGTCGACCGCATGACGCAATTCGTCACCTCCCGCGGCGGCGAGATGATCGACGTCAACCCCTGGGGCAAGCGTCGACTCTCCTACCCCATCAAGAGCCGCCGCGAAGGCAACTACGTCATCACGCACTTCCGCATGGAACCCTCGCAGACCGGCGAGCTCGAGGCGTCCTTGCACCTGTCCGAGGAAGTGCTGCGCCATCTTCTCGTGAAGACCGAGGATTAGCCGGCCGAAAGGACTCGTCCGGCGAAAGGAGTCGTAGCTATGGCGGGCGGCTTGAACAAGGTGATGATTATCGGCAACGTAGGTACTGATCCAGAGATGCGGTATACCGCTAACGGCAATCCTGTGGCCACCTTCCGCGTCGCCACCAGTCGCACCTATACGACTCCCGAGGGCGAACGCCGCGAAGAAACCGAATGGTTCAACATCGTCACCTGGAGCCGCCTGGCCGAGAACTGCAGCCAGTTCCTCCAGAAAGGTCGTCGCGCCTACATCGAAGGTCGCCTGCGCACGCGCTCCTGGGAGGCTCAGGACGGCCAGAAGCGCTGGCGCACGGAAGTGATCGCCAACACTGTCCTTTTCCTCGACCGCATCCAGGCGGCGCCCTCGCTTGAGGAAGAGCCGATCCAGGAAGCAGTCGAACCGGACGATCTGCCCTTCGAATAGCGGCTCCTTCAACGATAGCCAGCGGAGGAGTATACTGTCCCTATCCGATTCGGAGAAACCATTCTGAGAGAGGTGGTTGAGCAAGACTGGTGAATGAAGAGCAAGTCGAGAATCCAATAGAGGCCGAAGAGCCTCAGTCGGAACAAGCGCCGCCGGCGACAGACGAAGAACGGCCGGCAGAGGCAGCCCGCCCCGAACGAAGAAGGCCGCGCTACACCTCTCGCCGCAAGGTCTGCTTCTTCTGCGCCGAGAAGGCTCGCATCGACTACAAGGACGTGGACGCCCTGCGCCGCTACCTGTCCGACCGCGGCAAGATCGAGCCCCGACGCAAGACGGGTACCTGCGCCAGGCACCAGCGACGCCTTACCATCGCCCTGAAAAGGGCCCGGCACCTTGCGTTGCTGCCCTACACCGCGGACCATCTTCGCACAACCGGTCCCTCGCTTAACCGCGCTTGACCATTCTTCAAGTGGTGGGACCGAAGGACCTCTCCCTTCACATTCACCCGTACCTGGGAGGAAAGTGAGCGTTAGCTATCATGGGCATCTTTGGTCGCGTCCCAAGCGGTGGTGGTCCGGGAACATCACGTCAGGATAGAAGGCGTGCGGGAGCTCGCGGCAAATCGCGAGTCGCCAAGAAGCGCGACAATCAGCGCCGCGCGCAGTTCTTCATCGTCGGCGGCGTCGTTGTTGCCGCTCTCGCTGTCCTGGGAATTGGAATATTCGGCTACCTCCAGACCAGCTACCGGCCACAGCACCAAACCGTTCTCAAAGTCGGCGACCGGACCTATGACATGAGCTACGTCGAGAAGCGCCTAACCTACGTAATCAAGAACGCCGCTCCCGGCACTCTCATCATGGCTAACTACGACCAGGCGCTTCTGCAAACGTTCAATGATCTTGAGAGCGACGAGATCAACCGTATCGGCGCGCCACAGGTCGGCGTCAGCGTCAGCGACGACGAAGTCGACGCCAAGATCCGTCAGAACCTCGGCCTCTCCGACTCCGTGGACCAGGCCACCTACGCTGACGCTTATCGTAATCTCGTCAAGGCGAGCAGCTTCAGCCCGGACGAGTACCGCGAGCTCATCGCCGCCCAACTCCTCGAAGACAAGATCCGCCAGAATCTGCGCGCGTCTATCCCCGACAGCACGGAACAGGTGCACGTCAGCGACATCGAGGTCGCGACCCAGCAGGACGCCCAAACGGTCCAGGACCGGCTCGCGAAAGGCGAAGACTTCGCCGCAATCGCCAACGATACGACCATCTCCAAAGACGGGGCCAGCAACACCCAGGGCGGCGACCTGGGCTGGGTCCCGCGTGGCGCCTACCCGACGGACATAGAGAACGCCATCTTCGCCTTGAACGTCGGTCAGACGACACAGCCCCTGTCAGATCAAAACGCGTTTTACATCTACAAGGTGACGGAAAAATCGCCCTCCATGGCGCTGACCGATACAGAGCGGACGAACATCGAGAACCAGTCGTACGCCAACTGGCAACAGCAGATAGAGAATCAGGTCTCAGTTGACCGCGTTTACCTTACCGACAAGACGATGATCACCCACCTCGAAGGTATCGCCAAGAGCCTCGGATCGGGGGTAGCCAACACTGGCGAACAACCGTAACAGCATCCGCTTGGGCCTCATGGGCGTCGGCGTCATTGGCGGCGGCGTCGCCCGCGTCTTGCTCGAGAAGCAAAGTCTTTTCTCCGAGCAGCTCGGCTGTCCTCTCGTTCTCGCCCGCGTTCTCGAAAAGGACGTCGAGAAGACGGCCCGCCTCGGCCTGGATCCGGCCATCGTCACCGCGGACGCCGAGTCCTTCCTCGCGACCGATCTCGATATCGTCATCGAGCTCCTCGGCGGCGAAAACCCCGCCTTCGGCTTCATGCGAAGCTCCCTGCAGGCGGGACGCTACGTCGTCACCGCCAACAAGGAGGTCATGGCCAAGCACGGCCCGGAGCTCCTGGCCACCGCCCAGCAGAGCAATGTCGATATTCTGTACGAAGCCAGCGTCGGCGGTGGCATACCCATTATCGCGCCGCTCAAGCGCGATCTCCTGGCCAACGACATCACCGCTGTCTCCGCCATAATCAACGGCACAACCAACTACATCCTCACGTCGATGAGCAAGGACGGCCGCGACTTCGCCGACGCGCTGCGGAGCGCTCAGTCGCTTGGCTACGCGGAGGCCGACCCGACGAACGACATCGAAGGCATCGACGCCGCCTATAAGATCGCCATCCTCTGCAGCCTCGCCTTCCGCACGACGGTGACGCCCGATCAGGTCTACCGCGAAGGCATCACTCGCCTCGGCGCCAGGGACTTCCGCTACGCCGGCGAGATGGGCTACACGATCAAACTGCTCGCCGTCGGCAAGAAGGAGGATGGCGCCGTGCAAGCGCGCGTACACCCCGTGCTGCTGCCGGAAGAAGAGCCTCTGGCAAAAGTCGACGGCGTGCTCAACGCTATCCAGGTTGAAGGCGACCTGCTGAACCGCGTCCTGTTCGAAGGCCCGGGCGCCGGACCGCAGGCCACGTCCAGCGCCGTCGTCGCCGATGTACTCAACGCGGCTCACGACCTGACACACGGTGGCCGGCAGCCGCTGCGCTGGACCGCCCGCGAAGCCCTCGCCCTCCTACCCATCGACGAGCTGCGCACGCGCTACTACATGCGCATGACGGTCGCCGACCGGCCCGGCGTCCTCGCTCGCATCGCCGCCGTCCTGGGCAACAACCAGATAAGCATCGCCACCTTCATCCAGAAGGAGGCGAACGAGGCCGACCAGACGGCGGAGATCGTCATCACCACGCATGAGGCGCAGGAGAAGGCCGTCCAGACAGCCCTGCGCGAAGTCGCCGCCCTCGACGTCGTGAGCCAGATAGGCAGCTTCATCCGCATAGAGGCCTAGGAGGTACGGCAGATGTCTCCCGAGGATCAGGAGATGAAAGCCGCGCCGGGCACCTCGCAGTGGCTTCAGGACGAACTCCACAACGCCAAGGTCCAGGCCGCGAAGCTCGAGCAGCAGGTCGAACAGCTCCAGGCGCTGCTCTCCGACCTCGTCGACCGGTCACGTCACCAGGACGAAGCTCTCTCTACCATGAGCGCCCAGCTTTCCGCCCTGACGCTGCTCCAGGAGGAGGTTCGCCAGCTTCAAACCCTGACCGGGCGTCTCCGCGAGGAGCAGGAGCGTGCCCGCGCCCACGCCGACGAAGCCGCCCGCCAGCAACAGGCGGAGAACGAGCACATCCGCGGCGAACGGGCTGACCTCGCGCGGCAGGCGCAGGACATCGAACGGCAGGTCGGCGCCTGGCAGGAGCGGCAGAACGGCATCGAGGAGACGGGCAAGCGCTATCAGGAATCGGCGGCAGCCAACGCGCATCTCACCGCCGAGCTGCAGCAGCGCCTCGACGATCTCGAGGGGCGCGCCGGCCGTACGCTCGAAGCGGTGAACCGGATCGACCAGAAGCTTCCCGAGTTCGAGGCGGCGATGGAGAACACGATGCGTGCGGGCGAGACGACAAACGAACGCACGCGACTCGTCGGCGACTTGGTCCGCCGCATCGAGTCCGAGATCGCCGACCACGAGCAGCGCCTGGTAGCGCTCAACGAGCTGCCCGAGCGCATCGAGCTGGGCCGCGCGGAGCGACATCGCCTGGAGACGCGCCTCAACGAGCTCGCGGAGGTCGTCACTTCGCTCTCTACCGCCCGCGAGGAGCACCAGAGACTGCTCGCCGCCCTGGAAGGGAAGCACCACGGCTACGAGGGCCGCCTGGACGCCCTCATGGAGCGCCTCGACGTGTACCGCCAGGAGCTCGCCGAACACCTCCTCAAGCTGACTCAGGGACAGGAGCAGCAGAAACGACGCCAGATAAGCGACCTGGAACGGGAGATAAAGGAGCTTCAACAGCATGCCCTCGGCCTCTTCCACGAATGACCCCGACGACCACGACCTGCTGAACGCCTCGCGGGGACCCGGCGTTCTTCGCCGCTACCGCGACCACCTGCCGATCACCAGCCAGACGCCGATACTCTACATCGGCGAGGGCGGCACGCCGCTCGTCCGCTCCCAGCACCTCGAGAAGGAGGTCGGCTGCGAGGCGCTCTACTTCAAGCTGGAGTCGTGCAACCCGACCGGCTCGTTCAAGGACCGCGGCATGGTCGTCGCCGTCGCCAAGGCTGTCGAAGAGGGGAATCGCGCCATCATGTGCGCCTCGACCGGCAACACCAGCGCCTCCGCCGCCGCCTTCGCCGCGCACTGCGGCCTGCAGGTCTACGTCCTCGTGCCGAAGGGACGCATCGCGCAGGGCAAGCTGGCACAGGCCGTCGCGCACGGCGCCCGCGTCATCGCCATCGACGGCAACTTCGACGCCGCGCTGAAGCTGGCGCTGACCATCACCGACATCCATCCCATCGCCCTCGTCAACTCCGTGAACCCCTACCGCATTCAGGGGCAGAAGACCGCCGCCTTCGAGATCGTCGACGTCCTCGGCGACGCGCCCGACTACCTGTTCATCCCCGTCGGCAACGCCGGCAACATCACCTCTTACTGGCGCGGCTTCCGCGAGTACCACGAGCTCGGCCGGGCGACGAAGCGACCGCGCATGATGGGCTGGCAGGCGGCCGGCGCCGCGCCCATCGTCCTGGGGCATCCGGTGGAGGAGCCGCAGACGATAGCGACGGCCATCCGCATCGGCAACCCGGCAAGCTGGAAGTTCGCCACGGCGGCCCGCGACGAGTCCGGCGGCGACATCCGCTCGGTGACCGACGAGGAGATCATGGAGGCCTACTACCGGCTGGCGCGGGAAGAGGGGGTCTTCTGCGAGCCGGCGTCGGCGGCGTGCGTGGCGGGCCTGCTGAAGGTGGCCGGCGAAGGAGTGGACCTGAGGGGTCAGACGGTGGTCTGCATCATCACGGGCAGCGGGCTGAAGGACCCGGACACGGCGATGAAGGCGAAGGTGGACCTGCTGGAGCTTCCGGCGGAGCTGGGGGCCATCGAGAAGGCGATAGGTCTAAACCGCCCACGTCAATAGCTTCTGGCAACACCGCTGCGGTGATACTGACGCCCTCCGGGCCCAGCAGTAGCTTCACGTCGTAGCGTTCCAGCGCCCGCATTAACGTTGACCGCTGGCCTGCTTCCAGCCTCCTGCCTACGAACTTATGTAGCTGTTCAAAGAGCTTGGCTTCGCGGCTCGTCGCGAAATCGCCCTTCAAGAGCCTCCGGATGTCATCGGCCCGGCTCTTTACGAATTCCAGCTCTCCGCGCGTCTCTTCAGTGCCTTCTGCCTGAGCTTCAAGCCGCTGAATCTCGCGGTCGCAGCGCTCGCGCTCCCGCTGCCAATCCTCCTCGCTGATATCGCCATCGCCCCAGAGCTTAGCGTAACGGGCCCTCTTTGCCCTGAGCTTATCAAGCTGGCCGGCAACGGGGCCGAGCGCAATCTCCAGCCGGGCAATGTCGGCATCTAGATCGGCTAGGTACTGCTCGCCGGCCTCGCGTATCGCGTCGGGGTTTGTGATCCATTCGGCGATCTGCTTAGCGACCGCCTGCTCAACGGCGTCGTAGCGGAATCGCGGGCAGGTGCATTTCGGCACGCCCTGGTCTACGCTCCGGTTCTTACGCCGCCGTGAGCATTCCAGATAAGTGTTGCGGCCATTCACGCCCATGGAGAAGACGAAGTTCGCGCCGCAGAGCGCGCATTTCATGCGCCCCTGGAAGGGCATTCCGAGCGAACGGTGCGCTGGCGGCGCGCGCCGCCGCTGCGCTTTCAGCTTGACTATGCCTTGCCAGCGCTCCCACGAAACGAGCGCCGGTATCTCTTGCTTTAGCAGGCCGGCGCTTCGTGCTAGAGCGTCCGCCTCATCAACGGTCATGCCGAGCATGCTGCGAAGGATGCGCCGCCGCTCGCGCGCGCGCTGTCTCTTCCACACACGCCGGTCGCCGTTCCCCTGATTAGGGTTCGGATCCAGCGGCCAGACGTAACGCCGCCCGGCAAGCGCCGGCGAGTCCAACGACTGGTAGAATTGGCAGGTGGTGATGTCTGCGTCTGCGCAAATACTGACAACAGACTCGCCCCGCTCATATGCCTCAAGTCGCGCCCGTATAGGCGCGGCGGCCTCTTCGTCAATCCTGTAGCCTTCCGTCTTGCTGTAGTGAAGATAGGACGGTATATCGCCGCACCCTACGCCTCCGGCCTCTAAAGACCGCCGGCGGCCATCGCTCGTGCGCTGGAAGATCACCTGGGCCTCAATAGCCGAGATGAGGCTCCACGCGCCGTCAGAGATCATCTGGCCGAGCTTGTCCTCGGTTGCTGGCACCCGGGCAAATATGAAGCCCTCCCCGTGCTGGCGCGAGTTGGCGACTAGCTGGCCCGTGTCCAGACGCCGGCCCAGGCGTGAATAATCGCGGACGATGATAGCCTGGACATCGCCGGCCTCCAGCAGCCCGTAGGCCGCCTGTAGGGGGCCGCGGAGCACCGGGTCTAGCCGTCCAGAGACGTTGTCCTCCACGAAAACATGGGCGGGGCTGACGGTGTAACCGCGGGCTGCGGCGTAGGCTTGGCACTCGTCGACCTGAGACTCGATGCGGTCGCCCTCTCGGTCTAGTGACGACGATCTTGCCAGTATTGCCGCGCGCATACTCCTTACCTCCCTTCCAAAGTAGTATCGGCGGGGCCGGTGGGTCGGACATTACCTCCAATCTAGCCGGGGGCGCAACTACATCGCCGCCGATGTTCCGTCTAAAGAGCGGCCCGCCGGCTGCGGTCACTCAGGATCGTCGCTATTTGTGATACACTTGGCTAGGTCGTCCTGATGTTTCCTAGTTGTGGAGAGTCTAACGGCTAAGAATGACGACGCCGGGCAGGAGGGTCTGACATTCTGGAAGGTCTATCGGAGTGTCTCCACACGGCTCCTCTTGGCTCCTCTGATCGTGGTAGCCATCCCTGCCCTCCTGCTGGTCGACTTGGCAGTGCTGATCCGCCGGAGGGTTATGCCGGCGCACGGCGGAAAAACCGCGCGCCGTCCTTGAGAGGTTGGCGACTGTCGGAAACGAGAGTACATTTTCGGAACTCTCGTTTCCGCCGATTCTCTTTTAGTGGTATTGAGATCGGCGAGAGTTGGGACGGATGGTATTTTTTCTGCGCCATCCGCTACATTGTATCCCGCATCTCCTGATTTCGTGCGTTCCGCTCCCCGGCGCAACTTTCGTCGCCTTCGTCGGAAATAGTGCCTCCGACTCCTCTGTCCCCGCTTGCAATGGTGGCGGGCCCGGCGCGTGCGCTATCAGGGCTAGTAGCAGACGTCAATCCACCGGCGTCAACTCATCTCAGATCTGGCCATGAGTAAGCTCTAATCCAAGCGGAGCAATCGCCTGAATGAAGAACTCGCGCCATGTACGCGGCTGCAAGCTGTCCACGTAGGCGTGCCATTCTGGTGGTTGAGCGAGAATCAGCGATTTTACCGGCTCTCGAACCTCTAGCTGATCGACGAAGTCAAGTACTTTGAGCTTGCGCGCTAGGACGCGGATGTACGGGGTGTTGAAGGGGAAAGTATGGGCGATAACGGTGTCGGCCAAATCGACCGTGACGAGTGCATGCCGCCTGTTCTCGGGTTCAGTCGCAGTCCATGTGGTCTGAAGCAATACTCCATAGAGACATAAAGCCGGAAGGCCAATGCTAGCGCTGCGGTCTTCCAAATTGACTTGCGCGTGTTTCTCCTTGACTGTTTGACCCTTCATCCAAGATTGGCAACACCTGGGACAGCCGGAAGCCAAGCCTATTCGACCGATGTCACCGACGATGACCCGTCTGTCTTTGAAGCCCACGACGCCCCCGACAAACCTTTGATTCTGCATGCCGTGATCTGTTAGCAATCGGAATGATTCTGGATCGAGCTCGGCTTCCTGATCAGGGCTACGTGAATTGAAGAATGGCACAGCGCGCCCCAGTTACCAGCGCCGTCTTGACCGATAGCCGCGCCTCGATTGGGCGGGCTCGCGGAAGACCCGCCTGAACGTCCCGAGCACCAAACAGCCCGCCACGAACAGGCCTAGCGCTACCCACATCGGCCATACAAGGATAACGCCTCGCAGCAGGCCCGCATAGAAAGCGTGAATCCACGGGCCCATGTCGATTCCGTTACTGGCAAGGATCATTCCGCTCCCTCTTCCGCTGCGGCAGACTCCGCCACCGGCGCGCTCTCCGACAAGAGCGATGCTATCTGCTGCCTGAGCTCCGCCACAGCGTAAGAGCGTCTCGCCGTCACGTGCAGGATTGGCAGACCTGCCCCCCGAAGGGCTTCATCGAGGAAGGCGTCCCGACTTTGGCGCTTCGCGCTCTTGTGCGAGGAATCATCCAGCTCAATCAGCAGGCGCGTCCCCGTCGTCGCCTTGTCGCACAGCACGAAATCCACGTGCTTCGACTGAATGCGGTTGAAATGTGCTTGTCTGTCCTTGACACCTTGAGACACGCACAGCAGATCGCTGAGCCTTACTTTGGCAAAGATGTATAGGTCATCATCGACGGCTTGGCCAAGCACACTGAAGAAGGCGCGTTCGGCCGCCGTCAAGAGATAATCTTCCTTGCGATAAGGCGACCGAGCGGAGCCTTTGGCGAGCAACCCGAGTAGCAGAACACCGGCGACAATCGCCACCGCAACAACAACGAGGACCGCAATAAGAATGCTCATATCGCCCCTTTCCTAAGCTGTCCCGCGCGAGCCGGGCGAGGCGAAGGTTGTGCGCCGATTATAACGCGTACGCGGCAGGCGTCAATGGTGGCAGTTACCTTGACATCGGCAATCGACCAGCACACAATAGCGTCATTCCGAGAAGGAGAAGACGATGGATCGCGCCGGAAGGGATCTGCATCACGCATTAAAGACGGAGAAGGTCGCTGTTGGACTTGGGGCCGGCGTCGAATTCGTGCTCGTCAAGCTGCAATGGGGCCGAGACGACATAGGCTACAGCCTGCACGCTGATCCCCGCCAGTGGTCAACTGCTGGGGTTCAGACACCCGACTTACTTGGTTATCTAGGCTTCGAGCGCGAAGAGCGTTGTGGTTTCATTAACGGGGAATGCTATGCGCGCAGGGTAGAAGAGGGCTTCTCACCCGACGAATTCGGAACCGCTTTCGCCAAATGCTATCACGCGCTCCAACAGGCTGAAGGCCATCTCGAAGCGTGCGGTTATCCGTTCGAGCAACGCGAGGGTTGGGGCATATTCTTTCACAAACAGTCGGGCGCACGGATGCGTCCAACGATATCTGGTGACGGGCATACGGGAGCACAGATCGAACGAATGAAAGACGCTGAGGATTACGCTTTCCTCTTTGTCTTATCGTGGATGTCGGGCCAGAACAAAGGTTGGACTATTCACACGCGTCCTAAACATCCTCCCTTGTCGACAGAAGTGGCGGGGGTATTCAAGTTCTTGGGTCTAAACGCGTTCGCCGAATGCCCTCATTTCGATTTCGACGAGTGCTACTGGCACTTTATCCCTTATGAAGAACGAGCCGGCGGAGATGCTTTCCATGACAACAACGCTGGTCTCGCGCATGGTTGGTTCGAGGCGCATGGAGAACGATTCTCTTCCGGTGTGGAGCGTCTGCTCGCCGCGCACGCCGCGGTAGAGCCATTTGGGATGCAGCTTCTCCCGACTATTCCAGCTCCGCCACAGCAGATTAGACCGATATCGATTCCGGAGACCATTCGGATATCGGAGGGCATCACGATAGCGAAGAGAGAACCTTATCCGACCCCGCCCAGCAAACCCAGCTTTGAATATGACGTGGCTATCTCTTATGCGAGTACTGAGCGCGACTCCGCGGAAGCGCTGGCAACCGCGACGCGTGATGCCGGTTTCAACGTTTTCTACGATGGCTTCTACCCCGAACAACTTTGGGGGAAAGACTTAGCAGTGTTCTTCGACGACATTTATCGAAAAAAGGCGAGGTATGCCGTCATTCTTGTGTCTGCTGAGTACGCGAAACGAAGATGGACTCTTCTCGAACTGCGGAGTGCTCTCGCCAGAGCTCTAGAGGAGAGAGGTAGGGAGTACATTCTACCGGTCAAGGTCGACGACACCGACCTGCCCGGCTTACCGCCTACTCTCGGCAACATGTCTCTAAGCCAACGCGATATTGAGCAGATCGCCGAGACCCTGATCGAGAAACTTAGAAGTTGATAGACACATATCCTGAAAATGCGGGGATGGTGCGCGTGACGCGTCGACTTCGATAAGGCAGGCCAAGGAGAAAAGGCATCGAATGCCGAGCGCCCGGCGTTACGTACGTGAGATCCCCCCCCCCGACTTTACCTGCGGTTCCCTCGTCGGTTGTACCTGTCAATGATGAAGATGATATTTGCCGCCGATAGATGAATCGCATATCTTGCGAGACGAGCTAAGTCCTCTGACTCCTTTGACTTCTGAATCCTACCGTGGACGTCCCCCTCCTTATTCCGAACTACGGGCAGCGCCAGAAGGATCTTGTCGAAGTGAACGACGCTATCCTCAAGATACGAAGGGAAATAGCCTTTTCCCCCGGCCTCTTTGATCAGTTGTGAGGCATTCCCTTCTGTCCGATTCAGCACTCGCTTCAATACGGCTTCAAAAGCTGAGCCAGCGTCGGTGATCGCGTCAGAGAAGTTGCGTTCCGAGTACTCGATCAACGCATTCGAAAACTGTTCCGAGGCGGTCTTGAAGTCCTCCCGCTGTAAGAGGTCGAGAGCGGGCTTCACGATCTCCTTGTGCTCGAACGCCGAGTCAATCCGAATGACCTGAAGGAGAGGTTCATCCTCGCGCGGAGATTGCAGCGCTTCTACCCTGTAGCCGAGGTGATAGTCACCCAGAAGCTTGTTGATGTCGTTTCTTAGCCCCGTCCACTCCTCCATGATTAGACCATCTTGAAGTCGTATACCGATGCTGGCCACACCCGCAAACACCACTTCCAACGCGCGGAAGAAGTCCCGTGGAGAACAATTCATAAGAAACGACTCGATACCTCGCTCTCCTGCTGGCGTGACGTACCCGCCGAAAGCGCGACATAGCAGGTGGTAGACTACTTCGTAAGTGTCGCCTGAAAAATGGTGCACTTGGACACGCTTGAGGGCGTCCTTCACGGCGAACCTGATTCTGCCCCTCGCTTCGGGCGGCAAATCGTCGTAGATGTAGACGTCGGCCGTCTTCGGCTCCTCGCGCTGCCCGAACCATTTCCACGTCGTCATACTGCTCACCTATGCTCTCGCGCATGATATCACAAGAGACGGCGGCCATTGTTCTTGCCACACAAGCCCGCTGGCGCGCAAAGGGGAACCCGGCCTTCCGGCCGGGCCCTCGCTGTTCATCGTCAGTCGCTGCTACTCTTTACTCCTGCGCCTCCTCCACGGCCGGCGCGGGCTCGGCCTTCTCTTTCTTGGCCGGCTGGTCTCTGAAAAGCGCCCAAGCGTTCACCGACGCCTTGTCGGTCACGTGCATGGCCGCCTTGTTCAGCGACCCGAACGTCTCCGCGTGCCCGCCCTTCCGCCTCAGCGCGATCTGGCCGTCTTCCTGCACCTCGGCCTGCCACTCGACCTTCTTGTAGTGCGCCACCAGCTTGCGTCCGGGGCGTAGCTCGCGGTCTTGAAGCGCTGGGCGGCCGGCCGCTGGTTTGCGGTCGGTGTCGCGTGCTCGCTGGCGCAAGACCTCGATGGTTGCGTCCGCGGGCGGCTAGGCGGCTAGGGCCTCGTCGGGGCCCTCTGCCTCGATGGTATAGCGGACTTTGATCTGTTTGACTACGTCGAATTTCACGATGGCCTCCTTCTCTTGCGATAGTCTCTTCTTCTCACCATCAACGATTCGGCCAGAAGGTGTGTTACGGGAGTCCTGTAGGCGACTATTTCTGGGCAAGATAGCTCTGGGGCCTCCTATGGGCAACAAAGCGCCGCGTGGCGGCCACAGGGCCTAAACAGGGCGAGAGAACGGGGGAAGGCTAGACGGATACGGGAGGGGTCTAGTGGGGGCCGGGGTTGACCGCCCGCCGGCCCTCGATACAGACGCGGCACGTCGTAGAGAATCCCCATGCGTCGGCGCGATCAATATCAAAATGGGCGGTATCGAGGGGGAGCCAAATATCCGGCCCCATGCCCTGCCCGCAATGGTCACAGCGGCGCATCCAACGGCCATTGAAGCGCCGCGTGTTGCCACGTTCGGAGTGAATCTTCCCGATCAAGGGCATTGCAAAGACCCCTCGCTTTACTATACCGAATTTGCCGGGGCAAGAAGCGACCGCAGCCGGCGAAATTCCCGAACACCGGCGGCGGTCCTGGACCGCCTCCTCCACCACGCGACGACCATTGCAATCAAGGGCCAGAGCTATCGGCTGAAGGAGAAGAGGCGGGCCGGGGTCTTCCGCCTGCCGGAGGCGTAGGATGGAAACTTTGAGATGGCGCGATCCTGGTCATTTTCACATGGCGCTTGACACCCCGATCCTGAATAGAATCTTGCACCGCCTACGCTTCGTGCCCGGGCCCTTATCTCTGGAGAACCGGGTTGACTTCGCGCCAGAGCAGAGTGATGTGTCAAGCGCCACCTTGAAAGGAGGTGCCGCAAATGGCAATCGAAGATCGGAATCTGGCAGTGGGTACCCGCCTGGTGGCGCGGCACTACGGAGAAACGTAAACGGCAGAGGTCGCAAATAGTAACCAGGATGTGCGCTACCGGTTGCTAGGCGGGCGGGAGTTCAAAAGCCCTTCAGCAGCCGGTAGCGCAGTGATGGGCAGCATAGCCTGCAATGGCTGGAGGTTCTGGTCGTTGGAGAGCGACGTCCCCGGTCCGGTGATGGAGTCAGCGAAGACGTCTAGGGGCAAGAAGGTCGATCGTGAGAGTACCGAACGAGAAGGGTGTCCCGGAGGATCAGGTGCGATGGTTCTGCACGGTCTGCAGGAAGGGTTTCTTGACAGAGGCGGGCACGACTCCCGAGGTCTGCCCCGAGAGGCACCAGGCTTAGAACCGACGCATGAGGGCAGGGAGTGACTGTTGTTTGCCCGCCCTCACGTTTGTGGTCATACGGGATAGCCTTACCAGCCATCATCCTCTCGCAATGGCGATACGATTCTCTGTGCAGCATTCGGGCGTCGATTTGACCGGCTGGCAAGGCCATCCCAGCGGCCTAGACGCCGCTTTGTGGTTCGAGAGCCGTGCACCAGCCCACCCTGCCTAGCCTGAGAGCGAGCCAGCTCCGTTCGACACGATACTCCCGTAGAGACGCGTGGAGTATGATGTGAAGACCCGTTCGAGCCGCTTTGCGCCCATTGCCGAGGCCAATCTATACGCCTCGTAGAAGAGAGGCAGCAACTGCTCTCCGGGCACTCCACCCGCCATACCTTCCTTAACACGATTGAGAAGATCGAGCA
This sequence comes from uncultured Chloroflexia bacterium, assembly GCA_963842845.1. GTDB lineage: Bacteria > Chloroflexota > Dehalococcoidia > DSTF01 > JALHUB01 > JALHUB01. The sequence continues at coordinate 334,015 of CAWJHZ010000004.1, forward strand.
GGTATGCATAAAGGGAAGACCCGGTGAAGACGCGTCTTCTCAAGTTGATGAGTTCCTCAAGGTACCTTTCTCCGTTGTCCACTCGGCGATGCGTTCGCCCGAGGACAAAGGGTGGAAACGGATCGAGATCCAGATAACCCACCTCAAGACCCTGAATGAGGAAGGCCAATTCTGTCTCCCAGCGCTGGGGGTCTGACCCAACTCTCTCGATCGCCCTTCGTAGCGTCGCAGGAGGAGGTCGTTCGCCGGCCCAGAACGAAAAGACGCACTCCAGTATCTCCCGGTTCAACCGCAAGTCCGGCTCGGCCAGCAGATCCGGCTGGATGGCGCGCGTGATCGCTAGGGCCGCAGCGTCTTCATACCGCCGGCTCACCACCACCGCCTTTCGAAGGCGAGAAGTCAGCACCAGTGATAGATTGTTGGCTTCTTTCGCAACAACGAAAGCAGTATCCGCATATCTCTCTGCCAGGCGCAACCTCCCCTCATTCTCATTTAGCTCGGATTGGAGTAGGTAGACCCGAGCCATTTGCGACGGGCCCAGTCGCCCCGCTTGGGCTGCCAACTTGACCTGCCCCCCGAAAACGAGTCCAGATCCAATGTTACTCTTCAGCGAGGGAATATCGGATACTGGGCCGAAGAAAGGGGGCATCTGAATTGGGCAGCAAGAAGCACACGGCCGAGGAAATCATCGGCAAGCTGAGACAGGCTGAGGTCGCTCTAGCGCAGGGCGTTGCCGTGTCCGACGTATGCCGGAGGCTGGGGGTGGCGGAGCAGACCTACTACCGCTGGCGCAAGGAGTACGGGGGCTTGGGCAGGGATCAGGCGAGGAGGCTTAAGGACCTAGAGCGGGAGAACTCCCGGCTGAAGAAGCTGGTGGCGGACCTCTCCTTGGACAACGCCATTCTGCGTGAGGCGGCCCAGGGAAACTTCTGAGCCCGGCCAAGAGGGGTCTTGCGGTCGAGCACGTGAGGGACGCGCTCGGCCGGGAGGCGGTATCGGAGCGCCGGGCCTGCTTGGTGTTGAATCAGATACGTTCGACCCAGAGGAGAGGACGAGCGCCGCCATCTGACGAGCCCCTTCTGGTGCGGCGGATGGTAGAGCTGGCGGCGGAGTACGGGAGATACGGATATCGTAGGGTGACGGCGATGTTGAACAGTGAGGGCTGGCGAGTCAACCACAAGCGGGTGGAGAGGCTGTGGCGGCTTGAGGGTCTGAAGGTGCCAAGGAGACAGCCCAAGAGGGGGCGTCTCTGGCTCACCGACGGCTCCTGCGTGAGGCTGCGACCCGCCTTCAAGGGACACGTCTGGAGCTACGACTTCGTGGCGGCGCGGACGAGGGACGGGCGCACCTTCAGGCTCTTGGTCATTATCGACGAGTTCAGCAGGGAGTGCCTAGCCATATACGTGGCGAGGAGGATCACCAGCGATGACGTTCTGGGGGTGCTCGCTCAGCTCTTTGTGGAGAAGGGCGCTCCCTGCCACCTGCGCTCCGACAACGGCACGGAGTTCACGGCGAAGGTAGTACGGGAGTGGCTGACCAGGGTAGGAGTAAAGACCCTGTACATAGAGCCCGGGAGTCCCTGGGAGAACGGCTACGTCGAGTCGTTCAATGGCAAGCTCAGGGACGAGCTGTTGAACCCGGAGATCTTCGACACGCTTCTTGAGGCGCAGGTGCTTGTGGAGCGCTGGCGACGGCACTACAATGCGGTGCGTCCCCACAGCTCACTGGGTTACCGGCCACCGGCGCCGGAGACGGTGCTGCCGTGGACGGGAAGTATAGCTCTGTCACACCAGATGCTACCTGTACGAGTAACATAGAGGGTGGACTCGTTTTCGGGGGCAGGCCACTGATACCAAGGCTGCGTGTCTAACAGGCGGGGCTGGAACCACTCCGGGTCGGGCAGATAGTCGCGGAGGAATTCTTCAGGGTCGTCCCAAGTCTGCGGGAGCTTGGGCTGGATATCAGTATCGTCTCGGATGTCCCTCCAAGACACATAGCCGGAGTGCCTCCACTCGATAAGTAGATTCCCAACGTAGTTACTGCCTGTCTTCGACTTTGGGATTCCGAGTTCGGGCTGACTGACCAGCCTGTAGAAAATCTGCCGGATCGTGACGGGCATATCACCCTGAGCCCTGTATTCCTCCAGCATATCTTGCGTCGCCTGCAAGGTCGCGATGACGCACGCCTTCGTCGGCTTCACAAGATGAAACCCCTGTATACGGCCGCCCTCTATCTCAAGACGGCTCCTATAGCGTTCTGCCATTTCACACCTCTCGTCCTACCTACAGCTAGTTGTATGTAGGTTCTCGTCCTTAGATTCGGCCTACCGCGGCGGGAGTTGATGCGGGCGCGGGCGCGGCGGTAGGGGTTAGTCGTCGTCGGACGAGACTTCGTCATCGTCCAGCAGGCCTTGCCCATACTCGTCGCTTTTCACAAGCAGCAGGCCGGCGTCCTTGCGCCACCTATTGATCAGTTCCAGCGGCGGTCGGTGCTTCCGCAGCAGCAATGGTTGGCCGGGCCGAGCGCCCTTGCCATAGGCGTATCCCCGCAGGTGCTGCCGAACCTCCCGCTCCTTCTCGCCATTTGTCCGTAGGGCCCAACGGGGAATCTTCACGCCGAGTTCGCCGGCGCGATCAGTGACGGCCTTCTCCACCTGGCGGCCTAGGCTGACTGCCACCTTGACGAGCGTCAGCAAGGTCGGGCCGTGCTGTCGGTATTTCGGCGAACGGGTGAGGTCGATCTTCAGCGCCTTACCCTTAAAGGTAATGCGGCCGTCCAAGAAGGCGTCGATCAGCACGCGGATGCGGGGCTCGTCTTCTGCCCCGCCAACGACCGATTTGACGTAAGACCGGAAGGCGGCCCATTCCCGACTCTCCTCCGTCGACTCGTATGCCCGGCGGTGAACTTCCTGATACCGACGCTGCCAATAGGCTAGCAGGATATCTGCGGCCCCGGTGCGCGGATCAGACGTATCGTAGGGCAACTCTCGGTAATCCTGAGCAGCGGTATCTTCTGTCCAAGCGGGCAGGGGCAGCAACCACACGATCCTACCGGGGCCCTTGCGGCCCTTGACCTTGTATGGCTCGATCTCGATGGCCCAAATAGGATCCACGAGGTCGTCTAGGTAGGGCTGGAGTTCGGCATTCGACTTGAGATTCATAATCTGGAGCATATCGCGGTCACGGGCCCAACCGCCGGTGTGTGGCTTGCCGGCTATGGTCACCCGGACAGGGCTGCGGACGCGGCATTGCTGTAGGAACTCCAGCAGCCGGATATGCCGGGGGCGCTGCTCTGACCACTTCTTCTGGCGCGTAGGCGCGTGGCGGTAGTCAGGGCGGGCCAGCACCAGAATGGCCGGGGGTCGGCCGGGGGGTGGACGGAACTTGATCTGGCTTGTCATCCTATCGTCCACTCCCTACGCGTCCAGAAGGGTCTCCCGCAGATAGGGGAATACAAGGGGCGGCGCGGCGTAGCCGCGCGGCCCCTTGGGTGTAGCTCCAAGACGGAGACGCAGGTGACGTTGGGGTGTTGTGTCGGGGGTATACCACGGCACGGCACGGCCAACAGGCTGTGGCTCCATTATGACGGCAGACTACAGCTAAAATCATATACGAATTCCCCACATCTCTTGCTGCGTTTCAAAAAGGGGTTTCGCTGTCCCCCCTGCGAAAAGGGGTCGAATTCGTATCCGGTAGCCGAATTCTTTTAGCTGTAGTCTTACAGCGAAAACCATATACGAATTCGAGGGGGTCGCAGTTAGGGTGTTGGTGGCGCGGCACCATCATCGCGTTATCTCCCCCCGCAGTCGAGGCATCGTTCTTTCGTCATTCGCCTATCCTAAAGGGACACCGCGCCAGGGCGAGCAGGCCGGTGAGAGCCTTTGTTCCCTGGCGCGCTGTCTGTGTAATCGGGTGCTGATTCACCGTTTGGGCCCATACCCTGTCATCATCAATAACGATTCTCGCCGACGAACCTACCGCGAGAATGGCCCCGCCGGCGACTGTTTTCGAAGATTCTTGCGCGGGCCTAGCCGGTGTCCTCCCCCGCCGCATACCGGACGTCCGCGTCTACGTCTTCGGCCAGCGCCGGCCCGTCTGCTGCCGCGAACTCGGCCATATAGTCGAGCCACTCCCCGATCCGTCGGTCGTGCCACCATCGCCGGGCCACCCGTGTCTCCTTGATAAGCGGGTCGTCGTCTGGCAGGGTTTCGAGGAAGTCCGCCAATTCCCCCAATCGAGAGGCATTGCGCAGATGGGACTCGTAGGTGGGGGAGAGAGAGTCTTGGCCCCGGATCAACTCCGCGCTCTCTTTATGCCACTGCGCTAAGTCCGCGATCCAAGAGACCATGGCGTTGCGGACTTGTCCAGCCTCCGAGGGCGGCTCGAAGTCCTTCCCATCTCTGGCTGCGTTTGTCATCTCTCTATCTCCTTCCCAACGGCATTATCGGCCGCGCGGGTGCAACGAGAAGGCCGACCTCGCGGCCGGCCCTCTGCTTGTGCTCGCCCGTCTCCTATTCGCCTTCGTCCCCCGCCTCATACCGCACATCGGCGTCGACCTCCTCTGCCAGCGCCGGCCCATCGGACTCGCTGAATGCGGTCGCCTCGTACTCGCGCACTAGCTTGCCGTGCCTGACCACGTACAGGCAGCAGTGCTCGTCCGAGACGATCACTTCCAGGCCGTTGGCCCCCGTCGCTACGACTAGATTATCGTCGCAGTCTGGATCCCACGGTACCGGCGAGTCCTCTAGCGGGATATATCGTATCTTCAACGTCGTGCCTCCTTCCAATCGTGCCCACATTTCCGGCAGTGCCGCGTCGGTTGGTCGCTGTCGGGGCTCCACAAACAGCCGCCGAGCATCACTTCACTACGCTCGGACGCCTTCGCAAGTTCTGGGCCGGGGTAGCCGTAGACGATAGGGATCGTGTCTCGACTTCGGCAGCGAGGGCATCGGATCGTGCCCTTTGTCATCTCAGCCCCTTCCCTCCGCGCGGGCTCCACACGCCGGCCAGCGCATCCGCCACCTGATCCGCGTCACGAACATCGAAGCAGGCATAGAACGCCGAAGTCACCGCTGGCGAGGAGTGCCCTAGCACGCGTTGGGCGGAGTAGATGGATCCGGTCGCGCGGACTATCTGCGCGCCGACAGTGTGCCGCAGCGAATGGCAGTGGAGATCGGTGCGGCCAACCTGCCGAAGGTACCGAGTCACGATCCGTCGTCCTTGCCGGGTCGAGATGGCTTCATGCCGTGGCCCTTCAAAGACGAAGAGCCGTGGGCGAGCATAGTCGACCCAGTCCCGCAGCAGCCTGCCGGCTAACGTCGGCAGCGTCACGCACCGCCACTTTGCTGGTGAGCCGCTTCGTTGCTTTGACGTGCGAAGCGTGAGTCGGCAGCGCCCGCCGGCGAACTCGACGTTCTCGACCGCGAGCCGAACGGCTTCGCCTATGCGCGCGCCGGAGAACAGCACGGCCAGTAAAGCCGCGTCGCGCCGGCCCTTAGCAGTCCGCCTGTCCGGGCTGGCGAGCAATGCCTTCACGTCGCGGGACCGCAGGATCGCGGGCCCGGTTTGAACCGCGGTTCGTGTTGCCTCTCGTAGTGCTACCATTCAATCCCTCCAATCACCAACGCGCTGAGTGCGCTTCTGTCTCTGGATGATTCGGCTTATTGAGGCTTTTCTGACGGGGGATTATGGCGCGTAGTGGGATGGTGGCGTTCTGTATCAGCCGTCGAGAAGGCGCTGGGCTACGCCTGACGGGGCATCCATCCCGGCCGTTGATTGACCCATTGAATTCAATTATTTTTCGCGCGTCGTTCTGAATCTGAGAAACAGCGAGTCGAATCTGCGAAGTGGCGCGAAAAACGCGTCGAAAGCGGGCCGAGGTGTAAGATGCATCGTCGGGATCCGGAACGCGGGAGGACTGAAGTCCTCCCCTACAGGCGGGCAAGGTCTCCCCTACGAGATAGTCAGCCACGGTCAGGATAGCAGAAGGCGGGAGGGGATTGTAAGAGGTTCATGGCACGCCGCCGAAGGCGGCCGCCAAGCAAAGGAGCAGAGTGGGATGACGGAGGAAGTCATCGAAAACCCGGGCGACTGGATCTTGGACGGAAGACCGGAGGAAGTGAAGCCGGTACTGATACAAGCCGCTGAAGATCTGCGGACGCCCTCTCATCAGTTCAGGGCGGAAAAGGATCGGCCGACTCGCAATGGATTGCCTGTCAACATGATCCTAGCTTACGAATTGGCACCGGGAAACGCCGTGCTAACCGTGGGCGGCGTTCGTGTGGACCCGCTCCCTGGAGGCAGGAGTCGGCTGGTTATTCGAGTGTACGAATCTCAGCCTCTTGCGCCAGCGTTGATGGCCCAGTATTTAGCGATGGCTCATTCTGAACTGCGCCGGTTCGGCTTCCTAGCCGCAGCTTCTCGTTTCAGCAGTTACGATGCTCTCCTACTCGCCGAGCGTGAGCTTGGAGCCGCGGAGGAGGCTGCAGCGCTTGCAGGCGTGGGAACAATCTTCAAGAACGCGGTCATCGGTCTGGCGAATGAGCTTTATAGCTCCACCATGAGCAAGGGTAGGCCGGAACCGCAAGGGGACAACGCGAAAGAGAAGCTCCGTCTCGTGGCTACGTACTATTTCGCCGGGAGAAGCGAAGAATACCTTGAGGGGCTGCGCAAGAGCATAGAGGGATCCTGGGAGATGGTGAGCGCGCTGCCGCATCGGAAGCGCGCTACAAGAGAGGAAGTTGAGACACTTGCCGCTCTTGTAAGGAACCTTTTCGAGGCGTTTTCGTTCATTGTGCCGCCGAAACCGTAGCAAGATAGACCAATCAGGGCGCGCTAGAGAACGAGCGGATGCTACGCGTCGTGTGAACGTCGGGCGGAATTCATCATTCTGCGCATTTCGCAACGTGCCCACGCGTTGGCGGCCTCGTATTCTTCGCGCGTCTCAGGGTGGTTGCTCGGGTAGTGTCCTAGTTCGAGATGGCCCACCTCGTGAAGGACAAAAAAGAGTCCGGCAACACGACGGTCGCTTCTGAGCGCGCTTGCCTCTTTTTCCGTGGGCCCAGCCGCGTCGAGGGCTATGGTGAACCCGCCATCGGGCCTTTGCTTGAGTTGGGCCCCCCTGCCTGGGAGCCCTTGGACGACGCAAACCGTAGCCCCGTGCTTGTGCAGCAGGCGCTCCACACACGGCCACTGCTCTGAAGTGAATAGCTGCCCGGTCTCCAGTGCGTCCACTTAGCCTGATGCTACCACATGCCGACCGGGAGGGGCGTAATACATGCGGCGCGACGCAAAGGAATGTGACGGCGGGTCAAAGTAGACGACCGGCCGGACGCATACCTGGCTTCGGAGGCAGGCCGCGCGTTGCTCGTAGCGGGTGCGGGTTTGTTATCTTCTTCCCTCGCGCGCGTCATGCGGGCGCTGCCGGTTGTAGAGGTCGATGTAGCCGTTTTCGGCCGGCCGGTAGCGGTGCACGATGCCCCTCGGAGGCAGGCAAAGAGGGGAAAGCGCCCCCTAGAACGCGAACTGGGCAGCCGTTCACGAACTACTTGTTGTCGAAGTAAAGGTCCCCCTTAGCGTTCGGGTTCGGGGCGAACTTCAACCAGTCGACTTTGGCGGCTTGAGGAATATCGAATGCGACGACGGCATTCCTCTTATCGCCAGAAGTCAGGTCCTCGAGGAAACTCAGATCGTTGGCGCCAATGCCGGAGACAAACGTCTGGTCGTACTCGGACCCGTCCTTGGTTCTTAGAGTGAAAGCGCCGCCGTCGCTCCCTGTGCTGCCCACGTTCTCGATTGACAATGCAACGGTGACCCAGCGGTCCCCCGATTTCGGCTGCTCATACTCGTTCGAGGACGTTGCCGGGTCAGTGATCTTGTTGATGGTCAATTTTAGCTTCACACCTCCGGCGGTCGATACGGTCGCGCTGGCCCCCTGGGCAAATGCGGCATGCGCATCCGTTCCGCTCGACCCTCCGCCCACCGCAACCACCACCAGTCCGATGGCCGCAAGGATTACCACACACCCCATTAGACCCCATATGAAGATTCCCCCGCGCTTATTCTTGGGCTGGCTTGCGGTGTATTGATCGAGTACGGCTTTGCGACGTTCCTGCAGTTCGTCGTCAGCTATCGCCCCGTTCTCTCTCAGCCGCTCCAAATCGCGCAGGCGATCCTCTATTCCCGGCATGCTCCTCTCCTTCTTGAGAACGGCGCCTTCGCTGCGGGTTCGCCCCATAGAGCTTGAGCAATATGATCACGTTCTGTCAACCATCAAGGTAACAAAACGAGGAGAACCACTCGCTGTGGAGAAGACCAGAGAAGCTATCGGCCCGGCCGTTTGGCGGGCGGAGGGGAACGCCGCGCACTGCTCGTGGCGGGCGCCGGTTTGTTATCTTCGCTCTTCGCGCGTCCCATGCCGGCGCTGCTTGTTGTAGAGGTCGATGTAGCCGTTCTTGGCCGGCCGCCAGCGACTGATTCGGAGATTCTTGCGCCGATCTAGGCGCTGTCCTCTTCCCTAAGTTCCTTCGCGCGGCCGCGCTCGTACACGTCGATGAAGCGATTCTGCTGCGTGGTGTAGCGGGTGCGGATTCCCTCGTCGGTGGGCACGCACTTATCACACAGCACCCGCATTGGGGCGTGCCGCGCCAGGAGCCATATCCATTTCCCCGTCCGGCTCTTGCACTGTTCGCACATGCGCCAATCGTGCAAGGGCTCGTGGTAGTAGTCAGCGGGCAGCGGTATCATCGGCGTCCTCTCTGGCGATCACGAAAGGTCCTCTATATTCCAACTTCGACCGATCCGGCGGATCGAGAATCCCTCGAACGGCGTACGCCCGGAGCAAGAAGGCGATGGGATACAGAATGAGGCCCTCACCCGGCGTGGGGGAAGGCGGCACGCTCCTCGTAGCGGGCGCCGCCGGGCAAGAGGAAGCTCTGTATCAGCGACACCTCCGACACCGATAGCGAAGGTAGCTCCGGCAGCCTGTACGCCGCTATCAGGTCCGCCAGACGGGTTCGCTCCTCGATGCCCGTCTCGTCGGGCACGCGCGCGAGGGTCAGGTGAGGCGCGAACGGACGGTTCTCCCGCGGGAAGCCCAGCGGCCCCAGCGCCTTCTCCACCGTCGCCGCTAGCGCCGCCAGCTCTTCGACGTCGCCCGCCAGGCCGACCCAGATCACACGCAGCCGCATCCGCCCGCCGAAGCTGCCCAGCCGGTCGAAGCGCAGCGCCAGAGTGAACGGCTCGACGATAGCGGGGGCCAGGGCGTCGATGACGCGCTGCGCCCTGTCGGGGGCGACGGAGCCCAGGAACTTTAGCGTGAGGTGGATGCCCTCCGGACGCACCCAGCGCAGTCGTCCGGCGCCGCGCTCGCGCAGCTCGGACTGAATGCGCCCTAGCGCGTCGAGCGCTTCCGGCGGCAGCTCGCAGGCGACGAACAGTCGCAGGCCGCTTTCTTTCGTCTCTCTCATGGCAGGGCCAGCCCTACAGGCATAGCAGTCGCCGGGCGTTCTCGCCGAGGATGAGGGCCTTCTCGGCGTCGCTCAGTTGCGCCTCGTCGACCTCCTGCCGGCAGCGCGACTGCGGCAGCAGCGGGAAGTCGCTCCCGAACAGCACGCGCTCCGCTCCGACGATGTCGACGGCGCGACGAAAGACCTCGTGACGGTAGAGGAAGCGCGTCGCCGCGGTGTCGAAGTAGGTGTTCGCCAGCGTCTCGTGCGCGCGACGCATCAGCTTGTAGAACGGCAGGCCGCCGCCCCAGTGCGCCGCGACGACCTTCGCCGCCGGCCAGCGCTCGATGAAGCGGTACAGCGACGCCAGCGACTGCCCTTCCTTGCCCGCGTACGCCGGGCCGACCGGCTCCGACGCGTGGAACAGCAGGACAGCGCCGCTTTCGCTCGCCAGGCGGCCCAGCGGCCCGGACAGCGCCTCGTCTTCGAGGTCCCAGCCCTGGCTCTCCGGCCGCAGCTCGCCGAAGCCGCGCGCGCCCGACGCCAGACAGCGCTCGATCTCGCTGATATCGCCCGGCGCGAAGATGCAGAACGGGATGAGCCGTCCACCGCTGGCCGCCGCCGACGCCAGGATGTAGTCGTTGGTGCGACGGCGGAGGGCGGCGTCGTGCCAGGCGAAGTTGAGGACGACGCTCACGTCGATGCCTGCCGCGTCCATGCTGCGCAGGAGGTCGTCGACGGTCGCCAGGCGGGAGTCATGCCGCGCGTACAGCTCGCCGAAGCACGGCTCAAGCTGCAAGAGCTCGTCGCGCCTTTCGTGGACTTCGGGTGGAAAGACGTGCGTGTGGAAGTCGATGATCATGGCGTCGAAGGAGCCCGGCGGGTCCTGCGCGCCGCCACTTCGTCGTACAGCCGAGCGATGGCGTCGGCGATGCGCTCCCAGCCGAAGCCCGTCACCGCTTCGCTGGCCGTCCGGCCGAAGCTCTGCCGCAGTTCTTCGTCGGCGAGCAGCGCGGCCACCCGCTCGGCGAACGGCTGCGGCGACTGGCGCCCGATGAGATAACCCGTCTCGCCGTCCCGCACCGTCGCCGTCAACCCGCCGACGCGCGAGGCCACGACGGGGGTCCCGCAGGCCATCGCCTCCAGCGCGACGAGGCAGAAGCTCTCGTAGTGAGACGGCACGACGCAGACGTCCGCGGCGTTGTAGTACAGCGGCAGCTTGTCGTGGCCGACGGGCCCCGTGAAGCTGACGCGGTCGGAAATGCCGAGACCCTCGGTCAGGCCCTCGAAGTGCAGCGCGTCCTTGTTGCCGTTCCCGTCGCCACCGACGACGACGAGCTTGAAGGCGGGCTCTTCGTCCAGGCGCGCCGCCGCACCAAGCAGGACGTCCAGGCCTTTGAGCGGCTCCATCCGCCCGACGAAGAGGATCATCTTCTCGCCGTTCAGCCCCAGCGACCGCCGCGCCATCTCCTTGTCGAGCGGGCGGAAGCGCGCCAGGTCGACGCCGCAGGGCACGAGCGCGATGCGCCCCGGGTCGACGCCGTAGATATCGATGAGCGCGCGGCGTTCGTGCTCGCTGGCGCAGACGATGGCGTCCGCCTCCCGCGCGACGCGTCGCTCCACCTCGTCGCGGATCGCCGGCTCGTCGCCGCCGCTGGCGCGTCGCTTCAGCTCGCCGAGCGTGTGGAACATGTTCACCAGCGGCACGTCCCAGCGCTCGCGGAGTCGCAGGCCGAGGAGGCCGGAGAGCCAGTAGTGACTGTGGATGAGGTCGTATTCGATGCCTTCCGTTTGCTGGAACGCCAGCATCTCGCGCTCGAACTCGCGGAGGTGGCCGTAGAGCTGGCGTTTGCCCTCGCCGCCCTCCGGGCCCGCGCGCAGATGCACGACTCGCACGTTCTCGCTGGGGGAGACGACGGCGGGGGCGTCGGGCTCGGCGCGTCGGGTGAAGACGTCGATGGCGTAGCCGCGGCGGCCCATCTCGCGGCTCAGCTCGCGGACGTAGACGTTCATGCCGCCGGTCTCCCGGTAGCCTAGCGGCGCCAGCGGCGAGGTGTGCGCGCTGATAACGGCGATTCGCTTCAATGTGTCCTCTGTCTCATTGTAGCCTGAGTCAGGCCTTCTTGATAAGGCATCGATAGACCTGGTGGTCTCTGGCGCCCAGGTCGTACTTATACGGCTCGTTGCCGCGCAGGAAATCGAGGCGACGCCGCCCGTCTTCGATGGCGTGTCGCAGGCAGGTCGCCTTCGACAGCAGGCCGGCGGAGAGATCGGCGTAGAGCGGGTCAACACCGCTGTTGTAGAGCAGCGTCTCCCGCGCGTCCTCGAAGCAGAAGACGCCGGCGATCCGCTTGCCGTCCAGCTCGAAGAGGTAGAGGCCGGCCAGGCCCTCCTCCGCCATCGCCGGGCCGATGCGACGGAAGAAGCGCTCCATGGTCGGCGTCATGAACTGCGCTTTGTCCGACTTCAGCGTCATCAGGCGCAGAAAATCGTCCATGCCTTCGGCGACCGCCGCCGGCGAGCAGAGCACCTGCATTTGCATCTCGCCCGCCGTCTTCTGGAGGCGACGCATCTTGCGGCGGAGCTCGTGGCGGTTCTTGCCGGACAGCGACGCCAGGTAGGCGTCCCACGTCGGCGGCAGGTCGAGTTGGGGGCAGGTCGCTTCGTCCTCCACCGTCACGTCCCAGCCGCGCTCTCCGGCCAGACGCGAGAGCAGCGACGGCGTCGGCGAGTGCTCTCGCAGCCCCCAGAGCGCTATCTCGCGGCGTCCGCCGTCGAACAGCGCCTCGACGATCGCCGCCAGGACGCCTTCCCCCTCGCCGGCGGCCAGCACGAAGTCCATGTAGTCGCAGATGTTGTGATCGCCGAGGAAGGTGACGCGGTCGCCCTCGTCGAGCAGTGAGGCCAGCCCAACGAGGCGGCCACCGTCCCGCACCGCCAGGAAGCGGGCGTCCGCTTTCCGGTTGAACTCCTGCAGCCAGACCTCCTGCCAGCGGGGGTGGCGGAAGACGTCCCGCGCACTGGGCGGCGAGAGGAGCGCCAGCCAGTCCGCGCGCACGGCGTCGAACGGTTCGAAGGCGACGGCGTAGCTCATGGGGAGTCAGCCGCTGTGGCTGGCGACGGGAAAGGCGGCGTCAGGGGACATGGTGAAGAGTGACTCTTCCGGGATCGCATCCCTACCTCCCGGGAAACGGGCCGTTGGTTACCGAGGCAGGTATCGATTCTAGCAGTTGCCTCCGCGCCCGACAACCCGCCGGAGCAGCGGCGAGAGCTGGCTGCTGCTAGGTGGCACCGCCTATCCACCCAATTCCCAAAATACTTGTGTTGACAAGAGACAGTGGTTCTGGTATTCTCCATCCAACGAGGAGGTTGCCAGGATGAACGCTGCGTCCAGGGTTATCGCGAAATTTGGCGGACAGACGGCTCTAGCTCGCATGATCGGCAAGGGGCCAAGCACAGTCCAGTACTGGGCGAAGGTCGGCACCATCCCTTCCAAGTGGCATGCTCATCTGCTGACTCTGGCCCGGGAACACAGCATCGATCTTTCTCCGGCGGAACTCATTGAAGAACCCCTTTCATCTGAAGTGGCAGAGGTAATCCCGATGGCTCGATGGCCAGGGATACTGGAGATCGGTGACGCCGAATTGCAGGTCTACGTTCTCGATGACGGGCGGCGCGTTCTGTCTCGTACGGGGGCGACAGCGGCTCTCATTGGGCCCCAGGGCGGCGGCAACCTAGAAAGCTATCTTCGCATCAAAGTGCTCGCTCCATATATACCGCCAGCCCTATCCGAGCAGATGATCGAGTTCGCCATTCCTGGCGTGGTCAACAAGACCGTGCTCGGGATGAATGCCGAGACCTTCTTGGATATCTGCAGGGCCTATGCCAAGGCCCGCGACGATAGGGCTTTAGAAACGGAGGCTCAGTCCCGTATTGCGATTCGAGCAGGCATGTTCCTTGCCGCATGCGCGAAGACTGGCCTTATCTCGTTGATCGACGAAGCGACCGGCTATCAGTATGAGCGCGCACAGGACGCCCTCAGGCTCAAGCTGAAACTCTACCTTGAGGAGGAGATGCGCAAGTGGGAAAAGACCTTCCCTGATGAATTGTGGCGCGAGTTTGGGCGGCTGACCCACTGGAAAGGCCCGCTACATGAGAGGCCGAAGTATTGGGGCAAGATTGTGATGGAACTAGTGTACGACTATCTCGACCCCGATGTGTCTGAATGGCTCAAGAAGAACACCCCGAAACCTCAACACGGGCAGAACTACCATCAATGGCTAAGCAACCAATACGGTCTCAAGAAGCTTGTCGAGCATCTGTGGATGCTAATTGGCATGGCGTCCGCATGCAGCACACTCGGCGAACTGAAGCGAAGGATGGCCGAGAAGTTCGGCCGGGTGCCCGTCCAACTCACTCTGTATATGCTTCCGCCCTCAGCCGAAGCCGAGGCGCCCAGGAAGACGAGTAGACGCTCCCTGGGCATCCTAACTGCCGCCGAACAGGCTGAGTTGAATCTACAGGAACCCTAGACCGCCCTGAAGAGGGCGCATCAAAGGCGATTTTACCCCGGCTTATGAAGAAGACTGTCTTGACGGCCTCGCCGCCGGCCAATACAATAGGGTTACAGAAAGCGCCCACTGAGGAGAGATGATAGGGATGGGTGGCGTCGCTTCAACTGAATATCGCAACAGGGCACCGGCGTAAGCGTCAGGTGCCTTTTCATTTCCCGTCGTTCGAGAGTCAAGGAGAGCAGAGATGAATTCGAGCTTCATCGGCAAGGTCGAGAAGGCAAAGCGCTACTCTGAAGAGCGGAACCGTCTGCGCTTCAAGAGCTTCGACGTCGAGTTCCAGGGCGACAATCACTCCCATAGCGTCGCCTTCGACGACGGCGGCTGGCGCTGCTCATGCAACTTCTTCGCCGGTGCAGGCCTCTGTTCTCATACGATGGCGCTGGAGCGCATTCTGGAAGGGATGATCCCACGGGAGGTCCCCGCCGGCGCTTGAGTCCACCCCTTCGCCGGCGCTAGCTTTCGTAGCCGTTCGGATGCGCCTGGTGCCACCGCCACGCGCTGTCGATAATCGGCTCTAGGTCCGGGAAACGCGGCTCCCAGCCGATCTCCGTCTTTATCTTCGCCGAGCTCGCGACCAGCACCGCCGGGTCGCCCTCTCGACGCGGCGCGTTGCGCACCGGAATCGGCTTGCCCGTCACCCGACGCGCCGTCTCGACCACTTCGCCGTTGGAGAAGCCCTGCCCGTTGCCGACGTTGTAGACCGCGCTGCCCTTGAGCGTGCGCTCCAGCGCCAGCGAGTGCGCCTGCGCCAGGTCCGAGACGTAGACGTAGTCGCGGACGCAGGTGCCGTCGGGCGTCGGGTAGTCGGAGCCAAATAGCTGCACCGAAGACAGCTTGCCCGCCGCCGCTTCCAGCACGACCGGGATGAGATGCGTCTCCGGGCGGTGGTCCTCGCCCAGGCTTTGCGTCGCGCCGGCGGCGTTGAAGTAGCGCAACGACACGTAGCGCAGCCCGCGCTGACTGTCGTACCAGCGCAGTAGCCGCTCGCCGATCGCCTTCGACTCGCCGTAGGGGTTGACGGCGGCCAGCGGCGCGTCCTCCTCTATCGGCGTCTTCTCCGGCTCGCCGTACACACCGGCGCTGGAGCTGAAGACGAATCGCAGCACCTGGTACTTGACCATGGCGTTCAGGAGGTTGATCAGGTGGCCGACGTTGTTCAGGAAGTACTTGCCCGGGTCCTGCATCGACTCCCCGGCGGCGATGAAGCCGGCGTAGTAGACGACGCCGTCGAAGCTCCGGCGCGCGAACACGTCGTCCAGCAGGCCGGCGTCGCCCAGGTCGCCGACGACGAGCTCCGCGCCCGGCGACACGGCTTCCGCATGGCCGGTGACCAAGCTATCGAACACCACGACCTCGTGGCCCACCTCCAGCAGCTCCGCCACCGTCACACTGCCGATGTAGCCCGCTCCGCCGACGACTAGTATTCGCAACTGTCTACTCCTCGAACTTCTTGAACACCAGGCAGGCGTTCTGGCCGCCAAACCCGAAGCTGTTCTTGAGGACCGTCCGCACTTCCGCCCGACGCGACTTGTGCGGCGTGTAGTCCAGGTCGCACTCCGGGTCCGGGTTGTCCAGGTTGATGGTGGGGTGAATGACGCCGGTCCGCAGCGTCTGGACGCACGCCACCGCCTCCAGCGCGCCCGACCCGCCGAGCACGTGGCCGATCATCGACTTAGTGGAGCTCAGCGGCACCTTGTAGGCCTGCTTGCCGAAGACCGCTTTGATGCCGCGCGTCTCCGCCACGTCGTTCAACAGCGTGGAAGTCCCGTGCGCGTTGATGTAATCGATCTCCTCCGGCCGTAGGCCCGCGTCGGCCAGCGCCCGGCCCATCGCCAGTTGGGCGCCCTCGCCGTTTTCGCACGGCGCCACGACGTGGTGGGCGTCGGAAGAGGCGCCGTAGCCCGCCAGCTCGCCGATTATCGTCGCGCCGCGCCGCTGGGCGTGCTCCAGGCTTTCGAGCACGAGGATCGCCGCTCCCTCGGAGCATACGAAGCCGTCGCGGTCCCTGTCGAAGGGGCGGCTCGCCTTCGTCGGCTCATCGTTACGTGTCGAAAGCGCCCGCATGACGCAGAAGCCGGCGAGACCCAGCTCGCTAATGCCCGCTTCCGTACCGCCGGTCAGCATCACCTCAGCGCGCCCGCAGCGCACGACCGAGAACGCCTCGCCGATCGCCTGAGTCGACGCAGCGCAGGCCGTGATTGAGGTGTTGTTGTGCCCCTGAAAGCCGTACTGGAGCGCGACCGTGGCGGCGGCCATGTTGGGCAGCATCTTGAGAATGTAGAAGGGGTCGATGCGCATGCCGCCCTTCGCGACGAGCGTCCGCATGGCGTCTTCGGTGTTGGGGAAGCCGCCGTTGCCGTTTCCGAGCAGGACGCCGATGTTCGTCTTGTCTTCCGCGTCCAACTGCAGGCCCGAGCTCGCCACTGCTTCTCGCGACGCCGCCACGGCGAACTGCGTGAAGCGGGCCATTCGCCGCGCCTCTTTGTAATCGATGTAGTTCGCGGCGTCGAAGCCCATGACTTCGCCGTTGATCTGGACGGGGTAGCGGCTGCAATCGAACTTCGTTATCGGCACGATGCCGGAACGCCCCTCGACGCAGCCCTGCCAGAAGTCGTCCACTGTCAGGCCCAGGGGCGTTATCGCTCCCATGCCCGTTATCACCACGCGACGTCCTGTGCAATCGTTCATGCTCAGTTCCTATGTTCCAGATTCAAAGGGCTCTGCGAGCAGCGGGGGAATGGAGCCCAAACGACGGGAGGACTAAAGTCCTCCCCTACGATCTGACCGGCAACCGTCTTGAATTCTAAAGCGACTGTCTCGTCGGTTCAACCGCCGATGACCTCGTGCTCGACGCCGAGGACGTGCGCCCGCGCCTCCGCCGCCACGAACAACGATCCGACGACGCAGACCAGGCCATCGCGCCCGGCCTCCGCCAGCGCCGCGTCGACCGCCGCCGGCACCGACGCTACCGGCGACGCCCGCAGGCCGTCCGGCGAAAACGCGATCGCCACTTGCTCCGCGTCCAGCGCCCGCGGGTGCCGCGAGCTCGTCGCGATGAGTCGCTTCGCCATCGGCCGCAGCTGGCGCTCCATGCCGGCCGTGTCCTTGTCCTTCGACACGCCGACTACGAACGTCGCTTCGCTGAAGCCCAGGTCGTCCACCAGCGTCTCGCGCAGCCTCGCCACCGACTCTTCGTTGTGCGCACCGTCCGCCAGGAGCAGCGGCTCGCGGCGCAGCACCTCCAGCCGTCCGGGCCAGCGGACCTTCGCCAGGCCTTCGCGGACCTGCTCCGGCGAGACGTCGACGCCGCGGTCCCGCAGCGCTTCGACCGCCAGGATCGCCGCCACCGCGTTCTCCGCCTGATGCGGACCGAGCAGCGGCAGCCACAGGTCGTATTCGGCCCGCGGCGTCCGCAGCATCAGCTCCTGGCCTTCGATGCCAGCGCAACGTCGCTCGAAGCTGCAAGAGCGGTCCGCTTCGACGAGAGCTGCTCCGCGCTCCCGGCAGGCGCGACGGATGACGCCGCCGATATCCTCTCTCTGGCTCGCCAGCACGACGCGGGCGCCCGGCGTGATGATCCCTGCCTTCTCCGCCGCGATCCGCGCCAGCGTATCGCCGAGGATAGCCTGGTGCTCCAGGCTCAGCGAGGTGATGACGCAGACCTCTTTCCGCTCGATCGCGTTCGTCGAATCGACGCGGCCGCCGAGGCCCGTCTCGACCACCTGCACGTCCGCGCGCGCCTCGGCAAAGGCCAGGAACGCCATCGCCGTCAGCAGATCAAAGGTGACCAGCTTCCGCCGCGGCAGCTCACGGCTCACGGCGTCGAGCGCGTCCGGCAGCATCGTCGCATAGCGCGCGAAGTCCTGCCGCGAGATGGGCTCGCCGTCCAGGCGGAAGCGCTCGCAGATGCTGTGCAGATGCGGGCTCGTGTACAGCCCGACCTTTCGCCCGCTCTCCCGCAGGATAGAGGCGATCATTGCCGCCGTGCTGCCCTTGCCTTTGCTTCCGGCGAGGTGCACGGTCAGCCGGCCGTCCTGCGGCTCGCCGAGGTGTCGCAGCAGCGCCAGCATCGGCAGGACGTCCTGCCGGGGCTGGAAGCCACCGCTGCGCTCAAAATCGGAGAAACTGAGGAGGTATTCCAGCGCCTGGTGATAATCCATCGGGAGTGCGGGCCTTTGGGAGCGAATCTAGAGGTTCAGCACGAGCCGCCCAGATTATAGCACAGAGGAATCGGCAAGCGCTTCACGCAAACACGGTGGCGAATCGTTTGACAGGTCGCGCGCCGGATCGCTAGCATGGGCTTGTCATCGACCTCACCGAAAGCGGAGCAGACTCCCGTGCCGCAACTGCTCATCGCCACCAACAACGTCGGTAAGCTGGCGGAATATGGCGCCCTCCTCCATAGATGCGGCTGGCAACTGGTCAGCCCCGCCGAGATGGGGCTGAGTCTATCCGTGGAGGAGACCGGCAGCGACTACGCGACGAACGCGCGCCTCAAAGCCGAAGCCTTCGCTGCATCCGCCGGCCTCCTCACTCTCGCCGACGACTCCGGCCTGGAGGTCGAAGCGCTGCAGGGGCGGCCCGGTGTCCTTTCCGCTCGCTACGCCGGCCCCGACCAGACGGACGAACAGGGCGTGGCGCTTGTCCTGAGGCAGATGAAGGGCGTGCCGCCGGAAAACCGAGGCGCCCGCTTCCGCTGCTTCATCGCCCTGGCGACGCCCGAAGGCGCGGTCCGCCTGTTCGAAGGCGAGTGCCCGGGGATAATCACGGAGGAGCCGCGCGGCCATAGCGGCTTCGGCTACGACCCGATCTTCTACCTGCCGCAGCTCGGCCGCACCATGGCGGAGCTGAAGCCCGACGAGAAGAACGCCATCAGCCACCGCGCCGACGCCGCCCGCAAGGCTTGCGCCGCTCTCAGGGGGATGCTTCGGGAGAGCCCGATAGGCTCCTGAGCTGACAACGGCGCCAGCCCATCCCTGCGGTCCGCCGCCTCGACTACTTGTTCATTCGTATCGAAGGGGTGCGATTGGCAAAGAAATCGGGCGGCAGAGTGGCGATGTCGCCTTCTCCCGGCCGCCCGATGTGATCGCTATTATTCGATTTGCCGCTACTGGGCCGCCGCCAGCGAATCCTCAATCGCCTGCTTGAACGTGAACATTCCATCCGCGTAGCCCGACACGGTGCTGTCGTAGGGGTAGGCACCGCTGACGAACTTGCCGTTGATGAAGAACGACGGCGTCCCGAAGCTGGATATGCCCGCCTGCGTCAACGCGTCGGTCATGGCCTTCTGGTCGGCAGCGACTTTCGCCTTGTCGGCGCCGGAGTCTAAGCAGGAGTTGAAGGTGGCGGTGTTCAGGTTCAAGCTGGCCGCATACGTCTTCATCTGCGCTACTACCTGTGTAACCCCGTTCGTCGCGTCAGCCTGCACCATTCCAGCGAGCGTGGTCTGGTTCGTGAACATCAAGTCGTGGAACTGCCAGAAGGCGCCCTGATCGTTGGCGCACTGGCCGGCTTCGGCGGCTTGCTCAGCGTAGGGGTGCATGGTTGCCGGCAGCGGGTAGTCACGGAAGACGAACTGGACTTTGTCGCCGTAGTCTTTCAGGATTGACGGCAGCGTCTGGGTGACGAACCTGTCGCAGTACGGGCACTCGAAGTCAGAGAACTCGACTATCGTTACCTTGGCGTCGCTTGGTCCCTTCGATGGCGCGCCCCCAGCGCTGACGTCGAGCGCCTTCTGAGCGTTGAACGCATCCTCCGTCTCGAAGGACGGCGTCGGGTCCGCCGCGGGCGTCGGCAGCGTCGCCGTTACCTGCGTCTTCCCTCCACCCGACGAGCCGGAGCCGAAGAGCGGCCAGGCGTGATTGAGCCCGGCGGCGCCTGCGACCACGATAACCGCCGCCGCAATCCCGACGATAAACTGCATGGCGAGCGGGGGAAGTCCGGCTCCTCTGCTCGGCGATGGTGATGGCGACTTTTCTTTCGCCGCTTCCTGCGGCTCTTCGACTTGCGGGGATTCTTGTGTTTCCGGGTCTTGAGTCACGTGCTGCCTCCATTAGCGCAGAAACCGGCTTCCGATCGCCGGTCCCTGTCGAGCATCGAGCTTCATCAACTTTACAGAAGCCCGTGCAGGCTTGTCAAGGAAGAAATGGAAGGCAGTTGGCGGAAATTGACAGTCCAACTTGAGCCGGGACACTGCAGTCGAATTCGTCCAGAGGACCACGTGACTTGCCGGGAGCTCGCTGAAGCTACCTCCTGAGTCGCCCAACGGCTATGGGATGCGTCAAATCTGTCGAGGCGTACAGCTCGAAGCGCGCCGGCTTGATGAGGAACGTCGGTCCGGCGCCCAACTTCGCGTAGAGCGTCGTCCGCACCTTCCCCCTTGCGTCAACGGTGATCGTAGGCTGGGAATGGTTGACGTCTCGGAACGTCGCCCAGCACTGGTCGCCGATGGTCCCGGCGGCTCCGTTCAGGCTTGGTCCGCACACCTTCAAGAGTACCTGCGAACGAGGCTTCGCGCCGTTCACCAAGAGCCCAATCGGGGTCGTTTCCGACGCCTGGGCCCACAAGACGGTGCCTTCCACCCTCAGTTTCCCCGTGGAATGCAGTCGCGCCTGCATCATCGCGGCGCCGGCTGTGGCGACCGACGCCAGGACGATGAGCACACCCACCACCGCCGCGATGACGATCTTCCGCATCTCTTCTCTCCTTGACTTCGAGCAGCCTTCCGATCATCCTTCGGACCAGCGTCCACTGGAGGCCATATCAATTTCGCAGGCGACGCGCCGGCATAAGGACACACGGAGAATAGGCTTTCGCCGTGCAGCCGTCGTGTAGAGCAAGCGCCTGACCGTGCAAAAGGCGTGAAGGGCGGTATGCCTTCAGCATTCCCCGAATGGACGCCCAATCCGCGGTCGCCTTATAATAGCCGTACCAATGCGCACAATACCAGACCTGAGCGAAGATCTCAAAAGGACAGCTATGACAGCCGAATCACGATCTCGCGTCGCCGTCGTCTACACCAGCGCTCCGACCGTTCTCGACGACGTCGCTCACGCTATGCACCTCGCCGGCTCGACCGAGGCGCTGCCGCGCGAGGTGGAGACCGCTCTCAAGATCAACATCTCCTGGCAGCACTACTACCCCGCCTGCTCGACCACGCCATGGCAGCTCGAAGGGGTAATCCGCACTCTCCTGCGCGACGGCTACGATAAGATCATGCCGGTCCAGAACGGCACCGTCGTCGTCGATTCGCACGAGGGCGAGGTCAGGAACAAGCACAAGGTCGTCCTTGACCGTTACGGGCTCAAGAGCGTCCACCTGACGGATAAAGACGCCGTCTGGGTCGACTACCAGCCTAAGGGCGAGATGCTCGTCCTCGACAAGGTCTTCCCCGATGGCATCAAGATACCGCAGGCGCTCATCGGCAAGAACGTCATCCACCTGCCGACGGTCAAGACGCACGTCTTCACTACGACGACCGGCGCCATGAAGAACGCTTTCGGGGGCCTGCTAAGCTACCGACGCCACTGGACGCACTCCGTCATCCACCAGACGCTGGTCGACCTGCTGACCATCCAGAAGGAGATCCACCCCGGCATCTTTGCGGTCATGGACGGCACGATCGCCGGCGACGGCCCGGGGCCGCGCGCGATGCGACCTCACGTCAAGAACCTCATTCTCGCGAGCGCTGACCAGGTCGCGATCGACGCCGTGGCGGCGAAGCTGATGGGGTTCGACCCGATGTCGCTCATGTACATCCGCCTGGCGCACGAGCGCGGCCTCGGCTGCGGCGACGTCAGCAAGATCGATGTCGTCGGCATGGACATCAGCGGCATCAACTTCGGCTTCCGCAGCGACGAGGATACGTTCGCCAGTCGCGGCCAGAAGCTTATCTACTGGGGCCCCCTAAAGCCGTTTGAAAAGCTTCTGCTCCGCACGCCGATAGTCCCCTGGGCGTTCTTCGCCTCCAACGTGTATTACAATTACTTCTGGTACCCTCTCGTCGGTCGAAAGAGAGTGAAGCAGGCCTTCCAGACCGAATGGGGTAAGCTCTTTCAGAGCTACTAGAGATCCCTCTCCGGAGAGGATGCGCTCTTGACCCTGAAAAACCTTCGCGGCAAGTTCATCCTGTCCCTTCTTCTGGGGATGATCGTGGTCGTTGGCCTCATGGTCTACGGCGACTTCTCCGACATCATGGGTCATGTGGGCGACTTCCGCTGGGAGCTCCTTCCGCTGCTCCTGGCGCTGTCCATGTGCAACTACGTCATCCGCTTTCTGAAGTGGCACTTCTACCTGCATCAGATCGGCATCCACGACGTGCCGTGGACGGACAGCTTCATGGCGTTCTTCTCCGGCCTGGCGATGGTCATCACCCCAGGCAAGTTCGGCGAATGGCTGAAGAGCTACCTGCTGCAGGAGATGCGCGGTATCCCCTTCCTGCGGACGGCGCCCATCCTTCTCGCCGAGCGCTTCACCGATAGCGTCGCGCTGCTGCTGCTCGCCGTCGCGGGCTTCATCGTCTTCGGCGAGGCATGGGAAGTGTTCGTCGTCGTCGTGGTCCTCTGCGTCGTCGCGATGGTCGTGACGCGCCACCGTCCGACGATGCGCGCCATCCTGCACGCCGCCGAGCGTGCGCCGGTGTTCTCGCGCTTCGCCACCCGCGTCGAGGACTTCTACGAGACGACCTACGTCCTCTTCGAGCCCTGGAGCCTGATCCTGACGACGTTCCTCAGCTTCATCTCGTGGGGCGGCGAAGTCGTCGCTTTCTACCTGGTGCTGACCGGCCTGGGCTACCACGGCTCCGGCATGCTGCTGCTGAAGGCGGCGTTCATCCTGCCCATCTCCACGCTTGCCGGCGCCGTCATCATCATCGCGCCGGGCGGCCTGGGCGTGGCCGAAACCGGGATCACCGGCCTGTTGCAGGTTATGATCTCAGGGATGAGCAAGAGCGTGGCAAGCCTGGCCGCGCTTATAATACGCTTCACGACGCTCTGGTTCGGCGTCTTCGTCGGCCTCGGCGTCCTTGCGGTTACCACGCGACGCATCAGCGCCCGCGCCGCCGAAGTGGCGCCCGCGCCGTCAGCGCCGCCTCTCGCCGAGCTTGAGGAAGGAGACCTCTCGCGGTGAGCCTGCCGTTCGTCCACCGGCGACCGGCTTTCCTGGACGACCCCGCTTCTCGCGCCGCCGTCGTACCTGTTATCTCCAACAGCGTCGTTCTCGTGCTGAAGCTTGTCGTGGGAATCATGACCGGCAGCATCGCCATCCTCTCCGACGCCGTGGACAGCGGCGAAGACATCGGTGCCTCTTCGTTCGACCTGTGGAGCGTGCGGCTTTCCGCCAAGCCCGCCGACCTGGAGCATCCCTATGGCCACGGCAAAGCGGAAGGGATTGCGGCGGCAATCGAGGCACTTCTCATCGCCGCCGGCGGCTTCTTCATCTTCTACCAGGCCCTGCACCGGCTCATCGTCGGCGAGGCGAAAGTCGACGTCGGACTGGGCATCGTCGCCATGGCCATTACCGGCGCCGTCAACATGGGCGTTGCCTTCTACGTTTCGAGAGCCGCCCGCGCGACCGGCTCCCTGGCGCTGGCCGCCGGCACCCGACACCTCTGGACGAACCTGGGCCAGGCTGCCGCCGTTGTCGTCGCCCTCGCGCTCGTTGGGCTGACCGGCAGGCGCGAGTTCGACGCCGTGGTCGCCCTGTTGCTGAGCGCCTTCCTCATTCTCTCCGCGACGCGCATCGCCCTCGTCGCCTCGCGACAGATCATGGACGTGCGGTTGCCGACGGAGGAAGAGGACGTCGTGCTGGAGACGATCCAGCGCTATCCCGGCGACGTGCGCGGCTTTCACAAGCTGCGGACGCGTCGCTCAGGACGGCAGCGCTATGTGGAGCTGCACCTGATAGTCGAGGCGAACAAGAGCGTGAAGGAGATGCACGAGATCTGCGACTCGATCGAGCGGGAGATAGTGGAGCGGCTGCCCGGCGCGGAGGTGACCATCCACGTAGAGCCGGACGACGGCCGGTACACGGAGCCGCGCCCGCTTCCCCGCTAGCCCGCCGGCGGGCCAAGGCAATGCCCGTCGCAGGTGGTACTTGAAGGGAGACCACAATGCAGAAGCGCAAGCTTGGAAACAGCAACCTGGACGTCTCGGCGCTTGGCCTGGGCTGCATGGGAATGAGCTATGGCTACGGTCCGGCGGCAGACAAGAAGGAGATGATCTCTCTTATTCGCTCAGCCGTCGAACGCGGCGTCACCTTCTTCGATACCGCTGAAGCGTACGGCCCGTTCACAAACGAAGAACTTCTGGGCGAAGCCCTGGCTCCCGTTCGTGGTCAAGTGGTGATCGCGACCAAATTCGGCTTCAAATTTGGTCCGGAAGGGGAGCAGATAGGCCTGGATAGCCGGCCGGAGCACATCAAACAGGTCGCCGAGGGCTCGCTCAAGCGACTCAAGGTCGAGGCCATCGATCTCTTCTATCAACACCGTGTTGACCCGGACGTGCCAATCGAGGACGTGGCGGGCGCGGTGAAGGACCTGATCCAGGAAGGGAAGGTCAAGCACTTCGGCCTTTCTGAAGCAGGAGTGCAGACGATCCGTCGGGCACACGCGGTGCAGCCGGTCACTGCGCTTCAGAGCGAATACTCGCTGTGGTGGAGAAGACCCGAAGGGGAAGTGATACCGACGCTCGAGGAGCTCGGAATCGGCTTCGTTCCGTTCAGTCCTCTCGGGAAGGGCTTCCTCACGGGAAAGATCGACGAAAACACGACGTTCGACCGTTCTGACTTCCGCAACATCGTTCCTCGCTTTACGCCCGAGGCTCGGAAAGCGAACCAGGCCATGGTGGATCTGCTTGGTGAGATCGGGGAAGGGAAGAAGGCGACCCCTGCTCAGATAGCGCTCGCCTGGCTGCTGGCCCAGAAGCCCTGGATTGTCCCAATCCCAGGCACCCGGAAGCTGGAGCGCCTAGAGGAGAACATTGGAGCGGCTGCAGTCGAACTTACGGCCGACGATCTCCGCGAGATCGATCGCGCCGCCTCCAAGATCACGGTGCAAGGGGCTCGCTACCCCGACCGCCTGGAGCAAATGACCGGGCGCTGAGGTGACCATCCACGTCGAGCCGGACGACGGCCGCTACCGCGAGCCTCGCCCCCTGCCGCGCTAACCCTGCTCCTATCCGTCACGCTGCCGCTCGCGTTCGTAAGCCCCGTCGTCGAGCCCGGGCCGTCCTACCAGCGGTGCCCTTTCTTGGACAACTCCTCACCGTTGAGGGCCCAGGCGAGCCAGATTGCCAAGTAGGCCAAGGCTCCGATGACAACGGCTACGACGATTGCAACAGGAAGGTATCCAACGCCGAGAGGACTTATTGCCACCATTGCCGCACTGAAGATCGCAGATACAGTGGCCGAGCCGATAAAGCAGAACCTCGCCAGTCTACCGTAGCTCACCTCTCCCCTCGTCCCTTTCCCAAGTGGTCTTGTATCCAATAGCGCATCTTCTCCCTGAGGTAAATGAGTGGCACCAGGAAGAAGATTATCAGGAGCCCTACAACCCAGATAACCGAAATCCTTGTTCCAATGCCGACCAAGAGACATACTAGCCCAATCAGGAGCAACAACCTCAAGAGCGGCATTAGGTCGTGTCTGTTGTTTCCCTAACGATAGAACCTCACCAGCTGTCTCACAACCCCGACCTTACTCTTTGGCGGGCACGCAGGACAAAGTCTACCATCGGCGGGAGTGGGAGTGGAAGCAACCGCGCGATGACCGGGAGCTACTTGGCCCGCTCCGCCAGCACCCTGGCGAGGCGAACTAGTTCATCAGAAGCGCCCGTATTGCCAAGAGTCGCAATCCCGACACTCGCGGTTACCTGACCCTGTCGAAACGCCACGGTGGTGAGGACCCCCGAGAGGGTTGCGTTCCCACTGGCAACGGTGAAGCTGGCCTCGCTTGCCCACGACTCATCGCCGATGGTCGGCCCCTCGAGCTTCGCAACTTCCCCAAAGCTCACGCCCTGGCATTCGGTGTGAGCCTTCTGCAACGTGTCGGCCATCATGTCTTGGAGAGCGAGAGCGCCGCCGCTCGCGTCTTGAAATAGATCTGCCCTGGAGGCGATGAGGAACGTGCTGTCCGAAGACGCGGACGACGCGGAAGCGGGCCCGAACTCGCTATCATAGCCGGCCACCCAATGAGTGTCGTCAAGCTCCGATGCTTCTCTTTGGGGATTGCAATCGCTATTGATGCGGTCATCGCGGGTCTGAGGCCCGGATTTCGCGGGGCCCAGTGCGAAGCCGCCGTACGCGGCGCCCAGGTCGCCGGCTGCGAGGACCATGTTAGGGAGTTCTGCCTGGGATATCTGCCGAGCGGTCGGACTGGCGTTCGGCGCGACGCTCTGCGACACGGCATTCCCGCCGCCGCACGCGCATATCACCCCGGCCAGGATCGCGGCAGGCAAGAAGCGTAGTTTGCCGTCCATGTCTGTCCTCCCGTCTTCAGAACAGATGGCCAGCCCGGCCCTTCCTGGAGGAAATAGCCGGTCACGTTATTATTATCGGTCGCGGACAGTAAATCCAGGGGGACGCCGAGGCTGGAAAGCCGTGCCTTCCGGCAGGCAGGCCTCGGCTACGAGGCTATAGTTTGGACGGTGCAGTTTCCCTAATCGCGGTGGCCGTTGCCTTCCGCTTCCTCTTCCTCCTCTTCTTCCTCCTCCTCGTCCTCCTCTTCCTCCTCCTCCGAGTACACGCCCAGCTCCTCGCCGGCCCACACGGTCACGATGAAGTCCTCGCGGTACGGGTCGTTGGTCATCACCAGCCGCTCGTCGATCTCCGAGATGAGCTCCTGGATGTCATCCTCCGACGTGCCCGTGGGGACGCACAACGTCGCGTAGGTGACGCCCAGCGTGTAGTGGATGTCGACGCGCCCCAGGTCCGCGCCGTCGGCTTCGATCAAGAACGATTCCGAGTGCGACGTGCGGCACTCCCGCTCGAAGTAGTAGTCCGGCATCCTGTCCTCCTTGCTTTGTCGGGCGTGTCTACGATGGGCGAATCTGGCCGTTGCCCAGAATCACCCACTTATACGTCGTCAGCTCTTTCAGCGCCATCGGCCCGCGCGCGTGCATCTTCTGCGTCGATATCCCGATCTCCGCACCGAGGCCGAACTGCGCGCCGTCCGTGAACTGCGTGCTGGCGTTGTGGTACACCGCCGCCGCGTCGACCTCCGACAGGAAGCGCTCCGCCGTCGGCCAGTCCGACGTCACGATCGCCTCCGAGTGCCCGGAGCCGTAGCGCGCGATGTGCGCCATCGCCTCCTCCGCCGAATCGACGACCTTGACCGCCGCGATGAACGTCAGAAACTCCTTGCCGAAGTCCTCCGGCGACGCGGGCACGGTCTTCCAGCCCTTCGACCCGTTGGCCTTCTGCAGGATGCTCAGCGCCGTCGGGTCGCAGCGCATCTCCACGCCCTTCTCCGACCACTTCGACGCTATCTGCGGCAGGAACGCCTCTGCCACGTCGCGGTGCACCAGCAGGCACTCCAGCGCGTTGCAGATCGTCGGGCGGCGCGTCTTGGCGTTGTTGACGATGTTCACCGCCATCGCCAGGTCCGCCGCCTTGTCGACGTAGGTGTGGCAGACGCCGGCCGCCGCCGAGACGACGGGCATGGTCGCGTTCTCGCGCACCATCGACACCAGGCCGGGCCCGCCGCGAGGGATCAGCAGGTCGATGACGTCGTTCATCTTCAGCATCTCGCGCACCAGCGCCCGGTCCAGCGATTCGACGAGCTGGATGGCGCCTTCCGGCACGCCCGCCTTCGTCGCCGCCTCCGCTGTGATGCGCCCCAGCAGCGTGTTCGACCGCGCGCACTCTTCGCCGCCGCGCAGGACGCAGGCGTTGCCCGACTTCAGGCAGAGCGAGGCGATGTCCACCGCCACGTTCGGCCGGCTCTCGAAGATGGCGCCGATGACGCCGATGGGCACGCGCACCTTGCCGATGACCAGCCCGTTGGGGCGGATCGTGAGGTCGAAGCGCTCGCCGACGGGGTCCGGCAGCTTGGCCACGTTCCGCGTATCGGCGGCGATGCCCTCGACGCGGGCGTGGTCGAGCATCATGCGCTCCAGCATCTCGTCGCTAAGGCCGGCCTGCTTGCCCTCAGCGTGGTCCGCCTGGTTGGCCGCGATGATCTCCCGCTCGTGCGCCAGCAGCGCGTCGGCGATGGCGTTGAGCGCCGCGTTCTTGGCGTCGGTGGAGAGCGCAGCCATGCGGCGCGCGGTGGCCCTGGCCGCCTCGCCCTTTGCTCGAACTTCAGATGTAGTGACAGTCATCGCAGTGTCTCCTCGCTGGAAGGCTTGCCGCCGGTAGGCAGGGAAAAGTTACGCCGTTAAGCATACACTAGAGGGGCAGCCGCTTCCACTAGCCGTAACCGCCCAAAGCTGATGCGTTCACGAATCGAGACTAGTGAGCCTGGTGGTGCGGCTCACCCCGAGCTATCTTCTGAAGGTACCGCTGTCTTCGCCGCCCAAACACCTCTATCGCCGACTCCATTTCTTTTAGGCGCCCGGCGAGTTCATCGACTTGCGTGTTCAAATCCTCCCTCTCTGCGCTCAACCTGCCCATCTCGCGAAGAATAGGCGCTGCCGCAGGAAGCGGTGCGTAACCACGGCCGCCAGCATCCTTGATCAGCTCGAGATATGAGCGATCAACTTCCCTCTCCTCTCGTTCGCCCAACCTTTCGTCAGCCGCCCGTTCCATCTGCTGTACCGTCGCTATCTTGGCGTGCAGGCCGTTATCCAGATCCCACACCAAGCGGGGAAGGTTCTTACCTCTCGTACCCAACCCCGCGTCCAACAGCAATTCTACGTCCTCGCGACAGACTGATACGGCATACTGAAGCAGCGGATTATCGAACAGGGCCACAAAGTTCTTCGCGGAAATCTGGCTCTTCCCGACCAGTTGGAGCAGTGCAGCAAGCGTGTTGGGACGAGCGGATATTTCGTCTGGTTGATTGAAGACACGTTCCACAGCCTTAATGAAGCGCAGAGAGGCCGTCACCAGATAGCAGCACCCTCCCAAGGCGCGACCCTGCCTGCGTCCCGCCGTCTTCTCTTCATGTGCGAAAGCGGTACAGTACAGCCGTGCATCCGTGCGGGCAAGACTAGCCATCTCCTCTTCAGATCGATACTGACTCTTCTTGGACGTCCTTATCATGGCCAGCAGTGCCTCAGAGAGCGCCTCAACCTTGTGTTCGTCCGTGGTCACCCCCAGCAGTGCTGCCACGTCACCTACTTCAACCTCGTTCGGGAGCGACGCGGCCACAACCCGGCCCATGAAACGAGCGGGGGCTGAAGGTTCTGAGTAGTTCAGAATATAGCGTTCGAAAGCGATGGGATCCCTCAGGGTGTGGAAGTACCACCCTTTCGCAAAGGCGTTGTGTATCTTCTCCGTGGCTTCTGTCGGGGTGAGGCCGTGTATTCGTGGGCCAAAATAGTTGACCGTCTGATGAGCAAGACTCGCATGCGCTGCCGCTTCGACCACACACTCATCCGGCACAATCACGCGGATACCAGCGTCAACCATGGACTGAACCAGGTTGAGGCTTGGAGCGGACACAGGGCAGTCAACTACCAGGCAGTCGATCAAGAAATCGGTATCGAGTACGAAGACCTTTTCCCTTAGCCGGGTAATCTGGAACTCTCGGACCGCTGGGTCCACCTCAATAAGCGACGCGCCAACGTAGCCGCAAGCGTAGGCCTTCAGAGTCTCCGCTTGCTCCTCATTTGGATTTGCCACCAGTTCCGCTAGAGCGGCGACGAGCATCTTGCCAAGCGTATCAGGCAAATCTCGTTTTGCCTCAGTTATCATCTCCTCGTGCGAGCCGACCTGCTGGCCCCGCATCTCCGTTCTGCCCAACAGCTGACTGGAGATTTCCAACCCCATGAGCCGGAACAGCAGAGCAAGGCAACGCCTTGCGTTCCGTTCCAAGTATCGCCGTTGGGTCATGTCGACGGAGCCCTCGGCCGCCTGCTCAACCACATCGGCAACATCCGAAGCAAGCGTTCGGCCCTTTATGGACCAATCAATCGAGGAAGCTAGATACCTCGCCACTGCGGCTTCTGTGGGGCGATACTTGCCGTCAGCGTCTCGTTCAGCCATGCTAGCCGACGCCCGTCTCTCAAGCGCGGCGTCAATCTGCTCCTCCGTCAAAGGAACCGCCTGAGGCAGGATTTTGTGATGCAGATCCGCGAGGTCCTTGACCGTCGCACCCGAGCCTTCGAATCGGAACAGAAGGCCTTGCACGAGTTCACCAAGCACTCTCGTGCGCGCGCGCTCCGAAGCTTCACCCGTTGTAAAAGCTATCGCATTGCGTACCATACTCTCGGTGTCCAGCTTCCCTTCCGACGACTTGGCAAGCAGAACCTGAACCTGTTTCTGAATATCCGGGAAATGTCGTGAGAATATGCCATTCTCGTAATCAGCCAGGCGGTTCGCCAGGGTCTTCCGCTCAATGATGTCCAGCGCCACATCCTGCTCGCGGGCAATCCTCTCCAGCGTGCGTTGACGCTCACTGCTCAATACGCATGAGGTCACGATGGTCAGTTGGGTATAGACAATGTGGGCAGCATCAAGGCGGGCGATCGTTTGTCGCGGCTTCGCCTCGACCGTTTCCTGAGTCGTGATTTGAAAAACGATTCTCGATCTGAGCCCTTCGTGCTCGTATAGACGTTCAACGACTGCGTCTTGGCCCTTGTCGGATAGTCCCCCTAGTGGCTTGATGTCTGGATACCCCTCATTCCGTATCACCTCGCAGGCTAGCTTCTCGAAGTCGGCAAAGTCAGTAATCTGGTCGAGCGCGATTTCGACGATGTCAAGCATGATGACTCCTTTCAGTGCCAGATCCGCCAGGCGCGGATGAATTATACCTCCAGCACCAACGATGTCTCCCGCTGTCGCGCCGATATCTTCCAGTAGCGACGCAGCAGCTCCTGGCTTTCCACGTCGCCCAATCGACGGAAGCCGTACGACTCGTAGAACCGCACCGCCCACGTCGCCGCCTTCCACGTCCCGACAAGCAATCGCCCCGACGACATCGCCGTCAGGTGCTCCAGCAGCCTGCCGCCAATCCCCTCGCCCTGACGCGTCGACAGGACGTACGCGTGGCGGACGAGCGTTACCCCGACGGGCAGGCGGTCCCCGAGCGGCTGGTACCCCATCACGCCGACAAGGCCGCTCGCCGCTTGCCCGTCTGGGTCCTCCCAGCCGAAGAACCTCATCGACGCCATCTCGCGCCGCAGCTCGTCGAGCGCCATGTACGGCTCGTGCCAGCAGTCGTGGGGGATGACGCCGCGATACGCCTCCGCCGCCTCGTTGACGACGGCGCAGATGCGCTCCGCATCCTCGACCGTGCACTCTCGAATCATCGCGCCTTCCTCAGCGGGAGTGCAGACCTGTCCGCCTTTGGAGGAGGGTGTCCCCCTGAAACTCTTCTTGACAAACGCATGTGGGCGGGCGGGCGGGAAGACCGGCGGTTGCTGGCAGGAAAGCGCAACGCGGGTGGCGGTGGCAGGAGGCGCCGGCCAGCAGGCACTAGTGCCACTTCCCGCTTGGAAACGCCCCGCCCCTTTGCTACGATCACCTCGCTATGCCACGTCGAAGACTCGCCTCGGCGAGCGGAGGAAAACGACCCGGCGCAGGCGCCCCCAAGGGCAACCTCAACGCCTTCAAGACCGGCCGGCGCTCCAAACAGCTTCAGGCCGTCACCAACGCCATCCTGGCCGACCCGGCTCTCCGCCCCGTCATCCTCAAGCTCCACCGGCTCCGCGTCCGTCGCAACCAGGCGCTCAAAGAGGCCCTTCGCGACGCCGCCAAGCGCCATGAGCGACGGTCAATCAGCCAGAAGCGCACTAACAGCTTCGAAAAAGCGCCAGCTTTTACAAACAACAGTCAATCAGAGCAGGACAAGGTTGTTCCGGTGGACCACCTCCGACCCGAACTCGTACCCTAGCGTCGCCTCTATCCGCTCCGACCGCAGCCCGCGAATCGCCTCCACCTCCTCGCGACCGTAGTTCGCGATGCCGCAGGCAATCCTCTCGCCGTCCGGCCCGCAGATGTCCACCGCTTCGCCCCGCTCGAACGTCCCATCGACCTCGACTACGCCCGCCGGCAACAGACTCTTCCTGTCGCGACGCAGCGCCCTCGCCGCGCCCGCGTCCACCACGATCCGGCCGCGCACGCCCAGCCGCGACAGCATCCAGCGCTTGCGGCTCTCCATCCCCTCCACCTGCGGCGGGAACAGCGTCCCCAGCGACTCGCCCTGCGCCAGTCGCACCAGCACGTCGGGCTCCGAGCCGCCGGCAATGACGACCGCCGTGCCGCCGGAAGTCGCCAGCCGCGCCGCCTGAATCTTCGTCGTCATGCCGCCGGTGCCGCGCTCGCCCGGGTGCGAAGGCCCGCCGGCCAGCCGCTCCACCTCCTCGTCGATGCGGTCGACGCGGGCGATGGGCGTTGCGGAGGGGTCGAGACGCGGGTCGGCCGTGTGCAGGCCCGGCGTGTCGGTTAGCAGCGCCAGCAGGTCGGCGTCCACCAGGTTCGCCACCAGCGCCGAGAGGTTGTCGTTGTCGCCTATCTTGGCGCCCTCTATCTCGTCGACGGCCACCACGTCGTTCTCGTTGACGACCGGCACCGCGCCCAGCTCCAGAAGCGCCAGCAACGTGTTGCGGGCGTTCAGATAGCCCACGCGGTCCGAGAGGTCTCGACGGCTGAGGAGCGTCTGCGCCGCCACGATGCCGTGCTCCGAGAAAAGCTGGTCGTAGCGCTGCATCAGGTGGCTCTGACCCGCGGCGGCGAGCACCTGGCGAATCGGGATGTCGCGACGGGTGCGCACGTGCCCCAGGCGCTGGCGCCCGGCGGCAATCGCGCCCGACGACACGAGGATGACCTCGGCGCCCATGTCGTGCAGGCGCGCCACCTGCCCGACGAGCGACGACATCGCGCCCACGTCGAGGCGGTCGCTGCCGGCGGTCAGCAGGTTCGTGCCCAGCTTGGCGATGATGCGCCGGTAGCGAAGCCGGCCCGTTCTCGCGCTGCCCTTGTCGGAATCGCTCACGTCCTGATCCTCGAAAATGCCAGCTATGCAGGATTATAGCCGCGCCCCAGGCGGCGCGGAAGCGCGACCCTGGGCTTCGGGACAACGCGCGACAATTCGCCTAGGTCGGGAATTTATCGTAGCGAGCGTTAACTTCCCTTCTCGACGCGCGTTATTATGAAAGTAGACCGCCGAGTTGCCGAATCCCCTTCAAGACGAAAGGAGTCATCATGAAGCGCCTACTCATCCTCGTCCTGGCCCTCGGGGGCATCCTCGCGGCGGGCTGCATCGTACGATTCGGTACGGTGTATAATGACGCGAACGACCAGCCCCACTTTGTCGCCCTCGCCAGCAACCTCACGAATGCTAACATCGTTGCCGCATCCGTCGAAGTCGACTTCTTCGACAACAGCGGCCGGTTCGTCGCCACGGAGTTCGTCGCCCCTTGCACTCGCACGCTGCAGAACCATTCCGACTCACCGATTGAAGCGATCTTGCCCGCCGGCGTGACGGTCAACGACCACCCACAGACGACTCTCAGGCCAGTCACTTTCGGGACGAAGGCCGTGGCCGACCTTGACGTGAGCGACGTCGCAACAACCACCAGTGGCGACACGACCCACATCACGGGCAACGTCAACGTTGGGAACACAGACTTGTTCGGCGTCCAGGTCTGCCTCGCCTTGCTTGACGACAACGACAACGTGGTGAAGGTCGGGCGAGTGTTCACCAGTCCAACCACGATCGACAACGGTGACACGGGGACTTTCGACGTCGCGGTTGAGAGCGACGACAACGCGACCCAATACGAGATCTGGGTGGACGCGGTCACTCACAATCCGAACGATGTGACGGCGCCGGTGGTTGTGGGCCCCGACGACCTTTCTACACTGGCGACGGCCACGCCGACCGAGACGGCCACGCCGACACCTTGCTCCGGCGGAACGTGTACGCCGACGCCTACCGCGACCCCCACGCTGACGCCCACGCCAACGTCCACACCCACTGTGACGAATACTCCCGGCTAGCCGAGGGTTCTGAATCAGACGAGAGGGGTCCCAATTGGGGCCCCTCTTCTTATCGGCTCGTTTCCCGAGCCTGCGTCTTGACTACGCCAAGAGTCACTGCACGTCCATCGACGGTGTGCTCCTCGGCGTGGGCAGCGGCGGGTGGCGCTTCCGCCACGATGTCGACGGACAGCGTCTCCTGCCGGACGTAGTCCTCGAAGCTCGTCATGACGCGGCGGACCGCTTCGTCGCCCTGATAGTAGGTGACGATGCGATCAGCGATATCGAAGCCGGCGTTGCGGCGCATGGTCTGGAGGCGATGGACGATCTCGCGGGCGAGGCCTTCGTCGAGCAGCTCCGCGTCGATTTCGGTAGGAACGGTAACGAAATACCCCGCTTCCATGGCGGTCCGGTAGCCTTCTTTGTCGTTCTCGATCACCTGGAGCTCCGCGGGCTCCAGCCGCCATTCGCCGACGACGATGGGCGACCCATTAGCAAGGGTGGCAGCGACGGACGCTGGATCGAGCTTCCGCAGCTCTTCATCGATCTGTCGGAGAGCGCCGCCGTACTTTGGCCCCAGCAGCGCGGCGTTGAGGCGGACCTGGTATTCCACGAACTCGGTTTCGTCGTCGACGAACACGAGCTTCTTGACGTTCAACTCATCGAGAACCTGGCTCTCCAGCCGACGCGCCGCCTCTTTCTCCGAATGGTTGGCTACCTTCATGTAAGCTCGTGGCAGCGGCTGGCGCACCTTGATGCCGGCTTTGCTCCTGGCAGCACGCCCCAGGCTGACCAAACGCATCACCAGACGGGTATCCTCGTTCAGCCGCTCGTCGATCAGCGCGCGGTCCGCGACGGGCCAGTCGCAGAGGTGGACGCTTTCCGGTGCTGCGCTGTCATGCGACCGCACGAGGTTCTGGTACATCTCCTCGGCGAGGAACGGCAGGAAGGGCGCCAGCAGCCTGCCAAGCGTGACGAGGCAGGTGTGCAGGGTAACGTAGGCAGCGCGCTTGTCGGCGTCGTCTTCGCTCTTCCAGAAGCGACGGCGGCTGCGCCTCACGTACCAGTTCGAGAGGTCTTCGACAAAGGACTCGATGCGCCGGGTGGCGGTCGCGGAGTCGAACTCCTCCAAGTCGGCGGTTACGTCGGCGATGAGCTGATTCAGGCCGGAAAGCAGCCAGCGGTCGAGATCGGAGCGCGAGGATTCGACGGCCGCCTGACCTTCGAAGTGGTCGATGTTGGCGTAGGTGACGAAGAACGAGTAGGTGTTCCAGAGCGTCAGGATGAAGCCGCGGAGGACCTCGTCGCCGCTGTGCCAGCCGAAATTGAGGTTGGCGCTGGGATTGTGCCGGCAGAAAAGCCAACGCATTACGTCGACGCCCATGCGGTCGGCGGCATCCTCGAACCAGATGGCGTTGCCCTTGCTCTTGTGCATCTCCTCGCCCTGCTCGTCACGGAGGAGCGCGTAGCCGAAGCAGGCTCGAAAAGGCTCGCGATTCTCCAGCACGGTGCTCATTGCGAGCAGCGAGTAGAACCAGTTGCGGAACTGGCCGGGAAAGCTTTCCGAAATCCAGTCGGCGGGGAACCACTCCCGCCAGTAGGGGCGATTGTGACGATAGTTGAGCGTCGAGTAGGGCACGATGCCGGCGTCGAGCCAGGGCGAGCCGACGTCCGGGATGCGCGATAGCGTCTTGCCGCACTCGGAGCAACAGATCTTGACGGCGTCGATCCACGGCTTGTGCGGCGAGTGCCCGGCGAACTTGTCCCAACCTTCGACGGCGCGCGCCTCCAACTCGTCCTCGCCGCCGATGACGTTGACTACGCCACAATCGCACTCGTAGATGGGCAGCGCCAGCCCGTAGTAGCGCTTCTTCGAGATCATCCAGTCTTCCATGTTCTGAAGCCAATCGATCTCCCGGGCCAGGCCGAACTCGGGTATCCAGTGAATCCGCTTCGTGACGTCGGCGATGCGGTTGCGCAGCTCATCCATGGAGATGAACCATTCATCGACGAGCCGGAATACGAGCTCGCTGTCGCAACGCCAGCAGACGGGGTAACGGTGGGTGTAGTCTTCGACGCGGTACAGGATGCCCTTGCGCTGGAGGTCGTCGAAGACCGGCTGCGCCACTTCGCCGACGTTGCGGTCGCTCAGCCAGCCGTAGCCTTCGAGGAAGATGCCGGATTCGTCGAGAGGCGCGATTACGGCAAGGCCGAACTGCTTGCCGAGCTCGAAGTCCTCTTTGCCGCAGCCCGGGGCGATGTGGACGAGGCCAGTGCCCTCCGTCTCGCTCACTTCCTCCCATGGGATGACCTTGTGCTGGACGCCTTGCTGGCGCGGAAGCTCGTCGTAGGGACCGCGGTACGTCCAGCCGAGCATGGCTTCACCGCGCAGCTCGTCGAGCACTTCGTAGTCGCCCTGGAGCCGGCCCAGCGCCGCTTTCGCCAGGTAGTAGACGTCGTCGCCCTCGCGGGCGCGGACGTAGACGAGGCCGGGGTGAACCGCGGCCGCCACGTTTGCCGAGAGCGTCCAGGGGGTTGTGGTCCAGACCAGCAGGTACTCGTTCTCGCGGCCGTCGAGAGGAAGCCGAAGGAAGACGCTGGGATGGGTCAGCTCACGGTAGCCTTCGGTCACGATCTCATGCTGCGAAAGGCCGG
Source organism: uncultured Chloroflexia bacterium (assembly GCA_963842845.1). Taxonomy (GTDB): domain Bacteria; phylum Chloroflexota; class Dehalococcoidia; order DSTF01; family JALHUB01; genus JALHUB01. The sequence goes on from CAWJHZ010000004.1 coordinate 370,767, forward strand.
TGGCGCAGCGTGGGCACCAGGGCATGACGTCGTGGCCTTTGTACAGCCAGCCGTTCTCATGGCAGCGTTTGAGGAAGTGCCAGATGGTGTAGTTGTTTTCGTCGGAGAACGTGTAGTAGGAGTTGTCCCAGTCCATCCAGTAGCCGAGGCGAATCGATTGCTCCGTCTGGACGGCGGAGAACTTTCGGACCCGCGCCTTGCAGGCTTCGACGAAGCGGGCGATGCCGAACTCCTCGATCTCGCGCTTGGACTTGAAGCCCATCTCGCGCTCGACCTCGACCTCGATCCAGAGGCCCTGGCAGTCGAAGCCGTTCTGATAGCGCTGACGATAGCCCTGCATCGTCTTCAGGCGCTGGTAAAGGTCTTTGTAGGTGCGGCCCCAGGCGTGGTGGACGCCCATAGGGTTGTTGGCGGTGATGGGCCCGTCTATGAACGACCAGCGGCGCGGCGAGCTTTCGTTGCGGCGCAGGTATTTGCGCACCATGCCCTGCTCTTCCCACCAACGTAGGATCTCCCGCTCAAGCGCCGGGAAGTCGACTTTCGTAGGAACCGGTTTGAACATCGCTCTACACCCCACAAAAAGAATCCCGCCCCCGGAAAGGGACGGGCCGAATTCGTACCCGCGGTACCACCCTTGTTGCCGCCTGCGGCGACCGCTTGTCGGGGCACGCTTCCGATGCCCCTGCCCCTGGTAACGGTGAGCGTTCCGGCCGAGCCTACTTAGCACCCCTGTCGTTCAGTCGGCGGCTCAGGAGGGATCTCGACCGGCGCTACCGCGTCCACTCGCACCGAATTGGACTCGCTGCTCGGCGCGACCGGCCTACTCGACTCCGTCAAAGCCTTTCGCAAGTGTCAAGTATAGGTATCGGCAGACACGGCGTCAACCGGAGGCGAGTTCGCGGAACGTGGGCGCTAGAGCTCGGGGGGTTTCGCCTGGGCGCGCTGCTTATTGTAGCAGGCGCTGCAGTAGACCGGGCGGTCGCCCCTAGGGACGAAGGGGACCTCGGTCATCATTCCGCAGTCGGCGCAGGTGGCGGGGTGCATCTGGCGGGGCGTGCGGCCGCCGAAGCTGGCGAACGCGCCATAGCGCACGTAGCCGTCCTCAGCCTCGGTGGTGCGAGAGTTCTTGCGGGCAGCGCGGCAGGAAGGGCAGCGCACAGGTTCGTTTTGCAGCCCCTTGCTGGCGTAGAACTCCTGCTCACCGGCCGTAAAGACGAAACTGCCATTGCAGTCACGGCAGGTTAATGCCTTGTCGGCGAAACTCAAGACCCGGTCTCCAATCGTGAAAATGGCACCGTGCGGATTCGGCGATCAACCGAATTATACGACGCCGAGGGCGGCCGACGCAAGGCTAGGGCGTGTTCGGGAAACAGCAATCGTCGTCATTTCAGATTCGAGGCGGCTAGAAGGGGGTGCGCGCGCTGCTCGCGCCGCCGCTCAGCCGGGCGAAGATGTTGACGGAGCGAAGGATGGGGAGCCGCCGCTCGAGAAGCTCCATCTCCTCGTGGGCGAGGAAAGACGAGACGGCGAAGAAGACGCCGACGCCGATGACGCTGCCCCCGAACAGGGCGAGGAAGGCGTCGACGAGGGTGCCGGCGTTGAAGTGGCCGGAGGCGTGCAGCAGGAGGGCCAGCAGTCCAACCACCTCGGCCATGACGACGGTTGCGGCGCTGGATTTCGCGACCGATCCGACCAGCTTCTCTTCGTCCAGGCCGCCAAGTCGCTTTCGCAACGCACGGAAGAGGAGCGAGAATTCCAGAATAGCACTGAGGGAGAGCGCGAGGCCCAGGCCTTTGACGCCGAAAGGTCCGACGAGCATGAGGCAGAGCAGCAGATTGGCTACCATTGAGGCGACGGCGAAAGCGACGGGTGTGCGGGTGTCGGAGAGGGCGTAGAAGCCGCGGCTGAGGATCTCGATGCCGCCCTGGGCGAACAAGCCTATCGCATAGAAGAAGAGGACGGCGACGGTGATATCTGTGGAAGCGGCGGTGAAGGCGCCGTGCTCGAAGAGGAAAGTTACGAGCGGCTTGCCAAGGATCATGAGGCCGACGCTGGCCGGCAGAGTGAGAAACAGTATTAGTCGCAGGGTGCCGGAGAGGGTGTGGCGCAGGGCATCCATGCTTTTCGTCGCGGCTTGCTCCGCGAGCGTGGGGAAGACAGCAGTCGACATGGCCATGCCGAAGAGGCCGAGCGGCATCATGACGATAAGCCAGGCGTAGTTGACGGCCGAGATCGCCTGGTCGCTCACCTTCGAGGCAAAAAAGATGGAGATGAGGAAGTTGAGCTGAGCGGCGGCCAGGCCGAACGCCCTCGGTAGCATGAGCTTGCCGACTTCCCGTACGCCCGGGTCGCGCCAGTCAGCGATGGGACGGTAAGCCATGCCGATAAGACGCACTGCCGGAAGCTGAATCACCAGGTAGATGAAGGCGCCGACGACGACGCCGATGGACAGCCCTTCGACGCTGTGCGACACAAGAGCGGCGAAGATGATCGACAGGTTATAGGTCCAGGGCGCGAGCGCAGGGAAGAGGAAGTGATGGCGGGCGTTCGAGATTCCCATGAACATGCCGCTTACGGAGAAGAGAACGGGCGAGATAAGCATAATCCTGGTGAGATGAACGGCAAGTCCCTGTAGCTCCGCCTGGCGGCCCGAGTCCTGGCCGAGCCCCGGCGCCATGAGCGGGACGAGGAGCGGCGCCAGCAGGAAGCCGATGACCGCCAGGACGCCCGTGGCGATGAACACAAGGTTAAGCACGGAGCTGGCGAGCCGCCATGCCTGGTCGCGGTCGCCTCTGGTGATGTAGCGGGAGAAGACGGGGATGAAGGCGCTGGCAAGGGTGGCGCCGGCGAGCACCTGGAAGACCATGTCCGGCAGGCGAAACGCGACCCAGTAAGCGCCCAACTCCGGGCTGGTGCCGAAGCTGTTCGCTATCGCTACCGTGCGGAGCAGGCCAAGCAGCCGGCTGCCGAGGAAGCCTATCGCGACGATGACGGCAGCGGCCGCGAGACCGTCGCTCGCCGACATCGTCCTCGCTCTTGTCATCCGCCTACCCCGAATCGTCGCTTACGCATCAGCGATTGCCTTGGGGAGAAAGCCGCTCTAGACACGAGGTTAACTCTCGTCTAATATTACTCCCAGCATATTGAAGGAGCGAGGTCTTGACTCATAGCCGGTCGGCAGAGAAGCGGGTAAGGCAGGCCGAGCGAAGGCGCGTACGCAACAGGTCGGTCAGAGGAGCTACGCGAACGCAGATACGAACGGCGCTGCCGCTAATCGGGGAAGGGCGAATCGAGGAAGCGGGCGTAGCCGTTCGCGAGGCGGTGAGCGCGCTGGACAAGGCAGCCGAGAAAGGCGTTATTCACGCCAACAACGCCGCGCGACGCAAGTCGCGGCTGATGCTCAAGCTTAACTCCGCGACCGCCGCGGCAGCTATCGCCCCGACGCAGCAGGCAGCGAAGCCGGCTCGCAAGGTCACGAAAAAAGCCGCCCCTCCGGTGGCAGCAGCGAAAACGGCGACTCGCAAGGCCCCTGTAAAGAAGGCGCCCGCGAAGAAGCCGGCGAAGGCGAAGAGCAAGTAGGCCTTCCTCGCCAGCGGCGGTCGATTCCGGCCGCGTCGCTACTGGGTTCCCGCAGAAGTTGAGCTGAGCGCGCCCAGGTTGGCATCGTCACCGAGGACTACGACGATGTCGGCGTTGGTGGTGCGCAGGGCCGCGTCAGCCGGGATCGAATCGCGCACGGCGCTCGCGGGAACACCCAGCCATTCAGCGATCCTGGCCGCGCTGTAGGTCTTTCCAGTGTAGTCGATGATTTCGGTGTTTGCCACGGGCCCGCTTGACGGCGCCTTCGATTCTATCACCGACCCCTGAGGAAAGCCGAGGTTGGTCAGGAGAGTCACGGCCTGGGCGGCGACGTCCTGGTTGGTTGACGTGGCGTCCTGCACTTCCACCACTGCGCCTTCCGCCGACAACTGCTGATCGTAGAAGAGCGCATCGACGATGCGCTTGCATCCCTCGTCCGAAGGCAGCAATACGTCGGCGCCGCCGGGAGTTGTCCAGGGAGTGGTGCAGGGCCCCAGAGAAAGAGCATTGATTTGGTCCTGTGGAATATCGATGGCAAGCTTGGCGAAGCCGGGGATCATGAAGTCACTGATGTCGGTGACTATCGTGTTCTTGTACTTATGCCACAGGTCGAGGGCGTTTGACAGGACGTTGAAACTCGGACTCGTCATCTTGTCCATGACTGCGAATATCACGCGCTGCTGCCGCTCAATGCGGTCCAGATCGCTGGTCGTGTTGCGGCTGCGCGCGTAGCCGAGGGCGGTCCGCCCGTCCATATGCTGCATGCCGGGGACAAAATGGAGCGGGAAGTAATCTCCGGGCAGCTCCGTATCAGAGTAGAGAGGATCGTCGAGGTAGTCCGGGACATCTACGTCGATCCCGCCTAGATCATCGATCACTTCCTTGAAAGCGGTGAAGTCAATGATGACGTAGTGATCGATCTTGATGCCAAAGTTCTTTTCGATTGTGTCTTCGGCCAGTTGCGGACCGCCGCCGGGGTAATTGTCGGTTTGGCCATACTCAAGAGCGGTGTTTATCCGGTCCTGGAAGCTGCCGCCGCCTTTGGTGGGGATATTCACGTAGGTATCTCTGGGGATACCCAGGATGCCGGCGGTTTTGGTCTGTGGATCGATGGTCGCGACTATCATCGTGTCGGTGCGTGTGAAGATATCTCCTTCGTCGGGGCGCCTGTCGAGGCCCATGATGAGCACGTTGATGCGTTTGTTAATCGGGGACGGGTCGCTACTGCTCTGCTGTTGAACGCCGGGCAGACTCCCCCCTATTGGAAGGACGTTGCCGGGGAACAGGATGGGATAGACTCGGGCGGCGAGGATCAGCGACCCGTAGGCGGCGCCACCGGCGAGAAAGAGGACGACAAAAGCCAACAGCAGCCTTTGCCGCAGACCTCCCCCGGAGGCGGGAAGTGGGCGCAGTGATGACGTTGTCCTTGCCACTAGACTGAGCGTATCCCACGCATGAAGCTCCGTCAAGTGCGGCAGCAGGAGGCTGGAGACGAAAATTGTATCTATATGGGAGACTCGGCGATATCGCGCCAGGCCAGCTCCGTGAGAGCCATGAGGTCGCCGGCGACGAGGGAGTGGCCGCCGAGCAGGACGGGGATGCGCGCTCTCACGGCGCTTTCGGTGAACTCCCGCAGAAACGGGTCGGTTACCTCTTCGTAGCGGCCCAGGTCCGAGAGAAAGCGGTCGGCGCGGCTGGGTCGCTTAGACAGGTGGGCCAAGAGGACACGAGTGTCGATGAAGGCGGCATCCGCCATCTCGGCCAACTCCGCGAAGAAGCGCTCGGAGCCGACCCGCTCCACGTGGAAGCCCAACAGTGAGCGCGCCTTCCCGTCTTCTCGCCCTTCAGCTCGCAGCCCGCGCTCTTCGGAGAAAAGCCGGACTTTGCAGGCAGTCTCCTTCTCCAGGTACTGCCAGACCTGGCTTCCGACCCGTCCGGCAACGAGGATCTGCGCTTTCGGATTGGTGAGGAGTCTCAGGCACGTTTCGTATCTCGAAACGTCAATCTCCGCGCTTTCAAACCATTGACTGAGGCGAGGGCCCGCATGGCCCGTAAGCTTGAGTATCGCGAGGTCGGAGGGCGTGTCAATGTTGAACTGGTTCGCGGTAGTTCGAGGGAGCTCCTGCAATGTCAGGCCCGCCGAATCGTGGAGGACGCGCGGCAAGACGTTATCTTTTGAGGGGAGGGGTATCTGGAACAGCGCCTTCCCGGGGACGAAAGCGGCGAAGTCGGAGGAGTAGCGATTGTTGGTCAGGACCATGTTCCATGCCATGCCGAGGTAGTGGCCCAGCGAGAAGAAGTCGTCGTTGGCCATGAGCGTGCTGCTGCCGGCGCCCAGGTAGATAAGCCGCTCCAGCTCATGGCGGCGCACAACCTGCGCCAGACGCTGGCCGAAATGGAACGGCCCGTCGTCGACGTCCACGCGCACTTCGGACGAGAAGTGGCTGGCAATCTGCGGCGTGTCCGTAGCGAGGATGGCGCCGTCGACGCCGCCAGAATCGAGCACGCGCTCCAGCGTGTCAAGCGTGTCTTCACCCAGGGCGCAGGCGAATTCGTCCTCGACGGGACTCCCGCCCATGCCGCCGAAGAACATCACCAGTTGCGGCAGAGGCATCGCTTCTCCCCCAAACGCGCTCGATCAAGGGCCAATCTCAGATCAATTTTCATCAGTCCTCGTGAGCAAAAGTGAGCGCCCAGACAGACCCGGCGCCGCCCCGGCGGAGCGCCTGAGCGCAGGCATCGAGCGTGGCGCCGGTGGTCGATACGTCGTCGATTAGCAGCACCTGCTTGCCGGTAAGCGATCCGTCCTTGCAGACGAAGGCATCGCGGACGTTGGCTTTTCTTTCGTCGGAATTGGCGGTCCTGGCCTGCGAGGCGGTGTTCCTGGTGCGGCCGAGCGTCTTTTCGTTGACAGGCAAGCCCAGTTGTCGCGCCAGAGCCTGCGCCAGGAGCGCCGATTGGTTGTAGCCGCGCACGCGCTTTCGCCTCGGGAATAGGGGCACCGGCACGAGCACGTCGGCGGGAAGCGGGTTGTCCGCTAGCAGGTCGAAAAGCAGGTCAGCCATGGGCGCGGCCAGGACAGACTGATTCTGGTACTTGAGCTTGTGGACGAGATCCCGCGCGCCGCCTTCGAAAACGAAAGCAGATCGGAGGCCATCGAATGACGGCCTCGATTCTTCACAGCGATGGCAGGCACCGCCGGAAGTCGGTTGCCAGCAAATAACGCAGCGCGGCGGGCCAGCGCGCGGCAGGGCCGATCGGCAATCCGGACAGAGAAAGGACTCCAGACGACCGCAGACGGCGCAGCGTGGAGGAAAGAGCAGGTCGACGGCCTGCTTTCCCGCCTTGGTCAGAACGGTACCGATGCTCATCATGTTCCTTGGTTCTGAAGCAGCAGTATAGCTGATCATTGGAACAGTGTCATCGATGGATCATCGGCAACTGTTATTGCTGAGATGAGGTTTGACCTGCTCTGCCGAGCGAAAGATGGGAGCTTCCGATTGAAGGTTGGAGGACGGCAGGGCGACGAATCCCGGCTGGAAGGGCTTCCAGTGCAGGCTGAGAACGACTAGACGGTCGGCCGCATCTTCTCGAAGCAGAGGTTGCAGTAGACGGGCTTGTCCAGCCGCGGGACGAACGGGACGACGGTTTCGCTGCCGCAGGAGGCGCAGACCACGGCGGTCATGCCTTGGCGGCTTTCGCCTCGTTCCTTGCGCTTCGCCGCTCGGCAGGAGGGGCAGCGCTGAGGGTCATTCAGAAGGCCTCGTCGCAAGAAGAACGTCTGCTCGCCTGCGGTGAAGATGAATTCCTTCCCGCAATTACGGCACGGTAACATCCTATCTTCCAGTGCCACCCAGTACCTCCCAGGTCCTTCTAGAGGTAGCTAACGGGCTATCGGCAGCATTGTACGACATTAGGTAAACGAAGATCAAGGTACGAGTTATAAGTACTCAATCAGCTTCAGGAGGAGACGGGAGGAGGCTCAGCCACGCCTTCGGCGCGGCGGCGGCTCGTCCTGGGAGGGAGAGGCGCTATCCGGGGGCCGCGGCTTCTGCGACGCGCCGGGCAGTCGCATCTCCGAGCAGATCCTGGGATCGCCGAGCAGCGAAGCGATTCGCTCGCCCACCTCGTCCAGCGACAGGCTGGTGAGCGTCTGAAGCGTCGTCACGACGGTGGGAAGCTGCGCCGTGTGGCGGTGCTTGAGGATGCGGAAGATATCTTCCCACCAGGGGTTGCGCCGGTTGATATAAAGATCGTCGAGCACGAGGAGCGGCGCCTCGCTGATCTCTTCGGTCTCGCGATAGTACTGCTCCGGCTCCCCTTTCTTGTCCTTGCGACTGAGGAAGTGCAGCAGATCGCTCACTTCGATGAAGTACGGCGAGTCGCCCAGTTGGCGGCGGTAGTTGGTGATGGCGACGGCCAGGTGGGTCTTGCCGCTGCCTGCCGGCCCGGTGAGCATCAGCCAGCCCTCGGGCTTCTGCGCGAAGTCCAGCGCGAAGCGGTAGGCGTCCTCCAGGCGGCGTCGTTCGGCGACGGGCAGGTGGAAGCCCTGCGTGTCAAAGCTGTCGAAGGTCATGTTGCGGAAGCGCGGCTGATCGAAGACATCGAGCTTGCGACCGCCGCGACGACCGCCAGATGCGGGCTCCAGCTCGAAGACGCGGGTCAGCGAGGGGTCGGTCAGGCGGGTCTGCAGCCGCTCGTCGATCTTGTGCAGGGAGGAGCCGCTGGTGATAACGGTGGGCAGGCGACCGTTGAAGCGATGGTTGATTATCTGGAAGAGCTTCTCCTGCGCCCAGGGCGTGCTGCTCTGTCCGCCCAGGTCGTCGAGGATGAGGACGGGGGCGTTGCGCACGCGTTCGAAAGCCTGGTCGTAGTCGACGGCGGCCTCCGGATGATAGGCGGCGCGCAGCCGGTCCAGCAGGTCGGGGACGAAGACGAACAGCGCCGGTGTGCCCAGCGCCAGACAGCGATTGGCGATGGCAGCGGCAACATGCGTCTTGCCACAGCCGCTCGGTCCGAAGAGCACGAGCCAGCCGTCAGGATTGTGCGCGAAGCCGTGCGCCTCTTCGATACAGCGCTGGAATCGCTCCTGGTCACGCGGATTGCTGCTGCGGCCGTGCGCGCTCAGATTGTCGAAGGTAAGGCGCGTGAGCGGGCCGAGGTCGCTGTAGCGCTCCAAGCGCGTCGCGCGCTCATCCTCTCGCTCACGCTGGACGCACTCGCAGGGAAACGCTTTGCCGAAGTCGGGATGGTCGACCGGGAGGCTGCGACGAACGAAGCCGGCGCCGTCGCAGAGAGGGCAAACGCTGCTCGCATCTTCGACGAGGCAAGCGGCGTCCAGACCCTCGTCCGTCTGCCCCTCGGGAAGCCGCATCCCCTCGATTATCTCATCCAGCCTCTTCATGACCAGCGCCTAGACCTCCACTGAGGAGCGGCTCATGACGCTCTCTTCCTCCCGCAGGAGCAAGTCCTCGAAGCGGGCGATGTTGTGCCGGAAGCGAAGATGCACGGTGCCAGTGGGCCCGTTGCGGTTCTTGGCGACGATGATCTGAGCGTCGCCGGCCGGATAGGGGGAGCCGTCCGCGTGCTGCGAATCCCACTCATCTTTGCGCACGTACACTTCCTCGCGATAGATGAACACGACGAGATCGGCGTCCTGCTCGATGCTGCCGCTTTCACGAAGGTCGCTGAGCATAGGGATGTGAGGCGAGCGCATCTCCGGAGCGCGCGAGAGCTGTGATACGGCGATCACCGGCACGTCGAGCTCACGCGCCAGCTCTTTGAGCGCCCGCGAGATGTAGCTGATCTCCTGCACGCGGTTGTCGCCTCGCTCTGTGCCGTGTATCAACTGCAGGTAGTCGACGATGACGAGATCGAGACCACGCTCGCGGGAGAGGCGCAGCGCCTTGCCGCGGATCTCCGGCATGCGCAGGACAGCGCTGTCGTCGACCCAGATGTCGGCGGCGGCGAGCACTCCAAGCGCGTTCATGACCCGTCGCTCTTCGGCCTCGGTGTGCAGGCCGAGGCGCAGTCGCGTCGAATCGACGCCGGACTCGCTGGCCAGCAGGCGTTGGGCAAGCTGCTCCGCCGCCATCTCCAGGCTGAAGAGGGCGATCTTGGCGCTCTGACCGACGGCGGCGTTACGGGCGATGTTCAGGCCCAGGCTGGTCTTCCCCAGGCTGGGACGGGCAGCCAGGATGATGAGGTCGGAACGCTTGAGGCCGCCGAGGAGCGTGTCCAAGTCGACGAAGCCGGTGCGGATGTTCCCCTCGAGGCCGTTGCGGAGCGATTCCAGGCCGCCGCCCTCCCAGAAGTCGTCCAGGATCTCTTTGATGTGCAGGAAGTCGCTCAGGCGCTCGCCGCTGCGCAGGGAAAGCAGCATGCCTTCTGCGCGGGAGAGCGTCTCTTCCAAGTCGGGGCCGCCGTTGTAGCCCATCTGGGCGATCCGGCTCGCGACCTCGATGAGGCGCCGGTAGACAGCGTCGCGCTTGACGATGCCAGCGTAGTGCTCGACGCCGACGGGGGTGGGAAGCTCGGTCACGAGCCTGCTGAGGTAAGCGAGACCGCCCATTTCCTCCAGGCGGTCGCGGCGGGCCAGCTCGTGGCCAAGGGTCACCTGGTTTATGGCGTCGTTTCGATCGAAGAGGCTAAGGCAGGCTTCAAAGGCCCAGGCGTTCTTCTCGCGAAAGAAGTCTTCAGCCTTGAGGATGGGCGCGACGTGGTAGATAGCCTCGCTGTCGACGAGGATGGAGGCGATGACGGCCTCTTCCGCTTCGACGTCATGAGGGGGGAGCCTGTCGGCCAGCATCCTTGCATCTCCTCGGGCTAGTGAACGGAGGTAGTTGTCCTTACTCAGAGCGCACTTCGTGACGGGCGACGAGCTCAGCGGCAGGTCGTCCGAGTAACAGCCGGCCGAGCGAGCGGTGGCCGAGAACGAGATAGTACTTCTTCCATATCTTGCGGACGTCGTCGGCTGTCTGCGCCTGCTGGAGCTCTCTTGCCGCCGATTGCGCCGCTTGTTCGTAGTCCTCGTTCATCGCCTCCATCCCACCGATAGCCTATTCGGCCTCTTCCGACTCCGCAGGCGGTGCCTCTTCGCTTGCGGTCTGCTCCGGCTCCGCTGCCGGCTCTTCCTCGCTTGCGGCCTGCTCAGGCTCCGCTGCCGGCGCCGTCTCTTCCTCGTTCTCCGCGCCTTCCGCGACGATCTTCAGCGCGATCGTGGGACGAACGTTGCGGCTAAGCTGGACGACGACCTGGTAATCGCCGGTCTCCTTGATCGGCTCCGCAAGGAGCACCTGGTGACGGTCCAACTCCCGGCCGAGCAGCTTGCCCACTTCGTCGGCCACGTCCGCCTGGGTGACCGAGCCAAAGAGTCGCCCTTTGCTCCCTGCCTTCGCGACGATGCGAACGGTTGCGCCGGCGATTCGCTCGGAGAGCGACTGCGCGGCCTCGTCGAGCAGCGCCTGGCGCTTGGCTTCGACTACTGCCCGCGCCTCCGCCTTCCTTACGGCGTCGGCGGTTGCAGGCGCAGCCATGCCCTTCGGCAGGAGGTAGTTGCGGGCGTAGCCATCAGCGACGTTCTTAATCTCGCCGATGCGTCCGCTGCCTTCAACGTCCTTCAAAAAGACAACTTTCACTGCGGACCTCCAGGGGGTTGGGGTTTGGAGCGGGCCACCTTCACCATGATAGTGCCGTGGCGCCCGCCGTCAACAAGGGAATCAGTCAAGTTGAGCGGAATCTTTCCACCTCTCGAACCACAAAAAGCGTTGAGTACATACGTTCGATCTGGGATAGGATACGGCACCCGGGATAACGCGTCAAGGGCCGCGACTGGATCCCGGACGGCTTCATGCGCCGGCCAGCGCGTCGGGAAGGCCGCGACGATACGCGTCGGCGAGCTCAACGAGTGACACGTCGAGGGCGCCGGGCAGCGTCAGGTGGTCGCCGCCGACGAGGCCGAGGCAGGTCAACGGAACGTCCTGGCGGCGGGCCAGCGCTTCGAGCTCATCTCTGCGGTCCGGAGAGCAGGACACGACGATTCGTGATTGCGTCTCGCCGAAGAGAGCGGCATCGAGTCGGGCCACCGCGATTGGTTCGCCGCGCAGGCCGATGCCGCTGCTGACGCAGCTCTCCGCCACGGCGACGGCGAGGCCGCCCTGCGAGCAGTCGTGGGCAGAGCGGAGAATGCCATTCGAGATGGCTTCAAGGCAGATCTGCTGGACGCGCGCCTCCAGGTCGAGGTCGATTCGCGGCCGCCCGGCGATGAGGCCGTGCATCTCGCGCAGGTACTCGCTGCCGGCGAGGCTTTCCACGGGAGCGTCGAGAGTCGCGCCGAGGAGGAAGACGGCGTCGCCTTCAGCCTGGAAGCCCATCTCACAGCGGCGGTCGACGTCGTCGAGAAGGCCGAGCATGCCGATAACCGGTGTTGGCAGGACAGGTTCGCCGTTCGTCTCGTTGTAGAGGCTGACGTTGCCGGAAACTATCGGCGCGCCCAGCTTCTCGGCCGCCGCCGCTATGCCGCGGATCGTCTCCTCCATCTGGTAGTAGACGTCCAGCTTTTCGGGGTTGCCGAAGTTGAGGCAGTCGGTGATAGCCGCGGGACGGCCGCCGGCGCAGACAACGTTTCGCGCCGCCTCGGCAACGGCAATGGCGCCGCCAGCGTAGGGATCCAGGTAGCAGTAGAGGCCGTTTCCGTCGTTTGTGAGGGCGAGGCCTTTCCTCGTGCCTTTGACGCGCAGGACGGCGGCGTCGCTTCCCGGGCCGACGACGGTGTTCGTCAGCACCTGGTGGTCATACTGCCGCCAGACCCAGCGCTTGTCCGCCAACTCCGGCGTCGAGAGAAGACGGAGCAGCGCCTTTCCCGCGTCATCGAGGTCGGGCAGGCGCGAGAAGTCGTACGCCTGAACCTCGTCGAGGTAGGCGGGCCGCACTCCAATGCGGCGATACTCGGGCGGCTCCGTCAGCACGTCGACCGGCATGACCGCCACCTCCTGGCCGCCGTCGAGAATGTGCATGAGGCCGTCGTCGGTCACGCGGCCGATAACGTCGACTTTCAGCTCCCAGCGCTCGAGGAGCCGCAGCACGTCCTCCTCGTGCTCCTTCTTCGGGAAGACAAGCATTCGCTCCTGCGACTCGGAGAGCATGACTTCTTGAGGAAGCATCCCGTGCTCCCGCCTCGGCACGCGGGCGATGTCGATTTCCATGCCGTTGCCGGCGCGGGCGGCGGACTCGACGGTGGAACTCGTGAGGCCGGCGGCCCCCAGGTCATTGATGCCGTCGATCCAGTCGGGGTGCTCTTCGGCGAGCTCCAGGCAGGCCTCCATGAGCAGCTTCTCCATGAACGGATTGCCCACCTGGACTGTCGGCCGGAGCTCCGCGCTGCCTTCGTCGAAGACGCGGGAGGCGAGGACGTTGGCACCGCCGATGCCGTCGCGGCCGGTGTCGGCGCCCGCGAGCAGGACGATGTTGCCCGGCGTTGCTGCCCGACCGAAAATCAGATGGTCGATTCGGGCGATGCCGACGCACATGGCGTTCACGAGCGGGTTCGCGGAGTAAGGACCGGCGAAGCTGACCTCACCGGCGATGGTCGGGATGCCGAGGCAGTTGCCGTAGCCGCCGATGCCGCCGACGACGCCGGAGAAGAGGTAGCGATTGCGCGGCTCGGAAAGCGGGCCGAAGCGCAGGGAGTCGAGGGTGGCGATGGGTCGTGCGCCCATGGCGAAGATATCGCGCACTATGCCGCCGACGCCGGTGGCGGCGCCTTCGTAAGGCTCGATGGCCGACGGATGGTTGTGCGACTCTATCTTCATCACGACGCAGATGCCGTCGCCGATGTCGATGGCGCCGGCGTTTTCGCCGCCCATGCTGGTCAGGATGTTCGGGCCCGTGTTGGGGAGCATTCGCAGGAGAGGCTTGCTGTTCTTATAGCCGCAGTGCTCGCTCCACATGGCGCCGAACATGCCCAGCTCGACCTCGTTGGGCTCGCGGCCAAGCTTCTCGACGATAAGGCGGTATTCGTCGAGGGAGAGCGAGAGCTCTTCTATCAGTTGCTGGTCAACAATCATGCGCTACCCGTAGTTCGAAGGACTCAATCGAAAATCACTCATTGTAGGCTGAACGGGGGATATTCATCCCGAAGCAACCAAACGTAGGCGGTCACTCGCGCGCCCCAACGGGAAACGCCAACGGAGAAATTGAACAAACCACGTGGGTAGTGGCCGGTGAATAGGATAGCAAACCACGAGATTATCTTCGCGACAAGGTCCGCGACGCCGAGGCAGAGGATGACGATGATGTGCGGGATGACAAGAAGCCATTTCACGAATATCAGCCAGCGCGAAAGCCGCTCAGGATACTCGATGTCGAAGGTCACCGCGTATTCGCCAGGTGAGAGGGAGAACGGTGGGTACTCGTCTCGCAGCAGGCCGGTGTAGGCAGTGACGTTGTATTCCCAGCGGAAGACGCCAACCACGAAGTTGAACATGCCCCTCGGATAGCGGCCTGTGAAGAGAATGGCGAACCAGGCAATGAAGGTGAGCACTTCCGCCACGAGGATCAGGGCATACAGGATTATGAAATGCGGTATGGCCAGCAACCACTTGAAGAAGATGAGAAGGCGCGACAATCTTTCCGGATACTCGACGTCGAATGCAACGGGGAAGGTGGGCGATGCGACTCCAGTTGTCATGACTCGACCTCCTTCTTGAGATTCTCCGCCACTTCCCGGGCCACTCTAGCGCACGAGAGCGGCGACGCCGCTCTCGATTATCGAATGCCAGATCGGCATCCCGTCTTCGCCGCCCATCAGTCTCTCGCTGGCCCGCTCCGGGTGCGGCATCATCCCGAGCACGTTGCCACGCTCGTTGATGATGCCTGCGATGTTGTTCAGCGAGCCGTTGGGGTTCGCTTCCACCGTCACTTCGCCTGCGGGTGTGACGTAGCGGAAGGCCACGCGCCGGGTGTCTTCCAGCATCGCCAGCGTATCCGCGTCAGCAAAGTAGCTGCCTTCGCCGTGAGAGATCGGAATCGTCAGTACCTGGCCTGGCCGAGTTTGCCACGTGAAGGGAGTGGCGGCGTTTTCGACTCGCATGTGCACGGGCTGGCAACGGAACTGGAGGCTGTCGTTGCGCATGAGGGCGCCGGGAAGGAGGCCCGCTTCGCAGAGGATCTGGAAGCCGTTGCAGATGCCGTAGACGAGGCCGCCCTTTCGCGCGTGCTCCGCAACAGCCGCCATGACGGGCGAGAAGCGAGCGATGGCGCCGGCGCGAAGGTAGTCGCCATAAGAGAAGCCGCCGGGCAAGATGACGCAGTCGTAGGCCGATAAGTCGTGCTCGCGGTGCCAGACGTAGTCGACTTTCTGGCCCAGGATCGTGTCGAGCACGTAGTAGCAATCCCCGTCGCTCCACGTGCCGGGGAACACGATGACGCCAAAGCGCATGTCTCACCTCTTTGGGGGAATCGGCCAAGACGATTATACACAAGTTGGACGCGTGGCCCCAGTGTCGGTGTCGGGGGTTTGACCGGGGTCAGGGCGCGATTTCTTCGTCTTCCTCAGCGAGACCGCCCTCTTCTCCAACCGAGAAGGCGCTCAAGGCGGAGAGAGGAGAGATTCGCTTGCGTCCGCGCTTGCGTTTGCCTTCGTCCGTCGGAGCGGCCGCCGGGTATTCTAGGCGCGGATGGTAGACGCCGCGAAGGGTCGCCTTGAACGACTCTGAGATGAGGCTGATGTCCCGCAACGTGAGAGGCGACTCGTCGAGTTGCTTCTCCTCAAGGCGTTCCGCGATCACCTCGTCGACGCGCGCGTCAATCTCCAGCGGAGAGCGGTCGGAAGCCGCGCGCACCGCCGCTTCCGCGGAATCCGCCAGCATGACTATCGCTGCTTCGCGGGTCTGCGGGCGAGGGCCCGGGTAGGAGAACGAAGAGGCGTCAATCTCCTTCCCTTGTTTCAGCGCTTTGCGATAGAAGTAGGCCGCCTGTCCGGTCCCGTGGTGCTGGGCGATCAAGTCGCGCACCTGCGCCGGCAGGCGGTGCTCGCGCGCCAGCTCGAGGCCGTCTTCGACGTGGCGGGAGATGATGTGCGCGCTCTTCTGAGCCGGCAGCTTATCGTGCGGGTTGCTGCCGGACATCTGATTCTCGATAAAATAGCCGGGCTGTCGCAGTTTTCCAACGTCGTGGTAGTAGCAGCCGACCCTGACGAGAAGGGAGTCGGCGCCGATGATGTCAGCGGCGCGCTCAGCGAGGTTGCCGACGATGATGCTGTGGTGGAACGTGCCCGGCGCCTCGTCCTGAAGCCGTCGCAGGAGCGGCCGGTTGAGCTGCGCCAGCTCCATCAATTGCACGCGCGTGGTTATGCCGAAGACGAGGCCGAGCGTGACGAAGGCGCCGACGGCCAGGATTGCCGACAGGAGTCCGTTGATGCTCGACGCCAGGGCGATCCAGGGGAGGTCCCACAGTGTGCGGTCCAGATCGATGAACCAGACCGCGATTAGGACTAGGGCCGATACAGCCGCCACGACCACCCCTGCAAGAGCGTACCGGTTCAGTCGCTCTGCCCTGTGCACCATCAGCGCGCCCGCCGCACCTCCGAAGCCGTAGACGCCCAGAGCCCGCAGGGCGTCGAGCGGGCTGGACGTCGCGGCGGCTGAGACGTCCGGCAGATAGGCGACGACGAAGGTGACGAGAGCCGCCAACGTCGCGGCAACGATGAGCGCGAGCTGCCCCTCGACGAGCGCAGCGATCAGCATCGGAACGACTGCGAGAGGCAGCGCGTAGGCAAAGAAGTGCCGTTGATGGTCGGGCAAGACGAGTGGCATGTAGAGCTTCGCCGCCAGTACCGCCAGCGCCGACACCGCGAGCAGCAGGACAAGGCGTCGCGGATCGGCGATGTTCTCGGCACCGATGGCGAAGACGTAGTAGCCCAGGACGCCGGCGGCGATCAGCGAAAGCAGGATTATGGCCACCAGGCTCCGCCATTCCAGGTGACTGGAAAGGAGGCCGGCCTGTCGCATCGCTTCTATCGCCGTGCTGTCGATCACCTCGCCGCTGCGGACGATCGTCTGATTCTTGGTGTACGTGACGAGCACCGGCGCCACGGCCGCGCGCGCCGCGTCTTTCGCCTGGTTCGTCTTCGCCTGGTCGACCTCAAGGTTCGGAGCGATCAGCGGCTTGACCAGCGCTGTTACGAGTCCCTTTTCGTCGTCCGACAGCGACGGGTCGATGAGTTGCGGCACCTGGTCAGCTATCGTGCTTTCCTGGCCGCGGGCGACGCTGCCTTCCAGCACCTTTTCGAGCACGGTCTGCGCCTGGCCGGTAACCGATTGCCATTGGTCGGAAGACATGTCCAGGATGAACGCCTCGTAATCGGGAGCGAACAGGTTCTCGGTGCCGCCGAGGGCGCTCAGTTTCTGAGAGCGGGTGAGGTCGGTAGAATTGCGAACGTTCTGCACGTCGCCGATGAGCTTCTCAAGCTTGGCCACCTGCTGCGAGCGCACATCGGGGCTGAAAACGAGGACGTCGGGGACGGCGGCCGCGGCCTGCTCGCGCTGTTTCTCCGTTAGGACTTCGCTGTTGAACGAGAAGTCGCGAGGAGCCTGCCAGGTGCGAGAAGCCGTATCGCCTTCCCTCGCCTGCTGCTGATGGGGGAATACGGGCACGAGCGCGAGCGTCAGGAGAACGGCAAGAGCGATAGCGAAGAACGCAGCATGGACGCCGCTAAGGCGCTGCCCCCGCTTAGGAGCGGAATCGCGGGCGGACGAGCCGATGGCCATCGAAAAGCCCCCTCCCCAATGCAGCGTCTATCATACCAAACCGACGCCCGCCGTACCTTGCTCTTCGAATGAAGGGGTGACCGTCGCTAGGCCAACTCGCCCGATTGCTGCTCCATAAGCAGCTCGGTAACGCGGGTGAGGGCGTTGTAAGCGTAGACCACGTAGTCGCGCGGGTGGAGGTCCAGCGGCTTCAACACCTCATTTCGGGCCGCGACGGGGTCGGAATCGCCGGGCGAAAAACTGACGCTGACCTCCAGCTCGTGCAACTCGCCGTCCGGCGCCAGCACGACGCAGCCGTGGTCCGGACCGATCGCGGCGTCTCCTTCGACCTCGATGGCGAGCGTGAAGAAGGAGCCCGGGAACGGCGGAAAGGGGTCGAGCAGAGCGACGGCCTCTTGCAATAGCTGTCGGAGCCTAGCAGCGGTCATCTCAACCGCCATGTCGGCCTGCATCTTGCGCGCCATCGGGCCATCAGTCTGAGGCATGGCTTCTTTCACCTCGTCGCAAGTCGCGCGCTATCGGAATCCAACCAATCATTGTCCGTTCGACGAAAGCTATGTTAGCATATTTGCGTCAGATATTATTGGCCATTCTGCGTTAACTTCGCTTGGAGCAGATGCAGCCGACACGACACGAGATTCTGGACTACCTGCGCAGACACGGGAAAGGCTCCGTCAAGGAGCTCGGCGAGCTTTTGCACCTTACGTCCACCGGCATCCGCCAGCACCTAACGATCCTGGAACGCGACGGACTGATCGAAGGGCACGAGGAGCGCGGGCGCGTCGGCCGGCCGGCGCTCGTGTACTCGCTCACCAGCCTCGGCGACGCGCTCTACCCGAAGAAGTACGCGACACTGGCGTCGCTATTCCTCGATGAGCTGTCATCGACGCAGGGCGACGAAGGCGTGCAGAACTTCCTCGGGCGCGTCGCCGTGCGCACAGCGGAGCCGTATCGGAAACGAATGAATGGCCTTGACGTGCCGGCGCGCGTGGCTGAAGTAACGCGCATAATCGAGGCCGAAGGCTGTTTGGTGTCGATGTCATCCGAGGGCAAAGACCTCGTTATCCAGCGCCTCACCTGTCCGTACCCCGAAGTCGCCCGAGCGCACCAGGCGCTCTGCTCCCTCGATTCCCAGTTCATCGCTCTTCTGCTCGGTGCGCCGGCCAGTCTGGAGAGCTGCATCGTTCGCGGCGATTCGTCTTGCGCCTATCGGATACGGGCGCGCTAGAGTCCTTCCTCTCTCGGCTTCGCGCCCACGTGGACGGCAACGATCCCGCCGGCAAGCAAGTGGCATCTCACGTCCTCATATCCCGCTTTTCGCAACATGCGTGAGAGCTCGGGAGCGCCCGGGTATGGGTCAAGCGAGCGCGGCAGGTAACGAAACGGTTCGACGTCACCGGCGACGAGGCCGCCAAGAAGGGGCGTGACATACCGGAAGAGGAAGCGGTAGGCCTGGCGGAACACCGGCAGCGTCGGCTGCGTGAGCTCGAGGCAGCCCAGCTTGCCGCCGGGCCGAAGGACGCGCTGGAACTCCGCGAAGGCGGCCGGCAGCGACACGATGTGCCGCAGCAGGAATGCGTTGACCGCACCGTCCGCTACGCCGTCGCGAAAGGGCAGCGCCGTCACATCGGCGATGATGAAGGACACCCGATCCGCCAGGTCCGCCCGCTTTAGCTTCTCGCGCGCCCGTAGTAGCATCTCCGGCGAGAGGTCGACACCTACGATGCGAGCTCGAGGTGAACGGCGCGCGATGGCCAGGGCAAGATCGCCGGTGCCGGTCGCGAGGTCGAGGACAACCCCCGCATTCGGAAGATTCGCTTCGCGCAGAAGGCGGCGGCGCCAGCCGCTGATACGCCCGGCGGTGATGACGAGGTTCGCCAAGTCGTAGCGGGAGGCGATGCTGTCGAAGAGGCGGCGGACGTAGCGAGCCCGGCTCAGCTTATCTTCCATCACGATGGGGCTAGCTGTGTTCGGGCGCGAACGCTTGCCGGGAGGCGAGGAAGGCTTGCTTCTCTTGCTCGATGCCCTTGCTGACGAAGGCGACGATGAAGGTGAACAGGACCGCGAAACCGAGCACATACGCCATCCCCTTCACGTCGGAACCATCCCAGACGTAGCCAAGCGTGAGGAGCAGGCCGACCGAGAGGTGCGCCACGATGGTGAGGGCGTTCGCCGGGGCGAGTTCAACCGGCTGCGAGTGATATCGGAAGGCGACTAGCACGGCGCGCACAGCCAGCGGAAGCGTGAGCAGCGGCAACAGAGTCGGCGGCGGCAGGGTGCCGGCGGCAACGAAGGCAACGATCCAAGCGTAGGTAATAGCCATCATTGCGGCGTAGACGTAGGCGGCCTTTGGACGGCCGAGGCGCACGACCCAGGTGCGCTTGCCGACGGCCTTATCGGCGGCGAAGTCCGGGAACTCGTTCACGTAGAGGACGGCGGCGATGAGGAGGGCCAGCGGCACGGCGGCAATAACCGGCGTCCAGTCGACGCGCTCGGTCTGGACGAAATAGGCGCCGAGAGTCATCAGCGTGCCGAAGTTCAGCCCAACGAGGAGCTCGCCGATGCCGCGGCTGCCCCAGTTGAACGGCTTCCCGACGTAGAATATGCCTGAAAGCAGACCGGCAGCGCCGAACGCCAGCAGCAGCGGGCCGGTCACGACGGTCAGATAAAGGCCGATGGCACTGGCAAGGCCGAATAGAACGGCCGCCCCGACGAGCATCTCCAGCGGCGAGAGGAAGCCCATCTGAATGACTCTGCTGCCGCCGCTGAACGGCCGGATGAACTCCTCGTTCAGGTCGTCGTTGCCGCTCACGTGGTCGAAGTAGTCGTTAATCACGTTTACGCCGAGATGGAGCAGACCGCCGGCCAGCATCGTCAGGAGCAGCAAAGCCCAACTGAACTGATGCCGCATTGACCAAGCGATTGCGCCGCCGAGCAAGACGGGCGTGATGCTCGCTGTCAGGAACGGCACCCGCATGGCGAGGAACCAGGAGAACGCTTTCTTCTTTAGGAGCGCTCCTTCGCCAACGGTCCTGCGGTTGGCGGGGAAGAACAACGTCTCGCTCATCGGCACGACGTTCGCCGCGTGCCGGCGCAACTCCATCCGCAGCGGCGCAACGCGGAAGTACTCCTGTTCTTCGCCGGGCGCCGGGCGCGCCCGGGCGGCCAGCAAGTCACGCGCTCTCTGGCGCTGCGCCGCCTTCTGCAGCGACATCGCCTTGCCGGTTATCTCGATTTCTTGTGTCTCGCCATCGGATTCTTGAAGCACGAGCAGCGACACGGCAGGGTGGAAGCCGAGCTGAAGGCATCGCACGTCGTTCGGCCTCAAGCCGACATAGATGCTGAAGTCGTCATCGCAGGCGAAGGGGACGAGACCGCTGCGCAGGTCGGCGCCGGATGCCGTCGAAAGCGCGGCCTGGGATGACTTGTCCAGGACGGCCCTGACGGTCTTCCGCAGGTTCTCGTCTTCGGGTCGTTGCATCTTCCCGCCTTCCACACCGAGAGAAGCTGGAGGCCCGTTCTCATGGGCCTAAGGCGATTGTAGGTACGGCCTCGGGAAGCTGTCAAGGCCGGCTTGGCCGCGAGGTCGCAGCCTGCCATAATCGGACGGCAAATGGGTCCAACAAGGCAAACACTGACTTGCGACCGGCGCGCGTTCTGGGCTGCCTGGCTCGCGGCGGTTGCGGCTTTCGGCGTCATGTGCGGCTTTGCCGCCGTCAGCAACCGCTTTCCCGGCGACCTGACGCTCGCCCATCGCGTCCAGGACTTCAACCACTTTCATTTCGGGCCGGCGGCCGACTTTGCCAACACTGCAGGTGGCACGCTGCCAGGCATCCTCATCACACTGGCCTTTGCCGCCGCTTTCCTCTTCCTGAAAAGACCGTGGGAGTCGCTGCTCGTCATCATCACGTTCGTGCCGAGGGCGCTGAGGGAGGCGCTTGCGGAGGCCGTGGCTCGTCCGCGCCCGTCATCAAGCCTTGTGCAAGTGCGCGACTACGTCTCCGGCTACAGCTTTCCGAGCGGGCACGCGACTGCCGCCTTCGTTGTCTACGGAACGCTCTTCCTCCTTGCTGGAGCGCTCATCGCCCACCCAGGGCTGCGACTGCTGTTCCGCGTCGCGTGTGTGTCGATGATCATCCTGACGGGACTTGCGCGCGTCTATGTCGGCGCGCACTGGCCGAGCGATGTCGTCGGCGGCTTCGTGTACGGGCTGCTGGCGATGGCGCCGGCCTATCTCTGGTATCGCGACCGAGTCGCTGCAGGCGGGGGAGTCCTTCGATAGGGAGATAATCACGGTCTTGACGGCGTCATCCTCGAGTCGTAAGGTTGCGGTGTCAAACGCAGGCTCTGCCTGACGTTGCCGGATTACTGTCGCTTCGGGGGTCGGGGATGAACTGGGTTGATGGAGTCATAATCGTTGTCCTTGTCTGGTTCACGTTCTCCGCGTTCTCCGCCGGCATCATTCGCGAGATCGTGACGATGGCGGGCGTGGCGCTCGGGATCGTACTTGCCGGCCTCTTTTACAAGGACCTGGCAAGCGATATCAAACTTGCCGTCGACAACGACAACGCGGCCAATATCGCCGCCTTTCTGACGATCTTCGGCGCCTGCTTCCTAGGCGGCCAGCTTGCGGGCATGCTGCTGAAGCAGACGGCGTCGCTACTCATGCTCGGCACGTTCGACCATCTCCTTGGCGCGGCATTCGGTTTCGCGAAAGGCTTGGCTCTGGCCGAGGTGCTTCTCATCGTCTTCGTGACTTTCCCCGCATTCGGGCTCAAGGATACGATCCGCGACTCGCTGTTCGGGCCGATGTTTCTGAACGGCATCCCCGTCCTGTTGCGGATCCTGCCGGTCGAGTTCAAAAACGCCGTCAACGGTCTCTAGGCGCCCTGCCGGGTTGTTGCTCGCGGCGAGAGCGTTTTGCTATCATTCATACGATAGAGTGTGTCCAGGCGTGAATGGCGATGGTTAACTCTCCCGTACTGGTTCTCAATCAGAACTACGAACCCCTGAACGTCTGCGCTGCGCGACGGGCTTTCGTCCTGGTGGATCGCGGCAAGGCGGAGGTCCTGGAGCACCACGATGGGCAGATTCGGAGCCCCAGCCACTGCTTCTCGCTGCCGTCCGTTATCCGGCTCGTCTATCTGATCAGGAGACCGCGGCCGCAGATGCGCCTGACGCGGAAGGAGATCTTCAGCCGCGATCACTACACCTGTCAATATTGCGGCCGTCGCAGCCACGACCTCACTCTCGACCACGTCATTCCGCGCAACAAGGGCGGCACGCACACCTGGGACAACCTTGTATCGGCGTGCAAGCCCTGCAACCACCGCAAGGCGGGGAAGATGCCAGGCGAAACGCGTATGCGGCTGATGCGGCAGCCCATTCGTCCGCCCGCGACGGCCTACTACCTTTTCTACGATTATCTTGAACGCCAGGTGGAATGGCAGAAGTTCATTCCCGGCTGGGAAGTCCCGAACGGCTTTTCTTAGGACTGCTTCTCGGCTGGGAGTTGGGAGAACGGCCGGAAGAGGCCGTTTCTTGTTGCGCCGATCTGACGATTGCAGGCTGCTGTCAGACTTGGCAATGGCGGCAGAAGCTCATAACTCGGTTTCCAGCGGTGATGTCGGTGATCGGGTTGCCGCACTCGGGGCAGGGTTGCCCGCCACGACGATGTACCCGCATAAAGGACCGCACCTCTTCGAGCGGTATGTCGTCCTGCATCGCTTCTTTCACTAACGGGAAGGCCCAGGCGAAGACGTCACACATTGCCCTGTAAAGCGCGCTCATCTCTTCATCGCTTAGGGTGGTGCGCTTTCGAAAGGGATTAAGCTTCGCCGCAAAGAGAATCTCGTCAGAGTACGCGTTGCCGATACCGGCTACGAACTTCTGATTGGTCATAATGTTCTTGATCTGGCCGGTGTAGTGCCGGAGCCGCTCAACGAATACCTGTTCAGTCAGCTCCGGCGAAGTCGCGTCCGGTCCCAGTTCCGCGAACTGCGGTATCGTGTCCAGATCGCCTTCCTTAACCAGGTATATCCTCCCCATGAGCCGGAAGTCGACGTAGCGAAGTTCGTGACCGTCGCTCAGCGAGCAGATGACGCAGGTTCTGTGCGCCCGTTTGTCTGAGGGGAGGCACCACTGCAAGCGTCCAGCGAGCATCGAGTTCACGGCCAGCACGTGACCGCTCTCAAGGCGGATGAGCAGGAACTTCCCACGCCGGGAAGTCTGCCCGAAGACGTTTCCGACCATCGCCACGATGAACTCATCTTTCGGCATACGGACGATGAAAGCGATTGGCAGTTGAACGTCTTCAACGCGGAGACCGGGTAACCGCTTGTTGAGAAAAGTGAGTTTTGCTTCCAGGTCCGCCAGCTCAGGCATCGTGCTTGTCTCGAGTGCTAACGAGAAGCGTCTGCGGCGTCGAAGCGGGGATAGGAGCCGAACACTTTGAAGAAATAGGCCTGCGCCTTCACCATCTCCAACGCCTCGGCCACCTTGGCGTCGTTGCGATGGCCTTCCAGGTCGACCAGGAAGACGTACCTGCCGAGCTCCTGCTTGGTTGGGCGCGATTCGATCTTCGTAAGGTTGATCTGCCGCCGCGAGAACTCGTACAGAGCATCGACGAGGCTGCCCGGCCGGTCCTGGGCGACGGAGAAAGCGAAGGAGGTCTTGTCATGGCCAGTCTGCGGGCTGTCTTCCGCCGCCACGACGACGAACCGGGTCTCATTGTTCTCGTTGTCCTGGATTCCACGGGCCAAGATCTGCACGCCGTAGAGCTCGGCTGCTCTCACGCCGGCGATTGCCGCGCTTCTTTCTCGCTGCAGCATCTGCTCGACCGCGTCTGTGGTCGACAAGGAAGCCTCAATCGCAGCCTTCGGGAAGCAGCGTTCAAGAAAGCGGCGGCATTGCCCCAGCACCTGAGGATGAGAATAGAGCAGGTCGATCTGCTCCGCGATCACGCCCGCCCTCGCCAGCAGGCAATGCTCGATGGCAAGCACTAACTCCCGCCGTATGAGCAGCGCCGAATCGTGGATTAGCATGTCCAGCGTGTCGGTGACGGAGCCTTCGAGGCTGTTCTCGATCGCCATCACGCCTTCGTCGGCCATGCCCGAGGCGACGGCCGTGGCGACGGCGGCGACTGTGGAGAAGGGGACCAGTTGCGCTTGAGCGTCGTAGAGGAGCGCGGCTTGCTCGCTGAATGTGCCGGGCGGTCCGAGATAGGCGACGCGTTTGACCATGTGAGGTCCGCCTAGAACGCCCGCACGCTTGGGGCGCCGATGAGCGCGGAGCGCAGGGATTCTTCGCTATCCAGCATCGTCACCGCGACGACTTCGTCTCCAGCCTGAATGACAGTGTCGCTTGTCGGCAGACGAACCTGGCCGTCAGGCCCGATGATCAGCGTGATCAGCGATTTCTGCGGCAGGAGGATCTGCTTGATCGGCTTGCCGACTACCTGGGACTCCGGCGGTATCTTCAGTTCGACGATCTCCAGACCGCCGCCCTTCAGCGTCAGCAGCGGGATCAGCGGGTGCGAAGGCAGCTCCTGCTCGATGTGCGCCAGGATGACGCTGGTGGAGCTGATGGTCGCGTTGATGCCGAGCATCTTGAAAATGCGCTGGTTCTTGGGGTTGTTAATCATGGCGATAGTGAACGGCACGCTGAACTTGTGCTTCGCAACTTGACATACGACCAGATTGTCCTCGTCGTCGCCGGTCAAGGCGATCGCCATGTCCGCGCGCGCCATTCCCGCCCGCTCCATGGTCGACGCTTCGCAGCCGTCGCCGACCATGACGATCTCGCCCAGGTCCTCAGCGATCTGCGCCGCCTTCTCGGCGGCCTGCTCGACGATCAGCACCTCATGCTGGTCTTCGAGAAGCTGCCGCGCCAGGAAGTAGCCGATCTTTCCGCCGCCGACGATGATGATGTACACGTCGCTAGCCCTCACGCCCCGCTGGCGCCTCGGCCGGTTCTTCGCCCGCACCGTCCGCCAGGATAGCCTCTTTCAGCGATTCCGCAATGATGCGAGTTGGACTGACGGTGCGGAAGCCAAGAGAGCGGTACATCTCTTCGCGGATGGGATCGTGGACGAGCGTGATAACCCGGGAGACGTTGAAGATGTGCTTTGCCATCTGCGCCGCCATGACGTTTCGATTGTCGCCGCGAGTGGTGGAGACGAAGGCATCCGCCTGCTCGATTCCCGCCCGCCGCAGTGAGTCTTCGTCGGTGCCGTTGCCCACGATCTCGGTCCCGGCGAAACTGTCGGGGAGAAAGCTGAAGGCTGCGGCGTCGACGTCAAGGACCGTGACAACATGGCCTTCGCCATCGAGCATCGTCGCCAGCGCAGCGCCGCGACGGCCGCAGCCCATAATTATAACTCTCATGACGCTCCTTCGGCCGCCGAGCGCCACAGCCATACGCGGCAGGGCGCATTCTTCAGCGCGTATTGGGGCAGCCGGCCCAACTGAAACCCTCCGAACGCCCCTTCCGCTTCCATTCCTACCAAGAGCACGTCCGCCCGCCGTTCCGCGGCCTCATCGACGACGGCGTGGCCGGCTTCACGCGCCTGCAGTAGCTCACCCTCGACC
The DNA here is from genome assembly GCA_963842845.1 of uncultured Chloroflexia bacterium. Classification (GTDB taxonomy): domain Bacteria; phylum Chloroflexota; class Dehalococcoidia; order DSTF01; family JALHUB01; genus JALHUB01. The sequence goes on from CAWJHZ010000004.1 coordinate 396,700, forward strand.
TCGAAATCCTGACCTTCGGCGACTTTCTCCGCCTGAGCAAGGATCTCCTCGCCGCGAGCCGCTTCCTGGCTGAGATCGGCGTCGAGGGGAAGAGAGCGCTTGACCTCGATTACGTGCACAACGAACACTTTGCCCTTGTTGCGTTTGGCCAGGGTACAAGCGACGGCAACGGCCTCCATGCTAGCGGGCGAACCGTCCGTCGGGACTACGAACGTCTTCAGCTTGGCCATCGGATCGTGCGATGCCAAAGTGTTGCCTCGAAGTAGCTGCCAGGGTGAAGTTGCCGATATCATTCCGCCTGGCAGATTATAAGTTGGCCTCGAGAAAAGCCGCAACACGGCTCAGATTCGGCCTTCCGAGCCCGCGGCACGCAAAAAGTTGAACCTCGCTTCCAACGAGGTTCCCAACGCCCTTGCCACCGTCCATTGATTGTAGGCTCTACCGTCGGCATCGTCAAATCGGAGAGAGGAGTCACGTGTCCTTTCCTTGCGTTCTTATACTTGTACGCACTATCAATCAAGTTGCGTCGCTCCTGATTCTGGTAGTACAATCAGACGTAGAACGTCCTGTTGACCAGGAGGTCGATTAAGTATGGCCGAAACCAAAGGAACCTGGGCCGTCAAGAAGGGCCTGGCCCAGATGCTCAAGGGCGGCGTGATCATGGACGTGGTGACGCCAGAGCAGGCCAAGATCGCCGAAGAGGCCGGCGCCTGCGCTGTGATGGCGCTGGAGCGCGTGCCGGCGGACATCAGGGCCGCAGGCGGCGTGGCGCGGATGGCTGACCCCTCCGTCATCGAACGAATTATCGCGGCCGTTACGATTCCCGTGATGGCCAAGTGCCGCATCGGCCATTTCGTCGAAGCGCGCGTGCTGGAAGCGCTTGGTGTGGACTACATCGATGAGTCCGAGGTGCTGACGCCCGCCGACGAAGCAAACCACGTGAACAAGAATGACTTCACCGTCCCCTTCGTTTGCGGCTGCCGCGACCTCGGCGAGGCGTTGCGCCGAATCGGCGAAGGCGCGGCGATGATCCGCACCAAGGGCGAAGCGGGAACGGGCAACGTCGTGGAAGCCGTTCGCCATATGCGGGCGGTAACGGATGAAGTCCGGCGCATCAAGGGCCTGCCGGTCGACGAGTTGATGGCGGAGGCGAAGAAGCTTGCCGCCCCGTACGACCTGGTGAAGGAAATACACCAGACCGGCGTTCTGCCGGTCGTGAACTTCGCCGCCGGCGGCGTGGCCACTCCGGCCGACGCTGCTTTAATGATGCACCTGGGCGCCGATGGCGTTTTCGTCGGCTCCGGTATCTTCAAATCGGAGGACCCGGCGAGTCGCGCTGCGGCAATCGTGAAGGCCGTGACCCACTATAACGACCCCAAGATTATCGCCGAGGTCTCGAAAGGGCTGGGAGAAGCGATGGCGGGCATCGAGATAAGCGCGATACCGGAAAAGGAACTCCTCGCCGCCAGAGGCTGGTAGCTTTGCAGGCAGGGATGATGCGCGTTGGCGTGCTGGCCCTCCAAGGGTCCTTCGCAGAACACGTTCAATCGTTCCGCCGCCTTGACGTGTCCGCGCCCGAGGTCAGGTTGCCGAATGAGCTGGCCGGGCTCGACGGGCTGGTCATACCGGGCGGCGAGAGCACAACTATCTCCCACCTGTTGCAGGAATTCCAGCTCTTTTCGCCTCTGACGCAGATGATAGCGGAGGGCTTCCCAGTGTGGGGAACCTGCGCCGGCATGATAGTCCTCGCCCGCCGGTCAACGGAGATGCCATACCCGACGCTGGGCGGTCTTGACATCAGCGTCGAGCGGAACGGCTGGGGGCGCCAGGTCGACAGCTTCGAGGCGGATATCGACGTTCCGGCTCTGGGCAGGGCGCCATTCCGGGCTATTTTCATACGTCCGCCCATGGTCACCGACGTCGGCCCGGACGTGAGCTGCCTGGCGCGAATCGGAGACGCGGTCGTCGCGGTCCAGCAAGGCAGCGTCCTCGGCACGACGTTTCACCCCGAGCTCACTACCGATCTTCGTTTTCACCGCTACTTCGTCGATATCGTCGCGGCTGCGAGCGGCGCGACGAAACGAGAGAGCGTGGCCACGAAGCCATGACGACGTGCGCAAGAGCAGTGCGGCCAACCGATCTCGTGGCCCTCGTCTCCTTTGACGGACGGGTTTTTCCGAATGAGGCGAAGACGCGTGAGCGCATCGGCCGCGCGGATTCGGCGCCTCATCCGCTTGAGCGCGCCCTGGAGCAGTGGTTCTCCTTCGCCACCGGCTGCCACACGTGGATTAGCATAAAAGGCGCGACTCTGCGCGGCCTGGTGTCGGCCCGACGGCGCGGGACGAACTCCGCGTGGGAGTTGGACTGCGTGATAAACGCCTGCGAAGATGATGACTCCGTCTGCGTGAGTTTGCTCGAACAGTCGCTCAAGGAGGCGGGACACTGTGGGGTTGAAAAGGTGTTCCTGCGGCTTTCCGTCGACAGCCAGGTGCTGCCTCTGGCCCGCCGGCTCGGCTTCATCGAATACCAGCGGGAGATCCTCCTCGCCGCTTCGTCGCCGACCACACTGATTCGTGACCACGCGGGGCTCCCGCCGTTGAGGAAGACCCTACGCTCCGATGCCTTCTCTCTTTTCGAGCTCTGCCTGGCTTCGATACCGGAGGCCGCCCGTCGCGCGGAGGCGGCGACGTTCAGCGATTGGAAGGCTTCGCAGGACCGAAGCTGGCTGGTCGGGCGCGTCTCGCAGCAGGTGGCGCACCGCGAGGGACAGCTTGTCGCCTGGCTCCGTTCGGCGAGCAACGGTGACTGCGTGCACTTCGATCTCCTAGTGCGGCCGTCGGAGCCGAGCCACGAAGCTCTGCTCGACGTGGCGCTCGAGCATTTCGCCGGAAAGCGAGTCCTAACTCTCGTTCCAAAGTCCGGCGGCCATTTGAGCCACGCACTACTAAAACGGGGGTTCGAGGCAGGGCCCGAGTATGCGGCGCTAGTCAAACGAACCGCGGTCACCGCGACCGCGCCGCAACTTGCTCCAGCCGTCTGAAATGGTACCGTCGACGGGAAAGGCGACGATGGAAAAGCAGATCACGGACGATCTTGACGCCTTTGTCGACGCGCTGCCTCCGCTCATAAGCACGTCCCTCAGGCAACAGCCCAACAATCACGAGCTGCTCGAAGTCGTGCTCGATCTGGGACGCCTGCCGGAGGCGCGCTATCCGGGCAGAGAAGTTATCCTCAGCAACATCGAGGTCAGCCAGGAGGACATTGACCATGTAGCGGCGCGGGTTGGCGCGTTCGGCGACGATAATCGCGCCGGAATCGAGCGGACGCTGCACCGCATCTCCGCGATTCGGAACCGGCGGGGGCGCATCGTCGGGCTGACCTGTCGCGTTGGGCGCGCCGTTTTCGGCACCATCCGCGTCATCGAAGACATCATTCGCGTCGGCAGGAGCACTTTGCTGCTCGGTCGGCCGGGCGTGGGCAAGACGACGATGCTTCGCGAGGTGGCGCGCGTTCTGGCCGATGACATGAACAAGCGGGTCATCATCGTCGACACGTCGAACGAGATCGCCGGCGATGGCGACATCCCGCATCCGGCTATCGGCAGCGCGCGTCGCATGCAGGTGACAACGCCGGATCGCCAGCATGCCGTTATGATCGAGGCGGTGGAGAACCATATGCCGGAGGTCATCGTCATCGATGAGATCGGCACGGAGCTGGAGGCCGCCGCCGCCCGGACAATCGCCGAGAGGGGCGTCCAGCTCGTCGCTACGGCGCACGGTAACATGCTGGAGAACCTGATGATGAACCCCACGCTGTCAGACCTGATCGGCGGCATTCAGTCGGTGACCCTAGGCGACGAGGAGGCCAGGCGGCGCGGCACGAAGAAATCCATCCTCGAGCGCAAGGCACCACCGACCTTCGACGTCCTTGTGGAAATCCAGACGTTCGACCGCGTGGCGGTGCATCAGAATGTCGCGGAAACGGTTGATGCGATCTTGCGCGGCTACCAGGTTCCGGCCGAGGTGAGGGAGATGGACTCGGAGGGCAGAGTGCGCCACCTGACCGCCGCTGACCTCCACGGTGAGGAAGGCGACCTCGAGACCTGGGGCGCGGCCCAGCCCAACCGTCCAGCCAGCATCACCCGGCGCGTCTACCCCTTCGGCATATCGAGAAGGCGTCTGGAGCAGGCGATTCGCCAGACAGCCTCGCCGGCGGTCGCCACCGATAGCCTCGGCGAGGCGGACGTTGTGATGACACTTCGCACTTTCTATCGGCGCAAGCCGCAGGCGCTTCGAGAGGCGGAAGCGCGCGGTCTGCCGGTCTACGTCCTTAGAAGCAACACGATATCGCAGATGGAGCAAAGCCTTCTCTCGCTTCGCGGCGATCAGGGTCATTTCGATCCGGTTGCGGCGGCCCTCGAGGAGGCGGAGACGGCGATTTCGCAGGTGATGGCCAGTGACGGCGAGATCGAGCTCGCGCCGCAGAACTCCTATATTCGACGCCTTCAGCATCAGCTTGCGCAGAAGTACCGCCTCTCTTCTCGCAGCTCGGGTCGCGAGCCCCTGCGCAGGGTGCGCATCTTCCGCGAAGACGGTTCACCTTCCCCGGACGAGGAAGAGTGAGGTCCGCCTCCTGATGCCACAGACGGCGCGGAAGGGGCTTTTCATCGCTTTCGAAGGCGGCGAGGGGGCCGGCAAGACCACGCAGGCCCGGCTGCTCCAGGAGCGCTTTCAGAGCCTCGGTAAGGCGGTTGTGTTGACGCGCGAGCCCGGTGGCACCGCTCTCGGCGAACATCTGCGGGAGATCATCCTGCGCCCGTCGGGAAGAGAGCGCTCCACAGCAGGCGCCGGCTCCGGACTGGCTTCCACCGCCGAGCTGTTCCTGTTCCTGGCGGCGCGCGCCCAATTGGTGTCGGAGGTCATCCGTCCCGCGCTGGAGAGGGGCGGAACCGTTGTCTGCGATCGCTATAGCGCCTCTACGATCGCCTACCAGGGCTACGGGCGCGGGCTCGATGTCGAAGCGGTGCGGAGGGCCTGCGATCTCGCCGCCGGTGGGCTGCAACCCGACCTTTCGATCCTGCTTGACATCCCGGTGGACGATGGACTGGGTCGAAAGGATGTGGAAGACGAGGCGCACGACGCCATCGGCGGAGAGACCAACGATTTCCATGAGCGCGTTCGGCGGGGCTTCCAAGAGTTAGTCGCCGCCGAGCCCGGGCGCTGGCTGGTCGTCGATGCCGTGTTGTCGCCGGAAGATGTTGCCCGCACCATCTGGCAGCGGGTGAGCGAGCTGCTGAGCCAGAATGTCTGATTCAACGAGGGGTTGAGATGGACCTGGGACTCGAGGGAAAGGTCGCGCTCGTCGGTGGAGCGAGCCGAGGTATCGGCAAGGCGATTGCGATGGGTCTTGCGAAAGAAGGTTGTCGCGTCGCGATTTGCGCCCGACACGAGCAGCCGCTGCTTGAGGCCGCGGAGGAGATTCGCACAGCTACCGGGCAAGACGTCTTGCCGGTCATCTGCGACATGTCGCGGGCGGAGGACATTGAACGCTTCGTGGCGGGGACCGTAGCGAAATTCGGCCGGCTGGACATTGTCGTGAACAATGCCGGCGGTCCGCCCTACGGTCCGTTCGAGCGTCACCCCGACGACGCGTGGCAAGCGGCGCTGGACCAGAACTTTCTGAGCGCCGTGCGCACCGTTCGGACCGCACTGCCGCACTTGAGGAAACAGAGGGGCGGCAGGATCATCAACATCACGTCTTACGCCGTCAAGCAGCCCCTCGATGGCCTGATCCTCTCGAACTCGGCCCGCCTCGCCGTCGTCGGACTGGCGAAGACGCTTTCGCGGGAGCTGGGGCCGGACAATATAACCGTGAACACCGTTTGCCCGGGGCCCACGCTCACGACACGGATGGAGTCGCTCATGCAGACGCGGGCGGAGGCTGAAGAGCGTCCCTATGAAGAGATCGCCGCCGAGGAGAACAGCCGCATTCCGCTGGGGCACATGGGCGCCGCCGAGGATGTCGCCGCTCTCGTCGTGTTCCTGGCCTCGGAGCCGGCGCGGCAGATCACAGGCACGACAATCCTGGTGGACGGCGGCGTTACCGCTTCAGTGATGTAGGTCGAAGAACCTTTAACAGAACGTTGACGCGCGGGCACGCGGCACATATAATGAAGATGGTTGTTTGCGCTGGTTAATGACTGCCCAAAGTATGAGTGCCGAAACCCTCTTGGGAACGGGGGAACCACTTTCCAGGGGTGAATCCCGCCAGGGGCGGGTAGGGTGGCCTTTCAACCCGAACCCGACAGCTAACCTCGGAGGCAGCGAAGGGACTCGACCAGCAGTTCACAGTGTAGTGGTGCCGGAGGAGAACTAGATGGAAACGACGCTGCCTCGAGTCTGCCCGCGTTGTCGGGGGTCAATGATCGCTGAGAGAGACTGGTACGGGACGTACAGTAGCTGTCTCTCGTGTGGGTACGTCCACGAAGCGGTATCGCCTCCGGCAATCGAGCTCCTGGAAGAGGACGAAAGCGGTCGCGTCCGCCAGAGACGCCGCCAGCCTTCGCACGGAAAGCTCCGACTCTAGAGCCTTACAAGACTCGATTCCAACAAAGAGGGGCGCTATCTCGGCGCTCCTCTTCCTTTCCGCTTTCCTGCTTTTCTTTGCGATTTCTTGACGACATCTTTCGCTCCAACGCAACTTGACCTCTGCTAGATTGAAACCCAACTAGCGTGATCCCCGTGAGCAAGGACGCCGCCATGAGCAACGAGAAACGCGAAGGCAACAATCGCCCAAGTCTCGTCTTCGTCGGTCATGCCCGCCTGCCGCAAAGCCTCGCGCCCGGCGATGCCCCGATTGTGCTTGTCGAGCTGGAGGTGGAGGGAAAGGACGGTCTTGTCACCGCCGTCGAGGTGAGCAGCCCTTTGCCGGCGGCAAACCGCCTCTTGACGCGCCTTCTGCTCGGCAGGAGTCTGGAGACCGACTACGAGGACGCCGTGGGCGAGTTCCAGCGTCAATACCTGGGGCCGCCGCAAAGGGCGATCTGCACCGCGCTGAACAACGCTTGCGAGCTGTATCGGCGCCATCTCCGACGCGGCCGCTTAGAGCCGGGCCGTCTCATCGGTGACGGCAGCAGTCGCCGGGGCCTGAATCGGGACGAGTCCTTCTGATCTAACTTCGAACTCAAACTCAACGACCCCTCACTTCCCCACCTGCCGCTTCCAACTCAATCTCCCCGCCTTCGGAAATAAGGGCGAAATGTCGATTATGTAAGGGTTTCCCCTGATAGAGATCGATTGCCAGGGAAGCTAGACTGCGACAAGACGATTTCTGAAGGGAGTCAGAGGAATCGAAGTGGAACAGATAGCGATCCGCCTTTGCCAGCACCACTGGGTGCTCACGGAGCCTCGCGATGACTTGATAAACGCTGTCTGCAAGATCTGCAGCGCCAGACGCGACTATCCGGCGCGTTTGGAGATGACCGATCGTTTCGACGATTACCAGGAGCTGACGATGGGCGGTCCGGGCGGCGACCTGAACGCGTTCGGCCCGCTGGATGACGAGCTATAATGCGCGGGAGCCTCCGGCAGGATGCTCCCGCTTGCCAAAAGTGAACGGTTGTGATAGGTTGCTGCCCGTACGAGGGTTTGAATCTGAGGGATAATTGGGGCCGCAGTCAGCAAGGAGTGCTGCATGGAAGACGAATCTGCTACCGCTAAGGGATTTGCTACACGGGCCCGAGCCAACGAAGGATCGCCCTGGAGCCGCTCCAACGGTCGAATCCGGATCCTTCTAGTCGACGACCACGCTGTGCTGCGGCAAGCGCTGCGACTCCTCCTCGATGCGCATCAGGAGGTCGAAGTGATCGGCGACGTCAGTAACGGGCGCGAGGCTGTAGAAAGCGCCGAGAAGCTTGTGCCGGACGTCGTCCTGATGGATATGGTCATGCAGGGCCTCAACGGCCTGGAGGCGACACGGCAGATACGCAAGCGCGTGCCCAAGACGAGAGTGCTAATCCTGACCGGCTACATGGAGGACGACCAGATAATGGCCGCCCTGCGCGCCGGCGCGTCCGGTTACGTTGTCAAGAAGTCCGATGTCACGGAACTGCTCCTCGGCATTCAGGCTGTGCACCGAGGGAACACTTATTTCAGCTCCGTCATCTCCGACACCGTTCCTATCAGCGAGTTCCTCTGGCAGGCGCAAAAGGGTGAAGGCAAGGCGGGCTACGAGCTGCTGACAAGCCGCGAACGCGAGGTGTTGCAGCTAATCGCGGAGGGCTACTCGAACCAGCGCGTGGCGGAAGACCTCTTCATCAGCGTTAAGACGGTGGAGGCGCACAAGGCGCACATCATGAGCAAGCTTCACGCGCAGAACCGCACTGACCTGATTCGCTACGCCATCCGCAAGGGCATCGTGAATCTCGAAGCCGCGCCCGGCATGACGGACGAGGCGACGGCCGTCTGAGGACTTTCGATATGGACGAATGGGAAGGGCTGAGCGCAACCGACACTGAGCAGGAAGAAACGGTGTTCTCGCCGTTCGCGGCCGAGTGCCCCAGGATGGCATTGCAACAGATGTATCTCCGGCGGCTGCAGCGGCTGCTGGAGGTCCGGAAGAGCTACGGAGGGCAGCTCAACTTCGAGGGGACGCGACTAATCGACAAGGCCATCTACGCTACCTATTGCGATTGTCTGGCGGTCGATTCAGTGGACGCGGCGCAAGAGGTCCTTCGTCGCGCAACCGTTACCGCGCCTGAATAGACCCGACTTCCGCACTCAGCATCTACCCCCGGCGGACGTCGTCCAGCGGACATATCTTCTCCCTCTTTTGTCACGAACCCGGCCTTTTCTTTGCCCCCAGGTGCGCGCGCCTCTGATTGATCCCGCAACTACTGCCGATAACTACCTTGCAGCAAGATTAGTTGCGGGCGTAGCGGCCAATGAGGTCGGGCCAGGTAGTACAGGTGGGAGGCCTCAATCCGACGCCCGATGATAGCGTGAAAACCAATGCTTATCCTGACTCGCAAGATTGACCAGGCGATTGTCATCCACGATAACATCCTGGTACGGGTATTGGGCGTAGAGCGGGACCGCGTGAAGCTGGGCATCTGCGCTCCGGAAGAGATCATCGTTCTCCGCGAAGAGCTCTGCAACGAAGATCGTCACGGCAACGGAAACGGGAAGGACACCAAGCCGGCTTCGGAATGAGGACTTCGACGAGGAAGCTTCCTGTGAGGAGCTTCCTCTAGCGGGGAACGAGGGTCAACGCCGGTCTCTTCCTTGTTTCGACGTCGCCGGTTCCTTTTCCGTGGATGAGACGGAGCTTCGGCCGCTCTCCCGCCACCCGCCTCTGAGGCTCTGCCGCCGAGTCGAGGCTGATTGGCATGCCGCCAAGGCGAATCGACTCCTGCGCAGCTTCGAACACCTGCGCCACTTCCGCCCAAAATGCAGCATTGGTCTGTCTCAGGTCCTGCTTTAGCGCGCTGTCCATGAAATGGCGGCATTGCTCCAGCTTCACGTCCGTCGATTGGAGGGGCGGCGTTACGGTGCTTTCGGACGGCCAGTCTGCAAGCGGAACGGGCGGATTGACGTGAAGCAGGGCGCCGCGCGCCGCGCCCGAATCGGATGAGACGATCCGCAGCGGCGAACGCAGGTCGCACTCATCGAGCAACACCGTCTTGGAAGGAGTGGCAAGCGTCCACTGCCGCGTCTCTTGCGTCTCGGTTGAGCTCATCTGCAGTGAGACGGCTCGCCCGTCCGCGTAGAGCATGTTGAGGAATGCCGCAGCCGGCACGGACTCATCGCCTGTCCGGGAGACGATCCCGCTAACCGAAGTTGGGCTCTCCCCGAGGAGACGGCAGCACAGGGCCAGCTCCTCCAGGATTACTACGCCGATTGACGAAGGCGGACCGTTGCCGCTGCCGGGCGCCGACGCGGCACGGACGTAGCTTGGCTGCCAGAGGTTCTTTCCACCGGAAAGCATCCACCTCAGGAAGACGAGCCCCGGCTGGAAGAAGCGCTCTTCCGTGAACATCAGCAGCCGCCCATGCCTTCGCGCGAGCAAGGTGAGCTCTTCGAATTGGCCGCAGGTTATAGGCGACGAGACGGTCGCAAGGACGTGCTTGTCGGCGAGCAGGGCCCGGCGGACCAGCGCCGGGAGGTCGACCACGGGATCGGCGAAGACCAGGGCGTCGATGCCCGGGCGCCGGATGAGGCCGCTCACGTCCCTTTCGATGGCTAGCCCCGGGATGCTCCGCTGCAGATCGGCTGCGACGCGGCTTCCCGCCGCTATCGCCGCCATGCGCGCGCCCTCGAGCTGGGCGACAACGTGCGCGTACGCCTGACTCCGATTGCCGGAGCCGACCACTCCGAATCTCAAGACCTCCCTGCCGTTGACCATCGTTCCCTATCCTAGCGTCGGTTATTTCGGATTCCTATAGGGAAACTCCCAAACCGCGATGGCATTTCCATGTAAGCCGGATCGGGTGCCTGGCGCGACGAGGCTCTGCGAGCGCACCCCGCAGAAAGTGAGGAGTTGACGGCACTGTCCAATTCTAGGCCGCCTCTTCCATGTCCAGGACGAGGGCGGCTCGGAGGCGGCGGAGGGCGCGCTGCCGCAACTGCGATGCGCGCGATTCCGATATTCCGAGCGCCCGCCCAATGGTTTTTAGCGACCGCGATTCGATGTAGTAGAGCTGGACGATGATTCGCTCGCGTTCCGGCAGGTTGCTGACCGCCTGCTGGAGCTTCGTCTTGACCATCGATTGCTGTGCGACCTGGTCCGGGTCAATGCTCGGGTCCTCGTCCGCCATTTCAACGAGCCTTTCACTGTTTCCGTTCACGGCCATGTCAGCCAGGTTATCTAGCGACACGATTTTCACATTTGCCTGGCTGAGGGAGGCCAGAAACTGAGGCATGGGCATACCCATTCGTTCCGCCACCTCCGCCCGCGTCGGCGCCCGACCGAACTCGTTGTGCAGACAGCTCATGGCGCTCTCGATCTCCGAGGAGAACTTCTGGAGAGAGCGAGGCAATGGATGAGCCGCTCGAAGGGCATCCAGGATCGACCCCCGGATGCGCGGCAGCGCGTAGGTGGAGAATTTCGCGCCCTTCGTGGCGTCGAAGGAATGGTACGCTTCGATGAGGCCTTGGACGCCGCAGCTCACCATGTCTTCGTACTGAAGAATAGATGACCCGCTTGAACCGACGACGACACGGTTGACCACGTGCCGGACCAGCGGCATGTAGTCATGGACGAGATCGCGCAGTTCTGGCTGTGGGGGCTGTTCGGGCAGGGGCGTGATCGCGGAAGCTGCGGCGGCGTCGGCTTGGGAAGCCACTGGGCACCTCCAAGTCTCGTTGAATCGGTGGATTCCCCGCCACAGGTATCCGTGAATCAGTATCGATGATAGCGGGATTTCGTCATATGAGGAGAATCACTTATTATGACAGCCGTTATTCCTGAGGCATGCAAGGCGTAACACCGACTGGCGAGAGAGGCATCTCTCAGGCGTTCCTGAAGCCAGAAACGGCCGCCCACGACTCGACGTTTGCTTATGATTAGCGCGCAATTCCCGATTGCCGCCGCAGGTTCTTTATGCTAGCTTAACTATGCCTTTATCATCGGGGAACCTGGGTGCAAGATGCCGTCCGAAACTCAATCTCTGAGTCAGACTGAGGTGTTGCGATTCCTCTTTGAAGCGCTGCGCCCGCTGCTTGATTTCGATGCGGCGGCGGCCGTGCTCTGCCATGAGGGCGAGGACCGGTCGATCGTGTTTGCTTCCCGCCCTCTCCAGCCGTCGTTCGCGCAGGAGCTTGCGGATGGAGTGCTGGACGGACTGCGGCGCTTCTCCGGCGGAGCGCATCAGAATTGCATAGCGACGCCTCCGGACGTATTCCACCTTGGGAACGGGCCGGTAAGAGGCGATATCTGGGCCGGACCGGCGCTCTCGGCCATTGACGCGCCTCTGATCGTCAGCGGACGGGCAGCCGGGCTCATCAGAGTGAGCGCGGCCGCAAGTGGCGCCTTTCCGTCTGAGAAGAGCGCCATCATCTACGCGTCCGCGCAACTGGCGTCTGCTTTTCTCGAGCGATTTGACGAGACCAGCCTGGCTGACACAAAGCTGGCTCAATCGGTCGTGAACGGCCTGCAGGACGGCATCGTTGTCGTCGACAGACAGATGAGGACGGTGCTGTCGAATCTCCGAGCCGGCGCTCTCATCGCCGCCCTGATCGGTCGCTCCAGCGGAACAGAGGCGTCTATCACGGGCACGCCGTTGGATGCGCTGGCGCAGCAGGCGCTGGCCCAGCCGGGCGCGCCGCAGCACCGGGATTTCAGCTTCAGCGAGGACAGCCAGCGCCACGTCTCCGCCACGGCGACGACCATCGCCGGCGAAGGGAGCGTCGTTATTGTTCTGCGGGATGCGACGGAAGAGCACCTGATGCAAGAGAGGCTCCTCCAGTCGGAGAAGATGGCCAGCGTCGGCCAATTGGTCTCCGGCGTGGCGCACGAGTTGAACAACCCGCTGACCGGCGTCACGGGCTTCGCCCAGTTGCTGCTCAATCGCAATCTGGACGAGCAGACGCGTCGCGACGTCGAGACGATCTATAGCGAGGCCGAGCGCGCCGCCAAGATCGTCCAGAACCTGCTATCTTTCGCACGACGGCGGAAGGCACAGAAGGGGCTGGTGAACCTGAACACGCTGCTCGAACGCGTGCTGGAGTTGCGGAGCTACGACCTCCACGTCAAGAACATCGACCTCGACCTTGACCTCGACCCGCACCTGCCGCTGACGATGTCCGATCCGGACCAGATCCAGCAGGTCTTCTTCAACGTCATCACCAACGCGGAGCACGCGATGCTGAGCGCGCACGGCAAGGGGAAACTGAAGATCCGGACGCGTGCCGAGAAGGGCTACGTCCTTCTCTCGTTCACGGACGACGGCGTCGGAATCCCGGCGGAGAACCTGCGCCGCGTCTTCGACCCGTTCTTCACTACGAAGGAAGGTGGGCAGGGGACGGGTCTGGGTTTGACGATCTCCTACGGCATCATCGATGAGCACGGCGGCCGCATTCGCGTCGAAGGCCGGCCGAATCGGGGAGCGACCTTCATCGTGGAGCTGCCAATCGTCGAGGGGCCGGAACTACCAACGCCGGAATGCGAGCCGGAGCTTCCGTCGGCGGAGATCAGCCGGCGGATTCTTGTGGTCGACGACGAGGAAAGCATTGTGGCGCTGCTTCGCGACGTGCTTACCACCGACGGCCACCGCGTCGATACGGCCAGCAACGGCGAGGAGGCGCTATCGTACCTGGCGAAGCATGGCTATGACCTGCTGATTACGGACATCAAGATGCCAGGCATGGGCGGCCAGGCCCTCTACCAGCGCGTGAAGCAAATGGACTCAGAGCTTGCGAAGAACACCGTGTTCATCACGGGGGACACCGTTAGCGCTGAGACGCGCGATTTCCTCCAGAAGGTCCCCAACGTCTGCCTGGCGAAGCCCTTCAAGATACGCGAGGTCCGGGAGACTCTGAACCAGTTGCTCTGCTGAGCAGAGAGCAATCAGCGCATCAGGACGACGCGGCGGAAGCTTTCGACGTGGCGTCCTTTTTCGTCACGCCAGCGGGTCCGAACGTAGTCGAGGAACTCCGGGCTATCACCAAACTGGCTGCGGTGCTGGGAGAGAGCCTGCAGCTTCAGCTCTATCACGTCGGTTATATCGACGCTGAAGTTCGCCTTGTCGAACGACCACACGTAGAGCTCGCTGACCTTATGCGGCTCCAGCCCCTCTTCGATCTGTTCGTGAAAGTTCCAGCGGTCGCGGGCCGCCGGATAGACGGCATCGATAGCGACCAGCCCGGCGCAGCGGTGGTCCGAGTGGTTGATGAAGCTGTCGCGGACGATTATCGATTCCGGGTCGCTCGTGAAGACCGCATAGGGCTTCAGCATCCGTATATGCCGGACGACTTCGCCGAGCAACTCTCGGCTGTACGTTAGCTCACCGTCTTCGTGATCGAGGAAGAAGACATCTTTCACACCCACGACCTTCGCCGCGGCCCGCTGCTCCTCCTTGCGGATCGGCGCCAGCTTCTGGGGCGTCATGTTCGGGTCGTCGCTGCCCTTGGCGCCATTGGTCAGGATGAGGTAGTAGAATTCCCAGCCTTCTCTTGTCCAGAGCGCAGCGGTTCCCGAGCAGCCGAACTCCGTGTCGTCGGGGTGGGCTGAGATGGCAAGCGCGCGGCGCGGTTGTGTGTCGTCAGGCAAGTTCAACGCTCCTTCGTTAGCGGAAGTCTTCCTATTCGTATTCTAGAGTCCGTTCGGCCCAGTTGGCAATCTTCTGCCTTTTCCGAGACGCGGGGCTTGACAGTGGTCGAGCAAACGTGCTAATTTGCTCGTCAGAACAGGCGTTCGTCCACAATCGACGATGCTGGAGGTGCAATTTGAAGGACCTGTCCGCGAAGCAGCGCGCAATTCTCGACTTCCTTCGCCGGTTTATCCGGGAGAAGGGCTATCCGCCGAGCATCCGCGACATCCAGGAGGAGTGCCACATCAGCTCCACATCGGTCGTCGACTACAATCTGAAGGCGCTGGAGCGCATGGGCCACATCCACCGCGACAGGGAGGTCTCTCGCGCCATAGAGCTGCTCGACGGCTCCGGGCGTCGTTCGCGGACGATAGCCGTGCCCATTGTGGGACAGATCGCTGCGGGCCGGCCGATACCGGTGCCGGAGGGAAGCGCGGATTACAGCGACGTCGTCGAGGTGACGGAGGAGATGACCGGCGGTCGCGAGGACATCTATGCCCTGCGGGTGAAGGGCAAGTCGATGATCGATGCGCTGGTGGACGACGGGGACATTGTGATTATGCAGCAGGCTGCCAGCGCCGACAACGGCGACATGGTGGCGGCGTGGCTGAAACGAGAGCAGGAAACGACGCTCAAGAAGTTCTACCGCGAGGGGAGCCGAGTCCGCCTGCAGCCGGCCAACGAGGCGATGAAGCCAATCTACACGGACGCAGACAACGTTGAAGTGCAGGGGAAGGTGCTCTTCCGCATCGGGCGAGCGTATTAGCCGGTCCTGACGGCCCGGCCGCTGAGCGCGGCGAGGTCTTCGAGAAGCATCTCTATGGCGGTATCCTCGTCGTAGACGCCCCGCTTGATCGCGGCGTCGGCCTCGAGCAGGCGAACGAAGCCGGCCTCCAACTGCGGCATGGAGTAGCGCTGCGACTGCTCCATGACTTTGCCCAGCGCGAAGCTCGACCTGATCTCAAGTCGCTGGCCGATTTCCGCCGGCGAGAGGCGCGCGAGCATTAGCTCTTTCGCCAGGACCAGGTGACGGTACTGGCGGGTAATCATGGTCAAGAGCCGCATCGAAGAGAAACCTCCGTCCCGCAGATCCGCGAGAAGCCGGTAGGCGACGTTCGTGCGCCCCTCGACGACGGCGTCGACCATTGCCAGGATGCTGGCCTCGCGGGCGTCACTTACGAGCGCCCTCACATCCTCCTCTTCGATTCGGCGTCCCTGCACGTAGACGCCCAGCTTCTCTAGCTCCTGCGATAGCGTCCGCAGGTCGTTCCCCACCAGCTCTGCAAGCAACGAGACGGCGCGCGGCGCGATGTCCAACTTGAGCTTAGCCGTCCGCGTTCGAATCCAGTCCGGCACGGCGCGTTGCCGCAGCGAGGGGAACTCGCGCGTCTCGGCGATGGGCGCAAGCAGGCGCAACAGAGCGTTTCCCGCTCCCAGCTCGCCGTCGGCGAAGACGAGGGTCGTCGAGTCGGGGAGTTCCGGCAGCGCGGCCGGCAGCCCCTTCCACGGGCCGGCGCCCTCCCTCGATCCCCCTTCCTCGCGTCGTTTTCCCGTTGACCGCGCGCTCTCGAAGCGTCGCAACAGTCCTTCGACGACCACGAGGCGTCGCCCGCCGAGGAAGGGCATTGTCGAGCACACGGAGAGCAGTTCACCAGGCTTCAGCGCGCGGCCATCCAGAGTGACGATGTTGCCGGGAAGCACGCCTTC
Organism: uncultured Chloroflexia bacterium; assembly: GCA_963842845.1. GTDB lineage: Bacteria > Chloroflexota > Dehalococcoidia > DSTF01 > JALHUB01 > JALHUB01. The sequence goes on from CAWJHZ010000004.1 coordinate 412,712, forward strand.
GCTGTCCATTTCCGATTTAAGGACGGAAAGCTGTTCCCGTAGCGAGAACTCGTCTTCGCCGTAGAATACGAGGACTTTCATGGGCTTAAGACTAAGCTTGTCAGGGGCTGTAGGGAAGAGCGCAGACGGAAGTGCATTGTTGGCGGGAGTGGGTGGGAGTCGAACCCACCCGGGACGGCGCAGGCCGCCCCGCAACGATTTTGAAGTTTGACGCCAGCCCTACTAAGCTCTGCCAGCGCGTCCCCAAGCGTTGATTTTACACCCGTTTTGTATCTGAGATCGACCCCTGCGGTGCCAATGCCTGCCAACCGCTACTAGCCCCAGCAGCAGAGTTTGTGACCAACTTGTGACCAATTGCTGAGAACTTTAGCATTTATGCAGCAGGTTCGGCCGAGCTTCCTCTCAGCTCTGCTCCAGTCTCATTCCTCCAGCAGAGCGGCCACCGCACGGCGCAGCGCCGGAAGCCTCGTCTCGACGATGTCCCATACCAAGCGGTCGTCCACTTGCGGCGGTATTCGGTGATCCGGGCCGCTGTAGCCTCGTCCAGGCGAGAGAGTTGTGCCAGCGCTTCGCCGACGATCTCGAACTGACGCTCAACGGCCGAGCGCAACATGGCGTCGCCTTCGTAATCGGCGAACGTCTTGCCTGCCGCGAAGGCGGCTATGTGCTCGTTGGCGAACAGGGGATCTTGGCCGCTGCCCCAGTCTACCGTGTTGACATAGTCCTCGATGTGTTGAAGAGCGCAGTCGATGCTTTCTGCGTCCGCGGGTGGCTCGGAACGTATCAGCGCCGTGCCATCGATCCCGATCGTGACTCTCCGGCTCGCCAGATCCACCAGCATTAGGGGCACGCTGTGACTCTCTTGAACGTATCGGACAACGTTTGCGGCGCTGAGCTGCATCCGGCGGCCATCTACTACCGGGCTCAACGTCGCAAGCCGAGTCTCCAACCTCTGCCGCGCTTTCGGTGCATCCGGGAGTTCGATGGCGAAGATCGGTTCCGCGCCCGGCTCAGCAAGGCTCTCCAGAGAGCGCACGGTCAACTGCTGCAAGAAGCGGCTTTCGCCCAGTTCGTCGTCCTCGGCGATCCGGCCCTTGAGCCAGGCGTCGATCAGGTCTCCTCGGTCTTGATCAGGTCGCCGGCGGAACAGCTCCACCAGGTCGCCCATGAAGAGCGAGCAGTCCTGGAGGTGGATCTCGTAGTCGCCGAGCACTTGGGCCAGCCACGGGTCGCCTTGGCTGAAGTCGCCATACCACACGTAGTTCACCTGACTTGCGCCCCGGCGGGCGGTCTCGGTCAGGTTCGCACTGCCCTGGACTATCCTGCGCAGACCGTCGTCGCGCTGGAGAATGTACAGCTTGGAGTGGATGGTATGTTTCGGAACAAGAATCTTGAGCTTGCCCTGCTCAATCAGTTCTGCAAGGGCTTGCGTGACTTTCTGCCCCTTCTGCGACAGTACCTGTCGGTACTGCTCGGCCAGGTTCTCGCCAACGACAATCTCAACCTCATCGAACCCTCGCTCTTCAAAGAAGGCAAGCAACAAGTCGGGCGAAACGACGTAGGATATGGCCTTGAGGCGATGAAAACCGTCGAAGAGCTTGTCGAATTGCTGGGGGCGTGAGATGACGCGAGAACGAAGTGGGGCAAGTCCCATGGTCGAAGTCATTTGTACCATGATGCGGCCCTCCTGGCGGATTTGTGGTCGTTGCTCCTCTCAAGCGATGGCGGAGACCTTGAATGTAGCACATTAGTGCGCCCGCACACAAGTCCTAATTGCTCACCCTAATGATGAGAGGTGGCCCTGATGATGCTGGGAGGCAAAAAACGGGCTCACGGCCAACGGGGGAGGGCGAGCCGAGCAAAGATGACGGTCAGCGGCGGGCGTTTCTCGGCGTCAGGGGACAGTTCATCCAGGGACCGGCAACAACGAGCGGGGCGCGGCGACGTTCAGGGAGCGGGCCAGACCGAAGCGGCGAAATATTTCCCGTGACCGTTCTGTGACCAATTGTTGATGAGGATTAACAATAAGAAAGGGCCGGGAAACCCTCAAGGCCGCGCCCTCGCTAGATTCGAACTTGGCGGGAGTGGGTGGGAGTCGAACCCACCCGGGACGGCCCAGGCCGCCCCGCGGCGATTTTGAAGTTCGGCTCCCGCCGTGTCATGTTGTGTCTCTTGCCCCCACCCTGTCCCATTTCGTATCTGAGCGGCGGCTCCTGCCTGCCATTTCATCCCCGCTGGTATTGCCTCTGCCAGCCCAGTTGGTTTGCAAAATGTTTGCAAACGCTGAGAAGATTATCATTTAGTTTGGGGTGCGCGGCACACGTACACCGGTGGAGGGACTCAAGCCCTCGACTCCCGGAATAAAAGTCAGAGCCTGTGCCGCGGAGCCTTCAGCTCCGACCGCAGATTCGATTTCCGCCGTTTTGACCGTCTGGACGGACTGAATTCTCTCCGGAGTACCGGATTCGACGCGGCAACTACACGTGAATTTGCCTGCTACTTCAACGATGACTGCGGTGCTCACGTTGGAGCGGTTAGCGAAGAGAGTACCGCCCGGAGAGGCAGTATCCGTGTCCCTCCAAGCGCCTCGGACATGGGCGATGCCAGGACTATGCCGACCTCTTCCCGTCAGCACTGGGGACGCTGACGGCCGCAAGCTCACCCGCGATCCTGGCGGCAGCGGCCGGCAGAGCCCTTTCCACCTCCGGTGTGAACTGTTCGCCGAATGTGTACGGGTCTTTGACAGCGACCACATATATGAGGAGCTCCTGCGGCAGCGGCAAGGACAGTTGGCGGGCCAACTCCAAGGCCAATCGCAGGTTAACGCCGTGGCTCAGCCAGGTTGAACTCCCGGCCAACTCGCCTTCTCGCAGCCGGCGTACCTGACCGACTGCACTCCCATCACAGATGCTGTCGATGATGACGCTCCGGTCGTAGTGAGTCAGAAGCTGAATGGTCTTGAGGCCTGCGACAGCCGCCTCTACCAGGTCTGCCTTGGGATCGCCGAGCAACTCATGAACACGCCGCGCCACCGAGAGGCCGGTGGCGTCGTCGGAGAGGATGGGGTTGCCCAGTCCCAGAATCAGAGTTTTCGTTCTAGTCTCTCCGCAGTTCCTGAACTATCTTCCCCTGAGCGTCGTAGATGTTCACTATGAGGGGCATCTCGCCGGGCAATGCGTGCGTGGCGCAGCCGAAGCAGGGGTCGTACGCGCGGAACGCCATTTCGATGCGGTTGAGGAGCCCCTCGGTGACCACCGTCCCCTTCTTGATCAGCCCCTGGCTGGCTTTCTTCACCGACATCGCGATGGCACCGTAGTTGTGAGCGGTGCCAACGATGAGGTTGACCTTGCGGGCGACCCCTCTCTCGTCGGCGTGGTAGTGGTGGATGAGGACACCGCGCGGCGCCTCGACTACGCCTACGCCTTCGCCTGGCGTGGCGGAAGGGATGGTACGAACGTCTGGGCTGGTGATCTCCGGGTCTGTGGCCAGTTCCACCATGCGCTCGGCGGCGTAGACGAGTTCGACGAGGCGGGCCCAGTGCATCGCCAAGGTAGCGTGCACCGGCTTGCCCCCCAGGGTCGCGTACATGCGCTCGTACTCGGCCTGGGCAAGGGGGGTGGCCATCCCGTCGGCGGCGTTGAGACGGGCCAATGGCGCTACGCGGTAGACGCCACTGTCCTTCCCGTCAACGAGCCCCTGCCAGCCCAGCTTCTTCAAGTAGGGGAACTTGAGGTAGGTCCACGGTTCCACGTGCTCGGCTATGTGCTCGAGATACTCCGACGGGTCGAACTTGAGGAACTCCTTCCCCTCCGGGTCCACCACCCGCAGCATGCCGTCGTAGAAGTTCACCTTGTTGTTGGCGTCCACCAGGCCCATGTAGTAGGTCTTGTGGGTGAAGGTATCGGATAGGATCATGTCCACGTAGGTCTTGTTGGCCAGCACCACGTCATCGAGGATCTTGAGAGAGAGCTTGCCGAATTCCACCGCCGAGCGGGCGATCACTTCGATCTTGGCCCGCTCCTCCTCAGTGATGGGCTTGCTGACTCCGCCGGGAAGGCCGCAGACTGGGTGAATGTACTTCCCCCCGATCATCGCCACCACTTCGTGGCAGAGCTCGAGGTGCTTCAGCACCTCGCCTCCAATCTCCAGGCCCACCTTTTGCACCACGCCGACGATGTTGCGCTCGGCGGGGCTGGCGTCAGGACCTACCACAAAGTCGGGACCGCTCAGAGCATAGAAGTGCGTGGCGTGGTCGGCCACGAAGAAGGCGCTGTACAAGAGCTCTCGGAGCTTCTTGGCCGCCGGAGGGGGGTCTACCTTGAAGACGGCATCCAGGGCCTTAGTGGAGGCGATGTGGTGAGCCGCCGGGCATACCCCGCAGATGCGCGAGGTGATGATCGCCAGGTCTTCGATCTGCCGGCCCTCGCAGAACTTCTCGAATCCCCTCAACTCAGGTACCTGAAAGTAGGCGTTTCCCACATCCCCCTCCTTGTCGAGGAAGATGTCGATGCGGCCGTGGCCTTCAAGGCGAGTGATCGGTTCGATGACTATGCGTCTTGTGGTGGGTTCGGAATCAGTGCTCATGGTACCCCTTGCGTCATGACCGACAGAACGCGCTGAGCTCTTGCTTATTCAGCCGTCGCCCTGTCAAAAGAAAGGCTCCCAGTCTGACGGACCCGTCGCAACATTGACGCCGGCAGGCCGAAGAGATAGCAGACCCCTAGGAGATCAGGGAGTGTACTCGCTACCCGCTCGATCTCGTCCGGATCCTGAGTATCGACGATAGAAGCCAGGGCGCTGAGAAGCTTCCCGCCCTGATCGATCACATTCGGCGGGGGGCCGTAGCAGCCCCGACACGGCATGTTGACCGAAGTGCAGGGCGCGCCACAGCCGCCCCGCGTGGCCGGGCCGGCGCAGACGATGCCTTGCTCCAGCAGGCAACGCGTCGGGTCCGGCACGATCTCATACGGCCGGTGGAAGCCCTTGATTCGCTTGTCTTCCTTGATGCGACCGCAGTCGTAGCAGACTGTCCTCTCGGACGCTCCCACGACTGAGCCGGGAGGAGGCAACTGGCCTGCCATCACGGCTTGCAACACCGCCCAGATTTGCTCCTTCACAGGCGGACAGCCCGGCACGAAGTACTCCACAGGCACCACCTGGTTCAGCGTCCGGACGGTGTCGTAGAACTCGGGCAGCGTAAGCTCTCCCTCGGGCATCTGATAGCTGAGCTGGGGACGGACGCCGTCTTCGTTGTCTGTGGACGCCGTGTCTCGGTAGACAAGGTCGAAGATGGACTCCCGGTTGGCGACATTGGCCAGGCCCGGGATGCCGCCCGTGTAGGCGCAGGCGCCGAAAGCGACTAGCGCCTTCGACTTCTCTCTTAGCATGTGCGCCAAGTGCTCCTGCTCAGAGTTCCTGATCGCCCCGTTGAACAGGCAGAGGTCGATGCTCTTGTCCGGCATCGCCTCCACGTCCTTGTACTTGAAGTCCATGATGCAAGGCCAGAGGACGATGTCGAAGGCCTCGGCTACGTCCAGGATCTTAGCGTACAGCTCGACGACCGCGATCTCGCAGCCGCCACAGCTAGCGGCCCAGTACAGAGCTAGTTTCGGCTTCTGACCCATGACAACCCCCAGGCTTGGCTAACGCTGCTCGCTCACTGCTGTTTTCGCATCCTTCTTTAGCGGGCCCAGTTCCTTTATGGTCTTCGTGAAGTCTGCCACGACCTCGGCAAACCTGGCCCCTTCAGATGCCGAAACCCATTCCAGTCTCAGCCTCTCGGGCTCGATCCCGAAATCGCTGAGCATCTTTCTCAGCATGTGAATCCTTCTTTGTGCCTTGTAGTTTCCTTCCATATAGTGGCAATCACCCGGGTGGCAACCCCCGATCAGCACACCATCCACACCCCTAGAGAAGGCCTTCAGAATGAAGGTCGGATCGACCCTGCCACTGCACATCACCCTTATCATCCTCAGATTGGGTGGATACTGGATTCTAGAAGTGCCTGCAAGGTCTGCACCCGCATAGGTGCACCAGTTACAGGCAAAGCCAAGTATCAGGGGCTCAAACCCGTTTCTGTCCATTGTCAGATCCTCTTCTCATATGCTTCGCTACGCTTCCGTCAGGGCCTCTATCTGCGCCAGGATCTCCTGGTCTTCGAAATGGTTCATTGTAATCGCCCCGGATGGGCAGGCAGCCCCGCAGGTGCCGCATCCTTTGCACAACGCCTCTATGGTGCGGGCAAACGCTTTGCCGTTCTCACCGATCATCTGCATGGCCCCATAAGGGCAAAGAACGGCACAGATGCCGCAGCCTCCACAGAGGTCCTCATTGACGGAAGAAGTAATGGCTTCAGGACTTACATGCCCTCTTCTCATGGGCACTACTGCTTTGCCGGCGGCGGCGTAAGCCTGGAACACGGCTTCAGACGCTTCGACTGGCCATCTGGCCGAGCCACATATGTAGATGCCATCCGTGGCAAATTCCACGGGTTGCAGTTTCAGGTGGGCCTCCAGGAAGAAGCCTTCCGAACTGAGGGGAACCTTGAGCATCCTGGAGATCCCCGCGTTGTCGCTCCGCGGAACAAGGGGTGTGGTCAGCACAACCATGTCAGCAGGAAGCTCCACCTCTTTGCCCATCAACTGGTGGTAGACCCTGACGCCCTTGACCCCGCCGTTCGCAACAACCTCGGGGGGGCTCTCCAGGCTGTACCTCATGAACCTGACACCCAGCTCCATCGCCTTTCGATAGTAGTCCTCGAACTCCACCCCATAGGCCATGATATCGCGGTGGAGGATCCAGACGTTCGCCTGGGGATCATTCTCCTTGATCAGCACAGCATTCTTGATCGCCGTCAGACAGCAGAACCTGCCACAGTAGGGCCTTTCGGGGACGCGAGCGCCAACGCAGTTGATCATGACGACGTTCTTGGCCTCTACTGTATGCTGTTTCAGTCGTTCTTCCAGCTCCAGCTGAGTGAGCACGCCGGCCGTCTCTCCGTAGCCGTACTGACCTGCCGGTTTGAGCTCCTCGGCGCCCACAGCGACTATGATGGTGCCGACTCTGAGCTTGCTCTCCTCCTCGCCTTGCTCCAAGATGACGTCGAAATTGCCTATAAAGCCTTTTACCTCCTTGACCTCTGTGGAGAGATGAGTCGTTATGCGCTCATGGTTCCTCACCTGGTCAATGAGGGGCACGATCAGTTCTCTGGCCTCTTTGTTGGTTGCGAAGAGCCTGCGGACATCAAGTAGCAGGCCACCGAGCTGTGCCTGCTTTTCTACCAGGTGGACCTCAAAACCCTGATTGGCCAAGTTCAGGGCTGCGGTCATTCCGGCCGCGCCGGACCCGATTACTATAGAAGCCGGAGTGACTTCAATCTCGATCTCTTCCAGCGGCTTCAAGAGTCTGGCCTTCGCCACCCCCATTCTGACGAGGTCCTTGGCCTTTTCGGTGGCTTCCTTGGGGAGGGTCATGTGCACCCAAGAGCACTGGTCCCTTATATTGACGAACTCGAAGAGATACTTGTTCAGGCCCGCTTCCCGGCAGGCAGACCTAAACAGTGCCTCGTGGGTTCTGGGAGTACAAGATGCCACTATTACGCGGTTCAGGTCGTTTTCTTGAATCTTCTTCTTTATGGACGAGATGCCTTCTTCTGAACAGGTGTAGAGGTTGTGCTCGGCATGCGCTACATTGGGCAGACTCTTCGCGTACTCCACCACTTGGGGCACGTCGACATAGCCGCCGATGTTCCTGCCACAGTGACAGACAAAGACGCCAATCCGGGTATCAGGCATGCTCAGCACCCCCTGCTAGAACTTCAGCCGCTCGAGCCGCTGACCCGGATGCTTGAACCACCGAGTCCGGGATATCCCGAGGGCTGTGAGCATAGCCGCAGGCGAAGATTCCGGCCCTGCTGGTGTCCAGCGGGCGGGACAGGCGGTCAGGGATTCCCACGAAGCCGTATTCATCTAAGGTTACGCCCAGCCTGGCCGCCAACTCCCGGACGCTTACAGAAGGCACCAACGCTTGGGAGAGGATGACCAGATCGGTCTCGAAGGTCTTCGTTTCACGCGTGGTGGTATCCTCGTACCAGATGACCGGGTCCCCGTTCTCGGCAACGTCGATCCTTGCGGGCCGGCCTCTGACATATGTGACGTTATACTCATCTCTGGCGCGGGCGATGTACTCCTGAAATCGCTTGCCCACTGCCCTGAGGTCCATATAGAAGATGGTGGACTTCGTCCCGGGGTGGTGTTCGTACGCCAGTATGGCCTCCTTGGTCGCATGCATGCAGCACACGCTCGAGCAGTAGGCCTTGTGCCTGAAATCTCGGGAGCCGACGCACTGGATGAATGCTATGTTCTTGGCCAGTTTGCCGTCAGAGGGGCGCACGAGCTCGCCAGCCGTAGGGCCAGAGGCCGAGGTCAGCCTCTCATATTCCATGGCGGTGATTACGTTCTCTATCCTTCCATAGCCGTACTCGCCGAGCCTAGAAACGTCGTAGAGGTCTAAGCCGGTGGCCAGGATAACGGCGCCAACGTTGACGTCCAAGTACCGCTCTTCCTGGTCATAGCGTATGGCCTTGGCCTGGCAGGTCTTCTCACACAGCCTGCAGTCGGAGCAGACGGCGCAGTTTAGACAACGGTTCGCTTCCTCGATGGCCGCCTCCGTGGTGAGAGCGAGCTCTATCTCTTGAAAGTCCCTCACCCTCTCTTCAGGGGCTCTGAGCCGTAGCTCGATCCTCTCCCGCCGCTCGATCCCCCTCTCTGGGAGAGGCACCGGAGCCTCAGCCTCTTTCTCCCTCCCCTCCCGGAGGTCAACGCCGTTTATGAACCTGTCTATGGATATGGCTGCCTCGTTACCTTGAGCGACAGCCTCTATAATCGATGCCGGGCCCCTGACGATGTCACCGCCGGCGAAGACCCCGGGAAGGTTCGTCTCCAGCGTAACTTCATCCGCTCCGATTGTCCCCCGGGCAGTCTTCTCCAGACCTTCGAATCCTGACAGGTCTGACCTTTGGCCAATGGCGATGATCAGCGTGTCCCCGGCTAGGGATGGCCCGGAACTCTCTGAGAACTTGGGGGCGAACCTGCCACCCTCGTCGTAAACCGAGGTGCAGAGAACTGTTTCCAGCCCTGTCATCCGCCCATTCTCGCTCTGCACCATCTTCGGGCCCAGTGAACCATGGATGATGACGCCCTCTTCCTCCGCCTCCTCGATCTCCCAGCTATGGGCGGGCATCCTGTCCCTCGAGGTGAGGTCCCTCGTCTCAAGGCAGACAAGGTGGACCTCCTTCGCCCCCAGCCTCAGGGCGATCCTGGCACAGTCTATGCCGACGTTCCCGCCGCCGATCACTATCGCCCTCTGCCCGAAGCCTTCCACCTTCCCGCTCGCCTTCGCTTCCTGCAAGAAGGGGAGGCCGTAGAGCACGCCTTTGGCCTCCGCGCCCTCCACCGGGAGCCGCGCTGCGTCCTGGCAACCTACGGCTACGAAGACCGCCTTGTAGTCTCTCTTGAGTTGATCGAAGGTGATGTCCTTGCCAACTCTCGTGTTTGTCTTCACTTGCACGCCGCTCGCCAGCACACGGTCCACGTCGTAGCTGGCAATCTCTGTGGGGATGCGATAGTCGGGGATGCAGCCCGTGACCATGCCACCGGCCTTCCCCGACGCCTCGAAGACGGTGACCGGGTAGCCCATCTCCAACAGTCTCAGAGCGCAGGTGAGGCCTGAGGGCCCTGCTCCAACAACTGCCACCTTCTCCTCGCGCGTGGGCTTTAGGACCTGTGGAGGCGCCTCGCCGTTTTCCCTCGCCCAGTCTGAGATGAACCTCTTCAGCGCTCGGATGGAAACGGGCTCATCCACGTCCCGGCGGTTGCACTGATCTTCGCAAGGGTGGTGGCAGGCCCTGCCGCATATTGCTGGGAAGGGGAGCGTTTCGCGCACGACATCCAGGGCCTCTGGGAACTTCCCCTTGGAGGTCAGGGCAACGTAGCCCTGGACTCTCGTGCCGGCGGGGCAACCATCTCTGCAGGGGGAGATGCCTTTTCTATCGATGACGTAGAGGTTGGGGATCGCCTGGGCGAAAGGCTTGTAGATGGCCTTTCTCTTGCCCATGCCCTGGTTGAACTCGCTGAGGATCTCGACCGGGCATTGCTCTGCACACTCCCCACAGCCGGTGCATTTGGTCTCATCGATGTAGCGGGGCTTCATCAGGATCCTGGCCTGGAACTTCCCGAGCTCTCCCTCCACCGCCGCGACCTCGGAGTAGCTCAGCACCTTGACGTTCTCGTGGCGGTAGCACTCGATCATCTTGGGGGCGAGGATGCACATGGCGCAGTCGTTGGTGGGGAAGGTCTTGTCCAACTGAGCCATTCTCCCGCCGATTGAGGGAGACTGCTCCACCAGATAGACTTGGAAGCCCATGTTGGCAAGGTCGATGGACGCTTGGATGCCGGCAATGCCCCCGCCGACTACCAGCACTGAGTTATTGTTCTCGCTCATCTTCTACCCCTAAGGCACTAGCAACGAATTCCGCCAGATCCATAACGGGAATCTCCACGTCGGGTCCCTTTGCTTTCCCCTTGCTTACCATCGCGCACTTGAAGTGAATCTGGCATTTCGGGCAAGAAGTTATGAGGACCTCGGCGCCGGTGGATTTCGCCTCAAGCAACCGCTCAACGCGTATCTGTTTCGAGTATGAGTCGCAGTTCGTGAAGGCACTGGTACCGCAGCAGAGCGACTCCTCTCTGTTCCGGCCCATCTCGACCAGTTCTATCCCGGGGATAGCCTTCAGCACGTCCCTGGGCGCCTCATAGACACCCAGATGTCTGCCCAGCCGACAGGGGTCGTGGTATGTGACCTTCCGCTTGACCTCTTTGAGACCGAGCCCGTCCTTGTCTATCCTGTCGGCCAGAAGTTCGCTGATGTGCTGAAGCTCGCAGTCTAGTTCCACATACTTCGGGTAGTCTTCTTTGAAGGTCCGGTAGCACTCAGCGCAGGAGAAGACGATCTTCTTCACACCCGCCTTCTTGATCATCGCGGCGTTCTGCTCCGCCAGCGCCTTGAAGCCGTCCACGTCTCCCGTCCAGAGCAGGTCGTGGCCACAGCACTTCTCATCTTCACGCACGACGGGCTCTATTCCCAGCGAATTGAGAAGCCTAAGACTGCCTTTCGCCGGTTGCAGGGACTCGACGTCAAGATCTTCAAAGACGGGCTCAAAGTAGGGGGCACACCCGACAAAGAACAGGACGTCGCCTTCGGCAGAGACTCGAGTCCCGTCGGATAGCCACTCCAGCCGTCGCTGCGCGATGGACGAATTCGCCATCAGCCGGCTCAGAGATTGCAGTGTGCCGGAGTGGGCGCAGGCTCCATGCTGACCACGATTTGACGCCAAGGCCCTGGTCTTCTGAATGAAGAGGGGATAGTCGACATCTGAGGGGCATTTAGAACTACAAGCGTAGCAGGTCAGGCAGGAGAAGAGCTCGCGAGCGTAAACCAGGTCATCCTCGAGGCCAAGTAGAGCTTTCTCGACCATCACTCGCGGGGAGTAGGCCGGGTTATGCCTTGAAACCGGGCACGAGCCCGAGCACTTGCCGCACTCCAGGCAATAGTATGCCTTGGTCTCATTGATGATTTGCTCCAGGCGAGGGTGTGCCCTGGTCTCCCTAACAACTTGCTCCAGCGTCAAGCTATGGCCTCCTTTCTGAACGGCGAGGGGCCCAGCTGCTTCAACTGATCGACGTAGCCCTTGATCGTTTCAGCGAACCCGCCTCCCTCGGCAGCGGAGATCCACTCCAGCTTCAGGCGCTCATCCTCCAGGCCCAGCGTGTGAAGCATCCTCCTCAATTTCGCCGTCCTCTCTTCCGCCCTCTTGTTTCCCGAGATGTAGTGGCAATCTCCGATGTGGCAGCCGGCAAGCAGGACCCCGTCAAATCCCCCCTCAAAGGCTTTTAAGACGTAGATGGGGTCTATCATCCCGCTGCACATCACCCTGATGATCCGCACGTTTGACGGATAGTGGATGCGACTTGTCCCGGCTAGATCAGCCGCTGCATATGAACACCAGTTGCAGGTAAAGGCAACGATTTTCGGTTCGAATCCATTCACACTGGTACTCCCGATAACGCCTCAAGCTCGGCTAGTATTTGCTGACGAGTGAAGTGCCTGATGGAGATGGCTCCCGTGGGACACGTGACGGCACACACTCCACAGCCTTTGCACAGGGCCTCGTTAATTGAAGACACCGGTATCATCGTCCCGTTGCTGCTCAGGGTGGGGGCATGGAACACACAGATCTCTTCGCATCGTCCGCACCCCTGACATAGCGTCTCATCTACGGTGGCCGTGGCCGCCTGCAGCTCCACGCTCCCTCTGTCTATGAGGGCCAGGGTCTCCGCCGCCCCAGCCAGGGCCTGCGCGACAGTGTCCGGGATGTCCTTCGGACCCTGGGCACATCCGATGACGAAGACGCCGTCGTTGGCGGTCGCGACCGGCTCCAGCTTGGCGTGTTTCTCCTGGAGGAAACCGTCGGCGCTCTGAGTGAGGTTGAAGAGCCGCGCCACATCTCGGGCGTCGGACCGTGCCTCCATTGCCGGGCAGAGAATCACCATGTCTACGGGGACTCGCAGTTGGCGGCCCACCAGCGTGTTCTCGCACACCACGACGAGCTTCCCCTGTTCCTCCTCGCTGAGGGCGAAATTCGTGACCTGGGCCGGCTTGCCCCGGATGAACGTCACGCCCTCGCCGCCCTCTCGCTGGAAGAACTCCTCGAATCCCTTGCCGTAGCAGCGCATGTCTATGTAGAACTGGTAAACGTTGGCGTCCTCGATCTTCTCCTTGATCAGATGAGCGAACTTGAGGGCATACATGCAGCAAACGCGAGAGCAATACGAGTGGTATTTCCGGTCGCGGCTACCGACGCAGTGGACAATGCCTACACTCTTCGGCTCCTGGCCGTTGATGACGATGTGGCCGCCCGTGGGGCCGGTGGCATTGCAGAGACGCTCGAACTGCAGGCTGGTGATCACGTTGGGGAATCTGCCGTAGCCGAGCCGACCAATCTCCGACGGGTCCATCAGGTCGTAGCCGGTGGCCACGATGATGGCGCCTACATCGACGTCTACAATCTGCTCCGTCTGGTTGAAGTCGATTGCCCCTCGCTCGCAGAACTTCAGGCAGGCCCCGCACTTGCCGTCTTTGAGGATGTAGACGCAGTGCTCCGGGTCGATTACAGGGACGTTGGGGACGGCCTGGGGGAACGGCGTGTAAATAGCCTTCCGCTGTCCCAGGCCACAGTCGAACTCGCTCTCCGCCTTCCAGGGACACTTCTCCTGGCAGATACCACAGCCCGTGCACAGGCTCTCGTCCACGTAGCGAGGCTTTCTGCGGATGGTAGCTTTGAAGTTGCCAACATAGCCCTGGACATCCACCACCTCGCTGTAGGTCATTAGCTCAATGTTGGGGTGGGACTTCACCGCCGCCATCCTGGGCGTCAAAATGCAGGCCGAGCAGTCCAGGGTAGGGAAGGTCTTGTCTATCTGGGTCATGTGCCCACCAATGGACGGTTCTCGCTCTACCAGGTATACTTTGCGGCCCGCATCGGCTACCTTCAGGGCGGCCTGAATCCCGGCGATACCCCCACCGACCACGAGGACGGCAGGCTCGACCGCCACCTCTCGACTCTCCAGAGGTTCCAGGTAGTAAGCGCGCGAGATGGCGGCACTGATCAAAGCCTCCGCCTTGTCGGTCGCGCCGTCCTTGTGCACCCACGAGCATTGCTCGCGGATGTTACAGATGTGAAGCTGATACGGGTTCAGCCCGCCGTCTTCAACGACGCGGCGGAAGGTTGGCTCGTGCATGCGCGGCGAGCAGGCCGCCACCACGACACGGTTGAGGCCGAGTCCCTCGATGTCTTGTTTGATGAGGGCCTGGCCCGGCTCGGAGCACATGAACTTATAGTTGCGAGCTACCGCGACTGAGCCCCGCTCCTGCGCGAAAGCCGTCACTTGCTCAACATCGACTGTGCCAGCGATGTTGCTGCCGCAATGGCAAATGTAAACACCTATCTTGACGCCGTTCTTGTCTTCTGCCATCGGCTACCCTCCTACCCCGGTCCGGAGGCACTGCCGGCGCCGCTCGCGACGGTAGCGCCGACCGCCATCTTTCTGTAGAGGCTGTCAACGGGCACAGTGTTTCGCTGAAGCCCCAGCGCCTTTTCCGGCAAGCCAAAAGCCAGGCCCATTATCTGAGTAAGGAAGAGGATCGGGATCTCGAAGTGCGTACCCCTGGCCCGTCCTGCCTCCTTCTGGAAGCTGTTGAGGTTGAACATGCAGAGAGGGCAGGCGGTGACGATGCAGTCGGCATCGCCTGCTGCAGTGAGCAGGTCCCCGATGAGCTTGGCGCCTATACTGCGCTTGGACATGGAAAGGGTGCCACCGCAGCATGCCGTCTTGAGCGGGTAGTCCACAATCTGAGCCCCAAGGGTCCTCAACAGTTCATCGAAGCAGTGCGGGTCCTCGACCGAGTCAAACTGGGCATACGTCCACATGCCCTGGCAGCAGCCGTAGTAGGGAGCCACCCGCAGCCCGCCGAGAGGCCTCCTGACCTTCTCCGACACCGCGTCCAAGCTGACGTCGTTGATGATGACGTCCAGGACGTGGCGCAGTCGGGCCTTCCCTGAGTACTGGACCCCTGTCTCGGCCAGCAGGACGTTCACCTTCTCGCGCACGCTGACGTTATTCTCGGTGTAGTGAATTGCCCGGATCAGGTTCATGTAGCACCGGCTACAGCCCGTCACAAGGTCACTTTCCGCCCGCTCTGCGAGTGCCAGGTTACGAGCGGGGAGAGCCAGAGAGAGCAGATAGCTGACTCCGTTGGCCATAGCCGCCCCGCAGCAATTCCAGTCCTCCAACTCGGTCAATTCCACTCCCAAGTGCCGCATCGTAGCCTGGAGGGATTCCTCGCACTCCTTCGAGGTGCCGCTTGCGGAACAGCCGGGATAGTAAGCGTACTTCATGGCCTGCCCTCGATCTCTGCAGCTTTGCGGAACATGGCTGCTATGGCTTTCTGGCTTCGCATTTTTGGTGGTCTCAGTGTGATCTTGCCTTTGCGCAGGAGCGTTAGGCCCACGCCCACCTGTTCACGCAAACGCAATGGGTTAGCGGCATAGTAGCGGACCAGGAATTCCGCCTCGTGGAAGCGGCCCTGACGCTCAATCGTGTCCATGAAGGCTTGGTACCAGCGTCTGATATGGGGGTCCGCGTGCTTTTCGGCCAAGCTGAGCCGCTGGATGACGCCCATCATGTCAGTCACCGCCACACCCCGCGGGCAGCGAAACGTGCAGGAGTAGCAGGCGGTGCAGAGCAGACCCGCACCACTCGCCACCGCTTCCTTCACAAGCCCTAACTGGAGCAGGTTCATGACCTGCCGGGGTGTATACTTCATCGCATAGGCGGTGCGGCAGCTACCGGTGCAGAGGCCACACTGGTAACAGAGCGAGAAATCATTTCCCACCAGGTCTGTCGAGGAAGGGGTGTGTCCCGGTACCTGCGGCGTCCATGCCCCCTCGAGTGTCTTCGGCTGCGCCCCCATCTTACGTCCCCCTAAAGTGAATGGCCGCGACGGGCTCCAATCCTACGACTTCTTCCATCTTCCTGCCGGTCGCCGGGGGCCCCTGGAGGGCGCCCCTCAGAGACCGCAGCGGTGGTATCTGGACATTAACGTTCACATCTACCCCCTATCTCAGATGCCCGCCATCAAATTGGGTAGACAAGAAGGGCGACCTGTACTTCTGTCTCTGACGCTCGCAGAGTTCTTCTAACGTGACCGACCCGAGGAATCCCGTCATTATTCCTCCCAGCTCTGCCCACAGGTCGCGTGTGCCGCAGGTGGCACAGCGGGGGCACACCGCCGGACGGTCGACGCACTCAACGGGCGTGAGTGGGCCCTCCAAGATATTCAAGATGTCGAGGATGGTGATTTCGGCTGCCGCCTTAGTAAGTCCGACTCCACCGCCGGTGCCGCGAACTGCCCTTAACAGGCCCTGCGCCTCCAGACGCGCAGTCAGGTGTTCAAGGTACTTCTTGGATATTTCCTGCCGTTCGGCGATGTCGTTGAGGTGAACGAGGCCCTCGTCGGCGTGCAGAGCAACGTCCAACATCGCTCTTGTTCCGTATCTGCCCCTGGTAGAAAGTCTCATGTTCTCTGGCCTTCGGGTCGGGAGAAGACCTAGTCTATCGACTTGGTTGTTATCATATTCGCTTTGCTCTTATTCAAGTCCCCTCCAATAGATGGAGCTTACGCGCCGGGCGTCAGCAAATTACGTTCGCCAGCTCCGACCTACGCGGTCACTGGTTGATGGAGACACGGGCGTTCTCGACGAAGGGTCAATGATCAGCAGACCGCCGGAATTGGGTGGCGCCGGTTTAGGCAGCCCGCATAGGCTGTCTCCGAAGAACCCTTCTAGCTCTCGTATTCCGTCCGCCAGCGCATCGATTTCCTGGCGACGGTTGTAGACGTAGAAGCTGGCGCGCGCAGTCGCCTCGACACCCAGCCGCTTCAGCAGCGGCTGAGCGCAGTGATGGCCTGCCCTTACAGCAATACCCTGGTAGTCAAGGACGGTGGCGACGTCATGCGAGTGAATGTTCTCATAGTTGAAGGCGAGAGCGCCGCCGCGCTTGGAAGCGTCGCGAGGGCCATAGAGGGTAACACCCGGTATCTTCTCAAGTGTCCGAATGGCATAGTCCAGAAGCTCGATATCGTGCTGCCGGACCGCCTCCATGCCCAGCCCCTCCAGATAATCGATGGCGACACCGAAGGCGACGACTCCGCCAATATCAGGCGTGCCTGCTTCCCACCGCCAGGGAGCGACATTGTAGGTCGCCTCTCGGAGCTCGACGTGCGAGATCATGTGCCCGCCTCCTAGGAACGGTCCCATGTTCTCTAGGACGGCGGGTCGCGCGTAGAGTATGCCGATGCCCATCGGGCCCAACATCTTGTGGCTGGAGAAAGCGAGAAAGTCGCAGTCGAGCTCTTGTACGTCGACTGGCATGTGGGGAACACTCTGCGCCCCATCGACGAGCATGAGCGCGCCGTAAGCGTGAGCCACCTCCCCGATCTCCCGAATCGGGTTGATGGTGCCGAGCACGTTCGACATTTGCGTCAGCGCCACAAGCTTCGTTTTCTCGCCGATGAGCCGCTCAATATCGTCCCGCCTTAGCAGGCCCTCGTCGTCGATGTCTATAAAGCGAAGCGTGACGCCCGTCGCCTGCGCCAGCATCTGCCAGGGGATCAGGTTGCTATGGTGCTCCATAACGCTGAGGACGATCTCATCGCCCTCTTTCACGTGTTGCGAACCCCAGGCATACGCCACGAGGTTGATCGCCTCTGTCGCATTGCGTAGGAAGATGATGCTTTGCGCCGTCGGCGCGTTGATGAATCGCCGCGTCTTCTCCCGGGCCTCCTCGTAAAGCGTCGTCGCCTCGTCACCGAGGGTATGGATGCTGCGATGGACGTTGGCGTTGTGCCCGTGGTAGTACTCGACTAGGGCATCAGTGACGGCTAGTGGCTTCTGGCTGGTAGCCGCATTGTCGAGGTAGACCAGCGGCTTGTTGTGGATCATCCGTTGCAGGATGGGGAAATCTCGTCTGATAAGTTCTACGTCTAACACCGCCTGCTCCTCTTTCGAGGCAGACCCCAAGTCCGTCCCATCGATTTCGATGGTCTGCCGATCAGAGGCTGCATGAGCGGGCGATGTCGGCCCTGTCACCAATGGCTTCGCCACGATGGCCGTCGGAGTCGAGGTCGTCATACTAGCGGCGGTCAGATCCTGCATACGCTCATCACCTCGTGCAGTATCTGACCGCAGATGTCGGGAAAGGTGTAAGCATCCCGGACGATCGTCGAGTAGGCGGGCCTCTGGGCGATTTGGAAATAGCAGAGAGCGTCGTGAACAGGGCCGCGACCGGGGATGCTCCCACGAGGACGAACCTGACTACTTGCCACAACGACGAACGCACCACCACCGCTTGGCCATATTGCCAACGAGCGTCTCTTCAATTCCCTTACCTTTGCTCCGCTGACGGGGATGATGGTCACCAATGACAGAGCGGGGACGCCGACTGTCTCTCTCCAGCTCTGGCCTGTCGATAAATCTAAGAGCCGCCCTCTCTAGGCATTTATGCCTAGACCCTTCTAAGTATTTATGCCTAGACCCTCTAAGTCTTTCTGCTTAGAGGTGAAGCTAAGTATAGTACGGTTTTCCGCTATGTCAAGCGTTTCACCCGTAACAATTTACTTTCTTGGGGAAAGGCGGTGCGGGCGTGGAGAGAGACGACCGATAGCCTATTGAACTCCCTGCGTTTCTGGGAGCGCTCGGCGACCCGTCATCAAGGTGTCGCTCGACTTCATCGGCATCAACCTTTGCTCGCGCGCCGTCGTGACCAACAACCCGGAAGACAAGAATACGGGCGCGCAGCGAATCGAGCTGCCGGACGTCGAGCGGACCAATCTCGGCCCGTCATAGTGAATTCGAGTCCGGGCTCGGGTGGGGTGGCCAGCGAAGAAGACGCCGCCCGGAGGGCAGTTGTCGTATCTCCTCAAGGGCCCCGGACAGCCGTGATTCGATGCGAATCCCGGACTCTATGGTGCTCACCCGAGAGAGGCTGGCGAAGCGGAGAACGCTTGGGGGGCCGCAACCGTACCTGTGAGTGGACCCTCAGAAGGCCGAAGGCATTCGAACAGCGGACTCAAGGACTTCGAGTCCGGTGCTCAGGCCGGAGAGTCAAGAAAGGAGAGACCGCCCCGAAGGCGCCTTCGAATCTGTGGGAGGGCTCTGGAGGGCGGGGAGCAGGGGCCCGGAGGTGGCCCATCCCTAGGGCGCCCGCGACCAGGCGGGGGTGCCGTCGCTGGTCGGGTTGTTGATCAGGTTCACCGGCCCGGTGCCGTCGGCGTTCATCACGTAGATCTCGTCGTTGCCGTCGCGGTCGGAGACGAAGGCGATGCGGCTGCCGTCGGGGGACCAGGTGGGGAGGCCGTCGCTGGCCGGGTTGTTGGTCAAGTTGACCTGCCCCGTGCCGTCGGCGTTCAGAAAGATTTCCTGTGACCGTTTTGTGACCAATTGCTAATGGGGTTTAGCAATAAGAGGATGACGGAGTCCGCAGAACCTTGCCTTTGCTAGATTCGGTTTTCGTTTGTAAGGTTGGGCGCCAGTCGACTGCTTATGCCTATGAGCTCGTGCCGCAACGATTCTGGCAATAGTTGCGATGAGGGGCGAGAGGCAAAAAAGTCTCCAACAGAACGTTACTGCTAGGTTCGAGCTGGAATCTGGCGGGAGTGGGTGGGAGTCGAACCCACCCGGGACGACGCAGGCCGCCCCGCAACGATTTTGAAGACCGCGAGACCCACCGGGACCCATCCACTCCCGCATGGTACAAGGTGGGGTCCGGCCCAAGTATAGGCGGCGCGCTCTTGGCGCGTCAAAAGAGCGGGCGCGCCGCCGGCGGTCATGACGACCCGCGTCTTGGGCACTTAATGGCAAGGAAGCTGGCAGAGCCGAGAGCAGTATGCGCCTGCCGACGCACGCGCTAACGGAGTCGGCGCCTTCCAGCGTACCACGCGCCTGTCGCGAGCATGAGCGCGATGCCAGCGGCGAGCCCACCGACGACAGCTTCGCCCTCTGTCCGGCCTGACGCTTCCGACGATACGCCAGCTTTCTCCGTCGGCGCTCCGACGGAGTCTGGAAGGTCCGCCACACCGCCGACAGGCCCAGCAGGCTCCCCGCAGGCATCGGCACGACCGTCGGCATCGCTATCGGCGGTGGCGGCTGCGACCACGGCGGCCAGGGTGGCGTTGGTCACGTCGGCCGCAAAGCTCAAATTGAGAGTGCTCAATGTGTCCGCGGGCGTGTGGTAGTTCGGGTTACGGAAATCCGCGGTGTCGTCGACTGCAAGGGCCTGGTATCCCCAGTCCCAAAAAGGAGAATGATCGCTCCCTCTGGTATCATGATCGCCGTTTCCCGGCACCTCCAACGAGGATACCGGAAGGGAGGGCACGGCCGAAGCTGAAGCCTGCATGAAGGTCTGGAGGAGTGGTGCAGAGACGGTGTTGCCGGTAACTGAGACAAAGTTGCCCACATCGGGGCCCGAATAACCGGACGGGTAGGTCTGGCATCCCGGCTCGTCACATGTGTACGCGATCATGTCCAGCACAACAACACCAGCTATTTTCGCGTGTGCAGTCCCTGCCTCGTGAGCCATTTGCTTGCTCCCTATGAGCCCGTCCTCTTCGAAGGAAAAGCCGACGAACTGGATGGACGGCTGGAAGGACTGGGTACTGAGAAGACGGGCTATTTCGAGCACGGCTGCAACGCCGCTGGCGTTGTCGTCCGCACCTGTTGCGCCCTCGCCGGCATCGTAGTGCGCGCCGACAATGATCGATGCTTCCGGACAAGCAGTGCCGGGAAGAGTGCCGATGACGTTCGGGAACGTCTCGCCGGAGTACGTGACCGGGTCTTCCTGCACGTTGAGTCCGAGCGCGCTCATCTGGCTCTGAACGTACGCTGCGTCCTCGCTCAGCTTCGTTCTCTCAGCATCGGTGCCGAGGGCATGTCTGGCGCCTTCAATCTGCGCGATGCGCGCGCCCATGCTCTCCGCCGTGATACCGTCCTGAGCTTGCGCCGGCTCGGCGACGGCCCCGTCGAGGCGGGGACCGCTGACGCCGGGAACGAGAATCATGACCAGGGCGAGTCCTGCCGCCGCGAATGGCAGCCGTCTCATAACAAGCCTTTCCGGGGTGCTCGTCACGAGGACGCGCAGCCTCCCGAAGCTCTCGGACGGCGGGGGGTCTGGCGGGGAATAGAATATTAGATCGCGCTGCGCTCCCCGTCAAGCAGCATCGAGAGACAAGTCATTCCGCTACGCAAGACACTGCGATTAGGACGGCGGCTCCCAAGCGCCGAATTTCTCGCCGATGTACTTGTCCGCGCGGATGGCGGCAGCCGCACCGTCGCCGGCGGAGGTGACAACCTGACGCGCCGCGCCGCTACGCACGTCGCCGGCGGCGAATACGCCGGGCGCGCTCGTCTCCATCCATTCATTAACGATGACATGGCCGGTCTCGTCCATCGCCACTAGGATTCCCAGGTAGTCGATGTTTGGCTGCTGACCGATGAAGACGAAGAGGCCGGTCAGTTCCAGGCCCGATTCCTCGCCGCTCACCGAGTTGCGCAACCGAACACCACTCACCATGCCATCGCCGCGAACCTCGGTCACCACAGTGTTCCACATGAAGTCGATTTTCGGCTCTGCGAAGGCACGTTCCTGCAAGACAGGCGTCGCCCGAAGCTTATCGCGACGGTGGATCACATGAACCCTGGAGGCATAGCGACTAAGGAAGACGGCTTCGTCCATGGCTGCGTCGCCACCGCCGACGACGGCGACCTCCTGGCCGCGGAAGAGCGCCGCGTCGCAGGTCGCGCAATACGAGACGCCGCGTCCGATCAGCCGTTCCTCTCCAACCACGCCCAGCCTGCTGTAACCGGCTCCACCCGCAGCGATCACGGTCTTTGTGAAGAGCTCACCCTCGCTCGTCTTGACGAGTAAGTGGTCGTTATCAGACCTTTCGACGGAATGCGCCATGGCATACGTGGCCATGAGGCCGTACTTCTCGCCTTGCTTGAGCATGGCCTGGGACAGGTCGTAGCCGTTGATTGCGTCCGGAAAGCCGGGATAGTTCTCAACCGCCGCGGTGAGGGCGATCTGACCGCCAATAACGCCCTTTTCGATGAGCACTGTACAGCGCCGGGCACGCGCGGCATACAGTCCAGCCGTGAGACCGGCCGGCCCCGCGCCGATTATGACAACGTCGCAATCCATCCGCTTTGGAGGATCCGTGGGCAGCAATGGAGTTCCTTAGGTGATCACGCTCTCGATGTGCTTCTTGAGCTCCGTCTTGGGACGGAAACCAATCACCTGGCTGACAGGTTGGCCGGCTTTGAAGATGATGAGCGTCGGGATGCTGCGAATGCCGTAGCTCATGGCCGTGGCCGGGCTTTCGTCAGTGTTCAGCTTAACGAAGTCCACCTTCCCGGCGAAGTCGCCCGCCAACTCTTCGACCAGGGGCGATACCATGCGACAGGGGCCGCACCACGGCGCCCAGAAGTCAACAAGTACCGGTAGGCTCGAGCTGAGCACCTCATTCTTGAAAGTCGCGTCCGTAACGTCTCTAACGCTTGCCATCTTTGTCCCTCCTCTATCTCGAAGCAGCTTGACAATCCCGCTTCTCTTCGCGATAATTGTGACATACCCCCCTGGGGTATGTCAAGAGAGCACTGCCTACAAGTTCAGTATAAAGCCTGCGAGGCGCGATATGAATACAAAGCTTCAACCAACCGACGTGGTGCTCCGACTACGGCGCCTCGAGGGGCAGATCAGGGGTATCCAGCGCATGCTAGAGGATGACCGAACCTGCGAGCAGATGCTGACGCAGCTTATGGCGGTGCGCGCCGGCATTGACCAGGTTGGTCTGTTACTGATGGAAACTCACATCGAGAAGTGTCTGCTGATGGACCTCGACGCCGACCCTGAGCGTTTGCGGGAGCTGCGAGAAACCCTGAAGATGTGGGCGCGCTTCGGTCTGGTGCCGGGCGCGGCGCTTCCCTGGTTGGACGAGAAGTCAGAGCCGTGACGCGCAGAGCGTCAGGAGCGTACCCGCTTCCGCTTGCGCGACACGTAGTCGACCAGCACATACTCGCCCAGGCCTTCGGGCGTCGTGTAGAAGATGCGCCCCTTGTTGATCTTCGCCATCTTGTCGACAAAGTCGTTCAGCTGATAGTTGCGGTCGAGCATGAAGACGTTGATAACGATGCCGCTATCGGTGCAGCGCTTTACCTCTCGAAGTGTCTCGCGTATGGTCGCGGCGCTCGGCGGATAGGCGAAATGAGAGCGACCGCGCTCCAGATGGGCCGTCGGCTCGCCGTCGGAGATCATTATTATCTGACGAGTGCCCACCTTGTGCTTCGCGAGCAACCTCTGCGCGATGATGAGGGCGTGATGCATGTTCGTGCCCAGGACTGATTCGTCCCAGTTTAGGTACGGCAACTCCTGCGGCTGGACCTGACGGGCATAGGCGGAGAAACCGACGATGTAGAGCGCGTCGCGAGCGAACTTGCTGGCGATCAGGCTGTTGAGCGCCAGCGCAACCTTCTTCGCTGCCTGGAAGCTCCCGCGCAGGGCCATCGACCAGGAGAGGTCGACCAGGATGACCGTCGCCGTTTGCGAAAGCAGCTCGCTGCGGTAGACTTCGAAATCGTCTTCTTCCAGCCGGACCGGCGGCCGCGACGACGGCTCTCTTTGCAGCGAGTTCATGATCGTTTGCTGGAGATGAAAGTGCATCGGGTCGCCGAATTCGTACCGCTTGGTTTCGTCGGCGCGGTCTCCGATCAGGCCAACAGCGTGTGTCAGGTGCCGTCCGGCGCGGCCCGCGCGAATGCGCCCGTAGACTTCCTCGAGCGCCTTATCGCCGATCTTGCGGATAGCACGCGGTGTGAGCTCCCAGCCGCGTCCCTTGCGACGGATGTACCCCTCCTGCTCCAGCACCTCCAGAAAGCGCCGTAGCTGCTCGAACGATTCCTTCGCCTCCGCCCCAAGCAGGCGCTCGATCCTCTCCGGGTCTACTTCGTTGATGTCGCCGCCCTGCTCTACGCGCTCCAACTGGTTCTCCAGCCCGTCGAGGTCCTGCATGTGGTCCATGAGGCGCATTGCTTCAGTGATGTCTAACCCCTCCTCACCGCGGAAGGAGTAGCGACTGCGCAGAAAATTCATCGGATAGAGCATCTCCAGGCCGGCGGCGAGCTCGTTCAGCTCGTCGGCCAGTTCCGGGTCGGCGATCTTGTCGCTCAGCAGGTCGTGCAGTTGCGAACGCAGGTCCGGCGGCAAGCTGTCCAGCACGGCCGTCATCTGGCCTATCTGCTGCTGCACCTGGGCGATCAGCTCTTCCAGGTTCTTCGGCGGCTGGGGGCCGAAAAAATCCCCGTGCTTAGCCATGAACTCGTCGAAGTTGGGCTCTTCGCCGGCCATCTTCTCGGAGAGCATCTGGTTCAAGTCTTTCACCATCTCCCTCAGGCGCGCCATCTGCTCCGGGGACATGTCGGAGATGCGGCGGTGCAGCTCCTTGAAGAAGGAGTCGAGCATCGCTTTGCGGAGCATCTCCAGCAACTCCTGGAACTTGTGTTGCGCTTCCGGATCGATGAACTCGTAGTCTTGAAGGCCCTTCACCTGGCCGCCAACGTCGGTCGGCAGGCGCTTCAGGTATTCCTGCTTGCGTTCGATGATGCTCTTGAGCATCGCAGCGAACTGCTGCTCCGGCTCTTCCTCGGACGCCTCGACTGCTTCAGCGGCGGCTTCGTTGGGCGCGGTTTGCGTCTCGAAGTGGCCCTGCGCGTCTTCCAGACGTCGTCGCAGCATGCTCTTTTCCATGCGCAGGACCTCGTCGACGCGCTGACGAATATCCTCCATCACTGACGTCAGGTCGTAGCGTTCGAGAAGCTGTCGACGGTGCTGGCGGAGCCGCCTCAGCAACTCGCGGAGGCCGGTGAAGCGCTGCCCCTGCTCGTTCTGGAAGCCGCGCTGGAGCAGCCCACGAAGAGCATGCTGGAGATCGCCGAAGCTGAGCAGATCGTCTGTCAGGCCGCGAAGCAGGTCATCTGCGTCAAGGGACGGCGAATCCTGGCTTCCGCTCCATTTGGAGTAGCGGTATCGTTGCATGGCTTAGCCCCGGTAGTGTGCGCGGCGGGATACGCTGTCTTTGTTGAGGCGTTTGTTGAGGTGAAGCCCTTCGAGGACGAATTCGACGGCGGAGGCGACGGCCGCCGGCCTTTCGCCGACCTTCAGGTGCGCCACGCCGCGCTCCAAGCCCGGTACCTTCTGCAGAAGCGCGACGTAGCTCTCGGCTGGCGACAGCTCCGACGTTTCGACAGTGAGGCCGCCTTTGAAGCCCGCCACGGTTTCCTCGAGATCGTCCAGATTGAAGTAGCGGTTGAAGACGGAAAGCACGCCGGCGGCGATCAGCTTTTCGAGGATCTGCTCTTCACGGCCCTCATCCAGCGTCTCGAACTCGATCTTGCCGCTGAGGGACGGCGTCAGGTAGTACAGGTCGCTAATGCGCGGCACGATCTCTTTCTCATTGAGGCGAATTGCCCGGCGCAGGGCGTTCGAGAGAAGCGTCTCGTAATCGGTCATCGAGGCGCGCACCGACACGCCGGAGCGCTGGTTGACGTCGGGGCTGCGACGCGCCAGGCGGGTGATCTCGGCCACAATCTCTTTCATGTACTGCGGCACGAAGACGCCCTTCGCTTCCGCCGGAAGGGGGCGCGCCTCCTGCTCCATGACGGCGATCTCGTCGTCGACGGTGCGTGGATAGTGGGTGCGGATCTGGGCGCCGAAGCGGTCCTTGAGCGGCGTGATGATGCGCCCGCGGTTCGTGTAGTCTTCCGGGTTGGCGCTGGCGACCATGAAAACGTCGAGCGGCAGGCGAACCCGATAGCCGCGGATCTGGACGTCGCGCTCCTCCATGATGTTGAGCAGGCCGACCTGGATACGCTCGGCGAGGTCCGGCAGCTCGTTTATCGAGAAGATGCCACGGTTGCTGCGAGGGATGAGACCGTAATGAATCGTCAGCTCATCGGAGAGGTAGCGGCCCTCGGCGACCTTGATCGGATCGATTTCGCCGATGAGATCGGCGATGGTGATGTCCGGCGTCGCCAGCTTCTCGCCGTAACGCTCGTCGGGCGTCAGCCAGACAATGGGAAGTTCGTCGCCTTCTTCCGCTGCCTGGTCGCGGCAGGCGCGACAGATGGGAGCGAACGGATCGTCATTGATCTCGCAGCCGGCGACGGCGGGGACGGCCTCATCGAGCAACTCGACCAACTGACGGATTAGGCGGGACTTCGCCTGGCCCCTCTCGCCGAGGAGGATGATGTCCTGGCCAGAAAGGATGGCGTTCTCCAGGTGCGGCAGGACGCTATCCTCGAAGCCGATTACGCCGGGGAATAGCGGCTGCCCGCCGCGTATCTTGCGAATGAGGTTGTCGCGCATCTCTTCCCGCACGGGCTTCACGCCGTAGCCCAAGGCGCGCAACTCACCGAGTGTCTTCGGTCTGTCTTCAGTCATTTTCGTCCTTCCGCGGGTGGTACCTTATGAAGTACCCTATTGAATGTAACCGGTAATCGCGGAAAAACGCCAGAGCTGGCAGATTAGAAGTGTACGAACGCCGGACCCTAC
Organism: uncultured Chloroflexia bacterium; assembly: GCA_963842845.1. GTDB lineage: Bacteria > Chloroflexota > Dehalococcoidia > DSTF01 > JALHUB01 > JALHUB01. The sequence continues at coordinate 438,985 of CAWJHZ010000004.1, forward strand.
GGACACGCATGAGGAAAACGATTGCCGTCGGCTCTATCCATCCCCTGTGCCGATCTGAGAGTGTGGAATGTCGACATTCTCCTTACCGAGCGGGATATCAAAGATTGTTGGCTGACTTGAAACAGTCGGCGTGTCGTCCGCGACAACAAGAAGGGCACGTGAATCTACAATGGAATCTTCTGAGGCGCTGGACTCCACGTGAATTCGTGTCTTCTCCATAACGTCGTCTATTTTTTCTATCTCCAACGGAGTCAAGTCTTCTTCTCGCAGCACTAGCCAAACAATCTCACCATTTCTCTTCGATACCCGACCAACCAGCCGATCACCGGGGTCGGAGATAGATTCGAGATCGTGGGTGGAACAGCCTCGCCTAGAGAACAGGACCTTGAAAAGGAGCTTCTTTCCTTGGGCGGGGCTGGAAAACCAATGAATGCGGCGATCTTCAATTTTGGCTTTGTTGAATGCCCTTCTAGCTTCGATTGAGGAGACGAGTATCGCAACACTCGGCGTCCAACCGGGAGCGAACTCTTGGGGCCTTTGCCACCGAAAGATCACTCTATCATTTTCCCTGTCGTCTCGTTTGAGATCCTCCACGAAGGCAGTGCGCCAAATGTTCGAATGATGCAAGCTGACCTTAAACGCGGTCAAGGCGTTGCGAGCGCCCAGATAGACATCATCATGGTGGACCCACATCCTCCATAACCAGGATTGGACGGCTTCTGGTGCGCCTACTGCGAATCGCAGCGTGTTCGCCTCTTTGGAAGACATCGCGTTGGATCTCAGGGGCCGGAAGAACGGCTCAGGACGATGGGCGCGCATCGACGCGCTGGGCGGCGCGTTCCGCCTCCACCTCCGTCGCCGTGAGGCCGGCTTCCCGGCGAAGCTCCTCCGCCTTGTCCGTCCTCTCCCACGGCGCGTCTATGTCCTCGCGACCGAAGTGACCGCAGCAGGCCGTCGGCAGGTAGATCGGGCGACGCAACTCCAGACCGCGGATGATGGCTTCCGGCCGGAGATCGAAGTGTTTTCGCACGAGCTCCAGGATCTGCTCGTCGGAGATGCGGTTCGTACCGAACGTCTCGACCGACAGCGAGGTCGGGTGGGAGACACCGATGGCGTAGGAGACGTGAAGCTCCAGTCGGTCCGCCAGGCCGGCCGCAACAAGGTTCTTAGCGACGTATCGGGCGGCGTAGGCGCCGGAGCGGTCCACTTTCGTCGGATCTTTGCCTGAGAAGCAGCCACCGCCGTGTCGGGCGATGCCGCCGTAGGTATCGACGATGATCTTGCGTCCGGTTAGACCTGCGTCTCCCATCGGGCCGCCGATTTCGAAGCGGCCAGTGGCGTTAATGAAGTACTTGGTGTTTGCGTCGAGAAGCTCGGGCGGCAGGACATGGCGGATGACTTGCTCCATGACGTCACGGTGCAGCCGGTCCTGCTTTACCACCGCGTCGTGCTGGGCAGCGATGACCACCGATTCGATGCGCTTCGGAATGCCATAAGCGTATTCCACCGTCACCTGCGACTTCCCGTCCGGCCGCAGGTAGCGCAGTGTTCCGTCCCTCCGTACGTCAGCCAGCCGTTTGCAGAGCCTGTGGGCGAGTGCTATCGGCAGCGGCATGAGTTCCGGCGTCTCGACGCAGGCGAAGCCGACCATCATCCCCTGATCGCCGGCGCCGCGCTCGAGGTCGGCATCGCTGCTCAGCCCTTCCCGCAGCTCCAGCGACCGATCAACGCCACAGGCGATGTCCTTCGACTGCTCTTTGAGCGACACCAGGACGCCGCACGTCTCATAGTCGAAGCCGTACTTGGCGTGCGTGTAGCCGATCTGCTTCACGGTTGCCCGAACGATGCAGGGAATATCAACGTAGCAACTCGTGGTGATTTCGCCCATGACGATGACAAAACCGGTCGTCGCCGCCGCCTCGCAGGCCACGCGGGCATAGGGGTCCTGAGCCAGGATGGCGTCGAGGACAGCGTCCGATATCTGGTCGCACAGCTTGTCGGGGTGGCCCTCCGTCACCGATTCCGACGTCAGCATGAGCGACGGCGATTTCACGAAGGTTGTAGACATTTCTCCCTCCTCATCGTGAGCGGGCCATGATAGTTCACGTCCCTGATTCCCAACTTGCCAGGTATGCCTCTTGCTCGGGCGTCAGCGTGTCGATGCTTATGCCCATCGACGCCAGCTTCAGCCGCGCAATCTCGCGGTCGATCTCCTCCGGCACGAAGTGGACGCCCGGGGCCAGCTTCTTCTCGCGCAGCGCCAGGTATTCCGCACAGAGCGCCTGGTTCGCGAAGCTCATGTCCATGACGCTCGCCGGGTGGCCCTCCGCCGCCGCCAGGTTTATCAGACGCCCTTCGCCAAGCAGGAACAGCCGCTTGCCGTTCGCCAGGCGGAACTCCTCGACAAAGGGCCGCACCTGCCGCCTTCCTTCGGCCAGCTGCTCTAGCGCTTTGATGTTGATCTCCACGTCGAAATGGCCGGAATTGGCGATGATGGCACCGTTCTTCATTGCCTCCATGTGATGGCGGTCTATGACGTTGATATCGCCGGTGACGGTGATGAAGATATCGCCCACGAGCGCCGCCTCCGCCAGCGGCATGACGCGCAGGCCGTCCATGACCGCCTCCAGCGCTCGCACAGGCTTGACCTCGGTGACGATGACCTGCGCCCCGAGCCCACGCGCCCGCATGGCGACGCCGCGGCCGCACCAGCCGTAGCCACAAACTACGACGTTCTTGCCCGCCCAGAGGACGTTCGTTGCGCGGGTCACGCCGTCGATGGTGCTCTGGCCCGTGCCGTAGCGGTTGTCGAAGAGGTGCTTCGTGTCCGCTTCGTTGACGGCGATTATTGCGTAGGCGAGGGCGCCGTCGCGGGCCATGCTCTGGAGGCGGATGACGCCCGTCGTCGTTTCCTCCGTGCCGCCCAGGATGTCCGGGATAAGGTCGCGCCGCTCGCGGTGAATCGTCGCGACGAGGTCAGCGCCATCGTCCATCGACATTTGCGGCCGGTTCTCGAGGGCCTGATGGATGTGGCGGTAGTAGGTCTGGTCGTCCTCACCCTTTTTCGCAAAGGTCGGGATGCCGTACTCGGCGACGAGCGCGGCCGCGACGTCGTCCTGCGTGCTGAGCGGGTTGCTGGCGCAGACGGCAAGCTGAGCGCCCCCGTCCTTGAGCGCGAGCATCAGGTTCGCCGTCTCGGTGGTCACGTGAAGGCAGGCTGACAGGCGCAGATTCTGCAGTGGCCTGTCCTTGGCGAAGCGCTTGCGGATGAGGCCAATTACCGGCATCTCCCGCGCCGCCCACTCGATGCGCCTGACCCCTTCTTCGGCCAGGCCCAGGTCCTTCACGTCATGAGGGATGTCTGGAGCTTTGTTCATTCCCTGTCGAACTCCTTCGTTCAGATTATCCGTGTCGAGCGGGCGAGTAGACCAATTCGCGGCCGCTTTCGCGGCCTCGCCAGCGCGCGAGCAGCCGGCGGACTAGACTTGCCAGCCCCAACGAGTCGCGGCGCGTGACCGCTGTCTCGATGAGATCGCTATCGTGCCGATAGCCCAGCCGGCGATACACGCTCACTGCGGCCTCGTTGCGGGGATTCACGCTCAGGACGACTTCGTCGCAGCTCTCGAGAAGCTCGCGAGTGACGGCGCCCGTTGTCAGCCAGGCGAAGTGGTTGTTCCGGTAGCCGGGATGCGTGAAGACGTTGCCGAGCACCGCGATTCGCTCTGCTTGGGCGATGCTGTGGGTGCCGGCCATCGCGACCAGCAGGCCGTCGAGGAAGACGCCGAAATAGGTCCCGTCCCTGATCTGCGACTTGCGATAGCTAATGCCCTCGGCCTCGCTGCGGTTCAGCAGGTTCACAGCCGCCGTGTCCTTGGGCGTGAGGCGTCGCAACTCCGCCTCCGGACCCTCGGCCTGCGACGGCGCGACAAAGCTGCGCTTGTCGACGACCATGCGTTGCATCGGTTGCCTTTGCGCCAGTGAGAAGAAGTGGCGGGCGACACCGGCGTGGGCCAGCTCAACGGTTGCGAAGGAATACACGGGTCCAGGGTGAAGGCTAAGAAGAGCGTAGAGGCCGATCTCGTCGCCGAGCGCCAGCATTGCGTAGCCGAGCCCTCCCCGCGAATGCATCAGGAGAGCCCTCTCGGCGCGATCTTCGGCCAGCCACCACTGCGACTGCTCGAACAGCCGCGATTCCAGTTGCGCCAGGCCGTAGGCGGCGTAGCGGCGATGCAGACCAAGCAGCGCCCGTATCTCCTCCGGATCGCGTAACTGCCGTATAAGGTACGCCTCTCGCACGCGCTCGCTTTTTATCGTCTTGCTAGCGGCCATTGCCGTCCTTCTCGACTGGAACGCGGTCGCCGATGATCGGGGCGAGTTTCCGTAGCGTCGCCCGCGGCACCAGGTCAGGCTGCGTGACCAGAGCGTCATCGAGCGCATGCGCGCAGGCGCAACTCCTCTCGGATGGAAGCTGCCCGATGGCGAAGGCGACGACGCGGCGGGCGCTTTCAACCGTCGTCAGAAGGTTATCGAGGATCATGTGCGCCGTCACGTCCGCGTATGATTCGCGCCAGACGTCGTAGTCGGTCACGCAGGCCAGCGCAGCGTAACAAATGCCCGCCTCGCGCGCCAGCTTGGCTTCGGGAAGCATCGTCATGCTCACCAGGTCTGCGCCCCAAGAGCGGTGAAGCGACGACTCGGCTCGGGTGGAAAAAGACGGGCCTTCGATGACGACGGCTGTGCCGCCATCGTACACCGGGGCCCCGCTTCGCCGGCCGCCTTCGACCAGAACGCGCCTCAGGTCGGGACAGAAGGGATCGGCGAAGGAGACGTGCGCGACGAGGCCCTCGCCGAAGAACGTGTCGGCCCGAGCCACCGTTCGGTCGATCAGTTGGAGCGGCACGACCAGGTGTCGGGGTTCGATCTCCTCTCGCAGACTGCCGACCGCATTCACGGAGATGATGCGTTCTACTCCCAGCGTCTTCAGGGCATAGATGTTGGCGCGCGCCGGCACCTCCGACGGCAGAAGGCGGTGGCCCTTGCCGTGTCGCGGCAGGAAGGCGACGCCGACCTTGCCGAGCGAGCCGAGCAGGATTGCATCGCTGGGCTCCCCGAACGGCGTCTCGACGCGCACTTCGCGGCGGTCCTCGAGACCGGCCATCTCATAGAAGCCGCTGCCGCCGATTACTGCGACCTGCGCTTCGCTCAAGCTAGTTCCCTCCGAAGACCCGCTTCAGCATCTGGAGGGCCTGAAGCGTCACCCACTTGCTCGGCTTGCCTTTCTGCTCGATGTCCACCCACATCTTGCCGTTCAGGCTGGTCTCCATCCGCCAGCGGCCCTGGCTATCTTGCTTCCAGAGGACGTGCCTGATGGCATCTCGCAATACCGGCTCGGCACCATGTCCGAGCCCGGACAGCGCGTGGAGCGCCTCAAGGATGTTGCTGGTGTAGCTGAGCGGAAATCCGAACTTCTGCCAGTTGCCGCTCACCGTCTTGCTGCAGGGATAGTCGCCGACGGCAAGGTTGCGACTCAAGAGGAAGGCAACACCCTCATCGATCGCCGCTTTCAGCGGGCCAACGCGTTCGGCCGGCGGCATGACGGAAAACGCCTGAAGCGCTTTGACGGCACCCCAGGCGCAGGGCAGCTTGCCGTTCGGCCCGCACTCGAAGTGTCTGCGGGAAACAGCGCCGCCCAGCTCCTGCACCGCCTCGCCGACGCGCGGATCCGTTCCCCAACCCAGAAGGTAGAAGGCGTGGATGAGATTGCCGTTGAGGCAGTCGACTGCCATGCTTCGGTCGCGGTTCACCGAGAAGGCGCCGCTCTTGGTCCGGCTGTTCGCGAGGACGTACTCGCAGCCTCTGGCGACACGCTCATCCGACCCATCGGCAGCGAGCTGCGCCAGGAACATGACCTGCCAGACTGTGCTTCGGTATTTGGGCGAATAGCCTGGACCCGGCTTGAACCAGTAGCCGTCTGGATGCTGAGCATCCAGGATGGCGGGCACGACGCCTTCGTTCATTATGGCTTGTCTGGCGGGCACGACCTGGCTATGCGCCACGTCGAGATCGAGCAACGAGCGCATAGTCAGGTAGCGCACCGAAGGATTGTCTTCTTCGAGGAGCCAATCGGTCGGATCGTCGCGCAGAAAATCAGGCCAGCCGGCCACCATTTTCGTCGATCCTGTATCTACTTATGCCTACGTCGTTGGCAATTACGCTGGAAAAAGACAACAAAAAACTTCTCGTGGTGTGAGAAGTTCAACCTACTCTCATCTCTCCCTGCTGCCGGCAGGGTCGGACTTGGCACCATGTTGAGGGACTTACGTCCTCCCAAACTGGTTGCCGGGCTTCGTAGGGCCGGTCCCTCCACCACTCTGGATAAGAGCGTTTACCGTATTCGGTTGTTACTTTATTCTAGGCTCGGCATCCGATGCCGTCAACCCGCGCGGCCCTTGCTCGGGCCGCTTTCCACGTTAGGCGTATCAACAGAGGGGTGAGGGACTTGGACTTTCAACTCAGCGAAGAGCACGAGCTGATCCGCGGCGTCGCCAGACGCATTGCCCGCGAGCAGGTGGCGCCAAGGGCCGCCGAAATCGACGCCACGGCAAGCTACCCCGATGAGCTCTTCAACGTCTTTCGCGACGCCGGCCTGCTGGGCCTGACGATTCCGGCGGAGTATGGCGGCAGCGGGGCCGGCTTCCTCGCCCTCGCCCTGGCCGTTGAGGAGGTCGCGAAGTACTGCTGCTCTTCCGGCCTGACGCTTCTCCTTACCGCTCTGCCGACGCAGCCGATAGTTCTCGGCGGGACGGAGGAGCAGAAAAAGCGCTACTTGCCTCCGGTCGCGAGAGGCGAGCAGCGGGCCGCTTTCGGTCTGACCGAGCCTAACGCCGGCTCAGACGCGGCCGCGATTCAGGCTCGGGCGGTCCGAAAGGACGGCGGCTACGTGGTGAACGGCGAAAAGGCGTTCATCTCGGGCGGCGCTGTGGCCGATTACGTGATGATGTTCGCCAAGACCGACCCGGCCGCCCGATCTCGCGGCATCTCCGGCTTCATCGTCTTGAGAACGACGCCGGGCTACTCAGTCGCCCGCCTCGACGAAAAAATGGGCGTGCGCGGCGTGGCCACGGCGCTTCTCTGTTTCCAGGACTGCTTCGTTACGGAGGATAACCTGCTCGGTGGGACGGAGAACGAAGCCTTCGCTGCTGTGCTGGGGACGCTGAACAGCGTACGGCCCGTCGTCGCCGCCCGCGGTCTGGGGCTCGCCGAGGGCGCACTAGCGTACGCGCTCGAATTCGCCCGGCAGCGCGAGGCGTTCGGCAAGCCGATCGCTGAGTTGCAGGCGATTCAGTTCATGTTCGCCGACATGGCCATCCAGGTCGAAGCGGCGCGCCTTCTGACGTACCAGGCCGCCTGGCTGGTCGACCGCGGCCGTTTCCGGCGACAGGACTCGCACATGCTGTCCGTCGCCAAGGCCTTCGCAACAGAAACGGCGGTTAAAGTGTCGTCCGACGCGCTGCAGGTGCTTGGAGCGCAGGGCTACCTGCGCGACCACCCGCTGGAACGCCATTACCGCGACGCCCGCCAGCTCATGATCGTCGAAGGGACGAGCCAGATTCACCGCGTCATCATCTCGCGCGCGCTACTGGACCGCCACCTCACGTACCCGTAGGCGCTCGGAAGGCTGCCGACGAAATGGGGTGCCTTTGCACTTGTGCGAGGATTCCGGCGGTGCTACAATCAACAAGGCTCTTAGGCGGGGTACGTCAACGAGACGAGGTCAAATGGACAACGACTACGAGCTAAATGTTGCCGAGATCGTACAGACCGTCGAAACGGCGGAGGTGCTGACGCTCCGGTTCGTGGTTATCAGCCAGCGCCTCCTCATCGATACCCGCTACACCCCCATCGACGGCCCGCTGCTCAAACTTGTCCCTTCCGTCAAGACCGCCGAAGACCGTTTTCGCAGCCTGAAGCAGCTTCGACCGCGCTTCCGCATTCCGGACAAGATCTGCTCCGTCTGGTGGCCAAAGCATATCGATAGCCTGGTCACTTCCGGCATCTGGCCGGCGATCGCGCGTCGCGTCATCGACTCCGGCAGTCCCGGCGCGGCCCAGTTGTGCGAAGACACTTTCCGGGAGTTACTGGAACAGGAGCAGGAAGAGGTAAGGAACGCCATTCTCGGCAAGGGCTACCAGGCGCTCTGGGAATGCTTCAGCCCCGACCAGCCTCGCAAGCAGTAGCCGTAAAGCTTTCTTTCTCCCACATCCTCGAATGAGCCCACGTCGCTTTGACCGCCTCGTCTTTGCTGCCCTGGCGGAAATCCCGCCGCCCTTCAGCGAGAAGCTGGCCAATGTCGACATCGTCGTGAAGCGACGGCCCGGGCCCGGCGATTACAGGCGGGCGCACGCCAGGCGGGGCGACCGCCTGTACGGGTTGTACGAGGGCGTGCCTCTAAGCGAGCGGACGGGAGGCTACGGCTTCGAAGCGCCGGACAAGATCACGCTTTTCCGCGAGCCGCTGGAAAGGGACTTTCCGGATGAGGCGGACCTTGTGCGAGAGGTGCGGATCACGGTCCTGCACGAGATTGCTCACTTCTTCGGGCTGTCGGAGAAGGCGCTTGCGGAGCTGGGTTTTGACTGAACGGCGCCCGGAGCAGGCGACAATGTCAAATCGGCTATGCTAAACTGCGCTTGAGTCGATGGGTCTTCACTTGGGAGAGGCAGAGGGATCTTGACCGAATACCAGGAGAGACTCGTTCCCACGGGGTCGCTTCGCTTACTGCTCCTCGTAATGGCGGCGTGGGACTTTTTGGGCGGCGCCGCCCAGTTGGCGCTCCACAGCTTCCTCGTGTCGCTCAAGGGCGGCGCGCCGGACGGCATCCTGGCGGGTAGAGCTTTCAGTGGCGCGCTCTTCGTGACGGGCAGTCTCTATTTGGTTGCGGCGCTCCATCCGACCCGCTATCGCTTCATCCTGTGGCTGGCCGTCGCGGAGCAGTTGATCGCCGCCTGCACCGGCGTCTTCCACGGCGCCAGGGGCGATGTCGCCTGGAGCGGGCTCGTCCTGCCCATTGGCATCGCCATCGCTCTGCTGATCCTGGTGCTGCTCAACTTCCCCCGCGGGCTGCCCGAAGAGATGGAGGAGGCTGGCGAAGAAGAGATCCCGCCGCCGGAGACGACATCAGAGGGATCCCCCAACAAGGAGTAGACACGTCGCCTGCTCGGCCGCGCTCGACAGCAGTTCGTCCGCCTTCGCGAACATCTCCTCGCGCGTCGTCGGTCCCCTGGCGATAGGAACGGCGGCATCGAGACGAAGGGTCGCCAGATCGGCGTCATCCGCGACGCTCCCGGCAAACGCCACGACGGGACGACCACGTTCCTTCGCCAGCCGCGCGACGAGAGCGACCGCCTTGCCATACGCCGTTTGCGAATCGAGCCGCCCTTCGCCGGTGAAGACGAAGTTAGCCTGTTCGATTCGACCGGCAAGACCTATCGCCTCGGCCACGAACTCTGCCCCCGAGGTGATGCGAGCGCCGAGGAAGGCGATGAGTCCACCGCCGAGACCGCCGGCCGAGCCCGCGCCGCTGACGGAAGTGATGTCCACGCCGAGGTCGCGCTGTACGATGCCGGCATAGCGCTGGAGGGCGGCCTCCAACTCCGCCACCTCTTCGGGCGTGCCTCCCTTTTGCGGCCCGTAGACGAGGCTGGCGCCCGCGGGGCCGAGCAGCGGGTTGACGGCGTCGGCGGCAACGACGACTTCGCATGAGCGCAACCGCGGATCGAGTCCTGAAAGGTCGATCCGCTGCAGCTTCATCAAAGCAGCGCCGCCGGGCTCCAGCTCTTCGCCCGCCGCGTCGAGCAACCGCGCGCCGAGGGCCTGCGCCATGCCGGCGCCGCCGTCGTTGGTCGCGCTTCCGCCGATGGTGACGACCAGACGCTGGCAGCCTTCGTCCAGGGCCGCGCGAATGAGCTCGCCCGTACCGTAAGTGCTTGTGCGGCGCGGGTCCCGCTCCTCGGACCGTAGCAACGCCAGCCCGGAAGCCTCCGCCATCTCGATGAGGGCCGTCTTTTCGTCGAGCAGCGCCCAGATCGCCTCGCGCGGGCGTCCTAGCGGATCATGCACGGTAGCCTTCATGCGCCTGCCCTTCACGGACGAGAGCACAGCGTCTATCGTGCCCGGACCGCCGTCGGCCATTGGCGCCAGGTCAACTTCGATATCCTCGCCGGCCCCTCGGACGCCACGGGCGATGGCGTCGGCAGCCTGGCGAGTGGTCAGGCTCTCCTTGAACTCCTGCGGGCATACCAATATGCGCATTTTCGACTCCTTGCGTCGCTGATAATATTCCGCCCTGCGCGCGACAAACAACCGGGGGTTGACAACAGAACATATATTCTCTATGCTGGTGGAAGAACAGACGTTCTGGGAAGGAGTCGAATGATGAAGAGGAAGAATCACCGCCACTCCCGATGTCCCGACTGCGGAGGGCCTCTCGTTCACGGCGAAGGCTGCGTTCGCTGCCCTATCTGCGGTTTCACGCGCTGCGGCTGCTAGCCTCGGCCTTCTCTTGTTGGGAAGACCAGCGCCGCGAGCAAAGCGATACGCTTCGCGTTGACACACTCTTGCCATCGGTTATCATGAAGGCGTGATCGCGGAAACCGTCGCTGAAAAGCGAATCGAGAGCCGTTCGCCTTCATCGCCGCTGACAGTCGTCCTGCTGACGATCGGCTGCAAGCTCAACCAGGCCGAGTCGGAGGCAATGGCGGGCGAGCTCGTGAAGGCGGGCTGCCGCGTTGTCGACCGCGCGGACCCAGCCGATGCCTTCATCATAAACTCCTGCGCTGTCACTCACGTCGCCGAACGCAAGTCGCGACACCTCATCCGCCTGGCGCGACGCCTTTCGCCTGACGCCCGAATCGTCGTCACCGGCTGCTATGCGGCTGCAGCGACGCCCGGGGTCCTGGCTGCGCTGGGAGCGAACGTGGTCCTTGGTAACCACGAGAAGGAATGCGCGGGCGCTCTTATCCTGCATGATCTGCCTTCTCCTGTCGCTCCCTCGACCGGCCACGCCCGGCTTCGCACGCGCTCCTTTATCAAGATTCAGGAAGGCTGCAACGACGTCTGCGCCTTCTGCGTCGTGCCGCAGACGCGCGGTCGGGAGCGCAGCGTTCCGGCCGAACAGATTCTGCGAGCGGTCCAATCGGCGGAGGCTAACGGCGTCAAGGAGGTTGTGCTCACAGGCACGCAACTCGGCGCCTATGGTCGCGACGCCGGCGATGGCATCGACCTTCTCAAGATGATCAGCCTCGTGCTGGAACGGACAAGCGTCCCACGCGTGCGCCTGTCGTCGGTTCAGCCGCAGGACATCACACCGGCCTTGCTCGACCTCTGGGACGACCCGCGCCTTTGCCGCCACTTTCACATCGCCCTGCAGAGCGGCAGCGACGATGTGCTCGCTCGCATGCGCCGCCGCTATACAACGCGACAGTTCGCTGAGGCGCTGGCGGCGATACGGCGAAAGCTCCCCGACGCCGCCGTCACGACCGACGTGCTCGTGGGCTTCCCGGGCGAGTGCGAAGCCGACTTTGAGACCACGCGCCGGTTCTGTCGCGAGGCCGAATTCGCCGCTTTGCACGTCTTTCCGTTTTCTTCGCGGCCCGGGACACTTGCCGCCAGGATGCCGGACCAGGTCCGCGCGCAGGAGAAACGCGAGCGCGTCCAGGAGATGCTGGCCCTCGGAGAGGAACTGCGCACGAGCTTTCTCTCGCGCTACGAAGGCGGTACGGTCGAGGTGCTTTTTGAGAAGGCGGTTCGTGGGGCGTGCGGCCGGCCGCTCTGGGAAGGCCTGACCGGCAACTACATTCGGGTGCTGGCGCCTGCTGACGAGCCGCTGGAGAATCGCATCGTGGCTGTAAAGCTGGGTGAGCGCTACAGAAGCGACTTGCTCGGCGAACCGGTTCGAATCGAGTCGAGCTAGGAGGACCGGATGAACTTGATGAATCGACTCATCGTCGTCCTCGGCATCGTCGTGCTGATCCTGTTCGCGATCATGCTGATCGTCCTGGCCTGGGCCTACAGCAGCGAAAGCATCCACCGGCTGAGCCTTTTCGTCCAGTACCTGAGCGACCACGACACTACACTGCCAAAGATCATCATTACGCTGGGCAGCGCCTTCGTCATCCTGATCGCCTTCGCCTTCCTGTTGCTCGAGATCGTTCCCCGGGCTGACAAGACCGTACTCGTCCGCGACGTGGGCATGGGTACCGCCGTCCTCTCGACCGCAGCCGTGGCGCGCCGCCTCGAGCAGCTCGTGGCGGGCCTGCCGGAGGTCGAAGGCGTGCGGGCGACCGTCAGCCGTCGGAAAGACGCCGTCGAGGTCAGCCTGCGGGTGATGGTGGACCCCGAAAGCGACCTCGCGCTCGTCGCCACCGAGGTCTCGCGAACAGCGCAGGAAGGCATCACCGAGCAGATGAGCGTCGCTCTCGCCAGGCCGCCGCGTCTCAGGCTCTACTACTCGTCTCGGCCGCCGATACCGGCGCGTTCGCGAGCGGAGGCCTCCGCGGAAGAGCCGCGTCGACTGCGCCTGCGGAGGGCCCGGGCCGTCCCGAAGCAGGAAGAAGCGGGAAGCGAGACGCCACCGGCCGAACCACCGCCCCCGCCCTCTGACGACAGCGTTCCACCGAGCGACAAGTCATGACGAGAATACGGCGTCCGCCTTCTGACAAAGTGAAGCAGGCCGTCGAGAGCCTCCTTTTCGTCGCGCAGGAGCCCGTCGACATGGCCGTATTGGCCCGCAGCCTCCATCTGACCGAAAAAGAAGTGCTGGCGGCTATCGAATCGCTCGCTGAGGACTGCCGCCAGCGAGGCGTTCGAATTCAGATGAACGGCAACCTGGTGCAGATGGCGACGGCGCCCGAAGCGGCCCGCTACGTGGAGAACTTCCTCAACATGGACCATCACACGCGCCTATCGACGGCAGGCCTAGAGACTCTGGCCATCGTCGCCTACCGGCAGCCGATAACGCGCGCCGGAATCGAGGCGATCCGTGGCGTCAACTCCGACGGCGCGGTTGCGACGCTCCTCGCGCGCGACTTGATCGAGGAGACGGGGCGCGCCCGGACACCGGGACGTCCCGCGTTGCTCGGCACGACGGTCCGCTTCCTGGAGCATTTCGGGCTGGAGAGGCCGTCGGACCTGCCGCCGCTGCCCGCCGAAGAAGAGCCGGACGAGGTGCGGCTGCGATGATGGTCGGCGTCTGCCACCTCACGCTGCGTCTACCGGAGAACGCGTCCTTGAAGGGGAAGCGACAGGTCATCAAGTCACTTACGGCGCGCATTCGCAACCGCTACAATGTCTCCATCGCCGAAGTCGATAGCCAGGATAGCTGGCAGATCGCTTCGCTGGGCATTAGCTGCGTGTCCAACAGTAACAGCCATGCCGAGGAGATGCTGACGAAGGTCGTCGGCTTCGTCCGAAACAGCCGCCTCGACGCCGAGGTTCTCGACTGTCACGTGGAGATGCTGCAGGTCTAGCGGGTCGGCGGGTCTTCGACCGGCTCTCCGATGAGGTCGTACGCCAGGGCCTCCACGATGCGCACGCGCCTCATCTCGCCGGGAAGGGCTTCACCGGCGCAGAGGACGAGTCCATCGACCTCCGGCGCGTCGCGATAGGACCGTCCGACGAAAATCTCCCGGCCCGGATCGTCGCGCCCGCTCATGGACTCCACGAGCACCGTCAATTCTTTGCCGAGCCAGCGCTGGTTAGCCTCAAGCGCCGTCTCCTGCGCCACGCGCATCAGCTCGCGGTAGCGACGCCGCTTGGCCCGCTCCGGCACCTGATGCGGCATTCGCGCCGCCGGCGTGCCCTCCTGGGGCGAGAACATGAAAGCACCCACGTGCTCGAATCTTGTTTCGCGGACGAACGCCAGCAACTCCGCGAAGTCCCGCTCCGTCTCGCCCGGGAAGCTGACCATGAACGTTGTGCGCAAGGCGATGTCGGGCATGGCCTCTCGCAGTCGCTCCAGCGTGCGGACGGTCTGCGCGAAATCGTGCGGCCGGCGCATCCGCCGGAGGACGGCGGGACTGCTGTGCTGAAGCGGGATGTCGAGATAATGGCACACCTGCGGCGTCTCAGCCATCGTTCGGACGAGCCGCGGCGAGACGTGGCCGGGATAGGCGTACATGACGCGCAGCCAGGAGGAAGGCATCTCCAGGGCCAGGCGCTCGAGGAGGCTGACCAAGCCATCCTTCATATCGACGTCGCGGCCGTATGCCGTGCTGTCCTGGGCGACGAGCACGAGCTCCTTCGCGCCCTCAGCGGCCAATCGCTTGGCCTCTTCGACGACGGCCTCGACCGGCTCACTGTGCAGGCGTCCCTTGATTCGAGGAATGACGCAGAAGGCGCAGCGCGCGTCGCAACCGTCGGAGATCTTCAGGTAGGCGCTAGGCCCCGATTCGCGCTTCTCCGCGACCTGGGCGCGGCCGGCCCTGTCTGCCAGCTCAACCACCTTCGTCCAGGACTCGACACCGAAGACGTAGTCTATCTCAGGTACTTCCGCGAGAAGCTCCCGGTGGTACAGCTCGGGCAGACAGCCGATTACGACGAGCTCCTGGCCGCGCCGTTTCCTCGTCGCCAGTTTCAGGACAGCGTTGATCGACTCTTCTTTCGCCTGGTCGATGAAGCTGCAGGTGTTGACGATCAGGAGGTCGGCCCTGGTCGCGGTCTCCGAAGCCGCACCGGCTTCCCGGAGCATTCGATCCAGCTTCGTGGAGTCGGCGACGTTCTTGGGGCAGCCAAGGGTGAGAAGGTAATAGGACATAGGAGGGCTTACGCCAGGGAGAGGCCTAGCGGGGGCCCTCGCTGACGAGGAGCGTGATCGAATCGCCCGTATGGACGGTGCTGTTGGGCGATGGGCTCTGGTTGATCACGATTCCGACAGGCACGCTGTCGTCATGGACTGACACCACGACGAACTTGAGGCCCTGGCCGATGACCGTCCCAAGCGCCTGCATTCCCCCGCCTCCGCGGAAATCGGAGAGAACGACTGACTCCACTGTCGGGGCTACCGTTGCCGCCGGCGCCGCATTCGCCTCGCCCGTAGGCGTCTGGTTTAGCGGCTCCGCGCCTTCGTTCTTCGCCTGCGTCGCCTGGGCTACGACGCCCACCGCCGTGGGTGAAGCCGTTCCGTTGCCACCGGAGCCGATTTTGTAGAGCATAAAGCCCGCGAGAAGGAAGAAGAGGACGACTCCGCCCGCGATAACCCAGGTTCGGGAGAGCGCCGGGGGTGGCGCCTTCGTTACCTGAGGCAAGGGGGCAAGATCAGCCGCTTGACGCCCCTGGTCGGGCTGAAGACGCAGGATTTCCTTGGAGTCGATTCCCAGGAATTGCGCGTAGGTTCTCAGGAAGGCACGACAGTACACGGGAGCCGGAAGCGCATCAAACTCGTCATGCTCCAGCGCCTCTAGATAACGCCGGGCGATGCGAGTTTCACGTTCAACGTCGTCGAGGGTCAGACCCCGGGAGATCCGCGTTTCAGAGAGGATCCTTCCGAGAACTGCCAGGCGGGGGTCAGGTACCTCTTGCATATGGACAACCACGAGTCTAAGCGGTCTGGATGTTAGGCTCAACCCGTACGGGTTCCCACCCATAATACCATAGCTCGCAGCATGCCGCCGGTCAGCACGCAAACGGCCGGATGACTTTTCGGCGTTGTCGCGGCGAGGGTACGCTGGATCGGAAGTCGATAGCTGGCGGGATTTACGCGGCTGTCAACCAGATGAAGGTGGATGAGGTAGGCCTGGCGGATGTGGCGGACGCGCTTGGGGCTTGCGAGGAATCGTCAAGAATAGCAGAAGACGGCCGGGGGAGCCTGGCCGCCTTCCGCCAATCCAGACCGCCTCTGGTACCCTCAAACCACAGACGGCTTTCAAATAGTAGGTAGGAGGTACGCTCGTATTCTCCCTCTCAGATGTTGTCCGCCTATAGCTGCCAAGTTAACAATCGGTAAAACGTCCGGAAACTGAAGGCTGTTCTTCATTTTTCTCCCGATCCACCCGCCCGGCACCGCGGTTGATCCCCCTTCCGACGCGTGGTAAACTGCCACCAATAGCGGCAGAGGCTATCTGCCGTTTTGCTCTCACTTGGAAGGCGAACGGGGGCGGTACTTCTGGAAGGGACGCCGCAGCAATCAGGAGAAGCAACTCTGCGGTGGGCGTAGCCGAGCGGTTTAAGGCGCCAGGTTGTGGCCCTGGAGATCGAGGGTTCGAATCCCTCCGTCCACCCCAGCTTAATTGGCCGCGCGGCCTTTCGGGAGTCTAGATGCCATCCACATTTGGTTGTCCGCCGAAACGCCTCTATGTCATTCCGCTGACCGCCTTTCTCGGCTTCGCGCTCGTCGGAGCTCTCGTCGCCGTCGGTTGCGGCGGCAGCAGCGCCGATAGCAAGGCGCAGACGATCGTCCAGAAGTTTCTCGAAGCTGCCCAGAGCC
Organism: uncultured Chloroflexia bacterium; assembly: GCA_963842845.1. Lineage (GTDB taxonomy): Bacteria > Chloroflexota > Dehalococcoidia > DSTF01 > JALHUB01 > JALHUB01. Next base: position 455,462 of record CAWJHZ010000004.1, read on the forward strand.
CGGGCACCCAGAGCCAGGTTATGCTCGGCAAAGTCCCCGACGATCTGCCCTCCAGTCTTCCCGCGTATCCGGGATCGGGCCTTCTTGGGTCCGTGGTAACTACGGGCACAGGCGGCCTGAAGGACGACAGCGTTCTGCGCGAGACAGGCGATTCGGTTGATGACGTTTACGCTTTCTTTCAACAGGCGCTCGATACTTCGCCCTGGCAAATCTTGGCCTCCACCACTTCCGGCAAGATCGCGGCGTTGCAGTTCGGCAGCACGACTGACCCGAACGTGGCGGGCACGGTCGTAATTCAACCGAGCGATAGCGGTTCCGTCATCTATACTTCCTTTCAGACGGCTTCCGCTGAGACTCCAACAAGCGAACCCTTCAAGCTGGACCCGAGCAAGCCCCTGCCGCGCGGCTGGCCATCGCAGATTCCCATCTATCCGAACGCCAACGTATCTGATACCCGCTGGTCGCGATCCAGCGGCAGCGTGCAGTGGCAGGTCTCCCTTCTTGCCGTCACGACGCCGAAAGATATAATCGACTACTACCGGACGGAGCTATCGAATGCGGACTTCGGCGTGACACAGCAACCTGACCAGGGCGGCGTGTCGAGTCTCTCGTTCGAGAACAAGCTGACATCGCCGCCATGGACCGGGACCGTGACGACGCAGACGTTCGCGCAGGACCCGACCTACGCCCAGGCCATAATCCAGCTTCAGATCGGCTCCGGCACGCCTCAGCCGTCCGGCACGGTGACTCCATAGGCAGGCCGACGAATGGACTGTCGCCCTGAGGTGTCGGCCCCGTTCCGTGAGTTGTTGATGAGGCCTGCCTGTGATAGACTGACGGAGCCTACAGGGATTGGGGCTCGCGCCTGTAGCTCAGCGGAAAGAGCATCGGTCTTCGGAACCGAGGGTCGGGGGTTCGAATCCCTCCAGGCGCGCCAGGAAGCGCCGATGGGACGCGGGGCATTTTGCCTCGTCGCTTCGTGTAAAGGGGTGTCAAACTCTGTACTCTTAGGGCGGGCGGCTCTACAATTGGGTTAGTTTCATGGCTCAACTGGAAATCGAAGACCTGTCAATCCACTTCGGCGGTGTGGTTGCGCTTGATGGCGTCTCTTTCCATGTGGAGGAAGGCGAGATCATGGGGCTCATTGGCCCCAACGGCGCCGGAAAGACCACGCTCTTCAACTGTATCACCCGCGTGTACGATGCGGACAAGGGCTCGATTCGCTTCGAGGGGCACGAACTGCTCAAGATGCCGCCCTACAAGGTCATCCGCACGGGCATCTCGCGCACCTTCCAGAACCTCGCCCTCTTCCCAACCATGACCGTGCTCGAGAACCTGCTCGTCGGCCAGCACGTCCTGATGAAGAGCACCGTGATCGACTGCCTGTTCCGTCTGCCTCAAGTGATGCGTGAAGAGAAGTTTGCCCAGAAACGCGCCGAGGACGTGTTGAAGGTGTTGGGCTTCGAAGGGCTGCGCGACGTTCCCGTCGCCGGCCTTCCCTTCGCCGTTCAGAAGAGGGTCGAACTGGCGCGCGCGCTGGTCTCGCGACCGCGGTTCGTTCTCCTCGACGAGCCTGCCAGCGGCCTCAGCCACGAGGAGATGCAGGCATTGGGCCGGCTTATCCGCTCCATTCGCAGCGACCTCGGCGTTACTATCCTGCTTGTCGAGCACCACATGGCGCTGGTGATGGATGTCTCCGACAGGGTCTGCGTCCTGGACTTCGGCAAGAAGATCGCCGAAGCGACGCCTGCGGAGGTGCAAAAGAACCCGGACGTAATTCGAGCTTATCTGGGGGTAGAGCAATAGTGCTCGTAATTCGCGATCTCTACACTGCCTACGGGCCAATCATGGCCTTGCGCGGCGTCTCTCTGGAAGTGCCGGAAGGTGCCATCGTTACGATCCTGGGAGGAAACGGCGCCGGCAAGAGTACCACTCTACGTACGATCTCCGGCCTGGTGCATCCGGTCAAGGGCCAGATCGAGTTCCTGGGAAAGCGCATCGAAAAGCTCTCGCCGGAAAAGATCGTTCAAATCGGCATCTCGCAGGTGCCGGAAGGCAGGCAGATCTTCCCCGAACTAACAGTGATGGAGAACCTTCGCCTGGGCGCCTACATCCGCCGGGACTGGCGCGCTGTGCGACGGGACATCGACCGCGTCTTCGGCTATTTTCCGGTGCTCAAAGAGCGTCACGGTCAGGCCGCCGGCACTCTGAGCGGCGGCGAGCAGCAGATGGTCGCGATTGGCCGCGCGCTAATGGCCCGTCCACGCATCCTGCTTCTCGACGAGCCGTCTCTCGGCCTGGCGCCGTTGATAGTTCAGCAAATCTTCGGCATCGTCAAGACTTTGAACGAGAACGAGGGCATTACCATCCTCCTCGTCGAGCAGAACGCCGGCTCTGCGCTGCGCATCGCCCGTTACGGATACGTCCTCGAGATCGGCAGAGTCGTCCTGGAAGATACCGGCGAGAACCTGCGGAAGGACGAAGCGGTCCGCCGCGCCTACCTGGGATACTAGCAGCCCAGTGCATCGACTTACCGCACAGGAATGCGGTCCTCTTTCCTCGACTGCCTGGTGGGACAGAGCATGCAGATCGCCATCCGCGAGCCGACTCTCGCATTCGTCCTTATTCGTCGCCGGACGCTGGCGACGCAGGCGCTTCTCATAGTCGCAGGCGTAGCGCTGTTGGCCCTGTCCGCGCAGCTTCGCTTTCCTCTTCCCTTTACGCCTGTGCCCGTTACGGGCCAGACGTTCGCTGTTCTCCTCATTGGCGCGCTGCTGGGAAGTCGTGCCGGCTTCACGACCATTTCCTGTTACTGGCTTGTCGGCGCCTGCGGACTGCCGGTCTTCAACGGCGGCAGCGGGGGCTGGACTATCGTAAGTGGGCCGACCGGCGGCTATATCTTTGGCTTCGCGGCGGCAACGTTGCTCGTCGGCTGGTTCTCCGAGCGTGGCTGGGACCGCGGCAAGAGCGTGATCGTCCCCTTGCTGCTCGGCGATGCTCTCATCTACGCGTTCGGGCTGCCCTGGCTGGCCTTTTTCGTCGGGCCGCGCGCCGTCGTGCAATCGGGGTTTCTGCCTTTCGTCCCCGGCGACCTCGCCAAGATCGCCGCGGCAGCGTTCACCCTTCCAGCGGCATGGTCCGTGTCGGAGCGTCTTCGCCTTCGTTAGCAGCGTCTCTGGATATCAGCGTTCTGATGTGAGACGATAGCCTGAAGGAGCAGGCACAGGACATGTTTGCGCTGGTGCTGGCAGGAGGCAAAGGCGAGCGACTTCGTCCCCTGACCGCAGACCGCCCCAAGCCGATGGTCCTCCTCAACGACAAGCCTATCCTCCAGCATCACCTGGAGTGGCTGGCGGGTAACGGCGTCACGGACGCAGTGCTTCTCTGCGGCTACAGGCACGAGGCGATCCAGCGGCACTTCGGCGACGGAGGCGCTTTCGGACTCCGCGTCCTCTATTCGGTCGAGGACACGCCGTTAGGCCGCGGTGGCGCCTTCCGGCGCGGCTTTCAGCAGGTCCCCGCGACCAAGCAGATGGTCATCGGGACGAACGGCGACAACATCGTCGAGCAGCCGCTGGCGCCGCTCCTGCGCCGTCATCGCCATACGGGCGCCGTCGCGACCGTTATGCTGGCGCCGCTCCGCAGTCCGTTCGGCGTCGTCAGGCTCACGCGCGGCGGCCGCATCCTCGGATTCGAAGAGAAGCCGCGGCTTCCCTACTGGGTAAACGCCGGGGTCTACGCCCTGGAGCGCGAGTTCTTCGCTATGCTGCCGGAGATAGGCGATCATGAGACGACGGTCTTCCCGGAGCTTGCCGCGCAGGGGAAGCTTTTCGGCTTCAAGAGCACAGCTTACTGGAAACCAATCGACACCGTGAAGGACGTGAACGAGGCCGCGTCACATCTTGCTGGGGAGGGCTAATAGCAGAATGGCTAGTGAGATAAAGTTCGGGACGGACGGCTGGCGGGCAATTATTGGCGACGACTTCACCTTTGCCAACGTGCGCGTCTGCGCCCAGAGCGTCGCGCGCTTCCTGAAGGAAAGCGGCATGGCGTCGCGGGGACTTATCGTCGGCTACGACACACGCTTCGCCTCCGAGGACTTTGCCGCCGCCGTTGCCGAGGTCATCGCGGGGAACGGCATCAAGGCGTACCTCTGCGACCGCGCCACGCCCACGCCGACGGTAAGCTGGGCGGTGCTGGACAAGCGGGCCGGCGGAGCCGCAATGATCACCTCGAGCCACAATCCATGGCGCTACAACGGCTTCAAGTACAAGCCCGAATACGCCGGCAGCGCCTCGCCGGAGGTGGTGGCGCGGCTGGAGGCGCCGCTAGCGGAGATCCAGGCGTCCGGCGCGGTCCAGCGAATGCCGCTGGCGGACGCCCAGAAGCAGGGGTTGGTAGAGCTTTTCGACCCGCGGCCGGCGTACATGGCTCAGCTCAAGAAGCTCATCGACCTGGAGCCGCTGCGAGCCGCCGACTTCACGGTCTGTGTCGATGCGATGTACGGCAGCGGCCAGGGTTATCTGCCGGAGTTGCTCGCCGGCGGCCGCTTGCGCGTCATCGAGCTGCACGGCGAGCGAAACCCGTTGTTCCCGGGAATAGGCGCGCCGGAGCCCATCGGACGCAATCTTACCGGCCTCATGGAGCTCGTGCGCCGCGACAAGGCCGACGTCGGCCTGGCCGTCGACGGCGATGCCGACCGCTTCGGGCTGGTTGACGAAAGCGGTTCTTACGTCGACCAGCTCCAGGTCTTCGGGCTGCTGACGTACTATCTGCTGGAGGCGCGCGGCGAACGCGGGCCGATCATCAAGTCGCTGACGACGACGCGGATGGTCATGCGCCTCGGCGAGCTGTACAACGTCCCTGTCTACGAGACTCGGGTCGGCTTCAAGTACCTCGGGCCGAAGATGATTGAAACGAATGGGCTGATCGGCGGCGAAGAGAGCGGTGGCTACGCCTTCCGCGGCCACCTGCCGGAGCGCGACGGCGTGCTGGCGGCGCTGGCGATGCTCGACTTCATGGTGCGCACCGGCAAGCGGCCGTCTGAGCTGCTGGCGGACCTCTATCGGCGTGTTGGACCTCACCACTACGACCGCGTCGACATCAGAATGCCGGCGGCGGAGAAGGAATCAGTGCAAATGCGCGTGGCCTCGGCGCACCCGACCGCGGTGGCCGGCGTTAAGGTAACGGCCCAGGACGACACCGACGGCTATCGCTTCAGTCTGGAGAACGGCGGCTGGCTCCTGCTACGGTTCTCCGGCACGGAGCCGCTTCTCCGCATCTATACCGAGGTGCCCGACAAGGCGCTGGTACCGAGCCTGCTGAAGGCGGGCCGTGAGCTTGCCGGCCTGCCGGAGCAGGAGGCCGGGCAGGATGCACTCTCTTGACGATCCCCTGACTTTCGAGCGGCTAGACCCCGACGGCCTCCGCGACCGCATCCGCGCGCTGCCTGAGCGGTGCCGCGAGGCTTGGCGACAGGCGCAAAGCTTCTGCTTCCCGCCTGAGTTCGTCGAAATCGACTCCGTCCTGGTGCTCGGTATGGGCGGCTCGGCGATTGCCGGCGACATCGTGCGGTCGCTCGCCCTGCCCCGCAGCACGAAGACCGTCACGGTGTACCGTGGCTACGATCTTCCGCCGTCGGTCGGAGAACGGACGCTCGTCGTCGCGTGCAGCTTCAGCGGCGAGACTGAGGAAACGCTATCGTCCTTCGGCCAGACCCTGAGCGGGCCGTCGAAGAAGCTGGTCATCACAACCGGCGGCCGGCTGCTGGCGACCGCCCGGGCGAACGGAGTGCCGTCGTACGTCTTCCGGTATGCGGGGGAGCCGCGCTCGGCACTGGGCCACAGCCTGATGCCGGTGCTGGCGCTCTCGACGGCGGCAGAGGTGCTGCCCGACCCGTCCCACGACGTCGACGAAGCTATCGCTTTGATGGAGGAGTTGCGTAAGGAAATCGGCGACGCGGTATCGCTGGAGAGGAACGCGGCAAAGCAGCTAGCGACGCGCCTCCACGGGAAGCTGCCGGTTATCTTCGCGGCGGAGACGCTCACCGAGGCGGCGCACCGCTGGAAGACGCAGCTCAATGAGAACAGCAAGATCTGGGCCTTCTACGACGAGGTCTCGGAGCTAAACCACAACGCCGTCGAGGGATTCGGCCTGCCGCGGGCGATTGCCGATGGGGCGCACGTTGTGTTCCTCTCCCATCCGAAGCTGAGCCCGCGCAACCTCCTGCGCTACAGCGGCACGCGCGACCTTCTGGAGGCGGCCGGCGTGACGAGCGAGAGCGTCGAAGCCCGCGGTGACAGCGACCTGGCACGGGTGCTGACGGCAATTTACTTCGGCGACTGGGTCAGCTACTATCTGGCGATGCTGAACGGCGTGCGCCCGTCGCCGATGCCGGCCATCGACCAGATGAAGCGCAGGCTGGCGGACGCGAAATAGCGCTCAGTTCCGCCTGGCGTGATCGCGGGCCAGTCGAATGATGGCAAACGAAGAGCGAGCATCCGTGCCCGCCCTTCGTTGTAATCGAGTGGTCGGTTAGCGCTTGGTGTACTGAGGCGCCTTGCGGGCCCGCTTGAGACCGTACTTCTTCCGTTCCTTGACACGGGCGTCGCGCGTAAGCAGGCCGTTGTCTCGCAGCGGCTTCTTCAGCCCCACGTCCATCGCGACGAGGGCGCGCGCCATCCCGTGGGCCACTGCTCCGGCCCAGGCGCTGATGCCGCCGCCTTCCACCTTTATCTGCGCGTTGAACTTATCCGACTGCGCGCTCACTTGCAGCGGCTTCAGGACGAGGCTCTGGTGAGCAGGCCGATTGAAGACCTCCTCCATCGGCTTGCCGTTTATTATTATGGCGCCGGCACCCGGATAAAGACGCACGCGCGCCACGGCTGTCTTCCTGCGACCCGTACCTGCGAAGTAGTGTTGGTTCAACTCGAGCTTTCCTCCTGCCCGCCGGTGGGCACGGGCTCCTCCTGAGTGACGGGAGCCGGTGCGCTTTCCTCCGGTTCTTCTGCGACAACCGCCTCTACCGGCTCTGCCGGCGCGGGCGCGGACGACGACTCCGCCGTCTCCTCGACGACGGCCTCCGGAACGCTCTCAGCCGTTTCCTCAGCGATGGCCGCTACCGGCTCTTCGACGGCCACCTCGGCGACCGCGGCCTCTGCTTTCGCCTTCGGCTCAGCGGGAACGTCGGCCTGGCGCGGTTTCTTCGGGGCGCCGCCGGTCTGTGCCGCATGCGGGTGCTCGGGCCCGACGTACACCTTCAGGTGACGCCGCAGCTTCGCGCCCAGCCGGTTGTGCGGCAGCATGCCCCGGACCGCGTGCTCGATGACGCGCGTCGGATGCGTCGCCATCATCTTCTCGAGCGTGATCTCTCTCAGACCGCCCGGGTATTGCGTGTGGTGGCGGTAAAGCTTCTGACGCATCTTGTTGTTGCCGGTCACCCGCACTTTTTCCGCGTTGACGACGACCACGAAATCGCGCATGTCCATATGCGGCGTGAACTGGGGACGGTGCTTGCCGCGGAGCAGCGATGCGACGCGCACCGCCAGCCGGCCAATCGGCTGCTCGGTGGCGTCAACGACGTGCCATTGCGGAATGATTTCCTTTGCCTTAGCGCTGTAGGTCTTCATCGATATCCGTCTCTTCGTCAAAATCCAGGTCTGGGTAGGTCACCCGCATTAGGCAGAGTCCCTGCGGCGGCGCCGCCTGCCCGGCCGTCGCCACTTTCGCCTCTCGCAGCGGCCGCTCGACATCCTGAGGCGCCTGCCGGCCCAACCCCACCCCCACCAGCGCGCCGACCATCCGTCGCACCTGATGCGGCAGGAAGGCGTCCGCCTCCGCGTCGAAGACGAACAGCCGACTCTTGCGGCGCACATCGAGCCGGCGCAACGTCCGCACGCTCGTCGCCAGCGGATTCTCCAACTTGCCCGCGAAGGCCGCGAAATCGTGTCTGCCGACGAGACGTTCCGCCGCCATCCGCATCGCCGCCTCGTCCAGCGGCTGCTTCACGTGCCAAGTACGTTGTCGCCACAAAGGCGAGCGCGTTCGGCCGCAATAGACCAGGTAGCGGTACGAGCGACTTCGCGCCCGGCGCCGGACGTCGTAGTCGTGCGCCACCACGCGCGCCGCCCGAACGGCGATGTCCTCCGGCAACCAGTAGTTCAGGCCGTCGACGAAGACCGCGCCGTCGAAACGACGCTCCGTCAGGAACGAGGCGACCTGCCCACGAGCGTGCACGCCGGCATCGGTGCGCCCGGCAAGAGCGACGCGGGCTGATTTGCCGGTGAGCTTCCTTATTGCCCCTTCCATGCTGCCCTGGATGGTTGGGGCGTTCTTTTGAATCTGCGATCCGCCGTAGCGGCTGCCGTCGTACTCAAGGAGGAGGGCGATGCGCCTTTCCTCGCCTCCGGCCGGCTGCTGCGACGTCATTTCATCCGATAAGTCCGTTGCCTCTTAGACGAGCTCCAACTGGGCCACTTCCGCGCCGTCGCCGACGCGACGGCCCAGCTTCACGATGCGTGTGTATCCGCCGGGTCGAGTCGCGTAGCGTGGTGCGATGTCGTCGAACACTTTCTTCACCACGTCGGCGTCGGTCACAACGCGCAGGGCCTGGCGACGAGCGTGGACTGTGCCATCCTTGCCAAGCGTGATGACCTTCTCGGCTATGCCGCGCACTTCCTTGGCCTTCGCCTCGGTAGTCCGAAGTCTCTCGTAGCGAAGAAGGTCTGTGACCAGGCCGCGGAAGAGCGCCTGCCGTTGCGGCGTCGACCGTCGCAGCTTTCTACCAGCGATTTTGTGTCTCATTCTCTCCGGGAAGCCTCGCTACTCATCGTCTTCATTGCCTTCGCCGGCTTCCGCTTCGCCCTCCGGCTCCGATTCGCCGACAGGCAGGTCCTCGCCCGCCTTCCGCAGGGCCTGCAGCAGGGCGGCGCCGAGCGCGCTTACCGCCTCGCCTTCTTCTTGTTCGGCTCCTTCCTCTACCTCTTCGTAAGCCAGCGGCATTTCCTCCTCCGCCTCCGGCTGGAGGAAGCCGAGCTCGATGAGCTTGGCGCGGAGCTCGTCGTAGGACTTGCGGCCGAAGTTGCGCAGCGCCAGCAGGTCGTCTTCGCTCTTTTCGAGCACCTGACCGACAGTCATCAGGCCGCTGCGCTTCAGGCAATTGTAGGCCCTTACGGAAAGGTTGAGCTGCTCGATTGGCGTATTGTAGCGGTCCGGCGATAGTGCCGCGCCCACTCCCAGCCCGCGCTCGACGACGGCCGGCTGCGGCTTGCCGATCTGGCTGTACAGCACCAACTGGTCGACGAGAAGGCCGGCCGCGCGGCTTACCGCCTCCGAGCCGGTCACCGTGCCGTCCGTCCAGACTTCGAGGACGAGACGATCATAGTCCGTCACCTGGCCGACACGCGTCCGCTCCACCTGGTAGTTCACCTTGCGGATCGGCGTGAAGATGGCGTCGACCGGGATGACGCCGATCGGCGCCGGCTCCCGCTCCGTTGCCGGCCAGTAGCCGTGCCCCTGCTCGACCGTGAATTCGACCGTTAGATGCGCGTCCGGCGAGTCAAGCGTCGCCAGGTGTAGCTCCGGGTTCACGATCTCGTAGTCGGCGGTGGCCGTGATGTCCCCGGCCGTCACCTTGCCCTCGCCCGACGCTTCGAGGTACAGCTTGCCCGGCCGGTCCGAAAGGCCGCGCAGGCGGATCTCCTTCACGGCGAGGAGGAACTCGATCGTGTCCTCTTTGATGCCCGGGACCGTCGAGAACTCGTGCTCCACCTCTTCGATGCGCACGGAGGTAATCGCCGCTCCAGGCAGTGAACTGAGGAGGACGCGCCGCAGGGCGTTGCCTATCGTCGTCCCGAAGCCTGCCTCCAGCGGCTCAGCGACGACGCGGGCGTATGTGTCGTTCGCCTCTTCGATTTCGATCTGCGGCGTCGCGAGCTGCGTGCTGGGGACGCCCTCTCTCTCTCCGTCTAAAGGTTGAGGAGATATCAATTCTCCGGCCTCCCGCTCTGGCTAACGCGAGTAATACTCGACAATGACAAGGGGATCGAAGGGCGCACCGGCGTCTTCAGCTTCCGGAGCACGCAGAACGCGACCGGTCATGGTAGCGTCGTCACGCACCAGCCAACCGGGCACTTCCTTGCTCTTCGCGGTCTCCTCGACCACCTTGTAGTACTCGCTCTTCTTTCCCCTCGGACTCCAGCCGATGATATCGTTCACCCTGACCTGCGCCGAAGGGATGCCCGTCTTCCGTCCGTTGACGACCACGTGGCCGTGACGGACGAGCTGCCTGGCCTGGGCCCGCGAATCGGCGAGCCCCAGCCGGTAGATCACGTTGTCAAGCCGCATCTCAAGCAGGCGCAGGAGGTTGTCGCCGGTTACGCCCGGCCGACGCACCGCATCGGCGTAGTACCGACGGAACTGTCGCTCCAGGATGCCGTAGGTGAAGCGCGCCTTCTGTTTTTCACGGAGCTGGACAGCGCGGTCGGATATCCGCCGTCGCCGCGCCGTGCGGAACCCTGGTGGCTGCCCGCGCCGCTCCACGGCGCACTTCCTGTAGCAGCGCTCACCCTTCAGCATCAGCTTTTCGTTGAAGCGACGGCAGAGGCGGCATACCGGTCCTGTATAACGAGCCATCTACAATAGTCTCCTTGCCCGCCCCTTAGATCCGCCGCCGTTTCGGTGGACGGCAGCCGTTGTGCGGTATGGGCGTTACGTCTCGTATGCTGAGCACCGCCAGGCCGGCGCTTTGCAGGGCGCGAATGGCCGCCTCCCGGCCGCTGCCCGGCCCTTTGACGAAGACGTCCACCTGTCGCATGCCCTGGTCCATCGCTTTGTGCGCCGCTTGCTGGGCGGCCATCTGTGCGGCGTACGGCGTGCTCTTTCGCGACCCCTTGAAGCCGGATGTGCCGGCGCTGCTCCAGGCAACGGCGTTGCCCATGGGGTCAGTGAGCGTTATCAACGTGTTGTTGAAGGTAGACTGGATATACGCTTTTCCCTTCGGGATCGACTTCCGTTCCCGCCTCTTGGCCCGGCTTTTCGTCTTCTTCTCGGCCACGGACGCTATCCTCTCTCGTCTTTACTTCTTGGCGATCGCCCGCCGCTTGCCGGCCACCGTGCGACGTGCGCCCCGCTTGGTGCGGGCGTTCGTGCGCGTCCTCTGGCCGTGCACCGGCAAGCCGCGACGGTGCCGTATGCCACGATAGCAGTTGATCTCGATCAGGTGCTGGACGTTCTGGCGCACCTCGCGCCTCAGGTCGCCTTCGACCACGTATTCGCGGTCGATCACCTCGCGGATGCGGTTGACCTCGTCGTCTGTCAGGTCGCGCACCCGAACCGAGGGATCGATCTGCGTCTGGCCCAGAATCTTTTGAGAGCGCGTTTTCCCGATGCCATAAATATAGCCGAGGGCAACCCAGATCTGCTTGTCGTTTGGTATGTCTACGCCTGCGATACGAGCCATGGGTCCTCCTGGGCTAGCCCTGACGTTGCTTGTGCTTGGGGTTGGGGCAGATCACCATGATGACGCCCCGGCGCCGGACAATGCGGCACTTCTCACAGCGCACTTTCACTGATGCTTGAACTTTCATTATATCCTCTTTTGCCGCCTGGTTCGACTCACTTGAATCGATACGTGATGCGGCCTCGCGACAGATCGTAGGGAGAGAGCTCAACCAGGACACGGTCTCCCGGCAGAATTCGGATGAAGTGAAGCCTTATCTTTCCGGAGACATGCGCAAGGACCTTGTGTCCGTTGGCCAGGTCTACGCGGAACATTGCGTTCGGCAGGGCCTCCTTCACCACCCCCTCTACTTCGATCGTCTCTTTCTTGGGCATAACCTCCCCGAATGATCGTTTGCCGTTTAATGCCCCTTCAGGGCAGCGTCAGTATCTCCGCCTCGCCGTCCGTCACGGCGATAGTGTGCTCAAAATGGGCCGAGAGGCTCCGGTCGAGCGTGCTGACCGTCCAGCCGTCCTCGTGCCTCTTCGTGCGCCAGCCGCCGGCGTTCACCATCGGCTCGATGGCGAGTACCATGCCCTTCCTCAAGACAGGCCCCCTGTCCGCGGGCCCGAAGTTCGGTATCTGCGGGTCCTCGTGCATCGCCCGGCCGACGCCGTGTCCGACGTACTCGCGCACTACCGAGAACCCCGCGCCCTCGACCTCCGTCTGAATGGCGTGAGACACGGAGCCGAGCGGACTGCCGGCCCTGGCGGCCTCTATTCCCTTGTAAAGCGCCTTCTCCGTTGTCCGGAGCAGGCGTTCTGCCTCGCTGCTTATGCGTCCGACGCCAACCGTGATCGCCGCGTCGCCGACGAATCCCTTATAGGTCGCACCGAGGTCTATGCTCAGCACGTCGCCGTCCTTCAGCTCCCTGTCGTCCGGGATGCCGTGGACGACCTCGTCATTCACCGAAAGGCAAACGCTGGCCGGGTAGCCCATGTAGCCGAGGAAGGTCGGCTTGACGTTCCGGCCGGCGAACTCCTTTCGCACTAAAGCGTCCAGTTGCTTGCCCCTGACGCCCAGCTTTGCCTCCCGGGCCAGTATCTGAAGCACCTGGCCGACAACGCGGCCGGCTTCACGGATGATTGCTATCTCTTCTTCCGACTTTATGATAATGGGCATCTAGCCCCTGCCCGGCGCTCAGGATAGCCCCGCCGCCTTGAGCAGATCCTTGCCTACCGCGTCGGCGTCCTGCTCGCCGTTCACCTCCAGTAGCTTGCCTCGCTGCTGATAGTAATCGATGAGTGGAGCCGTCTGCTGATTGTAAACGCCGAGCCGGTTCCGGACCGTCTGCGGCTTGTCGTCGTCGCGCTGGTAGAGCTCGCCGCCGCACTGATCGCACTTGCCCGGCACCTTCGGCGGGCTGAATACCTGGTGATAGACAGCGCCGCACTGCCGGCACGTCCAGCGACCAGCCAGCCGCCGCACGACCTCTTCCTCGCCGACGTTGATGTAGAGAACCTGGTCAACGGCCTGGCCGCGCTGTTTGAGCGCCTGGTCGAGCGCCCGCGCCTGGTCAACCGTCCGCGGGAAGCCGTCGAGAAGGACGCCCTTTTGGGTGTCGGGCCGGTCCAGGCGGTCGAGCAGCATACCCACGGTTATCTCGTCCGGTACTAGCTCGCCGCGGTCGACGAAGACCTTCGCCTTCTTGCCCAGTTCCGTCTGGTTGCGGATGTTCTCGCGGAACAGGTCGCCGGTGGCCACGTGAACGAGACCTGCTTCTTTGGCAATATTGACCGCCTGCGTTCCTTTGCCCGCGCCCGGAGGTCCCAAAAGAATAAGTATCAAGATTCCTTCCTCACATCCTAGCGAATGAATCCGGCGTAGTTTCTCATCAGAAGCTGCGCCTCCAATTGCTTCATCGTATCCAGCACCACACCGACCATGATGAGAAGGCCGGTACTGCTGATGGTTAGCGCCTGCGTATTGGCGAACTTCGTGGCGAAGAAGGGAACGATGGCCACGAATCCCAGGAAAATCGCGCCCGCCCAGGTAATGCGCACAAGTACACGCATGATGTAATCCTGCGTTGGCCGCCCCGGTCTTATGCCGGGCACAAACCCGCCTTGTCGTTGCAGGTTCTCCGCCAGGTTTTGCTGCTGGAAGATCACAAGCGTATAGAAGAACGCGAAGGCGACGGTCAGGAAGAAGACCATAACGTAGTAAGGCACGTTTCCGGGACTAAATGTGCCGGTAATGAACTTGGCGACGTTTGCAATCCAGGTTGTGCTGGAGGTCTCCAGTGCTTTCGAAAGCGTTGTCGGGAAGATCACCAGCGCGTAGGCGAAGATAAGCGGGATCATTCCTGCCGAGTTGACGCGCAGCGGGATGTGCGTCTGGCCGGACTGGCGGTACATCCGCCCACCGCGGAAGAGGCTACGCGCGTACTGTACCGGCACGCGGCGCTGTGCCTCGTAGAAATAGACGATGAGCGCGACGAGCGCGATGATGAGCAGGAACAGGAGCGCGATGCCGGCGAAGCCAACGGAAGAACTGGCGATGCTTGGCAGGTAGAGAGGCATGCCTGCGACGATTCCGCCGAATATGATCAGCGAGATGCCGTTGCCGATGCCGTTTTCGGTGATCAACTCGCCCAGCCAGACCAGGAACATCGTCCCTGCGGTCATCGAGGCAAGAGCCGCCAGGGTTGGCAGCAGGTCACCACCGGTAAGACCGATGTTCTGTATTACGGGCGTGCCCGCGGAGTGTTGCAGCGTCTGGAGTTGCGCATAGCCCTGAACGATCGCCAGCGGCACGGCCAGCCAATACGTGTAAAGAGTTATCTTGTTCTGTCCCGCCTCGCCTTCCTTCGACAGCGCTTGAAGAGAGGGCACGATGGGTATGAGGAGCTGCATGATAATCGTCGACGTGATGTAAGGATAGACGCCCATGGAGGCGATGCTCAGTCTCCTCAAGGCACCGCCGGAAAACAGGTTCATGTAGCCTAACAGCGCGCTCCCCGAGAAGGCGTCGCTGAGGGCCTGCTGGTTAACGCCGGGTATCGGCACGTGGGAAACAAAGCGGAAGACGGTCAATATGAAGAAAGTAAACAGTAAGCGTTTCCGGATATCCGGCTGCTGAAACGCTTGTACGAGCGCTTGGGCCAATCGCGGCAGGACGGGTTGGTTTGCCCGGCTCTGCGTCATTTCGCCGCCACCTCTTCCACCTTGCCGCCGGCCGCCTCTATCTTCTGTCGCGCTGTCGCCGAGAACTTGTGCGCGCGCACGGTGAGCGCAGCCTTCAGCTCGCCGTCCCCGAGCACTTTGATGGGCTTCTTCGCATCCCTGATGATGCCCGCGCTTGCCAGTGTTTCCGCCGTCACTTCGCTCCCCGCCGGGAAGCGGGCAAGCCTGGAAACGTTGATCGGCTCGTATTCGACGCGGAAGATGTTCGTGAAGCCACGCTTGCGCGCCATTCTCCGGACGAGCGGAAGCTGGCCTCCTTCGAAGCCGCGCTTGACGCCACCGCCGGCGCGCGCCTTCTGCCCCTTCAGCCCACGGCCGGAATACGTGCCGTGCCCACTGGAGTTGCCCCGTCCCACCCGCTTCCGGGCATGACGAGACCCGGGGGCAGGCCGCAGTTCATTCTGCCGCACTAGTCGGCCTCCTCCACGGATACGAGATGATTGACTTTGCGTATCATACCACGCACCGTCGGCGAGTCACCATGCACTACTGTCTGCCCCAAGCGTCGCAGGCCCAGAGCGCGGATGGTGCGCTTCTGACCCTCCTGGCGACCAATGGCGCTCGTTACCCAGGTTATTCTAAGGTCGGCCAACGACGCCCTCCGCTGCTCGGACTGCTGCCCGCCGCGATGTCCGCACCTGCGCCGGATCGCGCAGTCGCGTCAGGCCAAGCATTGTCGCCTTGACGACGTTGATGGCGTTGGCGCTGCCCAGCGACTTCGCAAGCACGTCGTGAATGCCGGCTACCTCCATGATGGCGCGGACGCCTCCGCCGGCGATGACGCCCGTGCCGGGAGCGGCCGGCTTCATCAGCACCTTGGCCGCGCAGTACTTGCTTTCGATCTGGTGTGGGATTGTTGTTCCGGCCAGCGGGATCTGCTTCATATTCTTCCGCGCTATCGTCGAGCCCTTCCGGATGGCCTCCGCCACCTCGCGCGCCTTGCCCATGCCGATGCCCACCTTCCCTCTGCCATCGCCGACAACGACGATGGCGCTGAAATGGAAGCGGCGCCCTCCCTTTACGACTTTGGCGACGCGGTTAATGTGGACGACCTTTTCGGCGATTTCGACTTCCGGCGGCGCTGTTTGTTCAAATACCATTGCTCAATTCCTTTAGAATCGCAGGCCGGCTTTGCGCGCCGCCTCTGCCAGCGCTTTGACGCGCCCGTGAAAACGATAGCCGCCGCGATCGAAGACAACCTGCTCGACGCCTTTCTCCTGCGCCCTCTTTGCGACGAGGTCACCGACTTGCGCCGCGACATCCACTTTCTTCTTGCCGTTGCGACTTCCCGCGTCCGCCTTCTCGACATCCGACGCCGCAGCCAGCGTTCGGCCCGCTTCGTCGTCGATGATCTGCGCGTAGATATGGGACAGACTGCGGAACACGCAGAGCCGCGGCCGGGAAGCGGTCCCCCGTATCTTCCTGCGGACGCGCTCGTGCCGCCTTTGTCTGGCGGCGACAGGTGTCTTTCCCTTGGTTGTCACTATCCTATCCCTTGGCCGCCTTGCCGGCCTTGCCGGCCTTGCGGCGCACGTACTCGCCGGCGTAGC
Source organism: uncultured Chloroflexia bacterium (assembly GCA_963842845.1). Lineage (GTDB taxonomy): Bacteria > Chloroflexota > Dehalococcoidia > DSTF01 > JALHUB01 > JALHUB01. The sequence continues at coordinate 471,694 of CAWJHZ010000004.1, forward strand.
GGATCCCTTTTCCCTTGTACGGCTCGGGCGGTCGCAGCGCTCTGATGTCCGCGGCCACCTGCCCTACTTGCTCCTTATCGCGGCCCAGGACGCGTAAGCGTCCCGTCCCCTCCATCTGGAAGGTTATCCCATCCGGTGGCGGAACCTCGACCGGATGCGAATAGCCGAGACTCAGGACTAGGTTCGCGCCGCGCATCTCGCCGCGATAGCCGACGCCGTGGAGCTCGAGCATCTTCGAAAAGCCGCTATCGACGCCCGTCACCATGTTGGCGATGAGCGCCCGGGTGAGGCCGTGCAGCGCTCGCTCTCGCGGCGCGTCGCCGGAGCGACTGACCAGCACCTGGTTGTTCTCCAGCCGCAGCTCCATCCCCGACGCGATTTCGCGCGACAGCTCGCCGCCGGGGCCGCGCACGGTGACGCGGCAGCCGTCTATCTCGACTTTAACCTTCTCCGGCACCAGTATGGGCATCCGCCCTACCCGAGACACGTTCAGTTACTCCTTCGTTTCCCCTACCACACGTAGCAAATCACTTCGCCGCCGATGTGCCGGTGCCAGGCCTGCTGGCCGGTCATCACGCCCTGCGGCGTCGATAGTATCGCGATTCCGAGGCCGCCGTAGACGCGCGGGATCTCCCTGTTCTGCACGTAGACGCGCAGACCCGGCTTGCTTACGCGCTGAAGGCCTGTCAAGATGGGTTCCTTTTTTCCTGTATAAGCCAGGCGAATGCGCAGGAAGCGCCGCTGCCCGTCGACGATCTCTTCGAAATCCCTCACGAACCCTTCGTCCTTGAGAACGCGGGCTATGGAGATCTTCATCTTGGAGCTCGGCAGCTTCAACTCGTCGTGCCTGGCCATGATGGCATTGCGAATGCGTGTGAGCATATCGGCGATGGGATCGGTCATGTTCATGCCTTCGCCCCCTCGGGAAAGTACTTCCGCTGCCCTTTGCACGAAGTCACCTTCTCTCCCCTACCAGCTCGACTTCTTGACGCCGGGCAACTGGCCCTCTAAGGCCAAGTGGCGGAAACAGATGCGGCACATGCCGAACATACGCATGTAGGCCCGCGGCCTGCCACAGATACGACAGCGGTTCTTCTGCCGCGTCGAGTACTTAGGCGGCCGTCGGGAGGCGACTATCTTCGAAGTTTTTGCCACTGCCTGCTCCTCTAACTTGCCTCTCAGTCATGGCTGAAAGGCATGCCCAGCAACTGCAAGAGGCGCTTGCCTTCCTCGTCGCTGCGGGCGGTCGTTACGATCACTACTTGCATTCCGCGAATGCGGTCTATCTTGTCGAACTCGATCTCCGGGAAGATCAACTGCTCACGCAGGCCTAGGCTGTAGTTGCCGCGCCCATCGAACGCTTTGTTCGAGACGCCATGAAAGTCACGAATGCGCGGCAAGGCAGCGTTGACCAGGCGATCGTAGAACTCCCACATCCGGTCGCCGCGGACGGTCACGCTCAGGCCGATCGGGTTGCCCTCGCGGACCTTGAAGTTGGCAATCGATCGCTTGGCGCGATTCGCCATCGGCTTTTGACCGGTTATCGTTGCGATATCGGCGCTGGCCGCATCGAGGGCGCGCGGGTTCTGCAGCGCCTCGCCCATCCCGATGTTGACGACGATCTTCTCCAGCCGCGGCACTTCCATTACGCTGCTGTAGCCGAATTCCTTTGTGAGGGCCGGCGTCACTTCCTGACGGTAAAACTCCTTCAATCTCGGCGGCAACAATCGCTCCTAGTCGATGAACTGCCCGCACTTACGGCAGACGCGGGACTTGTGACCGTCAGGTCGAATACCGAACCCGACTCGCGCCGGCTTTCGACAGTTCTTGCAGACGAGCACCACCCTGGAGACGGGAATCGGCGCCTCTTTCTCGATGATGCCGGCCTGCGTTCCCTGGGCCTGCGGCTTCTGGTGCTTCTTCACGACGTTCACGCCTTGGACGATGAGGCGACCTTCGCGCGCGAGCACCGTTCGGACGGTTCCTTGCTTGCCGCGATCCCTGCCGCCAATGACCAGCACGAGGTCTTCGCGCTTTATCTTGTTCATCCTCAGACCACCTCCGGCGCCAGGGAGACGATCTTCATGTAATTGCGTTCTCGCAGCTCGCGGGCGACCGGGCCGAAGATGCGGCTGCCCTTGGGGTTCTCCTTGTCGCTAAGGATCACCGCCGCGTTGTCGTCGAAGCGGATGTAGGAGCCATCCTTGCGTCCGTATGTCTTCGCGGTTCGCACGATGACCGCCTTGACGACGTCGCCTTTCTTGACGCTTCCGCCCGGTTGCGCCTGCTTCACGCTTGCCACTATCACATCGCCGACGCGGGCATAACGACGCCCTGTGCCACCAGAGACGTGAATGCACATTATCTGGCGGGCGCCCGTATTGTCAGCGACTTTTAGGCGCGAATAGATCTGGATCATTCCTTAGCCTGTTCTTCTGGTTGTTCCACCGCTTCCACTTCGGACGCCGGCGCTTCGGTCTCTTCGGCGACGGGCACTTCGGTGGTTTCCTCAGGCGCGGGCACCTCCGCCTTGGCTGGGCCGGCTTCCGCTTCGGACGCCGGCGCTTCGGTCTCTTCGGCGACCGGCGCTTCGATGGTTTCCTCCGGTGCGGGCGTCTTCGCCTGGGCCGGGGCCGCTTCCGCCGTCGTCACTGCCTCCGCTGAAGCCGCGTGGCTATCCGTGTGCGGACGGTTGATGCCGAGCATCGACGCGTCGATCTCGCGCGGCGCAATCTCCGCAACCTCGTGACGCGTCACAATCTCGGCCAGCCGCCAGCGCTTCTCCCGCGAGAAGGGCCGGCTCTCGACGATGCGGACGACGTCGCCGATCTTGCCAAGCTCGTTGCCGTCATGGACCTTGTAGCGCGTCGTTCGGCGCATCGTCTTGTTGTACAGCGGATGCCGCTTGCGACTCTCGACGGCGACGACGAGCGTCTTCTGCATCTTGTCGCTTATCACCACGCCCATCCGCGATTTCCGGCGAGTGTACATCTCTTAACTCTCTTTTCCCTGCGCCGCTTCCCAGGCCGCGGCCAGCTCCCGTGCCCGCTGGAACGTCTTGATGCGGGCGATCTGGTGTCGCGCCTTGGGCAGCTCGCGATGGTTAGCAAGCTGTCGCGTGGAGAGTCGCAGGCGCAGCGTGAAGAGCTGCCGGTAGGTCTCTTCTAGCCGGCGGGCCAACTCCTCATCAGAAAGAGCGCGCAACTCCTCCGAAACTGTCTTCTTGCGACGGCGCGCCATCCTAGACTCCCTCGTGCTCTCTCACGACAAAGCGTGTCGAAATCGGTAGTTTGTGCGAAGCCAGCCGCATCGCCTCCTGAGCGTCGTCCTCTTTCACACCGGACAGCTCGAAGAGCATACGACCCGGCTTGACGACGGCGACCCAGCGATCGTGGGCACCCTTTCCGCTTCCCATGCGCGTCTCCGCCGGCTTGGCCGTGACCGGCTTGTCGGGGAAGATGCGTATCCAGACCTTGCCGCCACGGCGGACGTGGTGGGTTATGGCGCGGCGGGCCGCCTCGATTTGCCGGCTGTCCACCCAAGCGCACTCGAGGGCCTGCAGGCCAAACTCACCGAAGGTAACTTCGTTCCCTCCGGGCGCGCGACCCCTCATTTTCCCTCGATGCTGCTTGCGATGCTTAACTCGCTTCGGCTGAAGCATCTCTTTACTCCGATGCCGTTTCTTCCGTTGCCGACGGCGCCGCGGTCTCTTCGCTAACAAGAACCGCCGCCTCCGCGAGAACGGGCGCCTCTTCTTCAGCCGGCGGCGCTGCTTCCGCTGCGGGAGCAGCAACGGCCTTCGGCTCGGGAAGAATCTCGCCCTTGTATATCCAAACCTTGACGCCGATGCGCCCGAATGTCGTGGCCGCCTCGGCTGTTCCGTAGTCGATGTTGGCGCGAAGGGTGTGCAGCGGCACGCGCCCGGACTTCTCGGTCTCGCGACGCGACATCTCCGCGCCGCCGAGCCGGCCGCCGACGATTATCTTGATGCCCTCAGCGCCCCGCTGCATGGTGCGCGTTACCGCCTGTTTCATCGCGCGACGGTGCGAGACCCGCCGCTCGAGCTGCTCGGCTACGCTGCGAGCTACGAGCGTCGAGTCGAGCTCCGGCTGCCGGATTTCGACGATATTCACGCGAACGCGCCGCCCCGTTAGCGTTTCCAGGCGCTGCCGCAGTTCGTCCACCTTCTGACCGCCGCGGCCGATGACGATGCCGGGCCGCGCGGTGTGGACCGTCACGAGCACCATGTTGGCGTTGCGGTCGATCTCGACGCGGGAAACGCTGGCGTCCCGCAACGACTTCGCTATTGAGTTCCGGACCGAGAGGTCCTCGTGGACAAGATCGGCGTAATGGCGGTCGGCATACCATTTGCTCTGCCAGCCAAAGATGACACCCAGGCGGAACCCGATGGGATGAACCTTATGACCCACGCTGGGCCTCCTCTTCGACGATCACTGTGATATGACTGGTTCGATGCAGGATGGTAGTCCCGCGGCCACGCGCCCGCGGTCGCATGCGCTTGTAGCGCGGCGCTTCGTCGGCGTAGGCGGCCTTGATCCGCAGGTCGCTGGGCGCAAGCTGGAAGTTATTCTCGGCGTTGGCCGCCGCCGACTTCACCACTTTCGCTACGTGCCGGGCGCTGGGCGTCGGCATGTAGCGGAGCATGCTCAAAACATCCTCCACTCGCTTGCCGGGCAGGTGCACCAAGACCAGCCGTAGCTTTCTCGGCGAAACCCGGACTTGCTTTGCCCTGGCGCTTACTTCCACTTACCTGTTTCCTGTTTGGCGAACGATCTTGCTTGTCTGGGCGGAGCGGCCGCCGTGCCCGCGGAAAAGCCGCGTGATGGCGAATTCGCCCAGCTTATGTCCGACCATATTCTCGGTGATGAAGATTGGCACGTGCCGCCGACCGTCGTAGACGCCGATGGTGAGCCCGACCATCTCCGGCATGATCGTCGAAGCGCGCGACCAGGTGCGGATAACGGTCCGCTGGCCGGAGCGCCGGATCGCCTCCGTCCTCTTCAACAGCTTGGGCTCAACGTATGGTCCCTTTTTCGTCGAACGTGACACAGCTAGCTCCTAGGCCTTGTGCCGGCTTCTCACAATGTATTTATCACCCTCGGTGCGACGCCGCGTCCGCAGACCGCGCGCCGGCTTGCCCCACGGCGTCTTCGGGCCGGGCATACCGATCGGTGCCTTGCCCTCGCCACCGCCGTGCGGATGGTCGCGCGGGTTCATTGCCGAGCCGCGAACCGTCGGGCGCCGGCCCTTCCAGCGAGAGCGCCCTGCCTTGCCCAGCTTTACCATGCTGTTCTCGACGTTGCTGACCTGCCCAATCGTCGCAATGCAATCGATTAGGATGCGCCGCAGCTCTCCCGAGGGCAACCGCACGAGGGCAAATTCGCCCTCTTTCGCCATGAGCTGCGCCGTGGAGCCGGCGCTTCGCACTATTTGGCCGCCTCTACCGGGATGCAGCTCTATGTTGTGAATAGACGTGCCTGTTGGCATATTGCGCATGGGCAGGGCGTTGCCCGGCCGGATCTCGGCGTTGGGGCCCGCCTCGACGACGTCGTCCGGCTTCAAGCCCAGCGGCGCCAGGATGTAGCGCTTTTCGCCGTCGCGATAGTGGATGAGGGCGATTCGCGCCGTCCGGTTCGGGTCGTACTCAATGCTGGCGACGCGGCCGGGCACGCCGGTCTTGTCGCGCTTGAAATCGATGATCCGCAGGCGTCGCTTCGTGCCACCGCGATGTCGCACGGATATCCGGCCCTGGTTGCCGCGGCCAGCGTTGCTCTTGAGCGGCGCCAGCAGCGACTTCTCCGGCCGCTTCTTGCTCACCTCTTCGAAGGTGAAGCCAGTCATTCCGCGCCGGCCCGGCGAGGTCGGTTTGTACTGCTTAACGGGCATCGAATCCGCCTCGTGTCATAGTTGTTGTCATCAGACGCCTTCGATGATTTCGATCGTATGGCCCGGCTTGAGCGTCACCACGGCCTTCTTCCAGTCGGGGGCAGAGCCGCCGCCCGTCCGGTTGCGCTTCGCCTTACCGTGAACGTTCATTACGTTGACCGCCTTCACCTCGACGCTGAAGGCCAGCTCGACGGCCGCCTTTATCTGGTGCTTGTTCGCGGCCCGGGCAACGCGGAAGGCGTACTGGCTCTGGCCGGCAAGGATCGTGCTCTTCTCCGTGACCAGCGGGCGCAGGATGACGGCGTAGGGATGCAATTCCTTAGGCATTAGTCGCCTCCGGTTCGTCGGTCGACGCCTCGGCCGCGGGCTTGCGACGCCTTCGCGTCACAGGCTTCTTCACTTCCGGCGTTTCGATGGGGGCGACGGCTGCCGGCCGGCGCCGCGTCCGCTTTGGAGCCGCCGGACCCTTCTCAGCGGCGGGCTCAAGCTCCGGAATCGGCGCCCGGCGCCGCGACGCTCGTTCGCCTCCCCACAAACGCTCCGCCTGCCGAATTGCGCCCACCGTCATCAGCAGGTCTCGATGCGACAGCATGTCACCCACGTTCAAATACGGCGCCGGCAACACGTCCACCTTCTGGAGGTTCTGGGCGCTGACCTTGACGCCGTTGTCCGTGCTTTCTGTAACCACCAGCGTCGAGCGGTCAAACCCGAGCGTCTGAAGCACCATCGCCATGTCTTTCGTACGCGGCGGCTCGAAAGCCAGCGCGTCGAGGACCCTCAGCGACCCCTCCGCGACCTTCGCTGACAGCACCGAGCGTATCGCCAGACGTCGCATTCGCTTTGGCAGCCTTTGGGCGAAGCTGCGCTGCCTTGGCCCGAAGACGATGCCGCCGTGGCGGATCGCCGGCGACCGCGACGCTCCCAGTCGAGCCCGGCCGGTACCCTTCTGCCGATGCAGCTTGGCGGTGCTTCCGGCGACCTCTCCGCGCGTCTTCGTGTTCGCGGTGCCGGTGCGCCTGTTGGCGAGCTGCGCCAGAAGCGCCTGGTGGATGACAAACTGGTTCGGCTCGATTCCAAATACGGCGGCATCCGCCTCAATCGACTCGACCTCTTTGCCTTCCCTGTTGACGACTTCCAGCTTCATCGCCAGTTCTCCGATTTACGCTTTGGCCTGTGCCTTGGCGCGAGCGCGTTCGCTCTTCCCCGACAATCGGATGCGCAGGAGCCCGTTCTTCCCGCCGGGAACCGCGCCTTCGATGAAGAGCAGCCCCTTGGCCGGATCGCTCTCTACAATGCGCAGATTTCGCACCGTGATACGGGCGTCTCCCATGTGGCCGGCCATGTGCAGTCCCTTCCGCACGTGTCCGGGCGAGTTCCCCGGTCCGATGGACCCAGGCGCACGAGTTCGGTCCGATTGGCCGTGAGTCCGCGGGCCGCCGCGGAACCCCCAGCGTCGCACGCCGCCGGCGAAACCGCGCCCCTTTGAAACGCCGGTTACATCGACGTGGTCGCCGCCCTGGAACAGCTCCGCACCGATCTTCTGTCCCGTTTTCCATTGCGAGGGGTCGTTAACCTTCACCTCGCGCAGGTAACGGAAGTCGCCCAGGCCGCGGAAATGGCCCTTCATCGGCTTGTTGACGCGCTTCACCGCGCCAAAACCCAACTGCACCGCGGCGTAGCCGTCGCTCTCGGCCGACTTGACCTGAACGATGATGCAGGGACCGGCTTCGACGACGGTGACGCCGTGAACCACGCCCTTCTCATCGAAGAGCTGCGTCATACCGATCTTCCTGCCGATTATGCCTTCGATATCCATTACAGCTTGATCTCGATGTCTACGCCGGCGGGCAACTGCAGTCGCATCAACGTGTCGACCGTCTTTGCAGTCGGCTCCAGAATGTCTATTAATCGCTTATGAGTCCGTATTTCGAACTGCTCCCGCGAGTCCTTGTCGATGACCGGAGAGCGGATCACCGTGAACTTCTTTATCTCCGTGGGCAGCGGGATGGGACCGGCCACGGCCGCGCCCGTCCGCTCGGCTGCCTCCACAATCTGGCTTGCCGACTGGTCGAGGAGCCTGTGGTCGTAGCCCTTCAGCCGGATTCGTATCTTCTGCCTTGATACCATGTTAAGCTGCCCCGTCCACTAGAACCTGACGACTCAAGCCCTCGCCGGTCGCCTCGCGCGAATGCCGAGCTTCTCGACAATCGCCGGCGGAACCTCTTCGTAATGGTCGAACTCCATGTTATGACTTGCCCGCCCCTGCGAGAGCGAGCGCAACTCCGTAGCATAACCGAACGTCTCCGCCAGCGGTACCAACGCCCGCACCACTTGCAGGCCCGCGCGCGAGTCGACGCCGCTGACGTGACCACGGCGGGCATTGATATCGGCGAGAATGTCGCCGAAGGACTCCTCCGGCGTCAGCACTTCCACTTTCATGATGGGTTCCAGGAGAACGGCATCGCCCTTCTCCAGCGCCTTCCGCATGCCGATCGAGCCAGCCATACGGAACGAAAGCTCCGATGAGTCGACCTCGTGGTAGCTGCCGTCGACCAGCGCCACCTTGACGTCGATGACCGGGTAGCTGGCGACAGGGCCGTTTTCCAGCGCCTCGTTCACGCCGGCACGGACGGCGGAGATGAACTCGCGCGGGATTGCGCCGCCAACTATCTTGTCAACGAACTCAAAGCCGGCACCGCGCTCCCGCGGCTCCGCCTCAAGCCAGACGTCGCCGTACTGGCCGCGGCCGCCGGTCTGTCGCACGAAACGGCCCTCAGCCCGATTCGCCGTTCTTATCGTCTCCTTGTAGGCGACCTCCGGCTTGCCGACGTTGGCATCGACGCGGAACTCCCGCAGCATCCGGTCAACAATTACCTCCAGGTGCAACTCGCCCATGCCGGAGATGATGGTCTGACCGGTATCAGCGTCGTAGCGCGTCCGGAAGGTAGGGTCTTCCTCCGCGAGGCGGTTCAGCGTCTCGCCCATGCGGTCCTGGTCGTCCTTCGTCTTCGGCTCGATGGCCACGGAAAGCACGGGCTCCGGAAAGCGGATCGACTCCAGGACTATGGGGTGAGCGCGTTCGCACAGGGTGTCACCGGTAAACGTGTTCTTCAGGCCAACCGCGGCGACGATGCCGCCGGCGTGCACCTCCTCCACCTCTTCGCGTCGATTAGCGTGCATGCGCAGGAGGCGACCCACCCGCTCCTTCTCGTTGCGAGCGGCGTTCAGGATGGTCGCGCCGACCCTCACCTGACCGCTGTAGACGCGGAAGTAGGCAAGCCGCCCGACGTACGGGTCGGCGACGATCTTGAAGGCGAGAGCCGTGAATGGCTCGTTGTCATCTGCTTTCCGCTGAACAGTCTGGTCGTTTTTGGGATTGATTCCGGTCACCGGAGGGACATCTACAGGAGCGGGGAGATAATCGACGATTGCATCCAGGAGAGGTTGGACACCCTTGTTCCGCAGAGCGGAGCCGCACATAACGGGCGTAATGGCACCCGCCAGCGTGGCCCGCCTAACCGCCTTCTTGAGCTCCAGCGCCGTCGGACGGTGCCCCTCGACGTAGCTGATCATCGTCTGGTCGTCCACTTCAGCGAGAGTCTCGATGAGGCGCTCGCGGAAGGGGGCGCACTTCTCGGCCAGTTCATCGGTCAGGGGCAGCACTTCCGGATTCTCATGGCTCTCCGGCAAAAAGTGCCATGCCTTCTCTTCGACCAGGTCGACAATGCCTTCGAAGTCGGCCTCGACGCCTATCGGCACCTGGATGGCGACCGGCCGCGCGCCCAGGCGTTGCTTCACCATCTCGATCGTGTTCCAGAAGTCGGCGCCAATGCGGTCCATCTTATTGACGAAGCAGATCCGCGGCACGCTGTAGCGGTCCGCCTGCCGCCAGACCGTCTCCGACTGCGGCTCTACGCCCGCAACGGCGTCGAAGACGACCACGCCGCCGTCGAGCACGCGCAGGCTGCGCTCCACTTCGACGGTGAAGTCCACGTGGCCCGGCGTATCGATGATATTGATCTGGTGGTCGAGCCATTCGCAGGTGGTCGCGGCGGCGGTGATCGTGATGCCGCGCTCGCGCTCCTGGGCCATCCAGTCCATAACTGCCGTCCCCTCGTGCACTTCGCCGATCTTGTAGGTCCGGCCGGTGTAAAAGAGGATGCGCTCGGTAACCGTGGTCTTGCCGGCGTCGATATGGGCAATGATGCCTATGTTGCGAAGGCGCTCGATAGGAAATTGCCTGGCCATGATTTTTATCCCCCGCGAACGGGGCTTCGTCGATGCGATCAATGTTCTAGGTTTTGCCTTCGGTTAGAGCGGCGACGTGCGCCGATCGCGATTACCAGCGATAGTGGACGAAGGCCCGGTTGGCCTCCGCCATTCTGTGCGTGTCCTCACGCTTCTTGACGGTTGCGCCCTGGCCGGAAGCAGCGTCGGCCAACTCAGCGGCCAGTTTCTCCGCCATAGAATGCCCTTTGCGGGCACGGGCGGAAGCGATGAGCCAGCGCATAGCCAGCGTCCCCCGCCTCTCAGGGCGAATATCTACCGGCACCTGATAGGTCGCGCCGCCGACACGTCGGGGCTTCACCTCGACGACCGGCGTCACGTTTCGCAGCGCCTGCTCGAACGTATCGATAGGGTTGCGGCGGTTCTGCGCCTCCAGCAGCTCAAAAGACTTGTAGACAACGCGTTCCGCCGTGCTCTTCTTGCCGCTATACATGATACGGTTGATGAACCTGGCAAGACTTTCGCTCTGGTATTTGGCGTCCGGCGCTATGGTACGCTTGATAACTTTGGCCCGCCTTGGCATGTTCGGCTTTCTCCGCTTTCTACTTCGCTTTGGCGCCGGCTTTTCGCGTCCCGTATTTGCTGCGACCGCGGTTCCGTCCGTCGACGCCCTGCGCGTCGAGGGCACCGCGAATGACGTGATAGCGCACGCCCGGCAGGTCCTTGACGCGTCCGCCGCGAATCAGCACGACGGAGTGCTCCTGGAGGCTGTGCCCCTCGCCGGGAATATAGGCCGTCACCTCAATGCCGTTCGTGAGCCGCACGCGGGCAATCTTTCGCAGGGCGGAGTTCGGCTTCTTCGGGGTCATCGTCCGGACCTGCGTGCAGACGCCGCGCTTCTGCGGCGAACCCTCGCCCTTCTCGGTGCGGTTCTTCAGGGCGTTATAGGTAAAACGCAGGGCGGGCGCCTTCGTCTTCTTGACGAGCTTCTTCCGTCCTTTGCGCACCAATTGGCTTATAGTGGGCACGCGGATACCCCTCTCAGGAATATTGGACTGGCCGATTCTCAGGACAGCAAAAGGCCGAAAGCCTGATTCTGAGCCAGTACAGCGTGGAGCACACGTGGCGCTCCACTATCGCTGACCGTAGTCAATTTGAGGTCTTTCGACCTTGATTGGCTTCTTGACCCAGCGCCAAACACATACTTTACGTGATATGGCGCAAGAGTGTCAAGCGAATTGCCGATGCTACATTCATCCGAGCAGCTCCCGCACGACCGCGCTCACCTCGGCGCCGTCCGCCCGACCGCGAAGCTGAGCGGTGAGCGGCCCCATGACTTTGCCCATGTCGCGCGGCCCCTGGGCGCCGACCTCATCGATCACTTTGCGCGCCGCCGCCTCGATATCCTCTCGCGACATTGCCGGCGGCAGGTAAGCCTGCAGGACGACCGCTTCGGCCTCTTCTTTGTCGACGAGGTCCTGACGGTTGCCGCGCCGGAACTCTTCGGCGCTTTCTCGACGCTGCTTGACCTGCTTGGCGATCACGCCGAGGACGCCGCTGTCGTCCAGCGCTTCGCCCTTCTCGATCTCGGCGTTGTGGACGACGGAGAGAAGGAGGCGGAGCGTTCGCTTACGGGTGTCATCGCCCTCTCTCAGGGCCTGCGTCAGGTCAGCGTTGATCTGATCTTTGATGGGCATTGTGATGCTGCACTCTGCTTTCTGGCTGCGATGGCGAAGGATCAGCGCCGCTCGCTCCTGCGACGCCTGGCGGCGGCTTTCCGCTTCCGTCTTACGCTCGGCTTCTCGAAGCGCTCACGACGCTTTGCTTCGGACAAGATGCCATACTGCTGCACCTTCCGCGTGAAACGTCGCAGCGCCGCCTCGAAGCTCTCGTTTTCGCGGACGATTACTTCTGTCAACTCGTGAACCCTGCCGAGTTGGGCTCATAACTTGATGGCTGCAGAATTATATTGGGGCGTGCATGTTCTGTCAACGAGCGCGATAGACCAATTTCTGCGACCGCACATTTCGAGTCGAAGGCGGGGCGAATGGAGGTGCAAAAGGAGCGATAAGTTACGCGCGCTGGGGCTTTTTCCGGATCTTCATGAGGCGCATGCGGGTGAGGCCGCGGATGTCCTCCATCGCCGTCTTGCGGATGTTCACGCGCGTATCCGGGTCCTCCCGCCAGCGCACCGGTATTTCCTTGATGCGGTAGCCGCCCTTGTCCGCCAGGATCAGCAACTCGGTATCGAAGAACCACTCCTCGTTCTTTATCAGCGGGATGAGCTCGCGCGCGGCCTGGCGGCTGATCGCCTTGAAGCCGCACTGCGCGTCTTCAAAGCTGGGCCAGAACGTCGCTTTGATCATGAGATTGTAGACGCGGGAGGTGAACTCGCGACGCGGGGAGCGAGTAGTCTGGGCGCCCTTCTTCAGGCGCGAGCCGGTCGCGACATCGTAGCCCTCTTCGGCGATGGCGGCGACGAGCGCGGGGAAGAAGGCGATGTCAGTCGAGAGATCGACGTCCATGTAGGTAAGAACGTCCGCTTCGCTCCCCAGCCACGTCGCCCGCAGCGCGCGGCCGCGTCCCTTCTGCGGGATGTGGAACGGCACAACATCGACGTGCTCTTCGGCAAGCTTCTGCGCCACGGCCAGCGTCCCGTCCGTCGAGGCGTTATCGGCGATGACGACGCGCCAAATGTGCGGCAGATTGTCGCGCAGGAACTCCCGCAACGTCGCGACGCTCTGCGCCAGCACGTGCTCTTCGTTGTAGACCGGTATCACCACATCGACGTTCGCCATCACTTATTCCTCCTGCGTCCATTCGCCAAGAGTATCCTTCAGCAAGCGCGCCAACCGCAAGGGGTCGCCGGCGATGACGCTGGCCGCGTAAAGCTCCATCGCGCCGATGTCGCTGGTTCGCTCCGCCAGGTCGCCGCGGTCGACAACGTGGACGATGGCCGGAAAGCCGCTCCAGTCTTCGTCGACGGGCGCAATTGGCGGCAGGTAGAGCGCCAGGTTGAACGAGGCGACGCCGAGCCGATCGCGCAGGCAGGTCAGCACCTCGTAGGCGCGGTCCTTCAACGAAGCGTCGAGCGCCGGCGCGATTAGCAGCGTCTCGTGCTCCTTCAGCGGCGACAGGTTCGCTAGGATGCGTACGCCCTCCTTTTCGAAACCACAACCGACGCTAGCGTGGGCGCGGTACAGGTCGTCGAAGTAGTCGCGGAAATAGCGAGAGCGATAGGCGAGGGCCCCGCGGCGGAGCGATTCCACCGCCGGGTAGTGCGCGTCCCGCCCCAGCAGCACCTGCGCGTGCCCGTGGACCAGCGAGGCGCCGGCCCGCCAGAGGCAGTTCCACATGAAGAGGAAGTATTTCGCCGCCGGCTCGACCGCGTGCGCCGCCTGAGCCCAGCGAACGCCGGTGTCGATATAGTCGTGCAGCATCTCGCGGTCGAAGCGCAGTGGGTTGCGCTCCTTGAAGATGACGAGCGAATGGAAGCCGTCGAACTTGGCGACGTTAGCGCCCGTCACGCAGTGCTTCCCCTCGATTCGCCCAAATACGTCGGCCGGTGTGTTGCCCAGGACGTCGGCAAGCGAGTCGTCGCAGTCGCTGGCGAGTGCCGACTCCAGGCCGGCCTGCGTCTGGTCGTTCGGCGAGTGCGGGCGTTGCGAGCGAAGTGGATTAAAGAGAGCGCCCCGCCCGGTCACGAGGTTTGTGACGCGGACGATCCGCTGGGAGAGAGTCGGCTCGACGGCGCCGAACTGCCGCTCGATCCAGGGACGCATCGAATCGGGCGGCACGATGCGTCCTTCGACGGCGTCGACGCGGAAGATGCGGCGGAAGACGGCCTTCTCGCCGTCGGGAAGGGCCGCGACTATCTCGGGAAGGTCGCCGATTCCGGTTTCGTCACGCGCGGACATGATTCGTCGGCGCTGTCTAGTGCTTGAAGTGGCGCTGGCCGGTGAACACCATCGCCATATTGCGCGCGTCGGCGGCGGCAATCGCCTCCTGGTCGCGGATCGAGCCGCCGGGCTGGATGGCGGCCGTAATTCCCGCCTCTGCCGCCGTCTCGACGCCGTCCGGGAAAGGGAAGAAGGCATCGGAGGCCATCACCGCGCCCTTTGCCCGCTCGCCGGCCGCGCGAGCCGCCAGCATGACGCTCGTGACGCGATTCGGCTGGCCGGCGCCCATCCCTTTGAGCGCTGCGTCCTTCACGAAGGCGATAGCGTTCGACTTGATGTGCTTGACCGCTCGATTGGCGAACAAGAGGTCGCGCATTTCAGCGGCGGTTGGCTGGCGCCGCGTCACGACCTTGAGCTCGATGCGGTCGTCCGGGATGTTGTCGCGCTCCTGGACGAGCAGGCCGCCGACCACGCGTCGGTAATCGAGGCCGGTCGGCGAGGGCGGCGAGGCCCGGAGGATGCGCAGGTCGCGTTTCTTCCGCAGCAGAGCAAGCGCCTCCTCCTCGTAGTCCGGCGCGATGATGATCTCGTAGAAAGTCTTGCCAATCTCCTCGGCGATCGCCAGCGTAAACAGCCGATTGACGGCAACGATGCCTCCATAGGCCGAGACGGGGTCGCCGGCGAAGGCGCGGCGGTACGCTTCTGCCAGGTCGTCGTGACTGGCCAGTCCGCAGGGATTCGTGTGCTTGACAACGACGACCGTCGGCCCCGGGAAATCGCAGGCGGCATTCCAAGCGGCATCGGCGTCCATGACGTTGTTGTAGGAAAGCTCTTTGCCGTGAAGTTGCTCCGCACTGACGACGCCGCCCGGCTTCGGCTCGGCGACGCTTTCCTCCCGATAGAAGGCGGCGCGCTGGTGCGGGTTCTCGCCGTAGCGCGTGTCGAACAGCTTGCTGAGAGCGATAGTGAAGGACTCCGGCAGAATATCGCTCGGTTCGCGGAGGTATTGGGAGATGGCGGTATCGTAGCTAGCGACGTGCTGGAACGCCTTCTGCGCCAGGCGGCGACGCTCCGAAAGCGGAACCTCGCCGGCGCGCAACATCTCCAGCAGCGGCTCGTAATCCGCCGGTTCGACGACGACGATGACATTCGGGAAGTTCTTGGCAGCGGCGCGAAGCATCGTCGGCCCGCCGATGTCGATGTTCTCCAGCGCGTCCTCGAGGGTGACGCCCGGCTTGGTTACGGTTCGGACGAACGGGTAGAGGTTGACGACGACGAGGTCGATAGGGCTGATACCCTGGTGCTCCAACTCCGCACGATGCTCTGCCAGGTCGCGGAGGGCGAGAATACCGGCGTGGACCACGGGATGAAGCGTCTTGACGCGACCGTCGAGGATCTCCGGGAAGCCGGTGAGCTCCGAGATGGACTTTGCAGGAACGCCCGCCTTGTCGAGCGCGGCGTGGGTGCCGCCGGTGGAGTAGAGCTCGACGCCGAGAGCGGCCAGCCCGCGCGCGAACTCGGCCAGTCCCGCCTTGTCATGAACGCTGATGATTCCCTTCATCATTCCCCCGGTCAGTTCAATCTACGCGATGATCGCACGCTTCTCGCCAGCCTGCGCGACGACCTCGCCGACAAGCCGCGCCTCCGGCAGCCGCGAGCGCACCCGCTTGATCTCGGACATGGCGCAGACCAGCACCATGCCTACGCCCATGTTGAAAACGTGGTACATCTCGTCGTCGCTCACCTTACCCTCTCGCTGGATCAGGGTAAAGACGGGCGGCACCCTCCACGTGCCCCTGCCAAAGCGGGCGGCGAGGCCTTCCGGCAGAATGCGCGGCACGTTGTCGATCAAGCCGCCGCCGGTTATGTGGGCGATGCCCCTCAATTGCGGCAGCACAGGCTTCACGTCTCGAAAGTAGCAGCGATGCGGCGCCAGCAGCGCCTCGCCGAGCGTGACGCCAAGCGCGGGATAGGTGTGGTAGAGAGCCGACCTTTCCGCGTCGGGGTCACCGCCAAGGCCGACCTTGAAGATGCGCCGCGCCAGCGAATAGCCGTTTGTGTGCAGCCCATTCGAGGGCAGACCGAGCAGCGCATCGCCCTCCCGGACGGCGTGGCCGTCAATGATGGCGTCGCGCTCAACGACGCCGACGATGAAGCCGGCAAGATCGAAGGCGCGTGGCAGGTACACGTCCGGCATGTCCGCGGTCTCGCCGCCCGTGAGCGCACAACCGACGTCGCGGCAGGCGGAGGCCATTCCGCGCACTATCGCCACCTTGTCGTCCGCACTCAGGTCCGCACTGGCGATGTAGTCCAGGAAGAACAGCGGCTCGGCGCCGGTCGTGAGGATGTCGTTGACGGAGTGGTTGACGAGGTCGACGCCGACCGTGTCGAAGCGGCGCATGGCAGCGGCGACATTCAGCTTCGTGCCGACGCCGTCGGCGCTGGCGACGAGCACCGGCTCACGGTATTCGCCCAGCCGGAAGAGCGACGCGAAAGGCCCCACGCCGGCGAGCACCTCCGGCCGCCGTGTGGAGGCGACGATCTCCTTGATGCGGGCGGCGAGGCGACTTCCCGCGTCAATGTCGACGCCGGCGGCCACGTAGGTCTGACCGCTATCGCTGGCTGTGCTCACGGAAGTCCTTTGGAGCCGGGCAGGGCGCTCCGCCTTTGACGGAACAAGCCCCGCGGTCAGCTAGAGAACGGGACCGGCGTGCTCTCCACCCACTCGAAGTCATGACGGTCGCGGGCGGAAGGCGGCGCTTCCAGGGCAAGCTTGTCCATCTGCAACGGCACCGGCAGCGGGTATTCGCCGGTGAAGCAAGCCAGGCAGAACGTGTCCTGCGGCAGGCCTATCGAATCGACGAGGCCTTCCAGGCTGAGATAACCGAGGCTGTCGGCGTCAATGTGCTCGCGAATCTCCGACACCGTCTTTTGCGCGGCGATAAGCTCCCAGCGGGCCGCCATGTCGACGCCGAAGAAACAGGGGTGCGTGATCGGCGGCGCCGTGATCCTCATGTGCACCTCACGGGCGCCGGCATGCCGTAGCATCTCCACCACACGCGGCGTCGTCGTCCCGCGAACGATGCTGTCATCGACGACGACGACCCGCTTTCCGCCCAGTATCTCCGGCAGGGGGTTGAACTTGAGCTGCACGCCGACCTCGCGGATGCGCTGATCGGGCATGATGAACGTCCGGCCGACGTAGCGGTTCTTGACCAGCCCTTCGACGAACGGTATGCCCGACTCCTGCGAGTAGCCGATGGCGGCGGCGATAGCGGAGTCCGGCACGCCCATGACGACATCGGCGTCCACCGGGTACTCGCGCGCCAAGCGGGCGCCCATGGCCATGCGAACCGGGTAAAGCAGCTTGCCCCGAATAACGCTGTCGGGTCGGGCGAAATATATGTACTCGAAGACGCAGAAGGCACAGCCGGTGCTCTCCAGCGGCCGGAAACTGCGAACGCCGCGACCGTTGATCTGGATGACTTCGCCCGGCTCGACCTCCCGCAGGAACGTGGCGCCCAAGTGGTCGAAGGCGCAGCTCTCGGAGGCCACGACCCAGCCGCCGTTCAGCCGCCCAAGGCAGAGAGGGCGCACACCGAGAGGATCGCGGACAGCGAAGAGCGCGTCGGGCGTGAGGACGACGAGACAGTACGCGCCCTGCACGCGTCGCATCATGTGGGCGAAGCGCTGCGGCCAAGAGTCGCCCGGCGCGAAGGCGAGGATGCGCGCCATCACCTCGGAATCGGTGGCCGTCCGGAACTCGTGGCCTTCCTGTTCGAGGTCGACGCGCAGCATTTCGGCGTTGACCAAGTTGCCGTTGTGACCGAGGGCAATCTCGCCGTTGGGGCCGGCAATGCGGAAAGGCTGGGCGTTCTTGTACTGGCTGGAGCCGGTAGTGGAGTAGCGATTGTGGCCTATCGCCAGGTTTCCGCGCAGGTGAGCGAGGTCCTCTTCGTCGAAGACCTGCGAGACGAGGCCCATGCCGACGCGGCTGTGAAGCTCGTGGCCGTCGGCTGTGACAATTCCCGCGCTCTCCTGACCTCGATGCTGGAGCGCGTACAGACCATAGAAGGCCAATCTTGCGGCATCTTCACCGGAAGCGTGGACCCCGAAAACGCCGCAATACTCGCGGGGACTGGTCACACATACCTCCTGCCGTTGGGCAGCCGCTTTGTCCGCCTCGGGCGGGTCCCCGTGAAGCCGACAGCACGATCATAGTACGGCCGGAACCCGAACGCAAGCTCGGGCGGAGCATGGCACCGAGACGCCCTTCCATTGCATCGCTCTCTCTGCTATACTCTGGCGCGGCTCGGATCCCGTATGCGAGGAAGGAGGCATGCCCCGATCCCATCGGGGTAAATTCATGCCGGTAATAGTAGTAATCGGCGGCCAGTGGGGCGACGAAGGCAAGGGCAGGACGATCGACCTCCTGGCGCAGAACGCCAGCATCGTTGCCCGCTACTCGGCCGGGAACAACGCCGGTCACACCGTAGTCAACGACAAGGGCAAGTTCGCCCTCCATGTGGTACCGGCGGGCATCTTTTACAGCGACAAGACGTGCATCATCGGCAACGGCGTCGTCATCGACCCGGCGGTGCTGCTGGAGGAGATCGAAGGGCTGCAGTCGAAGGGGGTCGGCGTCAAGAACCTGTATGTCAGCGACCGCTGCCACATCATCATGCCCTACCACATCCTCATCGACCGCGCCGACGAGGAACTGCGCGGGCCGGCGGCCATCGGCACGACCTTTCGCGGCGTCGGGCCGGCGTTCGTCGACAAGGTCGGCCGCATCGGCGTGCGCATGGTCGACCTCATCAACCCGGATACTTTCCGCGAACGCCTTTCGCTGGTGCTCCCGTACAAGAACGCCGTCCTGCAGAAGCTGTACGGTCTGCAGCCGCTGACCTTTGACGAGGTCTACGAGCCGTACCGCGATTTCGGCCGCCGCCTGGCCCCGTTCGTCACCGACACCGCCGACATGGTGCAGGAGGCGCTGGCCCGCGGCGAATCGGTCTTGCTGGAGGGCGCGCAGGGCTCGCTGCTCGACCTCGACTCCGGGACCTACGAGTACGTGACGTCGTCGGTGCCCTCGTCGACGGCCGCCGGCGCCGGGCTGGGCATTGGCATCGGACCGACGCAGATAACGCGTGTCGTCGCGGTCTACAAGGCTTACCAGACGCGCGTCGGGAACGGACCGATGCCGACGGAGCTGACCGACGCGATGGGCGAGGAGCTGCGGGAGAAGGGGCAGGAGTACGGCGCCACTACCGGCCGGCCGCGTCGCTGCGGCTGGTTCGACGCCGTCGCCGCCCGCTACACGGCGCGCCTGAACGGGCTTTCCGGCGCCGTGATCACCCGCCTCGACGTGCTGGACACATTCGCGAGCGTGAAGGTGTGCACCGCCTATCAGGTCGACGGGGTGCCGGTCGACCGCTTCCCGGCCAGCCTGGGACGGCTGGCCTGCTGCGAGCCCATCTTCGAGGAGCTGCCGGGCTGGCAGGAGCCGACGACGCACGTCCGCCGCTTCGAGGACCTACCGCGTCATGCGCGGGAGTACGTGAAGCGCCTGGAGCAGCTAATCGGGGTGCCGGTGGCGCTGGTGTCGGTGGGGCCGGAGCGCGACCAGGCGATCATCGTCAAGCCTATCCTGTAGGCACCGGCTCTGATTGTTATTGTTTTGAAAAAGATCGCGCTTTGCGAATCTGTTAGTGGCCCGTTTGTGCAATTGACCGTCGAGAGGGGCCTTTTGGGCGGTTGACGCCAGGGCCCAAATTGGCAGGCAGACCGACGGCTGTCGATCTATGTTCCTCGAAGCGGGGGCGGACGGCAAGGGGAAGGTGGCACTCAGATTCGACGGATTTGACGCTACCAGCTTGTCTGTTCGAAGTCCGTTGACAGGCGCGTTGAAGCTACTATGATCCCCTCACTGATCGCCGTCTACTGATCCTCTTCTGGCTATTGTTTTCCAGTCTTGTTGGAGTTGCGGGAGACTGACGCGATGGGTTTGCGGCTGATTCTTGTCGCCCCCCGGCCATACTTGGAGCCAACGTGGAGGAGCCTGCTGCGAAAGGCTAGTTGCGGCCAGACTGCCACCCACCATCGCTGATGAACTCTCTCCTCACCTCGGGAGAGTGAGGACGGCTTGGGCAGTCTGTGTGGTAGAATGTTGCGCAAATGAGTAGCGGTGGAAGGGTTGATCTTGGAGAGGATCGCCTCCTCGTGTTCGTTAGTTCGGTAATGGACAACGAGGTTGATGATCTTGACGCCGAGCGCAAGGCGGCGGTTGAAGCTGTCAACTCGCTCCCCCTGACACGAACGTGGGCGTTTGAATATACGCCGGCGTCAGCCGATCGGGTGGTGGACACATACCTCTCGAAAGTGGAGCAGTGCGAGATTCTTATCTTGATTGCCGCTTCCGAAATAACACCTGCCGTGAGAAACGAGTACGTTCGAGCAACGACGTGCGGGAAGCGCAGGCTCGTGTTCGTGAAGGACGGCTGTCGGCGCTCGCCGGAGTTGCAGCAGTGGCTAAGCGAGAGGCAGGACGTTAAGTACGGGATATTCTCGACCGCGTCTGACTTGGCGAAACAAGTGCAGATGGCGGTCGTTGAAGAGCTAATCAAAGGTTATCGACTGTTCAGGCTCCGCGACCAGGATTTTGCGGGGATCGCTCGATCAGTTCGGAGCTCCCCCGTGACTTTTTGCGTCCGGACGATAGATCCCGATGAGCTGCCCTTTGTCACGCAGTCCTTCCCGGAACTAGCAGAATTGTATCCGAATTTTGAGGAGTGGGTGGATAAGAAGCGAGCGGCCATCAATCGGGGAGAATCGGAGGCCCACTTGGCGAGACACGGCGAGGAGAATGCCGGTTTTGCCCTAACGAGTGAGAAAGGGAATCACGTCAGGAAGATCTCCACATTGTATGTTTTGCCACGATTCCAGGGGCAAGGAGTTGGGTGGCGTCTGCTTTACGGAGTAGTGTCCAAGGCGGCGCAGGACGACGTCGAAAAGCTGTATGTGACGGTGTCAGAGGAACGGCGGGATTCGCTTGAAGCCCTGTTGCTTCATTATGGATTCTATGTCGAAGGAGTATCGGCAAGGAGATATCGGAGTTATTCGTGCGAATGGGTTTGGGCAAAGCGCATGCTCTACGGGCGGGTGGATGAGGAATACATACCCCAACTCGTGAAGAGGATCCTGTTGGAGGAGAGAGGCCTGGCCTACGAAGAGATTGATCAGCACATGTACCGCGTCGAGTCGCGTTTCGACTTCCTGGGTGTGGAATCGCAGCGAAGCGGGTTTGTCTTAGGTATTTCGACAGGTCCGGAACCCCTCGCCGATCTAGAGAGAGTCGAGACGGAGAGGCAAAAACGACGCATGCATGCCGTGCTGGTGTCAGCCAATCCCGTGGCTTCGACGGATTCTTGCAGGTGTATCGATTCGCTAGAACTGGAGACGATGTTCTTCCCTCTGTACATCGAAAGAGGAATCGGAGGTTTGGTGATTCCTATTCGCGAAGCTTTCGCCGAGCAGTTGATTCCAATGTCTACGCAGCAGCAGTTTCTTACTCCCAGTCGGATTCAACTCCGAACTGACAACGTCTATTATCGGTACCCAAGCCTAATCGGCTCTCTTGGCCGCGGAACTCCCTTGTTCTTCCTTGAGACGCAGCGCAGAATAGGCAGGAGTGTGCTGCTTGGTGAGGCAAAGCTGATGGAGGCAGTGGTTGACACGCCGGAGGAACTCTTGGCGCGATTTGGAAACATCGGCGTGTATAGCCTGGACGAGATTCGTCAGTCAGTAGGGAAGCGCGGGGGCAACGCGGGAGCCGCCGAGGCGCTGAAGTTTGATTGGTATCGCGAGTTTTCGGCGCCAATAACCGTTGACCAGTTAAGAGTGATATGCCCGAAGTTCGATCCGACCACTGCGAGGCGCATACCGGGCGAAGCAGTGTGGGCCTTGAGGAGGCTCGCGAATTGGAATGTGACACCTATCTCTTTTCAGTAAAGCCGGCTATGGCGGAGGCCTTGGTGAGCGGTCGGAAGAAGTACGAGTTTCGACGTGCGCGACCGGCGCTGAAGCCTGGAAGTCTCGTCTATGTGTACGCGGTCTCGCCCGTTAGGGCAATCGTGGGGAGTTTCCAAGCTGGGGAGGTGACGGAGGGAGAGCCAAACGATGTGTGGCGCAGGCTGCAGTCAGAAGCTGGCACGCCTCGCGACATCTTCTTCAGCTACTTCCGGGATCGGGATTTGTGCTTCGCGGTGTCGGTTCGCTGTCCGGTGGAATGGAGGGCGTCGCTTGAGCTCGACACGATTCGGGAACTATTGGGGGGTTTTCAGCCGCCGCGATCTTACCGACGTGTCACAGAGCGGGCGTTGCTGGATGTTATCTGCCGACACCTTGATGTGAATGACGCCTGTGAAGGCCGCCGCGAGTTGTTCGCAGAGGGATCCACTATCTCGTAGCGCCTGACCCGCTCACGGGGCGGACCTGCGGCCTGAAACCCCCGCCTGCCGGCCGGTAGGCTCAACTTGCCGGAGGGCACGTCGACCGTCGTGCCGGCGTGTGGTGTGACCACACCGCGTTCCCGGACGTCGAAAGGGGCGTGGTTCTTCCCACCCCTCCTGAGGCGGGCCCATCGGCCGCCCACCCGAGGAAAGTTATCAAGAATGGGGGCACGGCCCCCATTCCCCCAGTCAAAGGGGCTGCGCCCCTCTGCACTCCCCCTTTGCGCCGCTGGACAGAATGATGGAGGCTGGGGGTCAGGATTTGACGGCGACGACCTGGAGCCAGTTGCGAGGGACGGTCGATAGCTTAAGCTCGCGGAAGGCTTCCGCCGCGCCGCGTCGCAGGCAGTCGACGGCGAGGGCCAGGGGGACGCCGGGCAGGGCGCCGCGGGCAAACAGCTCGTACTCGCTGATCGCCTGGAAGCCCTCCAGCGGCATCTCCACGGGGCAGAGATCCATCGTCCGGAGGTCGAAGCCGCCGTCGGCAAGCAACTGCTTGTACTCGTCGGCGCTGAGCTGGATGCGCGCCTGCGCCCGCTCTTCCTTCTCGCGACGCATCTCCGGATTCTCGTCGCGGAAGATGCGCATGGCGCGGCGTACCCACATCACGTAGAAAGGCATCGTATCCGCCGGCATGGCGCCTTCGAAGAAAGTGCTGTTGAAGGCGAAGAGGCCACGCTCCCGCAGCGCCTCCGACACCTCGTGCAGCATGTGGCGCTTGTCTTCGACGAGGTGGATGGCGTTGCAGAAGACGACCGCGTCGGCAGTGCGGTGGACGAAGCGCGAGAGGTTCTCCGCCTTGCCGGAGCAGAACCGAACGACGGCGCCCCAGCGCTCTTGAAGTTCACGGCGGGCCACCTCGCGAGCGGAGTCCGACGGCTCCACGGCGACGACTTCGCCCTTGTCCGGATGCATCGACTCCAGGATCAGCGTCGTGACCGCGCCCGTGCCGGCGCCCAGGTCGACGACCCGCTGCGAAGGCCCGAACCCGCACATCTCGACGAGCCGGCGGTTGATCGCCGTGTAGAAAGGCAGGCTGGCAAACTTCCGGAAGGAATCTCCCTCTAACTCCGTCATTCCTGGGCCTCCTCCCGCCTCACGCGGGGACTACTAGGTCGATGCGCTGTCGGCGTACCTCGGCCATGATCTTTGCCGCGCCCGCTTCGTCGGGTTCGACGAGGGGGAGTCGCAGGCCGCCGACCTTGCAGCCCAGCTCTCGCAGCGCGTACTTGATCGGTATCGGGTTGCTGGCAACGGTCATCAGCGTCATCATCAGCGGCAGGAGGCGCCGGTGGATCGCCGCCGCTTCCTCCACCTTGCCGTCGAGGAACTTGTCGATGATCTCCCGCATCTGCATACCGACGAGGTGCGAAACGACGCAGATAACGCCGTAGCCGCCGATCG
Organism: uncultured Chloroflexia bacterium; assembly: GCA_963842845.1. Lineage (GTDB taxonomy): Bacteria > Chloroflexota > Dehalococcoidia > DSTF01 > JALHUB01 > JALHUB01. Next base: position 495,641 of record CAWJHZ010000004.1, read on the forward strand.
ACAGGATGGGCAGCGTGTCGGAGTCGTTGCCGCTCCAGATGCGGAAGTCCTCCCGCGAGCGCGAAATTATCTGGCCTATCTGCTCCAGGTTCCCGCTGGCTTCTTTGAGGCCAGCGATGTTGCGGATGGCCGACAGGCGGATGCTGGTCTCCGCCGTCATGTTGACGCCGGTGCGCCCCGGGATGTTGTAGAGGATGCAGGGCAGGCTCGTCTCGCTCGCCAGCGCCTCGAAGTGACGGAACAGCCCTTCCTGGGTCGGCTTGTTGTAGTAGGGCACCGTCAGCAGGAGCGCGTCGACGCCGGCGGCCTCCGCCTCGCGGCCCAGCCGAGCGCTTTCGGCCGTATTGTAGTTGCCGGAGCCGGCCACGACGACGCCGGAGCTGCCTAACGCTTCCTTCACCGCCTTGAAGAGGCCGACTTTCTCGTCGTGACTGAGCGTGGGCACCTCGCCCGTCGTTCCAGCGACGACGACGCCATCGCTGCCGGAGCGCAGGAGCGCGAGCGCCAGTTGCTGCGCCTGCCGGTAATCGACAGCGCCTTGTTCATCGAAAGGCGTAATCATCGCCGTCAGCAGACGGCCTATCTCTCCCATAGTTATGTCCCTCCTCCGCGAGGCTAGACGATGTCTCTCTTCACCAGCTCTTCGGCTATCTGGATTGCGTTGAGGGCGGCCCCCTTGCGGAGGTTGTCGGAAGAGATCCACATGGCGATGGAGTTCGGGTGGGAGTCGTCCTGACGGATGCGCCCCACGAACACGTCGTCCTCGCCGGCGGCCAGCCAGGGCAGCGGATAGAGGCTGATGCTGGGGTCGTCCTGCACCGTCACGCCCGGCGACTCAGCAAGGATGTCGCGTACCTCGTCCGGGTCCATCGGATGCGTGAGCTCGACGTGCACCGCGCAGCTATGCGAGATCATTACGGGCACGCGGACGCAGGTCGCCGACATGGCGATCGTTTCATCATGCATGATCTTGCGCGTCTCGTGGATCATTTTCCACTCTTCTTTGGTATAGCCGCTGTCCATGAACACGTCGATCTGCGGCAGCAGGTTAAACGCTATCTGGTGCGGGTAGACGTGCGGCGAGGCGTCCTTTCCCTCGAGCACCTGCTTCGATTGCGTCATGAGCTCATCGACCGCCGCCTTGCCGGTGCCGGACACGGACTGGTAGGTGTCGGCGATGACGCGCTTTACCGGGTTCACCTTGTGAATCGGCCACAAACACATGACCACCGGCGTCGTCGAGCAGTTGGGTATTGAGATGATGCCGTGGTGCTTTGCGACGTCATCGGCGTTCACCTCCGGCACGACGAGCGGCACCTTCGGGTCCATGCGCCAGGCGGAGCTATCGTCGATGGCGATGGCGCCGACCTGCGCCGCAATCGGGCAATAGTCGCGCGAGGCCTGACCGCTGGCGGACACGAAGACGAAGTCGGCGCCGGCGAAGGAGTCGTTCGTCGTCTCTTCCACCGTGATCTCCTGGTCGCCGACGACGATTTTCTTGCCGGCGGAGCGAGAGGTAGCGAGCAGGCGCAGCCCTTTGACCGGGAACTTGCGCTGCTGCAGGATGCCCAGGAACTCGCGGCCCACCATGCCGGTGGCCCCGACGACGGCGATGTTGTATTGCTTTTCAGACATAAGCGCTCAACTTCCTGCTAGATTCCAGCCTAACAACAATGGCAGCGGGCGGCTCGCCATTGGTCCGTCGCGGGTACGAGGTTACTCGCCGTCCGCTCCAATCGCACGGTGAGCTACATAATAAGGGCTGAAAGGGGGATCAGGCAACAGCGCCGGACTTCTAGCGCTTCGCTAGAGGCCGATGAGCTTGTCGAGGCCGCGCACGAGCTCGCTACGGTTCATCACTTCCTTCGTCGCCAGGCGCACGCCCGGCATGAAGGACTCGCGGCCCGTGGAGTCGTGTCGGATGATCAGCGTCTGGCCGGTACCGCCGAAGATGACCTCCTGGTGAGCGACTAGACCCGGTAGTCGCACGCTGTGGATGGCTATTCCCCCCAGGGCGCCGCCGCGGGTCCCGGCCACCATCTCTTTCTGCGTGGGCGCCTGCAGGAACGGACGGCCGCGGCTGGCGATCATCCCCTGCGCAGTCGCTATCGCCGTCCCGGAGGGCGCATCGACCTTCTGGTCATGGTGCAGCTCGATGATCTCCGCGTGGTCGAGGTGCTTCGAGGCGATTCGCGCCAGGTGCATCATGAGGACAGCGCCGATGGCGAAGTTCGACGCCGCGACGGCGCCGATCCCCTTCTCCCTGCAGCTCCGCTCCAGATCGGAGAGGAAGTCTTCGGGAAGGCCGGTAGTGCCGATGACCATGCGGACGCCGTTGTCCAGCGCCGCTTTCACCACCTGCGGCGTCCAGTCGGCGTGCGTGAAGTCTATGATTACGTCCGGACGGGAGCGCGAGAGGAGGGCCTGCGGGTCCTTATCGAGGTGGACGAGACCTGAGCCGTCCGGCAACGAGACGTACTCTTCGGCGGAGAACTTCTCGAGAACACCGACCGGCTCCAGCTCGGCGTCGGCGCAGACGGCCGCGAGGATCTCCCGGCCCATCTTGCCGGTGCCGCTGACAACCACTCGAATTTGAGCCATGGTTACTTCCCTATGATCGGCCGCTGCCGGCTAGCAGCTACCAGCGCCTGCCGAAAGGCGGACGCGGCGCCGGGCCAGCGCCTCCGGGTCCCCCACCCTGACGCGGCTCCTGCCTGTGCCCCTGGCCGTACGGACGGCGTCGCGGACGGGCGGCTCCGCCATCCGGCGAATTGCGAGATTGGCCTGGCGCGCCGGGCGGCCGGCCACCGGTGGAACGTCGTGGTGGACGCTGCTCCGAGCCGTAGCCGCCGGGTCGCCTGCCGCGTCCGCCGGCAGGGCCGCCGAAAGGCATGCGCTCCGTGGGGAGCGGCGGCGGCGGCGGCTCCTCGCCTTCCTCCGCCTCGCCTCTTGTCTCGCCTTGCATCCCGCCCTGGGTCTCGCCTCTGGTTTCGCCTCTTGTCTCGCCCTGTGTCTCGCCTTGCGTCCTGCCTTCAAGCACCGCGCGTCGCGAGAGGTTGATGCGCCCAAGGTTGTCGATCTCCATGACCCGCACCATGATCTCGTCGCCCACCTTTACCACGTCCTCAACGCTGGGAACGCGGTAGTCGGCAAGCTCCGAGATGCGCACCAAGCCCTCCTTGCCGGGGATTATCTCGACGAAGGCGCCGAAGTTGGTCGTTCGCGTGACTCGACCGGTGTAGATCGTGCCGATTTCGACTTCACGCGTCAGCCCCTGGATCATCTCAATGGCGCGGTTCGCCTGCTCCTCACTGGTCGAGCCGATGAACACCGTGCCGTCGTCCTCAACGTCGATCGTGCACTTCGTCTCCTCGATGATGGAGCGAATGACGCGGCCGCCCGGGCCGATCACCTGGCCGATCTTGCCCTGCGGTATCTTTATCCGGTACATGCGAGGAGCATAGCGCGAGAGCTCCTCGCGGCTGGCGGAGATCGTGTCGTGCATCTTGCCGAGGATCTCCAGGCGGGCCTCCTTTGCCTGGTCCAGCGCTTCGCCCATGATCTCCGGCGTTATGCCCTTGACCTTGATGTCCATCTGCAAGGCCGTGATGCCGCCGGCGGTGCCGGCGACCTTGAAGTCCATGTCGCCCATGGCGTCTTCCAGGCCGGCGATGTCGGTGAGAATCTTGTAAGCGCCGTCCTCGCCCTTGATCAGCCCCATCGCGATTCCGGCGACAGGCTCTTTGATCGGCACGCCGGCGTCCATGAGCGCGAGGGTGCTACCGCAGACGCTCGCCATGGAGGTGCTGCCGTTGCTGGACAGGACCTCCGTGACAAGACGGATGGTGTACGGGAACTCGTCTTCCGCGGGAATCACGGGCTCGATGGCGCGTTCGGCCAGTGCGCCGTGACCGATGTCGCGACGGCTCGGCGAGCCCATTCGCCTCACTTCGCCGACGGAGAACGGCGGGAAGTTGTAGTGATGAAGGAAGCGCTTCGTGTCCTCAGGCGAGAGCGTGTCCAGCCGCTGCTCTTCGCTCGTGGAGCCGAGAGTCGCGATCGTCAGGGCCTGCGTCTGGCCGCGGGTGAACAGGCCGGAGCCGTGCGTGCGCGGCAGAATGCCGACCTCGGCGCTGATCGGTCTGATCTCCTTCAGGCCACGCCCGTCCGGTCGCACGTTCTTCTCCAGAATGCCGCGTCGGACCTGCTGCTTGACGCGTTCGTCGAAGGCGGCGAGCAACTGCTCCGCTGCGTATGTCTCGCCCAGACGCTCCATCAGCTCTTCGCGGCGCTCGCCGAGAGCGCGGTCGCGCTCCTCGTGGTTGACAGCCGCGACGATCTCCTCGAGTTTGCCTTCCAGAAACTGCGCCACGTCGCGACGCACCTCCTCGCCGACTTCGCGCGGCGTCACGACCATCTTCTCTTTGCCGACGTCCCGCACGATCTCGTTCTGCAGGTCGATAAGCGCCTGGTTTGCCTCGTGGCCAGCGCGGATGCCGCCAAGGATCTTTTCCTCGGAGACGCCGGTTGCTCCCGCCTCGACCATCATCACCGCTTCCGCCGTGCTCGAAACGATGAGGTCGATCTCGCTGTCTTTGAGCTGCGAGAACGTCGGCAGGGTGACGTATTCGCCGTCGATGTAGCCGACGCGCACGGAGCTGACCGGCCCGGCGAAGGGTATGCTGGACATGCTGAGGGCGGCCGAGGCGCCGATTGTGCCCAGCACGTCCGGAGAGTTCTCCTGGTCGGCGGAGAGCACCGTCACGACGATCTGGACGTCGTTGCGGAACCCTTTCGGGAAGAGCGGCCTCAGGGGCCTGTCCGTCAGGCGGGCGGCGAGGACCGCCTCTGTCGTCGGACGGCCTTCGCGGCGGAAGAAGCTGCCGGGGATCTTGCCGGCGGCGTAGAGCCGTTCCTCGTAATCAATCGTCAGGGGGAAGAAGTCGATTCCCTCCCGTGGCTGTTGCGTTGCGCAGGCGGTAACGAGGACAACGGTATCGCCGTAGCGCACCAGGACCGATCCGTCGGCCTGAAGAGCCAGCTTGCCGGTCTCAATGGTCAACTTGCGTCCGTTGACCGTGCGTTCGTAGACTCGTGAATTCACATGAACCTCCCTAAACCCATACTGATTGGGCTGCTTTTTGCGCCCCTGTCCGAGGCCGACCGGCATACCAGGCGAATAAGCGAAGTCTTCCCTGACTCATCTCGCGGGACTCAACGCGGCCCCGGAACCTCTCTTCGAATCCGTCGGAGTATAGCTAGAGGAGCTAACTACCTGAGGATGCGTGCTCTCTTCCTTAACAGAAAGGCCGCCGCAGTTACTTGCGGAGGCCTAATCTTGCGAGGACGGTCCGATAGCGCTGCACGTCCTTCTTGTTGAGGTACGCGAGCTGTCTCCGCCTCTGTCCCACCATCATCAGGAGGCCGCGCTGAGAGTGGAAATCGTGTTTGTGTGTCCTCAGATGGGCGCTGAGCTCATTGATCCGCGCAGTCAGGAGGGCTACCTGCACTTCTGGAGAACCGGTATCGGTCTGGTGAGTGGCGTATTCCTCTACGATGTCCTGCTTATTCTCTTTGCTCAGCATTTTCCCTTCGCGGGCCCTCTTCCGTCTTGGCTTCTCTATCTGGTGTATAATTCTAGCATAGCGATTGCGCTGACCGCAACGCAGCCAGGATCCTTCAGGGAGCTCTCAAGCAGCGAGCCGGGAATGGCGCGAGGAAGGGAAAAGCCCGCAACGGATGACACGGGTAGCGGTGGTGACGGATAGCGCAGCTTCGCTGCCGACTTCCCTGCGCGCCAAGCACGACATCGAAATCGTCCCTCTTAACCTCGTCTTCGACGACCGCTCCTATGCGGACGGCCTGGAGACCAACGGCAACTTCTATCGCGCCCTGAAGGCGGCTCGTCGACCGCCGACAACGACCGGCGCCTCGCCGGGCACTCACCTGGAGGCGCTCCGGCGGGCCGCCGCCAAGGCTGATTCGATCCTTTGCATCACCGTCTCGGCGCAGTTCAGCGGCACGTACGACGCAGCGATGCAGGCGGCGGCGCTTCTCAGAGAAGAGCAGCCTAAAACCGAAGTCGCTGTCATCGACTCGCGCAGCGCCGCCATGGGCGAAGGCTTCGTCGTGCTGGAAGCGGCGAAGGCCGCCAGCGCCGGCGCCGGCCTTGCCGACGTCACGGCTGCAGCCGAAGCCGCGATGCCGCGCGTGGGCATCGTCGCGGTAATCGACACTCTCGAATACCTGGCGAGAGGGGGACGCGTGCCACGCATTCAAGCCTGGGCCTCCGCGTTGCTGAGCGTAAAACCGATAATCGAGCTCCGACAGCAGGATATCCACCTGCTCACCCGCACTCGCACCCGCCGACGCGCGGTTGCCCAGCTAATCCCCATCTTTGAGCAGCGCGGCCTCTCCGGAAAGCGCCTCCACCTCTGCGTGCAGCACACGAACGTCCTCGACGAGGCGCAGGAGCTGGCAGAGGAGGCGCAGAAACGCCTCAACCCCGCCTGCGTGGCCGTCAGTGAGTTCACGCTGGTCATGGGAGCGCATATCGGGCCGGGCCTGCTGGGACTGGCCTACTACGTCGAGCCCTAGATTCAGGCGATGAAGGAGATTCGTAGGCCAGACTTTCTAGTCTGGCCGTAAGTTCGCCGCCGAGACTGGAAAGTCTCGGCTACGTTGTTGTCAAGAGATCTCTGACGATGGCAGAGGGACAATCTTCCACCGTGGATAGGTTCCTGCAGGCGCTGGGCCCGTTGCCGCCGCCGCAACCGAGACCGGCACTCGTGGTCATCAGCGGCCTTCCCGGGACCGGCAAATCGAAGTTCGCCCGCGAGTTGCAGCGTCGCACGAGCGCCGTCGTGCTTGAAAGCGACGCGCTTCGCCGGCTGCTGGTCGAGAAGCCGTCCTACTCGTGGCAGGAGAGCCGGCGTCTGTTCGCGGCCATCCACGTCGTCGCCGAGCGATTGCTTAGCGAAGGCATTTCCGTCATCCTCGACGCCACGAACCTGGCGGAGATTCACCGCCGGCCGCTGTACGAAATCGCTGCGAGGTGCGGTGCACGGCTGCTGCTGGTGGAGGTCATCGCTCCGGCCGAGGTGGCCCGCACGCGACTGGCGGAGCGCGTAGCGGCGGGCGAAAGCGCTTCGGATGCGGACGTTGGAGTGTACGAACGTATGCTGCCGGCGCGCGAGGAGATACGTCGCGAGCATTTGGTTGTCGACACGTCGAAACCCTACGAGCGGCTGCTTGGAACGATGGTCCGCGAGATGAAGGGCGACGCGGGCCAGGAATAGAAGACCCCCGCGCGGGGGCTCGACTCGATCTGCGGACGGGTCTTCCTACGCCGGCGCTTCCTTTTGGGAGGACGATTGAGAGGACGGCTCCTTCGGGACGATGCCCAGGAGCTTGCCGAGCGCCGTGTAGCCCCATTTCTGCAGGAACAGAGCTACCCCCAGGCCCATGAGAGCCACGCAGATGCCCACCGGGGCGTCGAAAATGTAGTGATTGGCCGTGAAGACGACGGCGAAGAACTGCGCCACCGGTAGCATGGCGGCCAGCACCCACAGCGGCTTCCAGCGCGTCGAAGCGATGACACCGACAGCCAAAATCACCGGCCAACCGACGTGCAGGCTGGGCAACGAAGCGTACGGGTTCACGAACATCTGCATCGACTGCGCCTGGTAGCTCAGGTTGCTGTAGATCGCCATCGTGTCCACGAAGCCGAAGTCGCTGAGGAAGCGCGGCGGCGCCACCGGGAAGAGGTGATAGATGATCAGCGCTATGCCGCCGGAGATGAGCATCGCATCGCGCGTGAGAGTGTACTGACGCCGATGGCGGAAGTAGAGCCAGAGGCCCACGGTCACGATGAGCGGGAAGTCCGCCCAGAAGTAGATGCCGTTGAAAAGATGGATGAGGAAGCCTTTGCCCAGAATCAACGCCTGCATCTGGAGCTCCCAACTGAAACCGAATTGGCGCTCCAGGTTCAAGATGCCGAAGCCATGGGCGAGAGCAACCGAGGTCCTGTTGACGACGCTGCCACGGACGAGGAAGTAGAAGAAGAACGCCAGCGAAACCAGGGTGAGGTCGACGACGTGGCGGACTATCGGGCGCGGCGCCAGGGCTTCGGCGATGCGTCGGGGTGCGAGGAGGGCCATGAGCGCGCGGATTATCTTCAGGATGTGCCTGAACCAGACACTCCCTGTCAGCGATCTCGCCAGATTCCCCAGAGCCGACAGCGGGGATGTCATGCCCTCGAATCCCTCCGACGACAGCTTTGTCCGATAATTAATTTAAGCACATACAGCGACAGATTTCAAGAAACGGTCTGCCGCAATCCCAGGCGCACGTTCTCCAGAATGAACGCCAGCGCAATGGCCAGCAGCACCACCAGGGCGCCGGCCATGGCGTCAAATATGAAATGATTGCCGGTTAGCACGATGGCGAAGAACATGAACGTTGGGAAGAGGACCGCAAACGCCCTCACCCACCAGTTGCGCGCGATATCGATGAGAGCGATTCCGACGAGCAGCGCCCAGCCGAAGTGCAGGCTTGGCACGGCGGCGTAGTGATTGACGATGAATCCGGGCTGCATCGTGTTCGACTTGTTGTTGAACATAGCTATAGTATCGACGAAACCCAAGCCCGGCATCAGACGCGGCGGCGCGACCGGGAAGAAGCCGTAGATGAACAAACCGATGACGGCGGAGATCAGCAGCGCGTTTCGGTATATGCGATATCGCTCGCGGCTCTGCACGTATATCCAGATGCCACACGCGACGAGGAGTGGCAGATGGCCGTAGAGATAGATTCCGTTGACGATGTCCACGAGGGCGCGGTCGCCGATTATGTGCTCTTGCCAGCCCGACTCCCAGAAAAAGCCAAATCTCTGTTCAAAATGAATGATCTGGTAAGCGCGGCCGAACGCGTCAGCGGTCCGCTCGGGGAGAGCGCCGCGGATGATCCAGTAGATGAGCATCAGCCCGACGAGGAACACCGCCTCGAAGAAGAAGCGGCGGAGTTCACGAAGGGCGTTCCTCACCTTCGTCTTCGTGGCCGGCGTCATAGCGGGGCTTGGCCTCAATCCTCAGGCGATTGCAGATCTGCGTCCCTGACCTTACCATTGGATTGTAGCACACCAGTCTGCCCAGACAAGGCCTTCTTCCATCCCACTGCAGCCGTCGCTGTCCTGCCTTGAAAGGAGCCTCCATGCAAATCAGCACTCAGTCCGGTCATCTTCCTGAATCCTCCGATAGAGCGCTCGTCGTCGCTCTCTTCGAAGACTCCGGCGGGCTTGAGGGCGTCGCCGCCGACGTGGACGCTGCGCTCGGCGGGATGATCTCGCAGCTAGTGCGCGAAGGTGAGGTCAAAGGGAAGAGAAACGAGACGACTCTCATCCACACCCTTGGCCGCCTGCCTTCGCCGCGGGTCCTTGTCGTCGGCCTGGGGAAACGGGACGCCTTCGACGGCCGCATACTGCGAAACGCCTTTGCCGTCGCCGCCCGACAGGTCCGCCGCGCCGGCGCAGAATCCGTCGCCGTGACCGTAGACCCGCTTCTCGGGACCGACGCCGGAACGACCGCGCAAGCGATAGTCGAAGGGATGACGCTCGGCCTCTACACGTTCACACGTCACAAGAAGCCACCAGAGGAGGAGCGAGACCTGCATGAACTCATTCTCCTGGCGCCGGACGGGTCGCAAGAAGCGGTGGAAAACGGGGTCGAGCGGGGCCGCATCGGCGCGGAGGCGACGAACTGGGCGCGCGACCTGGCGAATGAGCCGGCGAACTTCATGACGCCGTCGGACCTGGCGGAGCGCGCGCAGCAGGTGGCGGAAGAGTTGGGCCTGGAGTGCGAGGTGTTCGAGCGGCCCGAAATCGAGGAGATGGGTATGGGCGCGTTCCTCGGCGTCGCGCAGGGGAGCCGCCAACCGCCGAAGCTGATCGTGCTCCACTACCGGGGAGGCGCGCCGGACGGTCCAACGCTGGGATTGGTCGGCAAGGGGATCACTTTCGATAGCGGCGGGATCTCGATAAAGCCGTCACAGGGCATGCAGGAGATGAAGAGCGACATGACGGGCGGCGCCGAAGCGATTGCAACCGTCCGAGCGCTGGCCCAGTTGAAGGCGAAGGTGAACGTCACCGCTGTCGTGCCGGCAACGGAGAACATGCCCGGCGGCAGCGCTCAGCGCCCCGGCGACGTGGTGCAAGCGATGAACGGGACGACGATAGAGGTCCTGAATACGGACGCAGAGGGACGCCTGATTCTCGCCGATGCGCTGTGCTATGCGACCCGCCTGGGGCTGTCGCCGATCGTCGACGTAGCAACTTTGACGGGCGCGATGACCGTAACGCTGGGCAATGTGGCTTTTGGCGCGATGACGAACAGCGAAGGGCTCTACCGCAGGATCAATGAGGCGGCAGAAGCAGCCGGCGAGCGCGTTTGGGAGTTGCCACTGTTCGAGGAATACCGCGAGAAGCTGGACAGCGACGTGGCGGACATCAAGAACATCAGCGGCGGGGGCGCCGGCACGATAATCGGCGGCTTTTTCTTGAAGGAGTTCGTCGGCGACGTGCCCTGGGCGCACCTGGACATCGCCGGCGTGGATCAGCGCGACGAAGTCAAAGGCATCTTCATCAAGGGGGCCAGCGGCACCGGCGTCCGGACGCTGATCGCGCTCGGCCTTAGCCTGGCGGAACGACCTCTATCCGCCTGAGGCTACCGGTTTGTGCTCGGAGGCGCCCACGCCCTCGATATGAACCTGTCCACCTCGATCGCGGGCAGGGTGATGACACTCAGCGTTCCGCGCGCGCTCAGTTCGACAGAGATGCTCATGACGGCTTCGTTGCTGTCCGCCTCTATGACCGTCACAAAGTCGTAAGGACCGAGCGTCGCATACTGAGCGACGATCTTCCCCCCCATGGACACGATCTCCTTGTTGACCTCTCGAACGCGCTCGGGGCGGCCCTTGATCGTTTTGCGTCCCTGTTCCGTCAGGTTGGTGAGGGAAATGTACAGCGGCATAGGGTGTCTCCTTCCCGTGGCTTGTGATGAGGACATCATAGCACGACGGTAGCGCCCCGGGGATTCCCCGGGAGCGCCGGAGACGCCGCGCGCCTAAAGGTTCCGTTCCGGCGGCAGCGGCCGCGTAACCCAGTCGGGCAAGCACACTTCAGAAGGCGCGTCGTACTGGGGGATGTACGGCTTGACGTCGAGGATGGGCGTGCCGTTGATCGCATCGAGCCCCCTCACTCGCAGCACGTTCCGGCGGCGCTTCACCAGCGGCACAACCGAGACGCCGACGGGGTTGGGTCGGTGCTGCGTGCGCGTCGCCAGGACGCCCTGCAGCGGGTAGCGCTCGTCGCCGCGCGGGTGGCACTCCGTTCGGCTGCGCTCTTCGTCCGAGACTCGGTGCAGATAGAAGAGGACGACGACGTGCGAATACGATTCGATGCCGTTGAGGGCGTCGGTCAGCTCTTTGCGGAGGATGATGTCGGAGGAGACGTTGGCCCACTCCTGCCGGCGCGGCTCTCGCACGCCGTTCCGCACCATGCCGATCGGTTTCAGGCTCACCGGCTCGTTGGGGATGATCTGCTCGGGCAGGATGCCGATCGTGCCCAGGAAGCGCAGCAGTCGACTGCGAACGCTCATGTTAAAGGTTCCCTCTCCTCGATTCTCTACGAAACAAGCAGAGGTTAGCACAGGCCCAAGGACACGCCAAGAGGTCCGCGTTCGTTCAGCGCGTTGGTGAAGCCACGCGGCATGATAGCTCGGCGCAACACTACCGTTACCTGAACTTCATCATTACGTAGCCAACTTCTCACGGCCCCGTAATCTTGCATTGATAGTCTAGCTTGTGTCGGGGCGGAAGCTAATCATCACGCACCGCAAGGGGAAGAACTGAGAACGGAGGATATCGGCATGACGAAGTGGAGCGGATTACAGAAGCTGGTGGCACTATCCACGATCACTTTGATCGCGCTGGTGGCGGTCTCGCAGTTCTCAAAGGGCGATGCCTCCGGCACGCAGACGGGCGGCGCGGTGAACGCTATGACTTTTTCGGGGAATGGCGGCAGCGCCTTCTCCGCTCAGTGCCAATCGGCGACGACGGAGGCGGAGGCGCAGGCCTGCGCGCAGGCCCAGATCGGGGCGCTGGCCACGCAGGTCGGTCACGACAAGCTAGCCGTCAACTTCACCTGGACGTTGATCCTCGGCGCATTTGTGCTGTTCATGCAGGCGGGATTCGCTCTGCTGACGACGGGTCTGACCCGCGCGAAGAACGCCGGGCACATGATGATGCTGAACTTCGGCGCTTTCGTCATCGCCTGGATTGCCTATTATGCCATCGGCTTCGCGTTTCAGTTCGGCGGCGTGGGTTCGACGACGTCGGCTCCGGGGAACTTGGGTGGGGCGATGGTCCTCGGCAAGCTCCTCACGGTCCATGGGAGCCATTGGGGGCTGATTGGTTTGCACGGCTTCTTCTTGCAGTCGGGCCAGAGCTACGACGTCAGCGCGCTGGCGCTGTTCTTCTTCGAGGTCGTGTTCATGGAGACGGCGGGCTACATAATCGTCGGCGCGATAGCCGAGCGGATCAACTTCAAGACGTTTATTTTCGCCGAGTTGCTGATGGGTGGCATTGTCTACCCGCTCTACGGCAACTGGGTCTGGGGCGGCGGCTGGCTCTCACAAATGGGGAGCACTTTCAACCTGGGCCACGGCGCCGTCGACTTCGCAGGTTCGGGGGTGGTTCACAGCGTCGGCGGGTGGAGCGCGCTCGCGCTGGCGGTACTCCTCGGCCCGCGAATCGGGAAGTTCCGCAAAGACGGCAAGCCGAACGCCATACCCGGTCACAACATCGCCTTCGTGGTGACGGGGACGTTCATTCTGCTGTTCGGCTGGATGGGTTTCAACCCCGGGTCGACTCTGGGAGGCTCAGACCTGCGCATCGCAGTGATCATAGAGAACACTGCGACTGCGTCTGTATTCGGCGCGGCTGCGGCCATGGCCTGGACCGCCTGGCTGTACGGAAAGCCCGACATTTCGATGTCTTGCAACGGGATGCTCGCCGGGCTGGTCGCGATAACGGCGCCTTGCGCGTTTGTCGCCCCGTGGGCCGCGGCGCTGATCGGGTCTATTGCCGGGATGCTCGTGTGCGCGAGCGTCTGGTTTTGGGATAACATCGCTCACGTCGACGACCCCTGCGGCGCGATCTCCGTTCACGGCGTTTGCGGCATGTGGGGAGTGCTGGCCCTCGGCCTGTTCGCCGACGGCACCTATGGCGCGGGCTGGAACGGTATCTCCGGCAACGTCACCGGCCTCTTCTATGGCGACGCCGGGCAGTTCGGGGCGCAGGTAATCAGCGCCGTCGCCTGTTTCGCATGGGCGTTCGGGCTCACAGCCGTCGTGTTCGGAGCCTACAAGATGGTAACGTCAATGCGCGTCTCGCCGGAGGCCGAGGTGATCGGCCTCGACGTGCCCGAGTTCGGGGTGCACGGTTACGGGGGCTTCGTGATGGAGCCAGAGCTGCACGGTTCGATCCCGGATGAGCTCGTGCGCAGGGCGATCCCGTACTTGCCACCCGTGCCGGGGCCTATCCCTGAGTCGGGCGGCGGCCGTTGAGCTGTATGAACACATCGTCGCCAAAGTTCGATTGGAGCGAAACATGATGAAGAAGATAGAAGCGATTATCAGGCCGGAGAGAGTTTCGCTGGTCCAAAAAGCGCTGGAGGAGGCCGGACACAGCGGGATTACGCTCACCGAGGTGAAGGGCCATGGCGTGCAACGCGGCGTTACTCAGACCTGGCGCGGGAACACTTTCACCGTCGACCTGCTACCCAAGGTGAAGGTGGAGGTTGTCGTAAGAGACGAGGTGGCCCGGATGGTGATGAAGGCGATCGCGGACAATGCCAGGACGGGCGAAGTGGGCGATGGCAAGATCTTCGTCACGACCGTTGACGCGGCGATGCGCGTGAGGACAGGAGAGACAGGCCCCACCGTCTTGTAGCGGCATTCGTGTTTCGGCTGACGAAAGAGAAACCGTCTCCAGTTCGTTGACCGCTGCCGGTTCCTGTGCTACGTTTCGCTCGAGAATGCCGAGAATCCCCTTCCTGCCAAAGAACGAACGCTTCTACGTTCTCCTCCACGACGGCGCCCGGAACGTTAACGACGCGGCGGAATGCCTCTGCGATCTCGTAAATCACTACGAAAATCTCGACATGAAGAGCGAGCACATCACGGAGCTCGAACACAACGGCGACACGATCACCCACGACATCGTCAACCTGCTCCACAAGACGTTCGTCACGCCCATCGAGCGGGAGGACATCGCCCTGCTGGCTCAACGCATGGACGACGTGATGGACTACATCGAAGGCGCGGCTACGGCGATGCGTATCTACAAGATCGCGCAGCCAACGGAGCGAAGCCGCGAGATGACTGACGTGGTGCGGATGATGGCCGTCAAGCTGGAGCAGGCGATTTCGCACCTGCGGGACCACAAGGGACTGCGCGACATCCTTCCCTATTGCGTCGAAGTCAACCGGCTGGAGAACGTCACCGACGATCTCTACCGCAAGGCGATCGCCGAGCTCTTCGACAATGAAGCGAGCGCGGCGGAAATTATCAAGTGGCGTGAGGTCTACGAGCAGCTAGAGCAGGCGACGGACGGCGCGGAAGATGTGGCGAACGTGCTGGAAGGCATCGTGCTGAGACATGCCTAGCTTGAGCGTATTGTAGAAACCGTCGGACGGGCCCCCCGGGGCTCGTTTCTTCTGTGCGGACGCGGCATGATTAACAGCTTCCCTTTCCTGGTCATAACATTCGTCGCCATTCTCGGCTTCGAGGCGGTGAACGGCTGGACGGACGCCCCCAACGCCGTGGCCACCGTCGTTTCGACGCGGGTACTGCCGCCGATCCCGGCCGTCGCGATGGCGGCGGTGTTCAACCTGCTCGGCGCGCTCTCAGGAACGGCAGTCGCGGCGACCATCGGCAAGGGCATCGTAAACCTCAACGAGATCAACCTGGAGACCATACTCTCCGCTTGCATCGCGGTCATCGTCTGGAGCACGTTTGCCTGGTACTTCGGCCTGCCGACGAGCAAGACGCACGAGATACTGGCCGGTCTTGCGGGCGCCGGCGTCGCGACGAGCGGCTTCGGCGTCCTCGAATACACAGGTTGGGAGAAGGTGTTTACCGGTCTCGGTGTCGCCGTCATCTTCGGCGCGCTCGGCGGCGTTATCTTGATGTGGATTCTGACGTGGGTGCTGAGAAAAGCGAGCCCCGCCTTCGTCCACAGGACCTTCGGCACATTGCAGTTGGGTTCGGCCGCGTTTATGGCCTGGAGCCACGGCACCGCCGACGGCCAGAAGGCGATGGGAGTGATGGCGATGGCGCTGGCCATCCACTATCATCAGGCCTTCACCGTGCCGATCTGGGTCATCTTCCTGGCGGCGACGACGATGGGCCTCAGCACCGGCCTGGGCGGTTACAGGATTATCAAAACGCTGGGGATGCGGCTGACGCACCTCCAGCCGGTGCACGGCTTCGCGGCGGAGACGGCGGCGGCGATGACGATCACCGTCAGCGCGCGCTTCGGCATTCCGCTGAGCACTACGCACACCATCGGCTCGGCGATCATGGGCGTGGGCGCGACGCGGCGTTTTTCGGCGGTACGCTGGGGGATTGCTCAGGAGATACTGGCAGCCTGGGTAATTACATTCCCTGTCTGCTTTGCGCTGGGCTACGTGATAGCGCTGATCATTCCCGGCTAGCCGTCGTTCACGGCGAATCCCTGAGTCCTGCCAGACGTCTGAAATCGCTCTCGCCCAAGATGCGAATGGGCAGGCCCTGCGCGATCAGTCGCTCTGCTTTTCGGTGTTTCGAGCTCTTTTCATGGCCCGCAAGATGCCGAATGTCCTGATCACCGACGACGAGGAGAGTCGTCTTTTCACACACCGAATCCGCCACTCTGCACCCAGCGTCGGCCGCCATCTGAGCCGCCAGCCTCCTCGGAATGGCCAACGCACCGGTAAAAACTACGCTCTCACCGTACAGGTCACCTTCCGGATTCCCGTCCATGGCCATCGCAGATCTGGCTGCGCCCAGCGGGTTGATCGGTCTCTTGACCCGTTCCCGCCACTCATGGACGGGCGTCCCAGTCTCTTCGATCGCACGAACTAGCACTTCGCCCGCTGCTCTCGCGTCTTCTTCCGCGTTGTGTGGGACGAAAGGGATGCCCAGGTGCGCCGCGAGGTTTGCCAGCCCGTAGCCCCTCTGCGAGAACTGCGGCCAAGCACGACGAGCGACTCGCGCAGTATCCAGCCAAGCACAGGCCACCTGCTCCAAGCCGTACTTCTCAACCACTCGTTCAATGGCAACTCTGTCGAACGGCGTATGGCTGGCTACAACGGAGTCTGTTAGCCACTTCCTGACGCTCTCATAAATCTGGGGGAACGTTGGCGCTCTGCTGACGGCGCTCTGGTCGATTCCGTGGATAGAAATGTTGAAGACGTCAAAGTCGTCCTCAGGGTTCACGAGACTCTGCCAGGAATTCGTTACTGTCCCATGATCAAAGGCGACGATTCCAATCTGGCACACACTTGCGATGTCTGCGTTGGCTGTCTCCACATCGAGAGCTATGAAATCCATCTGCCCACCGCCCGATCCTTTGGCTGGGCGTTAGCACGATTGCTATGGAGCGTCGTGGGCTAGCTGACGGCGACGGCGGCGCCCCAGAGGAAGACGACCTGCACGGCAATCAGCCCCGTGAGCAGAGTGTACGAGGCCAGTCGCTCCCAGGCGCGCGCGACAAAGGCGGCGACGAGGCTGACCAGCAGCACGCCGAAAGCGGTCGCCGGCAGCGACAGCAGATCGTGCTTGGAGGCGACGCGCTCGACGTCCAGGGGCGGGAAGGAGATGGCCAGGCTGTCGTGCAGGCCGCCGTAGTTGGCGAAGATGACGCCGGCGGTCGCGGCGCAGAGCAGAACGGCGACCAGCGCCAGCCCCTGGGCGTAGCGATCGAGCCAGAACGGCTGGTAGGCAAGAGGCGCTCGGCGAGGCGTCTGGCGAAGGGCGATCTCCACGCCTTCGGTGCGCGCGGCATCGAGCTCGCTGACGAAGCGTCGCACGTCCGGCGGCGAGACGGCGTAGGCCTGCGCGGCGGTGATGACGTAGACAAGCTCGGCGGGACGGCGATGCGTCGAGTAGAAGAGCGTTTCGCCGATGTCCTGCACTTTCGCGCGACCGACGTGGTAGCCGGACCAGCCGACGCCTTCGATGGCCGGCAGCGGGACGAGCTCGCCGAAGGTCACCCTTTTCACGCTGTCGAGCGGTATGACCTGCCGCACGAAGCCACAGTGAACCACGAGGGCGTTTCGGTCCAGCTCGTAGCGAAGGCTGGCGCAGGCGTAGGTCCAGTAGGCAAATAGCGCCGCGATTCCGACGAAGAGGCCGGCGAACAGGTAGCAGAGAACGGTGGACACCGAGACGGGCTCCGTGGCGCCGCGGAGGACGAGCAACGCGGCAAACAGGAGCGCCCAGGCACAGGCGGCGATGCCCATCGTTGTACCGGCTGCGCGTCGGGGGTGAAACTTCATCATCTCGTCGCTACGCGGGCGTGCACCAGTCCGCGTACTTTCGGTTCTTGTTGCAGATGGCGTCGAGGTACAGCTTCTGGAGACGCGCGGTCACCGGGCCGGTCTTGCCGTTACCCAGCGGGCGCCGGTCGATGTCGACGACGGCGGTGACGTGGGCGGCGGTGCCCGTCATGAAGCACTCGTCGGCCGTGTAGAGCTCCGCGCGGGCGACCGGACGCTCCAGCGTCTCCATGCCCAGCTCCTCGCGCGCCAAGCGGATGACAGTATCGCGCGTGATGCCAACGAGGATGTTGTCCGATTGGGAGGGCGTGATCAGCTTCCCGTCCTCGACGATGAAGATGTTCTCGCCGCTGCCTTCGGAGACGTGGCCATCGCTGGCGAGCATGATCGCCTCGTCAAAGCCGTTCTCCTGCGCCTCGGTCTTGGCGAGCGCCGAGTTGACGTAGATTCCGGTGACCTTCGCCCGCGCAGGAATCGACATCTCGTCGACACGGCGCCAGGAGGAGATCATGCAGCGGATGCCCTTGTCGAGGTCGAGGTAGGGGCCGAAGGGCGTGACGTACATGAGGAGGTCGTCGTCCAGATCGTGCAGGCGGACGCCGACGACTTCGGAGCTCTTGTAAGCGATGGGCCGCAGGTAGACGTCCTCGGTGTAGCCGCACATACCGACCAGCTTCGTCGCGATGTCGCAGAGATCGTCTGGGCTGTAAGGGAGGTCGATCTTGAGGATTCGACAGCTCCGGGCGAGGCGAAGGAAGTGGTCGCGCATGCGGAACAGGTAGATGCGTTCGTCCTGCTCGTTCCAGTTGCCGCGGATGCCCTCGAAGCAGCCGGTGCCGTAGTTGAAGGCGTGCGTCATTACGCCAATCTTGGCCTCGGCGAGCGGGACGAACTGCTTCTTGAGGTAGGCGTAGGGCGTCGGCATCCGCGAGCTCCTTTCGAGGGGCAATAGGGCGCCATTATAGGGCAGGTGCGCCTGACCTCGCAAGTCGGGCCTTCAACGTTAGAATCGATTGTGATACAATTCGGAAGCTGAAAGGAGTCGCAGCAGCTATCCGCGAAAGCCTGCCTGTCGGCGGGCAGGCTGGAGCCGCCAGGAGCGGCGGCATCCATCTCCCAGGCCCCTGCAATTGCCGCGCAGCGAAAAGAGAATCCGAGAGAACATGACAACGAGCAAGCCAAACGGAAAGGCAGACGCGAAAGCGCCGCCGTCTCCGACTCCGCGCGAGCAGGGGCAGTACACGGCCCGCGACATCCAGGTCCTCGGCGGCCTGGAGGCGGTGCGCCGTCGCCCGGGCATGTACATCGGCAGCACCGACCAGCGCGGCCTGCATCACCTTATCTACGAGATCGCGGACAATGCCATCGACGAGGGCATGGCCGGCTTCTGCAGCCACATCGAGGTGGTGCTGCACGAGGACGGGCGCGTAACCGTCTGGGACGACGGCCGCGGCATTCCGGTGGACGTGCACGAGAAGACCGGCAAGTCGGCGCTGGAGACGGTCATGACCATCCTCCACGCCGGCGGCAAGTTCGGCGGCCAGGTCTACAAGGTCTCCGGCGGCCTGCACGGTGTCGGCGCCTCCGTCGTCAACGCCCTCTCGGAGAAGCTGTGGGCAGAGGTCCGACGCGGCGGCAAGGCGTACGTCCAGGAGTACGAGAGGGGAATTCCCACTTCGGACGTCCGGCAGGGCACGGAGCCGCGCTACATCTCGTCCTGGCAGCGAAAAGGCATGCTCCGGGGAAGCGTCACCGGCACCACGATATCGTTCGTACCCGATCCCAAGATCTTCGCCCAGCTCGACTACGATTTCACGACGCTCGCCCAGCGCCTGCGCGAGTGCGCGTACCTGGTGAAGGGCGTCTGGATCCGGCTGATCGACGAGCGAGATGGCCATGACCTGACGTTCTACTTCGAAGGCGGCATCCAGAGCTTCGTGCGGCACCTCAACCGCGAGCGCATCGTCCTTCAGCCGCGGCCGATCTACGTCGAAAAGGATGCGGACAGCACGTCGGTAGAGGCGGCGCTCCAGTACAACGACGGTTTCACGGAGGCGACGTTCAGCTTCGCCAACACGATCAACACCATCGACGGCGGCAGCCACCTGACCGGCTTCCGCAGCGCCCTTACCCGCGTCCTCAACGAATACGCCCGCAAGCAGAAGCTGCTTAAGGACGAAGACGCTAACCTCTCCGGCGAGGACGCGCGCGAGGGGCTGGTTGCCGTAATCAGCGTGCGCCTGCCGGAGCCGCAGTTCGAAGGGCAGACGAAGACGCGGCTGGGCAACCCGGAGGTCAAGAGCCAGGTAGAGACGGCGGTTGCCGACGGCCTCGGCCAGTACCTAGAAGAGCACCCGCAGGAGGGCCGGCGGATCATCGAGAAGTGCCTGACAGCCGCCCGCGCCCGTGACGCCGCCCGCAAGGCGCGCGACCTGGTGATCCGCAAAGGGCTGCTGGAGGGCACGAACCTGCCCGGGAAGCTGGCCGACTGCTCGGAGCGCGACCCGCAGCACTGCGAGCTCTACCTCGTCGAGGGCGATTCCGCCGGCGGCTCGGCTAAGCAGGGTCGCGACCGTCGGTTCCAGGCGATCCTGCCGCTACGGGGCAAGATCCTGAACGTCGAGAAGGCGCGGCCGGAGAAGATCTTCGGCCACGTCGAGATCGCCTCTATCTTCAGAGCGCTGGGCGCCGGCGCCGGCGACGACCTCGACATCTCGAAGCTGCGCTACCACCGCATCATCATCATGACGGACGCCGACGTGGACGGCGCACACATTCGCACACTGCTGTTGACGTTCTTCTACCGTCAGATGCCGGAAGTCATTCGCGGCGGGTACCTCTACATCGCCCAGCCGCCGCTCTACCGCATCTCCCGCGGCAAAGAGCACGTCTGGATCTACAACGACAAGGACAAGGACGACTACCTCAAGCGCGCGCGCGACGGCAAGATAAACGTCCAACGCTACAAGGGCCTGGGCGAGATGAACCCCGGCCAACTCTGGGAGACGACGATGGACCCAGAGCGTCGCACGATCCTCCAAGTGAACATCGAGGACGCGATGAAGGCGGAAGAGCTATTCACGGCGCTAATGGGCGAAGAGGTGGCGCCGCGTAAGGCGTTCATCCAGGCTCACGCGGCGCAGGTCCGCAACCTGGACATCTAATCGTCAGAAACTCGCAGGGAGGGCGAAGGCGAAGCGTCAAGCTTCCCGCTTCCTCGCAGTCCAGGCTGGACGAGTGGAGATCGGAAGGAGGCCTTCCATGAGACTCGTCCTCGTACTGCTACTCGCCGTCACAGCCGCCGGTTGCGGTTCGACCTCATCGCAACCGCCGCCCACTTCAACATCCACCGCAGCGCCGACCACGGCACCAGCCTCCGCGGCTAGTGCAACGCGCGCGCCGCAGCCTTCGCCAGCCGCCGGCCAGGCCAATGAGTTCGCTTACGTGAAGCCCGATGGGACGCTGTGGCTGGTCAACGCCGACGATGCCAGTCAGCGCGACTTGGTGTCGGGGCTGTCGGCGGCGTACGGCGTGACGCCTTTTTCCACCGTGAGCGGAGCAGCGTGGTCGCCCGATGGAAAGTACATCGCTTACACCACGCCGCAGAGTGAACTGAAGCTGCTCAAAGTCGACAGCGGGCAGACGATCACGCTGGACGACTCAAGCGACGGTCTGATATCCACCGCGCCTCTGGACTGGCAGTCGGCGACGACGATCGAGTACTACAAGGCGTCGTCCGACCCCTTGGCGCCCAGCCATCAGCTCGCCTGGACAATAAATATTGACGGCAGGAAGGAGAGAGTGCAGGGGTTGGGGGAGATCGATCAGGGCGGAATATATTGCTTCGACGAGAACGCGTCAAACGGCGCTCTGGTGTGTCTTGGGCCGCGCACTGGCGGCGGTCCGGATGATTTTCAACCCCTGTACTTGAAATGGCAGGACAAGGCGTTGCAGCTCGTTTCTGCGAACGCAGATACCCTGGGGGCGGATGCCTGGTCGCCGGACGGCCGTTGGCTGTCATATATGGACAACGCTCAAGGGGGGAGCGCGGTGACCGGCGAGGTCCACGTCCTCGACGTCGAGACGGGGCGAAACGTTGATCTGGGGAAGTTCAGCACCGACCAGCACCCCCGCTGGGCGCCGTCAAGAGACCGATTGATCTTCTACAACCTCGAGATCAATCCGGATACGGGCGGTGTGACGAAGCTGTTCGGCGATCCGACGTCCGGCATTAGCTGGTCGCCGGACCTGTCGAAGGTGGCCTTTGTTGAGGGCGACATCTGGGGGAAGGGGACGCTTGTCGAACTGGACCTGGCGAGCGGCAAGCGAACGCAGCTTCTGACGATCAGTACGACGATAGCGCACGCGGCGGTTCCGGGGCTGGGCGGCACGTGGAGCCCGGACGGTCGCTTCCTGTCGTTCTTCGGGATAACGGACGGGACGAATTACACGGAGGACGTCTACCTGTTCGATAGCGAGACTGGCAGCATCACGCACGTCGCCTCGAATCATTCAAGCGATGGTACTCTCCTCTACTCGCCTGACTGGAGCCGCCTGCTGCTGGGCGAGGAAGCCGGAGGCGGGGTCGGTATGACTCTGACGGTCGCCAATCAGGATGGGTCTTCTCCAGCGGTCGTCGGCGAAGGAGTGCCGCTGCGGGAGCCGTGGCGGCCGCTCGGTGGCGCTGGGCAATAGATTTCCCACGGCCCTCCAGAGGCTCGTCCGGCGTGCTATTCTTGAGATAGGACGCTTCGAAATGCATCCTCTCGTGTCTTCGACCTCTAGAAACGCACAAGGAGGTGCGCCATGAACGTCACAATCATCGGGACCGGCAACATGGCCCGCGCAATCGGGACGCGGATGCTCGCCGGCGGCAACTCGGTCACATTCATGAGCCGCGACCCGAGCAAGGCGACGGCGCTGGCAGCGGAACTCGCGAAGTCGGCCACACGGGGCGCAACGGCTCAATCCTCCGACGCCAACGGCCCGATTCGAGATGAGGTCGTCGTCCTCGCCGTGCCCTATAGCGCCGCGGCGGGGGTCGTGGGGGAGTACGACGACCGGCTCGCGGGCAAGATAGTCGTCGACATCACGAACCCGCTGCGTACAACTTCGGAGGGGCTGGAGCCGGCGACGCCGCCCGGAACGTCGGCAGCGGAGCAGATCGCTGTTGCCGCTCGCCCGGCAGCGCGCATTGTCAAGGCGTTCAATGCCGCATTCGCGGCGGCGGTGATGGCGGGAAGCGTCGGTGGACAGCCGCTGGACATCTTCATCGCGGGCAACGATGCTGAAGCCAAAGCGGTGGTCGCCCAGTTAGTCGAAGCGGGAGGCATGCGACCGATAGACTGCGGCCCGCTCCGTCACGCCCGAGAGCTTGAAGCGATGGCGCTGCTGATCATCAACCTCCGCGGCTCGCTGGGCATCAGCAACGCGAGCGCCTGGAAGCTAGTGTGGTGACGACCCGGGTCGACGTGGAAGGCTAAAGCCATCCTCTACGTACCGCCGACTTCCCGATCGGTGGAGTAGAGGCGGTGCTCTTTGATGTAGGATTCGACGGCAGGCGGGACGAGGCCCTCCAGCGACACGCCATTTCGGGCCCACTCGCGTATCGCAGTAGCGCTCACGTCGACGAACGTCATCGGCAGGACGATGAGCCGTCGCGAGACGCCGGGAATCGCTTTCTCCAGCTCCGTCACGTCCAGCTCGCGGCCCGGCGAACGCAGCGCCACGGCCAGCCGGGCCAGTGCGACGATGCGGTGGGACTCTTTCCAGTTCGGCATGTCGAGCAGCGCGTCCTCACCGAGCACGAAGAACAGCTCCGTCTCCGCCCCATAGAGCGCCAGCAGCTCCCCCAGTGTGTCCACTGTGTACGAGGGCCCGGGCCGCTCCAGCTCCAGCGACGACACGTCTAGCCGGGGCAGTGAGTCGACGGCCAGCCACGTCATCTCCAGACGGTGCTCGGCGGCGCTTACGGGCTGTCCGGCTTTTCGCCAGGGCTCTCGCGCCGGCACGAGCAGCAGCTTGTCGAGTTGCAGGTGCTCCACGGCGACCTCTGCCAGCATGACGTGGCCGACGTGCGGCGGGTCGAAAGTGCCGCCGAGAACGCCCAGCTTCATCCTTCCCACTCCATTTCCAGTCCGGCGACGCGGATGCGGTCTCCCGGACGCGCGCCTGCCCGCTTGAGAGCCGCGCCGACGCCCATTCGCACGAGGCGGCGGCGTATCTCCGCCTTTGTCTCGCGGCTGTCGCCGGTGAGGCGCTCGACCAGCCGCGCCGCCAGGGCCCCCTCCACCTCGAACGTGCCGTCTTTCTGCGTCAGCACGAATCGGGGCCGCCGCGGCTGAAGGTGGGTGACGGCCACCGGCGCTGTCGATTCCTCCGTCGCCCTCGCCTTCTCCTCCGACAGCGCCTGCATTACGGCATCCACCAGCTCGTCGACGCCTTCGCCTGTCGCCGCTGAGATGAAGTGCGCCTCGACGCCGGCGTCCGCCAGCTCTGAGGCGATCTCGTCGCGGCGAGTGCGCGTCTCCGGAAGGTCGAGCTTGTTCACGGCAACGATCTGCCTCCTTCCCGCCAATGCCTCGCTGTAGGCGCGGATCTCCTCGTTCACCGCCGTCATGTCCTGTCGGGGGCTTTCGCGCGTCCCATCCAGCAGGTGCAGGAGCAATCTTGTCCTTTCGACGTGGCGCAGGAACTCCAGCCCAAGCCCGATGCCTTCATGGGCGCCGCTTATCAAGCCCGGTATGTCCGCCAGGACAGCCGTCGCATAGCCTCTTTCTACGACGCCGAGCACGGGTTCCAGGGTGGTGAACGGGTAGCTGGCCACCTTGGGCCGCGCGGCGGAGACGCGCCGCAACAGCGTCGACTTGCCAGCGTTGGGAAGACCAGTGATGCCTACGTCCGCAACGAGCTTCAGGTCGAGGTCCAGGTCTGACTCTTCGCCCTGCTCGCCCTTTTCGGCGATATGCGGGGCACGGTTCGTCGAAGTCGCGAAGTGGACGTTGCCGCGGCCCCCGCGACCTCCCTTCGCCACGACTACCCGCTGCTTGTCTTCGGTCAGGTCTGCTATCACCTCACCTTCGCCATCATTCGCCCGCCGAGCGATCGTCCCGGCCGGCACGCGGACGACAAGGTCCTCGCCGTTCGCGCCGTGCTTCTTGCCGCCGCTGCCGTGACCGCCGTCCTCGGCGCGGTAGTGGCGGTTTCGTCGGAAGTGGGCAAGCGTGCTGAGCGATGGGTCAACCTCGAGGATGACGTTGCCGCCTCTACCGCCGTCGCCGCCATCTGGGCCGCCTTTGGGCACGAACTTCTCACGCCGAAAGCTCAGCGAGCCGTCGCCGCCCTTTCCCGCCTGGACGTGAACACGAACACGGTCAATCATCAGCTACGCCTTGCGACTATTATAACCACCCACCACATATCTCTCCCTCCACACTCGGATGAACGATCAAATTCCTCTCAAAGACACGGAGGCAGGCAGGGGCAGGATCACTTCATTGTAGAGAAGGCGGAAAGGGTGAAAACGGTGAGATTCGATTCTGCGGGAGACCGGAGGGTATGTGGAAAAGTGAGGGTGATGGCAGCAAGGCGAGAAGGAAGATAAGCGTTTTCCACAAGAGTGGACATAGTGGAAGACGTGTGGGAGGAGAAGTGTGAGGGGTCAAGCCTGCGCTGATTCGATTTGCTTTCGGATCTCCAGGAGATCGGCGCTGGTCTGGGGAATAGCCGTGTTCTCGCGGTCGATTTTTCGGCAGGCGTAGAGTACGGTTGAGTGGTCGCGGTCGCCGAAGAGACGGCCGATCTGGGCAAGCGGCTGACAGGCATCGTGGCGCAGAAGGTACATGGCGACGTGGCGAGCGGTGGTGACGCGCTTCCCCCTGCCCTGCCCTCCCAACGATTGCGACGAGACGTCGTAGTAGGAGCAAACGGCATCTATGATGCGATTGGCAGTCGGGGGTGAAGCTGCGACGGCGGGGCGACTGCAGGTGATGGCTGCGTGAACCAGCGAGAGGTCGACGGGGCGACCGGTAAGGCGCGCGTAAGCGACCACGCGGTTGAGGGCGCCCTCCAGCTCGCGGACGTTGGCGTAGGCCTGCGCGGCAAGGAACTCGAGCGCAGCGGGCTCGACGTCGCCATGAAGGGAGGGAGCTTTCTTGCGCAGGAAGGCGAGTCGGGCGCTCACGGGGAACATGGAGAGGTCCGCGCTGAGGCCTGACTGGAAGCGGGAGCGCAGGCGGGGCGAGAAGCGGGTCAAGCTCTGCGGCGGCTCGTCGCTGGCGAGCACGATCTGTTTGCCGTTGGACTGGAGGTGGTTGAAGGTGTGGAAGAACTCCTCCTGGGTCCGCTCCTTGCCGGCGAGGAACTGGACGTCATCGAGAAGAAGCGCGTCGAGGGAGCGGTACTTGGCCCGAAAGTCGTCATTGCGCTTCTGCCGGCTGGCGAAGACGAACTCGGAGAGGTACTGCTCGGCGGTGACGTAGAGGACGCGGCTTCCGTTGCCGAGGAGCCGGTGCGCGATGGCATGCATGAGGTGCGTCTTGCCGAGGCCGCTTTCACCGTAAAGGAAGAGAGGGTTGTGCTCGGGTGAGCTGTTTCGGCGGGCGGCGACGCCGGCGGCGGCGTGCGCCAGGCGGTTGCAGTCGGCGACAACGAAGGTGTCGAAAGTGAAGAGCGGGTTGAGGCGCGGCTTCGCCAGAAGCGGGACGAGCTGGGACGGCCGCAACGGGTCGATGGCGGACGGCGCGGGCGGTTGCTCGCCGGGCATGGCCTCGACCTGGAAGGTCACTTGAACCGGCTGCCCAACGATGCCGGCGAGTGTCTTTGCAATGGGATCCTGAAGCCGGTTGGCCAGCCACTCGGCGACGAAATCGGAGGGAACGGAAACGGTGAAGCGGCCCTCGTCGATGGACAGGCCGCGGCTGTCGCGGAGCCAGGTCTCGAAGTTAGCGCGAGTGACTTGAAGCTGGAGCTGACCGAGCGCTGCTTCCCAGAGTGCGGTAGCGGAACGTGGCGGCATGCCGGTTAGGCCTCGGTCCTTTCCAGCGCCGTCGGCCCCTTGCTGATGGGCACACGACAGCACCGACGCTAGAGATAGGTCGCTTGATTTCCCCTGCTAAGGCTGCTAGTGGCTGATAGATGGTCTCGGCTCCAGCCGCCGTGGCTCGGGGTAGTGAGCCGTGACGGCCGTTGCCTGTGGCCGCGGGCCGGGCGGGAGATCGGCCCTGCATGGCAGAGGATAGCCCCGTCGGCAGGGGAGGGTCAAGGCTCTTATGATCACTCGGCAAGAAAAATTGGCGGCTTTCGAAAACGAAAAAACGGGGGGAGAATCGACGGGCAATTTGGGGCCGAGTGACGACGGTGCTAATCGCGGGGATCGGGCTGCGATGACGGAGGGCCGCTCGGCAACCCTGCCTACCGGCAGGCAGGCCGAGCGGCCGGGGGGAGGCAGGCGCAGCGATAAGCCAAGCCAAGGGTTTCGCTGAGAAGCCTATCAAGTTGCCATCCGAAATTGGCGTCCACTATAATGAGCAGCGCCAAGGCGGCCGGCAAGACGCCGGCTGTGCGGGCAGGTGAAGATGCTACTGGCCCTCGATATTGGCAACACGGCGATCACCATCGGCGTCTTCGATGGCGAGGAGATCCGCGCTCGCTGGAGCATCGCGACGGACGTCGAGAACCTGGTCGACGAGTATGCCATCCTGCTGCTCAGCCTCCTCAACACCGAAGGGCTCACCGCAAGAGACGTCGACGAGGCGATCCTGGGGAGCGTCGTCCCCTCTCTGACGCCTGTATTCCAGGAGCTCTGCCGTCGCTACTTCAAGGTGACGCCGCTTGTCGTCGACCCGGGCGTGAGGACCGGCATCCGCATTCTTTACGACAGCCCTCGCGACGTCGGCGCCGACCGGGTGATCGATGCCGTAGCCGCCATCAAGCTCTATGGTCCGCCGCTCATCGTCGTTGACTTCGGCACGGCGACCGTATTCGACGCCATCTCGCGGGAGGGCGACTACGTCGGCGGCGTCATCGCGCCCGGCATCGGTATCTCCCTCGAGGCGTTGTTCGAACGCACCGCGAAGCTGCCCCGCATCGAGCTGGAGCGTCCGCGGACCGCCATCGGCAAGACGACCGTCAGCGCAATGCAGGCCGGGATCATCTTCGGCTACGTTGGGCTTGTAGAAGGCATAATCGCCCGCATGCGGAGGGAGCTGGACCCGGAGGCCAAGGTCATCGCCACAGGCGGCTACGCGCCGCTCATAGCCAAGGAGACGCCGGTGATCCAGGAGGTGAACGTGGACCTCACGCTGGTCGGGCTGAGGCTGATACAGGAAGCGAACCGAGGACAGGCCATGCCGACCGGCAGGCAGGCGCGCGAATGATACTCGAAGGGAAGCGGATAGTCGTCGGTATAACCGGCAGCATTGCCGCTCACAAGGGCGCCGACCTGGTGAGCAAGCTAACGCAGGCGGGCGCCCTCGTCGATGTCATCCTCACGGAGTCCGGCGGGCGATTCGTGACGCCGGTCGCGCTCCAGGGGCTGAGCGGACGGCCCGTTTACACCGATGTCTTCGCGACGACGGGCGACCTCGCGATCTCTCACGTCGAGCTTGGGCGCCGCGCCAACGCCGTCGTCATCGCGCCGGCGAGCGCGGCCACGTTGGCCCGCCTGGCGCACGGCCTGGCCGACAACCTTCTCTGCCTGACCGTCCTGGCCACCGATGCACCGGTGCTACTTGCGCCGGCGATGGACGCGCTGATGTACGAGAACGCCGCGACCCAGGCCAACCTGAAGACCCTCAGGGAGCGCGGTATGACCATCGTCGGGCCGACGGAGGGGCGGCTGGCCAGCGGGATGGTCGGTCGCGGGCGCATGCTGGAGCCGGAGACGATCATCGGTGCGCTGCGGCAGATGCTGGGGCGGAACGGCGATCTGGCCGGACGCAAGGTCGTCGTGAGCGCCGGCGGCACGCAAGAGCGGCTCGATCCTGTGCGCTACCTGGGCAACTACTCGTCGGGAAAGATGGGCTATGCTATTGCGGAGGCGGCGCGAGACCGCGGCGCGCAGGTGGTTCTCGTGAGCGGGCCGAGCGCCCTTTCCGCGCCTTACGGCGTCGAGCTGGTCTCCGTGAGGACGGCGGTGGAGATGCGCGACGCCGTTGTTGCCGCCTGCGCAGGCGCCGATGCGCTGGTCATGGCCGCGGCCGTCGCAGACTTCCGTCCCGCCCGGTCGGCGACGCGGAAGATCAAGCGCAGCGGCGAAGGAATGACGCTGGAGCTGGTGCCGACGCCGGACGTCCTATCTCAAGTCAAGGGCGATCTGGTGCGTGTGGCCTTTGCGGCCGAGAGCGAAGACCTGGTGAAGAACGCGTCGGAGAAGATGGCGCGCAAGGGCGTCGACCTGATCGTCGCCAACGATATCACCGCCGCGGGTTCGGGCTTCGGCACGGAGACGAACCAGGTGGCGATTATCGACCGCTCCGGCGCGGTGGAGAGCTTGCCTTTGCTCAGCAAGCACGAGGTCGCCTGGCGCATCCTCGACCGCGTGGTCCCGCTGCTCAAGAAGCGCAGTCGCCGCCGCTCCTCGTAGTCCGTCCGGCTTCGACCCGCCCAGACGGGCCTGCCCAGACGGGCGAGCGTGGCGTGATACAATGCCGTCGGAGCGTTCTTCCCATGGAACTGGCAATCGTCGGACTTGCGCGCTCGGGCAAAACCACCGTCTTCGACGCCCTGACCCACGGCCGCGCGCCCGTCGGCAGCTATGGCGGCGAAGCGGAGGTGCACGTCGGCGCCGTCAAAGTGCCGGACGAGAGGGTTGACAAGCTTGCGGCGCTCTTCCGGCCGAAGAAGACCGTTCACGCCGACATCCAGTTCACCGACATCCCCGGAGCTCTCACCTGGCGAAGCGCCGGCCGCGGCGAAGGACCGGGACCGCAGGCGCAGGCTGCCCTCGATCGCGCGGACGCGCTGGTCCACGTCGTGCGCGCATTCGAGAATGCCGCCGTGCCGCATCCCGACGGCTCCGTCGACCCGGCTCGCGACATAGAGGCGCTTAGCCTGGAGCTCGTCTTCGCCGATCTCGCCGTGGTCGAGAGGCGGCTGGAGCGCCTCGACACCGTCGTCCGATCCGCGCGCGCGGGCGACCGGGAGGCCGGCGAGAAGGAGATAGCGTTACTCGGGCGGGTTAAGGCCGGATTCGAGCAAGAGAAGCCGCTGCACGCCCAGGGCCTCGGCGATGAAGAGCTGCACTCGCTGGCCAACTACAACCTGCTTTCTGCGAAGCCCGTTCTTCTCGTCCTCAACGTCGGCGAGGAGGACGTCGCGAATCTCGGCGAGATCGAGACGCAGCACAGCAAGCAGGGCCTGGTCGCGGCCATCTGCGGCAAGCTCGAGATGGAGCTGGGAGACCTCTCGGACGAGGAGGCGGCGGAGTTCCGCGCCGACCTCGGCCTTCGAGATCCGCCTGCCGGCCGCATCGGACGCCTGGCCTTCGATCTGCTGGGGCTCATCTCGTTCTTCACCGTCGGCGACGATGAATGTCGCGCCTGGCCCATCCCGCGCAGCACGCCCGCGGTCAGGGCCGCCGGCAGGATTCACTCCGACCTGGAGCGCGGCTTCATCCGAGCCGAGGTCATACGCTGGGACGAGCTGCTGGAGCTGGGTTCGCTGGCGGAAGCGCGGAAGCGCGGAGCCCTGCGCGGTGAAGGCAAGACCTACGAGGTGCAGGACGGCGATATCTTCCACGTCCTCTTCCACGTCTAGCCGCTGGGTGCGCCCTTCGATTCTTCTTGACCCGCTTATGTTCAGAGTGCTACGCTTTTTGTGCGCATCCGTTGAAGCGCGAGGAGGGCGACTATGCCGTCCATGGGACCCGTCGAACTGCTGCTGATTCTTGCGGTTGTGATCATAATCTTCGGCGTCGGACGACTGCCGGAAGTGGGCGGCGCCATAGGCAAGGGAATCCGAGAGTTCCGCAAGGCTTCGAAAGAGGACGACATTCAGAAGCAGATAACGCAGATGTCGTCGGCGAGCGCGCCGGCCGCATCGTCGAGCGACAGCCCGCCGGTCAATCAGCAGACGCCGGCCAGGATCTGCGCGAGGTGCGGCTGCGCGAACGCGCCGGCCAGCCGTTTTTGTGGCGACTGCGGGGCGCCTCTGCAGGCGCGCGTCTAGACGACAGAGCGATAACAATCAACGAGGGGCCATCGATGCCGAGCGTGGCGTCGATGGCTCTGGCATTTCACCCATGCATCAGGTACACCCCGTTGACAGCCTCCGCGAAAGGGTTGATAATGTGAATGGACCCCACCCGAGGGGGTAGGGTAAGAGACGAAGGGACAAGGAGGGAGAGGCAGTGCAGGACACTACCCGCGCGGAAAGCCTCAAGAGACTTAACTACATCGAGGGGCACCTCAACGGCGTGCGACGCATGATCGAGGAAGACGCATACTGCGTCGACATCCTCAAGCAGTCGTTTGCCGTGCGCCGCGCCCTCGAAAAGCTGGAGCAGATCATGCTGGAAGGGCACCTGCGGACGTGCGTCGTCACCGGTATTCGCGATGGCCGCGAAGAGCAGGTCGTCGGCGAGCTGCGGGAGCTCTACGAGCTAGCGAACAGGTAGTTCGGCCCATGACTACGAAGACGAAAGACGAGACCACTATCCCCATCGAAGGCATGCACTGCGCGTCCTGCGTCCTTCGCGTCGAGAACGCGCTGAAGAAGGTGCCGGGCGTCGCCGGGGCCGCCGTGAACCTGGCAACGGAGCAGGCCACCGTCGCCTTCGACCCGCAGGCCTGCTCGCTGGACAGCCTTTACGCCGCCGTTGAGGACGCCGGCTACCACGCGCGTCCGGAAGCGCTCGCCGCGCCCGACGCGCTACAGGAAGCGCGCGACCGCGAAGAGCGAACACTCTGGCGCAAGTTCCTCTTCGCTGGCGGCATCGGCGTTTTTCTCATGGTCGCGGCCCAGTACATGCACCTGCCGCTCGTCTCCGGCCTGCCGATGGCGGCGATGACAGTGACCTCGTTCGCGCTGGCCACGCCGGTTCAGCTCTGGGCGGGCGCCCAGTTCTACACCGGCGCCTGGAACCGCCTGCGCCACCTCGACGCCGACATGAACACGCTGGTAGCTGTCGGCACCAGCGCCGCCTACAGCTACAGCGTCTTCGCGACGTTCTGGCCCGGCCTGTTTCGCGCCGCCGGCGTCGAGCCTTCCGTCTACTTCGATACTTCGGCGGTCATAATCGCCCTCATCCTGTTCGGACGCTACCTGGAGGCGAAGGCGAAGGGCCGCACTTCGGCCGCTATCAAGCGCTTGATCGGCCTGCGTCCCAAGACAGCGCGGGTCGTGCGCGACGGTGACGAGATCGATCTGCCCGTGGAGCGCGTCGTGGCCGGCGACGTGGTTATCGTCCGGCCGGGCGAGAAGATACCGGTCGACGGGGTCGTCCTGGAGGGGCGCTCGGCGGTCGACGAGTCGATGATCACCGGCGAGAGCATTCCGATCGAAAAGGGCCCGGGCGACGAGGTGATCGGCGCGACTATCAACCGCACAGGCAGCTTCCGCTTCCGGGCGACGCGCGTGGGGCAGGACAGCGTCCTCGCCCAGATCGTGCGCCTGGTGCAGGAGGCGCAGCTCTCGAAGGCGCCGATCCAGCGCCTCGCCGACGTAGTGGCCGGCTACTTCGTGCCGGCCGTCATCGGCATTGCGGCGCTCACTTTCGGCATCTGGCTTGTCTTCGGGCCGACGCCGGCGTTCACATTCGCCATGCTCAACGCCGTCGCGGTGCTTATTATCGCCTGCCCGTGCGCCCTCGGTCTGGCCACGCCCACAGCCATCATGGTCGGCACCGGCAAGGGGGCGGAGAACGGCATTCTCATCCGCGGCGGCGAATCGCTGGAGACGGCGCACCGCATCGATGCCATCGTCTTCGACAAGACGGGAACGCTGACCACCGGCGCGCCTTCGCTCACCGACGTGCTTCCCGCCGACGGCTGGGATGAGCGCGACTTCCTGCGTCTTGCCGCGAGCGCCGAACGCGGCTCGGAGCACCCGCTGGGCGAAGCGCTGGTCACCGGCGCCCGCGAGCGCGGACTTGCGCTGGCTGAGGCGGCGGACTTCGCTGCGTTGCCCGGTCTCGGGGTCCAGGCGACGGTTGAGGGCCGGACGGTCGTGGCCGGCAATCTCAAGCTGATCCGGGAGAGCGGCCTGTCGCTGGATGGGCTCGCCCCGGAAAGTGAACGCTTGGCCGCAGAAGGCAAGACGCCGATGTACGTCGCCGTCGACGGCCGTCTCGCCGGCGTCGTGGCCGTTGCCGACACCGTCAAGCCGGACGCCGCGCAGGCGGTCGCGCGCTTGAAGGCGATGGGCATCGAAGTGGCGCTGATCACGGGCGACAACCGGCAGACGGCGGAAGCGGTAGCCCGACAGGTCGGCATCGAGCGGGTGCTGGCGGAAGTGCTGCCGCAGGACAAGGTTCAACAAGTTCGTCTCCTCCAATCTGAAGGGAAGACGGTGGCGATGGTCGGCGACGGCATCAACGACGCGCCGGCGCTCGCTCAGGCGGACATCGGCATCGCCATCGGCACGGGGACGGACGTTGCGATGGAGGCGTCCGACATCACGCTCATCCGCGGCGATCTCGACGGGGTGGCAACGGCCATCGACCTCAGCCGGCGCACGATGGGGACGATTCGACAGAACCTGTTCTGGGCCTTTGCCTACAACGTCGCCCTCATTCCGATTGCGGCGGGCGTACTCTATCCGTTGTTCTCGCAGACCGGCGTTCCGGCTGTGTTGGGGCCCTTCTTCGGGTCGCGTGGCTTCCTCAACCCGATGCTGGCGGCGGCTGCGATGGCGTTCAGCTCTGTCTCCGTCATGACGAACTCGCTGCGACTGCGGGGCTTCCGGCCCGACGCGACGAAGGGATAGACTGGAGACGAATGTCCGGAGCAGAAAGCGGGAGGACTAAAGTTCCGCCCGAGGCGGACAGGCCTCCCCTACTTCGCGTGCCGCGTGAGGACTTCGATGGCATCGGTGCGGTTGGTGGGAGCGATAGCGGCCGGTAAGCTTGCCGGCATCGCCAGTCGCGCGTTCGGGCGCGGCGGCGGCACGGCGCTGCCTGGCGTTCTCGCCGAGAGGATTGACCCCCGTCTCGTCGAGGAACTGGCGGCGCAGCTTGGCCACGGCTCCGTCATGGTCACCGGCACGAACGGCAAGACCACCACGGCGCACATGCTCAGCAGCGTCGCGGCGAAGGCCGGCTACCTGCCGCTCCACAATCGTAGCGGCTCCAACCTGATGCGCGGCGTCGCGACCTCCCTCCTCGACCAGGCCCGCCTGCTGGGCAGACTGTCGCAGGCGGAGCGCCGGCTCGGCATTCTCGAAGTCGACGAAGCGACGCTGCCGGAGGCGGTGGCCGCGGTCAAGCCCCGCGTTCTCATCTTCACCAACCTCTTCCGCGACCAGCTTGACCGCTACGGCGAGGTCGATTCGATTGCCGCGCGCTGGCGGGATACGCTGCAGGCCGCGCCGGAATCGACGACGGTGGTGTTGAATGCGGACGACCCGTCGGTTGCCGCACTCGAGGCGTCCGCCCGGGGCCGCGTCGTCTTCTACGGCCTCGACGACCGGGCGCCCGCCCTGGACGAGCCGGAGCACGCCGCCGACTCACGCTGGTGCCCCGATTGCGGTCGCGAATATGAGTACGATCTCCTCTTCTACGGCCACGTCGGACACTGGCGCTGCCCCGGCTGCGACAGGCGCCGCCGCGAGCCGGACGTGCGGGCTACGAGGGTTATCCTCGAAGCCGATAGCACACATCTGAGCGTCGCGACGCCGCAGGGCGCCGTCGAGCTGTCGCTGCGGCTGAGTGGCCTCTACAACGCCTACAACGCGCTGGCCGCTCTGGCCGGCGGGCTGGCCATGGGAATCGACTCAGCGGTTGTGTGCGAGGGCATCGAAGCCGTCGCCGCCGCCTTCGGACGGCAGGAACGGTTCGAGATCGACGGGCGGCACGTGCAGGTCTTTCTGGGCAAGAACCCGGCGGGGCTGAACCAGGTGCTGCGGGCCATAGCTGCGCTCCCGGGCGATAAGCGGCTGCTCCTGCTTCTCAACGACGACATCGCGGACGGGCGCGACGTCTCGTGGATATGGGACGCCGATTTCGAGCTGCTGGCCGGCAAGGCGACGTCGGTTGTGGCCAGCGGGCGTCGCGCCGAGGACATGGCGCTGCGACTGAAGTACGCGGGGTTCCCGCCGGACCTGCCGGTGGTTGGCAGCGCGGCGGAGGCGCTCGACCTGGCTCTTCGCCAGACGCCGGCCGGCGGCGATCTCTACGTCCTGCCCACCTACACGGCCATGCTGGAGGTGCGCGCGCTCCTGGCCCGACGCGGCGGCGTGGCGCCTTACTGGGAGGAGCAGCCGTGAACCTCTCGCTGCGACTGGCGCATCTCTACCCAAAGCTCATGAACCTCTACGGCGACCGCGGCAACATCATCTGCCTGCGGCGGCGCTGCCAGGCGCGGGGAATCGACCTCGTGGTCGAAGAGCTGGACATCGGCGACGCGCTGGACCCGAAAGGATGCGACCTGATCTTCATGGGCGGCGGCCAGGACCGGGAGCAGCGGCGCATTGTGCGCGACCTGCTGGACGTGAAGGGCGAATCGGTCCGGGAGGCCGTCGAAGGGGGCGTCGTGACGCTGGCCGTCTGCGGCGGCTACCAGTTGTTCGCCCGCTATTACCGGCCGGCCGTCGGCGAGGACCTGCCGGGCCTCGGCATCTTCGACGCTCACACGGAGCATCCCGGCGAGAACGTGGCGCGCTGCATCGGAAACGTCGTCGCGGAATGGGAAGGGGAGACGCTCGTCGGCTTCGAGAACCACGGCGGCCGCACGTTCCTCGGCCCGAAGGCGCGTCCCCTGGCCATCGTGCGCTCCGGCTACGGCAACAACGGCCTCGACAAGACCGAGGGTGCGGTGTACCGGAACGCGTATGGCACCTACCTGCACGGCTCGCTGCTGCCCAAGAACCCGCATTTCGCCGACCACCTGCTGCGCCTCGCCTTGCGCCGTCGCTACGGCGAGGAAGTAGACCTGGCGCCGCTGGACGATTGTCTGGAGCAGGCGTCGCACGACGCGGCTATTCGCGTCGCCTCCCACTGACGACTGTTCGCGTTGGGTTGCCAGACTCGGTAGCGGGCGGTTATTCTTTAGGTCGGCCCGAGCGCTATCGAGGAGGAAGGCGTTCTGACACGCGCGGCGGCGGCACTTCTTGCGATTATCTCGCTGTTCGGTCTCGCGTTCGTGGCCTGCGGGGGTGGCCACTCGGACGCCACGCCGACGCAGGTGCTGAAGATCGTCACCCGCTCTCCGTCTCCTTCGCCCGGCGAGGCCGACTTGACCGGCTTCGCCTTCCCTATAGCCGGCGGCTGCCTCCCAAGCGGCGACCAGCTCATGCCCGGCGCGCCGCGCGATTACCGTCAGGGGATACATGAGGGGGTCGATTTCTACGATTCGGACAACTGCACGTCAATAGGCGTCGGGACGGCGGTGCTGGCCGCCAAGGCGGGAACGGTGATAAGGGCCGACTGGGACTACACGCCGCTCACGCAGGAGGTGCTCGATGAGCTGCAGGCCGAGACCCCGGTCGCCGGCCAGACGGACGAGCACGCGCTTGACCTCTACCGCGGCCGGCAGGTCTGGATTGACCACGGCAACGGCGTCGTCACGCGCTACGCCCACCTGAGCCGAATCGCTGACGGCATCAACGTGGGGGTTTCCGTAAGCCAAGGCCAACTGATAGCATATGTAGGAAACACCGGTACGCCGGAGTCGGTGACCGATCCGAACGCCGAGATGCACCTGCATTTCGAGCTTCGCGTTGGGGACATCTACCTCGGCAAGGGGCTGAGCCCCGCTGAGGTAAGGTCATTGTATGAGAAGGCCTTTGGCGTTGAATAGGTCAATAGGGCAGAGGGGCTGCTGATGACGGACTTGTTCTTAACTATCAAAATTGGCATCGACAACGATATCGGCCACCTGGGCGGCCTGCTCCTCACGTGGCACGGCATCTTTATCGCGCTCGGCATCGGCCTGGGCGTGTGGCTCGGCGTCTGGTTTGCGCGCCGGGCCGGCTTCACGGAAGACGACGCCTACACGATAGCCCTCATCGGCGTGCCGGCCGGAATAATCGGCGCGCGCGTCCTGTTCGTGCTGGAGAATCGCAGCGACTTCGCGAACGCGCCGCTTGACGTTTTTCGCGTCAACCAGGGCGGCATCTCGCTCTACGGCGCCCTAATCGCCTCCGTGGCAGTTTGTCTTCTGTACGGCTTTTGGAAGAAGCTGCCTTTGCTTCTCGGGATGGACGCCGCCGCTTTCGGCATGATCCTGGGGCAGGCGATCGGGCGAATGGGCTGCGTAGTCGCCGGCGACATCATCGGCTCGTCCAGCTCGCTGCCGTTCTCGGTGGAGTACACGAACATCAACAGTCCAGCCTTCGCCCTGCGGCCGATGCACTTCGTCACCGCCTACGAAGTCATAGGCGACTTGATAATCCTGGGGCTGCTGGTGGCGCTCTGGAAGTTCCGCGTCTTCAAGCGGCCTGGCTTTCTCTTCTTCACCTACGCCGCAGCCTACTCCGTGCTGCGATTCGGCATCAGCTTTATGCGCCTGGACAAAGAGATCTACCTTGGTCTTCGCATGGCGCAGTGGCTGGCGCTGGGCGTGATCGGCGTATCGATAATCGCCTTCGCTCTGCTCTTCCTGCAGGGCGTCCGGGCGGCGCGACAGACTGTTGCCGCGAAGCCGCCTTTGCCGGCCGGCGAAACGGCGCCTTAGGGCGAAAGCAAGGAACGCGGGCAGCGCCGAGAGCGGCGATTGCTAGACGGGGGTTCGCTTGCCCGGGGAAGGGAAGGCCCTGCTGGCTGCCGCTCTCTGGGCGGTTTCGGGCATCGTCTTTGCCTCGCAGATACGACGCGTCACTCCCCTCACTCTTAACGTCATTCGCTGCGTCGCCGCGACCGTCTTTGTCTGCCTTCTCATTCCCTTCACCGGGGCGGCTGGAGAGATAAGAAGCGCCTCCGTTGCGACCATTGTCACTATGGTCGGCACCGGCATCGTTTCGACGGGTCTGGGCGACAGTCTCTACTTTGTCGCATTGCCAACACTCGGCGCCTCGCTGGCCGTGCCGGTATCCAGCAGTGTCTACCCGTTGCTGACGCTTCTCATCGCGGCGGTCGCGCTCGGCGAGAGGATCACCCTGACGATCGTGTTTGGGAGCCTGCTCGTCGTGCTGGGCATCTTCCTGCTGCTCTCGCAGACGCGGTCTGTCGTCGTTCCGCCAGTTGACGGGCAGCGCCGCATTACATTGGACAGGCGCGCCGCTGTCCTGCTGCTGATAGCTGCGGCTGTCTTCTACACAGCCTCGACCGTCTGGCTGCGAGTGGGAACCGGAAACCTGGGACCGACGTCCGCAGGCCTCCTGCGCACCGGCGCCGCCGGCGTTTTCCTGTTGTCGATGATTCGCCCGCTGGAGCGAAGCTCCCGGTTCGACTTCCGCAGCGCGGCCTGGATAGCGGTGGCGGGCGTTGTTGGCCTTGGTCTGGGCAGCCTCTTCTATATCGCCGCGGTCGAGGAAGCGGGCGCAGGCAAGACGGCTGTCCTCACGTCGACCATGCCGCTGTTCAACCTGCCGCTTGCGGTGCTCTTCCTGAAGGAGCGCGTGACGCCCAGGATCATTCTCGGCACCATCACGTGCGTTGCCGGGATATCGCTTATTATATGAGCGATACGGCGACTGCGGAGACTGTTGTGCGCAGGCAAGGTGCCCGCGCTACGCGAACAAGGACGCGACCGAAGGGTTGATCGGAAGGGGAGGCGATGACGAGGGCGCGAATCGGGCTGGCGCTGGGCGCCGGCGGTACAAAGGGAACAGCGCACGTGGGTGTGCTGAAGGTGCTCGACGAAGCCGGCATACCCATCGATATGATCGCCGGTGCGAGCATCGGGGCGGCCTACGGTGCTGCTTACGCGGCCGGCGCTTCCACGGCCTCAATGGCGGAGAACGTGATACGAGCCTCGCCGGGCGACGTCTTCGCCCTCTTCCGCCATCGCTTGAGGCTTTCGCCGACGAACGCCATCGGCCGAGCCTTCTTCGAGCGCTTCGACGGCCTGTCCTTCGCCGATCTGAGAATCCCGTTTGCCGCCGTCACGTCGGACCTGTTTCAGAGGCGCCCTGTTGTCGTGCACAGCGGATCGGTGCTGAAGGCCGTGGAGGCGAGCATCGCGGTGCCGCTGATGGCCGCTCCCGTGAGGTACGGCGGCCGCTACTTCGTCGACGGCGGCTTCTGGGAGCACGCGCCGGCCCGGGTTGTCGGTCTGATGGGCGCGGAGAAGATCGTGCAGGTGGTGCTCGGCGATTCCATCGCGATGCCGCGTCGCTTCTGGCCGCTGGCCCGCCGATTCGTGCGCGCTCTCGATGGCCCCGCGCGTCGCACCGGGCCCAGCCTGGTGGCGTCGGCGCTGTTCTTGCTCTATACACTTACCTATGTGCCGCCGCTATCTCAAGCGGATGTGACGATCCGCCCCGACGTGGTGAGCATCAGCGCGAATTCGCCGTTTCACATGGCGGTGGCGATGCAGCGAGGCGAACAGGCGGCGCGCGCCGCTCTGCCGGTGATCGAGGATCTCCTGGCGTAGGCGGGCTTTGTTGGGAGGCCGCGGAGTCGGAGGGCTAGGCGGCCTTCTTCTGGAGTTTTTGGCGGGCGCGCAGCGTCTTGAGGAAAGCGTGCACCACGTCCGGATCGAACTGCGTGCCGGCGCCTCGTTGCAACTCCTTGACCGCTTCTCGCTCCGGCAGCGCTTTTCGATAGGGGCGGTCCAGCGTCATCGCGGAGTAGGCGTCGACGACGGCGAGGATGCGTCCCAACAGCGGTATCTCTTCGCCCTTGAGGCCGCGCGGGTAGCCCTTGCCGTCGAAGCGTTCGTGGTGCGTGGCCACCGGCTCGATGGCGTCGGAAATCTGGGCGATCCCCTTCACGATCATCTCGCCGAAGCGGACGTGCTGTTGCATTACCTGCCACTCG
The DNA here is from genome assembly GCA_963842845.1 of uncultured Chloroflexia bacterium. Lineage (GTDB taxonomy): Bacteria > Chloroflexota > Dehalococcoidia > DSTF01 > JALHUB01 > JALHUB01. The sequence goes on from CAWJHZ010000004.1 coordinate 535,309, forward strand.
GCGCTGTCCAGGGGGCCGGGCTTTAGGAGCGTCTGGTCCGGGATCGCGATCTTGCCGACGTCGTGCAGGAGGGCCGCCTTGCGCAGCGACTCCGTCTCCTCCGAGTTGAGGTTCAAGCTCTCCGCCACCATGTCGACGTAGCGGACGTTGTCCTCGCAGTGCCGCCGCGTGTAGGGGTCCTTGTGCGCGATGGCGTTGAGCAGCCCCTGGAGGAGGCCGAAGCCCAGGCTCTGCGAAGGGGTCGCGCCAAACGCCGATGCCGCCATGGCCCGGCTGCCGCCCAGGCGTTTCGCGTCGTAGAGAGCGCCATCTGCGAGCATGATCAACTCATCGAGCCTGACGCTGTCTTGGGGATAGCAGGCTATCCCGATGCTCATGCCGATCAAGACCGAGGATTCGCTGCCCCCGCTGATGACGAACGGCGTTTCAGCGAGATTGGCGGTTATACGATGCGCGACCTCCTCCGCGGCCTCGCGCGTCGTATCCGGAAGGATGACCAGGAACTCGTCGCCGCCGTAGCGCCCGACGATGTCGGTTCCCCGCACAGTGTCGTGCAGTTGCTTGCTGATGAAGCGCAGCGCCTCGTCGCCACAGAGGTGGCCGTACGTGTCGTTGACGTCCTTGAACTTGTCCACGTCCATCATCATTACGGCGAATACCGTCTTGCTGCGCTCGGCGCGCGCGAACTCTTCTTCGAGGCGCTTGTGGACGTGACGGTGGTTGAAAAGCCCGGTCAGATGGTCGGTTATTGCCTGCTCCTGGAGCTGTTCATGCAGGCGCGCGTTCTCGATGACGACGGCCGCCTGCCGCGCGATGGCGGCCAGAGTCGCGATCTCCTCGTTGGGGAACTGTACCTTCTGGTGGAAAGCATCGACGCTCAGAAGGCCGATGGTCCTGTCCTTGATCCGCAGGGGGTAGTGCACGATCGACTTCACCTGAAACGCGTCCAACCACCACCTTGGTATGAGAGGCGATGTTGAGGCATCTTCGATGATTTGGGGGTGCTCCATCATCGCCAGCTTCCCGTAAAACTGCCGCAACTCTGGAGAGGTGGCTGCCGCACCGGCGAGGTCCTGGGCACTCCGGAATCTCTGCCAAGCCTCGGGGTCTTCGACGCCGAGGGACATCATCGGCGCCAGACGTCCATGTGCGTCCATGATGAATATGCTGCAGCGCTCGGCAACGCTTATGTCCACTACAGTCTGGCAAATCTTGACCAGCACCTTGTTCAAGCCGAGGTTCGACGCAGCGGTCGTGAGCACGTCAACCAGAGCCTCGGACCGCCGTCGCTGCCGCTGCTCTCTCTCGTAGGTGCGGGCATTCTCGATAATGACGGCGGCCTGGTTGGCGATGGCCGCCAGCGTATCGATTTCGCCTTTGGTGAAGTGCACACGGCAACGGAAAGCATCAACGGACATAAAACCTACGGTCTCGTCCTTGACCCGCAACGGGTACCAGGCGATGGACTTGATGTTGAAAGTTTCAAGCCACCATTTCTCCAGCAGCGGCGACAATGTCGCGTCGTCCGAGACGATCGGCTCTTCCATCGTCGTCATCGACTGGAACAGCTTCATCGACTCCGGCGCATCCTCGAATCCGGGACGTGGGTTGCGGAAACTCTTCCACAGCTCGGGGTCTTCGAGACCCAGCGACATGACGGGCTCTAGGCGGGAGCCGTCTGCGGCCATCAGGAAGATGCTCACCCGGTCACCGACGCTTATGTCGACGACCGATTGACATAGCTTTGCCAGGACGGACTTGAGGCTTAGAGTTGAAGCCGCGGCTGTCAGCACGTTCACCAGGGCCTCGGCGCGTTGCTGCTGCAGTTGGCGTTGCTCGTACAGGCGTGCGTTCTCGATGATCACGGTGGCCTGTTTGGCGATGGCGGAGAGCGCGTCTATCTCCTCTTTGGGGAACTTTGGCTCCCCACGCCTCGTTCCCACCATCATCATGCCGATGGTCTTGCCTTTGACGCTGAGCGGGTAGTAGACGACCATCTTTGTGTCGAAGCTCTCCCGCCACCATCTGTGAGCGTAAGGGGAGGAGGCAGCGTCCTCCACGATGAATGGCTTTCGCCGTCGGGCAAGAAGCTCGTTACAGCGTCGCGTCTCGGGACTCGTCAGCACTTCGAGAGGGGGGTTCAAGAACCGCTCCCTCGCCTCCGGATCGCCGTGGTTTACTGTCGCGACGGGGCGATCCCTGTCGAAGAGGAAGATCGAAACATTGTCTCCGATGGTTAGATCGAGCGTCACCTCACAGATCTTCGTGCACGTTTCATTGACGCCGAGACTCGAAGAAGCGGCTGCGAGGACCTTTGCCAGCGACTCGCTGCGCTGTCGCTGCCGCTGCTCCCGCTCGTAGAGGCGCGCGTTTTCGATAATGACCGCCGCCTGCTTGGCAATTGCTGTCAGCGTATCGACTTCCTCTTGAGAGAACTTCCGCTTCTCCCTGGCTGCCGCCACGCAGAGGAAACCGATCATCTTGCCTTTTGCTCTGAGGGGATAGTACGCGATGGACTTCAGATGGAAACTCTTCATCCACCACGAGTCCCGGTAGGGTGAGTTTGCTATGTCCTCCACGACATAGGGTTTGCGCCGCTTGGCCATCACGCGGTCGAAGAGCGATAGCCCCGGGCTTGATTGGACTTCCGGCGGGGGATTACGGAACGTCTCCCCTTCCTCTCGGCCGCCTTTCCCAAGCGCGCTGACGGGTATGTAGCCCCGGCTGCCTTCGCGCTGGAGGAAGATGGAGACGGTGTCGCCGACGGTCAATTCGATCGCCGCTTCGCACACCTTGGCGCACACCTGACGAAGGCTGAGCGTCGAAGAGGCAGCCGCCAGCATCCTCGCCAGTGAGTCGCTGCGCTGCCGCCCCAGTCTTTCCCGTTCATAGAGGCGGGTATTCTCAACCAGCACTGCTGCTTGCTTGGCGATGGCGGAGATCGTTGCCACTTCCTCTTGAGGAAATGAGACGTAATCGCTGTAGCTGTAGACTGCCATCACGCCCACGGTCTTCTTGCGGCTGGTCAGGGGATAGGCGGCAACGGACTTTATCTTGAACCGGTCCAGCAACCGTTGCGGCACCAATTCGGGGCCGGTCACGTGTTCGTCGATGATCGGTCTTCCACCACCTTCGTCGAGGGCGGCCATGAGCCGGGGCGCATGGAAATCGTCGGTGGGATAGGACTCGAGCGCGTTCCAGCGAGTGGGAAACTCCCCGCCGAGGGCTAGCACGGTCTCTATCGCCTTCCCATCCTCACTCAAGATGAATATGGCGCAGCGCTGGCCGTTGCTCAGCTTCAGCACCGACTGGCACAGCTTGATGAGAACTTGCTTCAGGCTCAGGCTGAGGGTAGGCGCGCCCACCACATCTAGTAGCGCCTCCGAGCGCACTCGCTGCCGGCGCTCCTGCTGCAGGAAGGTCGTGCTCTCAATAGACATGGAAACGTGGTCGGCAAACAGGCTTGCCAGTTGCAGATCCTTCGCCGAGAACTCGTGGGCCTCCTTGTAGTACACTCCCAGGCAGCCGACCAGCTTCTCGCCGACCTGCAGGGGAGCTAGCAGGACCGCGCCCAACCGCAGGCCAGGCGTGAAGTTCCTGTCATAGGTATCATCTGCCGCCACGTCGGGACACACGTAAGGACGCCGCGTGCGGGCGAGGTAATCGAGCGGGACATCGGTCCAGCGTTTGTGCCAGTCGGCGACTGCGGAGTCCAGCATACCGACGTGGCTGCGGACAGTGAGGTCTCCCTCTTCGTCCGCGAGGGCGATCGCCGCGAAGCGCGCGCCAAGGATCTCGCAGGCGAGCTTGACCGCCCCCGAGAGGACCTCTTCCAGGTTGACGTGATCGTGCAACCCTACCCTGTGAGAGGCAGGCTTCTCATAGGGGCTCACAGATTGCTCCCGGCTCTTTTTCAGCACATCTCTGGGCATAGCTAAATCTATTATCGGTAGTGGGTTTCGCAAGATGAGGAGGGGAAGGGTCGCTTTAGCGGCCTGGGTGCGCGTTCGCGCTGGTTGTCTAGCCTGTGACGCTGAGGGGCTCCTCAACAACGCGTCCCTCTTCGATGCGGAACGCCCTGACCTGAGGCAACGAAGGATCGATCAGCGAGACGATCAGGTGGACGACGCCGGGCCAGAGAACGGCGTTTTCGCTGGCTGTCGTCCTCCGCGCCATCGCCAGGTCGGCAGGCGAGGGACTGGCGGTGCCGACGGGATGCGAATGGTAGATCGCCAGGAACTGCTGGCCGGCGGCTTCGACTTCGGCGTGGATGCGATCGAGAACGCGTTCGTCGATGTTGAAGCGATAAGGGCTGTGCTCGGAGTTGACGGCGCGGTAGAGGGCAAGGACGGCGCCGTCTTTGCCGGCGAGGATGCCACAGCATTCGTTTGGCGCTTCTTCGCGGGCATGGGCGACGATCTCTTCGGCGTAGCGCCGGGGCAGCTCGAACATGTGTTAGCCGGCGCTCTTAGACCTGCCGCTCCAGAGGCCCGTGGAGAGGTACTTCCAGCCACCGTCGCCGACGAGGAGAACGAAGTTGCCGCGCTCGAATCCGTCGGCGATGGAGCGCGCTGCCTGGAGGACGGCGCCAGCGGAGACGCCCGCAAAGATGCCCTCGCGATCGGCCAGCTCGCGTGTGGCCGCGAAGGCGTCTTCGGCGCTGACGATGGTGCGCTGATCTATGACGTGTTCGTCGAAGACTGCGGGTAAGAAGCCATCCAGCGTATGCAGGCCTTCGATCAGCTCACCGGGCTTGGGCTCGACGCAGACGATCTTCGCCTGCGGGCGGCGCTCTTTGAGGTAGCGGCCGACGCCGGCGAGCGTGCCGCCGGTGCCCGTGCCGGCGACAAAGGCGTCGACCTCCGGCAAGTCGCGAATGATCTCCGGCCCGGTCGTCTCATAGTGGGCCAGGGGGTTGTCGGCGTTGTCGAACTGGCACGTCAAGAAGCAGTTGGGGTCATCGCTTGCCATGCGATTTGCCAGGTCAATGGCTCCGTCGGTATATTTCGCGCCATCCGTGAGGATGACTTCCGCCCCGAAGGCGCCCATCACGAGCCGGCGCTCGATGCTGACGTTCTCCGGCATAACGACCTGGATAGGATAGCCCTTGATGCGCGCGATCATCGCGAGCGCAACGCCGGTGTTGCCGCTTGTCGCCTCGAGGATCGTCATCCCGGGTCGCAGGTCGCCGCGCTTTTCCGCGTGCTCCACCATGTACAGGGCGATGCGGTCCTTTAGACTGCCGCCGGGGTTCTGCCCTTCCAGCTTGGCAAAAAAGCGGATTCCCGGCCGCGGGCTCAGGGACGGCATCTCCACGAGGGGCGTGTTGCCGATGAGGTCGATGAGACGGTTGTATAGCATCGCGGTCACTTCTTCGCGGCGGCGGCGCAGAACGTGTCGCAGCCCGTCAAGCTTCATACTGGAAAACGGCGGGAGCGGGCGCTCGTAACGCGATTTGGCTCAATCTTATCAGCAATCGCCTGCGGTGTCTTGGTGGCGCCGGCGACAGCATTGCGTCGAACTGCCGATTATTAGCATGGAGGCAAGAGATGGTGAGTTGCAAAGGGCACAGGCAGGAAACGATTCTCGTATCGATGCTACACGGCGACCACGGCGATTGGCTGCGGCCGTTGTTGGCAGGAGTGCGAGAGAAGACGATGTCGCAGCCGGACTCGGTGGCGATCGCGCGCATTCGCGAGGCGGTCCTCAGCGGGATCGAGCGCGAAGTCGTTCCGCTTGTTGCCTAGCGGCTCATCACCTCTGGCCGTCCGGTAATTCGGAGAACCCCCTCCAGCAACAATTCCCCGCAGCCTTCGGCCCTCGGACCGTCCTTGTCGATGCCCAGGGCGGCTGCTAGAATCGCGGCATGGCAGCGATTCCGCCTCCTCCGGCTCTGACTATCGGCGGCCGCGAATTCGTCTGGGGAAGCCGCACCTTCATCATGGGCATCGTCAACGTCACGCCCGACTCGTTCTCCGGCGACGGGGTGGGACTGGACGCTGACGCTGCCGTGGCGCTGGCGTTGCGTCTCGTCGCTGAGGGCGCGGACATCATCGACGTTGGCGGCGAATCGACGCGGCCGGACGCGGCGCGGGTGAGCGCCGAGGAAGAGCTGCGGCGCGTGCTGCCCGTTATCGAGCGGCTGGCGAAGGAAACGAGCGTTCCCATCAGCATCGACACGTCGAAAGCCGGCGTCGCGGCGGCAGCTCTGGAGGCGGGCGCGGCGATGGTGAACGACGTGTGGGGTCTGCGCGGCGATCCGGAGATGGCCGGCGTGGTCTCGCGCTTCGGGGCGCCGGCGGTTGTCATGCACAACCAGCGCGGCCGCCCCAACTGTGAGGTAGTCGCTGACATCAAGGCCGGCCTGCAGACGAGCATCGCGCTGGCCGAGGCCGCCGGCGTGCCGCGCGAGCGCTTGATCCTTGACCCGGGCTTCGGCTTCGGCTGGAGCGTCAGCCACAACCTGGAGATACTGCGTCGCCTGCCGGAGCTGCGTGCGCTGGGGCGACCGCTGCTGGTTGGCACGTCCCGCAAGTCGACGATTGGCGCGGTGCTCGACGTGGCTGTCGAGGAGCGCTTGTTCGGAACGGCCGCCAGCGTCGCCATCGCTATCGCCAACGGGGCCGACATCGTTCGGGTGCACGACGTGAAGGAGATGCTGCAGGTCTGCCGCTTCGCTGATGCCGTCGTGCGCGGCTGGTCGCCGCCGGAGGAGGCGAGGTGAGCGGGGAGAGCGTCTATCTGGGCCTCGGCGCGAACCTCGGGGATCGAGCGGCGAATCTGCGCCTTGCGCTGCGTTACCTGTCGTCGCTAGCGCCCGCGCAAGAAGTGTCCTCGCTCTACGAGACAGCGCCCGTTGGCGATGTCAGTCAGCCCGTCTTTTACAACGCCGTCTGCCGCGTCGCCACGGGGCTGAGCCCGGAAGCGTTGGTCAAGTATCTGAAGAGCGTTGAGTTCGAGATCGGCAGGCGACCGGCGCCGCGCTGGGCTGCCCGACCCATCGATCTGGACTTGCTGCTGTACGGTCAGTGGGTCATCGACGCGCCTGACCTGACAGTTCCGCACCCGCAACTTGCCGAGCGCGGGTTCGTGCTCGTTCCGCTGGCGGAGATAGCGCCCGACCTGCGCCATCCTTCGCTCGGTCGCAGCATCGCGGAGATTGCCTCGTCGCTGCCGGAGGGCGATCTTGCCGGCGTGCGGCGGATCGAGCCCTCAGGCTGGGAGAGAGAGCTGGAACGAGAAGAGCCGCCCGAAAAAGGCGGCCCTTGTTGACGAGCGACTGCGCGTCCTAGATGTCGGAGAACTCTTCCAACTCCGCGTTGTCAGGCATTTCCGGCTCCGTCGTCAGCATCGTCCAGCCCACCCAGACGGCGAGCAGGTTGACGGCGCCGATCGAGAACATGAGGGGGATGGCGAGCGCCAGATAGCTGCGCCGGACCACGCCGATAAAGAACACGGCCATCTCCGCCAGCGCCCCGAGGATGATCAGCAGTCCGAACATCTGTGACTTGTCCATAGTCTTTACCTCCGCCAGGTCCCACACGGCCGGGCGCTAGCTTTCGCTCTTACGCAGCTCCGGCGGCAGGAGATTGGGAATGCTCTCGGTTATCGGATAGCGCTCATCGCAGTGGGCGCAGTAGAGGCTGCCTTCGACCACCTCGTCGCCCTCTTCTTTGTCGACTGTAAGCTCCAGCGTCCCCTTGCACATCGGGCAGGCGAGGATATCCATGAGGTCCTTTTTCACGATAAGCGCTCCTGGTGAGACGTTCTGGAGAACAGAGGAATTGTACGGTAAGGCTACTCTGCTGTCAATTCTCGGGGACCCGCAGGCGCCGACCCTTAGGCGCCCGGCGGCAGCAGGGCTCTGGAGTCGACGCGCGCTTGCGCCGACCATCCAGCAGGAGTCTTCGCTATGGACGCCTTTGCCGACCTGTTCCTATAATTGATCAAGGAGCTAAATAGAAACACGAATTGAGGCTAGGTTCGATGGCGGCAGGCCCAACAACAGAGCATCCTTTCCTGTCGCTCGTTCTTCCCGCCTACAACGAAGAGCGACGGCTCGGCGTGTCGCTGCGAACGCTGGCCGATTACCTGGGACGGCAGACGTACGACTGCGAGATCCTGGTCGTCGACGACGGGAGCACGGACGCCACGGCGGATGTCGCCGAAAATGTGGCTGCGTCCATGCCGGAGACCGTTAGCCTTAGGGTGCTGAGTCATCATCAGAACCTGGGCAAAGGCGCGGCGGTCAAGACCGGCTGTCTGGCCGCGGCCGGCCGCTACGCGCTGTTCCTGGATGTGGACCTTGCGACGCCGCCAGAAGACTGTGGCGGGATCATCGAGGCGCTGGTGCAGTCGGCGGACGTTGCCGTCGGGACGCGCCTGCATCCGGGTGGCCACGACATGCGGAGCACCCAGCCAACTTCGAGAAGGCTAATGGGCAGTCTCTTCACGTTCTTTCGCAAGCGCCTGCTCTTGCCCGACATCGAAGACACGCAATGCCCGCTGAAAGGCTTTCGGCGGGAAGCGGCGCAGCGAATATTCGCCCAACAGCGCCTAAGCGGCTGGGCCTTTGACGTGGAGATCCTTTGCATCGCGCGTCGACTCGGGATGAAGATAGAGCAGATACCGGTGAGCTGGCGGCATGTCGGCGGCTCCAAGCTGCGAATGAGCCCGCCGATGGCGATGGGCGTGTTCTGGGACCTGCTGCGACTTCGCTTCGCCCATCCACGAGCGGCGCGACAGGAGGTTCGCGGCTGACATGCGCGGCGCCGTCATGCACACGGAGCACGTGCTGAGAGTCCCGCCCGCGGCGAGACGACTCCAGATCGCCATCGCCCTGACTGCTGTGATTCTGGTCGCCGAAGTGGCCACCGGCTTCCTGGCCAACAGCCTCGCCCTTCTCTCCGACGCCGGCCACGTGCTGATGGACCTTTTTGCGCTGACGCTGAGCTGGGTAGCCATCCGCCAGGCCGCCCGCGCGTCGACTGCCCGGATGACCTACGGTTACCACAGAGTCGGCATTCTGGTGGCTGTCGTCAATGCTGTTACGGTTGCCGTCGTGGCAATTCTCATATTCATCGAGGCGGCTCGCCGGCTTCAGGAGACGCCGGAGATACACGGCTCTCTTTTGCTAACGATGGCGATTGTCGGCGGTCTCGCGAATCTGTCCGTCGCCGCCCTGCTGCGAGGAGTGAGTGTGGGCAGTCTGAACGTGCAGAGCGCGTTCCTGCACGCAATTGGCGACCTGTTGGGCTCCGTGGGCGTGCTGGTCGCCGCGATAGCCGTGCTGGTCGCCGGCCTCGTCTGGGTGGACGCCGCCGTGAGCGTTTTCATCGGTCTGATCATCATCGTCGGCGCGGCGCGAATCCTGCGGGAGGCCATCGGTGTCTTCCTCGAGGCCTCGCCGCCGCACGTCGATGTCGACGAGCTGGTGGCGGAGATGAAGGCGCTGCCGGGGGTGAAGGGCATTCACGACCTCCACGTGTGGTCCATAACGCCGACGATTCACGCTCTAAGCTGTCACCTCCTCGTCGAGGACCGGACCATCAGCCAGGGCTGCGCCATGCTGGAGGAGATAAACGATCTCCTCTCCACGCGCTTTGCCATCGCCCACAGCACGGTGCAGATGGAGACCGAAGCCTGCGATCCCAACGCGCTCCACTGCTACCTTGCCCCGGAAGGGTTGCTAACCGGCGACCACGAGCACTAGCCGGAATTGACCGGCGGCGGTCGGACGCCTTATGCTTTGCTTGTCCCCCGGATCTTCGGAAGGCAGAAAGCGATGCCTCAAGCCCGGTTTCGCCTCGGCAACCTCGAACTCCTGGTGATGTCCGATGGCTCCTATTTCCTCGACGCCGGCGCCGTCTTTGGGGTCGTCCCGCGCGAGCGCTGGGAGCCGTACGCCGGCCCGATGGATAGCCATCACCGTCTGGGCGTCGGGCTGAACTGCCTGGCGCTTCGGTCCCAGGGCAAAGCCATCCTCATCGAGACCGGCGTGGGCGACAAGTCGATGCGGGCGGACGCGACACCGCTCGAGGAAGGCAACCTCCTCAGCGAGCTGAAGTCGGGCTTCGGCGGGCCGGAGGACGTGGACATCGTCATCAACTCGCACCTCCACGGCGACCACTGCGGCTGGAACACCCGTTACGCCGACGGCAAGCTGGCGCCGACTTTTCCCAACGCCGATTACCTGGTCCAGCGGGCGGAGTGGGAAGCGGCGACCCATCCGAACGAGCGGACGCACACCACCTACCTGGCGGAGAACCTCGAACCCGTAGCAGAGAGCGGACGCCTGCGCCTGCTTGACGGCGAGACGCGGCTGACCGACGAAGTGACGATAATCCCGACGCCCGGCCATAGCCCCGGGCACGCCAGCGTGGTCATCACCTCCGGCGGCGAGATGGCGATATACGTCGGCGACATGGTGCAGCAGGCCGTCCAGTTGGAGCGCACCGCCTGGGTGTCCGCCTTCGACGTGCTGCCCCTGATGTCGATGGAATCGAAGAAACGGCTGGTGGAGCAGGCGATCACAGACAACGCCCTGCTCATCTGCGTGCACCTGCCGTTTCCCGGCGTCGGCCGTATGACGCACACGGCTAACGGCTACAAGAAGTGGCAGCCCGTGAGCTAGCCGCCGCTATCGGAAGGAGCCGATGATCCAGCAGACAGCCCTCAGGCAAAGCCCCCTCGACGACCTGCACGTGCGTCTTGGCGGGAAAATGGTGTCCTTCGCCGGCTGGTCGCTGCCGCTGCAGTTCGCTGGGATCATCGAAGAGCACACTGCCGTTCGCCAGGCCGTCGGCATCTTCGACATCTCGCACATGGGGCGCTTCTTCGTGAGCGGCCCGGACGCGTCGCGCCTCATCCGCAGGGCCGTCACCTATAACGTCTGCCGCCTGCAAGCGGGGCAAGCCCATTACGCGGTGATGTGCCGGGAAGACGGCGGCATCATCGACGACGTCTTCGTTTACTGCCTGGCGCCGGACCGCCTCCTCGTCGTCGGCAATGCCGTGAACGCCGAGACCGACCGCGACCAGGTCGCCTCGCTGATCGAGCCGGGAATGCAGGCGACAATCGAAGACGTACAGTCTCGTACCGCCATGATCGCTGTCCAGGGGCCGGAGTCGGAGGACCTCTTGGCCTCGACCCTGACCGGCGCCGTCGTCCGGACGCTGCCGCGACACGGTTGCGGGGAGTTCGAGCTGCTCGGCTCGCCGGCCTTCCTCGCCCAGAGCGGCTACACCGGCGAGAACGGGTACGAAGTCATCGTCGAAGCCGGAAGGGCGCACGATTTCTGGCAGGGCCTGCTGGCGGCGCGGGCCCAGCCTTGCGGGCTCGGCGCGCGCGACACGCTTCGACTGGAGGCAGCGCTGCTCCTCTACGGCAGCGATATCGAAACGACGACCAATCCCTTCGAAGCGGGACTGGGCTGGCTGGTGAACTTGGACGACGAGCCGTTCGTCGGCCGCGACGCGCTGCGACGTTTGAAGGAGCAGGGCGTCGGCAGGCAGCTCGTCTGTCTGAAGGCGACGGACAAAGGCATCATGCGGTCCGGCTTTCCCGTCTTGCACGAGGGAGAGACCGTTGGTAGAGTTACCAGCGGCGGATTTTCCCCCACTCTGGGCATCAGCATCGGCATGGCTTACGTCCCTCCCCAGCTCGCTGCCGTGGGGACGGCGCTTTCGGTGGACGTGCGCGGCCGGCCGCTACCCGTGACGGTGGTTAGGAGACCTTTCTACAAGCGCCCCAGCTAGCAGGAAGGCGATTCGAGGGATCGAATGATGGCAAGCAACCCGAGGGACCGGCGCTATACCCGCGAGCACGAGTGGGTCCTCCTGAAGGACGGCGAAGCGCTCGCCGGCATCACCGATTTCGCGCAGGAGCAACTCGGCGACCTCGTCTACTTCGATCTGCCGGATCCCGGCAAGCAGCTACGCCAGAACGAAAAGCTCGGTGAAGTCGAGTCGGTGAAGGCGGTGTCCGAGATATACGCGCCGATCAGCGGCGAGGTTGTCGAAGTCAACCCGAAGATAAGTGACACGCCGGAGGTGGTGAACCGCGACCCGTACGGCGAGGGCTGGCTGCTCAAGCTGAAGCCGGCGGACCCGAAGGAGTTCGACAAGCTGCTTTCGGCGGAAGAGTACGACGCGCTCGTCGCCACGGCCGAGGCTGAACACTAGCGACCAGGACGAATTTGCCTAGTCCCTACATCCCGAACACGGACGACGACCGCCGCCTGATGCTGGAGCGCATCGGCGTCGCCTCCGTCGCCGAGCTTTTCGACGATATCCCCGCGCAGTGTCGCGATCCCGGTCTGACGCTGCCAGCGCCCCTGAGCGAGCTGGAGCTCCAGCGCGAGCTGTCAGAGATGGCCGCTCGCAACCGACCCGCCGGCCAGATGCCTTGCTTTCTCGGGGCCGGCGCCTATCGCCACTTCACGCCCGCCGTCGTCGACCACATCATCCACCGCGGCGAGTTCGCCACCTCCTACACGCCCTATCAGCCGGAGATAAGCCAGGGGACGTTGCAGGCCACCTTCGAGTTCCAGTCGCTGGTCTGCGAGTTGACGGGCATGGACGTCGCCAACGCCGGAATGTACGACGGCGCCAGCGCTCTCGCCGAGGCCTGCCTGATGGCCGTGCGCATCAAGGGCCGCCGCCGCCTGGCGCTGCTCTCGACGCTCAACCCCGCCTATGAGCGAGTTGTCCGCACCTATGCCGCCGGCCACGACATTGCCGTCGACGTAGTCGGGCCCGGCGAGGCCGCGCTGTCGAATGAGCACGCCTGCTTAGTCGTCCAGCAGCCGAACTTCTTCGGCTATTTCGAAGATATGGCAGCACTGTCCGAGCGCGCGCGACAGGCCGGCGCGCTCTACATCGCCGTCCCCGATCCGGTGTCGCTGGGCATGTTCCGGCCGCCCGGTGACTACGGCGCGGACATCGTCGTCGCCGAGGGGCAGGCGCTCGGCGTGCCGCTCAGCTTCGGCGGGCCGTATGTCGGCCTCTTCGCCTGCCGCAGCGAGCACATCCGCCAGATGCCGGGGCGGCTGGTTGGGCGCACGCAGGATGTCGAGGGGCGCACCGGCTACGTGCTGACGCTTCAGACGCGGGAGCAGCACATCCGGCGGGAGCGCGCCACCTCCAACATCTGCACGAACGAGCAGCTCGTCGCGCTGGCGGTCACGGTGTACCTGTGCGCGATGGGCAAGCAAGGGCTGCGACGCGTTGCCGAGCTCTGCTACCACAAGTCGCACTATGCGGCCGAGCGCATCGCCGCACTTGCCGGCTATTCGCTGCCGCTCGCCGGCGCGTTCTTCCAGGAGTTCGTCGTACGCTGTCCGCGGCCGCCGGGCGAGGTCAACTCGGCGCTGCTGGAGCGCGGCATAATCGGCGGGCTCGACGTGTCGGACCGCGTCGAGAACGGCCTGCTGCTCTGCGTGACGGAGATGAACAGTCGCGACGAGATCGATCGGCTTGTGACGGCGCTGAAGGAGATAGCGACGTGAGCGACGGAGAGCGCCGGGACATCGGCGCCAGGCTCAGCTTCGACCGCGGGCGCCCCGGTCGCACAGCCGTCGCGCTTCCGGACTGCGACGTGCCGCTCGCCGAGATGCCGCCAGCGTCTCTCCTCCGCGACGACCTGCCGCTGCCGGAGATGTCGCAGCCGGAGGTCGTGCGCTACTTCACCAACCTCGCCTGCCTCAATTACGGCGTCGACAACGGCTTCTATCCGCTCGGAAGCTGCACGATGAAGTACAACCCGAAGGTGCACGAAGAGATCGGGCGGCTGCCCGGCTTCGCGCAGTTGCACCCGCTGCAGCCGGTCGAGACGGCGCAGGGCGCGCTGGCGCTGATGCACGACCTCCAGGGGATGCTGGCGGAGATCACCGGCATGGACGCTGTCACCCTCACGCCGGCAGCCGGCGCTCACGGCGAGCTAACGAGCATACTCTCAGTGAAGGCATACCTGGAGTCGCGGGGCGAGTCGCGGCACAAGGTGCTCGTGCCCGACTCAGCGCACGGCACGAACCTGGCGACAGTCTCGGCGGCGGGCTTCCGCTGCGTCGCCATCGCCTCCGACGCCGACGGCAACACGGACGTCGAAGCGCTGGCGGCGGCGCTTGACGGGGATGTTGCGGCGCTGATGCTGACGCTTCCCAACACGCTGGGCCTGTTCGACTGCAACATCCTGCGAATCGGGGAGATGGTTCACGCCGCCGGCGCTCAGCTCTACTGCGACGGCGCCAATCTGAACGCGCTCCTCGGCCAGGTGAAGGTGGGCGGCCTCGGCTTCGACGTCGTCCAGATGAACCTGCACAAGACGTTCAGCACGCCCCACGGCGGCGGCGGGCCCGGATCGGGCCCCGTCGCGGTGAAGGCGCACCTGGCGCCGTTTCTGCCCTCGCCGCGCGTTGCCCGCGACGCGGAAGGGCGCTACAACTTCGAGCAGCCGGAGCGGAGCATCGGCAAGGTGGGCCTGTTCCACGGCAACTTCGGGATTATGGTTCGCGCCTACGCCTACATCCGCAGCCTGGGCGCCGCCGGCCTGTGCGAGGTGAGCGAGAACGCTGTCATCAACGCCAACTACCTCTCCGCTTGCCTACGTCAGGCCTATTCCCTTCCCTACGACCGCCGCTGCCTCCACGAGGCCGTTTTCGCTGGCGTGCTGCGTCGAGCGAAGGGCGTTCGAACGCTCGACATCGCCAAGCGGCTCATCGACTACGGCTTTCATCCGCCGACGGTCTACTTCCCGCTCATCGTCGACGAAGCGCTGATGATTGAGCCGACGGAGACGGAAAGCAGAGAGACGCTCGACGCCTTCTGCGAGGCGATGCTGGCGATTGCGCGCGAGGCGGAAGAGGCCCCCGACCTCCTGAAGAGCGCGCCGCGCGACGCGCCCTTGCGCCGCCTGGACGAGGCGACCGCCGCGCGTCATCCGGTCCTCCGCTGGCAGCCCCCGGTCGACTAAGACAATCCCACAATCAGCTTCATTCCCCGGTCGTCGGCAAAGCCGTAGGGAAAGCGCACGACAAGCGAAAGCCATGCGTCAAGCAACCCACGTCCGTTCCCGCTAGTCTTCTCCTCGACAGCCCGCTCAGTCGACAGACAAGTTATCGAGGAGGACTGCCATGAAGAACACAACCCGCTCGCTCAGATCGCGGCTGTCGCGACGCCTGCGCTGCGTGCTCGTCGCGCTGGTGCTGGCGGCGGCGCTGCTGCCGTCGGCCGTGGCTCGCGCGCAGCCGTCGACGCCCTCGACGCCGCCGGTGGCGCCGGGCAGCGTCGCGCTGGACATCACGTGCTCACCCGATACATTCAGGCCGAATGAGTGGGTGGTGATCGAGTGTGTCACTCACATCAAGAACAACGGCGAAAACGCGATGCCCGAGGGAAGCGTGGACGTCGGGTCCGATAGCGGAGTCATCCCAGAATACTTTTGGGTTTCTTATTTTCACAGCGGCCGCTATTGGCCAGTTGGGACGAGCGATCTGAGTTTTGCTGTCCCGGGATTGCAGCCGGGCGAGACGTTGGAGTCCAAAGTGACGGAGCTTTCGATGATGGCTGAGGGGACGTGGGGGGGTTCGGCGACGCTGGATATCGATGGTCGGAGCGTGGCAACAGTTGCTTTGCAGCAGACCGCAAGCTCCAACGCGGACGCGCTGCCGGATAACCTTTCTATCACACAGACGTTATCTAGCGTGTCGGCACACGGAGCGGGAGCTCCAACCGAGACGTACGAGACCAAGATAACGAATCGGGGGTCGAGTCCGATTACAAATGTGAAGATCACCGAACATTCGGATAATGCCGCGCTACTCCAGACGGACCCGGCGCCGTCGGAGCGTGACGATGACCTCGGCCTCGTCTCCTGGGACCTGACGTCGTTCGGCGGCGGCTCCCTGATACCCGGCGAATCGCTGCTTCTGCACGCTACTTACGGCCCCCTCGTCGACGACTCCTGCACCAGCATGAGCGCGGGCATCGTCGTAGAGGCTGACGTCGGCGGAACGACGGAGCGCTACGGCGTGAGGCCGGATTCGGCGCCCCTTGGAAATTGCAGCTTTGAAGAAGGCGTCCCTGGCGGCAAAGGCGGTCCCATCGCTTTCGGGCAGGGCGGTGACGGTCCCATTGAGGCCACATTCGATTTCATCTGGGCGGCCGCGTTCCTGGCGGCGGTCGGCGCGGGGCTGGTCGGGTTGGCGCTTGTTGCGCGAAAGAGGATTCGTCGCTAGCTCCCGGCGCACTCGCCCTTTCGCCTCGCGGCGACGATATGTTAAGGTAGAGGGCACATATGCCGAACAGCGAGAAGTCACAATTTGCCAGAAAGGCCTACCTAAGCCCCCGAGTTCCTCGGGGGCGGGCGATCCGCGTTGCCTCCACGCCAATCGCCTGACGAATCGCTGCTAATCCCCGGAAGGAGGCATATCCTCAGATGAAAGTCGAACTTTACGACACGACGCTCCGCGACGGCACGCAGATGGAGGGCATCTCCCTCTCCGTCGAGGACAAGCTGAAGATCGCCCGCAAGCTGGACGAACTCGGCGTAGATTACATCGAGGGCGGCTGGCCCGGCTCCAATCCCAAGGACGCCGAGTTCTTCGCCGCCGCCCGCTCGCTGCGGCTGCAGCACGCCCGCATCGCCGCTTTCGGAAGCACGCGCCGCGCTGGCATCAAGGCGGAGGACGACCCCAACCTGCGGGCCCTCGTCGACGCCGCGACGCCCGCGGTCACGCTCGTCGGCAAGGCGAACGAGATGCACGTGCGCCAGATACTGGAAACGTCGCTGGAAGAGAACCTGGCGATGATTGCCGATTCGGTCGCGTTCCTTAAGGCCCGCGGCCTGACGGTCTTCTTCGACGCCGAGCACTTCTTCGACGGCTTCCGCGACAACGCCGACTATGCGCTCGCCTGCCTGCGCGCCGCCGCGGAGGCGGGCGCTGATTGCCTGGTGCTCTGCGATACGAACGGGGGCACGATCTCCCCTAAGATCGTCGAGGCTGTGGCGGCGGCGCGCCGTCTGGACGTTCCTATTGGCATCCATGCTCACAACGACGCCGACCTTGCTGTCGCCAACACCCTCGCCGCCGTCGAAGCGGGCGCAACGCACGTGCAGGGCACGATAAACGGCTACGGCGAGCGGTGCGGCAACGCCAACCTCGCCAGCGTCATCGCCAATCTCAAGCTGAAGATGGGCATCGATTGCGTGAGCGACGAGCAACTAATCCGCCTGGCGGAGGTCTCGCACTACGTCGCCGAGGTCGCGAACATGGCGTCGAACCCGCAGGCACCCTACGTTGGGCTCAGCGCGTTTACGCACAAGGCGGGCATGCATGTCGCTGCCATGGTCAAGCACCAGTCGAGCTACCAGCATATCGACCCCGCGCTGGTCGGCAACGAGAAGCGGGTGCTCGTCTCCGAGCTCGCGGGCTACCGCAACGTGATGACGAAGCTAGACGAGCAGGGGTTCCACTTCGAGCTGAATAACGACGACGCCAAGCGCCTCCTCCAGCAGGTCAAGGTCATGGAGTCGCAGGGCTACCAGTACGAGGGCGCGGAGGCCTCCTTCGAACTGCTCGCCCGTCGCAGCCTGCCTGATTACCAGGCGCCGTTCGAGTTGCGCGACTTCCTGGTCGTCGTCCGGCGTCACAGCGACCCGGAGCGCGGCGAAGCGGGCGAGATGCTGGCGGAAGCGGCTGTAAAGGTGCGCGTCGGCGACGAGACGATGCACACGGTGGCGGAGGGCGACGGCCCGGTCAACGCCCTCGACCTCGCGGTGCGCAAGGCGCTCACGGAGTTCCACCCGCTGCTGCAGACGGTGAAGCTGGTCGACTACAAGGTTCGAATCGTAGACAGCCCGTCGGGCACGGCAGCCATCGTGCGCGTCTTGTTGGAATCGACCGACGGCGAGCACACGTGGACGACCGTTGGCTGCTCGCCGAACATCATCGAGGCGAGCTGGCTGGCCCTGTCCGATAGCCTGGAGTGGTGGCTCACGCGCCGTCCCCAGTGACGGCTGAACGACTTCGAGGCCGAGATGAACGTTCTGATGCTCTCCGCTCTCGATGTATGGTCGCTGGCGGACGGTCGCGGCGCCCCAAGCCTGTACCGCACTCTGAAGGCATACGGCGAACGGGGACACCACGTCCACTATGTCGCTCCGACCGTCGGTGCCAACCACTTCGGCACGGTCGACGAGAGCGCGGAGGCGACTCCGCCTCAAATCCCTAACGTCACGTTTACGCGCTTCGACGTGCGCGGCCTGCCGCGTCGAGTCCGCTGGCCGGCGCTGGCGCTCAAGGTCGACCAGAAGATGCGGTTCGCGGCCGCCTTTCCGTTTGTCGCTGCCCGTCGCGCTGAGGAGGCGCTGCGCGTGTCACCGTTCGACCTGATCTACGGCTATGAGGTGCACGGCGTCCTGGCGGCGCGTCTCGTGCGACGCCGCTGGAAGCTGCCGGCCGTCTCGCGCTTTCAGGGAACGGTGATGTATCCGGCGCTGGACAACGCCCTCCTCCGCTTCCGTCGCTACGAGGAAGCGCTTGCTCTCCGCGCGCCCGCCGACCTCTTTATCATGACCAACGACGGCACCCGCGGCGACGAAGTGCTGGCCCGCCTCAACCCGGGCTCGCGGGGGCGCGTTCGCTTCTGGCGAAACGGCCTGGACATGGACAACCTGAAGCCGGCGACGCCTCGACAGGCGGCAGCCGCACGCGAGGCGCTTGGGATAGGGGGCGATCGCTTTGTGCTGCTGACGGCCTGCGTCTTGCTCCCGTGGAAGCGCGTCGACCGGGCGGTCCGCGCCCTTCCCGCTGTTCGCCGGCAGTTGCCGGAGGGGCTGCTGGTCGTCCTCGGCGACGGCGAAGAGCGGGCGCATCTGGAGTCGCTGGCCCGCGAGTTGCGCGTGGCCGACGCCGTTCGCTTCGAGGGCGCGGTGCCTCAGGCGGACGTACGTCGCTATCTCTGGGCCGCCGACGTCTTCCTTTCGCTGAACGATCTCTCGAACGTCGGCAACCCGCTCCTGGAGGCGATGGCCTGCGGCAAGCCGATCGTCACCATCGACAACGGCGCCACGTCGGAGCTCATCCACGACGGCGAGACCGGCCTGCTGCTGCCGTCGGGCGAACCCCGGCGCGTCGCCGAAGCGGTTTTGCGGCTGGCGGCGGAGAAGACGCTGCGCCGGCGGGTAGCGAAAGGCGCGCGCTCTTACGCGACGGCGAACTTCTGGACGTGGGAGCAGCGCCTGGCAGCGGAGCTGGACGAGATAGAGCGCCTCGTCGCCAGACCGTCGGAAGCGTGACTTGGCCGCCGGAGCCTCGTACACTAGGGGAATGACACGGCACGGCGCCCCCGCCCTCCTGAAATCCCTGCGCGATATCAATCTCGTGTTCGTCACCTATGTCGCCGGCTACTTGCTGGCGTTCGTGCTGCAGATCCTGGTAGCGCGCGGTCTCGGCACGCAGGGTCGTGGCACGTACGAGATCGTGCTGCTCAGTGTTTCGCTGGCGCAGGCTACCCTGAGCATGGGCGTAGGCGTAGCGGTCCTATACTACCTAAGCAAGCGGACCTACTCGCTGCGCGAGCTTCTGTCCAACAGCCAGTGGATCGTGCTGGCCTCGACGGTGCTCAGCGGCCTGTTCGTGCTGATCGCGGCGCAGACCTTCGGCTCGAAGCTCCTCGCTGAGGGCGTGCCGTACTGGGTATTCATTCTCAGCGTGCCGCTCTTCCTGGACTTCAACCTGCTCATCGCTTTCTTGCAGGCGGAGAACCGTTTTCTGGCGATGAACTCCGTGATCCTCCTGCAGCCGGTGGTAATGGTCGCCCTGCTGATCGCCGGCGTTCTTGGGGGCGGCCTTACGACGACGAACGTCTTCATTTTCTGGTCGCTGTCGCCGCTTGTCCCTGTCTTGTTGGGGCTGTGGCTGCTTGGGCTGCGCAATCTTCATCTTCCGACGGTGCTCTGGCCGCGCTGGGCCCTGCTGAGGGAGCAAGTGCGGTTTGGCATACAGGGCCAACCCGGGAACATCCTCCAGCTCCTCAACTACCGCATCGACAAGTATGTCGCGCTGATCTTTGTCGGCCGGGACGGCGTGGGCATCTACGCCATCGCTGTCGGCGTTACCGAGAGCATCTGGTTCATCGCCAACGCCGTCGCCGTTGTCCTGGTGCCGCGCCTAACCCGCGCTCATAGCGACGAGGCGGCCGAACTGACGCCCCTCTTCTGCCGTCACACCCTGTTCCTTAGCCTGCTGGGCGCCGCCGCCTGCGGTGTGGCGTCGCCGGTGCTGCTACCGCTCATATTCGGCAGCGCCTATTCGCCGGCGGTGGTGGCGGTCTGGTGGCTGCTGCCCGGGACCGTCGCCCTGGCCGCGACAAAAGTGCTGTCGGGCTACATCTTCAGCCAGGGAAAGCCGCTCATCAACAGCTACATCACCGTCGCCAGTCTGGTCGTTACGGTCGCGGCGGACCTGGCGCTGATCCCGATCTTCGGCGTGCCGGGCGCGGCGGCGGCCTCCTCGCTCGCCTACACGACCTCACTCGTCCTCAGCCTGGCGGCCTATCAGCGCCTTTCCGGCCGGCCCGCCTGGCGGACGCTGGCTATCAACGCCGGCGATCTTCGCCTCTACCTGCTCGCCGCGCGCTTCGTGCTGACGCGACGACCGCTGGCAAAGCCCGTCGCCAGCGACGTGGAGGGCGGAGCGTGAGCGAAGGCGCCGGTCCGCTGCGACTCTGCGTTCTCGGCGACTTCGACAGCATTCACACGCGACGCTGGCTGGAGCCGTTTGTCGAGCGCGGGCATGAGATGCACGCCGTCTCCTATTACCGGCCGCAGGCGTCGCTGCCTGGCGTTCAGCTTCACGTCCTCCACGACCGCGGCAGCCGGGCCGAAACGGCTGGCGCGTCGCAAAGAAACGTCGCATCCCGAGTCCCTCCCAACCTGCTGCGCTTGTTCAACGCCTTTCGTTATCAGCGCCGCGGCCTAACCAGCCAACTACGTCAGATAGCGCCGGATATTATGCACGCCCACTATGTGCCCGAATACGGCTTTTTCGCGGCCACCGCGGGCCTCCATCCGCTGGTCGTCAGCGCCTGGGGTTCCGACGTGCTCATCGACGCCGGCGCATCGCGGCTGAGCCGCTGGATTACCGGCTACACGCTGCGTCGCGCAGACCTCGTAACGTCGAACAACGAGTTCATGAGCGGCAGGCTTCGCGAGATGGGCGTCCCGGCGGAGAAGCTGGCCACGATTGTCTTCGGGCCCGACGCCTTCTTCCTCGAAGGACCGGAGAGCGTGAACGTGCGGCAGACCGAAGCCGACCACCCGCCGACCATCATCAGCACGCGCTCCCTGGACTCGCCGCTCTACAACGTCGATCTTATCTTGCGAGCGATGGCGCTGCTTCGCGCCCGCATCCCGAGCGTGCGCTTGCTCGTCGCCGGCGCCGGTCGGCTGCGACCGCGATTGGAGACGCTGACGCAAGAGCTGGGTCTCGGCGAAAGCGTGCGCTTCATCGGCTTCCTTGACGCCGCGGCGCTGCGCGACGCCTTCACCTCTTCGGAAGTCTATGTCTCGGTCCCAAACTCCGACGGCACGTCCGTTGCGACGCTGTCGGCGATGGCCGCCGGCTGCCTTCCGGTCGTCTCGGACCTGGCGACGCAGCACGAGTGGATCGAGGACGGTGTGAACGGCTTGCTCGTGCCGCTGGGGGACGCAGACGCGCTGGCCCAGCGTCTCGGCGATGCGCTGGAGGACGCGCCGTTGCGACGGGAGGCCGCTTCCCGCAATCGCGCCGTCGTCGCAGAGCGTGGCGTCTGGCAGAAGAACGCGCTACTGATGGAAGAGTGGTACCGGCGGCTGGCGCGGCGAAAGGAAACGCGGGCCGATGCGTCTCTGCTATCTGGCTGACGCGCCCTACATCCACACACAGCGCTGGGTGCGACACTTCGTCGCTCGCGGCGACGATATTGACGTCATCTCCTTCCGGCCTGCAGAGATTGAGGGCGCCCGCGTCCACTACGTCGACGGCTGGGAGCGCGCGGGCAAGCTACGCTATCTCATCCACGCTCCGCGCGTCCGCCGCCTCGTCCGATCTCTGGAGCCGGACCTCGTGCACGCGCTTCACCTGACCAGCTACGGCTTCCTGGCCGCCTTCGCCGGCGTTCATCCGCTGATCATCTCAGTCTGGGGCACCGACGTCCTGGAAGCGCCGCGCCTGACCCCCTTCCACGGGTTCATCACACGCTACGCTCTTGCCCGCGCCGACCGCGCCACTGCCACCGGCATGCGCCTGGCCGAGGCGACTCTGCCCTACATGCCTCAAGGCAAAGACGTTGCCGTGGTGCCCTACGGCGTCGACCTGGAGCGGTTCTCGCCGCGGGAGCGGGCAGGCGGTGAATCTTTGGTTGTCGGCAGCGTCGGCAGGCTGTCGCCGGAGAAAGGGCTTAAGTACCTCCTGCAGGCGATGGCGACTGTCATACGAGAGGAGCCGCGGGCGCGGCTGCTGCTCGCCGGTGACGGTCCGGAGCGACGCGCCCTCCAGAGGCTCGCTTCGCGTCTGGGGCTGACTGACAGGGTGGAGTTCGCCGGCGAGGTGACGCACGAGCAGGTGCCGGACGCGCTGGCCCGCATGGACGTCTTCGCCATGCCGTCGACGTGGGAGGGGTTCGGCGTCGCGGCGCTGGAGGCGGAGGCTATGGAGGTGCCGGTGGTCGCCTCGAATATCCACGGCATACCGGACGTCGTCGATGACGGCGTTAGCGGCATTCTCGTCCCGCCGAAGGACGTCGACGCCCTCTCGCGCGCCCTTCTACGACTACTGGGCGACGGTGAGGAAAGACGGCGCATGGGCCGTGCCGGGCGCGAGTTCGTCGCCTCCCGCTACTCCTGGACGGACAGCACGCGTCGCATGGAAGCGGTGTATGGGGAGGCGTTGCCTGCTCAGCGAGGAAACCTACCGCGGGAGGCCCGAGGAAGGGGAGGGGACTCATGATGTCCGCGATGGTAGAGGTGATCGCGGTCACGTCTGTCTTGACCGTATTGGGGGCTATGCTCTTCATGATGGCGAGGGATGCCGATCAACTCATGCGCTGGATAATACGGGTTGAGTTGTTCTTTCTTCCCAAGCGATGCCGCGAGCGGCTCGCTACGGCCGTCCCGCGACTCGGCTACTACTACTTTGGAACGACGGGGGACAAGGAGCAGGATAGGCGAATCGAGCGCCCCATGCGATTGGCGGGACACGTCTTCGTCATTTTGGCACTGGGAGGCATCCTGTTCATGTTCCTATTCGCAATTGTCGTGAGCCTGGTCTCTTGGGCGAGATAGACAAGGGAAACAGCTCTAGCGTGGTTTGCTGGACTGGCCTTTCTGTGCGCCGGCGCTTTTATGCAAATGGCCTTATGGGGAATCCTCATCGTGGCTGTGGTGATTGAAATTGGATGGCTTATGCTGGGTCTGACATTCCTCGAGTGGCTAGCCTACAAGAATGCGAAGCACATCTCCTTGATTTGGCGCGGCGGCGCATGCTAATCTTCAGACGCCCTCGAAGGACAGAGCCAGGAACGC
>CAWJHZ010000005.1:0-73459 GCA_963842845.1 uncultured Chloroflexia bacterium
CCAGGTGCGGCCGCGCGCGGACGCGCCGGCGCTCTCCACGGGCGACAGCGTCCGCCACGGGACGCTCGGCGAGGGCGTCGTCACCCGGATCGAGCCCGGAGGAGTGGTCGTCGTCCGTTTCGCGGCCGACGGCTCGGAGCGGCGGCTGATGCTCGACTACGCCCCGCTCGAGAAGCTCTGAGCGCCTCAGTGCGGCGCCGCAACCCGTCCTCGTAGTTCCCCGTAGACCGGTGCAGCGCTGCCGCGGATGGAGCGCCGTCCCCGGCCGACGACCATGCCTCCTAACCGCAGACGGCTCTCCAGACGGAGTCGGCGAGGCCGCGCGCGGAACAAGAGTCGCTTTCAGGCTTTGAAAGGAGTCACAGTGAAGAAGTTCCGGATTTCGGTTCTGGTTCTGGCATTCGTGCTTGCGACAGCGGCGACCGCAGGCGCCGCGACGGGGAAGAAGCCGGTCCTGGTTCCTTCACCGGCACGTACGCGGGCCAGGCGTCGACCCAGATGAACGGCACCGCCGCCACCATCTCGGCCAACGGCACCGGTAAGGGCACGCTCATCGGCGCAGGCTCGATCACGGGCCAGGGCACGGGCGACACGAGCCAGCAGCCCTGCATCCCCTTCGGCGGCACCGGCACGATCACGGGCGCCGCGGGGACGATCGCCTTCAAGCTCGCTCCCGGCGCGCAGCAGCTGCGGGGACGAAGGCGGCCACAACTTCGCCATCACCGCCCATCTCACGGTTCTGAAGGCGACCGGAAAGCTCGCCAAGGCGAAGGGAACCCTGAAGCTCACGGGCTCCTACAGCCATGACGACGGCAGCTTCTCGGTCAAGGTCTTCGGCACCCTCACCAAGACGAAGTAACGGAGGAACGATGAAGAAGATCCTGATCCTCGGTGCCACGCTGGCCGTCGTCGCCTCGGTGACGATGTCGGCGTCCGGCCGCCAACCCCGTCCCGTTCCCGTCGGACAAGGTCCTCCAGGTGTTCGTCGCCGCGCAGACGGTGACGGCGGACGGCGCGCTGAGCAGCTGGTTCAAGCCGGGTGACAGCGTCGTGTTCCGCGCGTATGCCGTCGACCCGAAGTCGAAGAAGGTCGTCGACCCGAAGCTCGTGAAGTACTTCTACGTGACGATCCCGAACCAGCCGAACGTCAAGCTCGCATACGGTGCGACCGCGCCGGGAGCCTCGACCGGGATGCCGTGGACGGGCACGTGGACGGTACCCGCGAGCTTCCCGACCGGACTCGTCAGCTTCAAGGTCCTGATCCAGATCAAGCAGAACACGGGCAAGCAGCTCAAGGGCCAGTTCGTCCAGATGCCGGTCGTGCCGGCACAGCTGAACATCTCGGCGACGGCGCCGGCGGCGTTCACGCCCGCAGCGCCGGCCGGGCCGGCGGGTGCAGGCTCCGGCTCGGGGCTCAATGCGTCGCTCTACGTCGACACGGTCGCCGGCACCGGACCGGTCGGCGCCGCGAAGAGGCCGGTCGGCTGCTCCCAGGCCAACGTGTTCAAGCGCGGCGAGCAGGTCGTCGTCCGCACCTGGGGCACCGATCTCTCGACCAACGACGTCCTGTCGACGGACAACGTGAACTCTGCTCACGTGTCGATCGCCGGCGTGCCGGACGTGACGCTGAACTGGGGCGCCCACGGCACGGCGGGCAGCCAGGTCTACTTCTGGTCGGCCCCGTGGATCATCCCGGCGACGTACCCGCTCGGCGAGACGACGCTCCACGTCGTCCTCAACCTCGAGAGCGGCAAGACCGCGACGTACGACTACACGATCAACGTCATCCCGTCGTAGCTGAAGGCGAAGGAGTCGCAACCATGAGCATCCACTCAAGCCAGTTGCGGCCCTTGCGGCGCTGGCAGGAGCCCTGCTCCTGCCAGCGCTCGCAACCGCCGCGCCCACGCCCCTCGTCATCCCGGCGCTCTCGGGCGTCGCAGCACTGCCCGGCCCGCTCGCGCCCGCCGCGACGCCGGCCGCGACCATGAAGACCCTGACGGCGAAGCCCGACGACGCGGTCGCCGGGACGCCGTTCACCCTCACCGGCAGCGGACTGCCCGCGAGCAAGGCCGTCTCGATCGTCTGGAGCACGGCCAACGTGACGTGGGTCGTCGACGCCCGGCCCGACAGCGTCGACTACCTCGGCCGCTCGGCCTCGAAGATCCAGGTCGTCCTCGCCCAGGCGCAGACCGACGCGCAGGGGAACCTGTCCGTGAAGCTGACGGCGCCACAGGACTTCGGCGGCATCCACGACATCTACGCCGTGATCGACGGCGTCCAGGTCGCCCACGGCGGCTTCCTGGTCGCCCGCTCGGCGACGATCAGCCCGAAGCGGGGCCCGATCGGCACGATGATCACGATCACGTACAACGGGCTCGGTTCGTCGCTGTACGAGGGCGGCGCGTCGCTCCTGTACGACAACCACTACGTCGGCGCGATGATGGCGAACTGGACGCGCGGCACCGCCGTGGCGCACATCCGCGCCACCGGGCCGGTCGGCAAGCACACGATCGAGGTCGCCGACGCGATCAGCTTCAAGTACCTCAACATCCAGCAGTCGCCGATCCCGTGGGGCACCGGCGAGAAGTTCACCTTCACGGTGACGAAGGACAACGGCCGTCCGAAGGCGCAGATCGACTGGCCGGCGAACGTCGCCCCGACGCTCGACGCGAAGACGACGCTCCAGCTCACCGCACTCGGCGCCCCCTCGGCGGCGAGCGCAGAGCTCGCCTCCTCCTCGGGCACCGTCAACTCGAAGGTCGCTCTCTCGGCGCAGGGCCTGACGCCCAATGCACCGGTGAACATGGAGTGGTCGACGGTCGTCGGCAACCGCGTCAACTGCACCGGCACCTGCTGGTCGTTCGTCTCGGTTCCGCTCGGGAACACGACAGCGACCTCCGACGGGACGCTGGCCGGCAACGATCACGGTCCCGGACGGCCTGGGCGGCTGGCACGTCGTGCAGCTGCTCCAGGGCGGCCAGGTCAAGGCGCAGGTTCCCTACTACGTCAAGCGGAGCATCTTCGGCAAGGGCGTCTCGTCGCTCACGCTGAAGGAGGGCCAGCGCTTCACCGTGCACCTCAAGGGCCTCGGCTGGACGCAGCTCGACAACACGATCGCGGTCGACTACGACAACAGCTACATCGGCTACGGCTGCGGCTTCAACAGCAACGGCGACACCGTCATGAACCTGGTGGCGACCGGCGGGCCCGGGACGCACCTGATCGACATGTACCCGCTGCTCTACACGCAGCAGCCGTCGTATCCCAACACTCCGTACGGCATGGTCCCCGTCCTGACGTATGCACAGGACGATCCCGGCCTCGCGCTCGGCTATCAGCTGGGCGCGATCCGGCTGGCGATCACCGTCGTCAAGTAAGCGAGGGCAACCGGGGGAGGAGCTTCGCGCTCCTCCCCCGCTCGTCTCATGCCTTCGAGTCCTGCACGCGCGCCAGGCGCGCGAATCGGGCGGGCAGCCACCAGTTGTAGCGGTCGAGGATCGCCATCAGCGCAGGCACGAGGCAGGCGCGAACGACGGTCGCGTCGACGAGCACGGCGAGCGAGAGTCCGACGCCGAACTCCTGCAGCCCGGCGATCTGGCCGGCGACGAAGCCGGAGAAGGCGGCGACCATGATCACGGCCGCAGCGGTGACGATCCGCCCCGTCCGCTCGAGCCCGTGCGCGACGGCGCGCGCGTTGTCGTGGACGTGGTCCCACGACTCGCGCATGCGCGTGACGAGGAAGACCTCGTAGTCCATCGAGAGGCCGAAGAGCATCGCGAACAGGAAGATCGGGATCCAGCCCTCGATCTGCGGCACGCGGTAGAGGCCGAGCACGTCGGCGCCGACGCCCCAGCGGAAGATGACGACGAGCAGGCCGTAGACGGCGGCGACCGAGAGCAGGTTGAGCAGCACCGCCTTGAGCGGGAGCACGAGCGAGCGGAAGGCGCGCAGGAGCACGAGATACGTGAGCACGAGCGCGCCGAGCACGAGCCAGGGCAGCAGGCCGTACGAGCGTGAGAGGTAGTCGACGCCCTGCGGCGGCGCGCCGCCGGCGTAGACCCGCACGCCGGCCGGGAAGTGCGCGGCGGGGACGAGCGTGTCGCGCAGCCGGTGCACGAAGGCCTGCGTTGCCTCGTCGCCGTACTCGTGCCGGCCCGCCACGATCACGCGTGCGTACCGGCCGCTCGGATCGACGTACGGCGCTCCCGGCCCGGTGGCGGTGACGAGCGCCTCGGGGTCGTGGAAGATCAGGCCGGAGAGCCGTTCGACTGCGGCGTGCACCGGCCCAGTGCGCGCGCGCCCCGGTGCGCCCGCGTCGACGACGACCTCCGTGGGTGTGAGCGCGCCCGCGCCGGCGTTGGCGCGCAGCAGCGCCAGCCCCTGCGCCGACGCGGTGTGGCCGGGCAGCGCGGAGATCGAGCCGGGCGTGACCTGGAGGAAGGCCGCGGGCACGGCGGCGGCGACGAGGATGGCGCGTGCCGACGGCCGAGGAAGGCGGCGGGCCGGCGCATGATCGCGCGGGCGAGCCGCGCCCAGAAGCCGCTGTCGACGTCGATCGTCCCGGGCAGGATGGGCAGGCGGATCGCCGAAGCGGGAGCGCAGCAGCGCGGCGACGGGCACGCGGCGGGCGCCGCGGCGGCCGAACACCGAGAGCAGCGCCGGCTGGAGCGTCGCGGCGGCGGCGATCGACGCGAGCAATACGTCGAGTCGAAGGTCAACATAACAATACCCTTCTTGCAACTCAACGGCTATCTCAGGGGTGATGAAGTGTGTTGAGCCATCGATATGAGAGCGGAAGGTGACGCCCTCATCGGTGACTTTCGAGAGGGCAGGCGCGGCTAAACACCTGGTAGCCGCCCGAATCGGTCAAAACGGCTCCGTCCCAGTCCATGAAGCGGTGTAAACCGCCCAGCTTTTTGATTACCTCTATTCCCAGGCCTGAGATATAGGTGATAGGTATTGTAACCTGTGTAAGCAAGTGTTATCCAAACATTCGGTAAAACTTGTATATTCCAAGTATGAGTAGCCGACATTTTACTTCACCTTAAAATTAGAATCAACTGCCGAGTTTATAAAATTATTGCTTCCTTTGTTTTTCAGCAGGGCAAAAACGACATCTAAATAATTTATATGAATTAAAGAAAGCTATGAATTTCCATTTATGCAACCCGAGTTTACACCTGAGTTTCACTTTCTTTCTCCGTTTCCTCTGGTTTTTCTTCTTTCAGAGTACACATAGAGAAACGAGTCGTGATATCGGAGATAGTGCCATGTACTTTCTCTTTCGCCTGAACCGCATCATCATACAGGGATTCAAGCTCTGGTCGAGAGGGAAACATCTGTTTCAACTCATCAATTTTCCCTATCCCTTCTGTTAAAATATGTTCTTTCCGTATCAGGTTTTCCATGACTTTTGGCATCTCGTTACAATTCATAGTTAAAGGGTCGCATTCTTCATCGTCTTTCGTTTTTGTCGTTTTTGGGATGTCATCCATATCTTCTGGTTCGTCCATGAATGACAGAATGACGAAAACCATAAATAAACCTTTCGCATTACTTAAAAGAGAGGTAAAAAAAATGCCAACAATAACTGATACATATACAATAACTATTCAGATAACCCCTCATGGGATTGCTGATGTCATCCAGCCGGTGACCGCCCCTGCTACTGTTGACCCGAACACTGCGTTTGACCTCGCCTATACGGTGAAAAACATGGGTACAGTAACAGACCTGATTTATGGTCGTCTGACTATCGGGGGTGTCGAAGTAACGGGTAGCTATTGGTCACAAAATCTTGCGCCAAATACAACGGTCACAAAAACATTTACATTCCAAGCGGGGATAACGGCTCAGACAACAATAGTTATTGAAGTCGGACACATATAATCTTTTTAAATCTAATATGCAAATTACTTTAGAAAAAGAGAAAAAATGTTCTCGATGTAAAAAAACATTACCTGTTTCTAATTTTCATAAAGATAAACATAATAAAGACGGATTTTATCTTTTTTGCAAAGAATGTCGAAAATTTTACAGTTTAAACTATTGGAATACAATGAAATATGATGCTGAATTTAGGAGAGAATCAATAAAGAGATGTAAAAAATATGATGATAACATAAAACTTGATGTTTTTAAACATTATTCAAATGGAAAAATAGAATGCGCTATCTGTAAATGTGATGATTATCGGGTTTTAAACATCGACCATATAGGTGGAGGAGGATTAAAAGAAAGAAGAAAACAAAATCTAGATGGTGGTGCTGTTTTCTTTAGATGGCTGATAAAAAACAATTATCCTGAAGGGTATCGTGTGCTATGTCGTAATTGTAATTGGTTAGAACAGGGGGTAGCTAATTGGCGACTTTTTTAGGCTCATTAGCGACTTCTCGTTGGCGAGTTTTTATGGAAGAATTTAGGAGGGATATGAATTGTTGAAAAATGAAGATATTTCTTTTTTAAATTGGATACTATTTATACTCTTAATATATCTAATATTTATGTTTGGAATATCTAACGATGCTCTCGCTGAAATTATTGTTATGCTCGTATTAGCAGTTATTGGTTTTTTATCTTGGCTGTTTTATGTGAAACCAAGATGGGAACAACGATATGCTAAACAATGTAAGCTCAAAGAAGCTCATCTAAATGATATGATTAGCATTCTACAGGAATTAAGAATGTTAGTTATTGACTATAATAATTTTAAAATCGAGATTTTGATAATAGGAGGAACTGCTTCTTCAGATTTTCATGAATCACCTGAACTAAGTTTGGCATTACAACATCTGAAAACTCAGAATTGGAATAAAATACGTGAGTCTGTTAAGAGAATAAACAATGATTTTAAAGATTTGGAAAACTATGTAAAAAACAGGATAAAAACTGAAATCATAGACGATTACAACCATGAATTATTTGATACAATATGGGATATAACTAAGAAGATACTATCGAAAGAAGTAATAAATAAAATTGAGCCAAATGAATTAGAAATTCAAACTGAGCCCTCAAATTCTTCTTTTTCTGTTTCATTTGATAGCGACAGACCATGGCACCTTCATGTAAAAAAAATTGGAAAAAATGAAATCAAGACGTTTTTATTAAATGTAATTAACGATACAGAGTATCAAGATAAATTAGGAACAGTTAAAACAAAAATAGAACCGACTAAAAGAGATTTCGATGATTTCCAAAAATATTTAACGGACCTATTAAAATTATCGGAAATTGAGTTACAGAGAGAACTGAGTAAAATGAAATGCGATAAGTGTAAATCATTTTTAAGGAAATGGTGGGTCATTATCTTTATCTGATATCTCTGTGCATACAATCTCTGCCGAACCATCTATATTCTTATTATTATTACATATGAGCGGTTGATTTTGTCCAGAAGTTAAAACATAATTTTTTGGGGTATCTATAAGCTCAATCTGTTCTATAATAGGACCATGAACTATTTCTAATGAACCGTTTGGATATTTTCTTACTACATAAGCTTTAGAATCGTAGAGTCTTGTTATTTTCGTTTTCCTCACCTCGTTACATGTTTCATTACGCCTATATGGCGTAATCACTATTTAAATATTACACCATAAAGGTGTAAAAAGATATTTATGACACCATTATTATTACCATATTATTATGACAAACAAAAATGAAGAAACGAAACTGGATTGGAGTAGACCAGGTTCAGTAAAAATTCCAGCGTCTATCGTCAAAGCTATTGATGATTTTAAGGAAAAAAATGATTATTCCTCCAGAGGACAAGCTATAGTTGCCATGATAAAAATAGCCGAACAACGAGATTTAGTTCAGAATATGTTTGAAAAAGAAAGAGAGAAAATCGTTAACGAAATACTTCAACAATTAGGTTCCCGTTTTTCAGGAAAAACATAGTCAATTTGCATAATACTTTAGGAACGGGGTTTTGGATGGTCTTACACGAATCGCATGTTTGACATAAACTAATCGGATTTACATGATTGCACTAATTTTAAGGATTTACACTGGGATGCCCCACTTATGATAATTGACTTTATGATTTTGTATTTTTAAGATTTTCAAAGAGTATATTAATAAAAATTTCTGCTCCAAGTGTTGAAAAAATAAATAGCGAACTAAGAATAAGAAGTAAAACCTCATCGTTAGCAAAAAGAAAGGGCGTTTTATGCATTATAAACATCCACAGATAAAGATAAAGAATTACTCCAAAGGGAAGCATAAATTCGATTACAAGTTTTGCCATATGTTTAGCTAATTCCAATTGTTTAGTATAATGAATGAACCTCAATAATATAAAACCAAACCAAGAGGCGATAGCAGTTTCAACAATGCTTTTATGTGGAATAAAATAGAAATAGATAAAAAAAATAGCAAAATATACATAGGATACAATCAAATAATTGATTATCCACTTTCCATTGTTTTCATTATAACTTTTTGTTGAAAAATCAATTAAATAAGAATGTACAAATCTTCTAATTCTTTCATAATATCCTTCTGACAAAAGAATCGCAAAAATGATTATAAAACCGAATATAAAAATTAATGGTAAGAAAATAGTTTGAAAACTAACAAGATAACTGGAAACCTTTAGGTATAATGCAATCGATAAAAAGACAAAAGAACAAAAATAAACTAATAACAGTTGTATCATTTGTTTGTGTTTCTTTTCATCAAATCTTTGAAAAATGATTATAAACAATATTATCGAAAAAATAATAAAAACAATTACAAATATGACATTTAATTGATTAATTTCTCCTCCCTGAATAAATGATAAAACAGAGAATGATATAGAAAATAGGGCACATAGAAAAAAGCCGAAAGTAAATAAAAATAATATTAGATTTTTTCTGTAAATATTATTTTACCTCCGTACGAGGACATTCTTGTGTCGTAATTAATACTCATTTTTCTCACCGTAGTTCAGAAATCCTATAATGTCATATAAACATTATGAGAATCCATCCAGCTTTGCACGCAAAGTAATGTGTTTATGCGTAGAATTGGTTTTTGTACATAGACCTAGCTTTAAATCTGTTGGGGATATGGCACTTCTCAGTTGATTACATTGATATCTGTCTTGATTTGGGCTAATTGGAATTGGCTAATTAGCCAATTTAAAAGGCTAATTAGCTTCCCTCCTTCTGGCTTCTCTTTAAAATAATTAACTATAAATACAACAATTTGCTAAACTCGCCAATTGGCGACCACCAGAACATCTTAGACTTAAAGAACAAAAAGTAAATAAACCAGAATGACATTATCATTGTCATTGTGTCACTGGTGAAGCATGTCAGGTGAGAATCCTCTATGGTTTAACTTAATAATGCTCGCTTTAGGGATATTGCTTCTTACCTATCTGCTTTATCGACACAGACCGAGGGAGATTATGGAATCGAAATTTGAGATATTCAAGGATAAAAAGCAGAAGTTCCGCTTCCGGCTGATTGCTCCCAATGGGGAGATAATCTGCCAAAGTGAAGGCTATGAATCAAAACAAGCATGTACGGATACGATGGCTGTGTTAGGCACATGGGCCCGAGATGCTAAAACAGTTGATTTAACCTAAAATTATGAGGGGGGGCGATTAAACTTTTTTTATGTTTACCGACATGGTATACTTCACCTTCACTCCCCCTCCACCTAATTATTTTTTTTATGAAAAATTTGTTATTGTGATGTTTGCTGTTGCTGTGTTTGCGGTGGTATTCCCGTAGTTAATCAAGGCGTAGAGATATTGGTATGTTGTGGTGGTGCATACGATACTAAGGTGTGATACAAGAACTGTCCGTGCAGAGTCGCTATAGATATCCAGGGTGCAGGTGGTTCCTACTCTTTTTATAGTGAGGTAATACATTGTTCCTGTTGCTAGAGCAGGTGATACTGCTGATGTTCCCGCAGAAATGTCTCTCAGTTCAAGTGTATTCGTATTTATGGGAGACCAGCAAACAAATATTCCTGTTGAGGCATTTATCGCAAGCTGTATCGTGGTCTGTCCGTTAGTCAACCCGACTCCTGTTCTTAACCCTGCTCCTGAGTAGCTATTTAATTCCATGTCAACATTAAAGGTGAAATTACTGAAATGACCTACGCCAAAATCTTTTCGCACATAGGATGTGCTTGCTCTCATCATGCCTGTGCAGACAATTTGATTTGCGGTAAGCGTGAAAGAGCCGGGTGTTACATTATATGCTGTATAGGTTGTGAAATCCTGATAGGTTGTCACATTGATTGTTACTGATACGCTGTCATCAATAATGTTGATTTGTGATAGGAAATTTGCTTGTAATGTAACAGCGGATGCTGGCATGGTGAATGATAGTGTTGCGTTTGTGTTTGTGTACGTCCCTGTCCAACCTGTGAATGTGTAACCTGTGTTTACGGTAGCGGTTACAGTGATAGCGGTTCCAGAAGCATAATTCCCATTAGCGGTTCCAGAGATAACGCCTCCTGCTATCGGGCTTTCTGTCGCTGTGAACTGGTAAGTAGCGGGGGGTGTAGAAAGATATTCATATGCCCCGATATCGTATGCTGTCCCTTGTGGTCTTATGTTCCCATCGTAATCAACGGTAACAATAGATTCTGCCATTCCAGCGTTTATTGCAGGGGACGTGCTTTGTAAATGAAAATCAGGTGTTGTCTGTACTGGTAAATAACGGGTTTTTAAGTATAGGATTTGTACCCCATCCAGAGCCACTACTCCAACTATTTGTTGGGCTACTGGCACTGAAATTCCAGTAAAGATTGTTGCTAAGTGTGATAACAGAGGAGGGATATGAATAATTATTTATGGCAAGAACAGTCGCTCCTTGGGTAGTGAAGATATTGTTCTCGATGATAACATTCCCTGTGATTTCAGTGGTAGATAATCTGTTTTCCCACAGGGCAGGATATCCTATGGTTCTCACCGTGTTATTGAAGATGTAGATATCATGCATGGTTGAATTAGCAGTACCAAGACAAACAAGGCTGATACCATATGAAGATGTATCAATGATATTGTTATAGATGTTGATGTTGTAGAGTGTTCCAGTGTTCTCTGACCCGAATGCCATTGAATTATCATCACCGGTTCCCCCTGAGATGTAGTTGTTATAGATGTCAATGTCATGTTCATTTCCTCCTTGTGGGTCAAGATAGATTCCTACGTTATTCCATGCTTTTGATGTTGGATTGTTTATATAAATCGTATTATGATGGAGAGACCCGGTGTAACAACCTCCTTTTACATCTATCCCTTCCCGTCCATAATATGAGAGACTGTTATCATGGATGTTGAAATTGTTGATGCTTGAAAGAGAGATTGCTTCTTGTCCTACTTGCTGGCCACCATTTGCTTGTAGATGCACACGATAGACTGTGTTATTATCAAACTCGACAGAGCTTATCGCATAAAACTTTATCCCTGAACATTGACATTCATGGATGTAACAATGGTCGATACGGATATGACTATTTTCTGGGTTGCTCGGGTCAGATGAACCAGTATCAGTACCAATCCAGATTCCATCTAACAGAGAATTTGTTATCTCTAATCCCGTGATTCTGAGATAATGACAACCTGTGAGAATGAAGACCCCTTGACCCCAGCTGTTACTTGTGACCCCTGTTCCGTCTACGATGACGGCAGAAGTGTTAGATGGATTCGGCTGCAATGTTATCCATGCGCTGCTCGTACCAGTTTTAGAGATAGTTACTTGTTCATTATATATCCCTTGACTGATGTTGATGGTGTCTCCTGCTGAAACCTTACTTAACGCATATTGAATCGCCAGCCACGGGGCACTAGACGACCCTGAATTTGAGTTACTGCCTGATTTAGAAACATAATAATTCGTCATAAAATAAATAATGAAGTATCTGTGATTTAAAGTTTATTGTTATTTCAGATAGAGTCCTTTATATCTCCCTGATTTCCCTCTTTTTATTGATAAACCATCATTATGGCGTGTTGACCACATTGGTTGCTCAGGGGGGATGTAAGTATCATTTATTTCAACGCAATCATACCATACTGTATACGAACTCCCTGTTTTTAAATCACCGAAATATATACCAACTAAAGGAGAATTAAGACCTCTTGTACCTGTCGTAAAACCTGATACGCTTAATTCTAATCTCCCATTAATATAGAGTTTCGCCCATGAGGTGCTAGTTGTTTTATCTGCATACATGCCAAAGCAGAAACAGTACATCTTCATGAGTGCCACGGGTACCGTTCCTATTAGATTTACTGAGGTTGTCCCGTTATAATATTTTATGCACCAATATCCTGTTCCAGCAGAATTATATATGCCACATAGCCCAGGAGTACTTCCTGTAACTGTATCATAAAATGTCAGTATCCTTACCATATTACTCGCATCAGTAAGACTATCTGCCATCACATAGGCACGCATCCAACATGGATTACCACATGTTGGTCCTTGCAAAAACGCTTTCCCGTTGTTACCACTGTTTCCTGACGCTATAGTTGCAGCAGCACAGTATTTCCCATGATGAGGATGTAATGTTGAATAGGTAAACGTGTTACCCGTGCCAGTTATTTGTGGATTAGGAAAGGCATTCCATTTTATCCAAGCTAATGTAGGGTCATCCTCTGGTTCAAAACCATCAATGATATATCTAGTCATCTTATGGGGCCGTCCCTATATAGTATAATAAATCACCGCTAATCACAGCACATGCGTGGACATACCCAATCTGACTAATATCAAGGTTGATTGCCTCGCCTGGGTCAAGAGGGAAACCAGCACCAGAGAACGGCATATGGTTTGCAGTATACCCGCCGATATATAAAGTACCACTATTAGTCACAGCGGCTTTCACAAGGAGACTAAGTATTGCTCCTGAGTTCAATATAACCCCACCAGAGAAACAGCCAACGACTTTCGGGTTAGCGATACCACTGTATGTTGCGGCGATATTCCCTGAGCCGAAAGCGTTTGTCAAGATGGTAGTTGGCGTAACAACTAAAACCGAACCGCTAATCACTGTCACAGAACCCGAGACAAACACACCGCCGCTAATGATAGTCACCGCACCAGACATCACATGAACCTCACCAGACTGAACACCAACAAGACCCGAGACAGCAACCGTCCCAGAAACCTGGACAGCACCAGAAACCCATGCACCAACAGAGCCGCTCGTCACCCAAACCTTACCAGAAGTCGGGTCCATAAACTGAATAAGACCGCTAATCACTGTCACAGAACCCGAGACAAACACACCGCCGCTAATGATAGTCACCGCACCAGACATCACATGAACCTCACCAGACTGAACACCAACAAGACCCGAGACAGCAACCGTACCAGAAACCTGGACAGCACCAGAAACCCATGCACCAACAGAGCCGCTCGTCACCCAAACCTTACCAGAAGTCGGGTCCATAAACTGAATAAGACCGCTAATCACTGTCACAGAACCCGAGACAAACACACCGCCGCTAATGATAGTCACCGCACCAGACATCACATGAACCTCACCAGACTGAACACCAACAAGACCCGAGACAGCAACCGTCCCAGAAACCTGGACAGCACCAGAAACCCATGCACCAACAGAGCCGCTCGTCACCCAAACCTTACCAGAAGTCGGGTCCATAAACTGAATAAGACCGCTAATCACTGTCACAGAACCCGAGACAAACACACCGCCGCTAATGATAGTCACCGCACCGCTCATTATATGGACTTCACCAGACTCCAAAGCCACCAGACCAGACTGCACACCCACCAACCCTGAGACAGCAACCGTACCAGACACCCATGCACCAACAACAGAAACCGCACCACCAGACTGAATAGTCACAAACAGACCAGAGGCGAGAGTAACACCAACACCAGAAGCAGCATACGTACCAGAAGCAGCCGCCGCAACAACAAAGATACCAGATGCCATATAGAAACCAGAATTTAGACTAATAATATTCCCGCTGATGCTTACAACATTACCACTCACACTCATTACACCAGACATTATGTGAATCTCACCAGACTGAACACCCACAAGACCAGAGGTTATAATCGGAAGAACAGCACCACCCGATTGAATAGTCACAAACAGACCGCTCCCGATAGTCGTTGTGATAACACCACTGATAACAGTAACAGAACCCGAGACAAACACACCGCCGCTGATGATGGTCACAGCACCAGACATCACATGAACCTCACCAGACTCCAAAGCCACCAGACCAGACTGAACACCCACAAGACCCGAGATAGCGACCGTACCAGACACCTGAAGAGCACCAGAAACCTGAGCACCAACCACACCGCTAATCACCGTCACAGACCCGCTAATGAAGACACCACCGCTAATCACCGTCACCGCACCAGACATCACATGCACTTCACCAGATAAAATGCTGATAAAACCAGAGGTCTGAAGAACCTGAATCTGACCACTAATCACCTGAACCGCACCCGAGACAAACACACCACCAGAAATGATAGTGACTGCTCCAGACATAATATGGACTTCACCCGAAGTAACACCAATCAAACCAGAGAGAACAGCGACATTACCGCTCCCGATAGAAACATTACCAGAAACAATCACACCACCGGAAACAGTAACACCACCAGAAGTAATATGAACATCCACAAAACCGCTCATGATATGGACTTCACCAGACTGAACACCCACAAGACCCGAGACAGCAACCGTACCAGACACCCATGCACCAACAGAGCCGCTAGTCACCCAAACCTTACCAGAAGTCGGGTCAGTAACCTGAATAAGACCACTGATAACTGTAACAGAACCCGAGACAAACACACCGCCGCTGATGATGGTCACAGCACCAGACATCACATGAACCTCACCAGACTCCAAAGCCACCAGACCAGACTGAACACCCACAAGACCCGAGATAGCGACCGTACCAGACACCTGAAGAGCACCAGAAACCTGAGCACCAACCACACCGCTAATCACCGTCACAGACCCGCTAATGAAGACACCACCGCTAATCACCGTCACCGCACCAGACATCACATGCACTTCACCAGATAAAATGCTGATAAAACCAGAGGTCTGAAGAACCTGAATCTGACCACTAATCACCTGAACCGCACCCGAGACAAACACACCACCAGAAATGATAGTGACTGCTCCAGACATAATATGGACTTCACCCGAAGTAACACCAATCAAACCAGAGAGAACAGCGACATTACCGCTCCCGATAGAAACATTACCAGAAACAATCACACCACCGGAAACAGTAACACCACCAGAAGTAATATGAACATCCACAAAACCGCTCATGATATGGACTTCACCAGACTGAACACCCACAAGACCCGAGACAGCAACCGTACCAGACACCCATGCACCAACAGAGCCGCTAGTCACCCAAACCTTACCAGAAGTCGGGTCAGTAACCTGAATAAGACCACTGATAACTGTAACAGAACCCGAGACAAACACACCGCCGCTGATGATGGTCACAGCACCAGACATCACATGAACCTCACCAGACTCCAAAGCCACCAGACCAGACTGAACACCCACAAGACCCGAGATAGCGACCGTACCAGACACCTGAAGAGCACCAGAAACCTGAGCACCAACCACACCGCTAATCACCGTCACAGACCCGCTAATGAAGACACCACCGCTAATCACCGTCACCGCACCAGACATCACATGCACTTCACCAGATAAAATGCTGATAAAACCAGAGGTCTGAAGAACCTGAATCTGACCACTAATCACCTGAACCGCACCCGAGACAAACACACCACCAGAAATGATAGTGACTGCTCCAGACATAATATGGACTTCACCCGAAGTAACACCAATCAAACCAGAGAGAACAGCGACATTACCGCTCCCGATAGAAACATTACCAGAAACAATCACACCACCGGAAACAGTAACACCACCAGAAGTAATATGAACATCCACAAAACCGCTCATGATATGGACTTCACCAGACTGAACACCCACAAGACCCGAGACAGCAACCGTACCAGACACCTGAACTGAACCAGAAACCTGCGTCATACCATACAAACCAGAGGCAAGATACACACCAGATTGAACAGTAACACCCACACCAGAATTAATGATGACACCTACACCAGAGGCACTATAAGTTCCTGATGCCGCGCCAGCAACAACAAAAATACCAGAAGCGAGATAAATACCAGATTGTACAACCACACCAGCGCCAGATTGAATGACAACACCGACACCTGAGGCAAAATACTGCCCAGATGCAGAATATATCCCTGAAGCGGCGGCAGTAACAACAAATACGCCAGATGCAAGATAAATACCTGATTCTAAAATAACACCAATACCCGATTGAACAACTACACCCACACCAGAAGCAGCATATGTTCCAGAGGCCGCAGCAGTCACCATATAAATACCAGATGCAAAATATGAGCCGGATGCAATAGAAACAGTCTCACCAGAAACTTTAGCGATAAGCTGACCTGACATCACATAGATGTTACCGCTCAAAACCTGAACATTACCTGAGACACCAACAATACCCGAAACCACAACAGAACCAGAAACAGTCACACCACCACTCGTAATATGAACATCCACGAAACCACTCATCACATGAATTTCACCAGATTGGATGCCGACAAAACCAGAAGTCTGCAAAACCTGAATCTGACCACTAATCACCTGAACCGCACCCGAGACAAACACACCACCAGAAATGATAGTCACAGCACCACTCATGATATGGACTTCACCCGAAGTAACACCAATCAAACCAGAGAGAACAGCGACATTACCGCTCCCGATAGAAACATTACCAGAAACAATCACACCACCGGAAACAGTAACACCACCAGAAGTAATATGAACATCCACAAAACCAGACATTATATGGATTTCACCAGATTGAAGAGCAACAAATCCAGACGTCTGCAAAACCTGAATCTGACCGCTAATCACCGTCACAGACCCAGAGACAAACACACCACCAGAAATAATAGTCACATTACCGCTCATAATATGGATTTCACCAGAAAAAATGCTGACAAAACCAGAAGTCTGAAGAACCTGAATCTGACCACTAATCACCGTCACAGAACCGCTAATGAACACACCACCAGAAATGATAGTCACATTACCGCTCATCACATGAACCTCACCAGACTGAACACCCACAAGACCCGAGATAGCGACAGTACCAGACACCTGAACAGCACCAGAAACCCATGCACCAATACTGCCGCTCGTCACCCAAACCTTCCCAGAAGTCGCATCAACAACCCACGTACCAGACTGATAATACGAACCAGACAACAAGAAAATCGAGCCAGACACACCAACATTACCAGAGACAATCACAGAACCCGAGACAACAGGGACATTCACATACCCTGACATCACATAGATGTTACCGCTCAAAACCTGAACATTACCAGAAACACCAACAATACCAGAAACCACAACCGCACCAGAAACCCAAGCACCAACAGAACCACTCATCACATGAACCTCACCAGAAGCTACACCGATAAGACCAGATTGAATAGCAACAAAACCAGAAGTCTGCAAAACCTGAATCTGACCACTAATCACCGTCACAGAACCCGAGACAAACACACCACCAGAAATGATAGTGATTGCTCCAGACATAATATGGACTTCACCAGACTCCAAAGCAACCAAACCAGACTGAATACCAACCAACCCTGAGATAGCGACCGTACCAGACACCTGAAGAGCACCAGAAACCTGCGTCATACCATACAAACCAGAGGCAAGATACACACCAGATTGAACAGTAACACCCACACCAGAATTAATGATGACACCTACACCAGAGGCAGAATATGTTCCTGATGCCGCGCCAGCAACAACAAAAATACCAGAAGCAATATACACACCAGATTCAACAAAAACATGTTGCCCTGAAATAAGTACGCCAGCACCAGATTGAATAACGACACCAACACCAGAAGCGAAAAACTGACCGGATGCACCATAAGTACCAGAGCCACCACCCGTGACAACATATAGACCAGAAGCGATATACACACCTGATTGTACGACGACACCTACACCAGAGGCAGAATATGTTCCTGATGCCGCGCCAGCAACAACAAAGATACCAGATGCAATATACACACCAGATTCAACAAAAAGATGCTGACCAGAAATCTCAACAATGTTCCCTGAAACCGTGACAGGCTGACCGCTGATATTCGCAGTTGCGGTAAACGTGCCAGCAACAAAAATGCCGGAGGCAATATACACACCTGATTCAACAAAAACATGGTCTCCCGATACAGTAACAGGTTGACCAGAGATATCTGTTTTTACATCAAAAACACCTTGAACAAATACTCCGCTTTCAACAAAAACGTGGTCTCCTGATACAGTAACAGGTTGACCAGAGACACTTACTGTAGTTGTTGTAATCGGAGTCGGTATAATATCCATTCGCATACTTCACCTAAATAAACATCATTAATTGAGTATTTAAAAATTACATAGAAAAGTTTTTTATATTCTCATGCTGATGCTTTATGAGGTTAAGTATGCCTCAGCGTATGTATCCATCAGATTATTATGGAGAATGTGTAACTGAACAGGTAACAGAGCCATCTGTTATCCCTATCTGGGTTCCTGTCCTTATTGGAATTTCAATTATTGCTATAACCTTAGTTGCTCTATATGCCATTTCTAAATCATCTAAATCGTGAATACTATGTTGAAAAAAGGCAACATTCCTTGGAATAAAGGATTGAAAATAGATAAAAATAAATATCCTGCTATGGGGTTTCAAAAAGGACATGCTAAATTATATAAAATCAATGGACGGCTGGGAAAAAAACCTTGGAACAAAGAATTAACAAAAGAAACTGACGAGCGAGTCAAAAAAAATGGTGAAAATGCAGGAAAAACAAAAAAATTACGGTATTCAACTGGGGAAATAACGAATTGGCTCAAAGATAAAAAAATTGATAGGGATAAATATCCTAATTTCGGTTATTTAAAACCACATACTACTGAAATGAAGAAAAAGATGTCTCAATCATTCAAAGGGAGGCATTTTTCCCCAAAAACTGAATTTAAAGAGGGGGATTTAATTGGTGAAAAACATCCAAATTGGCGAGGAGGATATTCACCATATGGATTCGAGTTTAATAAAAAATTAAAGGAATTAATCAGAAAGCGAGATAATTATACTTGCCAAGAATGCAAATTTACGGAAAAACAATTAGGTTATACTCTTTCTGTGCATCATATAGATTTCAATAAAAAAAACAATGAACCTACAAATCTTATTTCTTTATGCAAATCTTGTCATACTCAAACGAGTTTTAATAGAGCGGATTGGACTGATTATTTTCAAAGTAAAATGGGGATTTAAAAATGGTTGAAAGAGCTACACCGCAAGAGTTCTTCGGGTTATTTGATGATAAAATGATTATAATAGGCATCATTGTTGTTGGTATTGTAGCTTGTGTCGCCTGTGTTACTATCGCAAGTATGAAGTGGGGAAAATGAGAAAAATACCGTTCTCTAATGTTTTTAATCCTACTCAAAGTATGGTGGTTTCTGCGAACGCTGAAGCGCGTGTTTTCTATGGTGAAATCCCTCAGGGTTATGTTGGTTTTCTTGGTGTTCTCTCCTCAAAAGTCTACCCGGGAGTTAGTTGGTCATGGTATATTGATAATGAATGTGTTGAAAGCAACATCATGGATTCTCTTGGAGATAATACTATATTAAAACCTCCGTATGTTGTGAAAAAATATGTTGAAGTGAAAGCGAAGAATCCTTTCAATCAAGATGTGGCATTAGAGGCATCATGTAATGGCGTTTTTTATGAAGATACTAAATTTGTTCCTCTTCAGCTTATACCTTTGGAAGAAATAAAAATATTGAAAGAGATAAAAAATGAGATGATAGCTAAAAATCCAAAGGGTGAGGTAACAGATGAGCTTATTAATGTCACAGATATTGTTCAGGATGTTCACCCGTCTGATTATGAGGCGAATCATGGTTTGCATTGGACTGTCTGTGATGTCGTGAACCGTGGTCCAAATAATGTGTATATCGCGGTGAATGAATGGAAACAACCTGTCGCTCCGTTGTTGCCTGGTGAGGCACAGAATATCGACCTTGGAAAAAGAGGGTCTATCAAAAAGATTTACCTGAAATGCGATACTGGACAGACGGCTCAGGTACGATTCCATGTATTAAAATAGAGGTGATTGATTTTGAGTATATTGGGTAGATTTGGGAATACTGACTCAACTCATGATTCAGGTTTTGACCTTAGAACCAATATATGTTTTGGTCGTTTCCAGATGGATGCTAGGAAAGGAAAGGCTGTAACCATTTCTGCTTTGCTTTCAACAGTGGTGGCTAATGCTGGAACAGGGGAATTTGCGTTATATGATGATAGCTTAAATTTCCTTGGCAATACGAGTCAGGTAGCAGTTCCAAACGTACAAGTTGATTATTTTACTTCAGGGTTAACAGCCCCATATATTTTAAATCCTGGCGCATTTTATTATCTTGCTGTATGGGGTAGTAATGATGGAGCACAACCAATCGCATGTGGTTGGAAAAATAGTGCTGGAGACCATGTGTACGTTGATAATCTTAATGTTTATGATGCTTGGCCTAACCCGATTGTTAAAGACCAAGATTTTGCTGATTACTTATTGATGGTATGGTTGGATTATGATTCATATATTCAAGATGCGGTTTTAACTGGTTTCGCTAAATAAATGTATTACAATCATACAATATTACACAATTTTTTTTGTTTTTTTTCTAAAAATGTAATATTGTAATATGTCAATAACTATCAATAACTAATCAATAAAATTACTTTCTCATTAAACTATCAATAATTATTGATACTTGTTGATGGGATAATAACCTTCATCGCTATTACATTCAGGCTTATGAGATACCCGTCAAGGTCATATTTCGGGATGGCAGCAGCACTATTATCCTCGAATCCTTTTGGGAGGAAATCTTGCCATCGGTATCGTTTTACATCTACGAACCCGTGTTTCTCAAGATACCGTCGAAGGACAGTGAAATCAAAGGCGCATCCGTGTTTATCATAGGGTGTTTT
This sequence comes from uncultured Chloroflexia bacterium, assembly GCA_963842845.1. GTDB lineage: Bacteria > Chloroflexota > Dehalococcoidia > DSTF01 > JALHUB01 > JALHUB01. The sequence goes on from CAWJHZ010000005.1 coordinate 21,101, forward strand.
GTGTCCACCGACGATAGCCCCCCATAATCGCTCTAAATCTATTCCCTCACTGTACATTTTGACGGTCTTCTCAAAATCGCTGACAGCGACCCGCAAGATGCCCCCTTGCTTGAGAACCCTGTAACATTCAGATAATGCCTTATCTAGTTCTTCGTTGCGGCTGAGATGGTCAAGAACATGAGATGCGTAGATTTCATCAACAGAACAATCATCAAATTTCAAATCAAGGATATCTATCTTCTTGAAAGCGCATCCATTTTTCGCTATCTGCTCTGTTACTCTTATATTTTCCGGTGAAACAATATCGCAATTAATCCATGGTTCAGGAAGTAATTTTTTTCCGCATCCGATGTTCAAACGAACCTCTTTTTTGTTGCTTGGGCAATCTGGATTCTCACAATAAGTTGTGTTTGTCATCTCTTGTCTGCAATACGCGCAATAAATACCTGAGAACATTATACTGCCTCCTCACCTAAAACTTCATCTATAAACTGAACAACTTCCCCATATCCTGGGCCGTATCCAGCATATTCTTTTTTATATTCTTGCAATAATGTTTTTACATCTTTAATTGCTTGTGTATAATAAAACTCAAACATCATCCATTCATGTGCTGAATGCATTGTATCTGATTGGACTTTTGGTGGTTTTAAATCTTTTAAAGTTTTTTCCATTATAACGCCTCTTTTATTTTATCACAAATATATCTCACATCGCTTTTTTCGAGTCTCGTGTGCATCGGGAGCATAATCCCATGTTCATAGAGGTAGTTTGCGTTAGGGAACTCGTCTTTCTCGTACATCAGATGTTTCCAGCAGGGTTGCCGATGCAACGGATAGATTGCTTCATGGGTCTGAACACCGTTTTCCTCAAGATGTTTCATAACCTTCTTCTTATCATCAACCAGAATAGGACATCGTAAGGCAACATGATTGCTTCTAAGGTTTATATGCATCATTTTCACTTGAGAAGGCATAAAATCCTCGTACCATTTATAGATGGTTTTTCTTTTCTGTATCAGAGCAGACATTCTTTCGAGTTGAGCGTAACCGACCGCGCATTGCATGTCCGTTATCCTGAAGTTCATACCTATTTTTTCATGCTCATAAGAACCACTTTGTATCCTCCCTTGGTTACGAAGATATTTGAGATTGAGATATGTTTTTTCATCATTGGTAACGACGACACCACCCTCCCCCATGATAATGTGTTTATCAGAGAAAAAAGCAAAGATACCGGCATTACCGATTATTCCTACATGCTGGTCGTTAGTTACTACCTGTTTCTCAGAGGTTCGTTTGTTGAACATTAAATATTTTACGCCAAGACCTTGTGCTGCATCCTCCATGACAAGGAGTTTATTTTCCTTCGCTAAATTCATCAAAGGTTCCATATCAACAGACTGCCCGTAGAGATGAACTGGGATTATCGCCTTGATGTCAAACTCTTTTAGGATTTTCTTCATTTCTTTGACATCTATCTGCATTGTTTCCTTGTCCACATCGCAGAACACTGGTTTTGCTCCAAGAAACGGGAGGACGCTTGCTGTCGCATTGAATGTGATGTCAGGAACAATCACGTAATCCCCTTTTTTTATTCCAAGAGAATATAAAGCCATGTAGATAGCAAGAGTGCCGTTTGGCGCGAGAACCGCATATTTCGCCTCAGTGATTTCCTTTATTTTCTCAAGGAACAACTCAGCGTATTTTCCCTCAGTAATCCACCTTCTTTTGAGGCAGTCTTTCACGTATTTTCGTTCTCGTCTGCCGATATCAGGCTCAACCTGTCTTATTTTGTAGCTCATTTTCCCTCTCTTTCATTATCTTTCTCCTGTACCTTGTATTTCTCGTTCCATATCTATTGAATATTTTCTCCCAGAATGGCAGTTTCTTATTTTCAGGCTCAACCTGTCTTATTTTGTACTTCATTTTTTTCCTCAATCTCCTTTATTCTAACTTTTAAAAACTCTTCAATATCTTGAAATCCTCTGCCCCAATCATTTATACATCCATCAATACATAAAAAACTTTCATCAGAATCATATTCCGCTATTTCAAAAGAATTATTTGCGGGAATTGTATTTATTACAATCCCAGGTAATTCTTTTTCACCGAAGCGATATAAAGTTCCCCCTACACAGCTATTATATATTGGGTCTGCTTCATAAAATTTATTTCCATCAATATCAATATGTTCTACAATAGCCCATGCGATTATTGGATTTAAATAAAAATACTTACTTTTTCTGATATCATCTATTGTTTTCATTTTTTCATCTCTTATCTGGCATATTCATCCACTTTACATAGTTACGGGTTGTCTCATCCACGGTGTTCTTTTCTTCTTTTGTTACACCCCATTCCATCATAATGCAATCGGTCTCCGCTACCATCATGTGAATCGTGTTATGAGGGATGAAAACAGACATCCCTTTTTTCAGGGTCATCCATTTATCATCAAGGAGAATGTTCACTGTCCCCTCAATCACCACTACATATTCATCGTTCAATAGATGGTATCCGCCGCCACGAGCGCAACCTGCTTTCGTAGTGTAAATCATCAGGTCTTTTTCAGGTACTGAGGGGGATAACATGCATCTCCCCTCGCTTGTCTTCATTGATTTTCTTCATTTCTAACATTTTATTTTCCTCCTTTTTTACTTAAACCATATTTGTTCTTGAGATATTCGTTTCTTGCACGAAGAAGCATCTCCTCCCCTTGATAATTATTCATATGTTTTGTGTTACTTCTAACTGGTTCTGGTGTGTCTGAGTTTAAATCAACCATTAACATAGGATATGTTCTGCTTTCAGTTTTATTATAATGTATAATGCAATATTTAATCGAGGTAACATCTCCACCAAGGAGAACTGACGGGTTTTTTTCTATGAATTTCGCTACATCTTCATCGTAGAAGCCATGCTCAAGCAGAAAAACCTCTTTCTGCAAATCTCGGTACGACATTTTCTTGTAGTTCATTTCATTCCTCCGTTGTAGATAGGGCAGTTCTTCTCACCGACACACTGACCCTTAAATATCTCTTCGTAAGTAATTTGTCTACATGTTTCTAATCCCTCCCTTAGATATTTAAATGGGCATGGGTGGTCTTTTATCCATTGCTCCTTTGATTTCTTGAGTTCCTCTACGAAACAGCTACCACAAACTTCCCCTTTGAATTGGATGTAATGCTCCTCTCCATCAGGTATTTTTTTCCCACAAATTTTACATATTTTTATCTTCATTGAGTAATCTTTTCTTCCTGTTCCTCGTGCCTCAAGCATTTTTTCATTTTTTACATTCTCGAACATAGTTTATCTAACTCCTCTTTTGTTTTTGGTGCAAACGCTAATGCTCTGATTGTTTGTTTAAACAACTGAAAAAGATAATAATGCCCGATATCGCCTAACTCTTGAGCCTCAACAGGAACCGACATCAAAGGAATATTCAACACACGTAAAACAGTTCCGCTATCAATACCCTTATCAACTACAAACAATGATACCCCCCATTCCTTTAATTTCCCTCTTTTTAAATCATGTAACCCTCGTGCGTAATTCCCCCAATCACCATATGTTGGCAGTGGACCAGGATGAAAACAATACCAGGGTTTATCTTCAAGGGTTTCTTCATCAATTAACCAAGAATATGAATAGCATACTCCGATATCAAACGAGAACTCCTTCGGACCATATTGGCTTGTGCCAACAACATACTTTATTTCTGGAGTATATTGATTAAGGAAATTAATTAATTTCACTGCATGTTGCTTGCTTGTCATGATGCCGTATATCATTTTTTCCTCAGTATGAATGATTGAATCGACGAGTAGTTCCCTATCGGTGGTAAAAAGGAGAAGAATTTGACGAACTCAGTGTTTTTCTTTTGTTCTCCTTTTGTTACTAACGCATGAAGCACCCGAGAAACAAAATAATGACTACTCAGGAAATTATTTGGTTCACAGCTTGTGAATTTAGTTCCCATCCATTGAAAAAACAGTTCTTTATCAAGGTATTTATTGAATGGTGCTTCATGTAATTCTGGTAAACCACATTCCACCCGTGCTTTATTATTGTTGATTAACCCATCGGTGAATGCCTCTATCATCAGGTAGTATCCGCCTGGTTTTAGAACCCTGTGTATCTCATCTAACGCTTTTTTTTGTTCCCCCCATGAGAGGATATTCTGGATGCAACGCTGAGTATAGACAATATCATAGAAATGACTATGGCCCTCTGAAGAAGTAGCATTTTTTTCTATGAATACACAGTTTTTAAGGTTTCTTTCTTTTGCACGGTCAATCAATTCTCTTGTGATGTCAAAACCGAAGAAATCACAATCATATTCCTTGTATTTTTCTGAGAGTTTTTCGAGTGTGTATCCATCTCCGCATCCGACATCTACCACTCGTTCTGTCCATGGCTTCATGTGTCTATCGAAAAAGTTGAGTATCACATCAGTTTCTTTCTGCCTAGCTATCTCATCATCTAAAACACAGATGTTTCCATATTTTTCTACTGCTTCTTTATAACGATTCATTTGGTTTTCCCCTTTTTTCTCCATAGATAAAATAAAATTTACAGTATTATATTCATGTTTTTTCAACCAAGATAAAGGAACCCAATCTTCTAATGCTTCTGGGATATCTTTTAATGCTTTATTTTGTGATAATGCGCGATAGATTTCCTTTCCTGTTTTAATATGCTCATCCATTTTCTTTCACCTCATAAAAAAAATAGAATAAAAAAAATAAGAGTATAGAAATAATAGCGATGATTACCATTATATCAAGTTCATGTTCTTGCCAGAAATTCTTAATGCTCATTTTCTTTCACCATGTTGTTTGTGGGTAATTTCCTTCAATATTTATACCATCATAATATCGTGGTATATACCAATCAACAATAGTTGCTTTAATCAGCGTATCAATAGTCGGTGGTGTTTCTTTACCACATTTTTTGCATTCGTGAAAAAAACAAGGCAATAAACCTTCAAGACCTATGGAGTCCATGTAGTCTTTTGTTTCATAAAACCAACCTTTTTTAATGTCGCTTATGTTTTCTTCAACCGTGAAATCAGGGTTATAAATAAAAAAATTATGAGTAACCCACTCATGGCGGCAAAATACTTTTTTTATTCTGGCTAATAGTTCACTCATTTTTTTCTCCCTATAATATATATTTATATTTTTCTGTCATCATAAATTCATCATGGATTCTAGCTAAATTAAAATCATTTACCCTCCAGATGTTGTCCTTAGACCATTGTTTTTTATCATATATCTGTTTGCATTCCTCTCCATACTCAGGTGGAGACATGGAGACATGAGGATACCGGTATATCATGAGCTTCTGGTCAACAACCACCGGGGTTTTTGCTACATACAGACGGTCAAGAAGCTCGTTATCCCACCATTTACAGCCAACATCATACTCCTCGTTAATACCATTAAATCCATACCAAAAAAACCGTGACATGATGATAAACCCACTGGTTATAATAGGGAGGATACTTCGCAATCCTTCTCTCCCCAATGGATTACATGGTAAAATAAAATACCGCTGAGGAAATTTAATGTAACTCACCCATCGTACATCCCCGTTATTCGCCTCAAGCTCAACAGGTCGTATAGCAACGGAAATACCGAAGTTATCTATTGTTTCCATGAGATTATAAAAGAAATTTGCGGCAAACTCGTTTTTACCGCCAGTTATCATACAAAATGGTTCCTCTGCATACGCAAGCCCTGTGTTATACCCAGAGAGTAAATCATACCGCATGGTGTTAAAACGAATCTTGGGTGGGGCGTACACGACTTTTTTTAATAATGGCACAAGGTCTCGAAACTGCTCTCCTTTCTGTTGTTCCCAGAGTGAATCAATGATAATGAGTTCGATTTCTTTAAGAATCTGCTTGTTCTGTGATTCAAGTTTCAATAGACGAAGTGAATCTAAATCACCTTTATTTGAAAAAATCAAAGAAAGCATAAAAAATCACTTGAACCCCCTAATTTTCTCTATTATCATCTGTTCATTTATTAATTCTGATTCCCAGATAATTAGAGTTGAAAAACCAAATTTAGCAAACGCTTCTTTTCTACCTTCTTCTGTTTGATAATATTTCATGTTTTTTCTATTATGCCAATAATCCCCAAAAATTTCAATTATCTGCTTTTTTCCATTGCAGTTAATGAAATCAGGGCACAATCCGTTTATGATTACTTGCCCATCACCAACATAATCCCATTCATCAGGAAAATAATTCTGCAACAAACAATCAAGATAGAGTTCCAATCCATTTGGTTTTATAGTAAATCTTCTAAAGAAATTTTTCACATAGTTATCATCTTTGAAATGATTTTTATGTGCTACGCTAATTTTTTCTTTTGTTCTTTCTGATTTCGGTTTGTTAATATGCGTAAAACTTATTTTTTTCCTTATTTTTTCTGCTTTCTCATTACCAAAAAATTCATCTATAGTTTTTCCTTTAATTGGAGGGATTCTACCTAAACTTGCTTTTCTAAGTTTTTCCATTGATTCTTCTGAAAAAATACCATTTTTCCCCTTGTTCCAAGGGATTTTCCCTTTCATTTTTTGTTTCCATTCTTCAGTATGATGTGTCCCAAATAAGGGGTTATTTATACCTTTTTTACCCCACATTGGATTACTTTTTCCAGAATTAATTCCTTTTTTTGCTTTACAAACTCCACACATGCAATCTGATTTATGATTCAATGGTTTTCCGATATGAGCTAATTTTATTTTTTTCTTTGTTTCTTCGTTTAAATGTTTTCCTTTAATCCAGGGAATATGTCCTTTTTTAAATAAAGTTGGTTCTAATTTTTTTAATGTTTTTTCAGAATGAGAAATTCCTTTGTTCCAAGGTATGTTACCTTTTTTAAACACCATCTTTATCCAATATCTCCTCTTTGAGAAAAATAGCCCATGACCGTTTCGTTCCTTTTAATTTTAGAAGCTTATAATATTCATCTTCTTCAACATCTATCTGCAATTTAACCATATAAGCAATATATATGATATATATTTAAAAATGTTTCTATTTCGCAGTTCGTCTCCCAAGAGATATAAGTTTTATATCAGCAGGGATATCAGTAATTATCCCCCAGGGGTCAACAATCTTACTCCCTGGGCAATAGTCAAATGTACGGAATTGTGGCCAGTTAGTAGAGATAAAAAATATTGACGGTCTCCTATCAGGGGTAACTGGGTCTGTTTCGGGGTCATAAAAAACTGCTTCAATATTCCTTTCCTTCAAGATATTAAATAGGAGTAAACCAGGACTTCCATATATTAAATTGGTCCCGACTTTATACGTCTTTCCCATAATAATAACCTGTTGGTCAGGTGATTCCATTGCTTTCTGAATCTCATCAGCGAACCATTCTGCGTGTTTCTCACGAATTGTCATTGCAAAATCGAAAATGTTGTATCCTAGTCCTAGTTCATCAGATATATATGACATCGCAAGATTATCGCGACAATGGCAGCCGCCGCCATCTAGTCCGCCACCACGAAGATATTTTCCACTAGTAATTCTATCCCATGCTTTCGCAAATGCATCAGAAACTATATCGCAATTCGCCCCAAGCCTATCACAGAGATGCATAACTGTATTGGAAAAATTTATTTTCTGTGTGATATATAAATTATACCACACTTTTGTTCCTTCTGCTTCAGCCCATGTCATTCGTAATATAGGCGCATTATGAATTGTTTTATAGAATTTTTCAATGATATCTCCTGCAATACTTTTTCGTTGATGTTCACCGATAAGAGTGAACTCAGGGTTTGTGAAATCAGCGATAGTCTGCCCCATCGCGATGAAAGATGGAGAATAAATAATTGACCAGCCGTGCCCAATTTTTTTCTTGCAGTGTTTTTGCATTTCTGGGTAAACCTGTGATATTGTTGTTCCCGGGAGGACGGTGCTGATTATAGCGACTACTTTATATTCCTCGCATTTGTCGATTATTTTTGCGATATCATTGCATACTTTTATAAGGTAGGTGTAGTCGAAATCTTTCCGCACATGGTTAAAACGCACCGAACCGTCTAGCTCAATCGGATGTGGTGTCTGCACGGCTACGAATATAATTTCTCCTTCGCGTACAGCATCTTCGAGTTCATTTGTTAGTAATAATCTCTGGTTCTTTATTTGTTCTTGTAGTTTTTTGTCTATATCTGGCTCATAGAGGCCCGTTTTACCACTTCGGTATTTATTGATAAGCTCTTTGTTGATATCGTATCCAACTACGGTGTGTCCTTTTTCTGCGATTGCGACAGCAACCGGTAATCCCAGCTTTCCTATCCCGATAAAAGCCACATTTGTCATAAATTCATATAATATTATTCTTATTTATATCTCTTTTGTATGTCTTTACGAAACCTTTATTAATGAAATGCGAAATTCTGTTGTCATGGACATAAACGAAGATATTAAACGCTATTGGGAAAACAGAACACCGTAACTCATGGGGTGGCTATGAAGAAATGCGAAAATTACGCTACGGGCTTCAGGACTATATGGCTAAAACCTTTGAGTTTGATAAATGGAGAGACAAGAAAGTATTGGAGATAGGTGCTGGTGTCGGCATTGATGCGATAGAGTATGCTAAATATGGCGCAAAGGTGTATGCGACAGATATGACCGATACAGCAGTTGCGTTTATCGCAGATAATTTTATGGATGCGGGGGTCGAAGCAAAGGAGATACGGAAAGCTGATGCGAACCAGTTACCATATGAAGATAATTTCTTTGACCTTGTGTATTGTTTTGGTGTCATTCATCATAACCCTGAGCCAAAGGAAATCATCAGAGAAATACATCGTGTTCTTAAACCAAATGGGAAAGTATATATGATGCTTTATCATAAAGACAGTTTGTTGTATTATTTCAGCATCATTTATCTCCGTGGTATCGTAAAAGGGGGTTTTTCTGAGGGGTTAACAGAGGAACAATTACTCTCAAGATATAGTGAGGGGAAAGAAGGGATGCCCTTATACAAAAGCATATACGGTAGAGGATGCAGAAAACCTTTTAAAATACTCAACAACATGGAATGTATCAGCATTTTCAGATATAAATATCTCCATTGAATACCCTGTTATAGATACGCTTACCGAGCGGAAAAAAAAGATGCCAGGATTACCTAAACATCTTGGATGGCATCTGATTGTGAAAGCGGAGAAAAAACCATGAAGATTCTTGTAACTGGCGGCGCAGGCTATATTGGCTCTATACTGACAAGTAAACTCCTTGAACATGGTTACGAGGTTGATGTGCTGGATTCTCTTGTTTTTGGTGGTCAATCTCTGTTGCAGCATTTCTATAACCCTGCGTTTAGTCTTATTGTTGGTTCTATCGCCTCGGTAAAAAAAAGCATGATTGTTGATTATGATGCGGTGTTGCATCTTGCAGCATTGGCATTCACTCAAGGGGAGTATATGGCAGACCGGCTCAATGATGTTAATTTCGAGTGTACAAAAAATATTGTTGAACTCTGTAAGAAATATAAGAAGAAACTCATTCTTTCTTCAACCTGTAGTAATTATGGTGTTTCTTCACATTTTTTAGCAAATGAACAAAGCCCGTTGCATCCAACGAATGCGTATGCTCGCTCTAAGGTAAATGCAGAGCAATATATTTTGAAGAACTACCCGTCAGCGGTGATAATTCGATTTGCTACTGTTTTCGGGTTATCTCCTCGGATGCGGTTTGATACGACTATTAATGAATTTGTTTTAAATGCTGTTAGCACGGGTTATTTGAGCGTCTACAATTATGACTCATGGAGACCCTATATCCATATTGATGATGCGACAAATGCGTTCCTGTTCTTTTTACAAGAGAAACATAAAGGGGTCTATAATGTCGGGGATAACAAGATGAATTATACGAAAAGAGATGTCTGTGATGTGATAAAGAAATATGTCCCTGCTCTGAATGTTGAACTCATAAAAGAAGTTAATGAGCCACGGGACTATCAGGTTTCCTTCAATAAACTAAATGATGTTGGATTCAGGGCAAAACGAACGATTGAAGAAGGAGTAACTGAGATTAAACAAGCATTAGATAACCATATTTTTGAGAACCCATCTGGCGCTATTCATAATAATTTTAAAACATATCAACGATATTACTCAGAATAAAAACAGGTGAAGAATGTGGGATGCATTCATCAAGCAGTTTCCTCAATGTGAGAACTGCCCTTTTCTTGGTTTTGTGATAGATAGCATGGGTCCGTTGGAGTTCACGTTTATCTGTAAGAAAAAAGAATGTATTTACGTGGATGGCAGGATTTGAACCTGCGTACAATCGGTTAACGGCCGATTACTTGAACCTGACTCAGCTACATCCACTAAAAAGATTTACCAGCCTTTCCCTGTCACTACCAGCCCTGATACTGCACATGCATAAACATCTCGGAGCTTTCTGGTTTCTGTAAGTCCAGTAAGACTCTCTCGTATTGCGTTATTTATAAAACGAGCATCTATGAGTATTTCAGATTCTTCTAATGACTCGAAAAAAGCGATGTATCCTTTTACTATGTCTGTCTGGCTTGGTCTTTCAGGTTTTGAGCTTGGTGGATTTACCTGTTTTGAACCAGGGTTTTTTGCAATAAAATCACTATATAATTTCACGCTTTTTTTCCATAGTTTTATTGCTTCATCATATTTTGAGTTGATGTCTTTCTCTATTTCTTTTAATTTCTCAAGAATAGTCTCTGTTTTGAATTTTATTTTATTGTCTGCTTCTTCGATAAGATTTTTTATTTCTGTTATATCATACATTTTTTCTCACACCTCTTGTCAAACTGTCATAATGTCAAAAGATATATAAATTATTTTTGGTTTACATATTTGAAGATGATGTCGAACTATTTTATTTGAATAGGGGGAGAAAGCAGGAAAAACCCCCTATTCTCGTTAGTGAGGTGGTGAGGAGATGTGCAGTGCCGGTAGTTGCGGAACGGACAAGCCTAACCAACAAACATGAAACGGTTGCTATGTTTATAAATTTGGCGGTCTAAAAATGTTCTCAATCATCATATCGACCATACGTGAGGATGTCATGGCGTTAAGACCTGTTTTTATGACTTCTTCTAAGGATGCGGAGGTTATTATTATAGATTCTTTTTATAATGAGCATACCAAAAAAATTCTTCAGGAATTGGAACATTGTTATAATAAAGTTATATATGCGCCCCCTAAGCAGCGTACCTGAAGTCAGGGAGTATCAGTTTCTTTCCTCGCATAATACGGGTCTTGCGTACGCTGAGGGGCCTTGGTGTCTTGCTGTGAATGATAACATTGAGTTTAAACCGGATTTCTTTTATCGGTTGAAAGAAACCATTGATTCCTATTCTCCTTTGTATCAGCATAGGTTTGTGGTGCGTCCTGTTGACCTTGAGCAGAATTGCAATGATATACGATGGGAGAGTTATATTTTTTTTAAACAACGGTATTTCCATCTTCCTTGTGGTCCTCTTGGGAAAGGAGGGATGCGCCAGTTTGTTCCTATTTTGACCTGTGGGGCAGTCGTGGCTCATCTGGAAACATGGTTTTTGCTGAATGGTTTCGATGAGCGATATGATATTGGGCTTTCTTGGTTTGATAACGAGTTGTTTGACCGGTTGGTTATCATGCGTTATCAAATTGTTCTTGACCAGCAACTCATGATTTATCACCTTCCCTATATAGTAAGTTCTATTGGGAAAGAGGAATGTAAAAAACTCTATGATTCTACGATGATGGAGAGGAATAATAGTATCCGTTCCCCTAATTCCTTTGATTTACGGGGGATGCATGATGCTCTGATGAAAGAAAAAGAGAAGTATGTGATATGTTGATTTTTGATAGGTCTTCGTTTTTACGGCTTCTTGCTTCTCTCTGAGATACTTGAGCATCTAGATAACCCGTTAGATGTTTTAAATGAGGCGCAACGTGTCGCAAAAACAATTCTCTTTTGTGTGCCAAATGAATATCAATGGGGGGATGAAAATAAACCGTTTACTCATGCCGAGCATAAAACAAATTTCACTGAAAAAAAAGTATTTGATTTAGTGTTAAAATCAAGATTAGGAATTATTACATATTTTAAACTTATTTATTATGGTTGGAGTTATTTTATAGTCCAGGGTAAATCAAAATATTGTAAACAGAATATTGTGAAACAAAGCATTCGGTTTAAGTTACCTTCTTAATCCCTGTTTTTATATCTACTTTTGCGTCAACAACTCTTGTTTTTGGTTGCTCTGGTTTTATCAAATCAAGGGTTTCATATGCGTTTTTGAATTTACCCTCTAAACCTGCCCGTCGTTGACCATCGAGTTTAATGCGGTCTGCGAGTTCCATGGTCTCTTCTTCAATCTGTTTCAAATATTCTTTTACAGCATTTACTTCTTTCGGTATATCAACAATCAATACCATTACATTCACCAGCATCTAATAGAAAAGAAAGCATTTAAAGTTTTTCCTATTTCTCTGCTTCTACAATCACAGAAAGCGACGGGAATGTATTTATTGTCTGCGTCTGAATCACTTTTGACCTTGATGAAAACGGTGATGCTATTTGTATGTTCTTGAATCCTGTTTCCTCAAGTAATTTAATTAAAGCATCTTCATCATAGAGTGTTTTATGGTTTGCATATAGTAATTCATGGAGTGCTTCAGCATCATCATGAGCTCGTTCCACCCCTACATTAACATAGCGGTATTCTTTTATTTCTCCATTAAGATATTTCCGTGTTATTTTAGCGGTATCTGGTACGCTTATCCTGATGATTCCTCCTGGCTTCAAAACACGGCAGCATTCTGTTAGAAACTGTTTACCTTCTACTCTAGTAAAATGTTCAAGGAGATGTGAATGGAAAATGATGTCTACAATGTTATCCTCGCAGGGTATCCCTTTTGATATGTCTATTTGTCTGAAACGGTATGCCTGTGTATCCGCAAATTGTCTCAAATCAATGATATCTATGTTCACCCATCCATAATAAAACATGTTCTTGTATGACCCGATGTTTAATTTATAGAGGTCGTCAATATATTTTATTACGCCGTTTTCTCCCCATAGTCCCGGGGCCATTGATGTTGGTGGCTGCTGATACGGGTTTTCATATTCTACCGTCCGTGGATACTCTATTTGAATAGGATACTCAGGGGCGATTGATTTGAATTTATCTAACCAAAACTGCTTGTTTTTCATCGTCACATGCGTTATATCAATATCTTTATCTGCCTCAACATACCCATGGTCAGTGAAATGAATCGCATGCAGTCCTCTTTTTGACACGCGTACCATTTCCTGTATCACGGAATCAATTTTATCCTCTGGTATGTGTTCAAGGAGGTTACTGCTAAAACAAAGGTCTATTGCTTTGTTTGCGAATCCCCATGGTGTAATTGTTATATCGCAAACCCTCATGCTGTCTGTTGCTCTGGTGTGCCAACAATGATGACTAATGTCAAGTCCTGTTACTTTTATCCCCTCGTTCTCAAGCACACGGATGACATATCCACGACCGCAACCGACATCAAGGACGCTCTCTGGTTTTAATTTCGCTATAAACCGTGCTGTGGAATAATGGGTGCAGAAATCACGATATTCTCTATATCCGATGGTTCCGTCCTCGAAATACTCACGTTCAAAAACTTCTCCTTGCATTTTAAACACCTCGATAATCATGTCTGTCTTGGAGACAGGATGTGGTAACACCGTTACTTTAAAGCCTGCTTCTCCAAATAATTTTTTTGCGTATTCAGGGCTGAAACCAGCTTTATGGCAACCACCATAATTCGGGAACTCTTGGCTACCAAAAATACGCTCAACTGTCCCTTTATTTACTCCTTCTTCAACCACACTTCTGCATTGTTCAAGGAGATTCGCTGTAATAATCACGGCTCTCCCATTTGGTTTCAGGATACGATGAATTTCTTTAATGAAATCTATTGTTTTTCTCCATTCAACATGCTCTATAGTATATTGACAGAAAACGCCATCATACTCCCCTGTTTTCAACGGCCAGGGGAAACATGAAAGGTCATGGATGATGTCAACAGTCGGCTCTTTGATAATGTCGACATTCGGGCGTATGATAGGGTTTTTCCCCCCCCCAAGCTCTATTGTTTTTCCTGAAAACGGGAGGATGTAACTATATTGGTTTTTAGTAAGCGGAACGTATGGCATTACAAACATCCTTGTAGCGACTTTGTATTTTCTCCCAGGTATATTTTTCTGCGGTTTTCCGTGCGTTTTTCCCCATTCTATCAATTTCTTCAGGGTTGTCCTTGAAGTATTGCAGTTTCGTTAGTATGCTCTCAGCATCGCGTCTGGGAACGACAAAACCATCTTTGCCGTCTGTGATGAGTTCTGACATCCCTGCTCCTTCTGACACGATTACAGGTCGGTTGAATGCCATCGCTTCAAGCGGTGTGATTCCAAAACCTTCAATGACGGAGGGTTGAACATAGACGCTTATTTTACTATAGAACTCAGGTAAAGATGTTTCACCGAGGACATGAATTGTCTCGTTTGATTCTAAATTAGCTGCTTCTCGTCCACCAATTATTAATTGCATGTTGTTTTTTTGTATTGCGGTTAATAGATATATTATTCCTTTGTCTTTCCCGAGGCTACCGAAATACCCTGGCATGAACTCCGCTGGTGGTTCAGGTATCTCAGATGGAAGATAGCAACCATGTGGTATCACTATTGGTTTTTCTGTAAGTTTTGCCTCATTCATGATATATTCCGCTGATGAATGAGAATGGACTATTACTTTATCCGCAAGTCGTAGTTGTTTCAAATATAACTCAAGAAGATATTGATTTGTAAGGTGGGGATAGGGATATTGATGCGGAATATATTTAAGATGCTCTTCCCTGCTGATTTTGATATTATGCGGGGCGAGGTCACAGATGACTTTGCAGAATGATTCTTTTTTAAGGGTTCTTACTGTCTCACCGAACGGGCATCCGTAGGTTATCGCTAGGTCAAAATCCTTATATCGTACCATTGAATTTGCGAAGTAATCATAGAAAAAAGGGTCATCATATCCAAACTGCCGAGGGTCAAGACATTGAGCATAAATGGGAATTACTATATCCGCTATTGCAGATAAATACCTTCCATCTTGAAAATGCTGATTGGAGAGAATAAGCTCTACTGTTGATATGGATTTTAATACTTCCAGCAGATTATAGCTGACGATGCCGCCTCCGCTGTATTGGTTCACACCAGAATTAGTGATGAGTGCTGATTTCATTTCCACACCACGGACATAATCCTTTTTTTTTATACCCGTAATAATTCAATATTGTCGCTAATACCATGCCACCGAATAAACCAAGGAGAAAACCGATAATTATGTCTTTTGTGTCTTTTTTCATTTATCCCCCAACATAGGGTGTTTTTTCTTTCTCACCCTCTATTTTCATGGCTTCAGCGACATGAATCGTATACGTGTTTTTTAATTTCTGTGACCTCATTAATAGGTTAAGAATAAAATTAACTGATACCATATCATAGACAAGATTTTTCATCGTTGGGTGTCCATTGAAATTCTCTTTACATATCTTTTCAGTTTCGTCAGCAAGATGACGCATTACTTCTTGAAGAAGTTTATTCATCTTTTCAACATCAAAATCAAGGGTTTTTAAAATACTCTCATCCTGGAGTTGTTTCAGTTTTTTTTTATCTATCCCTATGTTGATTTCTTTTATCATTTATCCTCCTCGTTGAAATCTTCAATCTTTTTTGCTATTTCTTCATCTGATAATTTTCTCATTTCATCATCCCACAAAATAAGGGTTTCGTATCCTGCTTTTGAAAGAATTATTTTTCTAATTTTTTCAGTTCTTCTTGGAGGGGGAGAGAATGCTCCATCTTTATCATGGAATGCTCTTCCAAAAACCTCTATTATTCTATTATTGGAATTATTTATAAAATCAGGATTTAAACCATTTATCCAAATACTTTTATTTCCAACATATTTAAAAGGTAGTTTGTATTTCTTTAGAATGTTCTCGATTCTAATTTCTGGCTTTGTTTTATTGTCTCCATTTACATATGTCCATGGTTTTCGGTCTGTACAATTTTTTGATGCTTGCTTTCCAATACAGTCTTTTGTCTTGTGTAATCCTAATGAATTTGCTTTTACTTGTATTGAAGCATATCGATGATTTGGTATCAACTCTATCAATTCTAATTTAGATGATGCGGCATAATTTTCAATTAGATTTTTCATCTCTTCAGCCATCCATGTTCTTGGATTTTTACTCCATCTAGAAAAACGTTCTATCTCACGTTGGTTAAATTTTTTTGATTTCTCAAATCCAACTCTTTTCGCTTTATGCTCAATACTTCGCATAGTTCTTCCAGGAAATAGAGATATAAGTTCGCTTAGATATTTATCTGGATAATTGTCTCTTAAAATTTTAATTTCTTTTTTTGACCATTTATTCTTTTTTTTAAGACCATACTTATTTATTTTTTGTTGTATGCTAGATATCGTTCTACTGGACAGTAGTCTCTGGAGTTCTTGATAGGAAGATGCTGTAGAAAAATATTTTTTTAATGTTTCTACTTCTTGTTCTTCCCAATGTTTATTTCCCATTAATTAAACAATGGGTTTGACGTATTTAAACATTTCTACCAAGTATTACCCGATAAAATTTGCTTATATAGGGATAGATATTCCCTAGCCATCCTTTCATATGAAAACCACTCTGCGTGTCGTCTACAATCTTCTGGTCGTATCTCATCAATCCTTTTGATATAATACATAAATTCTTCGTCACTGTTAGCGAAAAAACCATTGAAACCATGTACCGTTGTCTCGTTCCATCCACCAGATGGGCATACCACGGTTGGTGTTCCGCAGGCGTTTGCTTCTGGGACAATCAAGCCGAAAGGCTCTATGAAATGATTCGCTTGACCTGGGAGACCGGTATAGGTTTCTACGCTTGGCATCACGACCGCTTTCGCATTCTGGTACATCTCGAGTTTCTTCTCAAAAGGAACTGCTTTGCCGAGTTCACCAACAACTGATACTTGACTGCTTTTTGAGAGTTTCTCATTGATGAATTTGAGGTAATCAGGGTCTTGTCCGAAGCTGCCGCCAAGGATAAATCCTTTCATCTTGAGTTTATCGCAAATATCTATGAAACGATGAGCTCCTTTTGGAGGGAAAATACGGCTCACCCATAGGAGGTAATCTTGTTTCTCTTTTTTAAAAGGGTATTTTGTTAAATCAATGCCGTTCTGAACGCCCCTCCATATGCATCCCATCGGGGGAGAAAACGTCCCATCTGGTTTTATCCATCGAAACTCTGTGAGATTCTTCGCATGGTTCTGTGAAACACCACAGAGATTTGCATTAAAAGCGGGTTTTTCTCTGAAGCCAGGGTCAGGGCCATGATGTGTTTTTATGATACGTCCGTTGCGCTCATTGTAGAGAGAATAAGGAAAATAATTCCATGAATGGTCATGGAGAATATCTGCTTCAAGTAACGCTTTTTTCGCCTGAGGATTATCCATATACATCTTCCAAGCGTTGATTTCATCGACTGCCCCTGGTTGCCCTGCCGCATAGATAAACCCATGCTGTGGCTGATACGAGCCCATAGGCGCAAAATGATGTACCTCGTGTCCATGGTCATCAAAATATTTCGCCAATAATCCAACTATCAATTCAAGACCAGCATACCCTTTCAAATCAGGATGTGATGCAAAGATTTGTGTGCTATATAGTGCTATTTTCATATTGCAACCTTCCTTAATATACATGGTTTTATGTTTTTAATCAATTCTTTCACTTCCCTATCTCTATACATCCCAATTTTATAGATGTCGCTTTTATCTTTTTCCCGTTTCTTTCGTTTTGCTTTTCTGATGGTTGGATGAAACCCTAATTCCTCAAGAAATTGCTTTATCATTGATAATGTTTTTTCATTTGAATTAATTATTTCTATAGCATAGCATCCGTTATTATTTAGCAGAGAACCTTCAGATTCGTACATGCCTTGTATAAAAGCGAATTTAAATTTATCTTCTATTGCATTTTTTTGTATCCATTCTAACGGTGTTTTTTTATACCATTCTACAAATATTTTGCAATATGCTCTTGTTTTAAAGGCATCATTCCACTTTTCATTTTTCTTTTTCTCCGTAAAAATCCACCCACTGTGAGAGATTCCTATAGATTTTAATGAAGAAATGAATGCCTCTACAAAACATTTATCAGTGGAAGTAAGTTCTATTTTATAATGGTTACAACCATTTTTAGTAGGTTGTATGGATACACTACCATCTCCTTTTAATATTCCAAGTAAATAAAAAAGATTTTCTGATTCTTTTGGTTTCCATCCATCTACTGTATTTTCCCAATATCTTAAATCTAATTTTGATAATGAAGTCTGGTCTGCTTGTTTGCGAATAAAAAAACCTGATTCGGAGAATCTTCGTTTCAAAGTATGTCTACTTATGTGTTCTTTTTTTGATATTTCAGATAAACTTAATCCAGATTCGTATTGGTTATATACAGATGCTATCTTCATAGTGTCAGTTTCCCGTCTAACGCCCGTCGTTTGCCAACGGGGAATAAAAGATGGTCACATTTTATGGCTGTCGCAAGATGCGGTTTAATCCCGAGTTCCCTGTTTAAACGGTCGCAGAAATAGAAATCCTCTGACATCTGCAACAATGGTTTCCCGGTGTTTTCATCCTTTCGAGTTAGCCCCCATTGGAAATAGGGTTTATTCGGGTTGCTTGCATCGAGTTTCTTAAATAACTCTGTTTTTATCAAAAGACATCCTGCGCCCACGACATCAACTTCTACAAGAGCGTTTTTATCAAGATATGGTTTAAGCTCATTCTCAATGCTTTTATAACTAACCATATTTTTGTTGAGGTCTTCGCCTATTTTCGCCCAGGCGCATGGCATTGGTGTCTCCTCATGTTTCTTCGCCCAGTACAATCCTGATATCAAGGGTTTGTTTTGCTGATTGGCCAGTTGAATAAGTTGAATTACTGCATCACGAGGGGGAACTACATCTGTATCAATAAAGTAAATCCATTCAGGGTTATGTGCTTTCAATATCTCCTGTACCACCATGTTCCGTGAGCAATCATATGGCATGTTGCTCCCATGAAAATACACATGGTTCCATGGTATGTTCAGATATCTGAAACTTAATGCCCATTCCATGGTCACGATGCCAGTGTGAATGATGCCTAACCCAAGAACGGGGTTAACGCCTCCTCCCCCTTGTACGCTTGGTGTTGGTCCTGATAAAACCCCTGGTGTCTCCCAAAAAGCCATAATTATGTCACAATGACACAGAATAATAAAAGCATTAATAAATGTTTGTTTAAGATTGTACCTGAACCATCTCGCAGAGATATGTTATAGGGCTTCCGCTTGTCTCCGCTGCTGCTCGAATATACCCGAGGTTTAATGGTTGTAACTTTATTTCTTCTCCAGGTCCGATGAATAATCCTCTGCCACTTGCAATAATGCCACTACCAATATATGGTCTATATGGGGTAGCGCCGCCTATCCATATTCCTCGTAAAGTATCCCCTGAGTTCACGAAAAAATTATGAGATTGAATGCCTGATGCAAAAATCATTGGTACTTTTACGACAACATTATTGACTACAAACCCTGATGTCTGTAGACCACTTCCTATCGCCTGTCCACCGCTTGCGCTCGTTATCAGCACTGTTTCTGCTTTAATTATATTCCCTTCACCAATTAACTGTATTTTCTGCCTACCTTCAGCTATCATCACCATTTTTAATCACCTTTTTTAACTGGCATTTTTTTTCTATCTATATTTCTTTTTATTATGAAAACAGGTAATTCTCCTGTTGTTGTAATATATGTACCATCATCATTTTCTCTCATGTGACGAACTAATATTTTTGCTGGTTTCGGGAAATCAACGCCATCTACGTTCTGCCAATCTCTATTATGTTCTTTGTCTTTCTTCACATCTGGTTTAAGTTTATCAGAGTCCATATACTACTTTCTCCTGAATCATATACGCTACTAAATTCAGCCCGTCCGTAGTCTCAAGATAATTCCCTCGTGGTAAACTTGGATATGGATTATCGAGAATCATATTCCATGCGAGTATTAGACAAAATGTTGCATCATATACTATTCCTTTTGTAAAATTAAGTTCAGCTCTCCCATATCCTGATGTTGTTCCGAAATAATCATCGTTTATTGGGATGTACGTCGCAGCGACATCATATGACGGACATTTATAGAGTTGCATAATAATTAAATTATTACTTTGTGAAGTGGCGATTATCTTTTGGATATAATGATGGTCTGGTTCCCAATAGAATGGGTCTAAACTTGGTGTTGGGGGAGGGCAACAATGCTATTCCAACCATATTCGGCCAGTCATATGAGTAATTTGCGAACAATGCACCAGGGAGGTTAAATACATGTCTTCTTTGATGTGACCGTATCGTTGTAGCTGTTGCATACTCCACATTTTCAGAATAATCCACTCTACCTGTTCCAACTGATGATACAAGCGTCATACTCATCCTATTCTCAGATAATATTCTTTTTCTGCAGTATACATTCCATTCATGGATACATCAACATCAATAATTTTATCACTATAATTGGAGAGTATTAATCGTATTGTCTTAAAAAATGGGAAACCTGCTGGGATGTTTTGATAAACGCTTGTATATCCTGCTCCATATGTTACATCAGCAATAGTTCCATCTGTTCCAATCGCTTGTACTTTAAGACCTGTGAGAACATGAGCAAAAGTGCAGAGCCTAAAATCATAGACAAAAACAACACTATCTAATGGTATGTCAACATCAACAGTGATATCAGTTAATGGGGGGAAATCTATATATTCAGAAAAATATTTATATAACTGTTGATAACTCCTTATGACGGGTTCTACGATATACTCGATGTTCATTGAATAATCTTTTCTTCCTGTTCCTCGTGCCTCAACCGTCGTCATTTGTTTTCCCCTTCACCTTTCCCATCTATATGCATCGTAACAGTAATAGTATGTGCATTTGTATCATCGTGATTAAGTAATACCACTTGAATCATCTCATTAATATCAACATCTATGTTCATTGCAAATGTGCCTGTGAAATCATCTAATGCTAAAGGGTCTGGGGGGAAAGGAAAAATCTGTTGAGTTCCTTTTTGAATAACAGCATCAACTAAACCGTTACATCCTGCGGGGTAATGAAAAAGAAGCCGTGTTATTTTCCCCGTTATTGGAGAGCATTTTGTCTGTGTTGTACTCGTTAAGAGCGGGACTGTTTGTCTATATACCATTTCTTCCATTTTTTTCCGACCTCGGTAAAAAGAAATAGAGTGGTAAGTTATTAAAACTTACCATGATTTTATTCGTATGGCTGTGGGTCGATTTGTATGACTGCTGTTACTGTGCCGCCTAGCTGTGAGCCACCGCTTACCATGACGATGCCGCTTACATATGGTCCGAGTGCTGGTTCTAATTTGACGATGAAGCTACCACCCAATGCTTGACCACTTGAGATGATGTAATCAACAGCGTAAGCGTTTCCTGATATTTGGAAACCTGATTGTGCGGTTGCGGCATCAGCCCATATCAGTTCAACAGGGTAAATACCGCTTTTATTTGTAACGATGAACTCTTTTAGATACGCGACTTTACCGCTTGCTACAGGGAATATCCCTGAGCCGGGGAACTCTCCGCTGATGAATGTTTTCGTTGCATATTGAATCGACCGTAATGAATCAAGAGGGACGACAAATGCGCCTTCTTTTGTTCTTACTTGTTGTCTCTCATATTCTACTTCTCCCATTGTTTACACCTCCTCGGGTAAAACCATGTATTGCTGGTAGTCTTCAAGCATCCAATTTGGTGCTTTAATAGGTCGGTCTCCGTCACCCATTGTTCTGATATGCGCTGGTTTCTCTTTATGGAGATATTGCAGTATCTTTGGTTTTTCTCTGATGACTTTGTAAGAATAAATGTTGATGTAGAATGCGACAGCGATATTGATTGATTTTCCTGTTATCGGAGGATTCTCAGCGTTGAAATGCGGGTAGAGGTCATGTACTGTCCAGAGTTCTGTCTCTGGCGCAGGGTCGTCGTAGAGTGAGGAGTTTCCATCCCAATAACCAAATGCCCCAGGAACCGGTCGTGGAACGATAAGGTTCATCCGGTCTACTCGTTGTGTGTATTGGAGATAGATTTTCGCTTGGGTTGGAGAGATGCCTGTGAAGAACTGATAAATGTATTCTTCTTCTCGTGGCTCAAGATATCGTCTTGCTGAGGCATCTGTTGGGGTCTGCCAGTTGCTTGTGCCTCCTGCGGCTATTGGTGCTACTAACCCTGTGGTGGTATCAATAAACTCATATGGTTTATATCTAGTAAGTTGCTGTTTGCGCAATATCTGTACAAACCAGTATCCTTCATCAAAAAGAAGCCCCACAGTATAGTTTTCTTTTGGTATAAACTCTTTTTCTTCTATTTCCATCATAGTATTTTTCACCTTCTATATATATCTACAGGTGTTTTTTAAAGGAAAGAGACTAAGGCTTTCGCCTTAGTAGATACTTCCGAATGCGATGATGTCGACTCTGCCAGAGTTTGCTACAAGCGTTCCTGATGCCCAGCACATTGCACCGGACATAAAGAACCCGCTGTTACCCTGGATTAATGCATAGTGGATGAGAGCAACGTTTCCGCTGATTCCACCAATACCTGATTCAACATTTGCGTAGGTTGCCTGGTCACATGCTGCTTGCAGGTTCGGGTTTTTCGGTGTCACAAATATCTTGTGAACCTCACTCAGTTCAGGAATACGGATGCATCCCCAACCTGAGTCGTTGATGGGTTGAACATCAACATCACCTGACTCGAACCAGTAGCCGCTTGCTCCTGCATCGCTAGAACCGCAGATACCAGAATAGATGACTTTTGTTCCAGCCCAGACCAATGCGAGGTCCGCCTTGCTGACGACAACGACATCTTCTTCTGTTCCTTTTGTGACTGCACCTGATGTTTTAATCGGCCATGCCATTTTTCTTCACCTCTAAGTAACTCCAATTACACTGAGGCTGTGACTGTGACTGCAACTTGGTTAGTATTTGCTGCGTAGCTTGTTGCGTTCAGGAAAGCACCTTGTCCGATGGTGAATCCACCAAGCCGTGGTTCAGTGACCCCGGGGGCAAGGAATCCGAGTGCGACAAGGACATCCATGTTCTTTAACCAGAATGTTGTCGGTAATGGAATGAGATTTGTACCTGTCTGATAGTCTCGCAATCGTGCGGCTCGGACATCATAATGGAGGATGTTTGTACGTCCGATATCCATCTTGATTGTCTGTATCTTCGGACATGCGTTTTCCTCGACGATGTACATTGGGTAGACGGCATAGGTGGTGGCGATGTTAAACGCGGTTGTTGCGGTTGTCGGACTATGAATCCAGTTCTCCAATCCCACAGTGTTTGCTTCCTTCCGGCAGTCATGCTTCCATTTCCAGACATTATCTGCCTCGGGAACCGCACCATTCACCAATCCGACATGTCCCGGTCTGATTGGGCTTATTCCAATTTCACTGTTACCACAGTTGAAACCACCAAACTTGAGTTCATCAAGGGCGTTCTTTGCTACTGCGGCGAATAGTTTTACGGTTTCAAATTTACTGCCTATGAATTGGCGCTCGAAACCCCAGCTTGGGATATAGAGGTCATTCCATTGACCTACTAAAAGGTTCATCTCATCTGGTGTTAAGTCGGTTTGCGCAAATTCCTCGTTTTGGATTGCTAATCTTACCATTACTTCACCTTGAGAAAAACAATTTCATCGAAAGTATATAATGGTTGTTGTCTCGATACATTACTTGTGTATACAGAAACAGTTAAATAATATAGTATTGATTTATACAATATGACTAAAAAATTTGCAACAATTCTTGTAAATGTTAAACTCCCTGATGACATTGTAAAAAAAATGGATTCCCTCATCGAAAAACATGAATTTGATACCCGCTCAAGCCTCATTAGAAAAGCTGTTGTTGAATATCTAAAAAAATATGAAGAAAAAACATTAATATCTTAGAAAAATTCCAGATGGCTTTAGAGTATTATGTAGAAATTGCAACTGGATAGAGAGATTAAAAATGATTAAAAAATGACACTTTGACATAATCTTTAAATAGTGATAAAGTAATTATTCCCCATGGCTGAAACTGTGAGACCAACGAATGTCGACCGTGAGAAATATGTCTCTTTTGTGAATAACTGCCGGAGCAATGATAAAAACATTCGTTTTGAGTTAGAAAGTCTCCTTGATTCTTATAATAAAAAAAATAAAAAATAAATTGGTGAAATGTTTTAAGCGATGATAACGCCAGATGATACTCGCCCTAAGCCTGTGCCTTCATACCCTGGCACTTTACTGGTGACGTACCACGGGTTGTTGACTTGTGTATAATATCCTTGTGTCGCTACTGTTTTCATCGGGGCAGCTCGTGATGTCATTGCGTATGCGCAAGGCCAAATATATTGAAGGATTCCGTAGATGATTGCTGGAACACTATATGCCATGATAAATGTGTTTACATTGTCTTTTTTAATAAGTTTCGTGAAAAATGCAGCAATGAGACCGATACCACCTGTTGCTATCGGGATTAACACTGATGGTCTAAACCCGAAGATGCTTGGGTATTGTGGGTCAAGATATTTTGCTATTAATGTTGGAACAAGGATGCCTGTTCCTGCTCCCGCTCCTATCACGGCTAATTGTTTTTTATAGGGGTCCATAGATTTTACCTTCTATGTTTTTTTTTTAAGCGACGATGGTTTTATTGGAGATGCCTGTTGGTGTTTGCATTCCATTCCCCAGGACGGGGGTTACTGCCGCCGACCGGACTATTTGCCGATTGGTCGACATTCTAAGTCCAGCGCCAGGGGTTGATTCGACAAACCCGGTGATTAAGGAACTGAACAGTGCGGCGAACCCGTACATTGCAAGTGAGTCGTTTATGAATGCATGTTTTCGGGATATCCAGTCTGTGAATTGTGTGATAACTAAGGATGCTGCACCAGTAACAAGTGGTACAAACACATGGTATGTTCCCCAGACTCCGAGTGTGTTGAGATATGGTACTTGTGTGCCAATCATTGGCTCAACGTATTTTTTCAAAACAGGGCTCATTATTGCACCGACGCTAGCGCCGGCACCCATCGCTAAAATTCTTTTCTCAAAGCGCATTTTTATTTCACCTTTGGTTTTACTTCACCTTATACTAAGAATAAATTAAACAGTATTTAAAACTTTCTTGTCATTCAATTTATCGACCGCGAATGGCACTTGCTGTTCGTTGACCAGCTGCACCAAGGACGCTTCTTCCTGTCGCTGTCGCAAATAAGGCAACAAGAATGCCGCCGACAATCATGCCGCCCACAAAACTTCCCCAATCGAAACCAAGTTTCTGTGTCTGTCCATTCATGCTGGTTGTATATTGCTGAGTTGGAGTTTGTTGAATTTCTTGAGAATAGGGATAATGTACATCTTGTCCTGGTTGCGACCTCCCTATGATATCACGTCCCATGATGCTTGGGTTGTCAACAACAACACCACAATTACTGCATACCATTTTTACTTCACCTTACTAAAGAAAATAAAATATCAGGTATATCTATTTTTTCACTGCGAGATAAATAATCCCGACAACAAATACGATGGGGATGAGAATTGCGGGGTTGAATAATGTTTTTTGCTGTGCGATGCTATGACAACTTGTTCCATCCCAGGTGCATCCTGCGGCTGTACAATCCGCTTCGTTTGTTATGTAGTCACATTGGGTTAATGCAACAAGACCATCTCGGTTATGGGCAAGCCACATGATGCAATCCTGCGATGACGGGTCGCCAGGGTTGTCATGATACCAGTAAGAAATCCAATCATTATATTTCTGTATAGATGCTTGAACTGCCTCAATAAAAGAACTGCCGTTGCTTAATGCAATCATAAGCTCATTTGCTGATTCGTAGAAACCTTTTGCATATTTATCTTGATATGGGTCTACATAAATAAAATTGTTATCTGTGTCTGTCTCCGCTATCCATGTCCATTCGACATTGAAACCAGCGTACGCGAGAGCCCCTTTTTTCATTATCATTGGGCCAAGAGAATTTGCTGTAAGACAACTTAAAAGATAGACCATTCTCCCATTTAGATTATCACAGGAATTTGTATTCCAAATATCTTCTCTATGTTGAGCAGTAAAACGGTCGTTATTCCCATGACCGAAACCATAGATAACGCCAGGGTCGTTTGTAGCGATAGATGAGTAAACCGCCTCCTGGTTCGCCTGTTCATCAGCTAAATCAAAGGTTGCCCATTTTGTTTGAGCGTCTTGTTCAACATGTCCAACGGCATTAAAACCCTGGAGACATGTATCGCATGATTCCGCTGGAGAACAATCATCACAACGCTTCGCTCGGATGAAAAGTATTTTACTCATATCAGGCATATTTTACCTCTTAACTAGGTTTTGGAGGAAGATAATATTGTTGTTTTCTACTTAATAAGCCAGGGACTACTTTTGCTACAACATAGATACCAGCGACAGCTGCTACCCCTATAATAATTACATTGACTAGGTTTTTCCATGTTTGTTGGTCAAGTAATTTATTATATAACGCTGTGGTATCAATCCCTTGTTGTTGTACACAAACTGATTTTCCGCAACTTGCTTGGTTAAACGTCTGCCCGGCTTGATTTAACGGGATATCAATGATTTCTCCATTGTTTAATGTACGTCGCTCTAAAGTATCTCCAGTGGTATAGGTAGAATGTACTGCTCCTGTTCCACTATTTATAAATTCACGTTCTTTTATGTCTTGTGACTGTGCAGCTACATCATAGGCATGGATATTCGCATTTTGTTGATTAACTTGAACCCAAGAATTTGCAATTATCGCTAGAGCACCCACTAAAATAACGATACAAACAAGAACAATAATAAAAATAGGAATTGGTAACCCATGTATCATCGTCATTGTTATTTGTTCAGGGTTTTTAACTTGATTTAATTCTATCGGATGTCCCATGAAGATTGGTGCGCCATTGCTAGCTGTATCAATTTTTGTCCCAATCATACTATTTAATATTGTTGCTGATACTGTTGTTCCATCAGCAAGAGATAGCATCCCCCCTGTGGTAACAGGTTGTATAACATAAAAACGGTTTGATGTTAAAGTCTCTTGATGCGGTTGATTTATAAGTATTGTACTGTTCGGTGCTTGATATACTGAGACATTTGTTTCAGTTGTGTAGGGATAGGCATAACCAAATGTAGTTGGTATAAGATATGGGTAGAGGGACATTTTACTTCACCTTCTTTTGAATCATCTTATTTGTTTATAAAACTTTCTCTGAAAATGTTAAATTCCATGATTTTATAGGACTATATTCGGGGGGGAGGACAGTTCTGCACCAAGCGTACATATTCCAACTCACTAATTTTTTTTCTGTAAAATTAACATTAACATTTAACTGACTCTGGTTTTCATTCCACCCTGACTGATATATAAGAGTAGATGCCCCATAGACATCTACAACATTAATAGCACATGAGCGTGTAACATAACCCCAGCATGAATTTACACCGATTGTTCCCTCTAAATGATTCATTGTATATTGTTTATCAAAAGCGATATTACATCCTGAAATCTCTGCGCCGCTATAAGTGAAATTAACAGTTGGCATCCATATCATATTATCCACCCCTGCTATTTGACAAGCACTATTTTTCTGTAGAGGACATCCGCCTGGATATTGATAATCGCTTGTTATAGGGATATAGGGAAAATTAGTATCATAATACCCTGCCGCTGAAGCATGAGTGCTATAAACACCAAATGGTATGTTTGCTATGTACCAATATCCATTTAAATCACTAACACCAGTATAGGTTTGATTGGTGTCTTTATTGGTGAATGTTATCGTCATCCCTGCGACAGGGCCAAGCCGTACGTTTTCATAATATCCCATTGCTTGTCCACCAATTATTGTTGTTGTGGGGGCATCTGGTACGCAAAATCCATCGGTACAATGTTCACCCGTGGGACAATTAGCATTACTTGAACAATTAGTATCTAACTGACATGTACCATCTGTTCCACATATTTGACCTTGTGGACAATCTGAATTTGATGCACAGGAAACTTTTTTATTTCCACCTAAATATCCGTTTTGCCATGCCCAATAAACTACATATCCTCCTATTCCTACTGCTGCTAATCCAGCGATAATTGCCGCCCAATTTGTTCCCTTTTTAGAAGGAAAGTAATACATGGGTGGAGGAGGATAATATGGTGGTTCTTGAAAAACATTCGGTTGATGGTCGTATCTATTCTTAGGAATAATAATTCACCAAACAAATAATGAATTGTGGAGTATTAAAAAGTTATGCTATCCCACCAAGTTTTAATAGCTCATCATGGAGTTTCTTCTCCGCTATGAGTATCTGCTCCCCCACGGTGCTCCCTGATTGTGCTTCTCGTATCATGTCTTCAGGGCTGTAATATTGTCCTATCATGAATACGCCTTTTAAATCACCGGATTCATACCGCTGTTGTAATCGTTGGAGTAGAATCTGTTTTGTCGTCTGGTCTATGAGTTCCATTTTATTTCACCTGTTGCCATATCGCGTCATTTGCTTGTGCGTGTTGCAAGAGCCCTCGTGGTGTCATCACCACTCCTTTTATATCAAACGGTGTGTCTGCTTGACCGAGTGGTTCAAGCTGTCTCACCCATGTTTCTACTTGTGCTAAATCCATTATTCTCTTTCTCCTTTTTTACGTCCCATGAGTAAACCTAATAGAAGAATACCCCCGAATCCAGCAAGCATTATCACCCCGCCAGCAGTTGTTGGTGGTGTTGCGCATGATTCTGTTGTTGGATTCCATGTGCCATTAATGCAATCATTCCAATAACCATTAATGCATTCCCTTGCGCCCTCGCTGCATCCTCCTTCGATATGCCCAACCCGTATCTCTCCAAAGAATGCATCTGAGATACCATCCGGGAATGAAACAACTACAGATTTGTTTCCTCCTGCTATAATTTGTGCTTCCCAATAGGTTCCTATAACCTCCTGATTCAACACAGTATCCCATAGCATTCCATATGCAGTTAATGATGCAGTGGCAGCGTTTGTTGCAGTATAAGATATATTAAAAACTGTTCCTGGTTCAACTGGTGATGGGGAAACCAGGTCAGTGATATTCATGAATGAACCGAAATTTTGTACTCCGTTTCTGCCCCCTATGCTATCAAGGACATATTGCATACTTTTTCCTCTATCAATCGTCACGTTTCAGGCTTTATTGAATATGTCCTGCTAACAACTGTCCTGTGAAAGCAGCATTTACTGTAACAGTTACAGATTCGGTTGCTGTTGCTCCAGCAGCTACAGCTACTTCTACATAACCGCCAATTAAATTCGGGGTTGGTGTCGCTAAATCATAGAGACCCGCCCAAAGCGTTCCTGGTCCACCATTGTTCTTTATTGTATAACCGATTGTACAGTTTGTTGTTGGTTCTACCGTCTGACTTGGGCTATATGTTATTGTTCCAGTGAATGCTGCTGAGGGATACGCCTGATAAGCGACAGTTACACTCATTGTGTCATCAAGGACTTGAGTACTAGTCCCTAGATAATGTCCACAATCTACTCTAATCACTGTTGCTGCACTACCCATAGTAAATGAATATGTCGCTGATGACCATGTTGCTCCGGCCCCTATTGATGCTGTTACTGTATCCACCAGAGAACCATCCCTATAGACTTTTCTCCAGAGGGTGTCTGCTGCTCCTGTGTTTGTGATGGTTGGGGTTACAACAACAGTTGCATTTGGCAACGAGGGGTTTGGATTTGCAACAAGATTTGTTATATCAGCAAAACCTTGCGCTAAAACATAAATTGACACTGATGCGGTTGCATCTTGTATGTTCGTCATACTTACTTCACCAAGAACGAATCACAATATCAGAATATAAACTTTTTGTTAAAAAATAAAAAATTTCACCAGTGCTATCTCCACTGGTGAATCCTCATCTTTTTAACTTGTCGATGTAGTTGGCGTTATCCAAGTAATGATTTTATTGAGGATGTCGTCACTTGCCCAGCCAAACCCAAAGGCTAATGCAAAGACATTTAATAACGATGTTGCAGGTATTGAAAACATCGGGAATACTAATATTGCTGCGACCCCGCCACCAATCACAACAAGGACGAACGATAACACATATTTCACTTGGAAGTTAATTGTGTTATCATCTTTGTGTTTAAAGACATAGGGTATCGTTGTTCGCAATATACAGGCGAGCAGTATTCCAATGAACGCAACAGCCTCGGGACTTATATTTATGCCTAACATTACTTCACCATTTAAGAAAAATTGATTGTCTCTATTTAATACTTTCTAGAAAAACTTATTAAACATCAATAAAACCTGTACCAATAATAGCATTCTTTCTCAAAACAGCAGAGATACATCCAAGGGCAATACGGGTAGCAATATCTTTTCTCAGATGTTTCTTTCGCCTCCGTCATATTTTGTCAAACCATTCTAATATGAACCAACATCCAAATGCGATAAAAAACATGATTGTATACAATATTGCTAATTTCATAATATATTTTTGCCTAAGCTCATCGTTTTCTCTCATGGTAAAACTGTTAATCCTGGGACTTTTGGTTTGAAGTAATTCACTGGTGGATAATTCATATTGCGGTGAGGGTTCTTTGAACAGACCATGCAATATTGTTCTTTGTTTTGGCAATGGCGGAGCATACGGCATTGTATCTGTGTAATGCTTTTCATCATCGCTTGTTCTTTTTGCTGGATAAGGCTCTGTTGTTGTTTCTGTCTTCTTATTTGTTGTCGCATCTGTTCTTGTTCACGAAGATATAATGTCATATTACCGTCCCGAGCCATTCCAATATTGCGTCTTTCCCTTCAAGCGATGTTCCATCCTCAAGCACAAGGATTGGTGTTCTGTTCTCATATTCTGGTGCGCCCTGTACATTAACAAATGTAAAGACTATTCCATAATGGTCTAGCATCTGTTTTGTCTCCCGACATGGTGCGCAGGTCGGGTCTCCATAATATATCAACATGTTTTTCCTCCATTCACAAAGGATACCAAACGGTTTCCTTGAATTTAATATATTCGATATTCGCTTTTTCTAGTATCTTTCCTATTGATTCTATAAGCTCTGTTTTTCTTGCGTCCGTCACCATAATATCACTCGCTGTTTTAATGATTATTTTCATTGTTTTTTTCTCCTTTTTAAAAATACGGTTTCTGAGATTTGCTGAGATGGTTTTATTACAGGCTCTAAAACAACCTGTCTGACTATCTCATATTTCTTTTTTTTCATTTTTTTAATATTCCTCTGGTTTTATCTCTACTAGCTCAATGGAATATTTTTTCTGGTTTTTCATTATGATGTTAACCAGTTTTGCATCGAGATGTTTCTCAAGTTTTCGTAATGCTTTATGAAATGAATTTGTGCGTATCTCTATTAATGATTTAACCCCATCACATCTGAATAGATATGTCGTCATTTTCCCTCCTTAAATGCCCCTGAGAAATATTTTTTTGCGAACTCTTGAGCGGTAAGTGTCTCCACCGGTTTCAACCCATAGTGTTTTTTCATGATATCTATGATGCATCCGAGACAATACACGATGATTGTTTTATCGTTGTAAAGTTCATACCATGAGTTCTCCAAAGTTGCTGGATGCCCACAAGGACGCAATGGGATAAAGGGCTGCATCTCAGGCATTTATACCTCCCCGAAACATATTTTCGTGTTCTCCTCAGAGCCTTGTACCTCGTATTCCATGACTATGCCATCAAGTACAAGACCTGTTTTTTTCTTTGTTTTATGGTTGAATAACACGTTAATCATGCGGTTGCTTTTGCCATCAAGCATACAGCGGATGGAATTATGACATAAAATTCCTTCTGCAACAAAAGATTCTGTTGGTTTTATCTCAATATCATATACATCTTTTTTTCCAATATATTCTATCTTTCTTATTTTTCGTAGATAAATATCGTAGTTCTTTTTTCCACCATTGACAATATATTTATTTCTCTTGTATTTTTTAATGAATCCTATCTTTTGTAAAAATTTTTTTACAGAATTTCTTTGTTCTATAGTTAAGGTATATATCTCTTTTGGTGATTGATTGAAACCACCATTGAAACCACCAGATTGTTTTCGATGATTTATATTTGATTCGATACCCAGTTTAGATAACAATGTTTTAATTCCATAAATTAATTCCTTAGAAATTGAACATGCTGTAATAACTGATTGTTTATGGCTAAAAGTTAAACAACCATCTCCGCTAAAATATCCTTTTAATAAGCAAGCTATATATTCATTTGGTAAAACATATACAAATGATGGTATTTTTTTTGAATCTGAATAACCGTTGAATCCAAGTTGTTTCATTATTCCAACGAGATAAAAAGATGAAAATATCACATCTCCCTTTCTAAATCTTGATTCATTTATTTTTATTGATTTTCTATATATGTTTTGTCTTTTATTACAAAAATCTTTAATCCAATTTATAATTTCCTTGTTTCCACCTGTTGATATGTGTATCTGTGGTCCGTCGTAACAACCATCAGCAAGCCATAAACCACAAAATGTTAGAAGATTTTTTAATTCTTTCATTATTTTTTCTTTGTATGCTTCATCAATTGCTTCATTAATTCTCCATTTTCGCCATACTTTATTCCTTTCATCAATTAAAGCTATTTTACCTATTTTCGCAAACCAATACATTAACCCATTTAATGTATCTCTTGAAATTTCTCCGTTTTTTTCCCTAAAGCATCTATAAAGTTCCCTGCTTGTCAAAATCTTTGCTTCATTTTCGCATAATATTTTATATAATTCTAAGGGTTTTTTGTCATGCACGGTAAACATTTTTGATTGCAAATATATATCCAATGCAGTATCAAGGTCATAATCAATTATTTCTTTATCAACGGAAGCAACTACCTCTAAATTACTTAATTTAAGAGGGATTATCTTATTCGCTATTCCTTGTTTTTTTTCTTGACCAAACAGAGAATGGTCTTTTGTTATTTCTATCTGTTTTCCGTTATTTACTTCTATAAGATATACTTCCTTTTCACCACGATACCAACAATCTTGTATCTCACCCCATATTATTTCTGTATATGGCTGCGTCATTAATAATCTAAGATTCGTATTATTACATTTTTTCTCTTTTATTTTTGCAGTTAATACCTCTATTTTGTTTCCATTTTTAAAGCTAGTATATAATACGGATATTTTTGTAAATTTTAATTTCCCATTTTCTTTCCAGTAAAGATTTGTATCAGCAGAAATAGAATCATCACCTGCTTTTCGACGTATTTTCAGCAATTTTTTTAACGGAACTCCTTTATCTGACCAAGCTATTGCATGGAAACCGTGCTCTGAACTTGATAATTTTACTGTTAGTTCTTTAGTAAAACCATAACGTTTGAATACCTTTAGACAGCGAATGAGAAACTTGATATCTCTTGTATCTAGGTCACACGTAATTCTAGTAATTTTTTTCATAAATTATTTTATCTCCAAACAAAACCGTTTGAATCAATTTCTAATCCCTGTTTTTTTAGAACTTCATTTATTCTATCATTCAGATAGATATATCGGTCTAATTCATGAGATTTATATGATGATTCATTCAAGACACGTACATATTTAATGCAGGTAAGAAAATCGTTTTCCTGTCCATGGTGAGTAGTATCGGTTTCGTAATCCATGTAAAGTGTTCTCGGAAATTCAGGGAAACGTTTTCTCAGCAGGATTTTATCTTTCACATAATCTATTGCTCCGATATGTTCAGCCCATGACATCTTGCTATATGGGGCTATTTTCCTATCTTCTTTTGGTTTTGGTCTATCGAAAAAATATTCCAATATGTTTATAATGGTGATTTCTAAGGCATTTTGCAAGAGCATAAATCGCCCATCATGAAGGAAACCATTCGGGCTTAACTTCAAGTCATAGACTTTATCCTCAGGTTGATAATACATCTTTGGCATAGCTGATAAATATGTGCTCCTTAATTCTGCGAGAAATGGATATTCAACATCCTCTGTCGCAGTATAATTTCTTACTGCTAGATTTCTGTACGCATAATTCATGCGTTCAGCAATGAGTTTTGCTGCGGGTTTTCTGAAATTAAAATCAATGATGACCCGCCCCCTATATTTGTTGCATTCCGCTATCGGCATGTAGTTCCTTCGTAGCCCCTCGAGTAACACCGGATGACTGGCGATATCCTCAGATATTGTCCATCTCCATTTTCCCTCTACAACCTCCGCTGGATAGGTTTTCCCCATGTGCTCTACTTCAACATATCGTTCTATAACTGTTATTCTTCTTTTTCTTGGGAAAGCATATCCTCTTATTTTAGCAAGGATGGTTGATTCGGGTTTAATCTTTAATGCATCCACTACTCTTTTTGGTAGCCATACCCGCCCGTAGAATGGTCGTGCTTCCCAACGGTAGATAAGATGAGCATCAAACCAGAAGGTACGGTGCTGCCTGTATCTTTATCGAAATGACTTTGTTCAGGTCGAAATTCAATGGTTCCATCTGGTTCTTATAGAGGAAAACAGGGAGTCTCCCGTCTTTGCTTCTTTGACCGGTCTGTAATCGTATCCATCGTGGGTACTCATGGAAATACCCTGGCACTTCCTCTTCCCTCTCCCGTACTGCCCCAGGTGGTAACACCTCATCAGGCAACTCAACATACAAGGGAGCACCTGTTCTTCTCCCGTTTACCTCATAGACACCGACATTCATATTCTATTGCCTCTAATGCTCTCTCCACTCTTTCAAACCAATGCTGAATATTTAACTGAATGACTCTTCTTTCTAAAGCATGGATAAGAGCATTCAGAATAATCACATTATCGGTATTGTACGCTTTTGCTATTGTATCGAAGAAATCAAATGCCTCACACATGCTTCTTATAAACTCAGGGTCATTGATTGCTTCTTTAATGATTTCTTCTGCTGTCTTCATTAATTACCTCCAACGGAAATCATAACCTCCAACTGAAACTCTAATCTCTTCTTTAAGACAATCGCAATCCGGCTTGAATGTGTGTTCATCTATTTTTTTATATTTCTTGCTACAGTAATAGCAACGTAACCTATCTCCAATAGTCGCCTCAACAAATTTTCTACATGCAGTTTCAAGACCTGTTACATGCTTTTTTCTTGGTTCGCACCACATGAGATGATATGTTAATTCTTTACAGTTGCCGCAGATTTTCTCAATAGGCATGTGCCTCCAGTGTTTCAACTTCTAATTGGGAGAATCCCTCATCAGGCAACCATTCTTCTTGAGGGTCGAGTTCTCCACCTTTTGTCTTATGCGCCTTATACCCCATGCTAAACCCTGTGAGAAACGCATGTTTCTCTTCTACACTTGGCTCAACTTGCTTTGCTTTTGTGAGACCGTTTCTCCATTTTTTGAAATATTTTCTTCTTAATAGGATTTTTATTTTATCTCTCGTCATGCTCCCTCCAATTTGAAATCTCTTTTCAACCGCATATTGAGCGCACGTTTCTCTTCATCTGACATAAAATGGTTTTGCACCCATGCCTCAAGATGCTCTTTATCAATATAGTAAAGCCTCATCCCTGAGTATTCAGTGAAAAACTTATATTTGCAAGACGTGTTGTTCCCGATGACGACATAACGGATTTTATCTTTTTTTACCATGGTGCGAAGTCGAGAAATCAATGATGCTGTATATCCAAGTGCTTTTGATAACTCCGGCTCGGTCATTGCATCATGCGCATTGATGGTTTTTATTATCTGGTTATCTGTTTTCTTCCTATGTTTCTGTTTTGGTTTTTCGCTCATGTTCCGATGCTCTGTATAAATCTCAAATCTGCACGTATTTTAATGTCCAGTATTTTTATGAGGTCCATTTCATAACGGTAAATAAACACCCCGTTTTTTCTCCAGGGGAAATTAGTGAGAGGCGTTATGTCTACTCCTTCATGGGCTACAAGATACATAGGGAGATGTTTTTCTTCCGCCATATGGCAGTCATAGAGCGTTTTTTCTTTGTTGTAGTCATTATCTTTTATTACTAAGACAAACGCCTCTGCTGTTTCTAACCTCACCACCATGCCCTCATCTCTCCTTTCTGCCAATCACAGGCAAGGTGATGAAAGGATTTCGGAGAGAAAGACTAGCATCACCCTGACTGTATCGGCAAAAAAAAGAATACTATCCTATATTTATATACGTTTCTATTTTTTCCATAGTTTTTCCCAAAGAAGGCGCAAAGGAGTAGATGCCGTGATGGTGTGTTCTATCACATCATCTATGAAGATGTATGTTCCTACGCCAAGAAAACCCTGGAATAAAGGAATAAGACTGACATATAGCCCATTGTTGATGTCCATGTACCAGAAGAATGCACCGAAAGCCATGAAAAATAATCCGAGGTATCCATGATGAATCCCTCTCCAGTTAAATGGATTTTTTGGTTTCATTGTTTTTTCTTTTTCCCATCTATTTTTACTTCAAATTCAAGACCTTGTTGTTTTACTTGTTGCCATATCTCAGAGATGGTTTTTGTTATAAATGGTTTCATGATTTTGAATGCAAGCCATCCGAATATCGCGCTGGCGACAAACATCCCTGTTCCTGCAATAAAACCTTGTGCAAAGTTTTCTAAAATGCTCATCATTTTTCTGCAACTCCTTCTATTTTAACAACCTCTACTTTTGATGCTTCTTGTTTTACTTCAATCAGAGGATTAGCGGGTGGAACAGTTATTGCTTCTCCTGCGAGGATACTGTTCCCACAAAGATTAATTACTGGTGGAATCGGTTGCATCGGCATTGGTTTTAATCTCGGCATCTCACGTCCTCTTTCATCTTTGACGCTTATCCGAGCTAAAGGTGTCGCGTCACGGAATATTGTCATCTGCTGCTTCAAAAATTCTTTCTCCATCGGGTTCTTCCAGCGCATTGTCGCTGTATCCCCATGGAACCGTATTTTTATTGCCATCAATCAACCATCCATACGATTATCCATTCGATTATAAAAAGCAAAATATAGAGAAATACGGATATGACTGTCATCGCTGCTGTCTGCCAAAACCCATTTGGTTTAAGAGCCATCCACAGGAAACTAATAATGAAACAAGGTATCATCATTAAAACCAGGATGAAAGAAATAAGACCAATTCCTGATAGTTTATCAAGTATTCTACCCATACATTTCGCTCTCTTTTTTCTCCTCAAGGATGCCCATGAGGGTTTTCACGCATTTCTCTTTTTCTTCTCCATCGAAGTTCCGGCAGAGTTTATCAACCGTCCCATCACGCATCGCCATCTGAAATACATTTTTCATGAATTTCGTCCGTATTTTAGCGGCTTCCGCTGCAACCTGCTCTAACCCCTCAGGGGATTTCACTGAGAGTATCTTATGTCGTAAGTCCCGTGATTCATTCAATGCCTCTAACGCTATTTTTCTTTCGTGACCATCAAGTGTAATCATTTTTTGTGGCGATAAATCAATGCGCTCCATGATGTTCAATTCATCTGATGCGATGCCGAGCCGGTCTTGTACCTCGGGATGGTTGATGCCTTCTTTCCGTGCGAATCGTAACGCCTCGCTTAATGCCCCTGATGCGGTGCTGAAATGGTCTTTTGAACAGGCGAGACACGCGGTTCCTTTCTCAATCTTGCTTGTTGTTAAATCCTTTTCTGGTACTGCAATGTATTCTCTCTCTTTCTCCGGTTCTTCTTCTTTAGGATGTTGATATCTTGCTTCTTTCTGCGCATTTGCCACTATCTTTGATGCTTTCGCATAATACTCGTTTTGAAGTTCCTCGTATTTATCGCTAGTCCCTTTTAACTGAGTTTGAATAACTGTGCCAGCAAGGTTAAAAACTGCATTAAGAACTTGCATTTTAAAATCTTCAAACGCCATGATTCCACATATTCTTTATTGAGTATTTAGTTTTTTACTTTATTCTGCGAACAGGGATATAGGATATAATTTCATCTACAGTCACAGGCATGCCTGTGTTGTTTAGGTTTCCTAAGCCATATCCCATGCCCCATCGGTATGTAATGGGCATTAATGGAGTATTTGATGCGACCATCAGATGATGACTGAAACATTCACAGTTTACTTTAAGGTAATAAATGACTTTAAGCCCTGCTTTATTCATTGTTTCATTGAGGGTTTCTCTAGTATGAAATATTTTATGTTTGTCCAACTCTTTCTGCACATTTTTATTAAACTGGATGTTTTCAGGCCACTCCCATTCATTTGGTGTGGAGAGAATAACGTAATCTGCAACTCTCCCTGATTCTTTCAAAATAGCGGTGGTTTCTGCTTCGTCAAGGTGTTCTATTACCTCTGATAAGACAGCGCAATCAAATGTCTTATCATCGAAAGGTATTTTTTTTGTTGCATCTGCTTGTACATAATTTGCTGTTTTCCCATCAGGAAATACTATTTTGAACCAATCATAGAGTATCTTATCTGTTTTCTCCACCAGTTTTATCATTTCCTCATTAGGGATTTTATCTAAATTAGTAGCGGTGTTGCCGAATGTTGTCCCTAGACCACATCCGACATCAATGATTTTCCCAAAAGCAAATAACCGAAGCATGCTTAATCTTCCAAGAATCACTGGTTCCCCTTTCTCTATAAAAAAAAACGGGAGAATGTCACTCATGTTTTATCCTCTATAATTTAGATACGTATTCTACTAATCGTTTTAGACAATCGAGCGTAAGATACTCCCCACCAATGTTTATTGCCCAATGAGGCCCTATTTCACCAGCTTCAACGAAAAATATATCCCCTACAATAGTCCCGTTCTCTCGCTTTATAACATGTTGCCTGTTTTCAAATACTGCATCAGTTTTAACGTAAGTAATATGATTCCAAACTCGTTCTATTTTTCCCTCTTTCACATCTTGGAGTGATTTGTCTATCTTTTGTTTTTCTTCTTGTGTAAATTCCTGTTTTTTTTTCTTTAATATTAATACTTTTCCGAATATGGTCATAGTTTTTTTATCTCCTCTTTTATTTTCCTTACTTGAGCATCAAGCCATTGGTATTCTTTTTCTTGTGGTGGTGAGAATGGGTCTGGTTGGATGATGCTGTAAAGATGCGGCTGGTCATAACTAAGCCAGGTGAGTATCAACTGTGTATCAACATGTTCATCAAAATATTTCTTGAATGCATCCCCGTATGTTCCTTTCATGATGCCACCGACGCTTCTCATCCAGCCTGGGGTTGCTCCCCATAAATCCTCCTTATCGTCAATGGCTTTCTGTAACTCTGCTGGAGTGAATTTCCCTATCGCGCCGTTAAGAAACCCACGGGCTGCACGTATGGCTATTGTTTCAAATATGTTCATTGGCTTCCTTTTCCTGTATATATTGATTGATAGCACCAAAACCTATTATCCATTTCCCGTCCTCAAGAATCAATACCGGTATCTCTCCAGCCCCGCTGTAGTCAAGATTTCCTGCATCCTCAAGCCTCCAATCTAATGAGGTTTTCCTGAGTAACGTCTGTGCTTGTTTACAGGAATTACATGATTCGCGTCCGTATAATATAGCGGTCATTTTAAACCCTTCATCTCTTTATTGCAAAAAGGGCAATAGTATCTCTCTTTTTTCTCGACAGGGCTAGTGAATGAGCCTCCACAAGGACATTGAAAATGAAAAAAAGAAAAAGTATATCCTCCTGCTGAAAGGCATCCTGCTCTTTCAGAGTTACTCATTGGCTTTCTACTCCCGCCTCCCCTGGTCTTATATCTGATGGTGGTGTTGGTACTACTCGTGGTGGTGGTGATGCTTGTTGTTGTGGTTGCTCTATGTATTTATGGGCTATCCCTGTTTCAAGGTCTACCTCTATCTTACCATTACAGGAGGGGCATACCCCATATCGGACATTCGGTGGGAGTACTAACGGAGTCCCACAATGAGGACATTGGTTTTGAATTTGCTTTCCCTCTTGCCCTGGTGCGTTCTGTTGTAGTTTCCCCATTCCTCTTCCAAGTCCTTCACCGAATGTACCAGCAACAGTTTTCAGGGTATCTCCCCATTGACCAGTTTTCTTGTCTTCAATATCAAGTTTTTTTACGCCAAGTGCGAGTTCATTTCGTATTTTTTCCATGTCTACTTCTGTCTGTGTTGGACCATGAGATACATTTGAGAGTTTTTTATCAATCATGTCCTCAAGGTTTTTTTCTACAAGGAGTTGAGACCGATATTGTTCAACTGTGTCTTTTAGGTATGTTTTTATTTCTTCTGCTGATGGTGTGTTATGAGCCATTGTTTTCATTAGTTCTTCTGCTTGTCGTACTCTTTCAAGAATTGTTTGTTCTTTCAGTTGTTCATATTGCTCTCGTGTGCGTTTGTTCTCCATCTCCATCGCCTCAATTTTCTGCTCAAGGCGACTTCCGCCACCACCACCGCCCCCTGTTTGTAATGTCTGTTGTAATGCGGATAATTGTGATTTTAAATCAGAGT
The DNA here is from genome assembly GCA_963842845.1 of uncultured Chloroflexia bacterium. Classification (GTDB taxonomy): domain Bacteria; phylum Chloroflexota; class Dehalococcoidia; order DSTF01; family JALHUB01; genus JALHUB01. The sequence goes on from CAWJHZ010000005.1 coordinate 61,763, forward strand.
TTTCCTGGTCTCTCCTTCTGCGGTCTTCATCATCACGTTTTCGAGCGTCGTCTCGTAAACGTATGAGTTCATCCTCCATCCATGTCGTTGGTGCTGCTCCCCCTCCCCGGTATGTACGTGGAGGCTCTATAGGGTATGGGTCATATTCTCTTCTCATTTGTATGCCTCGATGTTGATAGTCCATCGGTCTTTCTCTTTCCCGTGTTCTTATTCCTCTCCCATAGTTTCTATCTATCTCTACTTTGTTAAGGTAATCATCTAATGCTGCCTCGTAGAATTGTCTGATGTAATATGCTTCTGTGTCATTTTTTACACCAGAATCCATGCGTTTCAAATCATTTTCAAGGTCCATGGGGTCTGGGAGTTCATTATAAAGACGGACGCGCTGTTGCATGAAACCGATGAACTTGTCCTTCACACTTGCTTGTGTTTTTAAAAAATTCGCTATCCATTCATCCGGTAATGGTACTCATTTATGGGTATTTCGATTTTCTGAGGTGCTTTGGATAATTTCTGAAATTCTGGTTCTTCTTTTTCTTTTTTCTCTTCTTTTTCCTCTATGATGTAATGGTCTATGGGTTGTTTTTTAAATTCCTCTAACTTGTCAGCATGGCTTGTTGCTACATGGGTTTCAAGGTTTCTTTCTCCGAGTTTCGGGTTATTTGGTGGTCCGCGCACTGTCTTATCACAATAAGGGCATCCATACGTTGGTATATCATATTCTTTTGTCATAACGTCACAAAGTCAAAATGACAAATGCTGTATTTATATTTTATGGGGTATGGGGTCATTGAGTTTTCTAGGGAGGCGGCGAGGTGAGAAAGAAAACGAGTAAATGAGAGAAAAAAGGAAAGAAGAATATCATATCCGTTTACTTTCCTCTCGCCAATTATTAAATAACTGGTCAAGTATTTAGAATTTTTGATTATGACTGAAAATGCGCTCTGGAATCATCCGAGTCATTGCGATAGTTGTATAGAATCAGGTGACTGTGAGGATAAAAAACGTGCGGAGGATAATGGCATCAGGGTTTATTTCTGTAAAAAATATGTCTCTAAGTGACTGTTATTAAAACATCATGATAATCCAATAATGTGTTGTGGATGTCATCTTTTACTTGATAACTGAATGTTGTCGTGACTGGTGGTGTGAATGTAAATTCTTCTTCTACCGTCCCGAGGGAGGGGATGGTTGCTATTTGCGACATATAGAGCAGGTTGTTGTCTTTATCCCATAATTCAACCCGTGCTGTTATAGCCTGATTTGTTTGATTTACTATGTCTGCCTGAAATCGTATTGTAGTCCCATATGTGATATTTGTCGCTGTGGCAACAAAATTAGTGATTTTCAGAATAGTTGCAGCTTTTACTCTTTTTGCTAAAAAATAAAGTAAGAGTAATCCTGCGCCAATGCTTAAAACAATACCTACTTTCTCCTGGTTGCTCATTTTTCTATTTGTTATCATTTAATATCCCGGCCTCAAGTTTGATGGCTTCTGGTAATGGTACTCCTGGGTGGTGATATGTTTTTGTTACTGTGCCGTTCACGGTGATTTTCTGCGACCATCTGCTGTTTGTGAGTTCTTTCCCGTTAAACGTAAGATGCGCCCAGAGATAATCTGTGTATCTCCCTGTGTTTTTAATGCTGTATGTTATGTTGAATGGTTTGTTTGGGTCTACTGTCGCTGGAGATAATACAGGACGGAGTATGGTTGCGATGCCGTGTCTACTGATGAATTGAGTTAAGCCCATTGATTTCTATATCAAAACATGAGAATTTAAAACTTCTGTTCTTTTTTATGTCTTCATCATGGGAGTTCAATGGGTTTTTTCAAAAATTAGAACAGTGGTGAACATTGGTTAAGGTTTGTGTCGGGGCATATCGGGATGCCACATGCCTACAACGTAGAGGGTTTCTTTATGTTGGCATTTAGGGCAGACCCACAGGTGGTTGAGTTTGCCGACTTCTTCATGCAGCAGAGGGACATGGCAGAACGGACATGATTTCTCAGGGATACGGGGCTTAATGGCAGACATGCCGTAACCTCAGGATATAATCATCATGCCTGTGCCTATTAGTATCCGCATGATTCTCCCCATGTTGCTGACGGGTCGCTGGTCATTGGATGCTACAATGGATAACCCCGCCTCAAAAACAATGAATGCACCAGCGATTCCCCAATAGTTAATCTTCGCCATGAATAGTATGAAACAACTACTGGTTAAAAAAAGTTATCTTATTTTTTTATAGTTACGCTGTTTCATTCTTTTTTAATGTCTCATTTTTTTCTCTCAGTTTTTTATTTTCTATTAAGAGAGCTTTCTTTTCACGTTCAAGCATTTGTTCCATTGTTTTTTGTGTTTTTATTAAATTGTTTTGTAAAAAAAACTGGTTTTCATATAGCGTCATGTTTTCTTCATGGAGAAGAAAGTGCTGTCTTTGGAGATATTGACAATATGCCATGAGATAATTTATCATATCGTTTAGGCTCATAAGTCGTTTTTCTTTCATCGCTCGTATTGGTATCTCTTCCATCTTTCTGCTAAAACCATCTCGTGTTTTTTGCAATCGTTTAATCCGTCTTGCTCGTTCGGCAGTTGTTTCCTTAAAAACAGATGCGCTATGCATTGGTTTTCTTAATCCTTCTTTACTTTTTTTCTCCATAAATTCCACCACCATTTCTTTTTTTGAATAGGGAATAATTTATGTAGAGTAACCTGTATTTCTTCTTCTGATACTCCTTTTGATGATGCCATTTCTTTATATGCTGTTGTAATCCCTTTAATGAGCTTCATCACGTCTGGTAATTCGCAGTAGGTGAGCCATTGTGGTTTATAATCTTCTACATGGGTTTCATTGTTTACTCTGTGGATGCTGAGGGCGAGAGCGGATTCCATGCCACGGTGTTCTTTGAGAAGCAGGATGTTGATATGTTGTGTGAATTTTATGAGAGGTAATGCTTTTATGTCAGTTTCTAATTCAATGGTATTTGATTTTTTGTACCCCAGCATTTTTTCTTCTGGTGTGAGAAATATCTTAGGCATATTGAACTGATGGATGAGAAAGTAGAGCACAGCGCAGATGTGTTTACAAAGCATCGCACTGTTATCCCGATAATGGCTCATGATATGGTCTTGGCATGTGCAATCCACGTAGAGGTCAGCGATATATTCTTCCCGTTCATATAAACGCTGTGGTAATGTCTCAGGTAAATAATTTTTGATGATGATAGTATAGTTGTTTTTCTCTGATTGTACTACCGCATGGACATCTCCGCCTCGATGTGTCGTCACTGTATTCTTGATGATTGCTTTATTGCGATATAGCTCCAGCCCTTTTGTTACTCTACGGTCATCAATGAGTTTATGTACCTCCTGGAGGTCTCTTCGTTTCTGGTAGTGTGCTACATTTAAGATTGCCTTATACCAGTACCTGGTCGATATTTCGTGAGGTGATTGAAAGACTACGGGGATGACATTCTTTCTGCTCTGTGGTTTGGTTTCCTTTTTCGTCAAAATGATATACTGTTTTCTCAACCATTTTTATATCACATCTTGTTTACCCATACTTCTCACTGCGAACCAATCATCATTTTTTCTTAATATTATTGTATTTCTAAATTCATCCCAGGTCATCCATTTTTTAAATGTTTGTGGGTCTATCAATGTATATATTGTTCCTGCTCCTCCAGCCGTAATGGTATCTAGTTCTTTGATGTGTGCGTCTGGATATTTTTGTTCTAATTCTTCTAGTTTATTTATATTGTCTGCTCTATTTGGTATGTGTATCCATGTTATTTTAATATCTTTAGCATGGATTACCCTTGCAGATTTGAGCCCACCACCCAATATGGTTTCAGCAACGATGAAGATGTCTTCTGCTTTTTGTTTATAATATTCTAATGGTTTTAGCTCTATTGCTATGTTTTCTCTATTGTTTAACTTTGATTTTAATTCAAGCAAAACCGCTCTGCAACCAATCGCCAATGCATCAGGTGTTGCTCTAATAAACCATGATGTCCTGTCGTTGTGCTTTGCTTGTAATGGCATGTCTAATGTTTCATTGCCTATTAACTGATTACTATATCTATGGTGTATTGCATCTTCCCTTAGTTGTTGTAACATCTGCAAATGTTTCTTATTTCTATCCGCAAAAACTATAGTTACACCTTCTTAAATATAAGTAAATCTCGATATAATTTCAGCATATATCTCCCATCCTTCGCTTGTTTAACTTGTGCTCCGCTAACTTGCTGTGTTGTATATGGAACTATTATCCTGTTCACAAAATCGAATTTTTGTTTCTCACAATAGTTGTAGAACTGATGTTGAATGTCATAGATTATCTTTTTGTTTTGTGTCGGGCTTACGATGATTGCGAGTATCCCTTCATCTCGTAGAACCGTATGTGCGTCTTTTATGATTTTTCCCATGCTTTCTATGTATTGTTCTAATGGCATGCTTTGAAGGTTTTCAGGGTGTTTCGAGTATTTGTCCATTTGTCTCCAATAGGGTGGGTCAAGGAAAACAAGGTCAGGGATTAATCCTTTCTTTTTCGGCATTCCTGTGAGTATGTCGTGCTGGTATATGTTATTCAATGGGTTTCCAACTAGGTCATAACAGAGATATCTTCGTGACATTTTTTTGCATCCCTCAATGGTTGTTCCTCCGCCAGCCATCGGGTCAAGAACAACATTAAAAGGCTCTGTGTAGTAATAGAGAAGGTTTTCCATGACATCTAATGGGAGTCGCCCAGGGTACTCGTTCTCTGTTCGTGCACTGGTGATGCCGGACCAGATGTTGTAGATTTGCAGCATTTCAGGAAAAATTATACTTTTTCCAAGTTCCTGTTTTTTTACTGAAATCCATTGATTTATGCTCTTTTGAGCAACTTTTAGCATTTCTGCGATTTCGTCTTCAGTACAACATGCAAGCCAGAGTTCCCATGCTTTTACCTTACGTGCATCATCAATCTTATCAACAATGTCTTTCACCCAACCACGTATTATCTCCTGGCTAACAGCTAGTAGTTCTGCTGTGTCTTTCTTCTTTTTAACAAGGTCGTCACCAGATGGGGCCTCATTTTCTTTGTATTCCTTCAACCAATCTTCATATAAACGGATGCAAACATTCTTCTTTTCTTCACGGGAAAGCTGTAAACCATGCCGGACGTTCCGTCTGATTGATTCTTCAAAATATTTATTCTCAGGGATGTCTATGATTTCATATTCTATTTCTTCCCTGCCTTCGTCACGATGAGCCATTAAGGTATGATAGCCGTCTATTAAAGTATGGTCTTTTTTAGCGAGAAGGATGGGTGGTAGATTATCTACATTCATCCGATATCTCAGAATTGTTTCTGTATCTGGTTTTGTCCTCGGGTATATGTCTTTATTGATTTTTACTTTATTTATATCTATTTTCATGGTTTTCTCTCCTGTTATTTTTTTAATCCATCTCTCCGGTTATATGTTTTTTGCATTCGAGCATAAAATTCTCTTGTCATTCTTTCTTCTTCTTCAATCGCTTTCTCCAATTCATCAATAGAACTCATTTGCTTCCCTTCAAGTTCCCCACTTGTTCTTTTTGTATGAGCCGTTCGATGACTTGTTCGTAGGTTTCTCGTGGATGTACTTTAATTGTATCAAGTTTGTCTTTTACTGATGTGCGTAGCCTTATGGATGTGAATTCATACTCTACCATAATATCACATGCTGATATATGATAATGTATATTTGAATGTTTCTAAAAAAAATAAGGTTAATGTGCTTTAGCACAATATTTTATATACTCTTCCCTTTCTTGTACAAATTCTCTGAGTTCTTGTTTTTCTTTTTTATTATAACACCTATCAGAGTTTCGCCAGTTCTTACGGTCTTTGTTAGACGTATTCCGACTCATCTGTTAAATTTGCTCCCCACAACCAGTAGCAAAAATTATCCATCATACCCCTCTTATTTTCTCCTTATTAATTTTTTTACTTTGATTGTAATACTCTCTGCTAATCTATAGGCTGCACCATCTAATTCCTCATCTATTTTTATGATGTCTTCAGGGTCTCCAGTCTGTTTATATTGCCTATATCGTTTCATATCTTTTGGTGGGCTTATTTCCATTTGCTTCTTTAAATAGTCTAAAAGAAGTTGTAGTGATTCTTTTGTAATATTTAATTTACTAACATATGGTTTATTTGGGTTATAATCCTCCCAGTTTTCATCTTCAAGAATATTCTTAATTATTTTTCCTTCATCACTCCAGAACCGCCCATCATCTAGGTCATCACCGAGCCAAGCACCTTCTTCATTATCTAACTTGAGTTTCATTATGATGGCCTCCGTAATATGTCCCTTACTCGGTTGAGAAGAGGCATGGATGTCGATGACTGTGTTCTGGATATCCTGCACATGCATGTCGATGGTTGTTTTCTTGTCTGTCTTTCCGATGGTCTCCAGCATCACCGAGACGTGCTTGAGGTTATCCTCAATATCTCGGATATTACTTTTTATGGTATTTTCTTGCATATTTTATTCCTCCAATAATTATGTCAATAAGTGAACATAAACCAATTATCATCAATGAGAAAGGCAAACTGCATGTAATTATCAGTAAAATTGTACCAAGTATTGCGCTTAAGAAAAATGGTTGAGAACTCGGTATGATTACAAAAGCAAAAATGATATAGGATATGATTGCTGTTCCCCCGAGGCCGCTGAGAAAAAGAAAGAGACTTATCTTTAAATCTTCGCTTACTTGCATTTTATTCCTCCTGTTTTTTTGTGCAATATATCTGATGTTTTAATCGTGTCAACCAATCAGGGTAGCATTTGCTTAGTATGGTTCCCCATGCTACTCGTTTTACTATATTGTTTCCTTTGAATAGTAACTGGTCGGCACGTATCCCATTAATGATGTTTCTCCCTGCGTCTGCTCCGATGATAAAAACATACCATCCTCCTTTTTTTGCGAGGTCTTCATGCTGTGAGAGTGCATAGGGCTTGTTTTTTCGTAAATCGAATTTAAATCTCCCAAGGCGGGATATTGTGAAGGTATACGGACGGTCTGGTTTTGTAAGGTCATAGTTGATGCCTCCGCTTATTATCGACTGGCAGGTTTTTGTTTCAACGTATGTCTCTGACAGTAACCCCCCGTTTTTATCATAATGGGAGATGATGTGGTCTACACCCTCGACACCATTGTAGCTGACATTACAGTTTGGGAGTTCATATTGGAGATATCGTTGCACCATGCGATGACGGTGTTCTGCTAAGCGTTTCATTTCTTGTGTCATATCTGTTCCTCTTTTTCTAACTCTATATATTCTAATGCCAGTTGTTTTTGTTTCGCCATCAGTTCAGCGTATTTTTCAGGATGGTCAAGAGACAGGTGCTCGAAGAACACCATTTCTGCCATTGCACTTCCACTACCTTCCCCTACGTTCATCGTCCATTGCTGGTCGCAGAATCTACATTTAATCTTCATATTTCCTCTTCTCCTGTTTTTAGTAGTTGTTGTTCAACATCAAGGGGAAGATGCCCTGTTTCTCGTATGGATGTGATGCACCTTGGGCAGAGGTGGGGAAATGTGCCTTTAGGAATTTCTTTTCCACAGGCGAGACAGTGAGTTATTTCACCGATTATTAATTTATTACTTATTTCGCCCATCGTTTCTTCCAACATTGTTGACATTCATTCATATCCAATCCTCGCTTTTTATCCTCTTATCTATTTTTTTTATGTTTCTCATTTTCTCTTGGCATTTTCTACAGATGACATGATAACTGAATTTCAGTTCACTTTCATCTTTCTCTTCCGATGTGATTTCTTTTAAACATTCTTCGCAGAAAAACATTTTCTCATTGAACCTCGGCGGCGTTTATATCTGGTTTCTTTTGATGCTTGTCTAACTCAATAACCATTTCAGCTAAAAGCTCCGGCATCGTATGTTTCTCCATGTAACCCTCGAATATTTTTTCAACTTTTTTATTAAATTCATTGGTTCTTAACAATATTGAATTGATTCCTCTTATGTCTTCACGGACTATTTTGTACATGAGTTTTATATTCTCATATCGTGTAGTCTCAAGGGTATTGCTAGTTTTTATTAGTTCTATAATTTTAGTCTCAAGGGTAGTATCCTCTTTTATTACTTCTATGATTTTATCTATTATTTCTCTGTCGATGGCGATGTACTCGCTCTTTGTTTTTGATTTTATGTTCTTACCCATTTTTTCACCTTATCCTATATTTTCCATAGGACGGCTCGTAGATGTAGCCGTCTATTTTTAGTTTCTCAATTCCTTCTTCTGCTCTGCCTCGCGGGATGCCGAATCGTTCTGCTTGTTCTAATATTGCTTCTGGTGTGGCAACATCATGGATGTGACAGATGTCTTGGATTATCTGCATGAGGGTCTGCATTCTGTTTCGCTGTGTCATGGATACTCCTGCTGTTACGATGTCGATGTCGAAGTTCCCTGTCTCATGGTCTATCGCTATCCGTGTCATGTACTCGTCGAAGATGCTTATGGCTCGGTTGGCATCATCTTCTGTTACTACTGTGGAGATGCGGAGTTTCGCTGATGCTTCTGACAGGCGGTAGAGTGCTTCGAGTTGCCGTGGTGTCATAGCGATGTTATCTGTTGATTTAAACCGTTTATCAAGGTAATATGCGGTTATTTTCTCTCGTGCTTGGTCATCCACCATCGGGGTTAGTCTCCGTGCGTATGACATGTATTTTGTGAGTTCTTCTGATGTGTAAAATGGTTTCTTCACGTGGTTGGTGTGTACGTCACCGATATGTTTCGCTAGTTCGCTGTCTCGTTCTTTATTTGGTTTATCAAAGATGGGAAAAATAAGGTCGAATCTGCTGAGTAGGGTCATCGGTAGCTCTATCTGTTCTGCTATCGGCTTAAAGGAATCAAAACGTCCTGTTTTCGGGTTGGCTGCGGCGAGTAATGCACATCGGGTTTTTAATGAGGCGTTTATCCCTGCTTTGCTGATATGTATTTCTTGTTGTTCAAGGGCGGTGTGTAAAGCGTTTCGTTCACTGTTGTTCATCTTGTCAAGCTCATCGACGATGGCGATTCCTCCGTCAGCGAGGACTAATGCCCCTGCCTCAAGCGTCCAGTTCCCCTCCCCGAACTCATCTTTTGTTACTGAGGCGGTTAATCCTGCTGTTGAGCTTCCTTTCCCATCGCAGAATACGGAACGGGGGGCGAGTTTACTGATATAGACAAGTAACTGTGATTTTGCTGTTCCTGGGTCTCCAACAAGGAAGATATGGATGTCTCCTCGTATGTTTGTGCCGTCCTCCTGTGGTTTCATTACGCCACCGACAAGCTGTAACGCCAAGGCGAGTTTCTCTACCTCCAGACCATAGATGGAGGGGGCGATGCTATGCACGATTTTTTCATAGAGTAACGGGTCTTTCGACATCATCAGTATTTTCTTTTCATCTGCATCGGTTATTTTGATGTCCTCGAACTTGCTTTCCCGTTTCTCAATATTGTTCACGATGAATACTTTACCAAAATCAGTGAGAAGCTCTTGTCCTTTTCTCCGCTCAGATGGAAGAATATACCCGTTGATTGTTACCTGTTCACCAGGGTATATCGACCGTACAAGGTCATCATCCAGCATTAAAATAAGTTTCTCTGGTTGCCTCCCTTGTGTACGCTCCAGGAGTTCTTGTAATTCTGCTCGTTGCATATCTCTCATTGTTGAAAGCTGTTTGTTGAAGCTGAATTTTGAGTTCCTTGCACAACCACCTTGGTCCTCATAACATACGGCGGGTTCTTTCAAAATATCTGTCTCTTGTTCTACCATGATGTTTGCGCCGCATTTCTGACAGATGAATACCGCTATTTTTGCTCGTAGTCGTGGCTCTGTTGTCCGTTTCACAAGACCATCAACTGATATGAGTTTACCAACTGTTTTTGAGCCTATCGTATTCATCTGTTTTTTATCAGGTAAATTCCTTAGACGGACATGTGCATCTATTAATTTCACATCACTAATGGTGTCTAGACGCTCGAGTGCTTTTTCTGCGTAGAAAAAACTATTCACCGGATGTTTCATGGTGTAATCAGCGAGTTCAGGGGATGCTTCATCAAGAATCCAATAATCAATGATGATGCTCTTTTTCTCAGGGTATTCCGTAGCGAAAGTCTCAATATCAGATTTTAACCTATCTTCAAAAAAGGATTGCCAACGCTGAACAATGGTTTCATCAATTAACAATCGGGTCATATTATACCTTATATCTGTCTTTATATATTCTACGGAATTTTGTTTTTTCGACCACAACCACCTTGTTCTTCATCACAGATAAGGGGGTATGCTACTTCATCATCGTATATTATTGGTTTTTTAAGTTTATTACCACAATATTGACATTTTGTTTGGTCTACACCAATAATTGCGCCACAGTTTTGACAATTAAAATATTCCCACTTTGTTTTTATTTCTTCCATCATTTAACCTCCAATATTTCTTTAAATTCTTGTTTAGTAAGTTTCGTTTGTTTCAAAAGTTTCCTCCCTGATGCACCAGTTAGAAATCCGTCAATATCTGGTCGTTCTCTACATTTTTCTATGAGTTCTTGTACCGCTTTTTCAGAATTCGCCTCTGATTTCATTGCTTTTTCTTTTAGTGCTTCCCATCTTGTTATTTCTTCTCGGCATAGTTGTATTTGCTCTTCGCAGTAATCTGCACTCTTATTTAGTTCCTCTTGTACTCTTCTTCGCATCCATGTTGGAAAATCTTTAATATATCGTTTAACAAACGCCTTTTCCTCATCGGAGAGATAAAAACTTCGAGCCATTGTTTATCTCCCTCTCCATTCAACAATGCTGATGATATCACTTAATCGTATGGCCCCAAGTCCTTTATCGGTGCGTAGAAGAATTGTTTCATCGGTTACTTTTTCTATTGTTCCATAAAGTTTGAACGGTCGTTCATCGTTTGGTAACTGTTTCTCTAACTTAACATAGCTGTTTAAAAAAGATAAAGCAATTTCTCTTTCCATCGTTCAACTTCCTGTTTCATAATATCTAACATCGTATGCGCTTTTTCTTTAAAAATGTTATGTTTATCTGTTGAATAAGGAGAAAAATATATCATTAGAATGATTTATATAGCTACTTTGACATCTCGTACCTTTGCCTGTGTCTGGCTTAATAACTATTTCATATGCAAGCCTGGCACTTGCTAATCGTGAAGAGTACCGGTTTGAAGATTCTCAATGGATTGACAATGGTTGAGGGTCGGATTAAAGCCTTGAAATGAATACTAACCGCTATACTGGGAGGCTCAATGGCTCTCTTGAGGCCGGCTCAATAAAATACGTTTCAGGGTTGGACTGGAAGGGATAACGGTTAGTTCATACCCGTGGTCGCAAAGACACAGGTTCTTTTAGAAGATATGCTAAAAAAATAAGAAGAAATATATGTACTATAAATGTAGTATACTACAAATGCATGCATTCTTTTCTCTTGTTGTCTACCGTTGGGTCTCTGTGGACCACAATGTAGGACATACAATTCCCTCGAGAAACACATGTACGATACTTGTAGTATACTACATCGTTTTTAACAAAGACACACTTTTTTCAAAAAGGTTTTTCTTTTTTACTAACCTAATAGTAAGAATCATTATAAATTAATACTATGTGATAAGCAATATTATGAATCAGCAGAGATAAA
>CAWJHZ010000006.1:0-28854 GCA_963842845.1 uncultured Chloroflexia bacterium
TGCCCTCGACGGCGTTTCCGCTGGGGTTGACACGCCTGGAAGCCGCGCGATATGATGCAGTTGCAACCAGTTGCAGGAGCATCGAAGTGAGCTGCGAGTCGGAAATCGTCGAGTTGCTGCGCGAAGCCGGTCAGCGGCCGACACCGCAGCGGCTGATGATCCTCTCCATCCTGCGCCATCGCGAAGGCCACCTGACCGCCGCCGAGATCCTCGCTGAAGTCCGGAAGGAATACCCCTACGTCGACGTATCCACGATCTACCGGACGATGAGCGCCCTCAAAGAGCTGCGCATCGTCTCCGAGACCGACATGGGCAGCGGCGAATACAGCTACGAGTGGCGCCTCTCCGACCCGCATCACCACCTCGTCTGCCGGCGCTGCGGCGCGGAGCTATCGCTTGACCCAGCGTACCTCGAAGACATGGGATCGCGCCTGCTCGAGGACTACGGCTTTCGCGTCGAGATGGACCATCTAGCGATTTTCGGTCTCTGTCGCGACTGTCGAGAGGCGAACGCGTAGAGTAGCGGCCGCGCCCGCCGCTTCACAACGCAGGGCGAAAGGGACGCCATGCACATTCCCGACGGCTATCTCAGCCCTGTTACCTGCGGCGTTGGCTACGTAGCCGCGACGCCCTTCTGGATTGTCGCGTCTCAGCGAGTGCGCCGCGTCATTGGCGGTCGCACGGTTCCCCTCATCGCCATCTTCTCGGCCTTCACCTTCGCCATCATGATGTTCAACGTACCTGTTCCCGGCGGGACGACGGCGCATGCCGTAGGCGCGACGCTGGTGGCGATCGTCCTCGGGCCGTGGGCGGCCGTGCTCTCGACTTCCGTCGCCCTCATCATTCAAGCGCTCTTCTTCGGCGACGGCGGCGTCACCGCCATCGGCGTCAACTGCATCAACATGGCCATCGTACTGCCGATGACCGGTTACTTCACCTACCGGATTATCGCCGGCAACAGCGACATGCTATCGCAGCGTCGCGTGGTGGCAGCCGCCATCGGCTCCTACGCCGGCATCTCGCTGGCCGCCCTTCTAGCCGGCGTCGAGCTGGGTCTCCAGCCCCTTATCGCAAGCACCAACGGCATCCCCGACTACAGCCCCTACGGCTTCGGCACGGCGATTCCGTCGATGCTCGCCGCGCACATGCTCGGCGCGTCGTTCGTCGAAGCGGCAGTGACGGCGCTCGGGCTCGCCTATCTGCAGAAGTCCTTCCCCGAGATCCTATTGCGGCGCCAGCAGAAGACGGCGGACATCGAGCAGCAGGCGCGCTCGCTCAATCCCTGGATCCCGGTGGGAGCATTCATCGCCCTAGGGGTGGCCGTCGTCTTCGTAGCCGGCCTGATCAAGGGCAGCGGCCACCTTGATCAGTGGGCCGGTCTCGACTGGGCGACGGTCTCCTGGAGCGACGCCGGCCAAACCGTGCTCGTGTCGGCAATCGTATCAGTGCTCGTCCTCCCGATTCTTTATTTCCTGCTGCGGAACGTGGTGGGCGCAGGCGTTCGCGCGGGTGTGATTCTCATCGTCGCGCTCATAATCTGGGTGCCCATCGGACTCATCGCACCGGGCGGGGCTTTCGGCGAGGACGAGAGCGCGTCCCAGGTGGAAGTGACGGCGGCGCTCCAAGCGCGGGCGCAGGGCGACTCCAGCCTGTTCGACGCGTTGCCCGACGTGAATAGGGAGTGCGCGTGCGTGCCGAGCAAGATGGGCGACATCGGATTCTCCCGCCACACGCTCCTAGCCGACTACGAGCCGCCGTGGGTCAACGACAACGACCCGGCATGGAAACAGAACGTGGGCTACCAGGTCGCCGGATTTGCCGGCATGGGGATGCTCGTCATCATCGGACTCGGCACGTGGCAGTTCGCCCGCTGGCTCATGCCGGGCGCGCCGCCTGACTGGAGAAGCGCCTGACAATGACAGTTCAGCAGGCTTCCGTTGCCGCCACTCAGGCTGCCCGCAAGAGGCTGAAGCCCGGCTTCGTCGAGAAGACGCTGGCGGATATCACCGGCGGCATCGAGCGCGCCGTCTTCTCCGAGGAGAACGCCCGAAAGCAGGGGTTCCTTCAGCGCCGCGACCCGCGGGCCAAGCTCTTGGCGTTTGTCGCGCTGATCGTGGCCACCGGCTTGTCGCGGGAATGGGCTGTCCTGGCCACGCTCTATGCGCTGGTGCTCGTCGCCGCTGCGCTCTCCTCCGTCGACATGGGTCTCTTCGTGAAGCGCGTATGGCTTGGCGTGGGCCTTTTCAGCGCTGTCGTCATACTGCCGTCCATCTTCTTCATCGGCCACCGAGAGCTATTTCACGTTCCGCTCGGCTTGTTCGACCTGACGGTCCACCGCGACGGTCTGCTCGCAGCTTCCGTCTTCGTCCTGCGCGTCGGCGTATCGGTCTCGCTGGCCGTCCTGCTGGTACTGACGACGAAATGGGCCGACATCCTGAAGTCGCTACGCGTGTTGCGCTTGCCGAGCGTCCTCGTCCTCGTGCTGGCCATGACGTATCGCTACATCTTCCTCGTCCTGCACACGGCGAACGCCATTTTTCTCGCCCGGAAGAGCCGCATCGTCGCGACGACATCGGGGCGGGAGCAACGCTGGTGGGTCGTTTCATCGATGGGCGTGCTGATGAACCGGTCGCTCCGGATGAGCGAGGATGTCTATCAGGCGATGCTTGCCCGCGGCTTTCAGGGAGAGATGCGCACGATCGACGACCACCGCATGCGCGTGGCTGACTGGCTGCTGCTGGCCGTCTCCCTTCTGACAGCGACGGCAGCGATATACGTCGGCTGGAGGCTTTAGCAGTGCAGCAGGCCACGTGTGTCTTCGAGCTCCAAGATGTGGGTTACACCTACAACCGCCGTCAGGTGGCGCTCGACGGCGTGAGCCTGAGCGTCGCGGAAGGCGAGTCGGTCGCCGTCCTGGGCGCGAACGGCTGCGGCAAATCAACGCTGCTAAAGCTGCTCGACGGCCTCTACGCACCGATGGCCGGACGGATGCGCGTCTTCGGCGACGACATTCGCGCAATCACCTCCGACCTCGATGAGACGCACCGCTTCCACCGACGCATCGGCCTCGTCTTCCAGGACCCCGACGTTCAGCTCTTCTCGCCCACGGTCGGCGATGACGTGGCTTTCGGGCCGCTGCAGCTCGGCCTGGCGCTGCCGGAGGTACGACGGCGCGTCGAGGCGGCGCTCCGACAGATGGGCGTCGAGCACCTGCGCGACCGGGCGCCGTTCGAGCTTTCCGGCGGCGAGAAGAAGCGCGCGGCCATCGCCTCCGTGCTGTCGCTGGAGCCGGACGTCCTCCTTCTCGACGAGCCGACAGCCAGCCTGGACCCGCGCACGAAGTGGGTGCTCGTCGACCTCATCGTCGCGCTGGCGGAGCAGGGAAAGACGGTGATAACGGCGACTCACGACCTGGAGATCGTCCCCATCATCGCCGAGCGCGTAATCGTGATGAGCGAAGACCGTCGCATTCTGGCCGACGGCGCCCCGGCGTCGATCCTCGAGGACGACGCCTTGCTGATAGCGGCCAATCTCGTCCACGAGCACGCGCACCGCCACGCCGCGGTCGTCCACGCGCACGCCCACGAAGTCGGCGCGCACCACGGCGAAGAGCCTTCGCACGAGGCTGCGTCTGTGGCAGCCGAGAGCGACGGCTAGTCCCGCAGAACGTCGCGGAAAGACCCTCGTTGCGCTTGCGACATCCTGGGACCGCTGCTATAATTCATTAAGACATCAGGTGAACCTTTAAGTCCGGTCCGGCGAGGCCGGGAAGGGGTAATGCGAATGCACGCTCAGGCGGGTAAGCTGAGCCTGAGAGCTTTCGTGTGGAGGACCTCTCGTCGGCCGGTCCGGCGGGAGGCTTTTTTATGACCGAAACGGTAATCATGTCCCCCGATGACGTCCGCCGCGCCGTCATGCGCATCGCCCATGAGATCGTGGAGAACAACCGCGGCTGCCAAGACCTCATCTTCATCGGCATGCAGACGCGCGGCATCCCTCTCGCCGAGCGCATCGCCCGCGGCATCGCCGAGTTCGAGGGCGAGACGGTGCCCGTCGGCTCGCTCGACATCGGCCTCTACCGCGACGACCTGCCGCACGTCGGCCTCGACATCGAGATCAAGCCCAGCGACATACCAACGGACATCGACGGCAAACGCCTCATCCTCGTCGACGATGTCCTCTACACCGGGCGCAGCATTCGCGCCGCCCTCGACGCCCTTATCGATTACGGCCGTCCCCAGCGCATCCAGCTCGCCGTCCTCGTTGACCGCGGCCACCGCGAGCTGCCGATCCGCGCTGACTACGTTGGCAAGAACATACCGACCTCCCGTCGCGACGACGTCCAGGTGCGTCTCGCGGAGACAGACGGCGGTGATGGGGTAGTGCTCATCGCCGCGGAGGGCAGGTGACCATGGCAAGAGAATCCGGCAGAAGAGAGCCGAACGGAGGCGTGGCTGTCCTCGCCCAGGAGCCGCCGCCCATCCTCACGCCGCCCGCGCCCGATGCCTGGCGCCATCGCCACGTCCTGGACCTCGACGACTTCTCGAAGGAGGAGATCGAACTGGTGATGGAGACCGCCAGCGCCATGAAGGAAGTGCTCGCCCGCCCGATCCCGCGCATCCCCACCCTGCGGGGCACGACGATAATCACCGTCTTCTACGAGGCCAGCACCCGCACGCGCTCTTCCTTCGAGCTGGCGGGCAAGGCGCTTGGCGCGGACGTGATCAACATCACCTCCATCGGCAGCAGCGTCCAGAAAGGCGAGTCGATTGTCGACACCGTGCTGACGCTGCAGGCCGTGGGCGCCGACATGCTGGTCATGCGTCACTCCCGCTCCGGCGCGCCCTACCTGGCCTCGCGGCACACGCACGCCTCCGTCATCAACGCCGGCGACGGCTGGCACGCCCACCCATCGCAGGCGCTGCTCGACCTGTTCACGATTCGCTCCCACTTAGGTGACGTGCGCGGGCGCAAGGTCGTCATCATCGGCGATATCACCCACAGCCGCGTCGCCCGCTCCAACCTCTGGTCCCTGACAACGATGGGCGCGCACGTGGTCGTTTGCGGCCCGCCCACGCTGCTGCCGGTCGGACTCGAAGGGCCGCGCGGCAGCGAATCGATTGGCGACAGACCGTCGTTGCCCGCCGTCGAAATTGAAACGAACGTCGACCGCGCCATCAAGGACGCCGACGTGGTGATGACGCTGCGCCTTCAGCTCGAGCGCATGCAGAGCGGCCTCATTCCGACGATCCGCGAGTACTGCAACCTCTATCAGGTGACCGCCCGCCGCCTGGCGACGGCGAAGCCCGGCGCGCTGGTCCTGCACCCCGGGCCGGTCAATGAGGGCGTCGAGATATCGCTAGACGTGGCGCACGGCGCGCAGTCGGTCATCGAGGAGCAGGTCGCCAACGGCGTCGCCGTGCGCATGGCGCTCCTCTACCTCGTATCGCGAGGACGCGGATGAGCGAACTGAGCGCGTCAATCCTGATTCGCGGCGGGCGCATCCTGGACCCGGCCCGCGGCGTCGACTCGGTCGGCGATGTGCTGGTCAAGGACGGCCGCATCGCCGCCGTCGGCGAGCGCATCGACGGGCGAGGCGCGCAGGTTATCGATGCGAAGGGTCTTGTCGTCTGCCCGGGACTGGTCGACATCCACTGCCATTTGCGCGACCCCGGCTTCGAGTACAAGGAGACCATCGAGACCGGCACGCGGGCGGCGGCGCGCGGCGGCTTCACGACCGTCTGCTGCATGCCGAACACCCAGCCGCCAATCGACTCCCGCGCGACGGTCGAGTACATCCAGCGCACGGCGGCGGCAACGGCTTCCGCGCGCGTGCTGCCGGTTGGCTGCGTCAGCAAAGGACGCCGCGGCGAAGAGCTGGCGGAAATGGGCGACCTGGCGGAAGCCGGCGTTGTCGCCTTCAGCGATGACGGCTCGCCCGTCGCCAACGCGGAGCTGATGCGACGCGCCCTTGAATACAGCCGGGCGCTCGGGCTGCCGGTCTCCGACCACTGCCAGGACCCGGCGCTGGCGCACAACGGCGTCATGCACGAGGGCTGGGTTGCGGCGCGACTGGGGCTGCGCGGCGAGCCCGCGGCGGCCGAGGAGACCATGGTTGCGCGGGACATCGCCCTTGCGGAGCTTACCGGCGCCCACGTCCACATCGCCCACGTCAGCGCGGCCGGCAGCGTCGAGCTCATCCGGCAGGCGAAAGCGCGCGGCGTGCACGTCACGGCCGAAGCGACGCCACATCATCTAAGACTAACCCACGAGCTCGTTATGTCGAGTTCCTCCCTGCCCGACGGGCTGGCCTATGACACCAACGCCAAGGTTGCGCCGCCGCTGCGCACCGCCGACGACGTTGCCGCCTGCGTCGAGGGGCTGCGCGACGGGACAATCGACGCCATCGCGACCGACCACGCGCCGCACGCCCCCGTCGACAAGCTGTGCGAGTTCGACGACGCGCCGTTCGGGATGATCGGCTTCGAGACCGCGCTGGCGCTCATGCTGTCGCTGGTGCACGAGGGCAAGATCGACCTGCCGATGCTGCTGCATCGAATGACGGCGGGGCCGGCGGCGGCGTTCGGGCTGGAGCGCCATGACGGTCTCTCCGGCCTCGGCAGCCTGGCCGCCGGCGCACCCGGCGACATGCTGGTCTTCGATCCCAACGCGGAGTGGACCGTCGACCCCGAGCGTTTCGCGAGCAAGGGGCGGAACACGCCGCTGGCCGGTCGCGTGCTGAGGGGCCAGGTCGTGGCGACAATCTTCGGCGGCCACGCGGTGTTCTCGAAGGATCGGGCGGAGGTTTGATGGCAGACAAGGCCTACCTTGTCCTGGAGGACGGCTCGACCTACGAGGGCGAGGCGTTCGGCGCGGAGACCGCGGCCGGCGGCGAGGTCGTCTTCTCGACAAGCATGACCGGCTACCAGGAAGCGCTCACCGACCCGTCGTTCGCCGGCCAGATACTCGTCATGACTTATCCGCTCGCCGGGAACTACGGCATCAACCGCTTCGACGTCGAGTCGAACCGCATCCAGGTCACCGGCATGGTCGTCCGCGAGCACTGCGACCTGCCGAGCCACTGGCAGTCGGAGATGACGCTGCACGATTACCTGGCGCGAAACGGCATCCCCGGCCTCTCCGGCATCGACACCCGCGCCCTGACGCGTCGATTGCGCATGTCCGGCGTGATGATGGGCACGATAACGCGCGGCGAGGACCCCGACGAGGCGCTGGCGCACCTGCGCGAGTCGCCCAGCTACGGCGAGATCGACTTCGTGCGCACCGTCAGCACCGACTGCGACTACGACTGGCCGGACGGCGCGACGGCGGCAAAGAGCCACATCGTCCTGGTCGACCTGGGCGTGAAGTACAACATCATGCGTCTGCTCAGCCGTCGCGGCGCGCACGTGACCGCCGTGCCCTGCCTCACTAACGCCGACGATGTGCTGGCGCTGCGGCCGGACGGCGTCGTGCTGTCGCCGGGGCCGGGCGACCCGGCGCATCTCGGCTACGTCGTCGAAACGCTCAAGGGGCTGATCGGCAAGACGCCGATACTCGGCATCTGCCTGGGGCACCAGACGCTGGGCGCCGCGTTCGGAGCATCGACGTTCAAGCTGAAGTTCGGCCACCGCGGCGCCAACCACCCCGTGCGCGACCTTACGACCGGACGCGTCTATATCACCGCTCAGAACCATGGCTACGCCGTCGACCCGGACGGGTTGCGCGGCGGCATGGAGGTGAGCCACACGAATATCAACGATGGCACCGTCGAGGGGCTGCGCCACGAGGAGCTTGGTATTATGTCAATTCAGTACCATTCCGAGGCGTCGCCGGGCCCGCTCGACAACACGTATTTCTTTGACCGCTTCCTGGAGCTCGTCGCCGAGCGGAAAAAGAGCGGAAGCGGCCCTCTCGATGCGTGGCGACTGAACGCTTGACATCGCAATGAAGGAGACGCAGACGGATAGCGACGACCAGCCGGAAACGGTCGAGCCGGACGACGCGGACGAGGACGCCCCGCACTGGATTCGCAAGCGCCGCCGTCGCCCCCTGGTCCGACGCGTCGGCGGGCACGTGGAGACGCGCTTCTCCTACGGCGTCCTCACCCTCAGCACGTTCGGCTTCGAGGCGGCGGCTCTGCTCATCGTCATCGCCATCGTGGGCCCGCTGGTCCTCCTGGCGCAGGGTCGCTTCCTGCACGCGGCGGTCTTCTTCGTAGTCGCGCTCGTCTGCGCCGCCGTCGCCGGGGCCTTCGGGTTCGCGGCGGGCTTCATCGGCGTTCCGTTCGCCGGCGACTGGTTCCTGGAGTGGCCCAGCCACGTCATCGCCTGGACGACCGGGCTTGCCGGCTGCGCCATGCTGGCGGCGCTGGTACTGCTGACGCCGCTGCCGGCGTATCTGGGCGCCGTGCTCACCGTCGCGGCCGTCTTCGGCGCCGGCTACACGCTCGCCTACGCGCTGCGGGTGACCTCGGGGCCCTCGACGCAGGAACGAACTCACCAGAAGAAACGCTGATGGCTGTAAGAACCTTTCGGAGAGAAGATGCCTGACAAGCCGAGCAAAGTCCTGATCATCGGCTCCGGGCCCATCATCATCGGTCAGGCCGCGGAGTTCGACTACGCCGGCACGCAGGCCTGCAAGGCGATGCGCGAGGAAGGCGTCATTTCCGTCCTCGTCAACTCCAACCCGGCGACGATCATGACCGACGAAGGCATCGCCGACATCGTTTACATCGAGCCGCTGACCGTCGACGTCGTCTCCCGCATCATCGAGCGCGAGCGGCCGGACGGCCTTCTGCCGACGCTCGGCGGCCAGACCGGCCTCAACCTGGCGGTCGCCCTCGCCGAGGCAGGCGTGCTGGACCGCTTCAACGTGCGCCTTCTCGGAACGCCGCTGGAAACGATCCGCAAGGCGGAGGACCGAGACCTCTTCCGCCAACTGCTCGACGATATCGGCGAGCCCGTACCGCCCAGCGCCACCGTCACCAGCCTGGGCGAGGCGCGTCTCGTCGCCGACATACTGGAGCTGCCCCTCGTCGTGCGCCCCGCCTACACGCTCGGCGGCACCGGCGGCGGCATCGCCCGCACGCCCGACCAGCTTGAGCAAATTGCCAGCGGCGGCCTGGCGGCCAGCCCGATAAGCCAGGTTCTGCTGGAGCAGTGCCTCCTCGGCTGGAAAGAGGTTGAGTACGAGGTGATGCGCGACGGCGCCGACAACTGCATCACCGTCTGCAACATGGAGAACCTCGACCCCATGGGCGTCCACACCGGCGACAGCATCGTCGTCGCGCCCAGCCAGACGCTGAACGATAAGGAATACCAGATGCTGCGCTCCGCCAGCCTGCGTATCATCCGTGCCCTGGGCATCGAGGGCGGCTGCAACATTCAGTTCGCCCTGGCGCCGCGACCGGAGCTCGCCGACTGGGCCTATCAGGAAGCGTCCGCTCCGCCCTACTACGTCATCGAAGTCAACCCCCGCGTCTCCCGCAGCTCCGCCCTCGCCAGCAAGGCTACCGGTTACCCGATTGCGCGCGTGGCCGGCAAAATCGCCGTCGGCAAGACGCTGGATCAGATCGCCAACGCCGTGACCGGCAAAACAACCGCCGCCTTCGAGCCCGCGCTGGACTACGTCGTCGTCAAGATCCCGCGCTGGCCCTTCGACAAGTTCGCTTTCGGCGACCGCAGCCTCGGCACGCAGATGAAGGCGACCGGCGAGGTCATGGCCATCGACCGCTGCTTCGAGGGCGCGCTCCAGAAGGCCGTCCGCTCGCTCGAGGTCGGTAGCCGCTCGCTCCTCTGGGAGGACCCGGCGTGGGCGGACAAGCTGGCCGAAGGCGCGTCGCCCTACGACCTCCCGCTGGACGCCAGCGACGAACGGCTGTGGGCCCTCATGGCGTCGCTGCGGCGCGGCGGCGAACCGATGGAGCTGGCGCGGCGCACCGGCGTCGAGCCCTGGTTCCTCTATAAGATGGCGAACATCGTCGCCATGGAGAAGCGCCTACTCTCCGAGCCCTTCGCGCCCGACCTGCTGCGCGCCGCCAAGCGGATCGGCTTCTCCGATAAGCAGATCGGCGTGCTGGCGGACCGCCTCACCGAGCAGGTGCGCTTCATGCGCAAGCAGTGGGACATCCGGCCGGCGTACAAGATGGTCGACACCTGCGCCGCGGAGTTCGACGCCCAAACGCCCTATTTCTACAGCACCTACGACCAGGAGAACGAAGCGCTGCCGGAGCCCGGCAAGAAGGCCGTCGTCATCGGCTCCGGGCCCATCCGCATCGGCCAGGGCATCGAGTTCGACTACTGCAGCGTGCACGCGGTCTGGGCGCTGGAGGAAGCCGGCTACAAGGCGTTCATCGCCAACTCCAACCCGGAGACGGTCTCGACGGATTTCGACACGAGCGACCGCCTCTACTTCGAGCCGCTGGACGAAGAAGCGGTGCGCGACATCCTGGAGAATGAGTCGGACGAGAACCTGCCCCCGCCGGTGATCGTCCAGTTCGGCGGCCAGACGGCGATTAACCTCGCCGGACCGCTCCACCAGGCGGCCACGCCGATCCTCGGCTCCAGCGCCGAAGCAATCGACCTCGCCGAGGACCGCCGCCGCTTCGAGGCATTCCTCAGCGGCCTTGGCGTCCCGCAGCCGCCGGGCGCCGGCGTCACGACGCTTGAAGACGCGCTCAACACCGCCGATGTCATCGGCTACCCCGTCCTCGTTCGCCCCAGCTACGTCCTCGGCGGCCGCGCGATGGAGATCGTCCAGAACGCCACTGAGCTCGTGCGCTTCATGGGCGCGGCGGTGGAGCTCAGCGGTGGCAAGCCCATCCTCATCGATAAGTACTTCGAGGGCAAAGAGGTGGAGGTCGACGCCATCGCCGACGGCGAGCAGGTGCTCATACCCGGCATCATGGAGCACATCGAGCGCGCCGGCGTCCATTCCGGCGACTCGATGGCTGTCTACCCCGGGCTCGACCTGTCGCAGCACGAAATCGACACGATCGTCGACTATACCCAGCGCATCGGCCTGGCCCTCGACGTTCGGGGGCTGATGAACATTCAGTTCGTCATCATGGCGGACAGCTCGCCGGCCGGCTCGTCCGTCTACGTCCTCGAGGTGAACCCGCGCGCCAGCCGCACGGTGCCCTTCCTGTCGAAGGTGACGGGCGTGCCGATGGTGCGACTCGCCGTCAACGTCATGCTCGGCAAGACGCTGGCCGAGCAGGGCTACCGCGGCGGGCTCTGGCCGGCGCAGGACCTGGTCGCGATCAAGGCGCCCGTCTTTTCCATGGCGAAGCTCGTCGGCGTCGACACCTACCTGGGGCCGGAGATGAAGTCGACCGGCGAGGTGATGGGCGTCGACAAGGAGTTCCCGGCCGCCCTGGCGAAGGCGCTCCTCTCCGCCGACCTCATGCTGCCCCGCGAAGGCGGCGTCCTCCTAAGCATCGCCGACAAGAACAAGGCCGAATCGCTACCCATCATCCGCGAGCTGGCGCAGGCGCGCTTCCGCCTCTACGCCACCGAAGGCACCGCCGACATGATCCGCGGCCTCGGCATGGACGTGGAAGAGGTCACGAAGCGCATCAGCGAGGGCCATCCCAACGTCGTCGACGTCATCCAGGAGGGCAAGGTCGATTGCGTCATCAACACGCCGGAAGGCGGCGGGCCGTCCGCCATGCGCGACGGCTTCCAGATCCGGCGCGCCGCCGTCGAAAAGCGCATCCCCTGCTTCACGTCGCTGGACACCGCCCGAGCGGCCGTGCGCGCGCTTCTCGTGCAGAGCCGCCCAACGCCCGCGGGAAGCCGGCCGTACAACGTGCAGCCGCTGCGTCTTTACCTTCGCCGCGACGGCCTGCCCGCCGATAGGCATGGCCCCCGAAAGGACGCGCCGGCGCAATGAAGGTCGCGAAGGGCCGAATCGTCAGCACCGAGCGCCTCTTCGGCTCGACGTATCTGACGTGGTTCAACGCGCCCTCGCTTGTCCGCAGCGCGTCGCCCGGCCGCTTCCTGATGTTGCGACTCAACGCCGGCAGCGACCCCCTGTTGCCGCGGCCCATGAGCTACCATAGCGTCCGGCCTGGCGGCGAAGTCGGCATTCTCTACGAGGCGCGCGGCCGCGTGACGGCTATGCTGTCGCGGAAGCCGGTGGACTCGGAGCTCCTGCTCTGGGGCCCCCTCGGCCGCGGCTTCAGCGTCCAGCCCAGCGCCCGGAACCTCCTGCTCGTCGCTGGCGGCATGGGTGTTGCGCCGCTCGTCTGGCTGGCGGAGGACTCGGTCTCGAAGGGGAAGAACGTGACGTTAGTCATCGGCGCCCGCACCGCCGCGCTGCTGCCGCCGAAGAGCCTGCTGCCGCCGCAAGTCGAGGTCGTCTTGGTAACGGAGGACGGCTCCGCGGGGCACGCCGGCCTGGCGACGCGACTCTTCGAAGAGCGCCTGCCGCGCGCGGACCAGGCGTTTGCCTGCGGGCCGCATGCCATGTACGAGTCGATGGCCGAAGTCGTGCGGCGAACGCGCTCTCGAACGTCGGTGCAGGTGCTGCTGGAGACGCCGATGGCCTGCGGTACCGGCCTGTGCTACGGTTGCGCAGTGGAGACGCGTAAGGGCACGCGGCAAGTCTGTCGCGACGGCCCGCGCTTCGGGCTGCTCGACGTTTTCTAAGGTCGAAGACCCGCCTCAGGAGGGTCGAAGATCCGCCTCAGGAGGAAGGCTTATCATGGCATCGAAGTGTGCGGACTGTCCCTGGCGAAAGCGGTCGGAGGAGAACCCGAAGACGTTCATGGCGCGCATCTGGCGCTGGCACACGAAGGTCTGCCCGTCGTGGAAAGCGTACCAGCGGGAGCTCGCGCGCCAGAAGCCGGAATAGCTGTGCCCACCGGAGCAGAATGCGGGTCCCCTCAGAATCGGGTCGAAAGAAACCGCTAAAGTAGTTGAGCGAGTTCCTGTTTCCTGGTAGTGTCAGCGGCATAAGATTTGTGGTAGTTTGCCGAGCAGCTCATGCCTTCCACCAGACGACAACTGGTTGCACAAGACTCCGACTTTGGAGATGCGGTACAGGCGTTCCCCGCTCCACCGCCGCCGGACTCGCCTCGGCGACGGCGGGGTGCTGATCGGAGCCCAGCGCCATTCGTAAAATGGGCCGGTGGCAAGCGAACGCTGCTGGTTCAACTGATGGCTCGCCTGCCGGCTACCTTCGGTAGCTACTTTGAACCTTTCCTGGGCGGCGGGGCGCTCTTCTTTGCTACGGCGGACCGAATTGGTAACGGCCTCCTGTCTGACTGCAACCTTGACCTGGTCACCACCTACAATGTCATCAGGAAAGATCCCGACAACCTCATAGGCCAGTTGGAGGAACACGCGCGCCGCCACAGCAGGAACTACTACTACCGCATTCGTGGGCAACACCACCTGCAGGACCCCATCAAGATCGCCGCTCGCTTCATCTACTTAAACAAGACTTGCTACAACGGGCTCTACCGGGTCAACAGAAGTGGCCAGTTCAATGTCCCCATGGGCAGATATGCCGCTCCGAACATCTATGACGCGGACAACATCATGGCGTGCCATGAGGCCCTCCAAGTTGCCCGTATCGAGTACAGAGACTTCGAAGGTATTGACGCCCAGGCTGGAGATTTCGTCTACTGCGATCCGCCCTATCAACCGATCGGAGACACGGCATCCTTCACCCAGTACACGAGGGCGGATTTCTCCGAAGAAGATCAGACCAGATTGAGGGACTACGCGCTGCGTCTCCACACTCAGGGCGTTTACGTGATGGTGTCGAACTCTGACACCGCCTTTATCCGTGAGCTCTACAGCCACTCGGTCTTCAGGATGGCTACGGTCCAGGCTCCTCGCTTCGTCAATTGTAAGCCCACAATGCGGGGACCGATCGATGAACTAGTTATCACAACTTACTAAGCCATGGTAATTAGCGGCGGTACTCAGGCGAACTACACGGGCGGCTCTCTCGAAGGGTTTGTAGAGCATCGCCTCGTGACCGCCGGCTACGTCCGGGTGACACCCAAGCAATTCAAGCCGGCTATCTACAACGAACAACCCATCTACACAAGACAGTTTCATGCTGGTACGAGCATCTACGGCACAGCTATCTTTGCCGATTTCGCCATCTACCATCCTCAACGGTGGCCGGACTGCCTTATCATTGAAGCGAAGTGGCAGCAGGCAGGCGGCTCCGTCGACGAGAAATACCCCTACCTGCTCTTGAACATCCAGAACTGCTACTGCTATCCGACCATCCTGCTGCTGGACGGAGGAGGCTATAAGAAGGGGGCAGAGCGTTGGATCAGGAACCAAGCAGGCGGCCAGAACCTGCTATATGTTTTCAACATGGCTGAGTTCCAGAGCTGGGCGAACAAGGGCAACATCTAGCGAACGCGGGCCCCTCTAAGGTTTGGACTCCTCCGCGTATTGCGCGACGGCGCAGCGCGCGGCAACCTTCTCCGCCAGCTCCGTGAACACCTTTGCCGCCGGCGAATCGGGCGCCGAGTCGACAATCGGCAGGCCGCCGTCCGCCGCCGTGCGCGTCTCCAGGTCGATTGGTATCTCGCCCAAGAACTCCAGCCCCAGCTCGTCGGCAATTGTCCGGCCGCCGCCGTGCCCGAAGATGTCCGTGCGCTCGCCGCAGTGCGCGCAGACGAAGTAGCTCATGTTCTCAATGACCCCCAGAATCGGCGCATCGACACGGCTGAACATGGTCACCGCCTTGCTGGCGTCCTCCAGCGAAACTTCCTGCGGCGTCGTAACGATAATCACGCCCGACAGGGGCACCGATTGCGCCACGCCCAGCGACGCGTCGCTCGTGCCCGGAGGCAGGTCCACCAGCAGGTAGTCCAGCTCACCCCAGTCCAACTCGTGCAGCAGCTCCCGTATCGCCTTGTCGATTAGCGGCCCTCGCCAGATCACCGCCGACGCCTTCGGAAGGATGAACCCTAGCGAGCAGACCTTGACGCCGTACCGATCGATGGGGACCAGCGGCTGGCCGGACTCGCTGAGGAAGCCCGAAGGAAGGCCCATCATCAGCGGCACGTTCGGGCCCGTTACGTCGGCGTCCAGCAGCCCGACGCGGGCGCCCGCCTTCGCCAGCGCGACCGCCAGGTTCACGGCGACGGTCGTCTTGCCGACGCCGCCCTTGTTGCTGGCGACGGCGATGACGTTCCGCACGCCCGGTATCGCTTGCGGACCGCCCCTGCCGGCGAAAGCGCGCACGTCGGAGTCCATCGCCACCTTCACCGACTTGACGCCCGGCACCGCCTTCAACGCCCCCTTCACGTCGGCCTCGATCGCGTCGCGCAGAGGGCAGGCCGGCGTCGTCAAAACGATGCGCAGCGACACCTCGCCGTCCTTCACCTCGACGTCATGCACCATGTCTAGCGACACGAGGTCGCGGTTCAGCTCCGGGTCCTTAACCCGGCGCAGCGCGTCGATAACCGCCTGCTCCATCGGATTCTCTTCAGTCATCACCGTGGCCTTTCGCGGAGAATGTGCTCTAATTATAGCCCTTGTGGCTCTCCACTCGTAATTCTCGATTTAACACCCACTTAACACACTTGGTACAGTTCTTTTGCTTCATTGCTTGACAGGCAGCCAAATCGGATGCTAATCTACTTTGATGCCTGAGGAGGTGTAGGCAATGAAACGAGCAACGGCAACCAGGGACAGATTCCATCACCCCGAACCGGCCGTCAAAGAACCGGTGCAGATTATCGGTGGAGACCCCGACTGTGTCCACCACTGGCTTATCGATAGCCCGGCAGGCGCCATAAGCGCCGCCTCCTGCAAGATCTGCGGCGCACGGCGAGTCTTCGCCAACTACGTGTCCGACTTCATCTACGAAGGAGACTCCGCTGACGCTTTGCCGCAGGCCGGCTGGAAGAAGCCCGTCACTGAGCTTGTGAAGCCGGACGGCGACGGCACAGGAGAGGCATCTCCGGGAACGGAAGGCGACTACTAGCCTTACAATCGCACGGCGACGGGAGGCGGTCCGCGAAACCGGGCCGCCTCTCTTCGTGCCTCGACACGCTTCGCCGCCAGCCGATATAATCTGCTCGACCCGTCTGCGAAGGAGAACCGTTGAACCTCGCCGTCGACCTCGCCCCGAGACATAAGCCCGGACTGCTCTTGCGCAATCCCGTCATGACCGCTTCCGGCACGCTCAGCAACGGCCTGGAAGCGGCCCGCATTTTCGACGTCAATCGACTCGGCGCCGTCGTCAGCAAGGGCACGACGCTGCGACCCCGCGCCGGCAACCCGCAGCCCCGCACCGCTGAGACGCCTTCCGGCATGCTCAACACCATCGGCCTCCAGAACGTCGGCGTCGAAGCGCTCATCCGCGACGTCGCGCCGGTCTGGGCGACCTGGCAGGTGCCGGTCATCGTCAACATCGCCGGCGAGACGGTCGGGGAGTTCCGTGAGCTCGCTTCCCGCCTCGACGGCGTGCCCGGCGTAAGCGGCATCGAAGCGAACATCAGTTGCCCGAACGTCGCCGTCGGCGGCATGCTCTTCGGGCAGGACGCCAAGCAGGCGGCCGCGGTCACCGACGCCGTCGTTCGCGCGACGACGCTGCCGGTGATCGTGAAGCTCACCCCGAACGTCACCGACATCGTTGCCATTGCGAAGGCGGTGGTCGACGCCGGCGCCGACGCACTCTGCTTGATCAACACCTTGCAGGCTATGGCCATCGACGTTCGGGCCCGGCGGCCCGTGCTCTCGACCGTCTTCGGCGGTCTCTCCGGCCCGGCGATCAAGCCCGTGGCGTTACGCGCCGTCTACCAGGTCGCCGGCGCCGTCGACGTGCCGATCGTCGGTTGCGGCGGCATCCGCAGCTGCGAGGACGCAATCGAGTTCATCATGGCGGGCGCGACGGCGGTGCAGGTTGGCACGGCGACCTTCTCCAACCCGAACGCCCCCATCGAGGTGCTGGAGGGCATCGAGCGTTTCCTCGCCGACGCCGTTGTCTCGGATGTCCGCGACCTCATCGGCGCGGCGCGGCATTCCTAGTGACCGCGTCCCTTCTGCCGACTTATAATGCGGATGCTTTCTCCGTCGGGGTGTAGCTCAGTCAGGTTAGAGCGCTTGGTTTGGGACCAAGAGGTCGACAGTTCGAATCTGTCCACCCCGACCATAACCACCCCAACTGGCCTGGACAACGGCCAGAAGATCTCTGTACTCGGCCCGCGGCAGGATCGCGCGGATTCCTATCTCGTCCAACTGTATCTTCTCGAAAAGCTCATCCACGAACGCCTCGCGCTGTTCCTGGGAGACGCCTGGGTGCGACCAGAGCGCGCCAACGTCGCGAAGCAGCTCCGCCCCGTGACGCATGTCCTTCAGTATCACGGGCCGCGGCTCCGGAAGGGCCAAGAGTTGACGCGCGATCTCCTCGCGCTGCGTGCGATACTCGTGCTCTCCCATATCGCCCCACGTGTACATCTGCTGGAGCTTCTTCCTCGCCCGCTCCAGGTGCTGCCGCTGCCTCTCGATCTCCCGTCCCGGCTGTTGCTCTTCGGCCAGCTGTTGCAAGCATAGTTGCTCCCAGTCCGAGGGCAACCTGAGGCGACTCGACAGCAGTTGCCCCATCTGGCCCTCCAGTCGGTCTGCCGAATGCGAACGGCGATTCAAGCAGTCGACGGAAACGTGGTGTCGGTAACGGCGGCTGCCGTTGCGACCGCCGGTATCCCCGACGAAGGAGGCGCCGCAATAGTAGCAGGCGGCGGGCCTCGATAGCGGATAGGGGCGCCGCGCCGATCGACGACCCTGCCGATGCGTTCGCCTGACTCGGATGCGCTGTGCGTCCTCCCACTCGGCTTCTGTGACAATGGCCTCGTGGTTTCCTGGACGTGTTTCCTCGTCCGGCGTCCCCGGCGCCCATACAGTGATGCCCGTGTAGACGCGATTGTGCAGGATTTCCTCGACGCTGCCCTTTGTCAACGGCTGACCGAGGCGCGAGCGGTGCAACGGCTTGTCCTCCTCGTCGAGCATCGGGTTGAGGCGCATCGCAATGCTCGCGATCGAGTGCTGCCCCGTGAAATAGAGGTCGAAGACAGCACGCACGGTCCTGCGTCCCTGCTCGTCGATGATCAGGCTGCCGTTCTTCGGATCGCCAGGCTCGCCGTGGTAGCGCTTATAGCCCAGGGGCGGCTTACCGTTCACCCCGCCACGCTCAAACTTTTGCCGCATCCCTTGCGAGACGAACATGCTGATGCTGTCGCTCACCAACTCGTCGAACAGTTCGTTCATGCCTTCGACGGCCTTGAAACGGGGGTCGCCAGAGATGATCCCTTGCTCGGTGAAGACGATGACTGCTCCGGCCCGACGGAAGTTCGTCTTCCAAATGGCCGCCTCGTGCCGGTTCCGGAAGCTCCGCGACGTGTGGTAGAAGAGCAGGACGTCGTACTCCCCGGCCTCCGCTAATGCGCGTTGCAGGCCGCTGCGACGGTCAACGTTACGGCCTGAGGCAGCGTCGAAATACTCCCTCTCGGGCTCGGGTAGGCCTTCGCGCTCGCAGAACGCCTTGATCGACCCACGCTGGATGTCGGGCCCGAACTTGTCAGCCTCTGCTTGGCGCTGGGAGGACTCGCGGACGTAGGAGCGAATCCTCTTGTCTCGCAGGTCCGCAAGCTCGACGAACTTTCGCCCCCGGCTTGGTCTTCGCGTCATCGTTCGGCCCCTTCGCCTGGAATCTGCTTCGCTTCGTATGCCAGCGCCGACTGCACCATCGCTGCGATTGCCTTCGCGAGCCGTTCACGGCCCATAGGGTCGGCACCGGTCGACGACCATATAGGCTCCAGTCGCGGCACGATAGCAAGTCCACGTGTTCTCAGCTCGGCTGATTCGTCGTCCGAACTTCCCTTTGACATGATGACAAGATATCCCGGGATTCGAGAGGAGAGCGGGTGATAGGTGAGTATTTCCTGTGTATTTGCCGGGATTAGAGGTTGAGGCGGTATGTGCCCTTACGGCTTCCGCTCACGACAAGAACTCGGAATGCCGCCGAGTTTCTGAAGACATTCCTGATCTCGATACCAGGGCTCTTCATCTTTCGGCCCAGGTCGGCCTGGCGCATCTCAGGCAGGCCATCCAGACGCGCCTGGTCGAGCAGTCGGACCACCTGAGCCTGAGTAGTCGTGAAGGCATAGTGGCAATCTTTGAATCGCACGTTGGTATAGTTGTCGTCATGAACGAAGATGCCGTCTGCTCCGTCGGCATAGTCGCTAGCGCCGCTGAAAGAGCAGAGCGCAATCAAGGAGTCGCGTTTGAGCCACCCGTTGGTTATCTCCGCTTGACTGGCCGTCACCTGTAATGAGTAGACGCTGAGCACTCCCTCCGCCTGTCTCCTCAGCAGCCCAGCCAGCCGCTCGGCTGTGGCACTAGGATTGGCATCGTCGGGGAGTATGCACTCCCCCAGCTCCGGATAGCGAACGAACATCTCGTCGTCACTGGAGCGGTTCACCTCTCGAGCAAAGCGAATGTATGAGGTCGCGAGAGTCCGTGCTTCCCCTTCCGGCAGCGGGTCCTTGAAGATATCGAGCCCGTATCGCTGGGGTGGCTCTAGTTCGTCCATGTCATTGGCAATGACGGCAAACCGACGGTCTACGCACTGTGAACAGACCCCGCAGTGCAGCTGGTCGCTTGGACGGCCGCGAACGCGAACACATGAGACGGTGTGAGGCAGTAGATCAGAGACTCCGTGCTGTTTGAGCAAGCCTATCGTCTCGGCCCTCGTCCGGTCGGCCAGCGTGTTCGTCGCAATCGGCGCCGGACTCAACGCCTTCGAGAGGAGGCGGTTGAAAAGCCAGATGAACTTCGGGTGGGTAGATCGCGTGGCAAGCGCGCCGAGGAGTTGCCGGTTCACTGGGAGGTTAAGGCTAACAACGCCGTTGTCTGAGAATATCAGACGAGTGATACCCATCGACGAGGCCACAGCCGCTCCGAGGCTTGCGAACAGAAACGATCGCACTCGTTGGGTAGTCTCTGCAGCGTCACGCCCTTTGCGGTGAACCCAGCAACTGATGTGGGGGAAAGCCCAGTCCCCAAACCGACGGCGTAATTCTGCCACGAGAGTGCTTTGCCGGACGTCGATGGGCGGCGCTGAGCGGTGGCTAACGAGGAGCGGGCGGAGGCCCAGGCCGCAAAACGCTTCTACCGCTGCTGCCAAGCTGTCTGCTCCGCCAGAGAGCATGACAACCGAATCGGGCGCCCCGTGTAGTTCCTGCTTGTTGGTATTGAGCATCAGTTGGCCGCCGCCGGGAATCCCCGAAACGAACGAGAAACGCCACCGGTCATTGGAGAGAAAGTGGATGATGTCCTGAAGATCGCTCGTGATTCCCGGTTCGCCCCAGAACTTAGGATCGCTTACGGGGATAGCCAGATGCATATCGCGCCGCCAACTCTCTCCGTAAATGTCCTTCTGCCCTCCTCGGCTGACGGTCTGGTCCGCCGCGTAGACGTATGACGCAATGCGCACGAGGTCAGCCGCCCTGTCGTCGATGGAGGCGAGCAGGGCGTGGGATAAGTTTTCGATGCGCAGGTTGAGGTTTGCTTTCGTGCCGAAGTAAGAGAGAGACAACTCACGATCGTAAGGGATTCCGTCCCAAGCCGCTGGTTTCGCTGCTCCATCGCAGAGAAAGAGAATGGAGGCCCTCGTCATACGGCCTCCGTCAACAAGTCGCCGCGAAGCTTGTCGAGCGCGTGAGCCACGAAGCGCTGTGTCTCGTCGCGGGTTATCTGCCTTTGGCTCTCCCAGTTGTGCTTTGAGTACCAATCTCCGGCAAACTCCCGCATCACAAGGGCCGTTTGCCGCGCATGAAGATCGATTGCGGCAATCACGGCTTCGTTTCTGTCGAGCGCAGACCGCTCTGAAGTCGAGTGCAGGCAGTTTGCGAGTTCGCGGTCGAGGAGGCCAGTCATAGTCCTGGCCAGCAGATCGCCGAAGAAGAGCTGGGCCAGGCCGGCGAACCGAGTGCGGGTAGAGTAGATCTTGAGGACAGCGCGCAAATCCTCAACGGAGCTTCCTAGAAGGCTGCGCCGCTGGCCTATCGTCTCGGTCAGGGCCCGCCGCAGAGCAAGTTGCGCAATCTCGCCGAAGTGACCTGATTGCGGATAGTCAGAAAGCTGGCGTCGGGCCTGGTCCGATAGCTGGGAAATGAAGGCAAGTGTCGGGGTTTCAGCAGAGATCTCAAGTCCGAGACGCGAGAGGGCGGTTGGGAAGTCCTCCTCGCGTGCGGCCTGCATCGTTCTGGTCAGCAACCAGAAGCAGTAGCCAATCGAGGGATCGTTCTCCAGTTCCTGCAGCTTGTTGTTTGCCGCCCAGACCGTCGCTCTGGCAAGCTCTTCCGTCTCTTCGGGCGCAGACGCCATCAGGTCTATGACCTCGCGCCACCTGCGTGTCCTGGGCAGCTTGCCGAACAACCAGTGACCCATGCGACCTCAGCCTTGGGTTGTCACGATAGATTGGCGTAAGTCCACCATGGCACCTCGCCTATATGAATACTCGGCGTTTAGTCGGGGATAGCAGAGTGAGGGTGCAAGGTGTGCGGTGTTCGGACCAGTTCAGATTCCCAGCGCTGCGGCCACCTTCTCCCAAGCCTTGTCTTCTTGCCCTTCGAGGCGCCGCAAGTACACCGTCGTGACGGCCAACGACGAGTGGTCGAGGAAGCGACTCACGTCCTCAATGGACTCGCCCACGTCACGCCTGAGCTTCGCTGCCGAGTGGCGGAAGATGTGGACGCCGGCGGGCGGCAGGCCGGCCTTGCGCAAGTAGCGCTGGAGATTCCCATAGAACGTCCCGCTGGTGATGCCAGTGCCGTTCCGACCTGGCGAGGGCCAGAGCGACTCCTGCGGCTTCATCGTGTCGAGGTCCTTGTCGAAAGCAATGAGAGCTTCTCGGATCGCCTCGAACGCCGGCAGCGGGAGCTCTCGCTTCCCCTGCTTGCCGCCCTTGCCTCGGTAGGTGTAGAAGAGTCCGTCAGTCCTGATGAGATTGCCCACCTTCATGTCCAGGACTTCTGCCCGGCGCCTGCCCGTCAGAACCAGCGTCAGGATGATCGCTTGGTCCCGCAGCCCCGCTGGCGTGTCAGGGATCACGGAGAGCAGCTTCCTGATCCCTTCGGCGCTGATCCCCCGCGGCGGGCTGGGCGAGGACCTGGGACGCTCGATCTGGTCGCAGGGGTTGGAGGAGACGATCTCCATTCGGATCAGGAAGCGGTAGAAGGAGCTCAGGCAGGCGAGCCTTGAGCCGATTGTTATCGCGGACGGCTCCTTGCCTGATAACCCCTTGCCGTAGGCCCAGGTGAAGACCTCCTGGCTAGTGATTCTGTCGGGCGGCTTGCCGACGGTTCCTAAGAAATGTTGGAGCATGCGGGAGTAACCTTCGACTGTGCGTCTTGAGCCGCTCCGCCTCTCCTTTTCGGCAAGAAATGCGTAGAGAGCACGTTCCCAGCCTGCCGCCTCTTCTCCAATCGGGATGATGGTTGCTGTCATGGCCGATCTCCTTCGCAAACGTAGGATCATGACAACATATTGCATTAGTGTGCGGGGAAGTCAAGCGTCGTTGAGAGCGCCGGAGTGGCGCCTGCTTGTCTAAGCGAATGACCACCTGTACCATCATGGCCGTGAACAACTGGCTGATCGCACTCGTTCCTGCGATTGCAGCTTTCGTAGCTGGCTTCCTCTTGGCGGAGGCGCGGAGGTGGCGAGAGTCCGTCTTGACAAGGCGGCGCGTGGCGGTCAGTCTCAGCAGCGAATTGAATCAAACCAGAAATAGCCTGTTAGAGTTCTCGCAGGGACCACAAAAGGGATCTCCTGATGGATGGGAGAGCTATGTCAGGCAGATCGCTGGCTACCACCACGGTGGTGTCGTATTTGATGCCGTATTGCCAGACTTGGGCTCCTTGCCGTCCGAGATTCTGCCCCCCATCGTGGCTTTCTATGCGGAACTGAAGGATCTTCAGCAGGCGGCAGAACGCATCGCAACAAAGAGGCGGACTGACATCTATGGACGCGATATCGAGGGACTGAAGAACGGAAGCGGCCAATTGGCGACGAAGGCGGAACGCCTTGCGGCGGAAATGGATCGGACAGCACATCTCAAACTAAGCGCGTCGAGGGCCGCCATTCGCTAAGCGCTCTCGCGAACATCCCCCTTGCCGACTGGAACGAACACCACGATGCATTAGTGTGCGTGGAAGTCAACCGTCGTTGAGCACTGCAAGTGGTCGCCTCCTTGTCAATCTGGATCCCCGCCGAAAACCACACAGTTATCGACTCTTCACGCGTTGGCCGAATAGCAGATAACTGGCCTTTTTTGACGCGCTGCATCTGGCAGTGATACCATGAACTTAGCTTTCCGCCAAGAACTATACCCACGAAAGTGTTCGATGCAAGGGACACGTCGGCGACGGTTCGGGGATTGCCCGCGCCGGCGCAGGGGCATCGGTCCGGCGGCAGCGCAAGACGAGCATTACGCTCATCGGACAAATCTGACATGGAGGTAGGAGTGAGCCATGCCTGCTAGAAGAACCCCGAGCAAAGCGTCCTCGGGCGCGCCCCCCGAAGCCCTGCTGCGAGAGCTGGTGACGCACCTGCGCGAGAGGCGCGAGGTGTTGCGCCGGCAATGGGTCCAGCAAATGACGGCGAAGGGACTGCTTGCCGGTCTGACACCGCAAGAGACGGAGACGGAGTCCGTAAACATCTACGACACCTGCGTCGGCTGCCTCGACACCGGCGAGTACTCGGGCGCGGAACGGTACGCGGCCAGCATGGCGGAGCGTGGCGTGCTCCGAGGCATGACGACGGAGCAAATCATCGGCGGCATGCTGACGCTGCGCGACGTGTGGGGCAGAAGCCTCTTCGAGAAGTACCAGCGCGACATGGCCCGACTGTACTCGGCGCTGGACATCTACGAGCCGGTCGCCAACAAGATTCTGTCGATTGTCGCCCTGGCCTTCATCGAGGAGCGCGAGAAGGTCGTCCGGCAGCAGCAGGAGGCGATCCGGGAGCTATCGACGCCGGTGCTGCAGGTGCGCGAAGGTCTGCTGATCCTGCCAATTATCGGCGTCATCGACTCGCAGCGAGCCAGGCAGCTTACGGAGCAACTGCTGCACGGAATTCGCAACAGCCGCGCGAAGGTTGTCGTTATGGACATTACGGGCGTTCCCAACGTTGACTCCAAGGTAGCGAACCACCTAGTGCAGACGGTAGACGCGGCGAGGCTGCTCGGGGCCGTAGTCATCGTTACGGGTGTTTCCGCGGCGATCGCGCAGACGCTGGTTACGCTGGGGCTCGACCTTACCAAGATGAACACCGTTGGTGACCTGCAGGGCGGCATCGAGCACGCGGACGCCCTGCTCGGTTACAGGGTCGTCGTGAAGGAATAGGCGCACCACTGATGGCAGTTCCTATTATGAAGCAAGGCGGGGTCCTTATCGCTTCCGTCCAATCGGAGCTGAGCGACACCGACCTTATTCAACTGAGAGATGATCTCCTTCAGCGCGTCGGCCTCCTGCGGACCAGAGGGGTGGTAATCGACGTGAGCGCGCTGGATGTCATCGACTCGTTCGCCGCCCGCGTGTTGAGCAATATTGCCCAGATGGTGCGTCTGCGCGGCGCGACAACCGTCATCGCAGGCATCCAGGCAGACGTGGCCTTCTCGATGATCCAGCTCGGGCTGGCGCTCAAGGGCGTGACGACAGTCCTCGACCTGGAGGAAGCCCTTTCCGTCCTCGCTGAGGTGGGCGAGTCGAGCGATGGAAGCAGTTGAGGCGAAGGTCCGCATCAACTCAGAGGCGGACATAGTCAGTGCGCGACAGGCCAGCAGGGAGATCGCGCTCCAGCTTGGCTTCGGCGCTACCGACATGGCGCTCATAGCCACGGCTGTGTCCGAGCTTGCTCGCAACATCTGGCAATACGCCCGCTCCGGCTGCGTAGAGGTGTGCGTCGTTGAGAATGGGGCGACGCGGGGGATCCGCATTGTGGCTCACGACGACGGCCCCGGGATTCCCGATGTCGAAATGGCGATGCAGGACGGCTACAGTACGGGCGGAGGATTGGGGCTGGGCCTCCCCGGCAGCAGGCGCATGATGGACGACTTCGAGATTGCGTCGGGCGGGAAGGGCACGACCGTCACAGTGGTGAAGTGGCTTCGGTAGGAGGAGGAGGACGATAGACGCGCTTGCACGCATCGAATGGGCGGTGGCAAGCAAGCCCATTCCCGGCGAAGTCGAACTGGGTGATTCGTATCTTGTGACGGCGCGAAAGCAGGGCGCGCTGCTGGCGGTCGTCGACGGGATAGGACACGGGCCGGAAGCCGCAGCCGCAGCCGGCAGAGCGGTCGGCATCATGAGAGTGGCGAGCGATGACGATATCGCTTCGCTGATGAGTCGCTGCGATATGGCGCTCAAGCAGACGCGTGGCGCGGTTGCCAGCGTAGCGACGATAGATTTCGAAACGAGCGGCCTCACCTGGGCGGGCATCGGAAACGTCGAGGGGATCGTGCTGCGACAAGCGAGCGGTAGGCGGCCTGCGCACGAGCGTCTGGCGCTACAACCAGGCGTTCTGGGAAGTAATGCGCGAACGCCGCGAGTGCAGTCGATTCAGATGTCGGCTGGAGATATGCTGGTGTTCGTGACGGATGGAATCGAAAGTTCCTTTGCCGATGACCTGGAGCCTCTGCTGGTATCATCGCCGGCGGAGCGGATCGCACATCACATACTGCAAGAGCGCTGGCGGGGAAGGGACGACGCGCTCGTGCTGGTGGCGAGGTACAAGGGAGAATGAGCGTCGAGGCGCCGGAGCAACTAGCGCTCGATTATGAGCAGTCGTTAGAGGCCTGTCTGGCCGACTCCGACGAGGGCGCGATCAACCTCGCCTACCGGCTCGGCCATCACGCCCTCGAATCCGGGATGGGCGTCCTGGACCTCGTCAATCTTCACTTTCAGGCTCTCGGCAAGCTGACCGCGAAGAATCCAGGGGCGACGGCCCTGAAATGGCAAAATCAGAGGACCTTTCTTATTGAGGCTCTGGCGCCGTTCGAAATGGTACACCGCGGCTTCATAGAAGCGAACGAAGCGTTGGGCGAGGCCAACAAAGCGCTGGAGCAACTCAACGCCGAGCTGGATCAGCGGGTAAAGGACCGAACGGCCGAGCTGGAGGTCGCGATCCACGAGCTCGACAAGCACCGCACCGAGTTCATCGCGATGGTCGGGCATGAGTTCAAGAACCCGTTGACAGTGATAAAGGGCGTCGCTGCGACGGCTGCGAGCTCACGCCGACCGCTGGACGTGGAAGAGAGCCAGGAGGCGTTTCAAACCGTCGAGGACCAAGCGGACAAGCTGCGCGACCTGGTGGACAACCTGCTGGACATCACGCGCGTCGACGCCGGGACGCTGGGGATCAAGCGGGAGCCGGTGGCCGTGTCGCCGCTCCTCGAAGAAGCTGCGCGAATGTTCAAATTCATGGACGATGAGCGCAAGGTCCGTCTGGCGGTTGTCAACGGTCTGCCGCCGGTGAGCGCCGACAAGCGCAGGATCGGGCAGGTGCTCGTGAACCTTCTCTCCAACGCCGCCAAGTTCTCAGGCGCGCCAGCGCCGATAGACGTTTCAGCGCGTATGGACGGCGAGCAGGTGCGGATACAGGTCCGGGACAGTGGCGTCGGTATCCCTCGCGAGCGCATGGGGGATCTGTTCCAGAAGTTTTCGCAGATCCACCCCGGGATGAGGCACAAGGGCACCGGGCTGGGGCTGGCGATCTGCAAGGGAATCGTGGAGGCGCACGGCGGTCACATCTGGGCGGAGAGCGACGGCGAAGGGAAGGGTGCTACTTTCCTGTTCACCTTACCGGTCGCGCCGGTTACATAATCGAGAACACGTTAAGGATCGGCAGCCGTAGCGCGCCGCTTCTTGTGGGCATCGCAGAAGCGCCGGACCCAACTGAGCGCCCTCACCAGGGTCCCTCGCCCTACGCCATCGCCGGTGTGGCGGCCATGGTGCTCGTCCTCCAGGCGGGCGGCTGTTACGCCACGAAGCGCTGGCACAATGCTCGCGGCAGGTAACAGGGGCATGGCGAGGAATGGCTCCGACGCATGAAGGCCGAGTCCCTGCTAGTTGCGAGGCTATCGGACCGTGCTATACTTGGATGCGATGCGGAGGTAGCTCAGCGGTAGAGCTCTTGCCTTCCAAACAGATCATCGAGCAGAGCGGTTAGGAAAGCGTTAGCGATGGCGACGCAACCGCAGGTGCCGAGACCAGACACGAAGACCTGATCGTGTCGGTCCTGAAATAACTGCCTGCGGCAAAAGCCCACATTGGCGGCTCCGCGATCCTTCGCTATAATCGCATCCATGAACTCACTTGAATTCGTCAAGAAGTGGGCTGCCTCCACACAGAGCGAGAGCGCGGCTGCACAAGAGCATTTCATCAACCTGTGTCAGATGCTGGGCGAGGGAACGCCCAACGAAGACCCAAGCGGCGATTACTTCGCCTTCGAAAAAGGAGCGAAAAAGCCCGATGGCGACGGATTCGCGGACGTATGGCTCAAGAACCACTTCGCCTGGGAGTACAAGGGCAAACACAAGGACCTCGGCGCCGCCTACAAGCAGGTGCAGACGTACCGCGAGGCGCTGGGCAACCCGCCGCTGCTCGTTGTCTGCGACATAGAACGGTTCGAGGTCCACACCAACTGGACCAACACAGAGACCTGGATCTACCGCTTCCGCAACGCCGACATCGCGCTGGACGAGCCGGTCGAAGTCACCACTTACGGCGGACCCGCTGCCGACGCTCCGAAGCTCACCGCCCTGCAAGTCCTGAAGGCGCTTTTCGAGGAGCCCGAGCGCCTGAAGCCCCTCCGGACCACCGAGCAAATCACGCAGGAAGCCGCCAAGCTCTTCGGGCGGATCACCGACGACCTGCGCAAATGGAAGGTAGAGGACATGCGCATTGCTCGCTTTGTGACGCGGGTCATGTTCTGCATGTTCGCGACAGACGTGGGCCTGTTGCCGCGCGAGACCTTTAGCGAGGTCATCAACGTCAACAAGGACGACCCCGCCGCATTCCGCGAGAACCTGTCGGCGCTCTTCGGCGTCATGGCGGAAGGCGGCAAGTTCCTCATGCACCCCGTCCCTTACTTTAACGGCCGCTTGTTCGAGGACAGCGACGTGCCCGACGAGATCCACGGCGAGCACGTGCGGCTTTTGGAAGACCTGAACGACCTCAACTGGGCGGACGTGGAACCGGTCATCTTCGGCACGCTGTTCGAGCGCGTCATCGACCCCGCCCACCGCAAGCAACTGGGCGCGCATTACACCTCTCGGGCGGATATCGAGCTGATCGTTGAGCCCGTGCTGATGTCCCCTCTCAGACAGGAGTGGCGGCGGATCACGGAGGAGATAGAGAAGCTGTCTGAGAACGCGACTTCGCGGCGCCTCGAGCCGGAGACGCTACACAGCCGCATCGCCGGCGCTCTGCAGACGTTCCATGAGCGGCTGGCAACTATCCGCGTCCTCGACCCCGCGTGCGGCTCCGGCAATTTCCTCTACGTCTCCCTGGCCCTCCTCAAGGCCCTTGAGAAAGAGGTCATCGCCTTCGCGTCGTTGCATGAAGTTCCGCTCGTCCCGCGCGTTCATCCGCGCCAACTGATGGGCCTGGAGATCAGCGAATATGCGCGGGAGCTGGCGTCTATAGTCATCTGGATAGGCTACCTGCAGTGGAAACACCGCAACGTGATGGCATTCGACGACGAGACTCCCATCTTGCAGCCGCTGGACCAGATAGAGCTGAAGGACGCCATTGTTGACCTCTCGGACCCCAGCCGGCCGCGCATCCCTGAGTGGCCGGAGGCGGACGTGATT
>CAWJHZ010000007.1:0-617378 GCA_963842845.1 uncultured Chloroflexia bacterium
CTGCGCTGGTCGGCGGCTGTGCTGCGCTGACGTGGGCGGCCACCCTCGTTGGTAGCGACTTGGCTGCCGGACAAGCGCAGCGAGCGGCGGCTGCCGGCGACCTCGAAAGCGCTGTCCGCCTCTCGCAACGCGCGTCTACCCTGGATCCTCTCGAACGCCAGTATCTGCTGGACCGTGGACAGTACGAACACGACCTCGCAGCGGCGTCAACCGACTCGACCGCTTGGCTTGAACGGTCGGAGGCCACCTACGAACGTCTGGTCCGAGACTACGCGCCGGACGCGTATTCTCTGCTGATGCTCGCATCCGTGCGGGGCGAACTCGCAAATCTGCAGGTTGAGTCGGCCGAAGACGTGTACCCGTTGCTGGAGGAGGCCGTGGCGGTAGACCCCTACAATCTGGCGGTGCGCCAGGAGGTCGCAAGCGAGTACGCCTGGCTCGGGAACGACACGATGAGCCAGTTTCATCTGGGCGTAGCGCAACATCTGGCGGGTGGCAATTAGATGTGTCACGCCGAAAGGCTCTACGAGTAGGCGTCACCCGTCACCCGACGGCTCGCGAAGCCGTTTCGCACCGTTCGCTTTTGCAGCAAGAGCCTCCACCCAACCTTTTCCCGTCGAGATGACGATTAGTCTAGCTGGGGAGCAGCACGTCGGAAGCAGGAGGTGAACCTATGCGGTACAAGTTGCCATCTGCGGCGATAGCTTCGGCTGTCGGAATCCTTGTCCTCTCTTGGGTCGGCCTGGCGCACGCCGCCGACGCAAGACCAAGCGGCGATTCCGCCTCGCCTGTTCAGGCGACCGCCCAGGACTTCGCCAGCTACCCGCCCGCTTCCTGCGGCGGCGGCAGCAACGACGCCGACCGACTCGGCATGGCAAACCCTGCCGCCACCTACTGCACAGACCTCGGCTACGACTACCGCATTACCACCGCGACTGACGGCAGCGAGCAGGGCGTCTGCGCCTTCCCCGACGGCAGCAGTTGCGAGGAGTGGAGCTTCCTCAACGGTCAATGCGGCAAGCAGTACTCCTACTGCGCTAAGCAGGGCCTCGGCGTCGTCACCAAACACGGCGGCGGCGGCTCACTCTCCCGTGACTACGCCGAGTGCGTAGGCAGCGGCCAACAGGAGATGGGCTCCGTCGACAACCTGATGGACCTGAGCCGCAAGGCCACCCGGAGCAGCGTCCCCTCTCTGCAGAGCCCGGCCTCTTCCGGCCAGCCCAACGACGTCATCGTCTCAACCCCCGCCTCCTTCGACTGGCGCAACCAGAACGGTCAGAACTGGATGACCAGCGTCAAGAACCAGGGCTCCTGCGGCTCCTGCTGGGCCTTCGCTTCAGCCGGCGTCACCGAAGGGGAGTACAACATCGAGAGCGGCAACCCTAACCTCAACCTCGACCTCTCGGAAGAGTACCTCGTCTCCGATTGCTACAGCTCTGGCTCCTACGGCAACTGCTGCGGCGGCAACTACGTCAGCGCCCTCTCCTACGTCCAAGCCAACGGCATCCCCGACGAGTCCTGTCTGCCCTACATCGACCAGTCCAACTGCACCTGCAGCTCAAGCTGCGGCTCCAACTGCACCTATCACACCGGCAGCGCCTGCAGCAACGCCACCTGCTCCAACCGCTGCAGCGACTACCAGAGCCGTCTGGTCAAGATTAACGCCGTCACCGCCGTTTCCGCCGCCCAGATGAAGCAGACGCTCGTCGACAAGGGACCCCTGGTCGTCGCCATGGGAGTCGGCGGCGGCTACGGCGGCGCCTTCGACGCCCAGGGCGTCTACCGCTGCACCATCGACACCGGCGCCAACCACGCCGTCGTAATCACCGGCTATAACGACGCCGGCGGCTACTGGATCGTCAAGAATAGCTGGGGCAGCACCTGGAACGGCGACGGCTACTTCAAGGTCGGCTACGGCGAGTGCGCTATCGAGACCTACGCCTACTACGTCGACGTCCCCGCTTCACCACCCGGACCCACGCCAACCGCGACGAACACAAGCGCACCAACGCCTACGCCAACGCGCACGCCAACGCGAACAACCACGCCGACTCGGACAATTACACCAACGCGTACGCCCGCACCAACTCGGACGATTACACCGACGCGAACGCCGGTCCCGACGAAGACGCTAGTACCTACGCGAACACCGACCCGGACGCCGACAATCACACCAACGCGAACACCAACACGGACGCGCACCCCCACGCCAACCCGAACGCCAACACGGACGCGCACCCCCACGCCAACCCGAACGCCAACGCGGACGCGAACACCCACCCGGACGTTCACACCTACGCGCACACCCGTGCGCACACGAACGCCTACACCCGCGCCCACACTCACGTCGGCTCTCGCCTGCGGCGACGTGACGGGAGATGGGAAAGTGACGATAACTGACGTTCTCGTCGAGGCCCGCGCCGTAACGGCTGGGAGCAGCAACCCGCTCTACGAGATGGACCACGATGGAAGGATCACCAGAGCCGACGTGGCCATTGTCGTCCAGCAG
Organism: uncultured Chloroflexia bacterium; assembly: GCA_963842845.1. Taxonomy (GTDB): domain Bacteria; phylum Chloroflexota; class Dehalococcoidia; order DSTF01; family JALHUB01; genus JALHUB01. Next base: position 2,510 of record CAWJHZ010000007.1, read on the forward strand.
CTTGGTCGCCGCTGCAGTCGTTAGACCCCGCGAGACGTTGACGGCACTGAGGGAGGCGTCCCAGTCCTCCCACCCTACCGAGAGGATGTCCGCTTCACTCACTGGATAGTCACGCAGTGCGAACGAACAGTGCCTGGCGTCAAACGTCGCCCGGCCTGCTCATCGGTCGTGGATGATGTTACCTAACGACGCGGCTCCCAGGAGAAGAACCTGACAGCGACGAAAGCCCCGGCGATGCCCCAGGCCACCATCGCCAGCAGATGGCCCCACTGAAACCCGCTGCCTGTCACGAACGGGCTGAAGGACGTGTGCAAAGCTTCCGAGAAGTGCTTCACCGGAAACGCGTTGGCAATTGCTGTCAGCCAGGCGGGGGTGTTCGACGTCGGGATGTACACGTCGGAAATGAACAGCAACGGCATCATCACCGCATTGACCACCGCGTTGGCGGCGTCGGCGTTGCCGATGACGGTCGTGACTGCCAGACCGATGCTGCAGAAGCAGGCCGCGCCGACGACCAGCGTAACGAAGAACGCTGGCAGCGTGTTGGTTGGTATCTCCACATTGTAGATGACCTTGCCGGCCGCGACCACGATTACCACCAAGAGGACGGCGATGAGAGTCGCATGGGCGATGCGTCCGCCCATGTACACCGCTGAGGGAAGCGGCGTACCCCGAATGCGCTTGAGGACGCCCTGGTCTCTGGCCAGCGACACGCTGATGGCGATGTTCGTGTAACACGCAAAGATCACAGAGAGCGCAACGATGGCCGGCACGTAGAAAGTTGAGCCGCTTATCTTGCCCGCGGAAGTGTCGATTTCGGAGTTGCCAAACATCGTGTTGAAGACGAACAAGAAGAGCAGCGGGAAGAAGAAGATGAAGAAGGCGGCCTGGGGATTGCGCCAGAAAGCGCGGTTCTCGTAGCTAACCTGTCGCACCGCGAGCCTGAGGTTATTCATACCGTCGGCCCCTCTTCGATTGCCCCGCTCGCGAACTCCAGGTAAATGTCCTCCAAAGATGTGCGCGAGACCACGAGTTGGTCCAGCTCGATGCCCTGGTCCATGGCCCACGATGTCAGCGCATGGAGCGTTTGCGTGGGTTCCAACGTCTGGAATGACGCGGTACCACCTTCGACCTTCGCCTCGCTGCGCAGAGTCTCTGGCAGCTCCAGGCCGGACGGGAGGCGGAAACTTATCCTGGTTGTAGCGTCCAATTGCGTCAGGGAGCCCGGCGTGCCCTGAGCCACAATTTGCCCCCTCACCATGATCGCAACCCGGTCGGCCAGGAACTGGGCCTCCTCCATGTAATGCGTCGTGAGCAGCACCGTCTTGCCCAGCGACTGAAGGTTCTTCACCATGTCCCACGCGTTGCGCCGTGCCGAAGGATCGAAGCCGGTTGTCGGCTCGTCAAGGAACAGGAGTTCCGGGTCGCCGGCAAGGCCGATGGCAACGTCGAGACGTCGCTGCTCTCCGCCGGACATCCGGCGCACCAGCGTCTTCCGCTTCTCCGCCAGGCCCACCGTTTCGACAATGTCGTCCAGCGGAAGTGGGTGTGGATAATAGCCCCGGAAAAGCTCGATGCTCTCTTCCACGGTGAGGTAGGGCTGGACGCCGGTGCTCTGGAGGACAATGCCGATCCTGCGCTTGAGGTCGTGGGAGTTGGAGGCCGGGTCATGTCCGAGGACGCTCACCTCGCCGCCGCTGCGGCTGCGATACCCCTCCAGGATCTCAACCGTGGTTGTCTTCCCGGCGCCGTTGGGCCCGAGTAGCGCGAAGACTTCGCCCTTCTCGATCTCGAGATCGACGCCGCGCACGGCTTCAAGAGAGCCGTAGCTCTTCTTGAGACCCCGGACGACTATGGCTGAATTCGCTGGCACGATACTTCGGATGCCTTGTTATCTCGCTTCTGCTCATCCGCCCAGGAACCGCGGATTCATTCTGCCACAGCTTCGAACGCACGGCAATTGACCCTTCCTCCGGACGGCAGCCCCGCCCGGGTTGGCTTTGTCGTGCTCCGCGCGGGTGTCGTGTGTCTGCTCATGCCTCGCGCGGCCCCCCTCCCTGCGCCGCTGATCACCGTGAGGTCGCTGCGTGCAGTCTGGACGCCGACGGCTTCTTTTCGGCTGCGGCTGGTTGGGGCGACGAGCGGTGCCCGTATGATAAAGATGGCCTAGAGCTGGGCCCTTTGGCTGAAGCGCCTGCCGAGAAGCATGCTCGCCATGGTGATTCTGAGCATCTGGACGGTGCCGCCCGCGACCCTCCAGGCAAGCGCATCTCGATGCATCCGCTCCAGGGGGAACTCTTTGCTGTAGCCGTATCCCCCGAGGACCTGCATAGCAGCGCTCGTCACCTCGGCTGCCATCTCATTGGCAAAACACTTGCCCATTGCGGCCTCGTAGATCGAGGGAAAGCCCTGGCCGGCGCCACTGGCGGCTCGATAGACCAGCAGGCGCGCCGCGTCCAACCTCATGGACATATCGACGATCATAAACTGTACGCTCTGGAACTCGCATATCGGCCTGCCAAAGGCCTTCCGCTCCATGGCGTAGGCTTTGGCCTCCTCGAGAGCTCCGCCCGCCACCCCCAGGCACATCGCCGCATTTCCACAACGTTCCAGATCGAACGTCGTCATCAAGTTCCTGAACTCTCCGGCGCCTATCACCACACTGTCTCTTGTCAGCCTGACGTCGTCGAAGATCAAGTCACACGAAGCCATGCCCCGAAGTCCCATGAACTGCTCCTGCTCTCCGAAACTAAACCCGGGCGTCCCCTTCTCAACGACAACGGCTCCGACGCCTCGCGAGCCGGGAACGCTGCCGAATCTACAGTAGACCAGATAGTGGGACGCCTCCCCACCCCCGGAGATGAAGATCTTGCGCCCGTTCAACAGGTAGCCGTCGCCGTCTTCTGCGACTCGTGTCGACAGGGAGGTGAGATCCGATCCGGCCTCCGGTTCGGTCATGCCGACCGAGACACTCATCGTACCCTTGCACACGCCGGGTATGATGCTGCTCTTTTGCTGGACGGTGCCGAAGCTGTCGATGACCTTGACAGGGCCGATGTTCGACTCGAACACCGGCGTGGCTATCACCGGGCTAAACTTCGCGAGTTCCTCGATCGCCAGTATGGCGTTTATCCCGGCCTGACCGCCTCCGCCGAACTCCGGCGACAGGGTCATGCCCAGGAGACCCATCTCAGCGTACTTCTCCGCCAGATGCCTGGGAACCGCGGCGGCCCTGTCGATTTCGGCGGCAAGCGACCTGAAGTCCTCCCGCTTGCCCAAATCACGCAAAGTGTCGACCAGGATACGTTGTTCTTCGCTCAGCTCAAAGTTCATAACCCTTCTCCTCTGTTCGAGATCCTCCCGGATCTTTGAGCTGATGATACCATCACAAGGTATCTCTCGGAGTTACCTTGACTTCCGCACCCCGTGGTGCATCTTGGTGCGCGTCATCGGCTCTCACGCCGGGGAGCCCCAAGGTGGAATCCGCGGACGAACTGTGCCATGATGAATCAGAACATGATGAGAAGCATCAGCTTTGACCGCGTCGCCGACACGTATGATAAAACGCGGGCCCTGCCCGAAGACGTAGCTCAGAAACTCACGAACGCCCTTCTCGCCGAGATCGCGGCCGCAGGCGCTGATCGCGTCCTCGAGGTGGGCGTCGGCACGGGGCGGATTGCTCGCCCATTGGCTGAGCGCGGCGTCAGGGTCCTGGGTATCGACATCGCTCCTCGCATGCTTGCGCGGCTGCGAGAGCAGCTTGGGCCACAGCACACGCCGCCAGACCTGCTGATAGGCGACGCGACCCGGCTGCCGCTTGTCTCAGCATCCTTCCGAGCCGTGCTGGCTATTCATGTGTTGCACCTGGTATCCCCCTGGCAGACGGCTCTGGAAGAATTGCGCCGGGTGCTGGCGCCGGGCGGCGTTCTAATCGGCGACAACGCAAGGTCCCGGACGTCGGGGGAGTGGGCCGTGGGCTCAGCGAAGTGGAGGGAGCTACTGGCGGCCCGAAACCTGGCTCCACGCGCCAGACCCAGTGCTGACGAAATCCATAGTGCGCTGCGTGCCCTGGGCGGGTCATGCCGGGTGGTAACCTTCGCCGAGGCGGAGGTGCGTCGGACGCCGGAGCAGAACCTCGAACGAATTCGCAGCCGCAGCCACTCGTGGACGTGGGGAATCCCAGATGATCTGTTCGCGGAGTGCCTCGCGGAGTTCGAACAGTGGTATCGACACCGCTACGGCAACATGGACAAGGAGCTGGTGCGACATGTCTCGTACTCTATCGAGGTATGGAGCTTCGACTAGCTCTCATTCAGCCTTTGGCTCAACCTTCCCCGCCTTCTTAGATCGTGGCCCAACAATTGCGAGGAAGCAGTTTTGTTATGTCATGATCTGTATGACAAGATGATATTAGGAAGCCGTCTCCTGTTCGGAGCCAAGGCGACAAGCACTAAGGGAAGATCGTGTTCGCTGCGCTAAATCTATTCGAGCCCCGAGAGGTAGAGTCAGGCGAGCGCCGGGTGGCAGGGGCAGAGGTTGCTCTCATGGAGAACAGCGGCGCCATCCTGCGAGGCGAAAACGCCGCCGCCAGCGTCCACATCCTATCGCTGTGATGTGTTAGACGCTTAGCTGACGCTGGAGGGTCGAGCCCTTGGCGAGACTATCTGGCCGTAGCTATACTTGGATGCGATGCGAGGGTAGCTTAGCGGTAGAGCTCTTGCCTTCCAAGCAGATCATCGAGCAGAGCGGTCAGGAAGCGTTAGCGATGGCGACGCAACCGCAGGTGCCGAGACCAGACACGAAGACCTGATGGTGTCACTAGCAGCGAGTGCTGCGGCGACTCTGGCCGTCTGTTTCCCAAGCAGAGGGTCGCGGGTTCGAGTCCCGTTTCCCGCTCCAGATTCATATTTGCCCCATAGACAACCGTTTCTGATCTCTCTGTTCTCGGAGGCTTAGGGCCCTGCGTCTCGGACGCAAAGGGCTCTATTGGCCTCGCCTGCTCTCTCGCCCGTGTGGCTCAGTGCCCCCGCCACATCGCCGGGTAGCTACCCGGCGAGGCGAGTTCCCTGGGGAGATTCCCCTCGGATCCGCGTTGACACTGCGCAGAGTCCCCCATATGCTGGCGGCGGAATTCGTCGGCCCGCTGTGACCGCATCCGGCGACACCGGAAGGTATCTCATGTGCGAGTTTTGTGTCCAGCACGGCGAAGGGAAGAAATGGTACCTAGAGGCAAAGCACTACAGCCAGGAGATGGTCAGCGACGAGCGGCGGGCCATGATCGAATTGTTCGGCCGCGACTACGAGAAGCTGATGGCCGATGGCGTCGGCAAGATTAGTCGGGCGGTCGCGGAAGACCCCGCGAAGGCAGAGACGCTCTTCCCGGCCCACACCGAACGGTTGAAGAGATTCCACTGGGGACAGGTCGTTCCGATCGAAGAGATCGAGCAGATACTAGACATGACTCTCAGCGTCGTGAGAGTCCCTTGCGCCTGCCGTAGCACGCTCAAAGGATTCCGCGAGGCTCGTTACTGCTTCGGGTTGACCGGCACCGGCAAGGACCCAGGTGCCACGCCCAGAAAGCAGCATCCTGATTTCTCCTCCGGCGTCGAGACGCTGGACCGCGATGAAGCCAAGCGGGCCATGCGTCAGCTCGACAAGCTCGGCCTCGTCCATTCCGTCTGGACGTTCGTATCTCCCCATATCGGCGGCATCTGCAACTGCTCAATCAACGACTGCGTAGCGCTCAGGACCCGCGAACGAGTAGGCATCCAGACCATGTTCAAGGCGGAGTACGTGGCCAGTATCGACTGGGGGACCTGCAACGGCTGCCGTAACTGCATGAGAATGTGCAACTTCGGCGCTATCGGCTACTCTGCCTACGCCAACAAGTGCACGGTAAACCAACTGCAGTGCTACGGCTGCGGCGTATGCAGAGCGATTTGCCACAAGAAATCGATTGTCCTCGGGGACCGAACTGCCAGCCCGATGCTCGTCAACGAATGGTGATGCCGGTGATCGATTTGCAGGTCGACTCCCACAAGTGCGCCTCGCCCGACGAATGCCGCGTCTGCCTCGATCGCTGTCCCCAAAGCGTGTTCCAGATATATCCCGCCAATGGCCGAAGACCCGGCCTCGCCACGACGGAATGGGCTATCCAACCGCTCTTCCTCAGCCTCTGCACCGCCTGCGGGATATGCCGCGACACCTGCCCTCAGCACGCCATCTCCATTGTAGTCACGCAGGGCAGCGTCTCCCGGCCACCCGCCTCTAGAGGGTCGCTGCCCTCGGTGAGGCCGGCACATGGCAGGTCACCAGCTTCAGCCTAGTAGACGCGGCATCTGGTCACATGATTCTCAGTAACGCTGGCCTCTTGAGTCTCGCATTCGACCTTGATGTGTTCAAAGGGGCTTGCCCTGCTGAGGCACGGGTGAAGGTCAATGCAGCACGCATACGACTAACGCCGAAACTGCTTGACAAAACCTTCTGAGAGTGCTAGAAAAACGACGACTGGTGGCCTTTCCCCGCTCAATGAGCTGCGCAAATCGGCTGGCATTGATTGCCAAAGAACCAGCGAGGAGCGCTGTGCGTTTGTGTTTAGGTTCGTGTTCGGTCTGCCGATGGTTATGCGAAGGATTCTCCTCGTCACCAGTCCCCTTCGTCGGCCCGGCAGATCCCCCAGGCCGTGACCTTGTGGACGGGTCAGGCTGGTGTTGTTTTTCTCTCTGGTAGGAGGAATGTGATGATAAAGAGAGCCGTTTTCGTGACCGCCATCGGGCTGGTAGCGGTATTGGCAGCCCTCGGCCTGGGTTCGCTGAGTCGCGGCGCGACCCCGAGCCAAGCAGGCATCGGCATACCGATTCAGCCTTTCGCCCCGGACTGGTCCAACAGCGGAGAGTCCAGCGCTGCACTCGGAGACACCAACACCGGGGGGAATGCCATAATAAACCTGGTTGCGCAGGATATCCCCCGCGGTCAGCGTATCGCCGGACCTTTGTTCTTCTCTGACCCAGCTTACCGCGTGCCTCTCGACATGGACGGCACCGAGGGGGCGACTGTGGGCGACATCTTCGCCACACTGGACGTCATGTGTGACTCCACGGGTTCAGGCGCTGAGGACACGATGGGCAATGCGACCCCGACCGACCCCTGGCCGTGGGTACAAAACACAACGGCAGCGCAAGGAACGATAGACTCCTTCCTCTACGCTGTGGTGCCGCCCTATCCTTGGCTTTTCCGTGACACTGTCACCGTCACGAAGTTCTGGATCGCCGGTGCCCCGGTCGGCACTAAGGTCGTGCTGAACAGCATTTGGACTTCGGTCCCCTGGTCAGCCAACGGCGCCGGCGACATCGTATCGACAAGGAACGGCGGCGACGCCCGCGTCTGGAGCGCGGCCACTGACGGTCTCTGCATCGACTCGCCGCAGAGCAGCGTATCTCACACTTCCACCAACTACGCGCCGCCTCTCTTGGGCGACACGGGCGGGGCTTGCACTGGCGGAAACTGCTCCGACGCGGCCGTCTACGGGCCAATCGGCAAGTACACCCAGACCGGTGCTGGAACAGTCTCGGTCAAGGGCGTCTACGTGAATAGAGGACCCGACGCGGGCAACTTCACCGCCCACTGGGACATTGAGGCGACAAACCCCAGCGTCGCCGACGCCAACTTCGTCACCGGCGGAACGAAGACCCTGGACCATGCTCAGGCCCTTCCGCTAGCCGTGTCTACCGATGACCCGCAGAGCATCGCGATCACCTGTAGCGGCTCCGGCGAAGGGCTCCTCGTGGTCAAGGACGTCCTCTGGCCGGTTGCCCCGACTCAGGACTACTACCCGGCGGATAACGCCGACACCCTGGTAATCAAGGTCGTCTGCACGGCGGACGCGCCCACGCTCGTCGACCTGTCGGTCACGCAGCTTATCCAGAAGATGGGAGTTCCCGTGGTTTCGCCTGAGCCGTCCCAGCCCGAGCAGATCAACCTGCTGCAAGGCCAGGCGGCGACAGTTACCCTTCGTGACGTGACTACCAACAATGCCACGAGCGTCCAGACCGCCACCGAGTGGCTCGACGCCCAGACATCCGGCGTTCTGACCTCGAGTTGGGGCTCAGCGACGTTGCCCAACGGCGGAAGCCAGACCAACGCCGGCGCTGGCACTCCCGATGCCAGTACTACAATCGCCGGCATCACCGAGCCTGTAGGCCAGAGCGACCTTACCGCACCTCTGACCGTCACCTGCCCAGTTGCGGCGTTGGTGGGCCGCTACTCCGTCGTCGTGAAGGCTATCGTTGCCCCGAGCGCCAACGGAGAGCTGAAGCCCCAGGACAACGCCAACCGCCTGGTTATCATGGTCAACTGCTGGACCACCATGCCGGCAGGCGACGGGTACGACGATGGCATGGGCCTGTACCCGCGCTGGACCATCGCTTTCAGCAACCCGGACTCCCGTCAGTCGGGCAACCTCTCGTCGGGCACGCCTGAGACCTTGCTCCCGCCTAGCTTCCCGCAGGATGGCAATGGTGACACCAAATTGCAGCAGCCGATCGGCACCTACGTCGAGCGTTTCTTGCAGAACGGCTGCTACTGGGACGCGCCCGGTGGATGCCAGTTGACGCCCGGTGGCCCGACCACCGGACCAGGGTCCTGCGACACCAACCTTGACGGCTACCTGACGCAGGCCGAGACGCAGCAGGACTACCGCCTGGTGGCTCTGGGTGGTATGGCCACCATCGACCCGAGCGGGGCCTGCCTCGAGCTGCCCCAGTACGCTCAGCCTGGACACCCGGTTGCGCTCCCGCAGACCAGCGCGGGCATGTGCCCGCAGGTACCGTGGGCAATGGCCGGCGGACCGCTCGCATCCCAGACCACGTACCCTGTGAACGCGGACCACGACTGCGACGGTATTCCGGACGGAGTCGAGGTTTCCTGGGGCTCCAACCCCTTGGTTGCCGACACGGACGGTGACGGCGCCAGCGACTACGTGGAGATGTTCGACCTCACGAACCCATTGAACCAGGACACCGACGCCGACGGCTTCCTCGACAAGCCATCCAACGTCTTTGGCGACAACACCGACAAGTCCATGGACAACTGCCCGACCGTCCCGAACGCAGACGGCCTCGGCGGCAACAGCCAGAAGAACACCGATGGCAAGCACCGCGCTGTCGGCAGCACAATCCCGGCGGGCAAGGCCAGCAACCCGAACAAGGACAAGATCGGCGACGCCTGTGACCCCGACAACGACAACGATGGGCTCCCGGACGCCGTCGAAGGTGTGATGGGCACGACATCCATAGGCACGGTAGGCGGCTGCAACCCGGCGACAGAATCCGAACTGCCTGCCCGCCTACGACACCAACGGCAACCACTGCGTTGATGGGTCCGAAGTCTTGCTCGGTGGCAACCCGCTGGGCACGGCCAAGTGCCCCGGTTCGCTTACCCTGGCCCAGGAGAAGTTCTTCCGTGCCTGTCACTGGAACCTCCCGGCCCTGGGCGCCTATGGTGGCCTATGGGACGCCAAGTACAGCACCAACACCGACCGTACGGAGCTTGACCCTGACGACGACGGCGTCGCTTGCCAGACCCCTACCGGCGCTGTTGGAGACAAGGACAACGACAGCGGGCCGAGCGCCCTGCCCGACGTCCCGGACATCACTGAGATCGAGGGCTACAACACCAACCCGGCCAACAAGGACACGGACGGTGACGGGTGCGAAGACTACGTCCAGATCAACGACGTGAACGGAAGCGGCGCTGTCGACACGACTGACCTGCTGATCGTTGCCAAGCGTCTCGGCGGAGCGACTCCGGCGAACAAGATGTCCGACGAGATAATCGACGTCAACAAGGACGACACGATCAGCTCGAGCGACCTGCTTCAGGTTGCCAAGAACACCTGCACTGCCAAGGGTAATGCGGGTGGCTGTGGTGCGGCGGTCTGCAAGAACGCCGTCTACTAGTTTACGGAAAGGCCGTTTCTGAAACGGAGCGGTGGAGCAACGGAATAGACGAGAATCAGTACCGTCCGGGCCAACCCCCGAAAGGACGGCCCGGACGGTATGTTGGTGTTCAGCGCGGTTGTATTGAGTAGGATGAGTAGAAGCCTTCAGAGCGCTAACGGCTGAGCGACGGGCTCACGACATCATCATGAGACGCTCTTATGTACAAGGGCCAGGCAATATCCCTCACCAGCGGTAATAGTACTGGTCTCACACCTGCCAGAGCCGCCAGATAGCTCGAATCAGGATTCGCTTGAGTGCACGTGGCCAGGACACAGTCGGGTCGGCCCAGTCCGCCTGCGCCTGTCCGCCGCGTGGCGTCCCAAAGCGGACGGTGGCTACCCCTCCCCAAGCATCGGTCGATAAGGGCTTGAGGAGGCCCCTGCCGAGTGCGCAGGCCTCCTCCGAACCCCCGGGGGCTGGACCTCTCCGAACAGGCGACATCAGCTCTTGACGCTCTCCCGCGGCCAGCTCAGAAGGAAGGCGCGATACGTCCGCACGACGAGGGGGATGGTCACGCCAGCTTCGGGCTTGGGCCCACGCTGCTGGAGCTGGCGTGAGCGATCTCACTGCTGCTCAAGCCTTGCCTCAATAGGTCCAAGATCTCCATCCTTCCGTCTGACAATCGGCCCTGATCGCATTGTCTGCGGGAGGGGCCCTCCGCCCAAACGGAAACTCCTGAGATAGCGCGATCCTGGGAATCTTTACATGGCGTGTGACAGTTAGCTCAAGGCGACAGAGGTAAGCCCGCTTGAACCCCAGAGTCGGCTAGTAGCAGCCTATTTCTTCTTCCGTTACGTCAAGCTGCGCACCTGGAGTTCGCTCGAAGCAGAGCCCTAGCTGCTGGATGAACTGGTACGGCTCGAGGACGTCCGCAGGCACGTCCTTGACGCTAACGAGCACCCCCTGCCGACGAAGGGCTTCCTGCAGCTTCGCCACGTCGAGCTTCTTCGGGCTTACGTTGTTTTGCGCCGCGAGCGCAGCCGCGGTGCCCGCGGCTTGCCCCGTGCAGATGCTGGGTGTGCAGTACCTCAGTCCGGCCATGGCGAAGGCGCCGCTCGACATCGTCGTTCCGGCCGCCATCAGATTGTCGATCCCCCTCGACAGCAGAGCGCGGTAGGGGACGTCGTGTGGTACGATTTCGTACCTGAACCTGCCGGTCGCCTCATAGATGTCCGGCGGCATGTTGTTGATGGCAACGGAGTCCTCGAAGACCTTCCCCTCGCGCATCTCGCTCACCGTCATCACGTGCTCACCGACGATCCTGTGACCTATCAGGGTGGGCGACTGCGGCAGCTTCTCGATATAGGAGTTCTCGAAACCAGGCACCTTCTCCTTGAGGAGTTGGTGCATCGCGAGGGTCTGCTTCCGGAGGTCTATCTCGCAGTCGGTCATCTCCTCCGCCATCCAGCCCGTGCGACCCAGCGGTACGGCGTGAACTGGATTCATGCAGTACACCTTGCCGGTGCCGTAGAAGTCCCATTCGGGCGAAAGGATGACGGAGCCGCTCTTGATGTCAGACCCCTTGGCCTGCGCTTCGCCGATAATCTTCCGCCCGCCGTACATTCCACCCCACTCGACCGGGTTCGCCTTCCGGAACTCGCGGAACTTTGCCAGGTCCACACCGTTCATGTAGAAGGCGTCGAGCATGCCGCCCGGATGTCCTTTGCGAGGCCCGACGGGGAAACCTTCGTCACCGAGGACGGGGGCGCCCGATCTCCACGCAATATCGCCCGTGCCCGTTACGTCGATGACCACTTTCCCCAGTATGGCTTGCCTGCCTTCCTTCGTCTCGACGATCACACCCTTGAGGGAATCGCCTTCCCGAATCGCGCCAGCCGCCAGCGTGTGGTAGAGCAGGTTAACTCCCGCTTCCGCCATCATCTGGTCGAGCATGCACTTGTAGTATTCGCCGTCGAAGGTGCGTCCCCAGCGTCCCCAATAGCCGACGCTCGTCTCTAGCAGGCGCTTCGGCAGCTGGTCAGGACTCTTGCCGTTCATGAAGGGCATCCTGCGGATGGCCTGTTCGGCGGTCGGTACATTCTCCTCGCTTCGCGAAGCGCCGGCCTTCACGAGACGGTCCAGGATCTCCATGACGATCCCGCCGTGCAAGCCGGGATCAACGAATGCGAAGATGGAGTTGTTGCCCTGCGTCTGAAGCCCGCCCAGGTTGCCAAATCGGTCTATTAGAATGGTCTGAGCTCCAGTTCGTGCCGAAGCTAATGCTGCTCCAATGCCCGCCGGCCCCCCGCCGACAACGATCACTTCGGTCTCGGCTAGTACGGGAACCTCTCTCTGCGGTTCTACGATTGTCTTCAAGGTCCTTCTCCCGTTCGTCTATTGCGTCTCACCGGGCAGAGGAGCACCGGGTTGACCTTTTGCCTCTGCGGGGGGCGTCGGAACCGTACAGTTCTTGGTCGACTCAAAGCCGATCGGGTCGCCGAAGATCTGCCACCGGAAGACAGGCGACGCGCCGGTGCGGTCGACGGTTGCCTTCACGAAAACCTCTGACTCGAGAAAGCGGTGGTCGGTCGGACTGGTGCTCGCCGGCAGGAGCGATAGGTCCGTGCCAAAATTACAGACGGACTCGGCCGCCGCAATCAAAGACTGACGGGTGAGATTCTTGCCTGCCTGCTTGAGGAGGCCCACCATACTTTCTCCCAGCTCGTAGCCCACGAGCGTGCTGTTGTCGAACGGTAGGTCCGGCGCGACCTGGGCCATGATGGCCTTCCGGCTGGCGACGCCGGGGATGTTCGTCTCCCACGCCTGGTGACCGACAGTGGTGCTAATCACGCCCTCGATATTGTCGAAGCCGGCAAGTTGCGCGGTAATGTCCAGGGCATTGGCTTCGTTGACCAGCATGGGGACGTTCCAGCTCAGAGTCTGCCGGACCGTCTTCATCATGTTCGCGGCCTGGACCGGGGAGCCCCAGAACATGATTACTTCGACGCCGTCGGACTTCAGGCGCTCGACCTGAGCGGTGACGTCCGGCTGCGACACGTCATACCACTCAGTGGTGACATCCATGTTGGCTCCGAGGTCTTTGAGTCCTTGTCTTGTGCCCTGCTCGCCCTCTTTTCCGAAGTCGTCGTTCTGGGCGAGGATGCCCAGCTTCTTCCCATCGTAGTTCTGGTATAGATACGTCGCGAAGATGTGGCCTTCTGTCCCGTAGTCGACCATGGTCGTGAAGCGGTTCTTGCCCACCGGGTTGGTCAATTCGCTGGAGCCGCTCAGCGCGAACATGTCAGGGACACCCTTGTCTTCCAAGTACTTGTAGACAGCGTCTTCGGGCTCGGTACCGAGATTGCCGATGAGGGCAAAGACGCCGTCCTGCTCCACCAGCGTCCGGACCACTTCAATGGCGACAGGTCCGGAGTATTGGCTATCACCGACGACAAGATTAATCTTCCGACCGTACATGCCGCCCTGCGTGTTTATGTAGTCGAAGTACGCCTGCATGCCTTTGCTGATTTCGATTCCCCAGGCAGCCGTTGGGCTACCGCTCAGGGGCATGAGGGTTCCTAGCGTAATCGCCGTATCGGTGACTCCCGTCGTGTCGCCACCGCCTCCCGTGGCGTTGCCGGAGTTGCTCGCATCATCATTGCTCGACCCACAAGAGCCCATGAAGATAGCGAACACCATGAGTGCCGCGGTCAAAAGGACGAGTATGCGCCTGAGTTGTTGTGCTTTCATCACTACCTCTCGTGGCTCCGGGATCGGAGTCCAGTGTGAATCTGGCGTCCGCGCCTGTCAAGCAGTTTCGGAGTTAGGCGTATGCGTACTGCATTGACCTCTGCAGATCGTAGGGCCACGCTGCCGCGAGGACCTGGTCCTTCAGGCGGCAGGGTAGCATGCCATCGCATCGGTTCAATTTGATGGGTTGCTGCGCGTAAGGCCGGACCAGCGCACGATGTCCAAGCCCTCGTCGCGAGCGGCCTCGGCCAGTTTCTCCATCTCGCCCTCAGACATCAGATGATCTTGCGCGAGAGCGTAGGGACGGTCGAGGCGATGATACTTGGCGGAGCACGTGTTGTTGAAAGCGAGAAGGTCATATCGGTCAACCGTGGGCAGGTTGTCGCGGATAAAGGCAGCGACCCGGCGCACGGTTGCTTCGTCGGCAGTATAGCCGGGTATGATCGGGGTTCGTATCCACATCGGCTTGCCAGACCGGGACACGCGCCGCGCGTTCTCCAGCACGATGTCCAGCGGCACGCCTGTGTGCGCCCGATGGCGCTCCTCGTCGAGCACCTTCAGGTCGAACAGAACAAGGTCCGCGAGATCGACGAGCGGCTGAAGACGTCGCCAGCTCGTGCCACCACAGGTGTCTAGCGCCAGGTGCACCCCCGCCTGCCGCACGACGCTCATTAGACTGTGGCAGAACTCTGTCTGCATCGATGGCTCGCCGCCGGAGAGGGTTACACCGCCGCCAGACGTCTCGAAGAACACGCGATCGCGCAGGACGATTTCGGCCACGTCCTCGACGCTTCTGCGCTTGCCCAGCACTTCGAGGGCGGCCGACGGGCATGCCTCAACGCAATCGCCACAGGCATCGCACAGACCCCTGTCAATAGTCATCCCCTCTCTGGTCAGTGTAAGGGCGTGCGAGGGGCACGCATCGAGGCATTTCCTTGCACCGACGCAGTGTGGCCCATACCACACAAGTTGGGGCCGTGTCCCAATTCCCTCGGGGTTATGACACCAGGGACAGCGCATGGGGCAGCCTTTGAGGAAGACCGTCGTGCGAACGCCGGGGCCATCCTCAGTGGAGTGGCGTTGAATATTGAAGATGTCACCGGTAGGGCCGGCACTCTCGCGGAGCATCAAATCAAAGCCTGCGCCTGAGTCTCGAGATCCTAAGAAACGCCGAACTCCGTTCTTTCGATGATGTCGTTCTGAAGGGACCTCGATAGATCGATGAACCGGTATGAATAGCCGCTGACTTTGACCATCAAATCAGGGTAGTCTCCCGGATTCTTCTGTGCATCCTTGAGCGTCTCCCTGCCCATCGGGTTGAACTGGACTTGTCTGCCGCCCAGTTTGAAGTAAGCCTCGAGCAGCGAGGCGAGTTTGTCCGCTCCCTCATCCGTCCTGATGGTGAGCGGATTAAGGGTCATGTTGACAGCGGTCCCAGAAGACAAGGAAGCGGACGACGCGGTCGCGGTTGAGTGGAGCGCAGCCGTCATCCCATTGAGTTCGGTCCCGTTTGCGGGAGACATACCGTTCGAAACAGGTCGTCCCTGCAACCTACCGTCCGGCGTGGCCCCCAGCACGCGACCCTCGGAAACCTGTGACCCGAGGGCAGAGATCAAGAGGGCCCGGTAGGGGCCGCCATCTATCACGCGCCTGTGCTTTCGAGCTTCCTTGTCCAGCGTGTCAGTCACCCAAGCAGCGATTTCGTCCGCCTCTGGGTCGTCGTTGCCGTATTTGGGCGCTTTGCGAAGCAGTTGCTGCTTCAGCTCCTCGGCACTCTCGAAATTGTTGCGCAGGTGCTTGACGAGCTCTTCCATCGTGACGAGCTTCTTCTCGAACACAGCCCAACGAATTGCGGCGAGCGAGTTGACGACTGTTCCCAGCCCCTGACAGGAAACCGAGGCATGATTGTACCGAGCCCCACCCCGGGTGATATCGCGACCTGACTCTACGCATCCTTCGATGGTCGATGACAGGAGCGGGGTCGGGAAGGATTCGGCGAAGACCCGGTCCTTAGCGTCCGTCAGCTTGACCATGACGTCTATCGAATTGGCCAGTTGATCGGCGAAGGCCTTCTTCACGTCTGCGAACGTCTTGAGAGCGGCGGCCGGTGGAGTCCTCACGCCTATGCGTTCCCACTTGCTGGTGAGTGCGCAACCCTCGTTCAGCGCCATTTCCAGAGCAAGCACGAAGTGAGCGATGCTGCCCGATGTGTAGCCGTTGTTGTTCCCCGTCGACGTCAACTCGACGCATCCGACAATGGCGTAGTCCCGCGCATCTTCCAGCGCGTAGCCGTCCTTCATCAGGTCCCTTATCACCACAGCGTCATTGTAGAAAGCTACGCCGGCGGTGTTTCTGTAGGTTTCGCAGGCCTTCACGAGAAAGTCACGAGGCGATTTCTCAGAGATCCTCACCGCCAAGCCGTTCCGAAGGCCTTTCAGCCGGTTGTAGGACTCAAGCATGAGATAGGATATCTCGTTCGTCGCGTCCTCACCGCTTCGGCCCAACCCACCGATTGTGATGTTGTTGGGGCCGAAGACGGTAAAGGTGGACACTTTGATAAAGTACTCATCGAGCGCCTCGAGAGCCTCCTCGCGCGTCAGCCTCCCGGCCTCTGTGTCCCTCTTGTAGTACGGGCAAAGATATTGGTCGACACGCCCCGGCGCAAAAATGGCGTCTTCACCGTAGCTTATCGCGGTGACGACCTGGGTCATCCAGACGGCCTGCACGGCATCCATGAAGGTAGTCGGCGGCTCCGCCGGCACGCGCCGGCAGCGATCAGCGATTTCGAGCAGCTCTGCTTTCCTTCGACCATCTGCCTCCTGAGCCATTTCTTCCGCGAGACGAGCGTAGCGCTCAGAGTGGTCGCAGACAGCCATAGCTGCCACCTGCACGGATTCGAGGAAGTCCTTACGCTGATCGTACTGTGCATCTCCCTCTTTGAGCCTGGCAAGTTGTTGCGCCGCTTGCCTCGCTATGCCGTTGAACCCCATATCGAGGACCTTCTTGACTCCTACCGTGACATGACCCTGCATATCCGCCACAAAGGCAACCCGCGGGGACGGACTGCTCTCGGAGACCAAGCCCTCTCTCTTCCACCGGTCAAGCATCAAGCTGTGCGCGTCCTTGCCTATCCAGTAGGGGAGGATCTCCTCGGTCAATTCCTTGAGCATCTCATCAGGCATATTGAGGAGTTCCCTGATCCATTCCGGACCGACGGCCTCGATATCGTCCACAAAGCGGATATCATCTGTGGTCTTCCCATGAAAGGGTATCCCGATGAATATGGCCCGGCTCAGGGATGACCTTTCGATGCCAATGGGAGCGGCAACCGTCTTGAAGGATTTTGCTCCAACCAGAAGGTCATCGTCGTCAATCTTGATGGACATGTGGCGCAGGGTCTCTTCCAGCCCCTTGGCCGCACGCATGCACGGAGGAACACCTTCTGTCCGCTTGTATGCCCTTGTATAATACTTGGCGCGTTCGATATCTGCCTCAAAGGGACTCGACAGCAGATTCTCTCGCAGCCTGCCCACCCTCTCTGAGTAGGCAGCTTCGCTCTTCGTAGTCGCGATCATCGCAGTCTCCTTCAGCGCGCAAACAAAAGCCTCGCGCCGGCCAATCCCTCAAAACAACGGCGCACTTAATCCCGGAATTGCAGTCGACGCACGGGCGCCGACCATTCAGTTTGAATCTGACATCGGCGCCTGTCAAGCAGTTTCGGAGTTAGGCGTGTGCGCCGCGTACTTGCCTTCGCAGGCCGTTTAGAGGAACATGCCAACGCTTCGGACAACGTGTCACACCCTCAGCCTTATACGGTACCAGCCTGAAGTGTGATATCCTCTCTAGCATCAAGCCACGCGGGTGTGTGGAAGCTATGCCTATCGAAGAGTGGTGGAGCCTGTACGCGGCCTACGCCTGGATGCATAAGGAATGCGACCGCGCGTTGTCGCCCCGGGACCTCACGGTCTCGCAAGCTGCAGTGGTCGGGTTTCTAGGCATGGCCGGACGGCCGCTGAGGGTGACGACGCTGGCCCGGCTGCTGATCCAGGAGAGTCAGAGCGCAACCAGTCTCGTTGACCGCATGTGCGCCGGCGGGCTCGTGGAGCGAGTAAAAGACCCCGACGATCGGCGTGTGGTCCGGGTCCGGCTAACTGATAAGGGCGAGCAATTGTACGATATCCTCCAGACGACGGCGCCCCAATTCAACGACGAGATGTTCAGCGTCCTGTCGTTCGAAGAGCGGGAGACCCTTAAAGACCTGCTTCAGAAGTTCACCCGACGCAACGTGCAGCGCTTTCGTTGATGCCCATGTGATTTGTCTGAGCTAACCGTCGATAGGGGAACAACGGCGCTGGCCTGCCCCCGAAAACGAGTCCACGCTCTATGTTACTCGTACAGGCACCATCTGGTATGACGGAGCCATGATTCCTGCCCACGGCATTACTGCCCCCAAGCGCGCGTGGCCTGCACTCCAAGGCGTGGTGGGGACGCAAAACATGTGTGGTTGGTGTCGGCGATTCGGACTTCGACGAGCGTTGGACCGGGCGTTGACGGCGCTGCCTATTCTTTGCGTATAATCCGTCCGATGAACCCCAACGAATTCGTACGCAAATGGGCTGCCTCCACCCAGAGCGAAAGTGCGGCTGCACAAGCGCATTTCATCAACCTGTGTCAGATGCTGGGCGAGGGAACGCCCAACGAAGACCCCAGCGGCGATTACTTCGCCTTCGAGAAAGGCGCGAAAAAGCCCGACGGCGACGGGTTTGCCGACGTGTGGCTCAGGAACCACTTTGCCTGGGAGTACAAGGGCAAACACAAAGACCTCGGGATTGCTTACAAGCAGGTTCAGACGTATCGCGAGGCGCTGGGTAACCCGCCGCTGCTCGTTGTCTGCGACATAGAACGATTCGAAGTCCACACCAACTGGACCAACACAGAGACCTGGATCTACCGCTTCCGCAACGCCGACATCGCGCTGGACGAGCCGGTCGAAGTCACCACTTACGGCGGGCCCGCTGCCGACGCCCCGAAGCTCACAGCCCTCCAAGTCCTGAAGGCGCTCTTCGAGGAGCCCGAGCGCCTGAAGCCTCTCCGGACTACCGAGCAGATCACACAGGAGGCCGCCAAGCTCTTCGGCCGCATCACCGATGACCTGCGCAAATGGAAGGTAGAGGACATGCGCATCGCTCGCTTCGTGACGCGGGTCATGTTCTGCATGTTCGCGACAGACGTGGGCCTGTTGCCGCGCGAGACCTTTAGCGAGGTCATCAACGTCAACAAGGACGACCCCGCCGCATTCCGCGAGAACCTGTCGGCGCTCTTCGGCGTCATGGCGGAAGGCGGCAAGTTCCTCATGCACCCCGTCCCTTACTTTAACGGCCGCTTGTTCGAGGACAGCGACGTGCCCGACGAGATCCACGGCGAGCACGTGCGGCTTTTGGAAGACCTGAACGACCTCAACTGGGCGGACGTGGAACCGGTCATCTTCGGCACGCTGTTCGAGCGCGTCATCGACCCCGCCCACCGCAAGCAACTGGGCGCGCATTACACCTCTCGAGCCGACATCGAGCTGATCGTTGAGCCGGTGCTGATGGCGCCCCTGAGGCGGGAGTGGGACCAGATCAAGGCAGCGGCGGAGGACCTGCCGGAGAACGCGGCTTCGCGGCGGCGCATCGCCGGCGCGCTGCAGACGTTCCAGAACCGGCTGGCAACTATCCGTGTTCTTGACCCCGCCTGCGGCTCCGGCAATTTCCTCTACGTCTCCCTGGCTCTTCTCAAGGCCCTCGAAAAAGAGGTTATCGCCTTCGGGTCGTTGCATGACGTTGCGCTCTCCCCGCGCGTTCACCCGCGCCAACTGATGGGCCTGGAGATCAGCGAGTACGCGCGGGAGCTGGCATCCATAGTCATATGGATAGGCTACCTGCAGTGGAAGCATAGAAACGTCATCCCGTTTGCCGATGAGGTGCCCATTCTGCAGCCACTGGACCAAATCGAACTTCGCGATGCGATATTGGACCTTTCTAGCCCGTCGGGTCCCAGGGAACCGGATTGGCCTGAGGTCGATATCATTATTGGGAATCCTCCGTTCCTTGGCACCAAGAAAATGCGGGAGGCTCTTGGCGATGATCTCACCCGCGCACTGAGATCGGTCTACGCCGGACGCGTCCCCGGCTTTGCTGATTTGTGCTGCTACTGGTTTGAGAAGGCGCGGCGGGCCATCCAGGAGGGCAAGGCGAAGAGGGCCGGGCTCTTGGCCACGCAAGCGATTAGAGGCGGCCTCAACCGTGAAATCCTGAAGTCGATCAAGCGCACGGGCGATATCTTCTTTGCAGAATCCGATAGGCCGTGGATACTCGATGGCGCTGCTGTTCATGTTTCAATGATCGGGTTCGATGATGGGAGTGAACGGTGCCGATTTCTGGATGGCCGGCCCGTCGACAACATCAATCCTGACCTCACGAGCCAGTCTAACGTGACGGCCGCAAGGCGACTCGCCGAGAACGCGGGCATTGGGTTCATCGGCGACGTGAAGGTAGGTTCGTTCGACATTGAACAGTCGCTGGCCGTTTCCTTCTTGGCGCTGAGCGGCAACCCCAACGGCAAGCCGAACGGTGATGTGATTCGGCCTTGGGTGAATGGCGCAGATTTCACGGGGCGTTGTCGCTCCAGGTGGATCATCGACTTTCCTCCGGGTATGTCAGCCGAAGAGGCTGCCAAGTACGAGAAGCCATTTGAGTACGTAAGGGCTCACGTCAAGCCCCTGCGGGATACAAGCAAACGTAAGCCCTACCGAGAAAAGTGGTGGATCCATGCGGAAGCATGCGTGGCGATGCGAGACGCTATCAAGGGCCTCTTGGTTAGTCCGACCCTTACAAAGCATCGTCTCTTCGTATGGTGCGAGCCCCCAGCACTGCCAGATCATCAACTGGTCGTGTTCGCGCGGGACGACGACTATTTCTTCGGCGTTCTCCACTCCCGCGCTCATGAGGTGTGGGCACGCGCCACAGGCACCCAGTTGCGAGAAGTGGAGAGCGGTTTCCGTTATACCCCGACAACCTGTTTCGAGACGTTCCCGTTCCCAAGACAATCGCCAGAGCAGCCGGGCGCAATCGCAGAGGCGGCGCGGGAACTCGATGGTCTGCGGCAGACCTGGCTTGACCCGCCGGAAGACAGCATCGCTCCGAGTGAACTCAAGAAGCGCACTCTAACCAACCTCTACAACCAGCGCCCCACCTGGCTGGCAAACGCGCATCGCAAGCTGGACGAGGCGGTGTTCGCGGCATACGGCTGGCTGGAGTCGCCGGACGCGCTGTCGGACGCGGACATCGTCAAGCGGCTGTTGGAGTTGAACCTCGCGAGAGAGCCCGCCTAGACTTGCGAACCCTTTCGCTGATCCGGGTTGGGGCGGCGTCCCATGCGGCGCGCCATGTCGGCGGCGAAATTGGCGGCTGTTCCCACAACGCCGCGCTGGTGCGGGATGGGGCGCATCGCGTTCGACAGCTCCGGGTGCTTCTCGGCGTAAGCCCGCACCTCCTCCAGCGTCACGCCGTAGGTGTCGAGCACGCGCTGCAGCTCCCCACGGGCCTTGTCTTTCGCTTCCTGCAGCTTCATCTGCACCCGGCTCTTGACCAGCACCTCGCCGTCTCCTGTCGTCTCGATAGAGACAAAGACTGTGTCGCCCAGGTCGCTCACCACCTTCGCCTGGACGCCGTCGCTGATCGTGCTGGGCATGCAGCCGAAAGGCTTGATGGAGATCATCATGTGGGCCTTGGCGTGTCGCACCATGTAGATGTGCTTGGTGACCTCCAAGTGGCCCTCGCCGGCGATGAGTCGCTTCTCATAGTAACCTTCGGAGTAGCGGTCGAGCATGCCCATCGCCGGGAAGCCCTGCGGCTTCATGTTCATGATGGCGCGGTAGAAAGTGTACAGGATCTCCCCGAAGTGCTTACCTACGCGGAGTCCGAACCAGACGAGCCAGGGGTTGGCCGTGCCCATCCCCTGCGGGTCTGATTTGACGAAGAGGCGGTCCCGCACCTTGAGCTCGTTGAGCCAGATCATGTACTCGAACCAGGCCCCGACCGTGTCGACCATCACCTCGGCGCCCTCGTCTTCCAGCCAGTGCAGGAGACGGTGGTTCGACTCGTCCTCCGCGTGCTTGAGGAAGAACTCCCCGGTGACCTTCACCCGCGGCTTGACCCTCAGGTAATCGACCTGGATGCGGCCGAGCTTGACCCTGATAGCCGCCATCGTCCTTGAGATGGAGAGCCCCTCTCTTGCTGCCACCCGCACCATCTCACGGGCCGCCGCCAGCGCCTTGTCGGTTGCGCCGGGGACGACCTCGTAGGGCCGTATCTGGCAGGCGAGATCGCCCAGGAGGTCGGCGGCGATCGCCGCCTTGGCGAGACGCCAGAACACCTTGGGCGTCATCCGCACCCCCGCCGACTCCTGATTAATGTCGAGACCGTGGGCGATGTCCAGCATCGCGATCCGGAAGTTGGGGAAGCCGGCCGCCTTGAGCGCCTTGCGCATGTCCGCCTCGTACATCCCCATCCGGCAGGGCCCGCAGTCGCTCGCCCAGAGGAGGGCAAAGCGCTCTTCGATCTCGCTGGCTAAGAGCCCTTCCCGCCGTCGCTCGAATAGGAACTTGAGCAGGGTGCCGATCGTGTAGTAAGTGGGGTTGCACTGCCCTCGGTTACAGAACTCCTTGCCGATGGCGAGCGACTCCTGGTTAGGGGTGGGAAGTCGCTGCGCTTTGTAGCCAAGCCCCTCCAGCACTCCCAGGAGCACCTCCTGGAGAGTCGCGGGAAGCGCGCAAAAGACGATGGTCGTCTCGGCCTTGTTTATCGGCGTGGTGGGGTCGGCGGGCCGCTTGAAATGGCGTACCTCCGGTCCCTCGACGCCCATCTCCTGGACTAGGGCGCGTCGGAAGGCCTCAACCTTCGCCTCGATCTCAGCTGCTGACTCTATCGTGGACACGTTTCCCTCGGGTTGGAAGCATCTCTTCCTGCAGACGCTTGCGATAGCTCGCCACTTGCCTCTCGATCTCCTGCGCCGCCTCCCGGCGACGTTCCATGTCCTCCAGCCGGCGGCGGAGGAAGTAGTCGATTGTCTCCACCCGCAGCCTGATCGAGCCGACCGGCCGGTTCTCGTCGAGGTCATGGAAGGCGAAGTAAGGCGTACCGGCCGCCTCAAGTATCCCCTCGATCACATGGTAGATGGGGGAGTCGAGGCCGCACTTGAAGGAGGAGAAATCGATGCCGGCCAGGTTCGGATGGCGGGCCACGAACTTCGCCGCCCAGACCTTGCGGCTGGTGTTCTCGCTGAAGGTATGTTTCCAGACGTCGTGAACGTCCCTCGGGTCGGCGATGTCCCCCCCGCGTACCTCCTCACCAAAGAGCCGGTCGAGGACATCATCATCCATAGGAAGCGAGTCGATGGTGAAGACGGGGTAGCCCAGCCGCTGGATCAGCTCCGGTATGTCGTGATTCACGCCCGGGTCGTTGTGGTAGGGGCGACCAAGCAGTACTACCCCGAGGCGGCCCTCCTCCTCAAGTCGGTCGAGGACCTCCCGCGCCCGCCTCCTCAGGCTATTGCGGAACGCCGCCAGCGCTCGGTAGCCCTCCAGCATCGCTGCCGCGTTCTCCTCCGGGCTCACGCCGAGGATCGGGCGGACGAAAGTCAACATCTGCTGCTCGAAGAGGTTGGGCTCACCCATGTGGAGCACCGGGTCGTAGAAGGACGCTCCTTTCTCGGCGAAGGCGTCTTTCTCCGTCGTGAAGGCTGCCTTTACCACCTCTGGTATCCCCTGCACCGTCGGACAGCTCCAGCCTGCCTGGCACTCATAGATGTCGCTGGGGACGTTCATCATCTCAGGGAAGAAGATGATGTCCGGCTGCCTCTTGGTGAGGAGGTTGTGGACGTGGGAGATCGCGATCTTCGCCGGGTAACAGGGGTCGATGGAGCCACGCCGGGAGCCCTCCCGGAACATCTGGTCGTCGCTGTAGTCGGACCAGAGAATGTGACTGTGGGGCACGCCCAGGCTCTCCAGATAGGCGGTGAAGAACGGGGCGTAGGAGTACATGGTGAGCAGCCGTGGGATGCCGATCCGCACCGTCGCCCGTCGCTCCCGCAGTCGGGCCGCCGTCCGGCTGCTGTCCCGGCCCGGCAAGAAGCGCCGTCCTTCGCCATCGGTGGCAGCCACGCTCTGCGGCGAGTAGCTGCGGAACGCCTCGCGGGCGGCGATCTCGACAAAGTTGGGGTTGGCCTTCTTCACGACGTTCTCGCGGGTGTTGAAGGCCCTCACCTCGTCGATGCTCTCAGCCATCCCCCGCTCGCAGGTGGCGGAGATGAAGCGCGACATGTGTTCGGGAGACGTCCTGATGTCGACGAAGGTACGCAAACACTCGTTCTTGCAGAACGAGCAGCGGGTGGATTCGTCGCGGGTGGTGGTGAAGGTGAGGGCCTCCACCCGATCGAACCCGATGAACGAGCTCTCCCCTCCGTCGCTCACGCGGATCGCCTCGCTGGCAGCGCCGAGGGCGCCGCTCTCGCCGGCGTGCGGGTGGACGTGGATCTTCGCGTCCGGCACGCGAGCTTTGATGAAGTCGTACTGGGCCTTGACCACGGCGAGATTGTAGTGTGTCCCTCCCTGGAGGAGGAAGGTCTTGCCGAAGCGGGCCAGGTTCGTCTCCTGGACGACGTAGAGCCAGACGTTCTGGGGCAGGGTAAGAGCAAGGCCGGCCATGATCTCGGACGGCTGCCAGCCGAGCTGTTGGAAGTGCGAGATGTCCTGCTCCAGGAAGACGGCGCAGCCGTAGTGAAAAGCTGGCGCCCGCTCGGCGCTGAGCGCGACGTCGGCCCACTGATTGAGGTCGTACCCGAAGCGGGCGGTCGTGCTCTGGAGGAAGTAGCCGTTGCCGGCCGAGCATTGCGTGTTGAGCTTGAAGTCCTTGACCGCGCCTGCCTTCATGATGATGACCTTGATGTCCTGTCCCCCGACATCCGCGATCACGTCCACATCGGGGTAGTAGCGGATGGCGGATCGGGCGTGAGCAACCGTCTCCGGGATCGCCAGGTCGGCGCCGAGCGCCTCCTTCAGCAGGTCCTTGGCATAGCCCGTCGTGGCCATGCCGAGGATGCGCAGACGCGCGCCCTGCCCCTCCACCTGGCGGCGCAGCTCGCCCAGCACCTCCTTCGCGTCCTGCAGAGGGTTCGCCTTGCAGAGTTGGTAGGCCTTCGCCAGCAGATTCCCTTCGCCGTCCGTGAGGACGGCCTTCGTCGAGGTTGAACCACCGTCCAGCCCCATGTATGCTTCCACGACCTGGCCGGGCGGGAAGGCGAGGGGCGTGAACGGCTTTGTGCCGTAGAGACGGCGGAACTCCTCGATGTCTTCCCCAGGGGCGAGGGGACCCCGCTGGCCGGTGTCCTGCTTTGCCTTCCGCCGGCCGAGTTCGATGTACTCCTCCAGCGCTGCCGTCCCGGCGTAGGTGCTGGCGAGCCCCTCCTCCTGCTGCCCGTAGAGAGCCGTCCCCAAGGCCGCGTAGAATAGGGAGTACTCCGGCACAACGATTAGCTGCTCGGGAGTGGACCCGGCGGGCAGCGTCAGCCCCCGTTCCTCCCAGAGAATCGGCACATGTCGCCGCCACGCCTCCTGCAGGCAGGGAAGGAAGGTATTGGGGCCGCCCAGGAGGAGCACCTTGGGACGCAGAACGTTGCCGCGGGTGAGCACGCTCAGGTTCTGCTGGACTATCGCCTCGAACAGCGAGACCATCAGGTCCTCGGGGGGGACGCCCTGCTTCTGGAGGCTGTTCATATCGGTCTCTGCGAAGACGCCGCACTTGCCGGCGACAGGGTACACATTCGCGCTGCCGTGCCGAACTCCCCGGAGCTGTGCCGGGCTCAGGTGTAGCTTCGCCGCGATGCGGTCGATGACGGCGCCCGTGCCACCGGCGCACTTATCGTTCATGTTGGCGAGCTTCCGCTTGCGGCCCGTCTTCGGGTCCTCCCGCCAGATGATGATCTTGGCGTCCTGCCCTCCTAGCTCAATGACCGAGCCCACGTCCGGCTGCAGCGCTTCCGCCGCCAGGGAGACGGCGCTGACCTCCTGCACGAACCGCGCCCCAATGTACGGGGCGAGCGTCGCGCCGCCGCTTCCCGTGATGAAGACGCGGAACTGCTCGGCGGGCAAAAGGAAGCGCGCTTCTATCTCC
The DNA here is from genome assembly GCA_963842845.1 of uncultured Chloroflexia bacterium. Classification (GTDB taxonomy): domain Bacteria; phylum Chloroflexota; class Dehalococcoidia; order DSTF01; family JALHUB01; genus JALHUB01. The sequence goes on from CAWJHZ010000007.1 coordinate 28,407, forward strand.
TTGAGAACCTCGATGACCTTCTCCGGCTGGCGCGTCTCATGGAGGCGGTAGTCGGCGCAGAGGATCTCCTTGCTGTCGGGCGCGACGACCACGTACTTGACGGCTGCGGAGCCGACGTCAAGCCCGATGATGAGCTCGCGGTGAGACAAGCCGTCGCCGTCCTGACGAGGTGTCAAGACCGACGACGGCGAAGCATATGTGGTACCGTCACCCTCAATCTCCAAGATCTACCCGCGATGCCATCCCCTGAAAAGGGCGAGCCCCGCCGGCGATAAGATGCCCTGTACAGTGTAAGCCCAGACCCTGCGTTCTCCAATAATACCAGTTGATATGCCCTCAATCCCGCGACCCTCTGCGAACGCTACCACAGTCCATGCTACTGCGGCCACCGCCCCCAGCCATAACGAGTCGGAGCACCTGCTCGGGAATCAGAAGTCCGGTATTAAGCCATCTCGTCTTGACCATGAGGTCATCGTGTGCGGCCCAGCCCCCTTGGCCGTCATCGGTCAATGCCTTGATGACCCGTCGCGCTAACGTCGGCACCAGGCGGCTCCGAAGGTGTTAGAGCCTAGATTCGAGCTGAGCGGGGATTAACGCAGCCCTTTGGCGAAGCGCCGCAAGCGGGTAGACCCCGCCTTCATCAGAACCGAGCCGTGTCCGAAGCACACGATGTCGCACTCCAGAGCGGCCAGCTTGCGGATGGATTCCCTGGCCTGGGCCTTGTCCTGGGTGAACATGCCGGGCGGAGGGCGCAAGCCAAAGACGTTCACGACGGCGTCCCCCACGTAGAGCACACCCCTGGAAGGCATGTGCAGGGCGATCTGCCCAGGGGTATGGCCAGGGGCATGTACGACTCGTAGGCCGGCAACCCCAAGCTCGTCACCATCCTGGAGTTCCCGGTCCACCCGTGACGGTTTCGGCGGTCGCGCCAGGCGGACTAGGAGAGGACCGAGAAGGCCACTCAAGAGCCGTGGCATCTTCGGCGACGGCATGGACTCCTCACCCCGCACAACCGGGGCATCCAGTGCGTGCACACACACTTGAGCGCCCGTAGCCTCGGCGAGTTCGGCCAGGCTGCCGGTGTGATCCCCGTGATAGTGAGTCACGACGATTTCTTTGAGGTCCTCGGGCTTGTGACCGATAGCAGCGATGGTCTGGAGCACCTTCTTTGTGGCACCGGCCATACCCGTGTCGACGAGAGTCAGATGGTCTTCTCCCTCGACGAGGTAGACCCCGCACCCCTTTATTCCCTCTACCTTGTACACGCCCTCGACAATCTTCATGAGCATCTCCCTCCTCGAGGTTGTCGTCGCCGCTGGCGGCTGGATTATACGACAACGTTCTTCGCCTTCGCAGCATCGCCTTGACTTTCGCGCACACTAATGCATCATGGTCATGATTCCACGTTTGCGAAGGAGAACGACCATGACAGCGACCATCATCCCCATCGGCGAGGAGGCAGCAGGCTGGGAACGCGCTCTCTACGCATTTCTTGCCGAAAAGGAGAGGCGGAGCGGCTCAAGACGCATAGTCGAAGGCTACTCGCGCACTCTCCAGCACTTCTTCGGGGCCGTTGGCAAGCCGCCGGACAGAATCACAAGCCAGGAGGTCTTCACCTGGGCTTACGGCAGAGGACTCTCGGGCAACTGAGTCAAGTATATTGTTGCCCAAGGAAGCGCAGGACTACAGCGGCCTATTTGAACGGGGCGCTGCCAGAGGAGGAGTGGCGGCGCGAGGTGCAAACAGTCGATGATCGCCTCGCTCGTCTTCCGCCTGGGTCTCCCGATGCCATCCGCTTTGCCGGCAAGCGGCTCGAGAGCATAGGCCAGCTATGGGACGGAATGACGATGGCGGAACGACGCGAAGCGTGCCGGATCTTGTTCGAGAGGGTGGGGATAGACACGAGAAGAAAGCGGTTGTGGGTCCATCCCTGGCCGGAGTTCCAGCCGCTGTTTGAGATGCGACGGAAGATGTGCAAGCGGTCTATCTGTGTAGGTATGGTACCCCCGGCGGGACTCGAACCCACGCACCCGGCTCCGGAGGCCGGCGCTCTATCCGACTGAGCTACGGGGGCACGCAGCCATCTTACCGCCTGTTTTGCCGACCTGACAAGGCCCCGCGTCCAGCGACGCCGGGCGCAGTCGCCTAATGGCACTGCCGGTCAAAGGTGCGGCGCGGCGGGTTCGCCAGTTCCCTGCTTATCGCCTGCTCGTAGACCTGCGCGATCACAGCGTGGCCGGCGTCGTTGGGGTGGATGTTGTCGCCGAAGCCGCTGCCGAGGAACGTCTTGTCCTGAGGCGTCGAAATCAGGCCAAGCTGCAGCTTCGTCGCGGTCCAGAGGTCGGCAACCGCGACGTCTCGCTTGGCCGCCGGCCCCATCCGCGACATCCCGCATTCTAGCGCGGCGCGTGATAGCAGCGTAGAATCGGCGGTAAAGGAGGTCCTGGGATGGACTCACTCGCCGGAATCGTGCGCCTCGAATCAGGACAGGTCGAAGACGCCGGAAAGATGCTCGGCCGCGCCTTCTTCGACAACCCGATGGCGCTCTTCCTCCTGCCCGACGCCGATACCCGCAGCCGCCCGCTGACCTGGATGTTCGACCGAACTGCCCGCTACGGCCTGCTCTTCGGCGAGGTCTACACCACTGTCGATGCCGTCGACGGTGCCGCGATCTGGCTCGTGCCGGACGGTCCTCCCATGACCCGCGAGAACATCGCGGCCGCCGGAATGATGGAGATGCCCCAGCAGATGGGCGCGGAGCCGTTTCAGCGGTTGATGCTCATGAAGGGCCACTTCGATGAGCTGCGTCAGCGCGACGCTCCAGAGCGACACTGGTACCTGTGGACGCTCGGCGTGGACCCGCCGCGACAAGGCCAGGGCGTCGGCGGCGCGCTCATGCAGCCGGTATTTGCGCTGGCCGACCGCGAGGGCCTGCCGTGCTACCTGGAGGCGGACAAAGCGAAGAACGTCCCCTTCTACCAGCGACACGGCTTCGAGGTGGTGGAGGAGAGCGATCTGCCCGGCGGCGGCATGCACTACTGGACAATGAAGCGCCCACCACAACGCTAAAGTGCGCAAGTGGCCTGCCCCCGAAAACGAGTCCACCCTCTATGTTACTCGTACAGGTAGCATCTGGTGTGACAGAGCTATACTTCCCGTCCACGGCAGCACCGTCTCCGGCGCCGGTGGCCGGTAACCCAGTGAGCTGTGGGGACGCACCGCATTGTAGTGCCGTCGCCAGCGCTCCACAAGCACCTGCGCCTCAAGAAGCGTGTCGAAGATCTCCGGGTTCAACAGCTCGTCCCTGAGCTTGCCATTGAACGACTCGACGTAGCCGTTCTCCCAGGGACTCCCGGGCTCTATGTACAGGGTCTTTACTCCTACCCTGGTCAGCCACTCCCGTACTACCTTCGCCGTGAACTCCGTGCCGTTGTCGGAGCGCAGGTGGCAGGGAGCGCCCTTCTCCACAAAGAGCTGAGCGAGCACCCCCAGAACGTCATCGCTGGTGATCCTCCTCGCCACGTATATGGCTAGGCACTCCCTGCTGAACTCGTCGATAATGACCAAGAGCCTGAAGGTGCGCCCGTCCCTCGTCCGCGCCGCCACGAAGTCGTAGCTCCAGACGTGTCCCTTGAAGGCGGGTCGCAGCCTCACGCAGGAGCCGTCGGTGAGCCAGAGACGCCCCCTCTTGGGCTGTCTCCTTGGCACCTTCAGACCCTCAAGCCGCCACAGCCTCTCCACCCGCTTGTGGTTGACTCGCCAGCCCTCACTGTTCAACATCGCCGTCACCCTACGATATCCGTATCTCCCGTACTCCGCCGCCAGCTCTACCATCCGCCGCACCAGAAGGGGCTCGTCAGATGGCGGCGCTCGTCCTCTCCTCTGGGTCGAACGTATCTGATTCAACACCAAGCAGGCCCGGCGCTCCGATACCGCCTCCCGGCCGAGCGCGTCCCTCACGTGCTCGACCGCAAGACCCCTCTTGGCCGGGCTCAGAAGTTTCCCTGGGCCGCCTCACGCAGAATGGCGTTGTCCAAGGAGAGGTCCGCCACCAGCTTCTTCAGCCGGGAGTTCTCCCGCTCTAGGTCCTTAAGCCTCCTCGCCTGATCCCTGCCCAAGCCCCCGTACTCCTTGCGCCAGCGGTAGTAGGTCTGCTCCGCCACCCCCAGCCTCCGGCATACGTCGGACACGGCAACGCCCTGCGCTAGAGCGACCTCAGCCTGTCTCAGCTTGCCGATGATTTCCTCGGCCGTGTGCTTCTTGCTGCCCAATTCAGATGCCCCCTTTCTTCGGCCCAGTATCCGATATTCCCTCGCTGAAGAGTAACATTGGATCTGGACTCGTTTTCGGGGGGCAGGTCAAAGACAGCGCCAGCAGTCCTCGCGGCTGTGGACGGTGAGGTCAAAGTACACCCACCCGCCGCAGTGGGGACAGCGCCGGCAGCCGATACTAGCCACACTCGGCAATGTCATTGTCCGAGTTTAGGAGGTGCCCACTCTTCGTGCAAGGCTGCGGCATGCCTCACAGCCCTCCAGGTTGACAGCCGTGCTATGATCCGCGTGATTCACTTTCTGCATTCCCAACCTGTTCACCTCTGCCAAGGAAGTGTGCGATGAGACGACTAATAGGCCTGACGCTCGTGCTCGCGGCCTTCTTTGGCCTTACCTGCAGCAATGGGAACAAGAACGGCGGCCCGTCCTTCGCGCAATTGGTTATGTCTTTCAGGACTGCGACGTTCCACGGAAAGTATGACGTTCGGGTCAACAACACTCTGGCAGGCAGTATTGAATGGTTCCAACTGCCGCCTCGCACTCGACTGGACGTGTCGATTCTGGGGAGTACCGAGACGACCCTCCTCACGCCTGACGGCAACTTCAAATGTGATGCGGGCCAATGTCAGAACACTTCGGGCAGCGAGGAGACTCTCGCTAAGGGGTTCGACGAGCTTCTCACAGGGACGCGAGTAGTCAGCGACAGTCGGAGAATCATCGCCGAAAGGGATGGATTCTGCTTCGACGTGGAGGCCACACAGGAAATCAACTTCAAGACGGGCGAAGTCTGTTTCGACGCCAACGGTTTCCCCCTCTTGCTTACAGGAAACGACGGAACTGGCGAAACCAGCATGGAAGCAATGGAGCTCAGCGACCGCGTCTCTTCAGATGCTTTCGCACTGCCCAACTGACCGCCCGTTCATGATCCAGCTAGACCGCCACGGCAATGTGTGAAACTGTCCATGTGAGAACCGCCTCCGCTCAGGGGGAATTGGCCTAACCGACGGTTGACATCAGTGCTATAATCCTCTTGGTTCACTTCTGATTATCCCCGCCGACCCGCCAACAGGGAGGTTGTGCGATGCGTGTTGCCGTTCCCCACAAAGGCCAGAGGGCACCTCTTCTGTTGTTCCTGCTAATACTTGGGCTTATGGCCACGTTGGCCGCAGCCATCCTCTGTTCATGGGTTTCGTCGCCCGGGGCGGTCGCTTCGGGCCCCCTCCACGGCATCAGCTTCCTCAAGGGCTGCGCCGGTCCTACGAACGTGGGTGACCCGTACAGCTGCACGTTCCGCGTTTCAAACACTGTCGACCAGGCCAGTGACACCCTGACGATCACATCAGTTGTTGATGTCGTACATGCTGGCTCAGGCGACGTCTCTTCGGGCAATTTGCTGCCGGGCGCAACGTTCACTTTCACCGGAGGAGCATTCTGCAACGTCGGCCAAACGCTCTGCACGCTCCCGTTCGGCGCGTCTATCACCTTCACGACAAGCCATTACACCGTTCAGCCCACTGATCCGAACCCATTGACCGACAATGCTTCATTGACGTGGCAGGACACCTGTTCGAGCGGCTCTGGAAACTGCCCCGCGGGAGACCAAAGTGGCTCCAGTGGGTCTTGGTCGGCGGTGCAGACGCTCACGCCGACGCCGACGCCGACGCCGACAAGCACGCCTACACCGGTCCCTTACGGCTGGGTCGGCGGCATAGCGGAACCGCCCGATGTCGCCGAATCAGCGGGCGGATCATCTTCGCTACCATTCGCTGGCATCGCTGCAGGCGTCATTGCACTAGGAGCGGGCGGCTGGTATGCCAGGAGGCGCTGGCTCCACTAGCAATCCGCAGCGAAGACCGGCATCGCCGTGTGTGAAACTGTCCACGTGAGAACAGGGTCATGGCAGGGAGAAGAGGGATGACTAACCGCTGATTGACATCCTCGCCCAACTCAGAGTACCTTGCGGGAGCCTGGGCAGGAGCAGTCCTCTGTCATGATGGCACAAGCGACTTGCGCTAGGCATCAGGTTACGATCTGCCGAAGTCGTCCCCGCCCTTGCTTCTCAAGAAAGGGATTTCAACATGCCACTCAAATCGCCCCCCACAAGTGTACGTCTTCGATTACTGGCAGGTCTCATGGCAGTCGCCGTGCTATCGTTGGTCGCAGGTGTCACGCCCTCCTGGCCACAGCCCGTACACGCCGCATTTCCCGGGATCAACGGCAAGATCGCTTTTCAGAGCGACCGCAACGGCGCCTATCAGATCTATAAAATGAATGCTGACGGTAGCGGTCAGACTCGTTTGACGAACAATGCGGCCAACGATACAACGCCCGCATGGTCTGCTGATGGTTCCCAAATCGTCTTCGGCAGCACGCGTGACGGCAACCCCGAGATCTACAAGATGAACGCTGACGGTACGGGGCAGGTACGCCTCACTAACAACACAGCCAACGATCTTTGGCCATCGTGGTCCCCCGACGGCTCCAAGATCGTCTTCACCAGCGACAGGGACGGCCAGTTCCACACCTACGTCATGAACGCCGATGGCAGCAGTCAGGCTCTTCTCGGCCCGGGTAACACCGACGACGAGTGGCCGGCCTGGTCGCCAGACGGGTCGAAGATAGCGTTTGTCAATGGGAACGGGGTCATTTACGAGCTCTATACGATGAACGCCAACGGCACGGGTCGTACCCAACTGACCTTTGACGGCGCCATCAACACATCGCCTGACTGGTCTCCAAACGGATTGAAGATAGCGTTTGGCACCGATCGTGGGGGGAACCGCGACATCTACCTGATCAGTGCCAGTGGCGGTGCCGAGACACGCCTTACCAACAACGGCGCTGTCAACGGCAACCCGGCCTGGTCTCCCGACGGCCAGCGCGTCGTCTTTTCCTCCAACAACCAGGTCTATGTCATGAACGCGGATGGTAGCAGCCAGACGCGTCTGACCAACGACTCAGCAGATGATCTGTCGCCTGACTGGCAGCCGATCAAGCTGGCGGCCGTCGGTGGTATCGCAGAGCCTCCTGACATCACCCAATCAACGAGGGGATCATCGTCACTGTCGTTCGGTGCTCTTGCTGGCATCGCTGCAGCAGGAGTCGTGGTAGTCACTGTAGGTGGGTGGTGGTACGCACGGAGGCGTTGGCTCCGATAGCAACCCACGGCTAGACCGCTACAGCAGTGTGTGAAACTGTCCACGTGAGAACGCCTACAGGACAGGGTGAATTAGGCGCATTGACAAGGGTTCAAACGGTGCTATAATCTCCGCATTGGTGGCTCGTTACTGATTATCCCCCGTCATGGATTCCCGCCCGATAAGGAGAGTTGAATGCGCACTGTGACTCCTTCAGTGGGGTTGCGGGTTTTTCTGGCTACGATGACCTTGGGCGTACTTCTGATCCTGTTGACGACGGCGTCGGAGAGCCGCGCCACCGGACCCTGGACAGTACTCCAGCCTGCACCCGTCGCTCGTATGGGATTGCATACCGTAGCCTACGACAATAACGGACATCTCTTTGTTACCACAGGGCTGCTCGACTGGACCACCCCCACGGACGGCTTCTATCGTTACGATATCGCCACAGATTCCTGGACTCAGTTAGCATCTACACCCCAGCGGATGTTTGACAGCAAATCGGCCTACGATGGCGCAGGGCACATATACCTCATTCAAGGAGGGAATTACTCTTTTACTGCCGTACACAACTTCTATCGGTATGATATTGCCTCGAACACTTGGTCCCAACTCCCGCCGGTTCCACTGGACTACGTGGCTGAGGCAGCGTCCTGCTCTGATGGGCGGCACATGTTCGTTACCGGCGGGAATCTGTACGATGTCCAGCACTTCTACTCCTTTGATATGACGACGCTCGTTTGGACTGAATTGGCTTCGCCTCCGGGGATCATGTCTGGAGACTCCTTGAGATACGCCTGGCAGAACGCGTGCGCAACCGATGGGCAGGGCGTGTATCTGTTCGGCGGGGATACCGTTAACGGCGATGGGGACCATCCCATTGTCTACACGAATCGGCTGGTTCGATATGACATAGCAACTAACCAATGGTTCCGCCTGGCTGACGGCCCAGAGATTATGATAGACAACGTGGCGGTCTATGATGGTCATCATCGCATACTCGTTTCAAGAGGCTTCCAGCCCCTTGAGAGCGGCGATTGGGTACCAACAGCCCAGTTGTACTCGTACGACATCAGCTCTGACGAGTGGACACAAATGCCGGATGCGCCCGGCCCTATGAGCGGGAACAGTGGTGCCTACGATACCAACGCTGACGCTTTCTTTATCACTGCCGGCCTTGGCGATTCCGACGCAGCTTCCCTCTACGAGTTCGAGGAGAATCTCGTTCCACCGACCAATACGCCGACTCCCTGCCCTGGATCAGGGTGCCCAACTTCAACGGCTACGAGCTCACCCACGTCGATGCCTAGTCCATTACCTACGTCGACGCCCAGTCCTTCGCCCACGTCGACGCCTAGCCCATCACCCACGTCTACGCCTAATCCATCACCTACGTCCACCCGCAGCCCATCCGCCACGCCAACACCTCCGCCTTCGGCAACCGCCAAACCCTCACAAGGCGTCGGAGGCACGGTGATGCTCCCGCCAGCCGCTGTGGTTGCTGCCTCCGATACCACGGCTGAGGACTCCGGCTGGTCAGGTGGCGCGTATGCGGCGCTGGCTGTCGGCCTAAGTGCGGCGTTTGCGGCGCTTGGCGTCGGCGGCTGGTACGCAAAGAAGCGCTGGCTCCACTAGCAACCCGCAGCCAACACGGGAGTGTGTGAAACTGTCCACGTGGGCACCCACACCAAGGGAAGATGTTGTCACCGCCAGACGGTCTGCGGAACAGGTGATCTGCCCCACAAGCCGCGCCTGTCCGCCGGCCACGCCCTGCGTGTTCAAGGACTTCTGGCAGGGCTGGCGGGCCCGAGATGTGAAAATGGATCTATTCGCCACTTGACAAGCGCCTACAAGATGTTATACTCCGCTTTGCTGGTGGAAATTCCCTGAATCCCCGCCGAACTCGAAGTCCTCGCCAACAGAGAATTTGTGTGGCGGCGAGTTCTTATTGCTTGAATGCCGCTTGCGCGGTTCCTATTCGGAGGTGGCGAAATGACAAAGAGACTTCTCGTCGCGGCTATCATCTTCGGGTCTTTCATGGTATCGGCGGCCGGAACCACGGCCAGCCCAGCTTATGGTTTTGTCCAAGTCAGCGGAGGTCTGGACTACACATGTGCTATGGAGGCGAATGGCAGCCTCATTTGTTGGGGGGGAATCTACGGGGCGTCTTATCCCTTTGCGGATATGTTCAGCCAAATCAACGCCGGTGATGACCATGGTTGTGGAGTCAGAGTTGACGGTACCTTGGAGTGTTGGGGTGATAATTCCGTCGGGCAATCAACACCTCCCTCCGGCACCTTCACTCAAGTTAGCGCTGGCTTCCGGTTCACTTGCGGGGTAAGGACGAATGGTGTCATAGCCTGCTGGGGAGCCAATGATGAAGGTCAGTTGAACACTCCATCTGGCACGTTCGGCCAGGTAAGCGCTGGCGGCTACCATGCCTGTGGCTTGCGAACGGACGGGACTCTGACCTGCTGGGGTTGGGACAACTTTGGGCAAGCGTCACCTCCGAGCGGCACTTTCGGGCAAATTGATGCAGGATATGAGCAAACATGCGGAGTGAAGACTGACGGCACTATGGTTTGTTGGGGCAATAATCAATACGGACAGTCCACTCCGCCGGCGGGGACATTCACGCATGTCGCCTCAGGTTATATTCACACTTGCGGAATAAAGACCAACGGCACTATCGCTTGTTGGGGATACAATGGCTTTGGACAATCAACGCCTCCGTCTGGCGTCTTTGCTCAAATCGGGGCCGGGTACGACCATACCTGCGCCATAAACTTGAGCGGAGCAATTGCCTGCTGGGGAGACAATGAATCGGGGCAGGCAACGCCACCAGTACTGCCACCTCCCCCATCTCCGACACCCGGCAGCGTCGGCGGCAAGATACTGCTTCCTGTGGCGTTGGACCCTCAGCAAGATTTCGATGGGGCAAGAGGAGCTTCTGGAGGGTCGGGTATCCCGCTGGCTGCGTGGCCTGTGCTGGCCAGTGCCCTGGGAGGCGTTTTGGCGGCGGCTGGCTGGCGTGCACGGAGGCGCTGGCTGAGGTAGCCCGATTCCAGCGCCTCGCGAAGACCGCTGTTGGGTCGCTCAAAAAAGCCATCGCGACCCCATATGACACTAAGTGTGGATGTTGATGGCTAGGTTCGCCATTCCAGCCCAAGGCCGGGCCGCCCGACGAATGCCCCCTCGAGCGCCAGACCCGGCCTCAGCTACTGCGCCGGTTCCCGCTCAAGGTTGAGGCGCAGCAAGCGGGTGACGATCTCAGAATCCGACAGCGCGTCAGACGGCTCCTGCCACCCGTAAGCGGCGAACACCGCCTCGTCCAGCTTGCGATGCGCGTTTACCAGCCACATGGGGCGCTGGTTGTAGAGCTTCGTAAGCGTGCGGCGTTCTGACTTCTTCACGCCCGGCTTTTCCTCCGGCGCCTTCAGCCAGTTCTGGCGGGGCTCTTCCAACTCCCGCGCCGCCTCTGCGATTGCGCGCTGCTGCTCTGGCGATGGTCTTGGGAACGAGAACGTCTCGAAACAGGTTGTCGGGGTATAACGGAAACCGCTCTCCACTTCTCGCAACTGGGTGCCGGTGGCGCGCGCCCACACCTCATGAGCGCGGGAGTGCACCACGCCGAAGAAGTAGTCATCATCGCGAGCGAAGACTATGGTGGCCTGGTTGCAGAGGACCTCGGGAGCCACCCAGACGAAAAGACGGTGCTTCGAGTGGCAGGGCGTGGCTATGAATCTCCACATGCCCTGCAACGCCCTTCTCATGTTTACCCTCGGCTCCCCGTAGATCCACCACCGGTCGGCGTATGCCTTACGTCTGTTTCTCTCGCGGATTGGCTTCACAACAGAGCGCAGGTGCTCGAAAGGCATTTCGTACTGGGCCGCTTGTTCCTCTCTTGTCCCAGGAGGGAAGTCGATTGTCCACAAGCCCCGTGGGCGCTGGACCAGATCGACGGCGCTCATCAAAGGTCTTACGATGTCGCTGTTTGGGCGCCCGTTAGGATTCCTAGACCTCAACATGCGCCTGGCAAGTTCCGCCGAGATGTCAAACCCCGCCTTCGGTGACGGCCCTTGGAAGCAAATCCTCAGGTTCTCTCTAAGAGGTCGAGCCATCGTCAGAATCGACACCCGCCGTCAAGTTGGCGTTGATAACTGCAACTTGGTGCCCGTCGAGCGTCCGCTCTAGCTCTGAACCCTTGTCGAAGCCGAGCATCGAGACGTGGACCGCCGCCCCGTCCAGAATCCAAGGCCTGTCCGAATAGGCCAAGAACATCTCGCCCGTCTCTTTTATCCGCTCAAGAACGCGCCTATTTGCGCCGCCCCGAATGCCCTGTGTTGCCAAGAGTCCTGCTCTGGTTGATCGTTCGTCGGCAATCATCTCACGTGCTTGTTCAAACCAATAACAGCAGAGGTCGCTGAAATGGGGAAGCCGGTCACCATACAGCGAGAACAACGCTTCGACGTATTCGCCGCCAAGATGTTTGCGCAACAAGCTTCCCCCCAAGAACGGAGGATTTCCGACGATTACGTCCGCTTCCGGCCACTCAGGGATACGCGGCTGGCTGGGGTCCGAGAGGTCAACGATTGCGTCCCTCATCTCTATCTGGTCGAGCGGTTGAAGGATGGGAGTCTCGTCCGTGAACGGGATCACGTTGCGGTGCTTCCATTGCAGGTAGCCTATCCAGATGACTATAGACGCCAGCTCGCGGGCGTACTCGTTGATCTCGATGCCCATCAGCTGGCGCGGGTGAACGCGCGGGGAGAGTGGAACGTCGTATGACGCCGCGAAGGCGATAACCTCCTTCTCCAGAGCCTTGAGGAGAGCCAGGGAGACGTAGAGGAAGTTGCCGGAGCCGCAAGCGGGGTCAAGGACACGGATGGTCGCCAGCCGCTCATGAAACGTCTTTAGAGCGCCGGCGATGCGGCTGTGCAGCGTCTCCGGCTTGAACCGCCGGGAGGCCGCGTTCTCCGATAGGTCCTCCGCCGCCACCTTGATCTGGTTCCATTCCCGTCTGAGAGGGGCCATCAGCACCGGCTCCACTATTAGCTCGATGTCGACACGAGACGTATAGTGCGCGCCGACCTGTCGCCGCTTCTCACGGTCAATAACGCGCTCAAAAAGAGTGCCGAAGATTGACGGCTCGACATCGGCCCAGTTGAGGCTGTCCAGGTCCTCCAGCAGGCGGACATGCTCGCCGTGGATCTCGTCGGGAACGTCGCTGTCCTCGAACAAGCGGCCGTCGAAGTAAGGGACGGAGTGCATGAGGAACTTGCCGCCCTTCCGCATGACCTCGAAGAGCTCCGACAGGTTCTCGCGGAATGCGGCGGGGTCGTCCTTGTTGACGTTGATGACCTCGCTAAAGGTCTCGCGCGGCAACAGGCCCACGTCTGTCGCGAACATGCAGAACATGACCCGCGTCACGAAGCGAGCGATGCGCATGTCCTCTACCTTCCATTTGCGCAGGTCATCGGTGATGCGGCCGAAGAGCTTGGCGGCCTCCTGTGTGATCTGCTCGGTAGTCCGGAGAGGCTTCAGGCGCTCGGGCTCCTCGAAGAGCGCCTTCAGGACTTGGAGGGCTGTGAGCTTCGGGGCGTCGGCAGCGGGCCCGCCGTAAGTGGTGACTTCGACCGGCTCGTCCAGCGCGATGTCGGCGTTGCGGAAGCGGTAGATCCAGGTCTCTGTGTTGGTCCAGTTGGTGTGGACTTCGAATCGTTCTATGTCGCAGACAACGAGCAGCGGCGGGTTACCCAGCGCCTCGCGATACGTCTGAACCTGCTTGTAAGCAATCCCGAGGTCTTTGTGTTTGCCCTTGTACTCCCAGGCGAAATGGTTCTTGAGCCATACGTCCGCGAACCCGTCGCCGTCAGGTTTCTTCGCGCCTTTCTCAAACGCGAAGAAAGCGCCGCTGGGGTCGGCCTCGTTCGGGGTCTGCTCGTTGAGCAACCGGCACAGGTCAATGAAGTGCTCCTGCGCAGCCGCATTTTCGCTCTGGGTGGAGGCGGCCCACTTCTTGACGAATCCAAGGGAGTCCATGAATGCGATTATAGCGAAGGATCGTGGAACCGCCAATGTGGGCTTTTGCCGCAAGGAGTTATTTCAGGACCGACACGATCAGGTCATCGTGTGCGGTCCCGCGCACAACGGCTCGGGATGTCGTCAGGCGACGCCCGCCTCGACAGACAGCGCATGAACGGTTCGCGAGTCGAGCGCGCTGACCGCGTCACGCCGCGCACGCCAGTTGGGGGTTCTTGCGCTCGCCCGACTACGATCTCTTCGATGTCGCCCCTCACCCTCGGCTGGGATAATCGCCATGCGAAACCAAGCAAACAGTTGGGGAAGGCGTCTGTCGCCTTCCCCAGCTAGTGTCTTTGGTTTAGATGTGGCTTCTACCGGTTGATTACCACCACCACCAGAAGTGACGGTCAGGCCCGTAGCACTGCCTGTCGTGCGACCATTGAATCACGAAGCCAGTGCAAACCTTCGGTCGCGACGGCGTGGCCGTAGGCGTCTTGGTCGGTTTCGGCGTCGCCGTTTGACATTGACATGGCGGCTTTGTTGTCGGCGTGGCCGTGTGTGTCGGGCTCGGCCCTCCAGATGGAGTCGGTGTGGCCGTAGGCGTCTTGGTCGGTTTCGGCGTCGCCGTTTGACACGGCGGCTTTGTTGTTGGCGTCGCCGTGACCGTGTTTGTAGCCGTCGGCGTCGCAGTATCGGTCGGCGTGGCCGTGTCCGTGGCCGTCGGCGTCGCAGTATCGGTCGGCGTGGCGGTGTCCGTGGCCGTCGGCGTCGCAGTATCGGTCGGCGTGGCCGTGTCTGTGGCCGTCGGCGTGGCCGTGTCTGTCGGCGTGGCCGTGTTCGTAGCCGTCGGCGTGGCCGTGTCTGTCGGCGTGGCCGTGTCCGTGGCCGTCGGCGTGGCCGTGTCTGTCGGCGTGGCCGTGTCCGTGGCCGTCGGCGTCGCAGTATCGGTCGGCGTGGCCGTGTCCGTCGGCGTGGGCGTGGGCGTGTTCGTAGCCGTCGGCGTGGCCGTGTCCGTCGGCGTCGGCGTGGCAGTATCGGTCGGCGTGGCCGTGTCCGTAGGCGTCGGCGTGGCTGTATCCGTGGCCGTCGGCGTGGCTGTGTTCGTGGCCGTCGGCGTGGCTGTATCCGTGGCCGTCGGCGTGAACGTACTCGTCGGCGTCGGCGTGAGCGTCTGCACCGCCGACTGAGACCCACTGGAGCCACCTTGGTCTCCCACGGGGCAGTTTCCAGAGCCGCTCGAACAGGTGTCCTGCCACGTCAATGTTGCATTGTCGGTCAATGGGTTCGGATCATTGGCCTGAACGGTGTAATGGCTTGTCGTGAAGGTGATAGATGCGCCGAACGGGAGCGTACATAGCGTCTGCCCACCGTTGCAGGATGCTCCGCCAGTGAAAGTGATGCTTGCGCCCGGCAGCAGGTTGCCCGAAGCTACGTCGCCTGAGCCAGCATGTACGACATCCACCACTGATGTGATCGTCAAGGTGTCACTGGCCTGGTCAACCGCGTTCGAAACGGAGAACGTGCAGCTGTACGGGTCACCCACATTCGTAGGACTGGCGCAGCCCTTGAGGAAGCTGATGCCGTGGAGGGGTCCCGAACCGGTGTTCGCCTGAGCCCAGGGGGACCAAATGGCCGTCGCGGCGATCATGGCTAAGCCCACCGCCAGGACCAAGGCGGCTCCTCCCCGTCTTCCGATCACCCGGGCAGCGCGCCTTGTGCTGTGGTCGTCGCTCGTATACCTCATTTCCACCTCTTCTACGATGTGGCGCGGCGTTCCAATGCCGCGGAGTCCGACTGTTGCTGGACGCCGTCATCACCAGCCTCCGCCCTTCCACCGATCATAAGCACCAGATCGTTTCGGGTATATCGGTATTTTCCCTTATTTGCTGCGGTCGTCTTTGACCAAAGCAAAGCCGGGACGACGCGGTCCTGGCGTCCGCTTCTGGCTACGCATCGATAGCGTATCGCCTTGACTTCCCCGCACACTAATGCATCATGGTGGGCGCCTTAGACCGGCTTCAATGGCGCGATCAGTGGCGCGCCTCCCGCGAACCCGGCGCTTGAGACATCCATGGCGACGGGCGGAGACGCGACTTTGGCGTGAAGCTTGAAAGATGGACAAGGGGCTGACAGCGAACTGAGCTCACGGTTACCTAGGCAGCAACTGGGTCGGCGAATGGCCCGCAGCGGATAGTCAACCAGTCGGCGCCCCGGGCCCGTAGATCACGACGTCATAGAATGCGCCGTAGGTGAGACCTAGCTTGCCACCGCTTGGGCCATCCGGGTCGACAATGCTGTAGGAGTCGCCTGATTTGCCTGAAAGTACGATCCAATGCGGTATGCCTAGCTTGCCCTTCACTTCAACGATCGGCGGTCTCCCCTGAGACAGCGCGTTGTCGATGGCCTGTTCCCTTGCCGCCAGATCATATTGGCTTGTCCGCAGGATCGTCGGCTCGCCGACATATCCACCAGTTGAGTTGGCGGCGACCTCCCAAGAGATTTTGCAGCCTCCGTAGCCACCGTGGGCCGTGAGCCATCTGTTGAGATTGTCCGGGCTGACCGGTCCGTATCCCTGAGTCAGCTGAGGCGTTCCGTAGTAGGCGAGCACATCTGCAACGGATGTCAGCGCGCACCCCGCGACTGCAACAGTAGGGCACCCGGACTTGCCAGCGAGATGATCATTGCCCCATCCCAGATCCCTTTGCTTGAAATCGGGTACCCCTGTGTACTTGATGGTGGCATAGTCGTACCCAGTGCCCAGGCCAAAGGAGTCACCTGTCACGTAGACATTGCCCGCGCCGTCCACGGCTATGGCCCGGGGTTCGTCAATTCCCTTGCCGGGGCCGTTGTAGCGTTGTGCCCACTGCTCGCTCCCTTTTGGCCCGTATTTGATAGTCGCGAACTCGTCCTCGCCGCTAGACACAAACGAGGAGCCGGTCACGTATGCGTTGCCTAGTGCATCCACAGCGATGGCCGAGGCCACGTCATCGCCGTTGGCCGGGCCGTCATAGCGGGCCACCCACTGCCTGTCGCCGTCCGGCCCGTACTTGATGGTGGCGTAGTCGTCGTGACCACCAGAACCTCCAGAGCCACCTGTGACGTAGACATTGCCCGAACCGTCCACGGCAATGTCGTTGCCTGAATTCCATGCGTGACGTGCATCCGGACCATGGTAGTAGCGCTCCCACACCATATGCCCGTCTGCCGCTCCGAACTTGACGGTTACACAGTTGACGGCGGCACCTTCGACCCAGCCTGTCACGTACGCGTTCCCCAGAGCGTCGACAGCAAGAGCCTGGACGCCCCCCTGGAAACCCAGGGGTGGATAGTAACCCACCCACAGCAGGCTCCCGTCCGGCCCGTACTTCACGATGGCGAAGTCGTAGCCATAGTTCGCGGAGGGATCAATATCATAGCCCTGACCCGCCACGTACACGTTGCCAGCGCTGTCTATTGCGATGTCCCGGGCGTGGTAATCGTAGCCGTCCGGGAGCCTGAAGCGACGTGCCCACAACTCGCTCCCGTCCGGTCCGTATTTGACGGTGGCGTAGTCGTACAAGTTGTCGGGGCCCTGAGATGACCCCGTCACATATGCGTTCCCTTGACGGTCCACGACCAGGCCAACAGGCCGATCGGACCCAGCACCTCCACTGCTGCACGGGCCGGAGCCGTTACCAGGGCCGTTGCATCGTCGCGTCCACAGCTCCCTCCCGTCCGGTCCGTACTTTATGGTGAGGTAGTCATTCCCCGTATCGACGCCCTCTGACAAGCCTGTGACGTACACGTTTCCCTGGTTGTCGACTGCCACAGCGACGGCCTCGTCAGAGCCGTTGGCCGAGCCGTTGTATGACTTTGTCCACAGAACCGTCCCGTCTGATGCGTACTTCGCTGTGGCGTAGTCCGTTCCGCTGACAGAGCCTGTGGAGTAGCCTGTGACGTATACGTTGCCTGAGTTGTCCACAGCAACCGCCGCGCTACGATCGTCGCCACTGGCAGAACCGTCGTAGCGGGCCACCCAATCTCGCGTAACCACGCCGCTGCCGTTCGCGACGAGGCTCTCGCCAGGGACTGGACCGGCACGGGCACGCGAAGGGCCCAATAGCAGCCCGCCGACAACCGCCAGCACAGAGAAGAGGTATTGTAGGGTGGTTCGCCCAATTGGAGCGTGCATCATGCTGCTCCCGCGGCTTTTGAGAGTGTCCCGATCCTAGATGATGTCCTTTCGATCCCCTTATCGGAAGAAAGGGCCGAATCTAGAGCGGGTGTAACCCTGTAGACCTGCTCAGCGATGCCGGTAGGTGGAGAGTGGAGCGATCATTGACTAGCAGAGTCTCTCGCTGCGAGCATCTGCTCTTGAGGACTGGCTTGACTTCCGCGCACACTAATGCAATATGGTCGTGATTCTACGTTTGCGAAGGAGAAACGACCATGACAGCAACCATCATCCCCATCGGCGAGGAAGCCGCTGGCTGGGAACGTGCTCTGTACGCATTCCTTGCCGAAAAGGAGCGACGCAGCGGCTCAAGACGAACAGTCGAGGGTTATTCCAGAACCCTCCAGCACTTCTTCGGGGCCATCGGCAAGCCGCCCGACCGGATCACGAGTCAGGAGGTCTTCGCCTGGGCCTACGGCAAGGGGTTGTCTGGCAAGGAGCCCTCGGCAATCACGATCGGGGCCAGGCTTGCCTGCCTCAGTTCCTTCTACCGCTTCCTGATCCGCATGGAGATCGTCTCCGCCAACCCCTGCGACCAGATCGAGCGACCCAAGCCCTCGCCCAGCCCACCGCGGGGGATCAGCGCCGAGGGGATCAGAAAGCTGCTCACCGTCATCCCCGAGACGCCGGCCGGTCTGCGGGACCGAGCCATCATCCTCACACTTGTCTTGACGGGTCGGCGCCGCGCAGAGGTCTTCAACCTGAAGGTCGGCGACCTCATTCGAACCGATGGCCTCTTCTACACCTACCGCGGCAAGGGAGGCAAGCAGGGGAAGCGGGAACTGCCTTTACCCGCATTCGAGGCGATTAAGGTGGCGCTGGCCGCATTCGCCAAGGACCTCGACACGATGAAGCCCGGGGAGTCACTCTGGCCATCGCCCGGTCGGAGCGGCACTGGCATCACCAGCGGCACCTTCTATGGCAACCTGCAGCGCTACCTGCGCAAGGCGGGGCTGCCGCCCGCCGGCGTCCACATCTTCCGCCACAGTGCCGCCAAGCTACGGCGAGACGTCGGAGAGTCGGTGGAAGATGTCAGCCTTTTCCTCGACCACAGCTCGCTGGCGGTCACGACGGTCTACCTGCGGAGGCTCGAGGGGCAAGAGGACAGGAATTGGCAGAAGGTGGCGATGGCACTGGGTATCTGTTGAATACAGCGACTGAGCAGTCACAGAGACGAATCGCACAGGGCCGGCCGCGAGGCCGGTCTTCTCGTTCTAAGCGCGCGGTCGATAATGCCAGTAGGAAGGAGCTAGAGATGACGAACGCCGCCAGGGATGAAAAGGACATCGAGCCGCTCTCGGACGCTGGACAAGTCCGCAACGACATGGTTTCTTGGGTCGCGGACTTGGCGCAACAGCATAAAGAGGACGCGGCCAATCCGGACTCAAGACTCTCTCTCCTACACCTAGACGAGGGGCATCTGCGTCATGCCTCTCCCTCCCACGTCAACGAGTGGCATCTGATCCAGGCCTCCCGATTGGGGAAATTGGCGGACTTTCTCGAAGCCCTGCCAGACGACGACCCGCTCATCCAGTCAGAGACACGGCAGGCCATGCGAAAGTGGCACGACCAACGGATCGAGGAGTGGTTCGACTATATGGCCAAGTTTTGAGCGGGGGAGAGCGGCGACGACGCTCAACCAGTACCGTGCCTATCATCGAGGCCAAAACGTCGATTATCTCACTGAGAGGCGAGAAAGGTGTCAGGTGTGCGTAGACTCGGAGTGCTGGCAATAGGTACAGCTATTCTTGGCTGGGTGGTTAACAACCTGCTGAGAACGGATGAGGACAAGGCTGTTTCATCAGTGATGGGGCCGCCACGCCACGAAGATGCGAATTCTAACGGGGCGACTTTCCCGCGAGAAGCGGAACCAGCCTCTCTAGCAGCTGACCTCCCTCCTGGACAAGCAGACCCTCTCGACGAACCTGCGAATGTCATTCCCCTGGAAGCCATGCGCGCGCATCCCCCCCGGAATCGTCCGCCTTCGCCGCCGAACGAAAACGGAAATGCGAGAATGAGACGCGCTCGAAATGCCGTCGATAAACGCTTCCGGCAATTGCCGGAAAAGGGTGATCGACGCAAGAGAGGCGCAGCTTAGCCATCGCGGGTCTGGCTCCACTGGCAGCCCGCAGCTAAGACGCGACCGTGTGAAACTGTCCACGTGCGAACACCTACGGTAACCCCTGCAATGAGACCGCTCACTAATAGGCGGCCTCCCTTGAAGACGTTGGCGGACGCTTGGAGTGTGACGCTGGCGTCCTCATTGCGAGCGAGTATTCAGATAAGCTTGGTTTCTATTCGAGATGCGCTACCAGTTTCTATCTGCGTCGTGGTAGAATCGAGCGCAGGATGAGGCGGGGCATCCGAATCTATCCTCGGAGGTCAACGATATGCCTCGCCACTACTCGCCTCGCGACTTTCTTCGGCTAGCTCCGAATGCGCTGCTCGCCCGCTACTTTCACGAACGCAACCTTCTGACTGATCTCGATATCGATTCTCTTGCGGAAACCGATGTGCAGCCCATCTTTGAGGCCTTGACGGCACTCGCGCCTGAGCTGTCCGCTCCGGTCAACAGCGACTTTGAGCTCGTCACAGCTCTGGCAGACGAGCAAGGCATTCAGGCTATTCTCGACGAAGCCCAGTATCACGAATTCGACTTTACCGACGCCTTCGATTCCATGCCGGGCTTCTTCGACAAGGCGCTGTGGACGTTCCTCGAGCACCCAAGAATTGCGGCGGTTGCGCGCCTGCTGTCTGAAGTCGAGCGCTATCCGACCGCCTCCTGGGTCCGCCGACGCGACGAGGCATTCGGGGCTGAGCCACGTGACGATGACGGCGCGCGAGCCGAACTTTCAGGAGCGCTCGGTTCATACTTCCATATGAAGGAAGGACGAGGAAGCGAGTGTTTCGTCGACGTGTACCGCCGCGGGACGAAACTATACTACTTCGCCTTCCCTGAGGACTATGCCCAGACAAGCTTGGAATACCTGGCGGGCAAACTCGAACGCCGAGCGCATCGGCCCGTCTTCCAGGTGGTCTTCGTCTGCGATCCGGCAACGGGAACGCTCGATACCTACTTCCGTGGCCAGAAGAAGACACGCCTAGAGATCGAGACGAAATTCTCCCGCGTGATCCTCGGCAGGGAACTCGACCCCTGGAAGGACGACCGCGTCTACGATCTGAACGCCTTTAAGGGACGCGGTGTGACGTTCGTGTACGACCCCACCTCGGGAATCCACGACATCCGCGTGAAGCAGCTCCGCCTCACACTGATCGGGGGCGGCTCGCGGCGCATTACTCTAGAGGCTGATCCGAGCGCAGCCAAAGAGGCAGTCCACGACATGCTGGCCACGCTCTTCGCGTCTGATAGCGGTCACGCTCATGGTGGATGGTCGCCTGCGTTCGCCAACGTTACCCGGGTCGGGCTACAAGTGTATTTCTCGTCCGGCAGCCGCAGGGGCCGGAACACCAAGACCTTCTACCTGACTTATCCCAACGGTTGCACGCTCGGACACCACGGGCGGGACGCCATTCTCCGACAGATGCTGATCGACTCTAAGATAGAGACAATCAGCCACGCGCCCGCACGCGAGAAAGCATGATCGCCGAACTGGCCGACCAACTCCTTCAACGCGCTCGGTCCAACGTCCCGAACGACCGAATTGTGACTGCCGACGAGGTGACGCGGTGGCCCGAAGGAATGCTCGACGCGCTTCTGCGCGACGGTATTGTGAAGGAAATCCAGCCCGCCACATCCGTCGAGTGCGATGCCTGCTATGAAGGGCATGCCGAGGTCGTGGAGTTCATCGAAGAACCGCCGGGCTCACCATTGCGAGCGTATATCGCGTGTCCCGAGTTCGGTCGAGTGAAGGTGGACCCGCAGAGGATGCGGCGCTGGGAACTCGTAGCAAACGAACCAGAGACCGCCGTGTTCTTGAGTTCTGACGCGGTCATCGACGACGGTCCGAAGAGCATCTCTCGCTTCCGCCATTCACCTGACTTCCGGTCGGTGAACCTCGATGACCACGAGTATTCTTTGACAGGCCGACAAGCCCAAGTCGTCGAGTTCCTCTACCAGATGTACCAGAACAAAACACCAGAGGTGAGCCAGAGCCTTGTCCTTGAGCACCTCGAGTCCAAATACACCGAGCTCCGGTACGTCTTCAAGAACAACCCCGCCTGGGGGACACTGGTCGTTTCCGGAAAAACGAAGGGGACTGTCCGCCTCAACCTCTAGTTCCCGCGAAACTCCCGTCTACGGTGCGGGGTAGTTTGAAACCAACCTCCTAGACTGGTCTCGTGGACAAACACGAGAGGCCGCTGCGACTTGCTATTGTCCCGCAGGTAGAGCGTGTATACACACCTGACCGCGAGGCGATGCGGGAAGCCCTGCGAGTGGTGCTGGGACTCCCCAAGCGACCGTCCTTCGGTCAGGAGGTACCGGCGTGACAGAAGAGCAAACCCCTGTGGCGGTCTACATGCGGGTCTCAAGCGACGACCAGCGGGACCGCGAGACGATCAAGACGCAGCGTGAGGCTATCGACCGCTTCCTCGCGCAGAACCCTCAGTACGTCGTCTACCGCTACTACGAGGACGACGGCGTCTCCGGCACTGTCCCCATGGCCGTGCGACCCGGCGGCGCTCAAATGGTCGCCGGCGCCAAGGCCGGCAAGTTCTCCAAGATCATCGTCCTGCGCGCCAGCCGACTTGGCCGAGAGGAGATCGACCTGCTCACAACCTACAACCTGTTCGTGGACGCGCTGGACATCGAGATCATCGGCGTCGCTGAGCCGCTTGGCGACCGGACGATGTTCGGCTTCCAGTCCATCATGGCCGGCTATGCCCGTCGTCAGTTCCTCGCTGACTCGGCTCGGGGGATGGACAGGGCGGTGCGCGAAGGTCGCTTCACCGGCGGGATCGTGCCGACTGGCTACAGAGTTGAGGGCCGTAGGCAGACGGCCAGGCTTATCCCCGATGACACGATCGTCTGGGGCGATTGGACCGCGGTAGACCTGATCCGCCGCATCTATCACTGGCTGGGCGTTGAAGGGAAGAGCTGCCGCTGGATCTCCCGCGAACTAAACTCGCTCGGCGTCCCCACCGCGTACCAGCGAGACGGTCGCGGCGTGCGCGGCAAGCGTACGCAGGAACTGTGGCGGCCGGGACGGATCCGGCAGTTGGTCGTCAACCCGGTGTACATGGGAACGCTCCTCTATGGGCGCCGCAGAAGTCGTTACTCGAAGAGGACCGAACTAATCCCCGGCGCCGTGCCGGCGCTGGTGTCCAGCGAGCTCTGGGAGGCTGCGCAGCGAACCCTGGCCGCCAACCGTATCTGCGCCAAGAACACGCAAAGAGTCTACCTTCTCCGCTCGGTGATGGTCTGCGGAGTCTGTGGCCTGCACTACGGCGGAACTCCCGGAAGGGACGGTATCTCTTGGTACCGCTGCAACGGCCAGCTCGTCGAGCGGGGCAGGATCGATGGCAAGTGCCCGGGCAAGTCCATTCGCTCGGACTGGCTAGAACCTATCGTCTGGGATGACATCGAGCGATGGCTGCGCAACCCCGGCGATCTCCTCGACGAGATCAACGTCGACGAGGAGCAGGAGAACCAGCGGGCGATTATCGAAGCGGAGCAAATCACTCTTCAGAAAGCACTAGGGGGATTAGCTGAGCGACGCAAGAGGGCAATCGACCTCCACGTCCGAGGACGCATCCAGGAAGCCGAACTGGATGAGATTCTGGAAAACCTACACAAGGAGAGAAGCGCCCTGGAAGAGCGTCTCGCCCGCATCGCTCTCCCCGTCGAGGAGGAAATCGAAACGCTGGACCCGGACCTGCTCGCCAAGCTACGGCGACGCCTGAATGCGGGCCTCGACGATGCCACCCGTCACGAGGTCGTCAGATTGCTCGTCCGCCAGATTCTGGTAGACACGGTTTTCGTCGAGAATGGACGGAAGATGCTCAGAATCCGGATTGAGTACCGATTCCCTGCTGTACCACCGTCTAGCAGGGGCACGGGTTCATCGCCGCGACGAGCATGAAGTTGCTGGGGAACGTGGTCGTGCCGTGGGCGCGGCTGATGGTCACCATGCGGTCCTCCATCGGCTGGCGCAGCACCTCGAGGACGGTCTGTCCGAACTCCGGCAGCTCGTCGAGAAACAGCACGCCGCGATGGCTCAGCGTTATCTCGCCCGGGCGCACCTGCCGTCCGCCGCCGACAAGCCCCGCGTGTGACACGGTGTGGTGCGGCGAGCGGAAGGGCCGTCGTCGGATCAGCGGCGTGTCAGCCGGCAGCAGCCCGCCGACGCTGTAGATCTTCGTCACCTCCAGCGCCTCCTCCGGGCTCATCGGCGGCAGTATCGACGGCATCGCGCGGGCAAGCAGCGTCTTGCCGCTTCCCGGCGGGCCCGTCATCAGCAGGTTGTGGCCGCCCGCCGCGGCGACCTCCAGCGCGCGCTTGACGTGCTCCTGTCCCTTGATGTCGGCGAAGTCCGCGCCGTCCCAGACCGGCTCCTCGACCGCGACGTCGAGCGGCCCGGCGACGAACGGCGCGATAGGCTCGATGCCGGCCAGATGCGCCGCAAGCTGCGCCAGCGACTTCACAGGCAGCACCGTCACGCCTTCGATGAGCGCGGCTTCCGCGGCGTCGGCCTCCGGCACGTAGACCGTCTCGAGACCGCGTTCTTTCGCCAGCGCCACCATCGACAGGATGCCGTGGGCGTGGCGCACCTGCCCGTCCAGCGCCAGCTCGCCGAGAAAGAGCGCGTTCGAGAGGTCGGCGACGACCTGCTGCGACGCGAGCATGATGCCGACGGCAATCGGCAAATCGTAGGCCGGGCCTTCCTTCCGAACGTCGGCGGGCGCCAGGTTGACGGTGATGCGCCGCGACGGGAACTGGAGGCCGGAGTTGCGCACCGCCGAGCGCACGCGCTCCTTCGCCTCCTGGACGGCGGTGTCGGGCAGCCCGACGATATAGAAAGCGGACAGTCCGGAGGCAATGTCGACCTCGACTTCGACGACGGCGCCTTCGAGGCCGACAACGGCGCAGGATAGTACTTTGGCGAGCATGCGCCCATTTATCGCACATTCATGCTACGTGGGACAAGGGGCTTGGGCACCGGAGGGACCGTGTTTCTCCCGCCGTTCCCCGTAGCCGAGGCTTTCCAGCCTCGGCTATAATCCGCGCGTGAGCAAACTCCATCGATTCCCGATTGAGGACGCCTGCTATCACGTCGTCACTAGAACGCGAGGAGGCCTCCCCCGCTTTAGCGACTCGACAGAAGCCCTTGTGGTGGTCGCCGCACTCCAATTCGTGCGCGGGAGAAGGGCCTACCTCCTCGGCTACGCCGTGCTGCCAGATCATTTCCATGCTCTTCTCGTGCCAATAGGCGACATGACGATCTCTGCCCTGATGCATGGCATCAAGGGGTACTCGTCTCGCGTCCTCAACGCTCGGCAAGGTCGACGCGGCCCGATCTGGCAACGGAGCTTCTACGACCGTGTGATAAGAAGCGAGCCTCAGTTGATTAGCACTTTGGAGTACATCCACAACAACCCGGTCATAGCGGGTTTAGCGGAGGTGCCGGAGGAGTATCGATTCTCTTCGGCGCCCCCAGAGGCAGGGACGGACTTGGAGCTGTTTCTCGGTTGATAGAGGGGCACCGAGGCTGGAAAGCCTCGGCTACCTGGCGTAAACCGTGGGTCTGGAGTATTCGGCTAGCGATGCTTGTGCGGACGCGCGTAAATCCCCTCATTCACCATCAGCGAAAACAGCGCCAGCCCGAACATTGTCGCCGTCCACTTCATCTCCGCATGAATCGCGCCGCTCCACAACAGCCCCACCAGCACGACAAGCGCAACCAGGAAGATGTTCCTCATTCCGACCTCTTTCTCGCCTGAACGTCGATTCCGCTACGTCGTTCGCTGGTAGCGCCACACGGACAGCGGCGCGAATACCGCGAGTATGCCCGCCATCCAGGCCAGCGTCTTCAGCACGTCGGGCCACGCCGAGCCGCCCAACAGCAGCGTCCGCACTGCTGATATCGTGACCGACACCGGCTGATGATCCGCGTACACCCGCAACCAGCCCGGCATGGTCGATGTCGGCACGAACGCCGACGACGCGAACACGAGTATCGCCAGCACCGGGAATGACGCCGCCTGCGCCGACTCCGGATCGCGCGTCAACAGCCCAACGCCGGCGAATATCCACGAGAACACGTAGCCGAACAGCAGCACGAGGGCCATCGCGACGATGAATGACTGCGCATCGGTGTGCGGCCGCCAGCCGACCGCAAACCCCACGATAAGCATCAGCGCCAGCACAACCGCATTTCGGCCCAATTCGGCCATCGTCCGGCCCGCCAGTACCGCCGCGCGCGACATCGGCAGCGAGCGGAATCGCTCCAGCAGGCCGCTCTGCAGGTCGGTGGCCAGACCGACCGCCGTGCCTATGGCGCCGAACACCGTCGTCTGGACAAAGATGCCCGGCATCAAGAAGTCGACGTAGTTGCCGGTCGGAACTCGAACGGCGCCGCCGAACACGTAGCGGAACAGCAGCACGAAGATCACTGGCTGAATGCTGGAGAAGATGAGCAACTGCGGCACTCGGAAATAGGTGATCAGGTTCCGGCCGGCCACCGCCTCGATGTCGGATAGCGCATTGGCGATGGCCCGCATGCCGCCTGGTTGCCTGAAAACAACGCGGCCGCTTGCGCTCATGTCATCCTCGCTCCTCTTGGCCGTCCTTCGAGTCGGGTTGCTCGTCGACGTGCTCGCCGGTCAGCGCCAGGAACGCGTCGTCGAGGCTCGGCTCGCGTACCGTCAGGTTGGCGAGCTTCGAGCCCGGCGTCTTCCAGCGAGCAGAGCTTCTCGACCAGAGAGCGAGCGCCATCGCTGGTCCTGAAGCGGACCGATTTGCCCTCGCTTTCGGCGTTGACGTGCGCGAGCATCTCCCGCGCCTGCGCTACCTGACTCTCGTCGGCGAGTTCCACCTCGACCACCGTGCTGCCGAGCCGCGCCTTGAGCTCTTCCGACGTCCCTTCCGCGATAATCCTACCGTGGTCCACCACCACCAGACACTGTGCCAGGCGGTCGGCCTCCTCCAGATACTGCGTCGTCAGGAGCACAGTCGTCCCGTCGGCGACGAGCTGGCGAATGACGGCCCACATCTGCAGGCGCCCCTGCGGGTCCAGCCCCGTCGTCGGCTCGTCCAGAAAGACGACCTCCGGCCGGTGTACCAGCGCCGCCGCCAGGTCGAGGCGACGCCGCATGCCGCCGGAATAGGTACGCACCAGCCGGTCCGCGGCGTCCGCCAGCCCAAATGCCGTCAGGAGCTCGTTCGCGCGGGCCGCAATGTCCTTCCGGGGAATATGCGTCAGCCGGCCGATAAGGCGCAGGTTCTCGCGACCCGTCAGGTTGCCGTCCACCGCCGCGTACTGCCCCGCCAGGCCGATAAGGGAGCGCACGGTTCCTGCCTCGCGAACGACGTCGTGGCCGAGAACGCTCGCTTGGCCGCCGTCTGGCCGAAGGATCGTGGTGAGGATGCGGACAGCGGTCGTCTTGCCGGCGCCGTTGGGGCCGAGCAGCCCAAACACGGTGCCGCGCGTCACTTCGAGGTCGATGTTGTCGAGAGCGACGACGTCGCCGTACCGCTTGCTCAGCCCTTCGATGGTGATGGCTGCCTGATCCCTCATAACACCAAACTACCATCTTCGCGGGAGCTTCTCAAGTGCCGCCGCACCGCATGCGAGTGGATAGGGCTGCTGTGAGCCTGATACTGCTAGGGCTTGGTTGCGCCGTCGTGGCTCTTTGCCAGGCCGCCCTCGAAGTGCCGGTCCACGGAAAAGACGCCGCGCGCTACCTCCAGCTTGCTCATCAGCCGCGTGATCTGGTCCACGCCGGCGGTCAACAGCGTAAGGAAAACGCTGACAGTGTGGTCGTTGTGCTCCTGAGTGCGCACCGCCGCCATGTTCACCTTTTCCTCGGCGACGATGCTGCCGATGTCCCGCAGCAGCCCGACGCGGTCCCATGCTTCGATGCGCACCGCAACCGGATAGAGCTGCCCACCGCGCCCCCATTCCACCTCGACGAGGCGCTCCTTCTCGTCCTCGCGCAGCACGTTGCCGCAGTCGCTCCGGTGCACCGTCACGCCGCGGCTCCGCGTCACGTAGCCGACGATAAGGTCGCCGGGGACCGGGTTGCAACAGCGCGCAAGCTGCGTCAGCAGGTCGCCCGTGCCCAGCACCTCGACGTTCGCGGTATATACCGGCTTCAGCGGCGCCTCTACGAGCGCCTCCGCCTCTCCTGCTCGCTGCACCAGTGGCGCCAGCTTGGAAGCTATCTGCTGCAGGCTGATGCCGCCGTAGCCCAGCGCCGCCAGTAGCTCATCCATCTCGTCGATCTTCAAGGACCGCAGCAGCAGCTCTTGCGTCTCCGTCAGGGTCAGCCCCAGCCGCCGCAGCTCCTTATGCAGCAGGTCGCGACCGCGCTCCACGTTCGCCGCCCGTTCCTGCAGCTTGAACCAGCCGCGGATCTTCTCCCGCGCATGACTCGTCATCGCGTAGCCGAGGTCGGGGTTCAGCCAGTCGCGGGAAGGCCCACGCGGTGCCTTGCTCGTCAGGATCTCGACTATGTCGCCGTTCTGAAGCTGGTAGTTCAGCGGGACCAGCCGTCCGTTGACCCGCGCGCCGATGCAGCGGTGGCCGATATCCGTGTGGATGCGGTAAGCGAAGTCGATCGGCGTCGAGCTTACAGGCAGGTCCTTCACCTCGCCCTTCGGCGTGTACACGAAGACCTGGTCCTGGAAGAGATCGGTCTTGACCAGTTCCACGAAGTCGTCGGCTGCGGCCATGTCGCGCTGCCACTCCAGCAGTTGCCGAAGCCACGAAACGCGCTCCTCGAAGCGATGGTCGCGCTTGCCGCCCTCTTTGTAGCGCCAGTGCGCCGCGACGCCGTACTCCGCCAGCCGGTGCATGTCATGCGTGCGTATCTGCACCTCCAGCGCCCGTGCGTTGAGACACAGCACAGTCGTGTGCAGCGACCGGTAGACGCCTTCCTTGGGATTGGCGATGTAGTCGTCGAACTGGCCGGGAATCGGTCGCCAGAGGTTGTGAACGACGCCCAGCGTTCGATAGCAGTCCGCTTCGGTCTCGACCAGCACGCGCAGGGCCAGCAGGTCATATATCTCGTGGAACGTCTTTCCCTGCGTAGCGTACTTCGCCATCTTCTGGCTGATGCTGTACAGGTGCTTGGCGCGCCCCTGCACCTCGGCGTGAATGCCGTTCTTTTCCAGCTCCTTGCGCAGGATGGTCTCGACTTGCGATATGTACTTCTCCCGCGCCGCCCGGCTCGATGCCAGCAGGTTCGCGATCTGACGGTATCGCTCCTCATCGAGGTAACGGAACGACAGGTCCTCCAACTCGCGGCTGATCTGCCAGATGCCGAGCCGGCTGGCGAGCGGCGCGTAGATCTCCATCGTCTCTTGCGCCACCAGCCGCTGCTTCTCCGGCGACAGCGCGTACAGCGTGCGCATGTTGTGCAGCCGGTCCGCCAGCTTGATGATGACGACCCGTACGTCGCGCGCCATAGCCAGGAACATCTTGCGAAGGTTCTCGGCCTGGGCGGCCCTGTCGCCGACGGCCCCCTCCGGCGCTTTCCAGGCGATCTTCTCCAGCTTCGTCGCGCCGTCGACGAGATGGGCCACCTCGCGCCCGAAGCGCTTCGCCACCTCGGCGTTGGAGACGCCGCAGTCCTCCTGCACATCGTGGATAAGCGCCGCCGCGACCGCCGATGCGTCGAGCTGCAGCTCAGCGACGGTGGCAGCGGTGTCAAGCGGATGCGTTATGTAGGGGTCGCCGGTCTTTCGCAGTTGGCCGCGGTGACATTCCTCCGCGAAGCGGTACGCCTCCTCCACGAGCTGCGGCCTGTCGCCCGGCAGGTACGACTCCGTCTTTTCGAGCAGCTCATCGATTGTCGCGACCATCGGAATCTCCCACAATCCACTGTAGCATACCGGCGCAAGCGCTTCTAATCGAGCGCCGCCTTTACAACGTCGCTGCCCCTTCGCTATGCTTGGCCTGACCTTTCGACCCTACGGGCCGTCTGGCTTGCCCGCCGGTTCCTAGCGAAGTACGTCGAAAGACAGGAGCAGCCCTTGATCTCCGCGCCACGCGGCACCGCCGACGTCCTTCCCGCCGACCAGCCTTACTGGCGCAAGGCCTTCGACGCGTCAGAGCGCCTCTGCCGCCTCTTCGGCTACGCACGCATCGACACGCCGGTTTTCGAGGAGGCCGCCCTCTTCGAACGCGGCGCCGGCGAGGGCTCCGACGTCGTGCGCAAAGAGATGTACGTCTTCGAAGATCGCAGCGGCGACCGCCTCGCCCTCAAGCCGGAGGGCACCGCCAGCGTCTGTCGCGCCTACCTCCAGCACGGCATGAAGAACCTGCCCCAGCCCGTCCGCCTGTACTGCCTGTCGCCGGCCTTCCGCTACGAGCGCCCTCAGGCCGGGCGACGCCGCCAGCACACCCAGTTCGACATCGAGGCCATCGGCGATGCTGACCCGGCTATCGACGCCGAGGTCATCGAGCTGCTCTGGCGCCTCTTCGCCGACCTCGGCCTGACCGACCTCGTGCTCATGCTAAACAGCATCGGCGACCGCAACTGCCGCCCGCGCTATCTCGAGGCGCTGAAAGCGTACTACCAGCCGCACTTGACCTCCGTCTGCCGCGACTGCCGCGAGCGCTACGAGCGCAATCCCCTGCGACTGCTCGACTGCAAGCAGGAGAGCTGCCAGCCGGTCATCGCCGGCGCGCCGTCAATCGTCGACTACCTCTGCGACGACTGCGCGCAGCACTTCGCCGACGTCCGCCGCTTCCTCGATGCCCTCGCCGTCCCGTACGAGCTAACGCCCCACCTCGTGCGCGGCCTCGACTACTACACCCGCACCGTCTTCGAAATCCAGCCGCGCCGCGGCGGCGCGCAGAGCACCATCGGCGCGGGTGGCCGCTACGACGGCCTCATCGAAGAGTTAGGTGGCCCGCCGACCCCCGCCATGGGCTTCGCAACGGGAATTGAGCGCATCATCCTGAATATGAAGCAGAGCAACGCGCCTGCTCCACCGCCGGACACACCCGACGCCTACGTCGCGCACCAGGGAGCCGCCGCACGAATCGAAGCGCTGAAGCTGGCGAGCCTGTTGCGTCGCGACGGCATCCCGAGCGTGACGGCGACCGGCGAGCGCAGCCTGAAGTCGCAGATGCGACAGGCGAACGCCCTCGGCGCGAAGTGGGTGCTCATCCTGGGCGAGCGCGAGCTTACGGCCGGTACCGTCGTCCTGCGCAACATGGCCGACGCCGGCCAGCGCGAGTTGCCGCAATCCGACGCCATCGACTTCCTCAAGAAGGCATCGAGCCGGCCCCAGTGACCGCGTATTCGACGCGTGGTATCATTGACTCGGCCCGGAAGCCCCGACGCGTTCGGGGTTTCTCTGCGAATGGATGACTATGCTTAACCGATTGCAATCCCTCGTCGACCGCTACGAAGAGCTCTCCGCCGAAATGGCGCGCCCTGACCTCACCGCCGACTACGAGAGGCTGCAGGCGCTCGCCAAAGAGCGCGCGTCGCTGGAGGAGATCGTCTCC
This sequence comes from uncultured Chloroflexia bacterium, assembly GCA_963842845.1. GTDB lineage: Bacteria > Chloroflexota > Dehalococcoidia > DSTF01 > JALHUB01 > JALHUB01. The sequence continues at coordinate 59,692 of CAWJHZ010000007.1, forward strand.
CTCTACCGTCACTACCGCGAGACGCAGCAGGGCATCGCCGAAGCCCGCGCCCTCCTCGACGAGACGCACGACGCCGATATGGAAGCCCTGGCCCGCGAGGAGCTGGACCGCCTGACGCAGCGACAGCAGTCTCTCGACATCGACATTCGCCGCGCCCTCCTTCCGCCTGATCCGCGCGACGAGAAGAGCGTCATCGTCGAAATCCGCGCCGGCACCGGCGGCGACGAGGCCGCCCTCTTCGCGGCCGACCTTTTCCGCATGTACACGCGCTACGCGGAGACGCGCGGCTGGCAGGCCGAAGTTATGTCGCACAGCGAGAGCGGCATGGGCGGCATGAAGGAGATCGTCTTCGAAGTCAAAGGCAAAGGCGCCTACTCGCGACTGAAGTACGAGAGCGGCGTCCACCGCGTCCAGCGCGTGCCGCTCACCGAGGCGCAGGGCCGCATCCACACCTCGACCGCGACGGTCGCGGTGCTGCCGGAAGCGGAGGAGGTCGACGTCGCAATCAACGAAGAAGACCTCCGCATCGACATCTTCCACAGCAGCGGCCACGGCGGACAGAACGTCCAGAAGGTCGCCACCGCCGTCCGCATCACGCACGTCCCCACCGGCCTCGTCGTCGTCTGCCAGGACGAGCGCTCGCAGTGGAAGAACCGCGTTCGCGCCATGGCCGTCCTCCGCGCCCGCCTCTTCGACCACGAGCAGCAGCGCCAGGCGGCGGAGGTCTCCGAGACACGGCGCTCTCAGGTCGGCAGCGGCGAGCGCGCGGAGAAGATACGCACCTACAACTTCCCCCAGGACCGCGTCACCGACCACCGCATCGGCCTGACGCTGCACAACCTGCCCGGCATCCTCAGCGGCGACCTCGACGCCCTGATCGACGCCGTCTCCTCCAGCGAGCAGGCGCGCCTGCTGGAAGAGCAGCTCGTGTGACAGCGTCCGAGGCGCTCCACGCCGCCCGGTGCCGCCTCGAAGACGCCGGCATCGACGACGCCGCGCTGGAGGCGGAAGTCCTCCTCCGGCACGTCCTCGGCCTCGACCGCGCCCGTCTCTTCGCCCGCCTCGACGACGCCATCGACGAAAACGCCCTCCTCGCCTTTCAGCGCCTCGTCGACCGAAGGCTCGCCCACGAGCCAACCGCCTACATCATCGGCCACCGCGAGTTGTACGGACTCGACCTCGAGACGACGCCGGATGCCCTCATCCCGCGTCCCGAGACCGAGCTTCTGGTCGAGGAGGCGCTCCGCCTCGCTCCCGACAGTCCCTTCACGATAGCCGACGTCGGCACCGGCTGCGGCGCCATCGCTGTCGCGCTGGCAACGCGGCTGCCGCAAGCAGACGTCTACGCCGTGGACGACTCGGCGTCCGCCCTCGCCCTCGCCGCCCGCAACGTCGCGCGACATGGCCTGACGGAACGCATCCGCGTCCTTCCCGGCGACCTGCTGAGCCCCCTGCCGGAGCCCGTCGACCTCATCGTCGCCAACCTTCCTTATGTAAAGACCGCCGACTGGGAGGCGCTGCCGCCGGAGATACGCGACTACGAGCCGCGCGCCGCCCTCGACGCCGGGCCGAACGGCACGGAAGTGCTGGAGCGGCTGCTGCGTGCGGCGCCGTCTCACATGCGGCCGGCCGGACGCCTGCTGGCGGAGCTCGCCTGGGACGAAGGGGAACGATTGCTGGAAGTTGCGCGGGAGTGCTTCCCCGCAGCGCAGGCTGCAATCATCACAGATTTGGGCGGATTGGACCGCGTCATCCGCGTCGAGGTGCCTTAGGTCCAACGCTCTGCTGGCTTCAAACCGATTCGGCAACGCAAACCGGCGACAATGGGGAGGAATACGATTCGCAGGAGCGAGTACCGTCCTTTGCGTTGTCACAGGTTGGCGGAACTTCCGGAAGGCTGAGGGTTTCAACGGTAACTATCCCTTGACTGTAGAGGACTCTTGTGTTAGAGTTAGGGCATGGAGGACAAAAGCCATGCCGCCAGTAAATAGAAACCAGCCGATCCGAGCCCTGTCTTCGGACTCGCGTTACTCCCTTATGGAGTTCATGCGCGAGTTTCCGGACGATGCTACCTGCCTTGAGTGGCTGTGGCGCAACCGCTACTCTTCGGACGGCGTTCACGCCGATTGTCCGGAGTGTGGCGTTGAGCGAACGTTCAAGCGTTACCACACCGCGCAGACGCGGCAGTCTTGGACGTGTACGGCTTGCGGAGAACACCTTCACCCCACGGCTGGCACGATCTTCCATAAGTCCTCCACTTCGCTTCATCTATGGTTTTACGCCATGTACCTCATGACCAGCACCCGATGCGGCGTTTCCGCTAAGCAGTTGGAGCGCGAACTTGGCGTTACCTACAAGACGGCGTGGCGCATGGCCCACGAAATCAGACACAAGCTGATGACTGAGGACGGGGAGCCGCTGTCCGGCGCAGTCGAGATTGACCACACCTACATCGGCGGGCGACGACGCGGCATGGGGCGCGGGTACATCGACAACAAAGAGGCCGTCTTCGGAGCCGTTGAGCGCAAGGGACGCGTCAAGGTCGAGCACGTCGGCACGGTTCGCTCTAACGTCAACTCTCGCCTCATTCGCAAGCACGTCATGCCGAGCACCCTCATTTACACCGATGAGGGGCGAGAGTTCGCTAAACTCGGCAAGCGCGGTTGGGAGCATCGGCGCATCCGGCATGAAGCGAGTGTCTACGTGAGTGGAGATATCCACACCAACACCGTTGAGGGCTTTTGGTCCATCGTGAAGCGCGGCATCAGCGGGGTATATCATGCCGTCTCTGCTAAGCATCTTCAGGACTACCTAAACGAGTATGCGTGGCGCTACAATCACCGGAAGTCGGCTCGCGCCCAGTTTGAGGAGTTACTTCTTCGGGGGACTCTTCCGAGTTGAGGGCTTCGCTGCCTTTTTCAGGTCGCGCATAAAATCCTTGCGCTTGGGTACAGGGATTTCGAGGCCCTTTGGGGTTTTCTGGGTAGGTCGCCTGTTGTCCTCTGTCATATAACGAGGGTACTCCTTGGGTGAAATAAATCCAACCTGCGCTCTTACTCTCAGGCTCAAGCGTGCATGGTTCCACATCTCTGAGTTCGAAGAGCGGGTCAAGAATTGGACAGATCAGAAGCCCTGCACGAGTTACACCGAACACTATGATCGGGAGGATCACGTCCTCTGGTTGGAGCGCATCCACGTCAACCAACCGTTGCCGGCCCATCTTGGCGTCGTTGTCGGCGATGCGGTTCACAACATGCGAGCCACCCTTGATAATCTCTTCTGGTCGCTCGTTCCTGTCATCGCCAGAAGCAATGCCCTCAAGTTCCCCATCGTCTTCTCTGGCGATGACCTCCTCCTTGCAGCTGGTGTCGATACCCTGTCGCTCAACGTCGTCGCTGCTCTCGACTCGGTACAGCCTTACAAGGCTGGGAATCCGGCGGGCAGACATCTTCACCTTCTCAATTCCTTGTGGAATGAGGACAAGCATCGACAGGTCGCTGTCTTCGCCTCGATTCCTATGTTCGCAAGACAAAACTCCCAGACGGGATGGGAAGTCAAGCTGTTCGGCGGGCCGGTGGTAGACGGCAAGATACTGGCTCGAATTATTACCCCGATAACTGACGAACCGGACCACAATCCCTCTCTCTCCCTGGATGTAGTCTTTGATGGGGGACCGGCTGACGGCCAACTCGCAGTTCTCGTTCTGAAGAATTGCCACAAGGCTGTCCGAGAAATACTCACCAAGGTATTCCCCGGCTTCGATCCATGGGCGACCATTCAGGGCGATTTCGGCCATTCGTCGCCAGAGGTTAGCAGTTGACCTCTTCTGTGTGGCGTTCGCATCGCGTCTCATTCTAGGCATGAGACGCCTCTACAGTAAAGGGATAGTTGCCGTTTCAACCCTCAGAACGGCTCTCCTATCAGCAAGGAGCGTCGCTAGGCCGAGGTAATCGTCTTCCCTTCCGTCTTTATCGAAGGCGCAATCACCATCTCCGCCTGGTGGAACTCGCGGACGTTGCTCGCCCCGCAGACGCCCAGCGCGGTCCGCAGAACGCCGGCAAGGTTCTCCGTGCCGTCGCTGCGAGACGTCGGCCCGTAGAGGATCTTTTCCAGGCTCGCCCGCACGCCAACGTGGACGCGCTTGCCCCGCGGCAGCTCCGCGTGCGGCGCCGACATCCCCCAGTGGTAGCCGCCTCCCGGCGCCTCCTCCGCAACGGCCAGAAGCGTCCCCAGCATCGCCGCGTCGGCGCCCGCCGCAAACGCCTTGCACAGGTCGCCGCCGGTGTGGATGCCGCCGTCGGCGATTATCGGCACGTAGCGGCCGCTTTCCCGCTCGAACGCGTCGCGCGCGGCGGCGCAGTCGATTATCGCCGTCACTTGCGGCACGCCGATGCCCAGCACGTCGCGCGTCGTGCAAATGACACTTGGCCCGACACCGATGAGCACGGCCGCGATGCCCGTCTCCATCAGGTCCTTGCAAGGACCGAAGCTGACGGTGTTGCCGACTATCACGGGCACCGGCACTTGCTCGCACAGCTTGTCGAAGCGAAGGCCTTCCAGGCTGCGAGAGCTGTGACGCGCCGTCGTCACGGTCGACTGGACGACGAACACGTCCACGCCTGCTTCCACGGCCACCGGCGCGAATCGCTTGGCGTTCGCCGGCGTACAGGAGACGGCGCAGAGGGCGCCCTCTCGCTTGACGGCCCGCACGCGCTCGCCGACGAGGTCGAGGCGCACCGGCTGCGAATAGATTCGCTGCAGTAGCGCGCCGACGGTCTCCTGCGGCGCCGCGGCTATCTCTCGAAGAACGCTCTCCGGGTCCCCGTACCGCGTCTGCAGGCCGTCGACGTTGAGAACGGCAAGCCCACCGAGTTGCGAGAAGACGGCGGCCGACCGCGGGTCGACTACCGCGTCCATGCCGGCCGCCAGGAACGGCAGTCGCAGCTTGACATCGCCGAGGGCAAACGAGATATCGACAAGTTCCGGGTTGATGGTAACGTCGCCGGGGACAATCGCGACCTCGTCGAAGCCGTAGGCGCGGCGCATCTGCTTCGCGCCGGGCGGCGCCAGGCGCATCTCTTCCCGTTGCTCGGCGTCGATAACCGCAGAGGATGCAGACGCCCGACCCGGGACGCCCTGCCAGCCAACGTCCCTCATTGCGCTACCCTCCCTTCGGACGGTGGAACTACGAGGAGTATAGTGAAACTAGGTTTCGGGAAACGCTGTCCGTCTCCGCTTTTCGAACCTATGACTGAAAACGATTTCGGCTGAACTACTCGAGGTAAATCGGCTGCTTGAAGAATAGTATAACCGGCTCCGCTGAGGAGGGTCTAGGGATGGCGCTCAAAAAGTCGTCACAATTTGCGCCGCTATTCCACCTAACAACATCAGCGCCCCAGTGCCGAACACGAAAGTGCGTAGGCTAGCACCTCCCGACAACACCTTCTGCGCAAGTCCGAGGAGCCACAGTGTAATGGCTGGGAGAATCAAAAAGGGAACGACTCCAAGGATATGGAAAGGAATGCCTAGTATCCACAACATCCATTGGAGAATACTCGTTCTAGCCGTGCCGCCGAATGCGAGCGGATTCAGCAGATCCCAATTGACGCGTGCCATCCGTTTCACTATCTCTATCGCATGACGGCGGCGCACCAGCGGCACAGTCTTTGCAACCGCAAGTCGGCAGACCTCATCAGAGATAGCACTTGCAAATATCACAGCGAGCAACGCGCCTTTTGCTGGGTGCGAAAGCGAGCGACCGAAGATCAAGACGAGCACGACGGGAACGAGCGACAAGACTGCAAGATACGCTGTAAGTAGCAGAATCACTCCCCACACAACGTGGCGACTCCCCAGTCCCTTTCGAAGCGCCTCTTCAACGCCCCTTAGGCGCTCGGGCCCAAGTATCTCCGGCGCAATGAGGAAGAACGAGAAGAACTCCGCGAGTAGACCCGCGCGACCCATCCACGCGCCCGTCCAGATCGAGAGGGGCGGCAAGTCGAGATGACCAAGAATGGCCTGCATGGACGGATTATAGCATCGTGGGATACCCCTTCTAGCTACGTAGGGCACAAATCCTCGCCCCTTGGATGCTGCTGTCGGCTCTGCCTGTCGGTCTCCTCCTTCTTTTGTCTTGCCTCTTCTTCCGGATTGTGTTGACAAGTAGAATGCACACCGGAGGTGCAAGCAGATGAACGTGAGCTATAAATGCACAGACGAAGATTGGCGCAAGTCAACACGGGCAGGCTGGGAACGCATGCCAGCCCTCAAGCGTGCGCTGTACTTCGAGCGGTTCGTCTTCACTGCCATCGCCTTCCTGCTCGGTCTGTCACTGGGGAGGCATTCAATCCCTTGGGTCGCTTTCCCCGTGGCTCTTGTGGTGTTCCTGCTCTATCCGTACTTGATAAAGGCGTCTCTGGGTCGTCGCGCGGATCGGTTGATGAGAGAAGCGCATGGTGTGCCCTCGTGGGAGACGGAGGAATACGTGATTGACGAGTATGGGATGACGAATCGTGACGTTCTCGGCGAGACAACTACGCGGTGGTGGGCGTGCAAGGGAGCTTCGATGCATCGCGGAGATGTCTATATTGACACAATCCGAGGGGGTTATCGAGTTGCGAGGCGCGGTTTCAGAAGCGAGACGGAGCTCCGTGCTTTTGTGGATTTCGTCAACAATCACAAGGGGTTCAAGAGCGTCGCGGCGACGGATGCTGCGGAACGAGATAGTGTTGGCTGAGGTTGTGGCCGTCGAGTCGGAGATATAGACACCGACTCGACGCCATCGATAAGGCGACAGCGCCGTCTATCTTCGCCGTTCCCGAACCTGTAACGATCTGATATAATTCCGAAAAAAGCTAGTCGTTAGGGCAACTCTTGACATAATGGGCACGCTCTACCTCGTCGCGACGCCGATCGGCAACCTGGAAGACGTCACGCTGCGGGCGCTGCGAACGCTGAAAGAGGTCGACCTCATCGCCGCCGAGGACACCCGCACGACGCGCAAGCTCCTCTCCCACTACGACGTCCACACGCCCCTGACCAGCTACAACGACCGCAACAAGCGCTCGAAGACGTCGGTCATCCTCGCGAAGCTGGCCGACGCCGACGTTGCCCTCGTCTCGGAAGCCGGCATGCCCGCCATCAGCGACCCCGGGCAGGACCTGGTCCGCGCCGTCTACGCCGCCGGCCTTTCGGTCGTCCCCGTGCCCGGCCCGTCGGCGATTACGACGGCGCTTGCCGCCGCCGGCCTGCCGACGCGCGCCTTCACGTACCTCGGCTTCCTGCCGCGCCAGGCGATGGAACGTCGGCGCCTCCTGCAGTCGCTGGCGGCGCGCGAAGAGACGCTCGTCGCTTTCGAGGCGCCGCACCGTCTGCGCCGGACGCTTTCGGACATCGAGCAGGCGCTGGGCAACCGCGACGTCGCCGTCTGCCGCGAGCTGACGAAGCTCTACGAGGAGGTGTTTCGCGGCCGCATTTCCGAAGCCCTGCGGCACTTCTCGGAGCCGCGCGGCGAGTTCACGCTCGTCATCGCCGGCGCTCCTGCCCCATCGGCCGACGAAGCGATCTCACCTGAGGTCATCGCCGAGATGCAGCGGCTGCGCCAAGAGGGCGTCGGCGCGCAGGCCGCGACGGCGCAGCTCTCGCAACGCTACGGGCTGCCGCGGCGCCGGCTCTACCGCATCTGGCTCTCCCTCGACTAGTCCTCCCTCTCGGTCGAACCGCCGAGTCTGCTACAATACTCTCCCATGGACGAAAAGACCCTCGCGACGCTGGAGTTCGAAAAGGTCCTGGCGCGGCTGGCGAAGCATACCGCCTTCTCCGCCGGCCGCGACCTCGCCTTAGCCCTGCGCCCGTCGAGCGACTACGAGGAGGTGCTGCGCAACCAGCGTCTCACCGCCGAAGCGCGACGCCTGCGCGATGCTGTCCCCCGCAGCGGGCTCGGCGGCGTTCACGACGTGCGACAGCTCGCCAACAAGGCGAATCTCGGCGGCATCCTCGAGCCGTCGGAGTTGCTCGATGTCGCCGGCACGCTGGCGGCGGGACGCTCCCTCAAAGAGACGCTCGTTCGACAGGGCGGACCGCCCGCCGACAAGCTGCCCCTCCTCGTGGAGATAGCCGGCCGCATCACCGACCTCGCCGAAGTCCCCTCCGAGATCTACCGCTGCATCACGCCGCGCGCCGAGATCGCCGACGCCGCCAGCCCGACGCTCGCGATCGTCCGCCGCGACCTCCACACGGTTCACGACCGCCTCTACGCTAAGCTCCAGGAGCTCCTGACCGCGCCCGACATGCGCGCCGCCATCCAGGAGCCCATCATTACCCTGCGCGAAGGCCGCTACGTCATCCCTATCAAGGTCGAGGCCGGCGGCCAGGTACGCGGCATCATCCACGACGTGTCGGCCAGCGGCGCGACGGTCTTCATCGAGCCTCTCGCGGTCGTCGACCTCGGCAACGTCTGGCGCGAGACGCAGGCGGAGGAGCAGCGCGAAGTCGAGCGCGTCCTCCGCCGTCTCAGCGCCCTCGTCGGCCGCTCCGCCCACGCTATCGGCGTGAACATCCAATCGCTCGCGGAGCTCGACCTCGCTTTCGCCAAAGCCGCACTCGCCGAAGAGCTCGGCGCGACCGAGCTGCCCTACGACGGCGAATCGCAGCCCTGGCTCACTCGCCCGCCCGGCTCCCTTCACCTCGTGAACGCCCGTCATCCGCTGCTCCGCGGCGAAGTCGTCCCAATCTCGCTCTCCGTCGGCGGCAACTACAGCGTGCTGCTCATCACCGGCCCGAACACCGGCGGCAAGACGGTCGCCCTGAAGACGGTCGGCCTGCTGATCGCAATGGCCCAGGCCGGCCTGCCCGTGCCCGCCGACGCCGGCAGCCGCCTGCCCGTTTTCGACGCCGTCTTCGCCGACATCGGCGACGAGCAGAGCATCGAGCAATCGCTCTCCACCTTCAGCAGCCACATGACGAACATCATCGGTATCCTCGCCGGGGCCGGCCCAAACAGCCTCGTCCTCCTCGACGAGCTCGGCGCCGGAACCGACCCCGACGAAGGCGCCGCGCTTGCCCGCGCCCTCCTCGAGCGCGTCTTGACGATTGGCTGCCTGACGGTCGCGACGACCCACCACGGCGAGCTCAAGGTCTTCGCCCACACGACCACCGGCATCATGAACGCCTCCGTCGAGTTCGACACCGAGACCCTCGCGCCGGCCTACCGCATCACCATCGGCCTGCCCGGCAGCAGCAACGCCCTGGCCATCGCCGAGCGGCTGGGCCTGCCGAAAGACGTCCTCGCCTCTGCCCGCGAGTCCATCGAGCCCGAGCGCGCGCACGCCGAAAGCCTACTGGCGGAGATACAGCGCGAGCGCTCCGCCGCCGAAGACGCCCGCCGCGCCGAGTTGGTCGCCCGCAAAGAGGCGGAGCAGATCCGCCTGCGCCTGGAGGACAAGCTCGACGCCATCGAAGAGGAGCGCGAGCAAATCCTCGCCAACGCCCGCAACGAGGCGGAAGAAGAGCTGACGCGCATTCGACAGCTCCTCGCCCACGCCGGCCGCCGCATCGAACGACAGAAGCCGGAAGCCGCCGCCGAAAAGGTTGCCGCCGCCGAAGCCGTCGCCGAGACCCTGAAGCCGCCGCCGCCGTCGCCGAGACGCCGCGCTCGGAAGGGTGGCGACCTCGTGCTGCCGGAAGAGATCCAGGCCGGCGACATCGTCTGGGTGCGCGGGCTCGGCCGCTTCGGCGAAGCGCTGTCGCCGCCGGACGAGAAAGGCGAGGTGGCCATCCGACTCGGCTCGTTGCACAGCCAGGTGCCGCTGAAGAAGGTCGAAAAGGTGCAGCGCGTCAAGGCCCACGGCCCCGTTGTCGGTGGGACCGCCGCCGTCACGCCGCCGCCGTCCTCCGTGCCGATGGAGCTTCACATTCGCGGCGCCCGGCCTGAGCAGGTGCTGCCCGACGTCGACAAGTACCTCGACGACGCCTTCCGCGCCGGCCTGCCCTGGGTACGCATCGTCCACGGCAAAGGGACGGGCGTCCTGGCGCGCGCCGTCCGGCAGATGCTAGCGTCGCATCCGCTCGTGAAGGACTACGACTTCGCGCCGCGTGAAGAGGGCGGCGAAGGCGTCACCATCGCCCATCTGGCCAGCTAGGTTCGCAATGTAGAGGAGGCCGTGCGTCCCACAGCACCTCCCGCGAGGAACCCGGACATGGAGTCGGGAAACGAACTCAAATACGGCCAAGGCGCCACTCGCATTAAGCCCAGCGCTGCTCCCCTTCCGCCGAGAGGCCGACGCCTATTCGCGTTCCTGATCGACCTTACTATCGCCTTCTTTGTGGCGAGTTTCTTGTTCTCCACCTGGATGAACGAGACGTTTGCCGAGTCCGACGCGAATCCACTTATAGGCGCATGGGTTTTCCTGCTAGTGCTTCCGGTTGCTTTGCCATACTACACTGTCTGCGAAATGCTTTGGGGACGCACCATCGGAAAAGCTTTACTTAGCATAAAGGTAGTCCCTCTTTCTGGCGATATGAAGCGCTGGCGAATCCTCATTCGAAACCTTGTGCGAATGACCTGGTTCATCCCTTACTTGGGTTACCCTTTCATCCTTTTCACTGATGCAATGCTTGTGATCGCGACCGAGAAGCATCAACGCTTGGGAGATATGCTCGGCGGAACGACCGTAATACGGGCCAGCATATTCGGCAGTCACAATGAGGAGTCAAGAAGCTAATCTCGCCGTTGAGATTGACGCCCGCCTCCGCGCCGTCGCCAGCCCGGAGCGACAGCGTATCGCCGTCACCTACTTCCCCACCGCAATGGAGGTCATCGGCGTCTCCGTGCCCGACCTCCGCGCCATCGTCCGCGACGTCTCGAAGCGCTTGCGCGACGCGCCCCCCGAAGAAGTCCTGCGACTCGCCGACGCCGTTATCGACGCCGGCGCTTTCGAAGGCCGCCAGGTCGCCTACGAGCTCATCTACCGCCACCGCGGCGCCATGGCCGCTCTCACCGCCGAGCGCGTCGAAGCGCTGGGACGCGGCATCGACAACTGGGCTTCCGTCGACGCCTTCGCCGGGACAATCAGCGGGCCGCTCTGGGCCAGGGGCGGGCTCGACGACGCCACGATTGTCCGCTGGGCCCGTTCGCCCGACCGCTGGTGGCGACGCGCCGCCGTCGTCTCAACCGTCGTCCTCAGCCGCGAGTCGAAGGGAGCGGCGAGCGCCCGCACGCTGGCGGTCTGTGAGCTCGTCGCCTCTGACCGCGACGACATGGTGGCGAAGGCGCTCTCCTGGGCTTTGCGCGCCCTCAGCCAGTTCGACCGCGACGCCGTCATCGCCTTCGTCGAGCGGCACGAGTCGGAACTGCCCGCGCGCGTCCGCCGCGAAGTCGCGACGAAACTGGCGACGGGGCTCAAGTCCAAGCGGCGAACCGTCTGAACCCTCCCCCAATATTTGTCCAGGTCCAGACTGCGCCCCCGCTCCGGAGTGAAGTCCGGGGCTCTTCCTGGGTGTCGCTTGCCAGTGCAAGAACTCCCCCTCACCTACCTTGACAAGTGTCGATGACAAGACTATAGTTGGTCTCGCCAACGGTTGGGGGATACACCTTCTCTGTGCGGCGCAACTCCATTCGCTGTTGCTCGCATGCTCACGATAGGCCCGAAAGGCAGGCAACAATGAGACGAACTACGGCGCTTGAGGGGCCGATTCGCCTATCAACGAAAGAATATCTTCAGATCAACCAGGCGCTCTTCAGCCTCGCCCATGCATACGAGTCGCGCATGGCCGCGGCGGAGGCGCAGAAGCCGACGGGCCTGACGCTCTCCGATCGGGCCGTCCTGATGGTTGTCGGGCGGTTCGCGCCGACGAACGCTGCCGCCCTTTCGACCAAGATGGACATCAACCCCGGCACCATCTCTGTCTACGTGCAGCGCCTGGTCACTGGGGGCTTGCTCCAGCGCGAGCAGGATACTGATGACCGCCGAAACTGGTGGCTCACGCTCACAGACAAAGGAAAGACGGCTTACGAAGAGACCATCGCCGGCACCGTCGACTATACGCGCGGCTTCCTGTCCGCCCTCGACAAGAACGAGCAGCGCGCGCTCCGCAACCTGCTGTTGAAGGCGTCGCACAGCCTTGGATTCGACTGGCAGTAGGAGAGAGCAGGCAATGCCCGAACGACGCAAACTGCTACTGGTGAACCCCGTGAACCCCGCGCGGACCGGGCTGACGGTTAACCGCAGATCACGTTTCCCTCCAATCGGCCTGGGCATCGTTGCGGCCCTGACGCCCGCAGACTGGGACGTGGAACTCGTGGACGAGAACTGGAGCGTGGAACGCGTGGATGAGAACTGGGAGGCGTTCTGCTTCCGAGAGGCAGACCTCGTCGGCATCACCGCCTTCACCGCCTCAGTCAACCGAGCGTACGATATCGCCTCCACCTTCCGGACACGCGGCACGCCTGTCGTCATGGGCGGCATCCACGCATCGATGAGGCCGGATGAGGCTCTGCGCTTCGTCGACGCCGTTGTCATTGGTGAGGCGGAAGGCGTCTGGCCTCAAGTCGTGGCTGACTTCGAGGCCGGGCGGCTCCAGAGGACGTACCAGGGCGTGTGGCCGGAACTTGCAGGCATTCGGCCCCCGCGCCGCGACCTCTTCCATCCGGGCTACCGCTTCGCATCTATCCAGACCTCTCGTGGTTGTCCCATGGACTGCGAGTTTTGCTCCGTCACCGCCTTCAACGGGCGACGCTACCGCCGGCGTCCGCTTCAGGACGTTGTCAGCGAGCTGGAATCTATTCCCCAGAAGCTGATCTTCTTCGTCGACGACAACATCGTCGGCTATGGCAAGCCCTCGCAGGAACAGGCAAAGGAGCTGTTTCGGGAGATGGCTCAGCGCAGGCTCGGCAAGCTGTGGTTCTGTCAGGCATCCCTGAACTTCGCCGACGATGAAGAGCTGCTTTACTGGGCCGGCCGAGCGGGCTGCCGAATGGTATTCATTGGACTGGAGGCAGAAGAGGTCGACGCACTTGCCGAGGTGAACAAGCGGCTGAATCTGAAGCGGGGCGTAGACAGCTATGACGCGGCGTTCCGCCGTATTCATCGCGCCGGCATCGCGGTTCTTGGCGCTTTCATCTTCGGCATGGACCACGACTCGCCGGAGGACTTGCGCCGACGATCCGACTACATGATAAGCAGCGGCGTCGACGTGATGCAGGCAACCGTTCTGACGCCGCTGCCCGGCACGCGATTGTTTCACCATCTGGAGCAGGAGGACCGCTTGCTCTACAAGGAATTCCCGCAGGACTGGGCGCGGTACGACATGACAGAAGCGGTCCACCGACCTGCAGGCATGGAACCGTCAATCCTGCGGGAAACGATGAACGAATGCGACCGGCGGATGTACAGCCGGTGGGTTCTTTTACGCAAAGCTCTGCGAACGCTCCGTGAAACCCGGAGCTGTTCGGCAACGGCGTTCGCCTGGCGATCCAACATCAACTATCGAAACGTCAGCCGGGCCCGGCCCTGAACCAGCGTGACACGAATCCCTCACCATCTCTCCGCACCTCTGCTATCCTGACCTCAAGTCCTTCGAGGTCGCGTCGCACCATGCCTGCCATCCTGATCAGCCCACCCGCCAGCGTTACGCCGCCCATTGGCCGGAACTCGGCCCATTTCGGCGCTTCTTGCGCACTTTTCCCAGATTCACTTCGTTACCATCCAGATTCGGAAAAGGTGCGAAAAAATAATTGAATTCAATGGGTCAATCAGACGCCGCCTGACCGCCTCGAGGCAGCCGGCCTGATCGTCGGCCGCGGGGAGCGGGGCCATGCCGCGTCCTTCAGGGCGCGGTGATGCTTCTCTCCTCTGCCCCCCCCGCTGGTCACGCTCCCCCGTCTCGCCTACAATGACGGTGAGAGGCGGCAATGAGCCCAAGGAAGCCCAACCGACCCGACATGTTCGAGGAGCGGGCCCGCGCCCAGAGCGAGCGCGCGGCGCCCCTGGCCGCCCGCATGCGCCCGCGCAGCTTCGACGAGTTCGTGGGCCAAGAGCACCTCGTCGGCGAGGACCGCCTGTTGCGCCGCCTCATCGAGTCCGACCAGGTCCCGTCGATGATCTTCTGGGGGCCGCCCGGGAGCGGCAAGACCACCCTCGCCCGGATCATCGCCGCCCAGACGAAGTCGCACTTCGAGCCGATCTCTGCCGTCACCGCCGGCGTCGGCGACCTGCGGCGCATCGTCGCCGAGGCGCGTGACCGTCGCGCCCTGTACGGTCAGCGCACCATCCTCTTCATCGATGAGATCCACCGCTTTAACAAGGCCCAGCAAGACGTCATCCTCCCGCACGTCGAAGAGGGCACCGTAACGCTCATCGGCGCCACCACTGAGAACCCCTCGTTTGAAGTCATCGGGCCGCTGCTGTCGCGCAGCCGCGTCTACACGCTGAACCTTCTGACGCCGAAGCAAGTCGAGACGATTCTGCGGCGGGCGCTGGCCGACGAAGAGCAAGGCCTCGGCCGCGAAAAGCCGGCAGTCGACGACGAAGTGATCGCGACGCTGGCGGCAAGCAGCGGCGGCGACGCCCGAATCGCCCTGAACGCCCTCGAGTTGGCCGCGGCGGCCTCGACTCCCGACGACCAGGGCGTCAGACGGATCACCGCCGCTCTCATCGAAGAGGCGCTCCAGCACCGTACGTACCTTTATGACCAGGCCGGCGAGGCACACTACGACACCATCTCCGCCTTCATCAAGTCCCTGCGCGACTCAGACCCCGATGCCGCCCTCTACTGGCTGGCGCGCATGATCGAGGCGGGCGAGGACCCGTTGTTCGTCGTGCGGCGCATGGTCATCCTCGCCGCCGAGGACGTTGGGCTGGGCGACCCGCACGCGCTGGTCGTCGCGACCGCGTGCCAGCAGGCGGTCCACTTCGTCGGCATGCCGGAGGGCTACCTCCCGATGGCGGAATGCGCTATCTACCTGGCGACCGCCCCCAAGAGCAACTCCGCGCTCATGGGCTACAGTCGCGCCGTCGCCGACGCCCGCGAGACCCGGAACGACCCCGTGCCCCTGCACCTGCGGAACGCCGTCACCGGCCTCATGCGCGAATTGGGGTACGGCCGCGACTACAAGTACGCGCACTCGTCCCCGGGGCATCGCGTTGAGCAGGAGCACCTGCCGGAGCGCCTTCGCGGTCGGCGCTACTATCAGCCGGGCGAGCTGGGCTGGGAGCGACGCATCTGGGAGGAGTACCAGCGGCTGCGGAATACGGCTAAGAACGCCGTCGATCCGCCCGAGTGAAGCTACTGCGCGGCGCTCAGCAGGCCCAGGAGCTGGCTTAGCATCCGAGCCGTGGCTCCCCAGATGACGTGCCGCCCGAAGCGGTAGAAGACGATCTCCACCTCCTGCCCGTCGAGGTTGCGTATCTCGCGGCCGCCGTTCGCCAGATCCAGCAGGTGCGCCAGCGGCACTTCCAGGATCTCGTCCACCTCGTGGTCAGCGTGCCTGTAATGATAGGGCTCGGCCGCTTTCAGAAAGCCAACGAACGGCGAGATGACGAAGTTGCTCCCCCGCGAGACGATGTCGTCGAGCTGCCCGACTCGTTCGACGTCTTCGGGAAGAATGCCAATCTCCTCGAACGTCTCCCTCAACGCCGTCTGGTACAGGTCGGAGTCACTAGGTTCGCGGGAGCCACCGGGGAAAGATATCTCGCCTTTGTGGTGCTCGACGAGCTCAGTTCGTTTGGTGAAGAGCAGATGCGTTTGGCCTGCCGCGTCGTACATGAGCAGGAGCACGCCCGCCGATGGCCGGCCCGCCGGCTCAATGCGCTGTGGCTGGTATGAGGCGACGGCACGTCGCACGAGATCGAGGTAGGAAGTGGACATCGTCATGGCTTGCGGGAAGGGCCAGAAAGAGCGGACTTGCCTCTGGTGGGCCCGGCAGGGTTCGAACCTGCGACCAACCGGTTATGAGCCGGCCGCTCTGCCGCTGAGCTACGGGCCCTTCCAGCGGCAATTATACATCATGGGTCTGTACCGGCGACGCCTCATTGACAGCCGGAAGCCGCGACTGATATTGATAGGCCGTGGACACCACACCTGACGAAACCGCCCCCGTCGCAGCGCGACTGCTGCGCGCGCGTCCCGCGGCGCTAATCACCGATATCGACGGAACGCTCAGCCCGATCGTCTCTTCTCCCGAAGCCGCCATCGTCCTGCCGCAGAGTCGCGACGCGTTGCGGAAGCTATCGCACCTGCTCGACGTCGTCGCCGTCATCTCCGGCCGGACCGTGGAGGACGCCCGCCGGATGGTCGGGCTGGACGAACTCCTCTACATCGGAAATCACGGGCAGGAGCGCTGGGACCGGCGGACCGGCTATCGAAACGAGGCCGCGGCGTTCGCGGGTGAGCTGCGGGAGTTGCGCGAAAAGCTGGAACGGGAGCTTGCGACAATCGAAGGCGCGCGCATCGAGGACAAGGCAACGATCCTGTCCGTGCACTATCGAAACGCGCCTGAACCCGAGGCGGCCCGAGAGAGGATCGTGAAAGCGCTGAATCGAGACGTCGCGTCGGACCGCTATAGCTTGAGCGAAGGGAAGATGGTCGTCGAGGTCCGGCCGAACCTGCCCCTTGACAAAGGAAGCGTTGTCAAGTCTCTCGTCGCAGTGCATCGTCTCAAGAGCGTCGTCTTCCTTGGCGACGACCGAACGGACATCGACGCCATGGCGGCGTTGCGCGAACTGCGGCCCGGTCTCTTGAGCCTGGCGATCGGCGTTGGTAGCGATGAGGCTCCGGCTGAGCTGGCAGAGACGTCTGACACGATGCTGGCGGGGCCGAGTGAGGTCGCCGTTTTCCTCGCACGGTTGGCCATCCTCTCGCTTCAGGCGAACAGAAATCTGCCGAAAGACAGAGGTTGAACCCCTAAAGAATCGCCGCCACTTGCCGATAATCAAGCGGGTATCGGTGGCCCGATGGCGCCGACACAAGCTCACCCCTACTCTCTGACTTCAGCAGAGACTCGGACAACAGGCAATTGCGCCCGCCATAGGGCGAGCAGCACGCGCCTGAGGGAAACGCGGTCGCAGGGACGTGAGCGCTGCCGAGGTTTCGGCTGGAAGGGAGACACGAGCATTCAGCCCACACTGGACGACAAAGCGGCGGGCAGGGACGCCTTCGCGGTCGCAAGCCACCCCAACCGTATCATTCTCGCCAGCAATCGCGGCCCACTGGAGTACAACTTCGATAAGTCGGGAGCCCTGCGCGCCTGCGGCGGCAACGGCGGCGTCGCAACTGCCCTCACATCATTGATGCCACTGGGCGATTTCGTCTGGATTGCCAGCGCAATGACCGAGGGCGATCGGCGGATGGCCCGCGCCGGGCGATCTCAAGTCGAAGTCGGCAATCAGCGATGCGACCAGCGATTCGTCGTCGTCCCAAGGCAAGCGTATCACCAGTACTACGGCGACTTCAGCAACCCGATCCTCTGGTTCCTGCAGCATGGCCTCTGGGACAGCCTGCAAACGCGTGGCATCGCCCGGCGAATTCGGCGGAGCTGGGAAGAAGGGTATCTGCCCGTGAACCGCGCCTTCGCGCAATGCGTGGTGGAGGAGATTAGGAACGGGACGACTCCCTCTTACGTGATGATCCAGGATTACCACCTCTACATGTGTCCAGGATATGTGCGCGAGTTGGTGCCGGATGCCATCATCCAGCACTTCCTGCACATCCCGTGGCCGGGGCCTGAAGGCTGGGAGAAGCTCCCTCACGACATCGTCCGGGCGATCTGCGGCAGCCTGTTGAGCGCTAACGTCGTAGGCTTTCAGACAGACGTCTCGGCGGCGAACTTCATCGAAACTTGCCGGCGCTTTCTGCCCGGCGTCGTCGCTTCCAGTTCGGGGGACGTAGTTGGGCGAGGCGGCAGGATCACGCGCGTGCGGGCGTATCCGGTCTCCGTCGACCCGGAACGCCTGCGTTGCCAGACGCTTTCCCTCGGCTTCGCGCGCTACCGAAAGCAGCTCTCTCAGCAGGCCGCCAGGCAGACGATCGTGCGCGTCGACCGCCTAGACCCGAGCAAGAACATCCTCGGCGGCCTCGACGCCTTCGATCTGCTGCTCCGTCGCCATCCGGAACTGATCGGGAAGGTGAAACTGCTCGCCTTCCTCGTACCCTCACGCGGTTGCGTGCCCGAGTTCCGAAGCCACGCCCATCGTGTGTGGAAGCAGATAGCTCGCATCAACGCCCGCTTCCAGCAGGGCGACTGGGAGCCTATCGAAGCGTTCGCCGAGAATAACTACACGCAGGCGCTGGCAGGGATGAGCCTTTACGACGTGCTGCTCGTCAACTCGCTCGCCGACGGCATGAACTTGGTATCGAAGGAAGGGCCGCTGGTCAATCGCAGAGACGGCGTCGTCGTCCTCTCAACGGGGGTCGGCTCTCAGCGAGAGCTGGCCAAAGGCGCCCTCTCTGTCGCCCCCGCGGACATCGAAGGCACCGCCGACGCATTGTGGCACGCGCTCACAATGGGGGATGAGGAGAAGCGCCGCCGGGCGCACCAACTTCGACGCGTGATAGTCGAGAACGACCTGCGAAAGTGGCTGGAACGGCAGTCGGAGGACCTGGCGCAGATTGCCTCCGAACGCCTTTCGTTGCCGTCGCCGCGACCGGCGCTCGTGATGAGCGCTGCCGGCTAGCGGTTCCGGCCGAGCTGCGCTTCTTCCGAGCGCAGACGATATCCGCGATGCGGAAGCGTTTCCAGCAGTCGACCGGCGCCAACTTGCGCCATCTTCCGCCGCAAGGTCCCAATGTGCACCCGGACTACTGACGCCGAGCCGGTTCCGGGATGAAATCCCCAGACATTTTCCAACAACTCGTCGCCGGCCACGACCTCGGCCGGCCGCTCCATTAAGTACGAGACCAAGCGATACTCCGTCGGTGTGAGATGGACCATCCTGCCACCGGCGGAAAGCTCGTGCGTGTCGCGGTCAAGAACCAGCAGCGGCAGGCGAAGCGTGCTCGGATGAGCCGCGGAGGGCACACGCGAAAGCAATCGCTGGACCTTCTTTCTGAGCCCGTCCGCATCCAACGGCAGCGACATGGAGTCGTCCAAGTCCGGTCGCATCTGTGGTGAGATTGCGGCGGGCAGCCAGCGACGACTGGGCGGCAGGATGAAGAGGACGGGGATCTCGTAACGCTCGTTGCCTGCCTACAGCCAGCGCAGAAGATCATCGATGCCGCTCTCGCCGATATGGACGTCGATGCAGACGACATCGAACGAGAGCGTGGCGAAAAGGCGTGGAGCGGCGGCGGGATCGTGGCAAGCGCCAACGAGATGCCCGTCCTCGACCAGGCAGACGCGCAGCAAATCGCTGGTCGCCGCCGCGCCGCTGACGATGAGGACGTTCGCCGCCTACGGCTTCCCTTCCCAGTTGTGCTGCCAACCGGCCCGAGCTTACTCTCTCGTGAAATCCGTTGCAAGAAACGGTCGTCTCCGGTTGCTTATTGAAAGAACCCTTTGCTAGACTTCGCATGGTCGGAGGGAAGCCTCCAAACCCTGAGCGACTCCCTACCGGGCGACAATTCGAGAGCGAAGGAGCAGACTCATGGCAATGGCTTGGATGATCCCAATTGTGGCGGTGGCCACCGTCCTGTTCGCGGCGTTCCTGGCCTGGGACGTCCTCAAACGCGACGCTGGCCCGCCTGCAATGCAAGAGATTGCCGGTATGATCTTCGAGGGGGCGATGGCGTTCCTGAGGCGGCAGTACCGCACCATCGCCATGCTTTCGATATTCGTGGCGGTCGCAATCGGGCTGATCGTGGGCTATTTCGATAGTAGCCTGAACCACGGCGTTCTGACCGGCATCGCCTTCATGATTGGCGCCGCCTGCTCGGGCCTTGCCGGCTTCATCGGCATGTACGTGTCGGTGCGAGCGAACGGGCGCTGCGCCGCGGCAGCGACAAAGAGCCTCCGTGATGCAGTCGCCGTGTCATTGCGCGGCGGCGCGGTCTCCGGCTTCCTGGTCGTTGGCCTAAGCCTGATTGGCGTTGCGTCACTGTTCGGCTTCTACAGCCGAATCCTTGGCAACAACATGGCCGACACGCCGTTCCTCATCGTCGGCTTCGGTTTCGGCGCCAGCTTCGTCGCTTTGTTCGCGCAGCTCGGCGGTGGAATCTACACTAAGGCCGCCGACGTGGGCGCCGACCTGGTCGGCAAAGTGGAGGCCGGCATCCCTGAGGACGACCCGCGCAACGCCGCCGTCGTCGCCGACCTGGTGGGCGACAACGTGGGTGACTGCGCCGGCCGTGGTGCCGACCTGTTCGAGTCGACGGCCGCCGAGAACATCGGCGCCATGATTCTGGGGGTGGCGATCTTCCAGATCACCGGCAAACCGGAATGGATCCTCTTCCCGCTTGTAATCCGTGCCTTCGGTATCATCGCCACCGGCATCGGCATCATGACGGTCCCCTTCTTTACGAAGGAAAAGCAGGACCCGATGACGCCTCTCAACTACGGCTACTACGTCGTTACGGCCATATCCATCTGCTTTATGGCGCTCGTCACGAAGATTATGATGGCCGATCACTGGTACTGGTTCTTCTTCTGCGGCCTGACCGGAATCGCAACCAGCGTGCTTTTCGTCTACATTACGCAGTACTACACCGCGGGACGCTGGCGGCCGGTGAAAGAGATCGTCAACGCGTCACTAACGGGGCCGGCGACTAACATCATCGTTGGCACGGCCGTCGGATTCGAGACGACACTCGTTACCGCCGTCGCCATCAGCGTCGCCCTGATCGTCTCCTTCGTGCTCGGTTCGCACTCCAACCTGCCAAACGGCGGGGTGTTCGGGACGGCGGTGGCGACGATGGGCATGCTTATGTCTGCCGCCTACATCCTCGCGATGGACACCTTCGGGCCGATCACGGACAACGCCAACGGCATCATCGAAATGTCCGGCGCGCCTGCGGAAGCGCGCGACATCACGGATGCGCTGGACGCGGTTGGG
The DNA here is from genome assembly GCA_963842845.1 of uncultured Chloroflexia bacterium. Taxonomy (GTDB): domain Bacteria; phylum Chloroflexota; class Dehalococcoidia; order DSTF01; family JALHUB01; genus JALHUB01. The sequence continues at coordinate 80,673 of CAWJHZ010000007.1, forward strand.
AACACGACAAAGGCTCTCACCAAGGGCTACGCCATGGCCTCCGCAGGTTTGGCGGCGTTCCTCCTCTTCAGCGCCTACCTGGACAAGGTCAAGGAGCACTTCGCCAAGGATCCGAACTCGATTTACTTCGGGAAGGACTTGACGACAATCCCCTTCACGGTGGACATCTCCAACGTCTCCTCCTTCGTCTCGGCGCTTCTCGGCGTGATGATCGTCTTCTTGTTCGCCTCGCTGGCAATCCGCGCCGTGGGGCAGGCGAGCTCGAAGATTATCGAGGAGGTGCGGCGGCAGTTCCGTGAGGACCCGGGCATCATGGCCGGGACGTCCCGCCCGGACTACGGCCGTGCTGTCGACATCACGGCGCAAGCAGCTCTGCGGGGCATGATGGCTCCGGGCTTGCTCGTCGTGAGCGCGCCCATCGTCATCGGAGTGGCCTTCCGGCTGATCTACAAGGCGGATATCCTCAAGGCTCTGCCAGCGACGCAGACGGTAGGCTCGGGCGGGCCGGAGGCAGTGGCGGCGCTGCTCATGGTCGGCACAATTGGCGGTGTCATTCTGGCGACCTTCTTCAACAACGTCGGCGGCGCCTGGGACAACGCCAAGAAGTACATCGAGGCGGGCCTCCTGAAAGTGCCCGCGGCGAGCGTCGCAGCCGGCCCCGGCGTGTCCGAGCCCGACTCCTCTGGTTGGGTAACGCTGGGGAAGGGCAGCGACGCCCACAAGGCGGCGGTTGTTGGCGATACCGTCGGCGACCCGTTCAAGGACACAGCAGGGCCATCGCTGCACGTGCTCGTGAAGCTGCTAAGCACCATTACCCTGGTGCTGGCGCCCCTGTTCATTTCCTAGCAAGCAATTCGAGGAAGACGCGGAAGGCCGGACTCGTTCCGGCCTTCCTTTTTGCCCAGGACCGGCGCCTAGTCGGGATCGACGCCCATGTACATGCGCGGATAGAGCAAGAACGGGTTAGTCGCCTTCTCTTCGCCTATCGTGCTCGACGGGCCATGGCCGGGGAGAACGACGGTCTCGTCGGGCAACGTCAGCAGCTTCTCGCGGATGCTTCGCAGCAGGAGCTTGCCATCACCGCCCGGCAGATCGAAGCGCCCGATGCCGCCGGCGAAGAGGGCGTCACCGGTCAGGACGATCCCCTGGCCGTAGAGGCAGAGGTGGCCATAGGCGTGGCCCGGGCAGAATAAGGCCTCGAACTCCAGATCGCCCACCTTAACCTTGTCGGCGTCCTCCAGAAAGATGTCCGGCGGACTCAACGGGCGCGGCTCCGTGCCCAGCATCATTCGCAGGAGGGGCGCGTCGCGTTGCGCGGAGTCGAAGGCTTCTCTGTGCATTGCGACAGATGCCCCGGTCGCTTCCCTCACTTCCTCTAGGGCCGCCACGTGGTCGATGTGCGTGTGCGTGACGATGATTAGCTTCGCAGTGAGATCGCGCCGCTCCAGCGTCTTCAGGATGCGACTGCCTTCGTCACCCGGGTCGACGACCATGGCTTCGCGTGTCTCTTCGCTGCCGACGAGGTAGCAGTTGCTCTGGAACATTCCGACTACGAGGGCTTCGAGGATCATGAGGCCTCCTCGGGCATTGTCCACGGCGGCTGAAGTGGGCGCAAGCCGCGATTATGTCGCCGTTCAACATACCGTCTGGTCTGTGCTCTTCGCGCTGCCTGCCGATATTCAGATTGGGATAACTACAATTCGGGAGCGACTGCGGTTTCTCCTCTTTCACATGCCCATCGAGGTATACATTGACGCGACACAGATCACCCATAGCGGGTGAGGAGGGACTCTCTCCTGCAGAACTTTACGGCACGCCGGATGTACAAGAAGGAGCTTACGAGCCTGGAAAACTTCCGCTTCTCAGCAAAGCGGAGTTAATATCGGGGTTCAGCGAGGGACTAGATCTCGCTGAGGGCCGGGCCATTGGCCACGCCAACCGCGTGTGCTACATTGCCGGCCGACTCGCACAGTCGCTGGAACTGCCCGAGGCGGATCAGACGACCCTCTACTACGCCGGCCTCCTGCATGACCTAGGCGTTCCGCTCGTCTCAGCGGAGCTTTCCGACATCATCGGCGTCAACGAGAATGCGCTTTTCGCCGCCTCGCCGCGCAAGTCGCCGGAAGAGCTGGCCGCCGATTGTCGCGCTCCCGTTCCGGACGCCATTATAGGCGCCTTCCACCGGCACGCATCCCTTGGAGGCGCGAAGGCCATCGCGCTCGGCCTGTCGACGCCGGTCGGCGAGACGATTGCCTCCAGCCACGAGAACTGGGACGGCAGTGGCTATCCAGAAGGGCTGGCGGCGCACGATATCCCGCTTCTCTCCAGAGTGCTGGCGACGGCCGATTGGGCGGAGTCGGTGATCGCCGAAGAGCAGAACTCGCTCGTGGCGCGCCGGAACCTGGTTGCGGAAGTAGAGGACGTGTCCGAGATCGTGCTCGACCCGAAGCTGGTGGAGCAAGTGAAAGCTATCTCGCGCAGCGACAACTTCTGGCTTGGCCTGTTCGGCAGAGAGCTCTCGCGATCGCTGCTGGGCGCGAGGCGGCAGGACAACGGCAGATGGAGTTGGAAGGCCGTCATGAACCTCGCGAAGGGGTTGGCGGAGGTCATCGACTCCAAGAGCCACTTCACGAAAGGCAAATCGGCGCGCGTTTCGGAGATCGCCGGCCAGTTGGCGGAAGCCGTGGGGCTTCTTCCGGAGCACGTGCAGGTCATCCGGCTGGCGGCGCTGCTGCACGACATCGGCCAGCTATCGGTGCCGGCTCGCATCATGGGAAAGCCCGACATCCTGACTCTGACCGAGATGCAGCTTATGCAGCGTCACCCGAGCTACTCGCGACTGATCCTGGAGAACCTGTCGGGGATGGAGGAGGCGGCACAGTGGGTCGGCGGTCACCACGAGCGGCCGGATGGCAAGGGCTATCCGGAGATGCTTGCGCCCGACCTCATCCCGCTTGAGTCGCGCATCATCGCCGTCGCTAACGTGTACGTGGCGCTGACGTCGGATCGGCCGTACAGGCAGGCGCTAGGCGAGAAGGATGCGCTAAAGGTGATGACGGGGGCGGCGGGCACGCAACTCGATGCGCACCTCGTGCAGGAATTCCGGGCGCTGCACTAGTCGCTTGGCGTCTCCACGTACTGGCTAGTCGCATACCCTCCTCAGGCGGGCTGGCTCCGCCGCGACCCTGCGGGGCCTCGAGCTAGGTCTTCTCGAAGCGCTCCACGTTCAGGACGAAGACAACAGCCCCTCCCACGCGCACTTCCAGCGGGTCGGCATATGCAGCGCCATCGCCGGGGAAGGGCAGCGTCTGCACGGGGACGAACTCCTGGCGGGCGTGGCACTCGGCGCGAACGGTTTCGAGGACCGATTCGACGTCGGCGGCGGGCACGCCGGAGAGGATCGTTACGTTGCCGCGCCGGAGGAAGCCACCCAGACCGCCGACTTTGGTCGCGGGGCAGCCGCGCTGGACCAGCCGCTTGATCAGCCGGTCGCCGTCGACGTCAGACGCGATGATGACAACCAGCTTTAGCTGGTCTTCGGCCAAGAGCCTGCCTTCCTAACGGGATGAAGGAGAACTACTGGTACTGCTCCCTCATTTCCTCCATGGTCTCTTCCATGGGGGAACCCTGGGTCTTCTCCCGCATTCGGTCCATCACCTTTGCGCGCGTCCGTGCGCCGGGTTCGGGCGCGAAGGCAAGGCCGATTGAGGCGCCGATTGTCAGTCCGAGCAGGAAACCAATGAAGAACCTCACGACGTCACCCCCTTAGCATAATGCCCGTTGTCCAGAACAGAAACGCGGGGACAGACTTCCCTGCTGTCGCGGCCCGCGTCGTCTCTGCGTCTCGGGGTACCGTTTTGCTCCCTTAAGACGATGGTAGCAACCGCCGGAGAAGGCTGTCAAGGAGGATTGGCTCGTCTTTGACTCTCCGTGGCGAAACTGCTACCTTTCAGGCATCCCCAAGCGCCTCAAGAGCTAGAGTGCGAGGTTAGACGTGACGGAAACGATGAATAGCGTCGATATGGACGAGATCGTGTCGCTGTGCAAGCGGCGAGGCTTCATATTCCAGAGCAGCGAGATATACGGCGGCTTGGCCGGGGCCTGGGACTACGGGCCGCTAGGTGTGGAGATGAAGAACAACATCAAGCGCGCCTGGTGGAGGACGAACGTGCAGGAGCGCGACGACATGGTGGGGATGGACGCGTCGATCCTGATGCACCCGAAGGTCTGGGTGGCGAGCGGACACGTCGCGACGTTCGCGGACCCGATGGTCGACTGCCGCAACTGCCAGGCCCGCTTCCGCGCCGACGAGATTGAGGACGACAGGTGCCCGAACTGCGGCGCGGTCGGGCAGTTCACCGAGGCGCGGATGTTCAACCTGCTGTTCAAGACGTTCGCGGGGCCGCTGGAGGACGAGGCGAGCATCGTCTATCTGCGGCCGGAGACAGCGCAGGGGATGTTCGTCAACTTCGAGAACGTGCTGACGAGCACCCGCAAGAAGCTGCCGTTCGGGATGGCGCAGATCGGGAAGTCGTTCCGCAACGAGGTGAACCCGCGGCATTTCGTGTTCCGGACGCGGGAGTTCGAGCAGATGGAGATCGAGTTCTTCATGCGGCCGGAGGAGGCGCAGCACTGGCACGAGTACTGGATGCAGGAGCGTCTGCGCTGGTACGTCGACCTGGGGTTGCGGCCGGAGTACCTGCGGCTGACGGCGCATCCCACAGCGGACCTGGCGCACTACGCGGCGGCGTGCTCGGACGTGGAGTACCTGTTCCCGATGGGCTGGTTGGAGCTGGAGGGCATCGCGAACCGGCGGGACTTCGACCTGCAGCAGCATTCGAAGGAGAGCGGGGTGACGCTGAGCTACTTCGACGAGGAGAAGGGCGAGCACGTGGTGCCGTACATCATCGAGCCGTCGGCGGGGGTGGACCGGCCGCTGCTGGCGTTCATCGTCGACGCCTACCGGCAGGAGGAGGTGCGCGGCGAGAAGCGGGTGCTCCTGAAGCTGGACCCGCGTCTGGCGCCGATCAAGGCGGCGGTGTTGCCGCTGAGTCGCAATGAGAAGCTGGTGCCGACGGCGCGCGAGGTGTGGTCGCTGCTGCGGCCGCACTTCATGACGGCCTACGATGACGCGCAGAGCATCGGGCGGCGGTACCGTCGGCAGGACGAGATTGGGACGCCGTTCTGTGTGACGGTGGACTTCGATACGCTGGAGGACCGGGCGGTGACTATCCGGGAGCGGGACTCGATGGAGCAGACGCGGGTGCCGGTGGAGGGGCTGGTGGAGGCGCTTCGGGAGCGGCTGGCCGTCTGTTAGCGGGGTACCGGAGGGCTCGCCACGTAGTTTGCCTCAACCGAAATGAGATTCGATCTCGACAAATACCACCGTCGGTCTATTCGTTTGCCCGGATACGACTACTCCTCGCCGGGCGCCTATTTCCTCACGATATGCACTCAAGAACGGAATTGCATTCTGGGCGAAATCGTCGAGGGCGAGGTGAAGCCTAGCCGGGCGGGCCAAATGATCGAGACAGTCTGGCGACAGTTGCCGGATTTCTACGACGGCCTACAGCTCGATGCGTTCGCGATCATGCCGAATCACATTCACGGCATCATCCTTCTCGTAGGGGCAGGCCCCCGTGCCTGCCCTGGCCCCGGTGCCTGCCCTGGCCCGCGGCCGGAATCGGGGCAACCACAGGGGATTGCCCCTACAAAACCCCTGTCTCTTCCCAACGTGGTGCATCGGTTCAAATCGTTGACCACAACGAAATACCTACGGGGCGTTCGCGATGGGAAATGGCCCGCTCTGCCTGGTCGCTTGTGGCAACGCAACTACTATGAGCACATCATTCGCAACGAGGTTGAACTGGCAGAAGTTCGACGTTATATCGTCGAGAACGCATCCCGTTGGGTGGAGGATCAGGAGAATCCACAAGCGAGAGTGGTCAGCAAGCCGCATCCGCGGTGAACAACGCCCACCGGGTCCCTGCGCCGCTCTTCACGCTGCTCAACGGCGGTGGTAGAATAAGCGTTCGAAGGCTACTGCGTGAGGCGCCTGGGAGTGCGTTCGTAGCAGTTGGCTTAGGCTGTTCACCATGAGGGCTACGTCGGGAACGCGGAGAACAAATCTGGCGGAGCCAGACGACGATCTCACACGCCTCACAAGACTAGCCGAACTGTGGGACGAGATTGAAAGTCTGGTGCGCAATTGCAGAGCTGTGAGCGCTGTGACTATGGAGGACGAGCACAGATTCGCGGACCTCATGAAGGAGGCGCAAGTCCTCGTTGGCCGCCTTTCCCACCGCATGAACCGGACCTTTGTGGAGTTGTACGGTCGTAGGTGGGATGCCATGGAGACGCTGCTTGGCACGACGAGTATCTCCAGCCTGTTCTCACCCGAACGCATTGCTGACGTCTGGTTCATGTCGCTGTCTGGGGCACGTTCGCAGACCAGGCAAGCGCTCGGAAGGGTAGAGGCGGAAGAACAAAGCAGATCCGTCAAGCTCTCCCCCGACGTGATAATCCGATGGCAGCAGGTTATCGGGTTCTTTGAAGGACTTCGTCGCTGCATTGTCAATCGACCGGCAATGCTGGATCCTTGGCTCACTCGGATTGAGGGGTCCAGAGGCTACCGAATAGCAGCGATAATAAGCACTTTCGGGGGATTTGCTGCGTCCGTCGTTCTTGTCGTAGGGATTGTCGCTGCTCTCGTCGTTCTTCTAGTGCGGTGAGAAGGGCTGAAATGCAAGCAGCGACGGCGATTACGGTCTACGGAGGGGCGCGGAGCATCGGCGGGAACAAGATCCTGCTGGAGGACGGCGATTCGCGCCTGTTCTTCGACTTCGGGACGTCGTTCAAGGTGCGCGAGCAGTACTTCGAGGAGTACCTCAAGCCACGTCCCGGCGCCGGATTGCTCGACCTCCTCGAGATGCAGTATACGAACGAGCAGGGCATCTTCTTCGGTCCGCTGCTGCCGCGCCTGGAGGGCATCTACCGTAGCGATCTCATCCCGCCCGGTGGCGTCTGGGAGCGCTACCGTGAGCACCCCGGCTACGCGGCTATCGACCACGTGGACGCGGTGCTGGTGTCGCACGCCCACATCGACCACACGGGCTACATTTCGTTCCTGCGCGAGGACATCCCCATCTACTCGACGGCGATGACGGCGTTCATCGCGAAGTCGATGCAGGACAGCGGGATCGCGGAGCTGGAGAAGGAGGTCTGCTACTTCGCGCCGCGCGAGGTGGACCCGGACTACGACATCATCAAGGGCAGCGACTGGCGCAAGAACCCGTACAAGCTGCGCCCTTTCGTGCTGGTCGACGGGCTGAGCGAGGAGGCGGCGCGGTTCTGGCGTCAGAAGCCGGGCACGGGCCGCAACCTGCAGTGCTGCGAGTGCGATTCGTCGTGCGACCAGGTCGGCGGGCTGCCGGTGCGCCACTTTCCGGTGGACCACTCGGTCTACGGGGCCTGCGCCTGGGCGGTGGAAACGAGCGCCGGCTGGATCGTGTACACGGGCGACCTGCGACTGCACGGGTCGCGCGGGGAGATGACGCGTCGCTTCGTCGCGGAGGCGAAGGCGCTGCGGCCGCGGGCGCTGATCTGCGAGGGGACGCGCGCGGGCGCCGCGAGGGGCCAGGACGAGCAGATGACGGAGAAAGAGGTCGGGGAGAACGTCCTGCAAGAGGTGCAAACTACCGACGGGCTGGTGGTGGCCGACTTCGGGCCGCGGAACGTCGAGCGGTTGTGCACGTTCCTCGACGTGGCGCGGGCGACGAATCGGAAGCTGGTGGTGCTGGCGAAGGACGCGTTCCTGCTGGAGAAGATGCGTCTGGCATCCGACGAGGTGCCGACGGTGGGCGATTCGCCGGAGATGCTGATCTATCGCGACTTGAAGGCGACGCCGTCGTTCTGGGAGCAGACGCTTCGCCAGAAGTACGCGAGCCGGCTGGTGACAGGGCCGGACGTCAAGGCGTCGGGCGGCGACTTCATTGTGTGCTTCAGCTTCTGGGACGTGAAGAACCTTATCGACATGCAGCCGCAGGGCGGCAAGTACATCTATTCGTCGAGTGAGAGCTATAGCGAGGAGCAGGACATCGACTTCCGGCGGCTGCACAACTGGCTGCGGCACTTCGGGATGGAAGGAAAGGGGCTGCCGTATATCGACGAGGCGGGCAAGCGCGGGCTGGAGCATCCGGGCCTGCACGCGTCGGGGCACGCGACGGCGGGCGACCTGCTGGAGCTGATCCAGGAGATTGCGCCGCAGACGATGGTGAGCGTGCACACGGAGTCGCCGGGGTATTTCGTCGAGGGGTTGAAGGGGAGCGGGATCGAGGTTATCGTTCCTGAGTACGCGCAGCGAATCGAGATAAGGTGACGTCCGATCGATAGGCAGGGGGCGGAACGATGGAAGCGTTGATTGTCATTTTGCTGGTCGTGCTGGTCGTCGCCGTGGGGGCGCTGGCGTGGGAGCGGCTGCGGGCGCAGCGGGTCGACACGGGCGCGAACGTCGCGCAGATCGTGGCGATAACGCAGCAGGGGCTGGAGCAGCGCATCGAAGGGCTGGACCAGCGGCTGTCGGCGGGGCTGAGCAGCGTGCAGCAGACGATGAACACGTCGTTCGCGTCGACGGCGGAGACGATGCGGAACGTGGGGCAGCAGCTCGGCGAGTTGAAGGCGTCGAGCGCGCAGATGCTGGAGGTCGGAAAGAACATCGACGAGCTGCAGAACGTCCTCAAGCCGCCGAAGATGCGCGGCGGGTTCGGCGAGCTGCTGCTGGAGAACTTGCTGACGCAAATAGTGCCCCAAAACTATGAGATGCAACACCACTTTCGAAACGGGGAGATGGTGGACGCGGTGGTGCGCCTGGGGAACGGGATGGTACCTGTCGATTCGAAGTTTCCGATGGAGAGCTTCAATCGCGTCGTGGCGGCAGAGACAGACGAGGAGCGGACGCCGTTGCGTCGGGCGTTTCTGCGAGACGTGCGCACGCATGTTGACGCCGTGAGCAAGTACATTGCGCCGGACGAGGGAACGTTCGGATTCGCGCTGATGTATATACCGGCAGAGGGGGTCTATTACGAAACCTTCTTCCGGGATGAAAAACTGGACGGGAAGGAGAGCGCCTGGACGTACGCCATGGATAAGAAGGTCATCCCTGTATCTCCGAACAGTTTCTATGCTTATTTGCAGGCGGTTGTCCTCGGGTTGAATGGGCTGCGAGTGGAACAAAGGGCGCGGGAGATCATGGACCACCTGACGAGAATCGAGGGCGAATACGATCGTTTTCGTGAGGAATTCGCGGTGCTCGGCGGGCACATCGGGCGGGCTAAGGCGAAGTTCGACGAGGTCGATAAGCACGTTGGCCGGTTGGGGGACCGTTTGGCGTTGCCTTTGGGATCGGAACTGGAGCAGTTGCCGGAGCAGTCGCAATTCGACGCGTGACGGCGAGGCGATCGCAATGGGCGAGGCTCTCATGGCGGCATTCTGGCAAGGTCGTTCGCGGTACGAGGTGAGAGATGGTGGAGAACGAGTGGGTCAAGGGGTTCCCCGCGCCGGTCGTCGTCGTTGACGCGAAGGGGACGATCGTCGAGATGAACTCGGAGGCGGAGGAGTGGTATGCGGACCGCGGCGGACGCGATTTGCTGGGCACAACCCTGTTCGACGTGCTTCCTGCGACGGCGCGGATTAAGGTCAGGGAGCTTCTGGCAACGAGGGAGACGAACGTCTACACGTTCGAGAGGGATGGTGTCAGGAAACTGGCCTATCAGTCGCCGTGGTATCGGGACGGGGCGTTCGCCGGGCTGGTGCAGTTGCTGCTGGCGGCGCCGCTCGAGATTCCGCACTACGTGCGCACGCCGAAGGGATGACGGCTTCATCGATCTTGGTCGTTGCCGAGGCGGCGTCAGGCGCGAAGCTGGGCAGTCGCCAGGGCGGGTAAGTGGCGGATCACCGAGGTCATTTTGCACAAGGAGGTGAAAGATGGCAGAGAACGAGTGGGTCAAGGGGTTCCCCGCGCCGGTGATCGTCTCCGACGTCGGCGGGACGATCATCGAGATGAACGCGAAGGCAGTGGAGTGGTTCGCGAACCGGGGCGGGCGCGATTTGCTGGGCAAGAGCCTGTTCGAGGTGCACCAAGAGCCTTCGCAGAGTAAGATCAAGGAACTTCTGGGGACGAAGGGGACCAACGTCTACACGATCGAGAGGGATGGTGTGAGGACGCTGGTCTATCAGTCGCCGTGGTATCGGGATGGGGCGCTTGCCGGGCTGGTCGAGCTGCTTCTGGCGGTCCCGCCCGAGATTCCGCACCACGTGCGCGCGCCGAAGGAGTGACGGCTTCATCGATTCTGAGTATCGCCGACGACGGCGTCAGCGGCGGAGCTGAGCGGCAGTCAGGCGAGCGAGGGACGGAGAGATGTGTGAAAACGATAATCCGCGCATGTCTCGTTATTTTGCCGGCACTGGCGCTGGTGTCCACGGCGTGCGGGTCGAGCAAGTCAACGTCTTCGGCATCGCCAACGCCAGTCTCGTCGACGGCGACTGCCGCCGGCGGGCCGACTTCGCCCGCGTCAACGATTCCCGCCGCGCCGGTGACGCCGTCCGCTTCGACTGTGCCAGGCGCGACAGCAACGCTTCCTCCCGCTCTGACGTCGGACCAGCAGCAACAGTTGCTGAGCATTGTGTCCAACGATGCGAGAATCACGAATCTCACCAAGGGCCTCACGGCAGCAAGCTCCAAGCTGGCGACGTGGAACACCGGTCAGGGAACGCTGATCGGCGGCGTGGAGATTCTGACTCTGACGCAGCCAGCGACAATGGACAATGAGTGGCGGGGCATCAATTGGGCGGACAGCGCGAAGAGTACCTACTCGGTGATTGTCTATACCGCGAAGCTGTCGAACGTCACGAGGATAGACATCTGGGTTGATCTGCAGAAGGGCGCGGTTGTCGGCTGGTCGCCCAACACCGACGCGAAGGTGGAAGCGGGGCCGACGGTTGTGGCGACGGTTACGGAGTAATATCCAGTTCCTAAAGCCGTCACCCCACTCGCGGGAAGACTAAAGCCCTCCCCTACAGAATTCGCCAGAATTCGGCGTGATCCGACGGAATTCGGTCGAAGTGGCGGACGGCGCCCCGGTATGATCCCTCAACCGCTGCCGGCTATCAGGCGGGCTTGATGGCGTTCACGCGCGCGCGAACGGCGGCCTTGTCCTGGTACCACTGGGCGTTGAGCGCCGCAAACTCCTTCACGCTGTCCGGCACGTCGTCCTCCGCGAAGATGGCGGTGACGGGGCAGGATGGTTCGCAGGCGCCGCAGTCGATGCATTCGTTGGGGTCGATGTACAGCATGCGGTCGGCGTCGCCGTCTTCGTGGATGCAGTCGACGGGGCAGACGTCGACGCAGGCGCGGTCCTTGACGTCGATGCAGGGCGTGGTGATGACGTAGGTCATAGGTCGCAAGCACCTCCGGAAGTATTAGACGCCATTCTAGGGCATCGGCCGCTTAGCGGGAAGCACTCCCACTACACGGTGCCCGTGCGACAGCTCCGCCGTCAGTAGCCGGGGAGCGCCGAGGCGCTCGATCCAGACTGCACGACGACCTCCGCCGTCATGAACGGGTGAATGGTGCAGTGGTAGGAGAAGGTCCCAGCGGTCTGGAACGTGTGCGAGAACGTCTTGCCCTGCGCCAGGCTGCCGCTGTCGAAGCTGCCGTCGTCGGCGGTGGCAGTGTGCGCGGACGGACCAGTGTTCGTCCAGGTGACGGTGCCGCCGACCTGGATCGTTACGCTCGGCGGCGAGAATGCGAAGTCCTTGATGGTGACCGACGCCTGAGCCGCAGCAGTGCCGCTCGCGGCGGGCGTACCCGTTCCTGAGGCAGCCGCCTTCGTCGCGGTCGCGCCGGGCGCCATCGTCATGGCGGGCGTCGGCGTGGAGCTCGACGATGAGCCGCCGCAGGCGACGGCCGCGAGCCCTCCGAACGCAACGAGGGTGAGCGCTAGAGCAAAAGCGAGGCTTCTAGACAACATGACAGTCTCCCTTCCGTCTTCCCACGCAACGTCCTGTTGCATCGGGGTCATTGTGTCGTCTAAGGCCAGTATACCATCGAAAGGGGAGGCGCAACGGCCGGGCGACGCTATGGGAGCGCGGAGAAATCGTAGAGGGCGCCCTTCTCAGCGTCGACGAGGCCCATGTCGGTGAGGCGGAGCGACGGGATGACGGGCAGCGACAGAAAGGAAAGAACGGCGAAGGGCTCCGGGATGACGGCGCCGAGCGAGCGGGCCGCGGCGTCGAGCGAAGCAGTGTTCTGTGAGGCGTTCGCCGCCGCGTCCAGCGACATTATGCCGGCGACCGGCAGGGGCAGCGCGGCGAGAACCCGGCCCTGGTCCACCACGACGAGGCCGCCCTGCATCTCGGCGATCTGACGGACGGCGTGGAGCATATCGTCGTCGGAGGCGCCGACGGCGATGAGGTTGTGCGAGTCGTGAGCGTAGGAAGAGGCGAGAGCGCCGCGCTTGAGGCCAAAGCCGCTCACGAGCCCGACGCCGATGCGCCCGCTGCCGTGGTGCCGCTCGACGACGGCGAGCTTGAGGATGTCGCGCTCCGGCTCGGGGATGATGCGTCCTTCTTCCACTCGCACCTCCTGCAGGCGGCGACCGGTGAGGATCTGGCCGGGAATCGCTTCGATGACGGGGTAGCGCGGGCCGGCGGCGGGCATCGCGAAGTCGTCGACGGTCAGGGCGGCGACGTTGACGGTGTGCAGGAGGTCGGCGGGCACGGCGGCGGGCGCGTCGAAGAGAGCGACGCCGTCTTCGGCGACGAAGCGTCCATCGAAGTAGACGCGGCGAGGAACCGGGCGGCGCAGGTCGTCGCAGACCAGCAGATGGGCGCGAAAGCCGGGGGCAATGGCGCCGACGCCGCGCAGTCCGAAGCAGGTGGCGGGGTTGAGCGTGGCAAGCTGGACGGCGCGCAGCGGATCGAGGCCGAGGGCGATGGCTTTGCGGACGATGGCCTCGACGTCGCCGTCGGAGAGAAGGTCGGCGGCGGAGCGGTCGTCGGTGACGAAGAGGCAGCGGCAGGCGGTGGCGGCGGTGACGAGCGGCAGGAGGTCGGCGAGGTTCTTCTCGGTCGTGCCCTCACGGAGCATGAGCCACATGCCGCGTCGGAGCTTCTCGCGTCCCTCGTCGAGCGTCGTCGACTCGTGGTCGGAGCGCGGGCCGGCGCAGAGGTAGGCGTTGAGGGCAGCGCCGGAGACGCCGGGCGCATGGCCATCGATGGGATACCTCAAGGCGGCGGCGAGCTTGTCGAGGACGCGCGGATCGGCGGCGATTGCGCCCGGGAAGTCCATCAGCTCACCGAGGCCGATGGCGCCTTCGCTTTCGAAGAGGCAGTGGATTTCGTCGGGCCCGATGGTCGCGCCGGCGGTTTCGAGCGAGGTGGCGGGAACGCAGGAGGGCGCCATGAGGTGCAGGTCCAGCGGCAGGGCGTCCGCCGCCTGAATGACGGTGCGCACGCCATGGAGGCCGGCGACGTTGGCGATCTCGTGCAGGTCGGTGACGACGGCGACGACGCCATGCGGAACGACGGCACGGGCGTATTCGGTGATCCAGAGGTGGGAGCTTTCGACGTGGGTGTGACCGTTGATGAAGCCGGGCAGGAGGTAGGCGCCGCGCAGGTCGACGGTCTCACGGGCGCGGTAGCCAGCGCCGAGTCCGGCAATGCGGCCTCCGAAGACGACTACGTCGAGCTCCTCGATCTCGGCGGTGAGGGTGTTGACGACGCGACCATTGGTGAAGAGCAGGTCGCCGGGGGCGCCGCCGCGAGCGACGGCGATGAGTTGCGCGAGACCTGGCTTGGCGTCGCGCTCAGTCACGACGTGCCCTCGAGGACGTGGACATCGGGCAAGTGGCGGTACTTTTCCGAGAGGTCGAGGCCGTAGCCGACAAGCCAGCCGTCGCGAACGCTGAAGCCGACGTAGTCGACGAGGTCGGCAAGCCGGTCGCGCGAGCTTTCTCGCAGGAGGAGGGTGCAAACGCGAACGCTGGCCGGCTGCATGGCGACAACGTGGTCGCGCAGGAAGCGCAGCGTGTGGCCGGAGTCGACGATGTCTTCGACGATGACGACGTGACGGTCGCGGAGGTCGCTGCGCGGGCTATGGCAGATCTCGACGCGGCCTTTGCTGACGGTGCCGTTGAGGCCGTAGCTGGAGGCCTGTATGAAGTCGATTTCAGGCGGCTCGGCCATGCAGCGGGCGAGGTCGGCGAGGAAGACGTAGGAGCCTTTGAGGACGCCGAGGAGCACGGGCGCGCGGCCCTCATAGTCGCGGCTGAGCTGGGCGGCAAGGGAGCGCACGCGGCGTCGGATGGCGTGTCGGGAGATGAGCGGCTGCAGTTGTGGCGCGTCCATGCTGTCGGAGTCAGTGTACTACGGGTAGACGGCGCACGGCCACGACCCACGGGCGCTGGCCTGCAGCATCGGTTAGACAGTGTGCGCTGATACGGGGATCGGTGTCGAGAAGGACGCCGCTGGAGAGGAAGGGACGGCAGGGTGTCGGGAGATCGCCCTACTTGTGCTTGCGTTGCCAGCGGGTCTTCTTGAGCATCTTGCGGTACTTGTGCTTGCGGATCTTTTTCCGCCGCTTCTTAACGACAGACGGCATAGGCTCTCCTTTCGTCGGAGTTTGCGATGATGGATGACTTGCGGATTATAGCACGATTCGGCGAATCGGAAAGCGCGAGCCAATTTCCGCCTGGCAACAACCGCCGCTCCAAGAGACTAGGGGTTAGAGTATCGGTCATAGTCCCAGATGGTTAAGTCAACCCGTTGGACGGGCCAATGCAATTCTGCAGCGAATTTGCGCATCCTGCAGATATACTTCCGATAATCCGGGATGGAGAAGTCGGCCTTCTTCTTTCCGCCCATGACCTGCCTCCAGTTTCGAAAGTCGATCACCGCGTATTGTTCGGGGAAGACCAGAGCGAGGATGGCGGATGCCACCGGAACTCCTACCCCACGCAGAGAACAGAGTATGGCCAGCCGCGCGTCCAGTTCGTATTCTTGGTCTTCGTGCTGAAGCCCGAGCGCCAATTCGGTAACGGCTCGAACGATGTTATCGGTATTTGCTTTCCGAAGCTCGCGCTGCCGGCCGAACTGGTCCCGCAACTTCCACTTCAGGATTTGATCAAGATTGCGTTTGTCCAGTACCTGCATTCATCGCCCGTAGCGGTTCGCGAACCGCCCCTACGCGATCGGGGCGGGCGTCGCCAACTTGGCGCGAAGGTACTGGCCGGTGAAGCTGTGCTTGGCTTCAGCGACCTGCTCAGGGGTGCCTTCGACGACGATTTCGCCGCCTTCATCGCCGCCCAACGGGACCGAGGTCGATGATGTGGTCGGCGTTCTTCACGACATCGAGGTGGTGCTCGATGATGACGACGGTGTTGCCGCCGTCGACCAGGCGGTGGAGGACGCGCAGCAACGCATACGTATCTTCGAAGGAGAGGCCGGTCGTCGGCTCGTCGAGGATGTAGAGCGTGCGGCCGGTGGAGCGGCGCGAGAGCTCGGTGGAGAGCTTGACGCGCTGGGCTTCGCCGCCGGAGAGCGTCGTGGCGGGCTGGCCCAGGCGAATGTAGCCGAGCCCGACGGCCTGCAGCGTCTCCAGCTTGCCGCGCACCTTGGTAAACGACGTGGAAGAAGTCGGCCGCCTGGTCGACGGTCATGTCCAGCACGTCGGCGATGTTCTTGCCGCGGAAGAGGATCTCCAGCGCCTCGCGGTTGTAGCGCCGTCCCTTGCAGACTTCGCAGGGGACGGTGACATCGGGCAGGAAGTTCATTTCGATCTGAATATAGCCTTCGCCGGCGCAGGCCTCGCAGCGGCCGCCCTTGACGTTGAAGGAGAAGCGCCCGGGCGCGTAGCCACGCATCCGCGCTTCGGGGACGGTGGCGAAGAGCTCGCGCATGGGCGTGAAGGCGCCGGTGTAGGTGGCCGGGTTGGAGCGCGGCGTGCGGCCGATGGGCGACTGGTCGATGTTGACGACCTTGTCGATGTTGTGCAGTCCGAGGATGCCGTCGCAGTCGCCGGGGCGGTCGCGGGCGCCGTACAGGAGCTGGGCAGCCTTCTTGTAGAGGATGTCGTTGATGAGGGTGCTCTTGCCGGAGCCGGAGACGCCGGTGATGCAGACGAACTTGCCCAGCGGAATCGTCACGTCGATGTTCTTGAGGTTGTTCTCGCGCGCGCCTTCGATGACGAGCGTCTGGCCGCTGCCGGGGCGCCGCGCTTCAGGCAGCGGTATCTCGCGGGCGCCGGAGAGGTACTGGCCGGTGATTGACCGCGGCTCGGCCTTCACCTCGTCCATCGTTCCGGCGACGACGACGGTGCCGCCCTGCTCGCCGGCGCCGGGGCCCATGTCGATGATGTGGTCGGCGGCGCGCATCATCGCCTCGTCGTGCTCGACGACGATGACGGTGTTACCCAGGTTGCGGAGGCGTTCCAGGGTGCGTATCAGTCTGGCGTCGTCGGCGGCGTGCAGGCCGACGGTGGGTTCGTCGCAGACGTAGAGGACGCCCATAAGGCCGGAGCCGATCTGCGTCGCAAGGCGAATGCGCTGCGCCTCGCCGCCGGAGAGCGTCGCGGTGCGCCGGTCGAGCGTGAGGTAGCCGACGCCGACTTCGACGAGGAAGTCGAGCCGGGCGCGGATCTCCTTCAGGATCTGGTAGGCGATCTGCTGGTCGCGGGCGGACAGCGGCGTTTCCGGACCGGCGAGATGCTCGAACCAGCGCTGCTCGTCGAACAGGCTCAGCTGCGTCACTTCGATGATGTTCTTGTCGTCGATGGTGACGGCGAGGGACTCCGGCTTGAGGCGCGTCGCCCTGGCAGTCGGGACAGGGGCTGGCGGTCATGTAGCGCTCGATCTCGCTGCGGACGTAGTCGGACTCGGTCTCGCGGAAGCGGCGGCTGAGGTTAGGGATGACGCCCTCGTAGGTCGTGTCGTAGTAGGACGTGCGGCCGGCCTGGTTGACGTAGCTGACGCTGATGTGCTCGCCAGTGCTGTGGAGCAACTTCTCGACGTCTTCCGGCTTGAGGTCTTTGACCGGCACGCGCGTCGAGAAGCTATGCTTGTCGGCCATGGCTTCGATCATGCGATAGTACCAGCCGGAGATGGTGCCGGCACGGGACCAGGGCTGGATGGCGCCCTGGGCGAGGGTCAGGTTCTTGTTCGGGATGACGAGCTCGGGGTCGAGGTCCAGCTTGACGCCGAGGCCGGTGCAGGTGCGACAGGCGCCGTGCGGGCTGTTGAAGCTGAAGTTGCGCGGCGCCAGCTCTCCCAGCGAGATGCCGCAGAAGACGCAGGCGAAGTGCTCGGAGTAGAGGCGCTCTTCCTCGCCCTCAATGGCGACGAGGGCGACGCCGGCGCCGAGGCGCAGCGCCGTCTCGACGGAATCGGCGAGGCGCGGCCGCTGGTCTGAGGGCGTGTCGCCGTCGGTGCTCGGCGCGGGCGCTTCGGTGACGAGGCGGTCGATGACGAGCTCGATGGTATGGCGTCGGTTCTTGTCGAGCTCGATGTCTTCGCCGAGGTCGCGCACTTCGCCGTCGATGCGGACGCGGACGAAGCCGGCGCGGCGGGCGTCGTCGAAGATCTGCTGGTGCTCGCCTTTGCGGTCGCGGATGAGCGGCGCCAGGATCATGATGCGCTTTTCGGCCGGCAGGGCGAGGATGGCGTCGACGATCTGCTGGACGGTCTGCTTCTGGATGACGCGGCCGCAGTTGGGGCAGTGCGGCAGGCCGACGCGGGCCCAGAGGAGGCGCATGTAGTCGTAGACTTCGGTCTGGGTGCCGACGGTGGAGCGCGGGTTGCGGCTGGCGCCCCGCTGGTCGATGGAGATGGCGGGGGAAAGGCCTTCGATGTAGTCGACGTCGGGCTTCTCCATCTGGCCGAGGAACTGGCGGGCGTAGGCGGAGAGGGACTCGACGTAGCGTCGCTGCCCCTCGGCGTAGATGGTGTCGAAGGCGAGGGATGATTTGCCGGAGCCGGAGAGGCCGGTGATGACGACGAGCTTGTCGCGCGGGATCTCGACGTCGATGTTCTTGAGGTTATGCTCGCGGGCACCGCGAACGATTATGCAGTCTGAGGCCATGGGCTTTCCGTTGAGGTTGATCGATTTCAGTCCGAACGTTTATTTTAGCATTTCAGGAATGGTGGAAACAGGGGGCTTATCCCCACCGCGAGGGGCGGCTCGTGGGGTCGACTCCTAAGCTCAGCCGCAAGCGTTGTCTCGGCGTCGAGCGGCCGCTGCCGCCTGTCGCGCCATTACGTCTCTTTTCCCACCCTCCCACCCTAGAAGGGTTTTGGCGAATCAGGGGACACCCCCTGAAACCCCCGGCAGAGGGCTTCGCGCCTCTGCACTCCCTCAGCAAGGCCTGTCGCAGCAAGACGAGCGACGACTAGAGGCGGGACTCGAACTCGTCGAGCTTGCGTTCGAGGTCGCGCTGGCGGACCGCTAGCGTCAGGTCGCCGCGGGTGCGCTCGAGGATGCCGCGGACGGCGTCGGCGGTGCGACGGAGGCCGCTGGTTATCGCCTCCGGGTAGTCGAAGGTGACGAGCAGGCTGTAGATGTCGTCCATGTTGCCGAGGCAGATTTCGCACTCGCTGACGTCGCCGGAGCGCAGGGCGTCGAGCAGGTGGCGTCGCAGCTCTCCGACGGTTTCGCCCAGGCCGTTCAGATAGGCGCCGTTCTCGACGCCGAGCTCTTTCGGGCCGGGCAGCGGCCGGCCGGCGATGATCGCGAGGGTGGTGCAGCCTTCCGCATATTCTTTCTGAGCGTCGTGGACGAAGCCGGCGAAGAAGATGTCCGGATGGTCGGCGATGGCGACGCGGGCGCGCTCTAGGAGCTCGGCGGCCTGGCGCAGGAGCTCTTCGGCGCCGGGAAAGTCGCCGCGATGGGTGACGCTGGACGGAGTTCGCGGAATGGCGGAGGGCCTGCCGGCAGGAGGCGAGACCGATCTCGCGCGCTGCGTGCTTGGCCTCGAAGTCCTTTCGAGCTTCTTCGACGACGGTTTCCAGCTCCTTGCTGCGGTCGTACATCGGCCTCTCCTTCAGCCTAGTCGGTTATAGGCGGCGGCATCTCCCCTTCGCGGGCGGCGTCGATCATGCGACGCGTCTGCTCGGGCATCTCTTCGCCCATCTCATCGAAACGTCGCTCAACCCAGCGGCCGATCTGGCGCGGGTCGCGGTAGTCTTCGATGCGTTTGGGCTCGCTGCCGTACTCTGCGAGAATTGTCGACTCCGACTTGTGGTAAGCAAACCCGGAGACGGCGCGGGAGACGTTGGCGCCGCCGCAGTGACGGCAGGTTGCCTGGACTTCGCCGCTGATGGACTTGACGAAGACGCTGGTAAGGCGGCCGCAGTCCTGGCATTTGTACTCGTAGATCGGCATGGTTGACTCCGTGACAAGATCGCCGAGGCGCGAAACCCGAGTTGCGCCGGCTAGAAATAATATAGCAGCTATTCCTCTTCGAGGGGAAAGCCGCCGTCTGTCGTCGTCCTCGGCCATGTCGTCCGGCATCTCGCCGGCTTCCATGCGATCGATCATCTCCTCGAACTCCGGCTCTGCGTCCTCGCCCATCTTGGCCTGCATCTTGCGGGCGAAGGCGGCGACGCTGCGGGGGTCGTCCTCGTCGACGCCGGAGAGCAGGGAGTCGTCGTCGAGCGAGTCGAGGCGCTGGTCTTCGGTGCGGACGACGGCGAAGCGGGAGACGAGGCGCGTGAGGTCGCTGGCGCCGCAGTTGGGGCAGACGGGCGCTGTCGACGCGGTGATCGAGCGTTGGAAGACGCTGACGCGCTTCTTGCAGGCGTTGCAGCGGAACTCGTAGATGGGC
Organism: uncultured Chloroflexia bacterium; assembly: GCA_963842845.1. GTDB lineage: Bacteria > Chloroflexota > Dehalococcoidia > DSTF01 > JALHUB01 > JALHUB01. Next base: position 100,543 of record CAWJHZ010000007.1, read on the forward strand.
ATTTCTATCCGGCTTTCAGCCGACCGCGAATCGGCGCTGATTCATCGACCGTTGCGTGCGTCACCCAAGGGCGTCGATGTCCTCGCCGCAACATTTGCGTTGTCTTTCCCACCCTCCCGCCCTAGATGGGCTTCCGGGAATCAAGGGGACACCCCTTGAACCCCGGCAAAGGGGCTTCGCCCCTCTGCACTCCCGTTCGGGACCAATCAGGGTTGCCCCCGTTCCCCGAAGGACTCCAGCCCTCCCATGCATGTCATAACGTCTGGAGACGCCTACCGACGATCTCTTCGCGACTGGGGCACAGCGCCTGGTAGTCGCAGAAGGCGCAGTGCCTGCCGACGTTCGTCTGGTAGTCGCGCTCCGTTACCATTTCGTTGTAGGCGGCGGTCACGGCGGCCACAGCCTCCTCCAGATCTCGACGCTGCGGGCTCGTCGACCAGGCGGAGCCGTCGTCGAGGTAGAGGTAGGAGGCGCGGGCCACGGAACGGCCGAGGCTCCTTTCCAGCATCAGAGTGTAGAGATGAAGCTGTTCGACGTCGATATCGTCCGGACGGCGGCCAGTCTTGTAGTCAATTATGTGAAGTCCATCGGGGTCGTCGTCGACGCGGTCGACGCGGCCGAGGAGCGCGAGCTGGGCGCTGATCGGCGTCTCGAGGTACGACTCGAGGAGGAGCGGGCGGGCCGCGAGGTCGTTGCTGCGGGCGAAGCTGCGGAGCTGGTTCGTCGCGCGCTCCCGCCAGCGCTCTTCGTCTTCGAGGTCGCTGAAGCCGGAGCGGTTCTGCTGCCAGCTTTCGTGCAGGAGGTCGAGGAGTCGCTCGGCCGTGCGATCGGCCGGTTCGGGCAAGGAGAAGAAGGCTTTGAGGGCGTTGTGGACGTGGGCGCCCATGGTGTTGTAGGGGGAAGGACGCGTGGGCAGGCGCTCGACGTACTGGTACTTGTAGCGCCGGCGACACTGGCGAAAGACGCGGAGTCGGAACGAAGAGACCTTGAACATGTTAGCCACGCGGGAGGGCCGGCAGCTCGTCGGCGCTGACGGCGTTCTCGACGTGCTCCAGGCGCAGGAGGCGGCCGCTAGGCGTTAGCTCGACGGCGACGACGTCGATGCGGCGCTCGGGCGCGGCCTCGGGATGTTGCTCGCAGTAAGCTTCGGCGGCGGCGACCAGACGGGCGCACTTGAGCGGCGTGACCGATTCGAGCGCGGTGCCCATAGCGTCGCCGCGGCGGGTGCGCACTTCGACGAAGACGAGGCAGCCGTCGTTCTGCGCGATTATGTCAATTTCGCCCTCGTGACAGCGGAAGTTGCGGTCGAGAACGGCGTAGCCTTTCGACTCCAGGTGGGCGACGGCGAGTCGCTCGCCGAAGCGGCCGAGCCGGACGCGCTCGTCGCTCACGCCGGCCTCCCGACGAGGTGCTCGCGGACGGGGGCAAAGGAACGACGGTGAATTGGGCAGGGGCCGTGTCGGAGCAGCGCTTCCAGATGCTCGGCGGTGGAGTAGCCCTTGTGGTGGCAGAAGCCGTACTCGGGGTAGAGAGCGTCGTACAGCACCATGATGCGGTCGCGGTGGACTTTGGCGACGATTGAAGCGGCGGCGATGGAGAAGGAGAGAGCGTCGCCGTCGATGATGGCGCTCTGCGGAACGCGGACCTCCGGCAGCAGGAAAGCGTCGATGAGGGCGTACTCGGCAGGAGGCGTGAGTGCGGCGAGCGCTTCGGCCATGGCCAGCCGGCTGGCGGGCGCGATTCCCAGCGCGTCGATGCGCTCCGGGACGACGGCGCCGATTCCGACGGCGAGGGCTTTGGCGCGGATCTTCTCGGCGAGGTCTTCTCGCCTGGCGGCAGGCAGGAGCTTGCTGTCGCGGACGTCGGCGAGCCAAGCGAAGCGGGCGCCCAGACGGGCAGGCTGCGGCGGCAAGATGACGGCAGCAGCGACGACGGGGCCGGCAAGGGGGCCGCGTCCCACTTCGTCGACGCCGGCGACGAGGCGGAGGCCCTGCTTCCAGAGGGGTCGCTCGTAATCGAAGGTCGGGCGGAGGGCCATCATCGCCTCCGGCTGTTCGATGCAAACCATGTCTGCAGACGATGGTAGCACGGGCAAAGTCGGGAAGGAAGGGTGGTCTTGCCCGCCGCATCGCCGTAGCGGCGGCTGCCGCGGCCCGTGACATTGACGTAATCTTCCCACCCACCCACCCGAGAAACGTTTTGGAACTGGGGGACACCCCCAGACCCCCGCCAAAAGGGGGCTCCGCCCCCTCTGGACTCCCCCGCCTGTGCTATCATCACTGCTGTTTACTTGGCAAGAGAAGCGAGAGGAGAAGACAGATGCCGGTCGTACGGGTTTCGATGTGGACGGGTCGGACCCATGCGCAGAAGCAAGAGCTGGCGCGGGCGATCACAGACGCGGTGTGCGCCATCGCGGAGACGACGCCGGAGGCAACGATAATCATCTTCGAGGACGTGGAGCGCAGCAACTGGGCGCAGGCCGGCGCGCTGGCGTCGGAGGAGCGGAAGTAGCGGGTTTGCGAGGATGCGCGAGGCCCGCAGGGCGTCCGATACTCGGTAGTCCCGGGCGGCAGCGCGCCTCTTTTTTGCGACTGTCGAACGTGCACCTTTCGGATCGCATTGCGCGTCTGATATAATTCTAAGTGGTAGATTAGTCATTAGGAGTTGCCATGGGCTCTCGCTGGATGCGCAACACTTTCATATACCTGCTCATCGTCGTCGCCGTAGTGGCGATTGTCTGGTCTTTCCTGGGCAACAAGCCATCGAACAGCACGACGGAGGACATCAGTTGGGTCGTCGCCGAGGTGCAAAGCCAAAGCGTCGACAAGATCGACGTATCCGGCGACAGCTTGACGATTCATCTCAAGAACGATACGACCGTCTACAAGTCTCGGAAGGAAAGCGGCGTCAGCATATACGACGTGCTGCACAACGCCGGCGCCAGCAGCGACAACATCCAGGCGACCCAGATAAACGTCAGCTCGCCGAGCAAGTGGGGTAGCTGGCTGCCGTTCCTGATCAACTTCCTGCCGTTCATAATCTTCGGCGCCATCCTCATTTTCATGCTGCGTCAGGCCCAGGGCTCGAACTCGCAGGCGATGAGCTTCGGGAAGAGCCGCGCCCGTATGTTCAGCGGCAACAAGCCGACGGTGACGTTCGCCGACGTGGCGGGCGTTGACGAGGCAAAGGAAGAGCTCCAGGAGGTCGTCGAGTTCCTCAAGTACCCGGAGAAGTTCGCGGCGCTGGGGGCGCGTATTCCGCACGGCGTGCTGCTGGTGGGACCGCCGGGCACGGGCAAGACGCTGCTCGGCAAGGCGGTCGCGGGCGAGGCGGGAGTGCCGTTCTTCTCGATAAGCGGCTCCGAGTTCGTGGAGATGTTCGTCGGTGTCGGCGCGTCGCGAGTGCGCGACCTGTTTGACCAGGCGAAGCGCAACGCGCCCTGCATCGTCTTCGTCGATGAGATCGACGCGGTGGGCAGGCAGCGCGGCGCGGGCCTCGGCGGCAGCCACGACGAGCGAGAGCAGACGCTGAACCAGATCCTGGTGGAGATGGACGGCTTCGACACGAACACGAATATCATCGTTCTCGCAGCGACGAACCGGCCGGACATCCTGGACCCGGCGCTCCTCCGTCCGGGGCGGTTCGACCGGCATATGATACTGGACCGGCCGGACATCAAGGGTCGCAACGCTATTCTGGACGTGCACGTGCGCGGGAAGCCGCTGGACAAAGACGTGCAGCTCGGCGACCTGGCGCGGCAGACGTCCGGATTCTCAGGCGCGGACCTGGCGAACCTGGTGAACGAGGCCGCGCTGCTGTCGGCGCGTCGCAACAAGAAACGGCTGGGCATGGCGGAGTTCAATGAGGCTGTGGACCGGGTTATCGCCGGGCCGGAGCGCAAGAGCCGCGTCATCAGCCCTAAAGAGAAGGAGATCATCGCCTACCACGAGGCGGGACACGCGCTGGTGGCGCGCATGCTGCCGAACGCGGACCCCGTCTATAAGGTCACGATCGTGTCGCGCGGCATGGCGGGCGGTTTCACACGCTTCCTGCCGGAAGAGGACCGCCACTTGAAGACGCGGTCGCAGTTCCAGGACACGCTGGCGTCGAGCCTGGGCGGCCACGTGGCGGAGGAGATCGTCCTCGGCGAGATGACGACGGGCCCGCAAAGCGACATCGAGGCGGCGACGAAGATCGCGCGGCAGATGGTGATGCAGTGGGGCATGAGCGAGCGGCTGGGACCACGGACGTTCGGCCGCAAGGAGGAGCTGGTCTTCCTGGGTCGCGAAATCGCGGAGCAGCGCAACTACAGCGAGAAGGTGGCCGAGGAGATCGACGAAGAAGTGCGTCGGATCATCGACCACGCCTATCAGGTCGCGAAGAAGATACTAATGGAGAACCGCGGCAAGCTGGACCAGATCGCGCGCCGCCTGGTGGAGGTGGAGACGCTGGAGAGCGACGAGCTGCAGCGGGTGTTCAACGCGCCGCTGGACGAGCAGTTCCCGCCGGCGATAGCGCCGGGCAGCGAGGCGCCGAAAGGCGAGAAGCCGAAGGACGAGCCGCAGCCGGAAGGTCAGGAGGGTCAGGGGAAGGCCGTACCAAAGCCGGGGCTCGCCTGGGGCGAACACGGCGGGTCGGCGTAGTCGCAAGAATCGGACGTCAAGTCGCATTTCGAGATGGGCTCCCTCGAGGGGCCCATTCTTGTGCCCGGTCAGTCGCGCCAGTGAACTCGCTGAGGAGGCGCTCCTTCTCCTTCGTCACGCCTTCCGCTTAGGGAGAGGACGTCGCGGAGGTCCAGCTTCAAGAACCACATGGCTACAAGGCCCGTCAGCGTGATCCAGACGATGGTAAAGACGTGCGTACCGATGACGTACCCGGCTGCTAGCGTGCCGTTGACGCCTAACGCCACCATCGCGGTCTGAAGCGCTATTTCGTACGTCCCCAGGTTCCACGGCGTGAGCGGAAAGGCTACGACGATGTTCGCGGTGATCATGATGACCACGAACTTATCGAAGCCGATATCGATGCCAAAGGCAAGGCCAAAGAAGAAATACATCACGCTTTCGGCCAGCCACGCGGGGAAGGAAACGGCGATGACTCGCACTGTCCGCCTGAAGTCGCTCATGGCCCCCAGCCCTTCGAAAAACTCCGGGACGGCGCGGCCGATCGCCTGACGCGTACCTTCGGTGAACATCCCCAGCCAGGGGTTGTCGGCGAGGTTACGAGGCAGTGGCAGCCGGGAAACGATGATGGTGACGAGGAACGCCAGGCTGGCGAGCACGGCAAGAGCGATTGCCAGGCCGGTCGGCAGGATGGCAACTCGCAGGAAGGCAAGGACTACCAATGTGAGAACGAGGAATGTGAAGCCGTCAAGGACCGTCTCGGTCACCTCCACCGTGCCGGTCAGCTCAGCGCGGGAGATACCCCATCGCTGCGCCGGCACCTGGATGCGCACGACGTCGCCGATGCGGAAGGGAACAGCGTTGTTTGCCATATTGGAGACGAGGTAAATGCCGAACAGGCCGTCGAGGGGCGCTGACTCTTGGTCGGAAAGCAGTAGCTGCCAGCGGTAGGCGTGGATTAGCTTGGAGATTGTGAAACAGGCCAGGGCCGGTAGGACCCAGACGTAGTGGACGTGTGCGAAGGTGTGGAAGACCCTGCCGAGGTTGACCCGCCAGACCAGGATCCCCACGAATACGCCGGTAAGCGCCAGTTGGAACAGGAAGCGACGGCCGAGAAGGCGGCGGATCAAGCCTCTTGCTTTCCTCTCGTCAGAGCGCATGGCAGGCGGAGGCGAGAGCCGCCCCGACCTCCGTTGCCGAGAACCGTGGACACGTTCATAGTAGCATAGGCCCTACTGAGGCGGACAGCCAGGCCGGAGCGCTGAGAGAAAGGGAAACCTTGGAGAAGGAATGCGAAGTCATCATCGTCGGCTCAGGCATCGGCGGGCTGACGGCTGCGGCGCTCCTCAGCCGCGCGGGCCTGAAGCCGCTTGTGCTGGAGCATCACTTTGCCGCCGGCGGCAACGCTCAAACGTTTCGTCGGAAGCGTATGTTCGACTTCGACGTCGGACTGCACTACGTCGGCGACTGCGGCCGCGACGGCCTCTTCCCGATTCTGCTGAAGAACGCCGGCATCGCGGAGGACGTCGAGTTTCTGCCGATGGACCCGGACGGATTCGACACGCTGGTCTATCCCGACTTCCGGTTTCGCGTCCCGGCCGGCTGGGAGAACTACCAACGACGGCTGCATGAGGCCTTTCCCCGCGAGCAGCGGGCAATCGACCGCTACCTGGAGTTTGCACGGGCGGCGGTCGGCGCAATGTGGGCCGGGCCGTCGGAGCCGACGGATCTGGAGCGCCGCCTTGGTAAGCCGGCGAGCGCCTGCACGCTGGGCGAGGTGTTCGACGGGCTGGAGTGCAGCCTGCGCCTTCGTGCCGTGCTTTCAAGCTTCACCGGCACGTACGCCGTTCCACCTTCACGGGTCGCGGCGTCGATGAACGCGGCTCTACAGGACCACTACTTGAAGTCGGGCGCCTGCTTCATCAGAGGCGGCGGCAGGGCGCTCGTCGATGCGCTTGTGGGAGCGGTCAAGCGGGACGGCGGCGAGATTCGGCTGCGGTCGCGGGTGCGGCGGATAATGGTCGAAGGCGGCAGGGCGCGCGGCGTCGAGCTGGCCAACGGCGAGACTTTGCGGTCGCGGATCGTCATCTCCAATGCGGACGCCAAGCGCACGCTGCTGGAGATGGTCGGCGAGCAGGAGATCAGCCCCGAGACGGCGGCGAGGGCGGAGGAGGCGCGGATGGCGCTGCCGCTGTTCGTCATCTACCTGGCGATGAGGCGCGATCCGCTGGCGGTCAGCGCCGCCAACACGAACTATCTCGCGGCCTCCAGCTACGACGTGGAGGAGGCTTATGCCTCCTGCTACGATGGCGCGCTGCCGGAAGAGCCGCCGGTCTTCATCTCCATCGCTTCGCGGAAGGACCCAACGAGCCGCGGCATTGCGCCAGAAGGCTACACGAACCTCCAGTTGATGACCGTCGCGCCGGCGACGCTCGGAACGTGGGGCATGGACAGCAGTCCGGCGACGGGCGGCCGCTACCGCCATACGCTCGATTACACGACGGCGAAGAAGCTGATGGAGGAGCGAATGATCGCTCAGGTGGAACGGATGATGCCGGGCTTCATCGGCGACGTCGTGTGGCAAGAGTCGGCGACGCCGCTGACGCAGGAGCGCTTTACGCTATCGACGGGCGGGACGTCGTACGGGCTGGAGGCGTCGCCGGACCAGATGGCGCGGACGCTTCCCGATAGCCACGGAGATCGACGGGCTGTACCTGGTCGGAGCGGGGACGACGTTCGGCACGGGATTGCGGGCTGCATGGTGAGCGGACAGGCCGCTGCGGGCCTGATTGCCAGCCGGCGTTAGAGGCGGCGAAATCGCCCCACGGCAGGTACGTCCGGGGTATAGAGCGCCGTCTCTTCGAGGTTCAGACAGCGTCGACTTCCGGGATCGCTCAAGCTATCGCGCTCTCTGCTTCCGACCGGATTTCCTTGAGGATGTCCAGGTTCTCTTTGTCCGGGCCCAGATTGCCGAAGCCGGGCACCTCCAGGATGAAGGGAACGTCGGCAAACGCCGGATGAGCGAAGATCCGTCGGAAGCCTCCGCGACCGATGTGCCCCTGGCCGATGTTCTCGTGACGGTCGCGCACGCCGGACAGCGGCACTTTGGAGTCGTTGGCATGGCAGGCAACGAGCCTTTCGAGACCGATCTCCCGGTCGAACTCGTCGACGGCGGCGGCGAGGCCTTTTTCGTCGGTAAGGTCGTAGCCCATAGCGTAGGCGTGCTGGGTATCGAGGCACACTTTGACACGCGAATCGCCGACTTCGCGGATGATGGCGCCGAGCTCGGCGAAGCGGGCGCCGACGCTGCCGCCCATTCCGGCGCTGTTCTCCAGGATTAGCCAGGAGTCGGCGGGCGTGGCGTCGAGGATGCGGCGAACGGCGGTGGTGGCACGCGGCAGGATGGCTTCGAAGCCGAGGCCCTTGTGGCTGCCGGCGTGGACGATGCTGCCCCTGGCGCCGATGCGCGAGCAAAGTTCCAGGTCGGCGGTGAGGGACGCGGCGCTGCGCTCGATGGCGACGGGGTCGTCGCTGACGAGGCTGATCAGATAGATGGCGTGGAGGAACACGGGCGCGACGCCAGCGGATTTGGCCTTGTCGCGGAACGCGGCGGCTTCATCGTCGTTGATGGTGCGGCGTCGCCAGGTCTGAGGGGCAGAGCCGAAGATCTGGATCGTCTCAGCGCCCATGGCCTGGGCGCGGCCGATCGCCTTGTCGAGGCCGCCCTGCGTGGAGACGTGCGCGCCCAGCCTCATGCTTACCCTTCGATTCGCGCTCTTGTCGCCGTCATCATGTAACAGTTAGCCCGCGCACAGGGCGAAAGGGCTTGACAACCTACCGGGGCGGACTATAATAAGGTTCGCTGGACCCCCTGAGAATGCGTAGCGTAGCAATCTCAGGCGATAAGCCTCAACGGGTTGCATTAGCAACCCGTTGCGCTATTTCCAGCACCCCTTCAAGAACGTCTTGTCGATTCGGATCGCCTTGTCGGCTACGTCGCGCAGGTGCTGAGACGACCACGCGTCGCCGAAGAGCGCCACCTCCACGTGCCGGCCCGTATCCTTCACCGCCTGGAGCGCGTCGGCGAAGTCGTTGTCGCCACTGACGAGGATAGCGGTCTCGAAGAGGTTGTGGTAGGCGTGGCCAAGGACGTCGGTGGCGATCTTGACGTCGATGCCTTTCTCGTAGGCGGGCTCGGTCGGCCAGTTGCGATAGACGAGGCGCCCGAGGCGGACCTCCAGGTAGGGAATGCGGCGCATCCGGTTGAAGAAAGTCTGCTGGTCCTTGTAGCGCTCGGGCTCCTTCGTGTGGTCGACAGGCGCGTTGTAATAGTAGACGCGGATTAGCTGGCGCTTGCTGCCGGCGAGCTTTTTGGTGAAGGCTTCGAAATCGAGATTGGTGTAGCCGTAGATCGACTTGAGGGAGTGGTAGACGTTGCTTCCGTCGATATAGACCATGACCCGATCGGGCATAAGCTACCTCTGATATTAATCTTCTGATGCTAGTATATGTTAGTCAAGTTTGGGGCGCCAGCCAGGGCGGGCAGGCCCAGCACCGCCGATCAGAAGGAGCAGGCATCCGCCAGGAGCGGAACGCCTACGAATCGCACAATCTTGCGCAGAGAGAATGTGGCAGGCAAGCCGATCGAATTGCAGACGGAACGGGGCGTCGTGCCGTGCCTGTACCACGATGGCAGACACGACGGCGGCGCCGTCGTCTTTGCAGGCGGGACGGACGGCGGCTTCGACGGGCCGGCCAACGGCATCTACGCGACGCTGGCGGAGGACCTGCGGACGGCGGGAATGAGCTCGTTGCGACTGGACTTTCGCCTGCACAAGGCGCCCGGCGATGTCGGAGAGGGGACGCACGACGTTCTCGCTGGCGTCGCGTTTCTCAAGAGCGAAGAGGCCGGACGGATCGGACTCGTCGGGCATTCGTACGGCGGCGCGGTGGTCATAAACGCGGCGGCGCTCTCGGAGGACGTGGCTGCGGTAGTGACGCTGAGCACGCAGACAGCGGGGACGGCGCTGGTCGGTCGAATCGCGCCCAGACCGATCTTGCTGGTGCAGGGCGAGCTGGATACGCGCCTGCCACCGCGGTGTTCACGTTATGTCTACGAACGCGCGGGCGAGCCGAAGGAGCTAGTGATTCTGGCCAGCGCGAAGCACAGCTTGCGACAGCGTCGGGAAGAGCTGCGGTGGTTGTTGCGGGAGTGGCTGATCGCGCGGTTGGCCCGCGGGAGTTGAGAGTCTCAGTGCGTCCGGTGCCGGTTTAGCGGGAGGACTGAAGTCCTCCCCTACATTTGTCGTCCAGCGGCCGATCAGCCGCGCGCCTTAAACGGTCCGGGCCGCGCCAGCTCTTCCCTGAGCGTAGCGGCGGCCCGGACTATGTAAGATGAAGCGTCCGCTCTCGCGGCATCTCTTTCGTCGCTAGCGGCTCTTGAGACCGCCGGTGATGGCACGGGCGATGACGAGTCGCTGGATCTCGTTGGCGCCCTCGAATATCTGGAATATCTTCGCGTCGCGCATCCACTTCTCGACCGGGAACTCACTTACGTAGCCGTAGCCGCCGAGTATCTGGACGGCCTCGACGGTCGCGCGCATGGCGGCGTCGGACGGGAAGGCCTTGGCCATGCTGCCTTCGCCGCGCAGGAAGGGGACTTTGTGGCGACCCATCCAGGTGGCGCGCCAGATGAGGAGTCGTGCCGCGTCAAGCTCGATCGCCATGTCGGCGAGCTTGAAAGAGATGGCCTCGTTGGCGGCGAGCGGCCGGCCGAACTGGATGCGCTCCTTCGAGTAGTCGAGGGCATATTCGAACGCGGCGCGGCCGACGCCCAGGGCGAAGCAGCCAATCATGGGGCGGGTGCGCTCGAGGGCGGTAAGGGCGCCGAGAGCGCCGCTGCCGCCGCCGGTGCCGGGCGCTGAGCCGGGCGGTGGGCCAAGGCGGTTGCTGGCCGGGACTCGGCAGTCTTCGAGGATCACGTCGGAGGTCCAGGAGGCGCGGATGCCCATCTTCTTCCAGACGGTGCCCATTGAGAGGCCGGGCGTACCCTTTTCGATGGCAAAGGCGCAGAGGCCGCCCCACTTCTTGCTCTTGTCCTCGGTGGCAAAGACCACGTGAACGTCGGCGATGCCGCCGTTGGTGATGAAGCGCTTGGTACCGTTGAGGACGTAGTCGTCGCCGTCGCGGACTGCGGTGGTGGAGATGTTGGCGACATCGGAGCCGGCTTCGGGCTCGGTTAGGCAGTAGGCGCCGAGCCGAAGCTCAGTGTCGGTGCTCTTGGCCCTAGGGGTCCAATAGTCCTTCTGCTCTTGCGTGCCCATGGCATGGATGGCGGCGAGGGCGAGACCGCTGGAGGAGATGGAGAGGGCCACACCGCCATCGCCCCATGACATCTCCTCGGTGATGACAGGCGAGACGAGGTCGGACTCGCTCTGGCCGAACATGCCGTCAGACAGGCCGAGTTGGCAGGCCTTGAGCATTATGTCGCGCGGTATGTCTTCGTGCTCGTCGTAGCGGGCGGCGTTGGGTCGTATTTCTTTGACAGCGAACTCGTGGGCGAGCTGCTGCACCATCCGTTCTTCTTCGTTGAGACCGAAGTCAACCATGATGTCCCTCCCGTCTGCTTTGGGTCGAATTGGCGGGGGAATCGTAGCAGAGGTTTGATTTGAGGAATAGAGCGTGTGGGACTCCGGTATTGCGCTGCGGGTGTCGTCGCCGGGGAACTGGGATCACCGTGCGTTCTTATCGCCAGTGGCGACTCTTCGAGTGCCGGACACTTCGTCAAGCCACGTCGCATGACTGTCGCTACGGGCGATTCTTGTGCTGCAGTGGGAGGCATTCTATACTCGCGACGAGGGTGTCGGAATGGAGAACAACGTCCTCAAGGTGAAACGGCTGCGCCCGGATGCGCGACTCCCCGAGCGGGCGACGGAAGGCGCCTCTGGCCTCGATCTCTTCGCCTGCATCGATGGCGAGGGGCCGCTGGTAGTTGGCAGACAGCCCGTGCGCGTCGGGACGGGCATCGCAATCGAGTTCCCGCGCGGATTCGACGTGCAGGTGCGGCCGCGCTCCGGCCTGGCGGCTTGCGGCGTCGGGGTTACGCTGGGAACGATCGATAGCGATTACCGGGGCGAGGTGCTGGTGACGATGTACGTCTTCGGCGACCGCGAATCGCACGAGATACGGAGCGGCGACCGGATTGCACAGCTCGTGGTCACGCGCCTGGGCGAGCTGCCGGTCGTCGAGGCGCAGGAACTGACCGAGACGGCTCGCGGCACGGGTGGCCACGGGTCGACCGGCCAGTAGGCACTGCCAGGTAGCCTGAAAAGCGAACCGTCAAGCAGCTTGGAAGCGGATTGATACGGTGTTGCCCGGCCTAGTCCCGCCACCATACCCAGGGCGGACAACCCGCGGAGGTGGTCCGTGACGGCTCGGGCGCTTTCGCGAGTGTTGACCGCTTGGGCTCGCCCCCTACAGGAAATATTCTTGCTCGAAACGGCTGCGGCCTGAATCGGGATTCTCCTTACTCAGCGCGGGGGGAACCCTTATTCTCGCGTCGCTCTCTCTCCATATCCCGCGACGCCGCTCAACGCTTATGATAGATCCGTGGAGAGTAACCGAGAGAACATGCCCGAGACTCCAAAACGCCCTATAGTCGACGTCGATTTCGACCGGACGCCGTTCACGGTGGCCTGGGAGATTACGCGCGCCTGCGCTTACGCCTGCCTGCACTGTCGGGCCGAGGCGCAGCCAAAACGCGACCCCCGCGAGCTTACGACGGCGGAGGGCTTTCGGCTCATCGACCAGCTCGTCGAAGTGGGCGGCCCGATTCTGGTGGTGACCGGCGGCGACCCCATGATGCGGCCGGACATGCTCGACCTGGTCGGCTACGCGGCGAAAAGCGGGCTGCGCGTCGCGCTGGCGCCGACGGCGACGAAGCTGGTGACGCAGGCGCGACTGCAGGCGGCGAAGGAGGCGGGCGTCGCGCGGGTGCAGATCAGCCTCGACGGGTCGTGCGCTCAAGTGCAAGACGCCTTCAGAGGCCGGCCGGGCTCGTTTCAGCAGACGCTGGAGATTCTGGAAGACATACGGAGCGCCGGCCTCTCGCTGCAGGTCGGAACGACGGTAAGCCGCTACAACATCGACGACTTGGAGTCGCTTGCCGGCGTCGTCGGCGAGTACGGGGCGGTCATGTGGAGCCTGTTCTTCCTTGTGCCGACGGGCCGCGGCAAGCGCGAGGACATGGTGTCGCCGGAGGAACATGAGCGCGTGTTCAACTGGCTGTACGACCTGTCGAAGTCCGCGCCGTTCGACGTGCGAACAACGGCGGCGCAACACTACCGTCGGGTCGTTATCCAGATGCGGCGTCAGGAGGCAGCGAAATCGACGGGCGGGCTGCTCGTTACGGGCGCTGGCTACAGCTTCGCCGACGGGCTTGGGCAATCGAGCCGCGGCGTCAACGACGGCAACGGCTTCGCCTTCGTCAGCCACATCGGCGACGTGTGCCCGAGCGGTTTCTTGCCGCTCTCCGGCGGAAACGCGCGCGAGCGGTCCTTCGTCGACATCTACCGGGACTCGGCGCTATTCCGCGACCTGCGCGACTACAGCCAGCTCAAGGGCAAGTGCGGCGTCTGCGACTTCCGCGCCGTCTGCGGCGGCTCGCGGGCGCGGTCCTACGCGGTCACAGGCGACTATATGGAGTCGGACCCCTACTGCGTCTATCAGCCGCCCTCGACTGGAGCAGCGAATGGTAGTTGAGCTGGACGGGAACGACAAGCGGCTGTTGAACGAGCTGCAGGGCGGGCTTCCGCTGACCTCGCGGCCGTTCCTGGCGGCCGGCGATAAGCTGGGGCTGAGCGAAAGCGAGGTCATCCAGCGGCTGCGGCGCCTGCTGGACGAAAGGGCGTTGAGCCGCGTGGGGCCGGTGCTCAATACGCGGGCGCTAGGCGGCGCGCGGACGCTGGCGGCGATGGAGGTCCCGCCGGAGCACCTGGAGGAAGTAGCGGCGTTCGTCAGCAGCTTCGATGCGGTGTCGCACAACTACGAGCGGGAGCACCGCTTCGATTTGTGGTTTGTGGTGTCGTCGGAGGACCCGGCGGAGGTGCGACGGGAGCTGACGGAGATCGCAACCAAAACGGACCTGCCGCTGATGGAGCTGCCGACGCTGGCGGAGTACTTCGTGGGGGTGAGGTTCCATTTTGACGTCTGAACGTCTGACCGATGAGGAGCGACGGCTGCTGATCGCCGTCCAGAACGGCCTGCCGCTGGTCGAGCAACCGTACATGGCGGTCGCCGAGCGACTGGGCATGACGGAAGAGCGCGTCATTGCGCTGCTTACGTCGCTGCTGGAGCGAGGCGTGGTCAGACGGATCGCGGCGGTGCCGAATCATTACGCGCTTGGCATAACGGCGAACGGGATGGCGGTCTGGGACGTGCCGGACGAGGAGGCCGACGCCTTCGGCAAGCGGCTGGCGGCGACCGCGGCGGTCACACACTGCTACCGCAGGGCGCGGCGGCTGCCGGAGTGGCGATACAACCTATACGCCATGGTGCACGGCCGGTCGCGGAAAGAAGTGCTGGCGACGATCAGTCGAATAGCGTCCGAGGCCGGCCTGTCGGGCTTTCCTTCGGAGGTCCTCTTCAGCGTGCGACAGTTCCAGAAGCGGGGCGCACGGCTTCGCGAAACGTTTCCAGCGAATGCGGAGAAAAGCCCCGATCCTCGTTGACAGGCGCACCGGGCCGCAATAGGATCATATCGCAAAGTATTCATTCCGCTGGTCTTTCATACCATAGGGAAATCTCCCGGAGAAAGGGAGAGGCGTGTACGGCACTCTGGCCCTGACCCCCAAGTCACTAAAGGAGTACGTGCCGGCGGCCGGCAAGGAGAGGATCGACGAGCTCGTCGAGCTTTCGGCGCCGCTCAGGGGGCTCCGCGTCCTCAACCTCAGCGTCACCGCTTTCGGCACCGGTCTGGCCGAGCTGCTGCGCTCAACCGTGCCGCTGTTCTGCGATCTGGGCATCGACTGGCAGTGGCAGGTGGTGCGCGCCGGCGAGGACGCAACGCGGGTCAACCGGGCGATGTACCGGGCGCTGGCCGGCGGCCGAGTGGAGTGGACGCCGGAGATGACGGAGACGTGGCGTCGCTACACCGTCATGAACGCTGAGCTGCTGAACGAGGACTTCGACGTCGTCATCGTCCATGACCCGCAGCCGGCAGCGATTCGCTCCTACGTCGACCCGGCCCGGCGCGAAAAGCGCTGGCTGATGCATTGCCACATCGACCTGTCGGCGGCGCAACCGGACGTCTGGGACCTGCTGGAGGGGCATCTGCAGGACTACGACTGCTGGACATTTGAGGACGAACAGTTCGCTGGCAGGGCTGGGGCCATGCCTCTCGGCAGGCAGACCCAACGGCCGTGCAAGGTTATTGCGCCGGCGATCGACCCGCTGGGGCCGCGGAACATCGAACTATCTGCCGACGCGACGGCCTACATTCTGGGCCACTACGGGATCGATGGCGAACGACCGTTCATAGCGCAGGTGGCGCCGATAAACGAGGAGAACGATACGCTGGGCGCGCTGGAGGTATACCGGCTGATGCGACGGGAAGCGCCGGAGTTGCAGCTCGTCCTGCTGGCGCCGTCGCCGCCGGACGAGACAGCCTATCCCTATTTCGAGGAGGTTAGGGAGGAAGCCACAAAGCTTCCAGATGTCCACATCCTTGCCGACCTTAACGATGTCGGCAACGTGGAGGTCAATGTCGTGCAGAGGGCCTCGTTTGCCGTGATGCAGCGCTCTTTGCAGCGGGGCTTCGGCATCTGGCTGTCGGACGCGCTGTGGAAGGAGACGCCGGTCGTGGGGGCGCGCATGGGAGGCATACCGAAGCAAGTGCTGCACGGCCGCACTGGCTACTTGGCCGACAGCGACGCCGAGTTCGCCGATTGCCTGCTCCGGCTGATGCGGGAGCCCGCGACGGCGCGCGAGCTGGGGGTTGCCGCGCGACGCCATGTTGCCGAGAATTTCTTGGTATGCCGTTTCATTGCCGATTACCTGTCTTTGCTTCGAGAGATTAGTTAGGTAAGATTGAATCAGGCGCTTTTGTCGGAGGAGAGGAGGGGCCCCGGTGCGCGAAGATTGTGAAACGATTGAGATGACCCCGAAAGAGCTAATCGGACAATGTTGAGCTCCATTCCCACAACACCAAGAACCCTGGAGAGCTACCGCTCTCTAATCGGTGACGAGGAGATCGAAGAGATCCGCGAGCTGGCGGAGCCGCTGCGAGGCGCACGCGTCCTCCACGTTAACTCCACGCCGTTCGGCGGCGGCGTCGCCGAGATACTGAACTCATTCGTGCCGCTGATGGCGGACGTCGGGCTGGCGGCGGACTGGCAGGTCATTCGCGCCGGCGACGACTTCTTTCGCGTCACGAAAGCGATGCACAACAGCCTCCAGGGGATGCTCATCGACTGGACGCCCCAGATGTGGGACCTGTGGCTTCAGTACAATAGGGCGAACGCGGAGATGTTCGACGAGGACTACGACTTCGTCATAATCCACGACCCGCAGCCGGCGCCGCTCCTGTCGTCGCTGACGGAGCTGCGGGGCAAGCGGCCGCCGGGCAAGTGGGTGTGGCGCTGTCACATCGACCTCACAGACGCCCAGGTGCAGGTGTGGGACTTGCTGCGTCCGCACGTCGCGCTGTACGACGCGGCGGTATTCACGTTGCGCAACTACATCAAAGAGGACCTCAGGGGGCCGATCCCCTTCTTCATCCCGCCGTCGATAGACCCGTTCAGCGCCAAGAACGCGGACATACCAGCGGACACGGTAGAGGCGATCTTGCGCAACCACGAGCTGGACCCGCGACGGCCGATCATCGTGCAGGTGTCACGCTTCGACCCGTGGAAGGATCCGCTGGGCGTCATCGACGTCTATCGAATGGTGAAGCGAGACGTGCCAGAGGTTCAGCTCGTGCTCGTGGCGTCGATGGCGTTCGACGACCCGGAGGGCTGGGCCTGGTACGAGCGCACGGTCCGCCGCGCCGGCGAGGACATGGACATTAAGGTGCGGACGAACCTGAACGGCGTCGGCAACGTGGAGGTGAACGCCTTCCAGAGGGCCGCGAACGTGATTATCCAGAAGTCGGTGCGCGAGGGATTCGGCCTGTCCGTGACGGAGGGCCTGTGGAAGGCGCGGCCGGTTGTCGCCGGCAACGTGGGCGGCATCCCGCTCCAGATTATCGACGGCAAGACGGGCTACCTGGTGAACACGGTCGAGGAGTGCGCCCAGCGCGTGCTGCACCTGCTGCGCAATCCGGTCGAAGCGGACGAGATGGGCTGTCGCGGCCGCGAGGCGGTGCGACGCCACTTCCTGACGACTCGCAATCTGCGGGACTATTTGCGGATTCTGCGAACGGTTTCGGGGATCGGGCCGCTGGAGCGGGAGAAGGTCACGGCGGGAATGCCCGACGGATCGGGTAGAACGACGTAGCGGACTTCATGAGACGTGGAAGCCTGCCTGCCGGTAGGCAGGGCTGAAGCCTTCCTCTACGTTCGTCCTGGCGCCTCCTCCGGGCACGATTCGGCTATAATGTAGACAGCAGGCCACAGGACGTGGTCTGAAAATCCCTCCATTTCGCGCGGAGCCAGTAAGGAGGCAGCTATGCGCGATCTCGTTGTCCGCGCGCTCGATACCGCCAAACAGCAAGGCGCCGCTTACGTCGACGTCCGCGTCGTGGAGACGCGCGCCGAGTCGATTACGGTCCGCGGCCCGCATGTCGAGGGGCTGACGGCCGACGAAAGCCTCGGCTTCGGCGTGCGCGTGATCGTCGAAGGCTACTGGGGATTCGCGGGAAGCAATCGCATGACGGCGGCCGAGGCGGACCGGGCGGCGGCGCTGGCAGTCTCGATAGCGCGGGCGTCGGCGCGGGCCGGCGGCCCCAGGGCAATGATCGGCCCGCCGGAAGTCCACAACGACAGCTATCGCACCCCGTTTCGCATCGATCCCTTCGCCGTGTCGCTCGACGACAAGATCGCCCTCCTCCTGCGCACAAACCAAGCGATGATGCGGGTGAAGGGCATTGTAATGGCGGAGTCGAACGTCTACTACCAGCGGGAGAAGAAGCTCTTCGGCAGCAGCGAGGGAAGTTTGATCGAGCAGGAGCTGCTGGAGACGGGCTGCGGCATCGAAGCGACGGCCGTCGACGAGGGCGAGGTGCAGCAGCGGTCGTACCCCAACAGCGTCGGGCGTCACCAGGGCACCGAGGGCTGGGAGTTCGTCGAACGCTTCGACCTGGCCGGAAACGCGCAGCGGGTCGCGGAAGAGGCGACGGCGCTGCTGACGGCAAAACCCTGTCCGGCCGGCGTCACGACCATCATTCTCGACGGCAGCCAGCTCGGGCTGCAGGTGCACGAGAGCTGCGGCCACGCGACGGAGTTAGACCGCGTGCTTGGCACGGAGGCGGCTTACGCGGGCACAAGCTTCCTGACGACGGACAAGCTCGGCGCGTTCCGCTACGGCTCGCCCGTGGTGAACCTGACGGCGGACGCGACGATTGCCGGCGGCCTGGGCACGTTCGGCTACGACGACGAGGGCGTGCCGGCGCAGCGAACGCCGCTGGTCGCCGAAGGGCTGTTCGTCGGCTACTTGACGTCGCGGGAGACCGCGGCGGCGATCGGACAGCGGAGCAACGGGGCGATGCGCGCCTCGGGCTGGAACCGCATTCCGCTGATCCGCATGACGAACGTCAACCTGGAGCCGGGCGATTGGACGCTGGAAGCGCTGATCGCGGACACGGACGACGGCATCTACATGGAGACGAACCGGAGCTGGAGCATCGACCAGCGGCGGCTCAACTTCCAGTTCGGCACGGAGCTGGCGCGCGAGATCAAGAACGGCAAGCTGGGCGACCTGGTGAAGAACGCGACCTACACCGGCATCACGCCCCAGTTCTGGGGGAGCTGCGACGCCGTCTGCAACCGCGACCACTGGGTCGTGTGGGGTACGCCGAACTGCGGCAAGGGGCAGCCGGAGCAGGTGGCGCACACTGGTCACGGGACGTCGCCGGCGCGGTTCCGCAACGTTCAAGTCGGCGTTATGAAGTAACCGGGAAGGCAGAGGATAGGATGCTGCCCGACGAGACGGAGCTCAAGAACATCAGCGACCGCCTGCTGGCGATGAGCCGCGCTGACCAGACAGAGGTGCTGCTCTTCGCGACCCGGTCGGCGCTGACACGCTTCGCGAACAGCTACATTCACCAGAACGTCGAGGAGACCGGCGTCGAGGTCAGTGTGCGCACCGTCATCGGCAAGAAGATCGGCGTGGCGGGCACGAACATGCTGTCTGACGAATCGCTGCGGGCCGTGGTCGAGCGGGCGGCGATGCTGGCGGCGCATCAGAAGGAGAACGAGGACTTCCACTCCCTGCCGGCGCCGGAGCCGGTGCGGCGCATCGACGCCTGGGTCGAGCGGACGGCGTCGTTCTCGCCGGACGAGCGGGCGGAGGTCGTCGCCGCTATCTGCGACGTGGCCCGGAACGCGGGCGTCACGGCGGCGGGCGCTTTTCGGACGTCGGACAACGCGGTCGCGGTCGCGAACTCGCTGGGCATCTTTGCCTATCATCGCGAGACGCACGCGGACATCAATACGACGATGATGGCCGACGGCAGCGGTTACGCGGACCGCCTTTCGCCGGACGCGGGCGAGATCGACGGCAAGGCGCTGGCGGCGGAGGCTATCGACAAGTGCCTGCGCAGCGCGAACCCGATTTCGCTGGAGCCCGGCGACTACGACGTCATTCTGGAGGACTACGCGACCTCGGACATCCTGGACTATCTTGCCTACCTGGGCTTCGGCGCGCAGCCGTACCAGGAGCAGCGCAGCTTCATGTCGGGACGGCTGGGGGAGCGGGTAGTGGGAGAGAACGTATCGATCTGGGACGACGGGCTGTCGCCGGAGACGGTGCCGATGCCGTTCGACTTCGAGGGCGTGCCGAAGCGGCGCGTCGAGCTGATCACGGACGGGGTGGCGAAGGGCGTCGTGTACGACAGCTATTACGGCGGCAAGGAGGGCAAGCCTTCGACCGGCCACGCGCTGCCGGCGGGGCTGACGTACGGCCCAATGCCGTCGAACCTTTTCTTGAAGGCGGGCGAGGCGACTATCGACGACATGCTGGCGTCGACGGAGCGGGGCATCTGGGTGAGCCGCTTCTGGTACACGCGGCCGGTGCATCCGCTGAAGCTGATTGTGACGGGCATGACGCGGGACGGGACGTTCCTCATCGAGAAGGGGCGAATAACGGCGCCGATCAAGAACCTGCGCTTCACGCAGGGCTATCTGGACGCGCTCAGCCGGGTCGAGATGATCGGGCGGGAGACGCGGCTGCGGCAGGGGATGATTGGCGTGAGCCGGGTGCCGGCGCTGAAGGTGAAGGGCTGGACCTTCAGCGGCGCGACCGAGTTCTAACGATATCGCGTATCCACAGATCAGGAGTCGAGGCTGGAAAGCCTCGACTACGCGGGCATTTAGAGGCATGTCGCAGACAGCCGGGGAAGGATCCCCGCCCGGAGAGGGGCAATGATCTTGGTGACCGGCGGCACGGGTTTCATTGGGCGGCACCTGGTCGCGCGGCTGGCGGCGAGCGGTCAGCAAGTGCGCGTCGCGGCCCGCGGCGAACGCAAGGCGGACCTGCCGCAGGGCGTCGAGCAGGTGCGGGCGGACGTCGTGAGCGGCGAAGGGCTGGCGCAGGCGATGGCCGGCGTCGAGAAGGTCGTGAACCTGGTCGGCGTGATCACGGAGAAGGGGTCGCAGCGCTTCGACGCCGTGATCCGCGGCGGCACGGCGGGAGTCGTCGATGAAGCCGAGCGCGCGGGCGTGCGGAAGCTGGTCTACGTCAGCGCCATCGGCGCGGCGCCCGACCCGAAGTTCCCCTACTGGAACGCGAAATGGCAGGCGGAGCAGTCGGTAACGGCGAGCCGCCTGAACTACACGATCCTGCGGCCGTCGCTCGTCTTCGGGCCGGAGGATGACTTCTTCAACCGGTTGGCGCGCCTCATCCGTCGCGTGCCCGTCGTGCCGGTTGCCGGCGACGGGAAGACGCGCTTTCAGCCGATCTGGGTAGAGGACGTGGTGAGCTGCGTCGTCGCCAGTCTCGGCGAAGGGGCGCACGATCGCGAAACTCTGGAGATCGGCGGGCCGGAGTACTTCAGCTACGACGAGATAATCGACCTCATCGGCGAGACACTGGGGCATCGAAAGCGCAAGGTGCACATGCCGCTGTGGCTGATGCGTCCCATGGCGCGCGTGATGCAGTCGGTGCTGCCGAGCCCGCCGGTAACGACGGACCAGCTCGCGATGCTGTCGAAGGACAACACCACTGAGTTGGACGCGGTGCCGAAGGCGTTCGGGTTCCAGCCGCGATCGCTCCGCGAAGGACTCGCCGAGCAACTGAGGGGATAGGTCCGCAGCTACCTGCCGACCTTCGTCCTCACCTCGAAGTGCTCCGACGGCGGACGGTCGCCCGGCGGATGCTGCTCGGGCAACGGGCTCTCGGCTAGGCCAACGATGTGCAGGTCGGAGAGGTCGGTGTAGCGAGGCAGCAGCTTCTGGAGCGGCATGCCGGCGAACGGGGCCAGCGCGTTGGCCAGCGTGACGGCAAGGACAACGTTCAGCAGGTTCAACCGCCCGATACCGAGGAGGATGCCGAAGAATGCCAGGGCGGCAAGCAGGCCTGCGCTGACGATGGCGGTCACGCAGCGTCGGTGGACGGCGAGGCGTCGCTCGCCGGCGCGAAGGCGTCGCAACCCTTCCTGGGCGGCGGAAAGGATGATGTCCGGCGGGGCGATGCCATCCAGCGTGAAGCCGCGAGCGCGGGAGACGCCGTTCAGACCGCTGGGGCCGAAGCGCTCCTCGATGACGTTCATGGTAGCGTGCTTCAGCACCTCGTTGCGCCGGACCGACTCGTTGGTGAACAGAGATGCGGCTTGTCGCGGGATGAGCAGGACGCTGGAGAGCGCGCGCACCGTGAACCCGAAGACGACGAGCATGAGCAGGAAGACGATGGCAACGAGGAGCAGGACGAAGAAAAGGAGTATCATCTTTCCGACCTACCGGAGCGTCCCTTCCGCGTGAAGTATACTCCACTCGCCTAAGGATCGCCAGACGACGGCGAAAGCAACATCGGTAATGATCCGGAGGATCGTCCCGAGGGATCTCACACTCGCGGCGCTATTCGCCTTCCGCGAGCTCGCGCGACCACCATTGCCAGCCGAGGTACACTCCGCTCAGGGCCAGGGATACTCCGATAACCGCAGCGCTCAGCATTTCCTCCTCCAAGCCTGAGACATATGTTCTCCTGTCATGGCGATAATAGAACACGCGTGCTGGGTTGTCAAGCGTCTGGCCCGCTTTTTTCTTGACGGATGGCATGGCGAGATGCTAGTAATCGATCAGAGGGCCGCGACACTTTGGCGGCCGACGGAGGAGCATGACGCGCGAGCCGCCGCTGGAACTGACTTTCCTGGGATCGGGGAACGCCTTCGTCGGCGACCGCTACTGGAGCTCCTTCATCCTCAACGGTCGCTATCTCTTCGACGCGCCGCCGACGCTACTGGCGCACTTGCACAAGCTGCGGATCCCAACGCTGGACATCGCCGCCGTGTTCATCTCGCACTTCCACGCGGACCACTTCTTCGGCCTGCCCTTCCTCTTCCTGGACTACGAGCAGGTGAGCGCGCGGGTCGAAGACCTGACGATCGTCGGGCCGCCAGGCATGCAGCGGGTGGCGGAGGAGATATCGCAGCTAGGATTCCCGGGCCTGACGCGCGGAAGGCAGCCCTACCATCGCCGCTACGTCGAAGTTGCCGACGGCGACGACGGCACAGCGGCGGGCCTTCCTTTCCGCGCCGTCGGCGTCGAGCAGTCGAGCCACAACGACCTGGAGTGCCTGGGCTACAGGGTGAACACCGGCGGACGCGTGCTCAGCTACACGGGCGACACGGTGATGTGCGACGGCGTGCGAGAGCTGGCGCGCGGCGCGGACGCGCTTGTCATCGACTGCTCGTGCTGGCAGGAGCCCTGTGAACACCACATCAGCTTTGACGAGATACGCCGCTTTCGGCGGGAGGTGCCGCCGGAGACGACGTTCGTCATCACGCACCTGGAGGCAGGACGGCCTGACATCGACGTCGAGGGCATCGTAGTCGCGGAGGACTTCGCGACGGTGCGGCTGTAGCCCAGGCGAATGTTCGTGCGCCTTTCCGGTGGTTTAGACATTGCAAAGTTTCTAATCAGAGTGGGATAATAGTTGTGAGCTTTGCGGCCGGATAATGGTTGCGGCCAAGAACAGGATTCATTGTATCTACTCAGTATTGTCCCCGAAACTTAGTTAGCCAAAGAGGATGACTTATGGCTCAAAAAGCAGCGCAAAAGGCGTTCCCCTATCCTGGAACTCCGTCGACAAGCGACGGCACCGGCATGATCGTCTGGGTTGAGACGCACATCAGCCAGGGCGCCTGCGTCTACCCGATTACGCCCTCCAGCGGCATGGGCGAAGGCTACGCCGACGAGGTGTCGAACGGGCGCAAGAACCTATGGGACGAGACACTGGTTCTTATGGAGCCGGAATCGGAGCACAGCTCGGCGTCGGCGTGCGAGGGCTATGCGGCAGCAGGCGGTCGCGTAACCAACTTCACGTGCGGCCAGGGCCTCATCCTCATGAAAGAGGTCCTCTACACCATCGCCGGGAAGCGCTTGCCCGCGGTGTTCAACATCGGCGCGCGGGCGTTGACCTCGCAGTCGTTGAACATCCACTCCGGCCACGACGACGTCATGGGCGTCGCTGACTGCGGCTGGGGCATTCTCTTCGCACGCAACGCGCAGGAGGCCGCCGACCTGGGCCTCATCGCCCGTCGGACCGCGGAGGACTCGCGAACGCCTTTCTTCAACTGCCAGGACGGCTTCCTGACGACCCACACCGTCGAAAGCGTGCGGATGCCGGAGCCAGAGATGATGAAGCAGTTCGTGGGGCCGCCGGAAGACAAGCTGAGCAGTATCATCGACCCCTATCATCCGATCATGAGCGGCGTTGTCCAGGATATGGACGTTTACATGGTCGGCAAGATCGGCCAGCGCGATTTCTATGACAAGGTCCCCGCCGCTTTGCAGGCGGCAATGGACGAGTACTACGAGCTGACGGGGCGTCGCTACGGCATGGTAATGCCCTACCGGCTGGAGGACGCCGAGTACGCGCTCGTCGGCATGGGCTCAGCGATGGACACGGCCGTGGCGACGGTCGATTACCTGCGCGAGAAGAAGGGGCTGCGCGTCGGGCTACTGACGATAACGGCGTTCCGGCCGTTCCCCGGCCCGCAGATCGTGGAGGCGCTGAAGCACGTTAAGGCGTTCAGCGTGCTGGAGAAGCTGGACGTGCCGCTGGGCCAATCGAACCCGCTGGCGGCGGAGACCAAGGCGTCCTTTGCCGACGCTCTGACCGGTCGCCCGGGGTACCCGCGAATCGACAAGATGCCCGTCGTTTACGCAGGTTGCGGCGGCCTGGGCAGTCGCGACGTGCGGCCGGGCCACATCGTCGCCATCTTCGAGAACATGCGCAAGCCGGACGGCAAGCGCTTCTTCACGCTGAACGTGAACCATCCGACCGCGCTGCCGCCCGTTGAGGACCCGGACGTGCGACCGCCGGGATCGTTCTCGATGCGCGGGCACTCCGTTGGCGGCTACGGCTCGATTACGACGAACAAGATCATCGCCTCGATTTCGTCCGACCTGTTCGGGCTGAACGCGCAGGCTTACCCGCGGTACGGCGCCGAGAAGAAGGGCCTGCCGACGAGCTACTATCTGACGCTGGCGAAGGACGTTATCCGCCCGCACTGCGAGACCAAGTTCGTCGAGTTCGTGCCGGTGAACGACGTGAATGCTTTCCGCACCGGCAACCCGCTGGCCGGACTGGCGGAGGGCGGCACAATATTCATCCAGACCCCGAAGACCGCGCCGGCGGACGTGTGGGCAGACATCCCGGAGAGCGCGAGAGAGACGATACGGGCGAAGAACATCCGCGTACTCGCGCTGGACACGGCGAAGATTGCGGAGGAAGTAGCGTCGCGGCCGGACCTGGTGCAGCGAATGCAGGGCGTCGCGCTGTTGGGCGTATTCCTGCGCTACACGCCCTTCCTCAAGGAGGCGCCGGTCAGCGACACGGAGCTGTTCAAGCGCATCGAGAAGTCGCTGCGGAAGTACTTCGGCGGCCGCGGCGAGAGGGTGATTCAAGACAACGTGGAGTGCGTGCGCCGCGGTTTCAGCGAGGTATTCGAGATACCGGTTGAGGTGAAGGCGGAAGGCACCGGCGGCAAGCCGAGCAGGCAAACGTCGCGAAAGGCATAAGAGCATGGCTACAGCTTCGAAGAACAAAGATAAGATGACCAAGGACAGCGGCTTCCCGGAAAGGGAGCAGTTTCTGGAAAAGGTGCTGGGGGCCTATCGCCACGGTCATGGCGCCGACGACCTGCCCTCGGACGCGGAGGCGGCCCGAGCGCTTATCCCGCCCGGGACGGCCGCGTTGCGCGACTTCAGCTACATTGCGCCGGAGTTCCCGGCTTTCATAACCGAGAACTGCGTCGGCTGCATGGAGTGCGTCACCGCCTGCCCGGACAGCGCGATCCTCGCGAAGGTGATCGGGAGGTCGGACCTGGCGAAAGAGCTGGCGGCGGTCCGCGACGCGACCGAGCGGGCGCGGCTGCAGAAGCGGTTCGCGGAGACGACGAAGTACGCGGGCGTGTTCGAGAAGCGCGGCGAAGAGGGCGGCATGTTCGGCCTGTTCGTCGATCCGACGAAGTGCAAGGGCTGCGGCGAATGCGTCGAGGTGTGCGGCACGCACGAAGCGCTGACGATGGTGCGCAAGACACCGCCGGAAGTCGAAGCCTACAAGCGCGAGGTCGCTTTCCTCCGTAAGCTGCCGGAGACGCCGGCGAAATACGTCAGCGGCAAGGCGCTGGCGGACATGATGCTGGCTGACCGGTCGCTGCTCTACGTCGGCGGCGCCGGGTCGTGCATGGGCTGCGGCGAAGCGACGTCGATCAGGATGATGCTGGCGGCGACGGGGTTCGTACACGGGCCGGAGAACATGGCGATAGTGGCGGCGACCGGCTGCAACAGCGTCTACGCATCCAGCTATCCGTTCAACCCGTATCTGGTGCCCTGGACGAACTCGCTGTTCGAGAACGCGGCGCCGGACGCGATGGGCATTCGGCTGCGCTGGAACCAGATCGGCTGGCAGGACAAGAAGCTGTGGGCCATCGGCGGCGACGGCGCCATTCTGGACATCGGCTTCGGCGGGCTGTCGCGGCTGCTGGCGTCGGGAATGGACATCAACGTAATGATCATGGACACGCAGGTCTACTCGAACACGGGCGGACAGGCGTCGACGGCGACGTACACCGGGCAGGACGCGGAGATGGCGCCGTTCGGATCGGCGGTGTCAGGCAAGCAGGAGCATCGTAAGGAAGTGGGCGTCATCGCCATGATGCACCCTGAGGTCTACGTTGCGCAGACCATCACCTCGGACATCAACCACTTCTATCGCTCGATCATGGGCGCGAACGAGTTCAAGGGGCCTTCGGTGATAAGCGTGTACTGCACGTGCCAGCCGGAGCACCAGGTCGCGGACAATATGTCGTCGAAGCAGTCGCGGCTGGCGAAGGACTCGCGCACCTTCCCGATCTTCATCTACGACCCGCGCCAGGGTTCATCGATTCACGAGCGGCTGAGCCTGCAAGGCAACCCGAACGTGAAAGAGGACTGGTACATCAATCCGAAGACGGAGGAGCCGCTGGACTTCGTGGCGTTCGCGCGGACGGAGGGACGGTTCGCGAAGCAGTTCGACCGCGAGGGGAACCCGAGCGAGACGCTGCTTGCGACGCAGGCGGACAGGCTGGCCTACTGGCGGCTGCTTCAGGAGCTTGCAGGAATCAGATAGTTTATGTAAAATTAAACGTGGGGATGTGTCGGTCTGGTTGGTAAAACAGCACCCCCTGTCGCAACGGCGCGATTCCCCCGCCACCAGCTCGCGTCGTAGCACCGGCCAGGCCGCCGTTTTCTCCGGGTGCGCCCTTCAACGGGCGCACCCTCTTTATTGCGCAGTTCCACCCCCTGCGTCAAGCCTTTCCGGCGCTTTTCTTGACGAATTATCTCCTCGGACAGATCCGGGGCCGGCGTCAGACGTGAACAGCCGCAGCCCCGCCCCTACAACGCTAACGCCGTCAGCACGGCGCGCCAATCGGAGAGATCGGGGAAGAGGAAGTCCGGGCCAGCCTGGCGGAGAACGCCTTCGCCGGTGAAGCCGCTGGCGATGGCAACGGCTATCGCATTGTTGGCGCGGGCGGCCTCGATGTCGTGGACGGTATCGCCGAAGACGTACACGGCGCTCTGACCGTCGGCGGAGAGGCGTCGCTTGGCCACAGCGACGAGGTCGGCGCGCTCTTCGACCTCTTCCCCGAAAGCGCCGCCATCGAAGAAGTGCCACAGGCCATAGTGAGTCAGCTTCATCTCGGCGCCGCGACGGAAGTTGCCGGTGGCCAGGCTGAGACGGACGTCGGATCGTCCGTGAAGAGCGGTAAGGAGCTCGCGAACGCCGGGCAGGACACGGCCGCCTTCGGCCTCTGGCAGCGTCTGCGCCAGATGGCGGACGTAGGCATCGCGAAAGCGCTCGACGATCCGCGGAAAGTCTTTTGCGTCAATTCCGTGCTTGTCGAGGGCGGCGCGCAGGATCGCCATGTCGATGCGGCCGGCCACTTCGACGCCCATAAGCCCGTTCTCGCGACCGAAGAGGTCGGCGAAGGCGAGGCTCATGGCGCGCACGCCGGCGCCGCCCGTTAGGATGAGCGTGCCGTCGACGTCGAAGAGCAGGAGCTTGGGTCCAGGCATGTGAAGGGACCATCCGATCTTCCCTGATTGTAGCGAACGACAATCGAGGGGGCCAGCGTTGACGCGCCGCGCGCGCGGGTGCGAAACTGGAATTAGGGGAAGTATTCGCGAATGATGGCTCTGCTGGCGATATTCGGCTCGTCGTTCCTGATCAGCCTTTCCGGCGCGCTGATGCCGGGGCCGCTTTTCACGCTCTCGGTGCGGGAGACGCTGCGTCGCGGCTTCTGGGTCGGGCCGCTGCTGGCGACGGGCCACGCGCTGATCGAGCTGGCGCTGGTCATCGCGCTGGCGCTGGGGCTGAGCGAGTTCCTGGGCCAAGGCAAGGGCACGGCGGCCATCGCGATGCTGGGCGGCGCGTTCCTCATCTGGATGGGCTGCGAGATGCTGCGCACGGCGCCGCGGCAGGAGCTCAGCCTGCCTAACGGTAGGCGCGGCTCGGCGCCTCAGCCGGTGCCCATACCGATACCAATCGAAGACCCGCCGTGGAGCTACCGACGGCGGCTCATGGCGGCGATGCGCGGCGTCGACGCGTCGGAAGCGCGGGGTGGCCATGCCTACCGGCAGGCAAGCGCGGCGAGCATCCTGGTGCCGGCGGGCGCGCTGGTGAGCGTCGCGAACCCCTACTGGATCATCTGGTGGGCGACGATCGGGATGGCCTACATCGACAAGGCGCTGGTGCACGGGGCCGCGGGCGTCGGCTCGTTCTTCACGGCGCATATTCTGTCGGACTTCGCCTGGCTATCGCTGGTGGCGTTCGCGATGGTGACGGGTCGCCGGCTGATGAGCACGCCGGTGTACCGGGGCATTCTGATGGTCTGCGGCGCGTTCCTCATCGGGTTGGGCGCCTGGTTCATCTATTCGGGCGTCAGCTTCCTCGCCTGAGAGCCCCTTCGAGCGCAGGCGTGTGGGCCTGCTTCCGCTATTGACGATCTTCTTCGAATAGTCTACGCTGCTGCCATTCGTCAGGGGCGCTGGTGGGCGCCGAAAGGAGGTCGACGATGGCTATGGTGAAAGACCCCGTCTGCGGCATGGAGATCGACAGCGAGACGGCGGCGGGAAGCTCAGAGTACGAGGGGACGACGTACTATTTCTGCGCGGAAAGCTGCAAACGCGACTTCGACGAGGCCCCATGGAAGTACATGGGCGTTGGCCTCGGCCTGGCGGAGGCGATGGCCAAGTCGCCGGAGATGCCGGCGGGCAGCGCGGAGCAGGCGGCGGCGAAGTCGAAGAAGTGGTGGGAGTTCTGGAAATAGCGCATTCTCTTTCGACAATTCTGGCCAGCGTGAGTAGCGGCCAGTGACACCCTCCAGGGTCTTTGTGACGATGGAGCTGCCGGGCAACTCAACGCAGCGGCTACGCGAGGTCGCCGACGTTGACGTGTGGCCGGGAGAAGGGCCGCCGTCGCACGAAGAGCTCGTCCGACGTGCCGGAGACGCCGACGCGCTGCTGACGATGCTCAGCGAACCAATCGACGCGGCGGTGCTCGACGCCGGCCCACGGCTGCGCATCGTCGCGCAAATGGCCGTCGGAATCGACAACATCGACGTGGCGGCGGCGACGGAGCGCGGCATCCTGGTGACAAACACGCCCGGCGTCCTGACCGAGGCGACGGCGGACCTGGCCTTTGCGCTTCTGCTGGCGGCGGCGCGTCGCGTCGTCGAAGGCGACCGGCTGACGCGCACGGGCGGCTGGAAGAGCTGGCACCCGTCGTTCTTGCTCGGGCAGGAGGTACACGGTGCTACGCTGGGCATCGTCGGCTTCGGCGCGATCGGGCAGGCGATGGCGCGACGGGCCCGCGGCTTCGAGATGCGCATCCTCTACCACTCGCGCACGCGGCGTCCGGAGGCGGAGGCGGCGCTCCGCGCGGAGTACGCGGAGCTGGAGCGACTGCTGCGAGAGTCGGACTTCGTCAGCCTGCACGTGCCGCTGACGCCGGAGACGCGGCACCTCATCGGCGAGCGGGAGCTGGCGCTGATGAAGCCGACGGCGGTGCTGGTGAACGCGGCGCGCGGAGCCATCGTCGACCAGCGGGCGCTTTACGTTGCGCTGAAGGAGCGTCGAATCGCGGCGGCCGGGCTCGACGTGGCGGAGACGGAGCCGATCCCGCCGGACGAGCCACTGCTCACGCTGGACAACGTCGTCATCACGCCGCACATCGGCAGCGCCGGCGTCGCGACGAGGCGCAAGATGGCGGAGATGGCGGTCGAGAGCGTACTGCAAGCCCTGCGTGGCGAGACGCCGTCGCACTGCGTCAATCCGGAGGCGTTGTCGCAGCGAAAACGCTGAGGGGCTTCGAATCGCGCCGGATTTCTGGTATTATCTGACCAGCATTCCGCTAAGACAGGGAAGTCTATTGCGCCCGCTCCGCCAGACCGGGAACCTGTGGCTGGCCCAGACGCTGTGGAAGCTGGGGGCCATTCAGTTCGGCGATTTCACGCTGGGCCGTACCGCCGTGCACTCGCCGGTGTACGTCAACCTGCGACTGCTCATCAGCAAGCCGGCGGCGCTGGCGCGGGCGGCGCGCGTTATTCGCGACGACGTGCGGACGCGGCAGGAGATGCTGAACCCGCAAATCGCGCCTTTCCAGCTCGTCGCGGGGGTGCCGTTCGGCGGGCTGCAACTGGCGACGGCCTATTCGCTGACGGCGAAGGCGCCGCTCATCTACATTCGCCCGAAAGACTCCGAGGGCCCGGGCATCGAAGGGCTATACGAGCCGGGCCAGACGGTGCTCATCGTCGACGACCTGGTGACCGGCGGGCACAGCATCGTCGAGACGGCGGAGCGACTGCGCAGCGAGGGGCTTCAGGTCAAGGACGCGGTGGTGCTGGTGGATCGGCAGCAGGGCGGGCGACAGTATCTGCGTCGGCACGGCATCAGCCTGAAGACGCTGCTGACGCTGCAGGTGATGCTCAACTATCTTATGTCGAGCGGGAAGATATCGGAGGAGTGGTACCGGCGGTCGCTGGCGTATCTGGAGGCTAATCGCGGACCGTAGGCGGGCCCCTATCGAATACGTCGAACTCGCTCACCAAACCCCATCCTCAACCACTCAGGAGCAAGATCGGGAAGAGCGCGTCCTACAGAAGGCGCCGGAGAGGCTTGCGACCGGGACGCGGGTCGTAGTTGGTCTTGAACATCTCCAGCTTGTCGCGCTCGATGAGGTACTTGCCGGCGAAGATGAGCGCGGGGACCTTCTTCTGCTTGATGAGGCGTCGCAGGCTCTGAGGGTGGATGTTGAGCTCTCGCGCGGCCTCCACGAGGTCGAGGAAGTTGTCGAAGGGCTGGCTGACCATAGTTGCTCCGCTGGTAATACGCTAAGACGCATCAGTAATTGTACCAGCATTGTCAACCAAAGGCCAGCGAATTGTCAGCGCGAAGCCCGCTTCCTTCGAGAGGCGGCGATCCCCGCAGCCAGCAGCGTCGCGCCCGCGGCCAGCAGGACGAAAAGATCGGTGCCGTCAGAGCCGGCACCTGTTGAAGGGCCGCCGCCGGTGTTCGGCGCGCCGACAGACGCGGGCGCCGCTTGGGCCGGTGTGGGCGCGACGGTGGCGGGGATGGGCTCAGTCGTCGAAGAAGGCTCAGGAGCGACCGGACAGGTGGCCAGGCTCAAGCCTTCGAGGCGCTGCCCGTCCTGAACGTCCACCCATCTGTTAGGAGTAGCGAGATTTGGCGAATCACAGTCACTTACGAGCCCCACGTTGTAAGTACCCGGAGCAAGTCCGTCGATTCTCGATCACTCCGTCACCACAAGTGGGAATGTCGCTTGCCAGGTACACCACCACGCCCGACGGGAGCCTGCGAGCGAGCCTGAAGAAGATTGCCAGCAGACAATCGGCCGGGGGTTCATTGTCGTCCCTTACCTGGTCCCTGTCCAAGTCGCTGAAGAGCGAGAGGGAGATGCTGCCGCTCCCGGCCAGGAAGTGCAAGCCCACGTCGACGCTGCGTGGTCCAACGTCCCCAGTCAAGTCCAGGTCAGCCGGCACCTGGAGGCCTGCGAGAGGTGAGTATTCGCCGTACGGCCGAAGCGGCGCCGTCTGCTCCCAGTAGCCTGTTCGCTCAGGAGCGTAGGGCCACTGCGCGTCGAGCTCCCAGACGGCCTGAGGCATTCCGGCTAATTTGTAGTTTCCGCGCGAATCCGTAGTCGCCGAGGCAACGCAGAACGCGCCGGTCCGGAAGTCGACGACCAGCCCGGCTAGACCGCTCTCGCCGGGGTCCCCAACGCCGTTCTCGTTGCTATCATCAAAGACCGTCCCGGAGACTGAAACCGGTCCTTTTTCGACCACCCACAGGTCGGCGTCCGTAGTCGTTTCGTCACCGGGGGACGAATACCCTCCATCGTCCCAACAGAAATCGCCGCTATTTGAGGCGAGCGTCACGGTGTAGTTTTCGCCGGCTGCGAGACCGGTGAAGGAATAGCGGCCGTCGGGCCCTGTCTTAAGCGATTGGACGATCCGGGTCTCGTCGGAGTTGACGGCGAGGTTCACCGTCCGACTCGCTTGGGGCGGCTCGCCCGGGTCGCGCTGGCCGTTCATGTTCGAATCGACGTACACTGTGCCGGAGATTGTGCCGCCGTCGGCTCCGGCTGCCGATCTGACGCTGCCAACGCCAATCACGAGCATCGCGGCGGAAGCGAGGATCCCAATCGCTAGTAGCTTCTTGTTCATTGTGTCTCTCCTATGCTCGGGAGCGTCGTCTTCGCGCCAAGCCAATCGTCAGAATGAGCGCGCCGGCGAAAGCGAGCGCGAAAGCAGCGAAAAGGGCGTTGTTTGTGACCAGCCGCGATCCCGTGCCAGTTGAAGGCGGACCTACGGAGACTCCAGCGACCGGTGTGCTGCTTGTCGGCGGAGCTGCCGCAGGGGTGGTCGCGACGGGTACCTGAGGTGCAACCGTGGGTAGCGCTGAGTCCGGGTTTGGGGCCAACCCGAAATCGATGTTGCCTCTTGATTCGCCTTCGCCCACCGAGATGAGGTGGAAGGAAAACCCGCTCTGTCCCGGCGACGGCGCGACCGGGATGCCAGGCGGCTGCATTACGGCCACCCAGTAGTCGCCGGCGGCCAGCCCGTCGTATGAGTAGACGCCGTGGGTTGCAGCGGTCGTGATCCTCGAATCTACCGGCGCATAGCCCTGCGGCGTGCGGTACATAAGTCCCATCCAACAATCGCAATCGACAAGCGGCTCGTCCGCGTCGCGAAATCCGTTGCTGTTCTTGTCCCAGTAGACAGAGCCGGATATGGAGCTGGTTCCGCTCACAATCAGAAGTCCGACGAGGAGATTGCCGGTCCCATTCTCAGGGACATCGACATGTGGCAGGAACTGGAATGACTGGAAGCCATCTCCAGATTGGCTGGAGATGCCGGGGAAGTCCACCACGTAATCGGGGTGCGGAACGCCGGACGGCCCCAGCCCGTCAAGACCATAAGCTCCGGCAGCAAGCGCGCTGAACTGAAAGGAGCCGTCGGGTGCGGTATAGGTGACCTGGTACTGCTGCGGAAAGCACCTGCCTCCGCCGCTGCCACCGTCGACCTGCCAACCGCCGACACCAGGTTCCGACGGGTCAGCGACACCGTCACGATTCGCATCCCATACGATCCTACCCGCGATGCTGCCGTTTTTGGAAGGTGGCGCGTCGATCGTTTTGATCAGCAAGTCGAGATAGTCATTGTTTGGTGAGTCTTCTGTTATCTCGGCTCCGGCGGTGCCCGAGTCATTCGGCCCCATGTCGGTCCACAGCTTCGGCTCTCCGTCGCACGGAACCGACAGGCTGTAGCTGCCCATGGGCAGATTCTCGAATACGTACTTGCCGTCGTGGCTGGTCTGCGTTCGCCAAACCAGCGGCGTTTGGCCCTCTTCAACGTCCTTCTCGAGCACGATCCCCCAGTTAGCCAGGCCGGGTTCGCCAGGTTGCTCGACACCGTCCCCATTCAGGTCGTTGATCATGCGGCCGGAGATTGTGCCGCCGCCGGCTCCGACCGCCGGACTGACGCCCTTCAGAGCAACAGCCCCGAGCGCGACGGCGACACAGATTCCCAGAAGCACGAGTCTTTTATGCATTATTGCCTCCATCGCCGGGAGCGGGCTCGCCACCTTGCCCTTGATATTTCGTACAACGCGCAGAGCGCGAAGAAGTTAACGCCAGCTTCCGTTGACTGCTTCTCGGCCCGCGCTTTAAGATACGGACGCGTCATTCTATCTGAAACGGAGCGCCCCATGAGCATTGCCAGCATCATCGACAGGGCAAGGACGGACCAACGCAAGGTCCTGACCGAGGTGGAGTCGAAGGACATCCTGGAGGAGGCGGGCATTCCCACGGCCCGCGCCCGTCTGGCGACGAGCAGCGACGAGGCAGCGGCGGCCGCGCAGGAAATGGGCTTCCCGGTGGCGCTGAAGATCGTCTCGCCGGAGATCACGCACAAGAGCGACGTCGGCGGCGTGAAGCTCAACGTGGCCACGCCGGCCGAGGCGAAGGCCGCGTTCGACGAGATCGTCGCGGCGGCGAAAAAAGCCCAGCCGGACGCCAGGATAGACGGCGTCTCGGTGCAGAAGATGGCACGCCCGGGCATCGAGGTTATCATGGGGATGAGCCAGGACGCGCAGTTCGGGCCTGTGCTCATGTTCGGTCTCGGCGGCGTCCTCGTGGAGGTGCTGAAGGACGTGTCTTTCCGCCTGGTGCCGATAACGCCGCGAGATGCCCGCCAGATGGTGCAGGAGATCAAGGGCAGGCCACTGCTGGAGGGCTACCGGGGACAGGAGCCGGCGGACGTTGCGGCGCTGGAGAAGCTGCTGCTGCGCCTGTCGGAGTTCGTCGAGGCGCACCCGGAGATCGCCGAGCTGGACTTGAACCCAATCTTCGCCTACAAGGACGGTGCCGTGGCCGTCGACGCGCGCATCATCCTTTCTTGACGGCACGCACGATACCCGCACGGAGCCGGCCGTCTTGAACGACATCGTCCCCCGACTAGAGAGAGTGCTGAATCCACGCAGCATCGCCGTCGTCGGCGACAAGCGGGCGATGGGCTACTTCTGGCTGCGCAACATGAGCCCCTTTAAGGGCAAGCTCTACTCCGTCCAGATCGACCCCAGTGAGATGCCGGGCATCGCGGAGCTGGGCGTGTCGAACTATTCGAGCCTGCTGGACGTGCCGGACGAAATCGACTACGTGGTCTGCGCCGTGCCGCGCCAGATCGCGCCACGCGTCGTCGCCGATTGCGTAGCGAAGAAGGTGGGCGGTGTTTCGTTGTTCACGTCGGGCTTCGCGGAGACGGGCGAAGCGGAGGGCATCCGCCTGCAAGAGCAGATAACGTCGACGGCGCGCGAGGGCGGCATGGTCCTCATCGGCCCTAACTGCATGGGCATTTACAATCGACGGCTGGGCGTGCGGCAGTCGATCGAGCAGCCGGCGGGCGACGAGGGCGACGCCGGCTTCGTCTCGCACAGCGGCACGCACGCAATCAACTTCAGCCTCATCGGCGCGGTGCACGGCGTCAAGATCAGCAAGTCGGTGAGCGCGGGGAACTCGGCGGTCGTCGGGCCGGCGGACTATCTGGAGTACCTGGCGCAGGACGCCGAGACGAAGGTCATCGCGATGTACCTGGAGGGCGTACAGGACGGCCGTCGCCTCTTCGACGTGCTGCGCCGCACGACGCCGCTCAAGCCGATGGTAGTATGGAAGGGCGGCCTGTCGGAGGGCGGCCGGCGCGCGATGTTCTCGCACACGGGCGGGTTGGCGACGTCGCAGGCGGTCTGGCAAGCGCTGGTGCGGCAGACCGGGGTCGTCGCAACGGACAGCCTCGATGAGACGCTGGACGCGGTGAAGGCGCTGCTGTTCACGAAGCCGACGACAGGGCGTCGCATGGGGCTGGTGGCGCTCACCGGCGGGCAGTCGGTGGTGATAACGGACGCATTCGAGCGCGAGGGGCTGGAGGTGCCGCTCCTCAGCGAGCGGTCGTATGCAGAGCTTGCGGGTTTCTTCAACATCGTCGGCGGAAGCTACCGCAACCCGCTGGACGCCGGCGGAACGCTGGGGTTCGGCGCGTCGCCGGAGAACCTGCAGCGGATCCTTTGCGTGCTGGAGGAAGACGAGAATATCGACGCGGTGGCGGTCGAGGTGTCGAGGCGGATGATGGCACGGCAGGGACCGGCGGGAACGCCGTCGGCGGACTGGCTGCCGGAGATGCTGGGCCGGCATCGGGAGGAATCGGCCAAGCCGCTGATGGTGGTGCTGCACCCCGGGCACCTGGAGTCGACTGTGGCGCAGGAGCGCCAGAAGTACGTGGAACGCCGCATAGCGACGTTCGCGGGCTTCGAGCAGGTGGCGCGGGCGTTTGCGCGGGCGGTGCGGTATCGACAGTTCGTGGCGGGGACCGAATAACAGCGGGGTGCCGTCGGCGCGACGAGCGAAGCGAGCCCAGACGGGCAAGGAGCGCAACAAGAACGCGATCAGCGCACCCGTCGACAACCGATCGAAGATGCCATGGAAGTCGACGTCTCGGTCACGTCGTAGGTGTCGAATAACGGGAGGGATTCCATGAAGGCAGCCGTTTTCTACGGGGCGAACCAGCCGCTCGCCATCGAAGAGGTCGATATCGCGCCCCCGAACAAGGGCGAAGTACTCGTTAAAATCGCCGCTTCCGGCCTGTGCCACACCGACCTCCATTTCATGGAAGGCTTCTTCCCCTGGCCGGCGCCGGCCGTGCTCGGCCACGAAGCCGCCGGCATCGTCGAACAGGTGGGCGAGGGCGTGACCAGCGTCCAGCCGGGCGACCACGTCGTCCTCTCCTCCGCGCCGGCCTGCGGCGTCTGCCGCTACTGCGTGGCCGGCAAGCCCTATCTCTGCACCGCTGCCGCCGGCTCCCACCAGATGAAAGACGGCACGAGCCGCCTGCTCCTCCACGACGACGGCAAGCCCCTTTTCCACTTCCTCGGCGTCTCCTCTTTCGCCGAAT
Organism: uncultured Chloroflexia bacterium; assembly: GCA_963842845.1. Lineage (GTDB taxonomy): Bacteria > Chloroflexota > Dehalococcoidia > DSTF01 > JALHUB01 > JALHUB01. The sequence continues at coordinate 137,038 of CAWJHZ010000007.1, forward strand.
ACGCGGTCGTCTCGGAGCTGGCGATGGCGAAGGTGCGCGACGACGCTCCGCTGCAAAGCGTCAGCCTCGTTGGCTGCGCCGTCGCGACGGGCGTCGGCGCGGTCCTCTACACCGCCGGCGTCACGGCGGGCAAGAGCGTCGCTGTCTTCGGCTGCGGCGGCGTCGGGCTGAACGTGGTTCAGGGGGCGAACCTGGTCGGCGCCTGCCCGATCATCGCCATCGACACGAAGGACGAGAAGCTGGCGCTGGCGAAGCAGTTCGGCGCCACGCACGTCGTCAATCCGGCGAAGGAGCATCCCGTATTGAAGGTCCACGAGATCACAGGCGGCGGCGCGGACTTCGCCTTCGAAGCGATCGGCGATGTCGAGGTGCTCGGCCAAGCGTTCGACTCGCTGGACCGCGGCGGCATGGCGGTCATGGCCGGCGTGCCGCCTTTCGGCTCGAAGTACGCCGTGGACACGATGAACCTCTTCAACGACAAGACCCTTCGCGGCTGCGTTCTGGGCTCCGTGAACATTCGCCGCGACTTCCCGATGCTGGTCGACCTGTACATGGCGAAGCGGCTCAAGCTGGACGAGCTGATGACGCGGACTTTCTCGCTGGAATCGATCAACGAGGCGTTCGAGCTCGTAAAGCGGGGAGAGGTGGCGCGCGCCGTCGTGACGTTCTAGACTGAGCGCCGGAGGTGGCGAAAATGGAGGTCCGTCGCTTCACGCCCAGCGTGCCCGACGAGCACGGCCATCCGCCGCGAGTCGTTCTTGCCACCGGCGCGTCGTCGAAGGCGCGAAAGTAGGTCAGATGGCTCCCACTTCTCCCTTTCAATCGTTCCTCAAGGGAAGAAAGCGTTCGGCGGAAGTCCGACGCAAACTCCGTCCTGTAGACAAGGGCGAGTCACCAACCTCGCCGGGCAAGTGGCTGATCGTCGGCCTCGGCAACCCCGGCCGCGGCTACGCCCACAACCGCCACAACGTCGGCTTCTGGTGCATCAACCGGCTGGCGCGCAGCTACGGCATCGAAATGGGCAGCCGGACATCCGTCGCGACGCTGGGAGACGGCACGATTGAGGGGAGGGACGTTGTGCTGGCCAAGCCGCGAAAGTTTATGAACAACAGCGGCGAGGCGGCGGCGGCCCTCGTCAAGCGCTTCCGCATCCTGCCGGAGCGACTGCTCGTCATCTGCGACAGCATAGACCTGCCGGTCGGCGCCGTTCGCGTTCGCGCGCGAGGGGCGCACGGCGGCCACAACGGGCTGAGGTCGGTCGTGGAGCGCCTGGGCGTCGACGTCTTTCCGCGCATCCGCATCGGCGTGGGGCGGCCGGTCGTAAACGGGGAGCCGTCCTACGACCCGGAAGTGATCGCCGACTACGTGCTCAGCGATCCGCCGCCGTCGGAACGAAAGACGTTGGACGAGGCCGTAGAGACGGTGATCGCCGCGACGGCCTGCATGCTGGAGCAGGGCGTCGAAGCGGCGATGAGCCGGTTCAACCACGACCGCGCTGCGGAAGAGCCGGACTAGAGCGCCGGCTTCAGGACGATTGTCTCCGTCTCGGCGGGCAAGGCGCCCTTCTTAACCTCCACCTCGCTGGCATTAAGAACGCGCACGCGCTGTCGCATCTTCTGGAAAGCCTCGGAGTTCGAGACGGGGAAATCGCTGGCGCGCTCCGTGCGGAAGTGCATCGGGATAGCTATCTTCGGCTGAATCTGGTCGACGACGCGGTTGGCAGTAGCGGAGTCGATGGTGAAGTTGCCGCCGATAGGCACGAACACGACATCGACGGGTCCTATCTCGGCGACGGTCTTGTCCGCTAGCTCGTGGCCGAGGTCACCGAGATGGCAGATGCGCACGCCATCGAGGGCGAAGCAGAAGACGGTGTTGGAGCCGCGCTCGGCGCCGGACGACTGGTCGTGACTGGTGGGCACGCCCTTGATCTCGATGCCCTTCACCTTGTGGACGCCCGGGCCGCGCACGATCTCCGGACTGCCCTTGACGGCCGCAACGTTGTTGTGGTCCGGGTGTTCGTGGCTGACGGTGACGATGTCCGCTTCTTCAGCCGGAGGAGCATAGGCGAGACCGAAGGCGCCGGTCGCGTAGGGATCGGTCATGACGCGGGTGCCGGCGGCGTCGCTGAGGAGAAAGCAGGCGTGTCCTAGCCATCTGACTTTCATATGAGGCCTCACTTCCTGATATCGAGATAATGATAGCACAAGGCGGCAATTCGTCCGCTGGTTGCTTGCACAACTACGGGTCGCAAAGATTAGAATGTAAGGAGTCTTTCGGTCGGGCCGGACATGAGGGGGATAGGGATGACATTGGAGGGCGGGCCTGAGGGCACGAGCAGCAACGCGGATAGCGTCGCGAAGCTGTTCGACCTGCATTTCGATCGCGTATACGATTTCTGTCTGCGAACGCTGGGGATGCCGGAAGCGGCGCTGGAATCGGCGGAGGAGGCGTTCCGAAAGGCGCTGACACCTTCCGCGCCGGCGCTGGCGACCGCCACGTTTGACGTACGACTATTCTCCGCCGCCCTGGATGCGATGGAGCCGCGCCTGAGCCTGCGCCATCCGGGCTCGATTGGAAGCAACCCGCTGTTCCATCAGGTGGACGTTGACCGTCTGGGCGACACCACACGGGCGGCCTCGGCGCAGGAGACGGCGGCAGTCATCTGGGAAACGGCGTCGCGGCTGGACCCCGCGGACAGCGTGCTGCTCGACCTCCACTACCGGCAGAACTTCGCCGAAGCGGACCTGGCGACGATCTTGAGCACGACCGAGAGCGCCATCAGGTCCAGGCTGTCGAAGCTGGTAAAGAAGATCGAGCCGGAGCTGTCGGCGCTTATCGTCGGCAGGCGCGGCAGTCGCAACTGCGACGGGATGCGGCGCGCGATGCTGGGGCTGCCGATTGCGGCGACGCGCGGCCAGGTGAAGAAGGTCGTTGATAAGCACGCGCGCTCCTGCCCGCTGTGCACGGCGACGCGGATGGGAATGGCATCGCCGCTGGCGGTGCTGGCCGCGTTCTCCATCGTCGCGCCTTCGGCCGGTGAAAGCGACGCGGTGAAGGAACGGCTGATGGCGGCCGCGGCATCGCTGCCCGCGGTGGCGCTGCCGGTCGCGGCGCCGACGCCCAAGCGAACGCCTGTTGCGCCGCCACCACCACCATCGCCGATCGTGATGGGCGGGGCGGCAGGAGGAGGCGGGCCGCCGGGGATATTGGTCGGCCTGGCGTCGCTGTGGCGTAATCTCTTCGGCGGTTTGAATGTCTCCGGCAACAAAGCACTGCCGATTATGGGCGGGGTGTTCGTGATCCTGGTGGCAATCGGCATAGCCTTCGGCACGGGTGTGCTGGGCGGCGGAGGCGGCAGCGCAGCGCCGACTCGCACGCCAACGGCGACGAGGACGGTCACTTCGACGCCTTCTCCGAAAGTGACTTCGACGCCGACGGAGGAGGCAACGGAAACGCCGGAAGAGGCTACGGCGACGGTCGCGCCGACGGCAACACCACCCACGGCGACGCCGTCACACGCCGCAACCGCGACGCCGAAGCCGACGGCAACGCCACGGACGCCGACTGCAACGGCGGAGGCGACGGAGACGCCGACAGAGGCTCCCACGCACACGCCGCTTCCAACGAAGACGCCCACGCCAAATTCGACGCCCTAGAGCCATCGCTGAGGGGTTTTCAGCTCTCCACGTTGAACTGCAGCCTCTGTTAATGCTGCGCTGGTTGGGGCCGTTCGGCAACCCGAACGGCCCCAGAGACCACGCCGCTATCTCGAATGAAGCCTCATGATACGTCGACCTTCCATGTCGTCTTCGCAACGGCAGTGAGAGGAGCGCTGATGGCGTTTCGGCCTGCCTGCCGGTAGGCAGGTTGCGCTCCTTGCCCGTCCGGGCTCATCCACCTAACGGCGGACTCGTCGCGCCGAGTTCGGGCGACTCACCTCGACGAACCCGACCGTGTGTCCCCCTCCTGACCCCCAACCCGTAGCGTGTTATACTCGTTTAGGCATGTATGTAATTGGCACCGCCGGGCACGTCGACCACGGCAAATCGGTCCTCGTCAGAGCCCTCACCGGCATCGACCCCGACCGCCTCCAGGAGGAGAAAGACCGAGGGATGACCATCGACCTCGGCTTCGCCTGGTTGACCCTGCCCAGCGGCCGCGACGTCAGCATCGTCGACGTGCCGGGGCATGAGCGCTTCATCAGGAATATGCTGGCCGGCGTCGGCGGAATCGACCTCGCCCTGCTGGTCATCGCCGCGGACGAAGGCGTCATGCCTCAGACGCGCGAGCACCTGGCGATCCTCGACCTCCTGCAACTGAAGGGCGGGATCATCGTCATGACCAAGAAGGACCTGGTTGACGGCGATTGGCTCGACATCGTAGCGGAGGACGTGCGGGAGGCGGTCAAGGGCAGCGTGCTCGAAGGGGCGCCGCTGGTCGCCTGCTCCGCCATCACGCGCGAAGGGCTCGACAGCCTCGTTGCCGTTATCGATCAGAAGCTCGAGGAGACGCCGCCTAAGCGGGACATCGGCCGACCGCGCCTGCCTATCGACCGCGCCTTCACCATTGCCGGCTTCGGCACGGTGGTGACAGGAACGCTGATCGGCGGCAGCTTCAGCGTTGGGCAGGAAGTGACGGTCGTGCCGGGCGGGTTGCGCGCACGCATCCGCGGCCTCCAATCGCATCGGCAGAAAGTGGAGCGCGCGTCGCCGGGGACGCGGACGGCGATAAACCTGTCCGGCGTACCGGCGGACGAGCTGCGGCGCGGTCAGGTGATTGCGCCGCCCGACACTCTGCTGGCTACCACGGCAGTCGACGTGCGATTGCGCGCTATCCGGGCGTTGCGTCGCCCAATACGCCATAACGTCCGCCTTTCCTTCCACAGCGGCGCCAGCGAGGTCTGGGGCAAGCTGCGCCTGCTCGACGGGGATGAGCTCGGGCCCGGCGAAGAAGGCTGGGCGCAGATATGTCTCGACGAGCCGGTGGCAGTACTGGCCGGCGATCTCTTCGTCGTGAGGGATGCTAACGACACGCTGGGCGGCGGCCAGGTAGTCGAGGCGCAGGGACGGCGGCACCGTCGCCACGACGTCCGCACACTCGACGCGCTTTCGTCGCTCCAAGCGGGTTCGCCCGAGAAACGGCTCGTCACAATCGTCGAACAGCGGCAGCCGCTTGAGCAGGAGGCGCTCCTCAAGCAACTCGGCCTGCCGGAGGAGGAGGCACTGAAGCTGCTGGCGCGGCTGGTCGAATCGGGGGAAGTAGTGGCGCTTGGAGGCGGGCCGGTGGGTGACGGCGCGGCGCTGCTCACCAGAGAAGCGTTCGCGACGCTGGCTACGAAGGCCGACCTATCGATATCACATTATTACAAGGACCACCCGCTGCGTCTGACGATGCCGAAGGAAGAGCTGCGGAGTCGCCTCGGGCTGCAATCGCGGGTGTTCAACGCAGCGGTGAAGCGTTGGCAAGAGGCCGGTCGGCTGACGGAGGCAAGGGCCGGCATGGGTCTGCCCGGGCACGAAGTTCAACTTTCGGCCGCGCAGCAGGCGAAGTCGGAGGCGTTCCTTCGCGACCTCCAGACGAACCCCTTCGGACCGAAATCGGACAACTGGCCAGATGAGGAGCTCCTGGCGTACCTGGTCGAAAAGCGGCAGGTCGTGGCGCTGGCGGAAGGCGTGGCCTTTTCGATGGCGGCTTACCGGGAGATGGTGGAGCGCGTCGTAACGCACCTGCGGCAGCACGGCAAGCTGACGCTGGCGGAGGCGCGCGACATGTTCGCAACGAGCCGCAAGTACGTGCAGGCGCTGCTCGAGCACCTCGACGCTGAGAAGGTGACGCAGCGCGTAGGCGAAGAGCGCGTTCTGCGACCGGGACGGTAACAGATGCGGGGATAGCGCGTTGCAAAGATTGGGGCGAAACTAGAATAGAATGACTGAACTTAGAGTGCCGACCAGCCCCAGCGAGGCCGTGCTTTTCGTACGAACGCTGTACGGCAACCGGATCGTGCGCTTTGCGGCAGTAGGCGGCAGTTGCGGTGTGGTCCAGCTTTCGGTGCTGCACCTGCTGGTCGCCGGGTTCTCCGCCGAGGAGCACCTGGCGAACTTCATCGCCTTCATCATCTCGATGGAGTTGAACTTCACCTTCAACCAGCTTTTCACCTGGCGCGACCGCTGGTCGAGCGAACTGACGCCGCACCGGTTCATTGCGCGTCTGCTGATGTTCAACGCCGGAGCGTCGGTGACGGGAATGCCGCTCAACCAGGGCATCGCAGCGCTGATGGGCCTCTTCATGTGGTACCTGCCGGCGGCAGCCATCGGCATCTGCGTTGCGGCCAGCGCCAACTTCATCCTTAACGACCGGCTTGTGTTCCGCCTCTGGAGTTCCGGCGGCGCGTCCGCTACAATAAGCGAACCATAGGTTGCTCGCGTGGCAATGATGCGACCGCGAGTCTAGCGATTCGAACGTGGTAGGTAGGGCGGCGGGGGCTTCAGAGCTTGTCCTTCCTCCATAAAGATTTGCCATGCCGATGACACACAAGGGGCAAATGGAGAGCGCCGACTCCGACGGGGTCGGCGCATCGCTCGCGGAAACGGAGCGACCGGCGCGCTGGAAGAAGGCCATCCTTCTCGCTGCTCTTACGGCGACCAACTTCGCGGCGCTCTGGTACGGGTTCAATCAAGGCATCGCCAGGACTCCCGCGCTGACTGCTCGCGACGGATTCCTTTGGGTCGTGCCGACCATCTTCGCAGTCTCCACCGTGTTCGCCCTGACCGCGCCCTGGGCCGCCAAAAGAACAAGGCTTTGGGTCCGACCGATCCGCCTGATCGGCGAGATTCCCGTCATCTGGTATCCGTTGGCAAGCGCCTGCCTCACATCGTTCGTTGTCGGTCAGGTCGCCAACAGCAATCCCCCGCCTCATAACTTCTGGCCCCTTTTCGCCTTGTGGTTGATCGCTGTTGGGGCAGTCTTGGCTTGCGTGACTCCCGGGGTCAACCTGTCTGAGCTGCGGCCCGCCGCTTTGAAGGCACGCCTGTGGCCGTATCGATGGGAGATCGCAGGTGTCGGGGCTCTCACAGTCGCGGCGGCGACGATCCGGGTGGTCATTCTCACGCATTTGCCGCTGCCTTTCGAGCAGGACGAGGCGGCCATGGCCCACGAATCGCTCTACGTCATCCAGGGCGCCACGAAGAACATGTTTATGTCGGGGCTACAGGGCCACCCGACGATGCAGTTCTTTGCGGAATCGGTCTTCCTTAGAGTGTTCGGGGTAAACGTATTCGCCATCAGGCTGATCTCCGCAATGGGAGGAACCCTGGGCATACCGTTGTTCTACATCCTGCTGCGGCAGATGTTCGGTAAGCCTATTGCGATCATTGGCGCAGTATACCTGATGGGATATCACGTCCATCTCGCCTACAGCCGGATCGGGATGGAGAACATCGGCGACCCGTTGCTCATGACGGTGACCTTCTATTTTGCCTGGCGAGCAGGCCGATTCGGCAAGAAGAGCGATTTCGTCCTCACCGGTCTGGTGTTGGGGCTCGGCCTGTACCTGTACCAGGGTTCGCGCGTTGTCCCCTTGATTGTCGCGGCCTTCTTCGGCTACTGCGTCCTCCGAAGGCCGTCATCTCTGCGTGTGATGGTGCCGGGTGCCGCAATGTTGGCGCTGGCCTACGGCGCAGCGGCCTTCCCCCTGGCGATCTTCTGGTACACACACCATGCGGAGTTCATGGATCGCATCAACACAGTCGGAATATTCCAGTCAGGCTGGGTGGACCAGCAGACAGCGGCCGGCCGCAGCTTGTTCTCCATATTGTGGCAGCAGACCTCCACCTCACTCAAAGGTTTCGTTCTCACCTCGGATAACGGTGTCTTCTACCGGGCGCCGATTCCTTACGTGGAACGCTTGAGCGTCGTTCCGTTCCTGTTAGGCCTAGCCTATGCCATCTTTCACCTGCTTGACGACCGCTTCTTCTTGCTGCTGACCGGCTTCTGCGCGGTCATATTGACGGGCGGTGTTCTGACCATGGACCCGCCGCAGGCGTCGAGGCTCATCGGTACCGCGCCGATCGTCGTAGCATTTACGGCCATTGGCATCAAGCTGATAGCGGACTACGCCTCTCGGTGGAAACCCAGTGCCAGCTCCCTCGTCGCAGGTGTCGCCGTCGCGGCACTTGTGACCACGAACATCCATTTCTACTTCTTCCAGTACAAAGACGGCGGTTATTCTAGCGACATGCACAATCGTATCGCCGCTCAGGTCGTTAGCTACGTACGAACGCTTCCTGAAGATACGCGGCTCTTCTGGTACGGCGATCCTCAGATGTATCTCAGCGGCAACGGTCACCCGGCGATGACGTTTCTCCTGCGAGACCGGCCACGGTTGGATGTTCTTCTGGACGGCACGGTGAAATCTGACCCGCCAGTGGACCTCACGGGCGACGCCCCAGCGGCCTTCATGTTCATGTCGCAGCGCCTCGCAGAGATGCAGCCGCTAATCGACTCCTGCCCGGGCGGAGACCTTGTGACTTACACTCTGCCCGCAGGAAGATATGGGCTTAGCGGCATTCAGACGACAGGCTCAGATCAGCTTCATAGCCTATGAGGTTCTTTCCCCGAACATCTGCCTGCCGCTGACCGTTCACACCCGCTTCCCTATCCCTGTTCGATGATAGGACGCGTGCGCTTTGGGAAGGCGCGGCACCAAACCAGCGAATAGCTGGCCGGGGCGTAATACCTCCGCTGTCTCTCCGGGCGGTAGGGGACGGAGTCTTATCCCTGTTCGATGATAGGACGCGTGCGCTTTGGGAAGGCGCGGCACCAAACCAGCGAATAGCTGGCAGAAGCGCAGTACGTCTGGTGTCTCTCCGGGCCGTAGGGAAACGGAGTCTTATCCCTGTTCGATGACAGGCCGCCGCGTGCGCTTGGGGAAGACGCGGCGGAAGAGGCGCGGGATGTCGCCTTCTTCCCACGTTACCAGGATCTGGCTGGCGACAAAGATCGAACTGTACGTTCCGGTTATCGTGCCGATGAGCATCACCACGAGGAACGGCCGGATCGTCACGCCGCCGATGAGTAGGAGCGCTACAACGGCCATGATGACGGTGAACGACGTGTTCAGGGAGCGTCCGATCGTCTGAAGGATGCTGTTGTTCACGCACTCGTGCAGCGGCAGGTCAGGGTAGCGCGTGCGGTTCTCGCGGATGCGGTCGAGCACAACGATAGTGTCGTGGACGCTGAATCCAATTACGGTGAGAAGGCCGGTAATGAACATGGTGTTCACCTCCATGTTGAAGACCTTCCCGAAAATGGAGTAGGCGCCCATCACGAGAATGACGTCGTGGCCGGTGGCGACTGTCGCAGCGATTCCGCAGCGGAACGGGTTGGGAATGGAGCGGAACGCGAAGCTTATGTAAAGAAGTATGGCAATGGAAGCCGCGATGACGGCAATGGCCGCGTTCCTGCCGATCTCACGCGAAACGGTGCCGGAGACGGCGGACGACTGCACGGTCCAGGGAATCGGGTTGCCCTGGCTGTCTTTCGCCAAGCTGCCGTCGTCTTTGAGCATCGGCCCGAACTTGTTGAAGAGCGCCTGCGTTATCGATTGCTGCTCGCCGATGGGCTGCGGCGCGCCTTCGGGAGCCTGCGTTGCTGAGCCCTGAAGCTCCGACGTTCTCACTAGATAGCGGTTGACGCCTGTCGACTGCACCTTCGCCTCAGGATGGCCAAGGGTGGTCATCTCGGCCCGCATTTCCGATTCCTGGACGGTGTTCTGGAAGCTGACTTCGAACATGCTGCCGCTGGTGAACTCGATGCCCGGCTTCAGCCCCGGCGGGATGATAAGAGAGATGATGCCCGGCAAGAGCACCAGAGCCGACAGCAGATAGTACCAGTTGCGCCGGCGAACGAAGTCGAACATCAGGAGCCGCCTCCCGCGGTGGGAACGCCGGCAGCCTCGCGCGGGCCGCTGTCCTTCTTTCCCGTCTGCGCGACCCAGAGGGCAGCTTTGCGCGATGCGGGAATGCTGATAACGATCCGCAGGAAGGTCCGCGTGACCAGGATCGCTGAGAACATGCTTATAAGAACACCTATCGCCAGAGTCAGGGCGAAGCCCTTGACCAGGCTGGCGCCGAACTGATCGCCGAACCAGAAGAGGATAGCGCAGGTGATGAGCGTCGAGATGTTACTGTCGCGAATGGACGACCAGGCGCGGTTGAAACCTTCCTCCAGTGCGACGACAAGACTACGTCCTATACGAACCTCTTCTTTCATGCGCTCGAATATCAGGATATTGGCGTCTACGGCCATACCGATCGAAAGGACAAAGGCGGCGATGCCGGAAAGCGTTAGAGTGACGGGCCAGAGCTTAAAGACGGCGAGCAGGATTGTCGCGTAGACCGACAGGGCTACCGCCGCCACGAAGCCCGGCAGGCGGTAGTACAGGATCATGAAGAGCATGATGACGAGCATGGCGATCTCGCCGGCGATGACGCTCTTCTGGACGGAGTCATGACCGAGCGTGGCGTCGACGTTCTCGCTCTGGACGACTTTCAGCGGGACCGGGAAGGCGCCGGCTTTGAGCAGCTTGGCAAGGGTCTGCGCGTCGGTCAGCTTCATGCCAGTGATCTGGCCGTTGCCCTTGATCACGGACTGAATCGTCGGTGCGTCAACGTGCCCGCTGGCGTCTTGGATCGGCTTGCCATCGAGGAAGATGCCCATGGGCTCGTGGAGGAGACGGGTGGTGATCTGCTCAAAGAGGTGGGCGCCCTCGCTGTTGAACGTGAAGTCGATGACGGGTTGGTTCGCCTGATCGGCGCTGAGGTAGGCGTTCGTAAGGTACTGACCCGTGAGCGGGACGACCACGCCGTCTTCGGTAGTCGCTGTCGCGGTCACCCAGTCGACACTATCGAGGCTGGGAATCTGGCTTTCCGGAACATACGTATCAGTGCCATCGGGCTGCACGATGGCGACGTTGCCGTTGGCGTCTCGCTTCATCTCGCGGAATTCCAGGAGGGCGGTCTTGCCAATCTCCTGCATAGCCTGTTCAGCCGTTAGACCCGGGATCTGGACTGCGATCCTGTTGCCCTGCCGCTGTATCTCGGACTCGGCGACACCGAACGTGTTGATGCGGCGTTCGATGATGTTCATGGCGCTGCTGAGCGCGTCGTCGAGGCTGGTGCCAGCCGGCGCATTCGACAGGTCAGGTTCGAGCACGAGGCGCGTGCCGCCCTTGAGGTCGAGGCCGAGGGTCATAGCGCGACGCTTCAGGTCGACCTTCTGAATCGAGTCGCCGCTGAGCTTGACGAAGGGCATGTCAATCCCCTTGCCTTCAGGCCAGGGGATAGCGCCGGGCAGGTAGTGCCACGGCTCTGAGGGCCACATAACGATGAGTGAGAAGGCCGCGAGCAGGACGATGAATGCTAGCAGTATTCTATCGGTCGTGCGATGCAATGCTGTTAGCCGGCTCCCATCTGATTATGAGCGGTTGTCGCGCTCCGATTCGCCCGTCCGTGGGCCCGCTCGATGCCGTCCTTCCCGCACCGTTTACAGAACTACGATCACTACTATAGCGTCGCAAAGGCTTACGCGCCAGCCAACTTCCGGCTTTCTTTTGTTTGTAAAAACGCATCTGAAGGCGGTTGGTTTCAGCGAGAGGCTGCTTTCGGGGAAGAGGCTTCGGCGAGCAAGAGGCGGCGGGCGAGATCGAGCGCCTCTTCGCGCGTGGAGACTTCGCCCAGAGCGCGGGCTTCTTCGATGGCGGCGAGCATGCGTCCGACGAGCGGTCCGGGAGTGATGTCGAGCGCATTCATCACGTCTTCGCCGGTGACGAGGCGCGCCGGCACCGCAGGCGGCAGCTCCAGGTGGTAGCGCCCGAGAACGTAGCTCACGAAGGCGACGTGCTTTCGCCAGGTCTGGAGGAGCAGGCGCGGGCCGCGGGCAGCCAAGTGGTCGGCCAGCGTAAGGAAGAGGACGTCGAGCGCGGCGTCGGCGGTATCGCGGAAGAAGCGATAGACGGCGCGCTGGGTGGGCGGGCCTTCGTTGCTCATCTGGCCGGGTCGCAGGTGGCTTTCGACGATTGTGGCGACGAAGCGCGTCTCGACGTTGCTGAAGCGGAGGCGCTGCATTATCGTTGCGGCTTTCTCAGCGCCGAGGTCGACGTGGCCCAGGAAGCGGATGCGGCCGGTGCGGTCGGGCGCCTTCGTCTCCGGCTTGGCGATGTCATGGAGGAGGCCGGCCAGCTTGAGGAGCGTGGCCCGCGATCTTCCTTCGACAAGCTCTTCGCGAAAGTGCTCGCGAACGCCGGGCAGCCAGGCTAGCTGCTCCCAAAGCTCGCGCCAGAAGGCGCTCTCGCGGCCATCGGCGGGCTCCTCTTCCGCGAGCATAAAGTCGAGCGCGACAACCGTCTCGATGAGGTGGTCGAAGACGTCCCAGTGGTGCTCCTTCGGCTGGGTGACGCCGCGACAGGCCGTTACCTCGGGCAGCACTCGCTCCAGCAAGCCGAGGCCGTCGAGCTGGCGGAGGGATCCGCCGGACTCGCGCGTGGCCATGATGCGGGCCAACTCGTCGCGTTTGCGCTCCGCCGCGACGGGATCGAGGCAAGCAGCGTCGCGACGGACGAGCGCGGCGGTCGTGTCATCGAGGAAGAAGCCGAGCTCGGCGCAGAGGCGGACGGCTCGCAGGAGGCGCAAGCCATCGGCGGGAAAGACGCCGTCGGCCAGGGCGCGCACGAGCCCCCGACGGAGGTCGTCGGCGCCAGCGTGCGGATCGATTAGCGGCTGCGGCGCGCGACGGGACGCAGCGGCCAGCGGCAAGGCCATGGCGTCGACGGTGAAGTCGCGGGCCGCCAGGTCGGATTCGATATCGCCGCGAAGTCGTGTTATATCGAGGTAGCTGACGGCGGCGCCTTCGGGCAGGACAACGCGCATGATGCCGCGCTCCTCGTCGAGCGGGAAGGCGCGGCCGCCGGTGGCTTCGGCGGCAAGCTGCGCCAGCAGGGACGGGTCGCCGGCGAGCGCGATGTCGATGTCGCGGGCGCGGCGGTCGAGCAGAAGGTCGCGGATGTATCCGCCGGCGATATAGCCGTCGGCGTCGTCGTTGAGCCAGACGCGTCGCAAATCGGCGAGGAGACGGCGAGCGGGCGCGGGAAGTGATACGCGCGTCATGATGCTTCCTGGGGACCGGCGCTACTCCTCGGCGACGGCGGCCTCTTCGCGGACTTCGATGCGCTTTAGCTGGTCGGGGCTGTCCAAGTAGTCGATATAGAGAACGCCGTCCAGGTGGTCCATCTCATGCTCAAGCGCCTGGGCAAGCAAATCGTCGCGGGCTTTGACGCGGAAAGGACGACCTTCGCGGCTGAGCGCCTTGACGGTGACAGCCTCGGAGCGCGTTATCTCGGCGGCGTAGCCCGGCACGGAGAGACAGGCTTCTTCGAGGCGTCGCTCGCCGGAGCGTTTGACGATCTGGGGGTTGATGAGGACGATGACTTCTTCTTCCGGTATGCCGATGACGGCGATGCGCTCGGACCGGCCTACCTGCGGCGCCGCCAGGCCGACGCCGTGAGCGTCATGCATCGTCTCGATCATATCGTCGATGAGGCGCTGGACGGAGGAGTCAATCTTGCGGACGGCGTGAGTCTTGTGCCGCAGAGCGGGGTCGCCGACGAGTCGCAGTGGCAGGACGGCCAAGGTTCGAAACGCTCCTTGTTGGTCTATACATCTATTGTAGCGGACAGTCGGAGGGACGAAAAGGAGCCGGAGCGTGAACCAGCAGCGGCGGGGGATTTCGGCACGACGAGTCCGCCAAAGGCGGACGAGGAGCGCAACGAGAACGCGATGAGCGCACGACAGAACGTCGCCACGAACGATTCATGGAAGGGAACTAGTCGCGAGAGGGGACTACTCCGGGCGCGCCGTCGTCTTCTCCTTGATGCGAGCGGCCTTTCCGGCCAGGCCGCGGAGGTAGTACAGCCGGGCCCGTCGCACCTTGCCTCGCCGCGTGATCTCGATCTTCTCCAGGCGCGGCGAGTAGAGCATGAATGTGCGCTCGATGCCGACGCCGTGCGAGAGGCGGCGAACCGTGACGTTGGCGCTGGGTCCGCCACGTCGCGATCGGATCACGACGCCCTGGAAGACCTGCGTGCGCTCACGGTCCCCCTCGACGACTTTGGCGCTCACCCTCACGGTGTCGCCGATGCCGTAGGCGGCGATCTCCGGGTTCGTCTTCAGTTCGACTAGCGAGTTAGCATCCAAGGCCTTGCTCCGTAGCCCATAGAGTAGCAGAATCAGTCCTTTTCCGCCAGCGCCTCCGCCGCGAGGCGTCGCTCGGCTTGCGACAGGGCGACGCGCTCCAGCAGGTCGGGGCGGCGACGGCACGTGCGCAGGACGCTCTGTTCGCGTCGCCAGGCGGCGATCTGGGCGTGGTTACCGGAGAGCAGCGGCTCCGGCACCGACCAGCCGCGAAACTCGGCGGGGCGCGTGTACTGCGGGTACTCCAGCAGCCCCTGCGCATGCGACTCCTCGGCCAGCGAGTCCTCCGAGCCGAGAACGCCTGGCAGGCGGCGCACAACGACGTCGATTAGCACCATCGCCGGCAGCTCACCGCCGGAGAGGACGTAGTCGCCGATGCTGATCTCGTCGTCGACCAGGTGCTCGCGCACGCGCTCGTCGACCCCCTCGTAGTGGCCGCAAATGAGGACGAGGCGCTCGCACGCCGACAACTCATCGCCGACGGCCTGCGTGAGGAGGCGGCCCTGTGGCGTCAGCAAGACGACCCGCGCCTTCCTTTCGTCCACCGCGGCAACAGCCTCGACGGCGTCGAACAGCGGCTCCGGTTTCATGACCATCCCCGGCCCGCCGCCGTACGGATAATCGTCTACGATATGATGCTTGTCTTTGCTGTAGTCGCGGATGTTGTGCAGGACGATTTCCACCCGGCCGCTTTCGACCGCCCGGCCAAGGATGCTTGCCTGTAGCGGGCCGCTGAACATTTCCGGAAAGAGGGTGAGGACATCGATGCGCATGCTACTCCGTGCTGTCACCGTCACGGCCGCGGGCGGTGCGCAGGGCGTGCTCCAGGCCGGCCGTCATAATTCGAATCCGACCCATGATAGCACGGGCCCCGACAGGCTGAAAGGCGACATCATTTCCTCAAAATCAAGGGGAAATGCCCCCTTGACATGAAAAGGGTTTGTGGTAGCATGTGGGGAAGTGTGGGAAGAAGTGGCAGGGAATGGCACGCTTGCCTCGCTGGCCCACCAGTCTGGGCGGGAAAATGGTATTTCGCGGGACTTTCAAGTACAGCTTGGACAATCGGGGAAGGATCCCCCTTCCCGCCCGCTTCCGCGCGTCCTTCGGCAACGGCGTCGTGCTCGTAGAGAACCGGGAGGGATGCGTCCAGGTCTACAGCGCCGATGCCTACGAGAAGGAGGCGGAATTCCTCCTGAACCAGCCGCCGAACCGCCGGAAAGTGCGTCTGCTGCGGCGGGGGTTCTTCGCCAACTCCTTCGATGCGGACATAGACGGACAGGGCCGCATCCTGTTGCCGCCACACTTGCGTCAGCATGGCGACCTCAACGGACAGGTCGTGGTCGTGGGCTGCGGCGGATACCTGGAGATCTGGAGTCCGCAGCGCTGGGCCGCCCAGCAACAGGAGATAAACGCCCGGTACGACGCTGACCTGGAGTCGATGGAAGACCGGCCATGACGGTAGTGATGATGACAGCAATCCATATTCCGGTAATGGTGCGAGAGGTCCTCGACGGGCTGGCAGTGCGGCCCGGCGCCAACTACGTCGACGGCACGGTCGGCGAGGGCGGCCACGCCGAGGCCATCCTGGAAGCGGGCGGGCGGCTTCTCGGCATCGACCGCGATCCGGGAGCGCTGGCAGTCGCGTCGGAGCGACTGAGCCCGTACGGCGACCGCGTAGCGCTGGTTGAAGGGAACTACGTGGAGATGGCGGCCATATGCCGTCGCCACGGATTCGCACCTGTAGATGGGATTCTGCTGGACCTCGGCGTCTCGTCCTTCCAACTGGAGCACGGACGGCGTGGGTTCAGTTTCAATCGTGAGGGGCCGCTGGACATGCGTTTCAGCCCCACACACACGCTCACCGCGGACGACATCGTCAACGGGTACCGGGAGGAAGACCTGGCGGACCTGATCTGGCGTTTCGGAGAGGAACGCCGCAGCCGCCGCATCGCCCGCTGCATCGTTCAGCAGCGGCCGATCCTCACCACGACTCAGTTGGCCCGAGCCGTCGAGCAGGCCGTGGGCAAGAGGGGTCAAAGCGTTACCCACCCCGCCACCAGAACGTTCTTAGCCCTTCGCATTGCGGTAAACCAAGAGCTAGCCCACCTAGCTGCCGCGCTTGAAGAAGCCCACGGTCTGCTCGACGGCTCCGGCTCCCGGCTCGCGGTCATCTCCTACCATTCGCTGGAGGACCGCATCGTCAAGGAGTTCATGCGGAGAGAGGCAAGCGATTGCATCTGTCCGCCGGAAACTCCCACCTGCACCTGCGATCATCGGGCGACGCTGCGCCTCGTGACTCGAAAGCCGCTTCGGCCTTCGGACCTGGAGGTGCTGATTAACCCGCGCTCTCGCAGCGCCCGATTGCGAGTCGCGGAAAAGCTGTAGGCAAGGATACTCCGCATAGACAGGTCTGGCAAGCATGTCCGCACTCGACCGGCTCATAGCGCGTCCACTGCCAAGGCCGCTTCCCCGGATAACGGGCGTTCGGCCGGCGCTGCTCATCGCATTCCTGGTCGTCGCCTCCGTGGGACTCCTGCAGGTCTTCCAGATCAGCAACGCGACGACCAACGATTACACCCTGCAGCAGTTGGAGCAGGAGCAGTTTGATAAGCAGGCGGAGGTGCACCAGTTGGAGGCGGAAGTGTCGCTGCTGACGTCGATAGACCGAATCGATCAGGAGGCGCGCGGACGGCTGGGCATGGTGCCGGCGACATCAACAATGACGCTGGAGGTGCACAAGCAGCCGCCGACGCAGCAACTGGTGCCGCTGCGGTTCATCACAACGAGCAGTACGGCGAAAGTCGAGTCGCGTTCCTGGTGGCAGAAGCTTCTCGATATGGTGCCTCTCGCGGGTTAGACGGAACGGCCTCTGCCTCGGCTCGGTGGGTCAGAGGGCGAAATCGATAGCTGGAGCCTGACATGCCAGAACGAATGGCGCGGGTCTCCTGGCGACTCCTCCTGTTGGGGGCGATTTTCTGCGCCCTCAGCGTTTTCGTCGTCGGCCGCCTCGCACAGCTTCAGATACTCAGCCACGGCCATTACGCGGCGGAGGCGGAAAACGAGCACCAGGGCACCGACACGGTGCTTCCTCCTCGCGGCGCCATCCTGGACCGGAACGGCTATCCTCTTGCGCTCACCCTGGACACATATGATATCTACATAAGCCGTCAAGTATGGCAAGATCAGCAGGTGGCAGCGAACGGCACGCAGGCGCTGGCTTCGGTGCTGGGCAAGACGCCGGAGGACATACAGTCGGCGTTGGGGTCGGACACTGAGGGCGACGCGCTCATCGCCGCCAGCGTCAGCTACGACGTGGGAAAGAAGATCATCGATATGGGCCTGCCCGGTGTCAAGGCAACGGCGGGGATCCAGCGCTTCCATCCGGAAGGCGACCTGGCATCTGCCTTGCTCGGCTTCGTCGGAAAGGACGAGACGGGGCTCAGCGGGCTGGAGGCTGACCTTCAGGACGAGCTTGGCGGGCAGCCCGGCACGGTCTATTACGAACGCGACAGCATGGGCAATCCGATCCCGTTTGGCTACACCCAGATTACGAAGTCGGAGCCAGCGTCGGACGTGCGACTGACTATCGACCGCTTCATCCAGCAGGCGGCAGAGCAATCGCTGGATGAGGCGATCCAGACGAACGACGCGTCGGGCGGGACGATTATCGTCATGGACCCGAAGACGGGCGCGATCATGGCTATGGCGAGCCGCCCCAGCTTCAAGCTGAGCCAGCTCGACCTGTCGAATGATAGCCAGGAGGACCTGTACCGGGACCGCGCCGTCACGGACCTCTACGAGCCGGGCTCCGTCATGAAGCTTGTGACAATGTCGGCGGCGGTCGACCTAGGGCTGGTCACGCCAGACACGACCTACGACGACACCGGCACGGCGTACGTCGGCGGCTACGCAATCCAGAACTGGGACTTCTCGGTCAACGGCACGACGACGATGACGCAGGTATTGCAGAAGAGCCTCAACACCGGCGCCGTCTGGGTCAGCCAGCTCCTTGGGCCGGACAATTTCTACCAATACATCAAGCGGTTCGGCTTCGGCGAGCCAACTGGCGTCGGCCTGAGCGGCGAAGCGGCGGGCCAGGTGCGCGACAGCGAGTCGCCGGACTGGACCCCTTCTGACCTGGCGACGAACTCTTTCGGCCAGGGCATAAACGTCACACCGCTGCAGATGATAACGGCCGTCGCGGCGATCGCCAACGGCGGCATGCTGATGAAGCCGTACATCGTCCAGCAAGTCGTCGGGCCGAATGGCACCAAGACGACGCAGCCGCAGCCGGTGCGGCAGGCGATCTCCGAGCAGACGGCCAGCACGCTGACGACGATGATGAACGCCGTGGTGGAGGGTGTGCCCGGGAACCTGGCGAGGATTCAAGGTTATCACGTAGCGGGGAAGACCGGAACCGCCTATATTTCGGTGCCCGGCGGGTACGCGCCCGACAGGGTTATCACCTCCTTCATCGGCTTCGCCCCGGTGAGCGATCCACGGATGATCGTTCTGGTGAAGATCGATGAGCCGCAGGAAGCGCAACTTGGGGGCACTGTGGCAGCCCCGGTCTTCGCTGAACTGGCCCCGAAAATCCTCAGCTATCTCGGCGTTCCGCCCGATGCAGACGCGTCGGTGCAGGGCCAGTAGCCGGTGCATTTGCCATGATCCGCGCAAGTGAGATCAGCAGTAGTCTTGCCTCCCTTCTACTGGAGACTGTGGGAGAGCCGCCGGCTGGCTTTCGACACGCCGCTATAGACTCGCGTGAGGTGAGGCGTGGCGACCTGTTCGTAGCGCTGCCGGGCGAGCATCGGGACGGGCATGACTTCGTCGCCGACGCGCTCGACCGCGGGGCGGCGGGCGTTCTGGTACGGCGGGCGCCCCAGGCTCTCCCCGAGGAAGCCGTCGCCTATGTGGTCGAGGACTGCCTGAGGGCGCTGCAATTGATAGCTGCGGGACATCGGGCAGCGCAGCCGGCGAAGGTGATAGCTGTCACGGGAAGCGTCGGAAAGACGACCACGAAAGAGATCGCGGCGTTCGTCCTGGGCCGGCGATACCGGCTGCTAAAGAATGAGGCGAACTATAACAACGAGATCGGCCTGCCGCTGACGTTGCTGAGGCTGACCCCTCGACACGACCGGGCGGTGCTCGAGATGGGGATGTACGCGCCCGGGGAGATCCGCCTCCTCTGCGAGCTGGCGCGGCCGGAGATCGGCGTGGTCACAAACGTCGGGCCGGTGCACCTGGAGCGGATGGGCAACATCGAAACGATAGCGGCGGCGAAGGCGGAGCTTGTCGAAGCGCTGCCGTCGAACGGCTTCGCGGTGCTGAACGGCGATGACCGACGCGTGCGGGCGATGGCGAAGAAGACGAAGGCGCGGGCCGTCCATTTCGGGACTTCGGACGGCTGCGAGGTGCGAGGGAGCGATCTGGAGAGCAAAGGGCTGGAGGGCATTTCCTTCACGCTTGAGTTTGGCGGCGAGCGTCTGCGCGTGCGGACGAGGCTTCCCGGCCGGCATCTGCTGTCGAATGCGCTGGGCGCTGCGGCAGTGGCGCTGGTGGACGGGATGAGTTTGGGCGAGGTGGCACAGGCGCTCGCCGCCGCTCGCGTGCCACTGCGACTGCACGTTTTCCGCGGCCGCAACGACTCGACGATCCTCGACGACACGTACAACGCCAGTCCGGCCTCGATGATGGCGGCGCTGGAGCTCCTGGCGGACCTTCCGGGACGGCGGATAGCGGTCCTGGGGGACATGCGGGAGCTGGGCACGGAGGAGCAGGAAGGACACCGGCTCGTCGGTCGCGAAGCGGCGCGCGTGGCGCAGGTAATCTATGCCGTCGGCGATCTGGGGCATCTCATCGGCGAAGAAGCGAAGCGGGCGGGACATCCGGCGGTGAGCCTGTGGCGGTCGAAGGAGGAGGCGGCCCAGCGGCTGGCGTCAGAATTGCGCGTCGGCGACGTCGTGCTGCTGAAAGCGTCGCGGGCGATGGCACTGGAGACGATTCTGCCGGAGTTGAAGGACTGACATGGTCTACGCACTGTTCGTCGGGACGGCCGCCTTCCTGGTGTCGATCATTTCCGGGCACTGGGTGGTCAACTATCTGCGGGCGCGCGGCCTGGGCAAGCAGATCTCGCCGGATGCGCCGGCGTCGCACGCCGTCAAGGCGGGCACGCCGACGATGGGCGGCGTGCTCATTTTCGGCACCGTCTTCCTCGTCACGGCGCCGACGAACCTGTTCGACAAGCGTTCGATCTTCCTACCCCTGGGCATCATCGTCGCTACGGGCAGCCTGGGACTGATCGACGATTTCCTGACGATTGAAGGCCGGGCGATGGGACGGAGCGGGCTAAACAAGCGGCTGAAATCAGCGCTGCTGCTCGGCCTTGGCCTTGCGGCGGCGCTGATCCTCTACTTCGGCCTGGAGGCGCGGAGCATCAACGTGCCCTGGGCCGGCAAGCACGAAATCGGGCTGCTGTACATCCCGGTCGCGATGGCTGTCTTCATCGGAACGACGAGCGCGGTCGCCGTGACCGACGGGCTAGACGCGCTGGCCGGGGGCACAACGGCCGTCGCCTTCACCGTCTTCGGGGTGATCGCTTTTCTCCAGGGCCAGACTTTCCTGGCGACGTTCTGCCTGACAGTCGTCGGCGCGACGCTGGGCTTCGTCTGGTACAACGCGAATCCGGCGCGGGTGTTCATGGGCGATACGGGCGCGCTGGCGCTGGGGTCGACGCTGGCGGTAGTAGCGCTGATGACGGGCTGGTGGCTTGTGCTGCCGGTTGTCGGGATCGTCTTCGTCATGGAAGGCCTGTCGACCGTCATCCAGATCGTCTACTTCAAGCTCAGCGGCGGCCGGCGGATCTTCAAAATGACGCCGCTGCACCATCATTTCGAGCTGATGGGGTGGTCGGAGCCACAAATTGTCACAAGATTCTGGTTAATTGGCATGGCCGGAGGGCTTTTGGGTATAGCGCTAGCCTTGACGGATTAGCTAAAATGCTATGACGCATAAACAAGACTTCAGGGGCAAGCGGGTGACGGTGGTGGGGCTAGGCATCGAGGGCGTTGACTTGGCGCGCTACTTGGTGGGCAAGGGTGCGACCGTCACGATCAGCGACGCCCGTCCGGCGGAGCGGCTGTCGCAGCGTCTGCGGGAGCTGGACGGGCTGCCGGTGCGCCTCTCTCTCGGAAAGAACGACCCGGCGGACACGATTGCGGCGGACCACGTCTTCGTCTCGCAGGGGGTGCCCATGGACATTCCGGCTGTGTCGACGGCGCGGGCGCGAGGCATCCCGCTGGACTCGATGATGCGGCTGTTCCTGGAGCTTTGCCCGGGGCCGGTCGTCGGCATCACGGGGAGCAGCGGCAAGAGCACCACGACGAGTCTGGTCGGCGCGATGTTCGCGGCGGCGGGCAAACAACACGTGGTAGGCGGGAACATCGGCGTCGGCCTGCTGTCGCTTCTCGACGAGCTTACGCCGGAGACTTGGGTCGTGCTGGAGATCAGCCACACGCAACTCGAGCTGACGACGAAGAGTCCGCACCTGGCCTGCGTCCTCAACGTGACGCCGAACCACCTAGACCGCTACTCCTGGGAGAGCTACGTGGACCTCAAGCGCAACATCCTGCGCTACCAATCGACGGACGATATCGCGGTGCTTGGATACGACAACGCGGTGTCGCGG
Source organism: uncultured Chloroflexia bacterium (assembly GCA_963842845.1). Lineage (GTDB taxonomy): Bacteria > Chloroflexota > Dehalococcoidia > DSTF01 > JALHUB01 > JALHUB01. The sequence continues at coordinate 158,968 of CAWJHZ010000007.1, forward strand.
GCGCTGGCGTCGGAGACGCGCGGGAAGGTGGTCTTCTTCAGCGACGGCGCGGACCTGCCCGGCCCGGCGGCGCTGGTCGTCGACGAGGCGGTAGTGTGGCGCGAAGGCGGGGCGGACAAGCAGGTTATGCCGGTGGCGGAGATTCCATTGCGCGGGCGGCACAACGTGGCGAACGTCCTGGCCGCGACGGCGGTGGCGTCGGCCTGCGGCATCGGCGTCGAAGCGATAGTTGCGGCGGTGCGCGAGTTCAAGGCTGTGCCTCATCGCCTCGAGTACGTCGCCACCATCGACGGCGTCGCCTATTACAACGACAGCATAGCGACGACGCCGGAACGGACGCTGGCCGGGATGCGGTCATTCTCGGAGCCGCTGGTGCTGCTTCTGGGAGGTCGCGAGAAGAAGCTCCCGCTCCATGAGATGGCGTCGGAGGCGTGCGAGCGCTGTCGCGCGATTGTGGTGTTCGGCGAGGCGAGAGAGACGCTTGTCGCGGCCGCCCTGGCGGCGAGCGACGCCGTTGGGTCGAAAAAGCGACCTGCCATCGTGGACGTCGAATCGCTTGCCGACGCCGTGTTGGCCGCCAGGGCGGCCGCGCGACCCGGCGACGTGGTGCTGCTTTCGCCGGCCTGCACCAGCTTCGATGCTTATGACAACTTCGAGGAGCGCGGGGAGCACTTCCGTCGCCTCGTCCTGGAGATGGCGCGTCGAGAAGGAGGGACCCACCATAGCGACGTCTGAGACGACCCGCGTCCGGCCGGGACCGCCCGATGCCGTCATCGTGACGCTCGTAGTCATGCTCGTGACCGTCGGGCTACTTGCCGTCTACAGCGCCAGCTTCGCGCTCGGCAGCCTGCAGTACGGCAGCCCGTACTACTTCGTGGCGCGGCAGGCGATGTGGGCGGTCGTCGGCGCGGGCCTGCTCGTCTTCATGATGCGCTTCGACTACCACCGTCTGCGCGCGATGAGCCCGCTGCTCATGTTCGGCGCGCTGGTCGGTCTGACCGCGGTGCTGGCGCCGGGCATCGGCGTGAACCACAACGGCGCCAGTCGCTGGATTGCGATGGGGCCGCTTCCGCCCGTCCAGCCGAGCGAGTTCGCCAAGCTGGCGCTGATCATCTACGTCTCGGCGTGGCTTTCGGGGAAGAGCCGCAACCTGCGCAGCTTTGCCGCGGGCTTGGTGCCGTTCGTCGTGATGGTCGGGCTCGTGGCCGGCCTCGTCATGCTGGAGCCCGACATGGGCACGACGATAATCATCGTCCTCACAACCATCACGCTCTTCTTTGTCGCCGGCGGCGCGCTGAGCCACCTGTTCGCGCTGACGTCGATCGGCGGCGTGACAGCCGGCTTCCTCGTCCTGACGGGCGGCTATCGGATGGACCGCATCTTCGCCTTCGTCTCGCCGGAAGCGGATCCCGCGGGCAAAGGGTTCCACATCCTGCAACTGCTCATCGCCCTGGGCAGCGGCGGCGTGACCGGGCTGGGCATCGGGGCCAGCCGTCAGAAGTTCTTCTATGTCCCCGGTGCGCACACCGACGGCATCTTCGCCATCATCGGCGAGGAGATGGGGTTCATCGGCGCCATGGCCGTCATCCTGCTCTTCGCTCTGCTGATATACCGGGGGATTCGCATAATGCTCAACGCGCAGGACAACTTCGGCTCGCTGCTGGCGCTCGGCGTGACGAGCTGGATTGCCTACCAGGCGATCATCAACATCGGCGGCATCACGCGGACCATGCCGCTCACCGGCATCCCGCTGCCGTTCCTGAGCTACGGCGGCTCCGCGCTGGCGGCGACGCTGGCGGCGGTAGGCATATTGCTCAACATTTCGCGCTATTCGAAAGCACGCGCTCCCGTCAAAGAACGCCGGCCCGTCGCGAAAGCGGTGCGACGCCGGATTCGAGAGGAAGGAACTTGAGAGTGGCTCTCTCCGGCGGCGGCACAGCAGGCCACGTCTACCCCTGTCTGGCGGTGGCATCCGCCCTGCGAGAGCAACTCTCCTCTCACGGGGAGGAGCTTGCGCTGCTGTACCTGGGCATTCGCGGCCGCGTCGATGAGCAGTTGCTGGCGGGAGAAGGCATCGAGTTCGCACCGGTGCGGGCGAGCGCCCTGCGGGTGCGTTCTCCGTTGCGCTTTGCCGGCGGCCTTGTCGACCTGGCGCTCGGGACCTGGCAGGCACGACCCCTGTTGCGCCGCTTCCAGCCGCAGGCCGTCTTCGCGACCGGCGGCTACGCCAGCGCTCCCGTCGCCCTCGCCGCGCGCAGCCTGGGACGGCCGCTGCTGGTCTATCTGCCGGACGTCCGACCCGGCTGGGCGGTGCGCATGATGGCGCGCCTGGCGACCCGCGTGGCGGTGACGGTGGAGGGCTCGCTGCCCTACTTCCCGCTGCGAAAGGCGCTCGTGACCGGCTATCCCGCCCGACCGGACTTCGCGACGGCGACACGCCAGGAAGCACAGCGGCGCCTGGGCCTGGAGCCGGCGACGAGGACGCTGCTGGTAAGCGGCGGCAGCCTGGGCGCGCGCTCGATCAACAAGGCGGTCGCCGATAACCTGCCGTCTTTGCTGGAATTATGTCAAATCATACATCTGTCCGGCGCTGCGGATTTCGACTGGCTGAAACAGCGTCGCGACGCCCTGCCGGACGAGCTGCGGAGCCGGCATCACCTGCACGCCTACCTGCCGGAGATGCCCTGGGCGGTGGCCGCCGCGGACCTCGCGCTCATGCGCGCCGGCGCCAGCACCCTGGGCGAGCTCCCGCTGGCCGGCCTACCGGCGGTCCTCGTGCCGGGCGCTTTTTCGGACCAGGCAGAAAACGCGCGCTTCCTGAGCGAACGCGGGGCGGCGCTGGCCTTTCCGGACGAGCGGGTTAGCGAGGCCGTCGAAGCGGCGAAGGCGTTGCTCCAGGATGACGAGCAACTGAAGGCGATGTCGAACGCGATGCGGGCGCTGGCCCGGCCGGACGCGGCGGACCGAATCGCCGGCATGCTGATGGAAATAGCGGCATAAGAATGACGACGATGACGCAGGAAGAGAAGAGCGCCAAGACGATACCGCAGCGGGTGCACCTCGTCGGCATCGGCGGCGTGCACATGTCCGCGATTGCGCACATCCTGATGGCCTGGGGCCACGACGTCAGCGGCTCCGACCAGCGCCTGTCGTCGTTCACCCAGCGCCTCGTCAAGCACGGCGCGAAGGTATCTCAAGGTCACGACGCGTCGAACGTCGACGACGCGGGGCTGGTCGTCATCACCTCCGCGGCAACGAAAGACAATCCGGAGATAGTCGAGGCGCGGCGTCGCGGCATCCCGGTCATCAAGCGCGCGGACATGGTCGCGCGGCTAATGGAAGGGCACCGTTCGATAGCGGTGGCGGGAACGCACGGCAAGACGACCACCTCCGCGCTCATCGCTTTCATGCTCGTTGAAGCCGGCCTCTCGCCGACGTTCCTTGTCGGCGGCGACATCGTCAACCTGGGCACGAACGCGGCCGCCGGAGAGGGCGAGCACGTCGTCGTCGAGGCGGACGAGTTCGACGCCGCCTTCCTCAGCTATGAGCCGGACATTGCCGTCGTCACGAACGTCGAGGCCGACCATCTGGATATCTACGGCTCGTTCGACAACCTGGTCGGCGCCTTCGCCCAGTTCCTCAAGCAGGTGCCGCCGGACGGCCTGATCATCGCCTGTGCCGACGACGACGTCGTCGCCGAGCTGCTGGGACGCGGCAAGGGCCCCGCGATCCCCCTTCAGACGCAGCGCGTGGAGCTATATGGCCTGGACACGCCCGTCGACTGGGTGGTCAGCCACCGGGGGAAGCTGAAAGACGGCGGCCAGGAGTTCTATGTGGGGCTAAACGGCCGGCCGTACGGCGAGTTCCGCATCGGCCTGCCGGGGCGACACAACGTGAGCAACGCGCTGGCGGCGATAGCCGTCGGGCACCACGTCGGCGTGCCGCTAGAGGCGATGAAGAAGGCGCTGGCGGAGTTCCGCGGCGCCGGCCGTCGATTCGAGTTTGTCGGCGAGGCCCGCGGCGTGACGGTGATGGACGACTACGCGCACCATCCGACGGAGCTTTGCGCGACCATCGCGGCGGCGCAGGAACGCTTCGCTGGGCGACGGCTGGTCGCCGTGTTCCAGCCGCACACCTACAGTCGCACGCTCTATCTCCTCGAAGGGTTTCGCACCTGCTTCGAGGGGCTCGATGATCTCCTGGTGCTCGAGACGTACGCGGCGCGGGAGCCAGTGGCCGCCGGCATGAACGCCGAAGAGCTGGCGCGGCAGATCGCCCGTCCCACGACGCGCTTCGTCGCGACGTTTGCAGACGCGGCGGCGGCGGCGCTTGAGATGCTGCGGCCCGGCGACGTGTTCTTCACGCTGGGCGCGGGCGACGTGAACGAGGTTGGACCGCTGGTCCTGAAGGGACTACGCAAATGGAAGGCGTCATGACAGGCGTGAACGAGAGTCTGGTCGAAGAGCTGCGGAAGGCCGGCGGCGTGCGGCTGAACGAGCCGATCTCGCGCCACACGACGTTCGGGATCGGCGGTCCGGCGGACATCTACACCATCGCCGATGATGCGATGCAGCTAAAGACGATGGTCACCCTTTGCGGCAGCCACGACGAGCCGTTCTTCATCCTCGGAGCGGGCAGCAACATCCTCGTCAGCGACAAGGGTATCCGCAGCGTGACCATCGAGAACCGGGCGCGGGCGCTGGAAGGCCCGCTGGCGGAGGAGGACGGGCATGCCATCTTCCGCGTCGGATCGGGCGCCAGCCTGGCGGCGACGGCGCGGGAGCTTTCCCATCGCGGTTTCGCCGGGCTGGAGTGGGCCGGCGGCATTCCCGGCACGATCGGCGGCGCGGTGGTCTACAACGCCAGCGCCTACGACGGCAGCGTAGCGGGGATCCTGCAGGGCGTCGGGATGCTTAGCCGCGACGGTCTGGAGTACGAACTGGCCGTTGGTGAGTTGGGTCTGGGCTATCGGGAGAGCGCCTTCACCCGCAAGCTGTTCACCGGCCACGTGATCCTCCGCGCCAGCCTGCTGCTCCACCAGGCGGACGCCGGCGACCTTTCGGAGCGGATGGAGGAGCTGGACAGAAACCGGCAGGCTGCGCAGCCGCGCGGGCGAAGCGCCGGCTCCATCTTCAAGAACACACGCGAGTACCCCGCCTGGTGGCTCATTGACCAGGTCGGGCTCCGAGGCTATCGCATCGGCGACGCGGAGTTTTCGACCAAGCACCCGAACTTCATCGTCAACATCGGCCGGGCTACGGCCATGGATGTCCGGCGGCTCATGGAGCTGGCGGAGCAGCGGGTAGCGGACGAGTTCTCGATCAAGCTGCTGCCGGAGGTGGCGCTGGTTGGAGAGGACCTTACGTGAGCGGAGCAGGCGCTCGGAAGCTCAGACTAGGCGTCATATTCGGAGGGCGCAGCGGAGAACATGAGGTGTCAGTGGTGTCGGCGCAGTACGTGATGGCGGCGGTAGACCGCAGCCGCTTCGAGGTCGTGCCCATCGGGGTGACCAAGGCCGGCGCCTGGCTGACGCCCGAGGAGACGCAGTCGCAGATGGACGCGCCGGCGGCCCCGTTCAAGAAGACGCTCGTCGACGAGGCCGAAGGACTCCTGGGACGGCCGCAGGCGCTGTCGGTGCTGACGGACATAGACGTCGCGTTTCCGCTGATCCACGGGCCCAGCGGCGAGGACGGTGCGCTGCAAGGGCTGCTGGAGCTGGCGCGCGTGCCCTATGCCGGCGCCGGAGTGGCGGCCAGCGCGGCGGGGCTGGACAAGGCGCTGATGAAGGCGCTCCTTCGCGACGCCGGGCTGCCGGTGATCGACTGGTTGGTAATGACGCGCCCGCAGTGGGCAAAGGACGCGGCAGACCTGACGCAAAGAGTCGAGGCGGAGCTCGGCTATCCCTGCTTCGTGAAGCCGGCGAACGGCGGCAGCAGCGTCGGTATAACAAAGGCCCACTCGCGCGACGAGCTGACGAGCGGCATCGCCTGGGCGTTCCGTTTCGACCGCAAGCTCATCGTCGAAAAGGGCGTGGAGCCGCGGGAGATCGAGTGCGCGGTGCTCGGCAACGACGAGCCGGAGGCGTCGCCGCTTGGCGAGATCATCTGCGGCCGCGAGTTCTATGACTACGAGGCGAAGTACCTCGATTCGTCGACGACGCTGTCGATACCGGCGAAGTTGGCGCGCGACAGGTCGTCGCGAATTCGGGCGCTGGCCCTCGACGCCTACCGCGCCATCGACTGCTGCGGTATGGCGCGTATCGACTTCTTCCTCACGCCGCAGGGCGAAGTTTTCGTCGATGAGCTGAACACTATTCCGGGATTCACGCCGGGCAGCATGTACCCGCGGCTCTGGCAGGTTGCCGGACTCTCGTACTCCGAGCTGATAAGCCGCCTCGTCGATCTGGGACTGGAGCGATTCGAGGAGAGGGAGCGCCTTGCGCAAGGATAGTCGCAGGCAGATACAGCGCCGGGATGCGCCGCGGCTCGGGGAGCGAATCAAGCGCGGTTTGAAGCGCCTGACGCTGCTGGGCGTGCTCGTCGGGATTTTGGGCGCCGGCTGGCTGGTCTACCAATCGCCTTTGTTCCAGATCAGGACCGTCTCCGTAAGCGGCGCGGAGACGCTGGACCCGGCGATGCTGGCGAGCGTCTCCGGCCTCAAGGGCCAGAACATCCTCCAGGTGAACACGGAAGCGGCGAAGCAGCGCCTGCTGGCCCTGCCGATGGTGGCGGACGTGTCGGTGCAGAAGAAGTGGCCGGGCAAGATGGTAGTAAATGTAACGGAGCGGCACGCCTGGGGCTACTGGCAGATCAAGGACCAGACGTACGTGATCGACGACCAGGGCGTGGTCCTCGATGACGTGCGCCCGGACGACGGCGCGCCGACGATCGTCGAAATAGACAGCGAGCGACGGTTGGCCCCCGGCGACCAGGTGGATGCCGACGCCGTCGCGCTCTCGAAGCAGCTTATCGATGAGGCGCCGAGCGCGCTGCAGCGAAACGTCGCCGGCCTGGAATACAGCGATCACAGCGGCCTCACGGTCTCGTTCGACGGTGGCCTGCGGGCGACCTTCGGAGACAGCCGCGATCTCGATTACAAGCTGAGCGTCCTTTACGTGCTGCTGGACAAGGCGCAAACGCAGGGACTGGCCGTCAACAGCGTCGACCTGCGCTTCGGCGAAACAGTCTCGTTCCAGTAGTGGCATCCAAGAGGGGGCGATATCGCGAGAGGCGCGCCCAGGGAAGGAGGAACCAAGATGAGAGCGGACACCTTCGCCTCAGTTGACGTTGGCACAACGAAGGTCTGCACCGCCGTCGCAGAAGTCGGTGACGAGGGGGCGATTCGCATTCTCGGCGTCGGCGTCGCGCTGGCCGGCGGCTTCAGTCGGGGCATGGTGGACAACATCGCCGAGGCCACACAATCCATCCGCGACTCCGTCGACAAGGCGGAGCGCTCCAGTGGCACGCGCATCCTCTCCGCGCACGTCGGCATCACCGGCTCGCACATCCAATCGTTGAACAACCGCGGCATCGCCGCCATCGCCGACCGCAACCATCCTATCGGCAGCGAGGACGTGGAACGCGTGCTGGAAGGCGCGCGCGTCATCAACATCCCATCGAACCGCGAGGTGCTGCACGCCGTGCCGCGCTACTACGTCGTCGACGGGCAAGACAGCGTGAGCGACCCGCTCGGAATGCACGGCCAGCGCCTGGACGTTGAGACGCACATCGTCACCGCCTCGACGAGCGCGATGCAAAACCTGACGAAATGCGTCGAGGGCGCCGGCGTCGAAGTGGAAAGCCTGATCCTGGAGCCGCTCGCCAGCGGCGAGGCGGTGCTGGAGGAGGAGGAGCGCAAGCAGGGCGTCATCGTCGTCGATATCGGCGGCGGAACGACGGGAATAGCCGTCTACCTGGACGGGAGCGTCTTTCACACGTCGGTGCTGCCGGTGGGCGGGAACCACATAACGCGCGACCTGGTCGCCGGGCTGCGCTGCCCCTACGCCGTCGCGGAGGAGGCGAAGGCGAAGTTCGGACACGCCATCCCGAGCATGGTGGACGCCAGCGAAAGCGTCGAACTGGACTGCTTCGGTTCCGAGCGCCAGAAGAGCGTACCGCGGCGCCGGCTATGCGAGATCATCCAGGCGCGTTGCGAGGAGATCCTGGAGATGGTGATGAGCGAGGTGAAGCGCTCCGTGCACGACGACATCCTGTCGGCGGGCGTGGTGCTGGCCGGCGGCACAGCGAAGCTGCGCGGCCTCGACGTCCTCGCCGAGCAGGTGACGGGCCTGCCGGCGCGGATCGGCGTTCCCCGCCATCTGCAGGGACTTTCGGAGACGCTGGCGGACCCTGCCTACGCTACGAGCGTCGGCCTGCTGCAGTGGGCGCTGAAGGAAAACGGCACGCTCTACGGGAGCCAGCGCCTGGGGCCGAGCCTGGCCTTGAACGGGCTGTGGCGTCGGGTGAGCCAGTGGATGCGGGTGCTCATGCCTGAGTAGGCATTCGATTCGATAGGAACGAGCGAAAGGAGGCGACGGTGACAGCAAGAGAGGACCTGGACAAGCTCCCCCCGATAAAGGTTATGGGTGTCGGCGGCGGCGGCGGCAACGCGCTCAGCCGGATGATGGCGGAGAACATCCCCGGCGTGCAGTTGGTGGCTGTAAACACGGACTCGCAGGCGCTGGCGCACACGGATGCCCACGTCAAGATCCGCATCGGCGACCGGCTGACGAAAGGGCTCGGCGTCGGCGGCGATCCCAACAAGGGCCTGCGCGCCGCCGAGGAAAGCCGTGAGGAGCTCTTCGACGCCGTGAAGGGCGCGGAGATGATCTTCATCACCGCCGGAATGGGCGGCGGCACCGGCACCGGCGCGTCGGCCATCGTCGGCGAAGTGGCGCGCGAGGCCGGGGCGCTGACCATCGGCGTCGTCACCAAGCCGTTCTCCTTCGAAGGCGCAAAGCGTCGCATGCAGGCGGAGGACGGCATCGAGCACCTGCGGGACAAAGTGGACACGCTCATAGTCATACCAAACGACCGCCTCCTTGCCGTTTGCACTCCCGACGTGTCCGTTCCCGAAGCCTTCCGCGTTGGCGACGAGGTGCTCAGGCAATCGATTCAGGGTATCTCGGAGATCATCACCATGCCCGGCGACATAAACCTCGACTTCGCCGACGTGCGCAAGATCATGGGCGAGGCCGGGCAGGCGCTGCTCGCTATCGGGCGGGCCAGCGGCGAGAACCGCGCCGTCGAGGCCGCGCGGGCGGCGATCAGGAGCCCCCTGCTGGACACGAGCATCGAGGGCGCGAAGGGCGTGCTGTTCAACATCACCGGCTCGCGCAGCATCGGGCTGCACGAGATGAACGCCGCCGCACAGGTAATCGCGGAGGTAGTGGACCCGGACGCGGAGATAATCTTCGGCACGGCCACCGATCCGGACCTGGGCGACGAGATAAAAGTGACGGTCATCGCCACGGGGTTCCAGCCGGCGCGGATGCTGGAGCAGGGTTTGGAGGAGGCGTTGGGTCGCGAGCACAGGCTGCGGCCGCTGCGGGTGGAGAACCTGAAGAACGTGGGCGATACGGACCTGCCGACCTTCCTGCGTCGCACCGTCTCGTTGCGGTGAGACGCTAGAGGGAAATATCAAATGAAGGGAGGGTTTCTGTCTAGCCGAGCAACCACGAGCCCCGGTGGATCCGGGATTTGAAGGTTGCCTCCCGGACGAGGCAATCGGTCGCGGTCGGTGATAGGGAGATGCGCCGACCGCGACCATTTTTGTCGATGGCGAGCGGTTGATCGCCGGTGTAGGAGCGCACAGCCGCCTTCCCGCCTGCGTAGCGGTGCGCCCGCACATGTGGATACACCACCGCAGCCTGAAGGCCGCGGTATGGAGAACGCCCGCTGCGTGTCGAGCGCGCTAGGGACCGGATCCGGTTGATGCCGCGTCCTTTAGGGCGCGGTGTAGAGAAGAACTCGTCGGAGGGTCTGCACCGGAAGGTTATGTTCAGGGCCCCGCGAACCGGCGTTTTCGGGCGTCAGAATCGCCGCGGGTTGACAGAACGCGCCGCGCAACTTGACCACAATATGTTGGGTTTTGCCCTTGACAGTCCCTATATGTTGTGCCAAAATCCCTCCATGCGATGCCCCTACTGCACTTCTCAGGACACAAGGGTGATCGACTCGCGGGAGGCCGAAGACGGCATCCGGCGGCGGCGGGAGTGCGCGGCCTGCGGCGAACGCTTCACGACGTACGAGCGTCCGCTGGCTACCGGCCTGCTCGTCGTCAAGAAGGACGGCCGTCGCGAGGAGTACACGCGCGAGAAGGTGCTGCTGGGCATCCGCAAGGCTTGCGAGAAGCGACCGCTGGCAGTGGGGACGCTGGAGGCGGTCGTCGATGAGATAGAGGCGGTGCTCAACGAGCAGGGGCTCGCCGAGGTGTCGAGCCGCGACATCGGCGAGATGGTGATGGGGCACCTGCGGCAGTTGGACCAGATAGCCTACATCCGCTTCGCCAGCGTCTATCACGAGTTCGCCGACCTCGACGACCTGAGGGACGAGGTCGACGCGCTGGAGGCGACGCTGGGGACCGCGGAGGGCACAAGCCAGCCGCCGCTCATCCCGGAAGAGGAGTTGCAAGGCCTGGCCAGGTCACCGGCGTGGCGGGCCTTTCAGTACGGCAAGGGGGCAAAGACTCGTTATCGGCAGAGGCGGGCCGTCTCGGCGGCCGCCGGCGAGGCGAAAGGAAGCGCCTCGTCGTCCGCTCGACGGGGCGGCCCAGGATAATCAGGCAAAGGAACGCATCTCACCAAGATGGAGTCGGAATACGGTCGTGACTACGGTCGGGTGCTGAACGGCGGCGGCGAAGTGCTGGCGACGGGCGCGTTCGAGATCAACAAGGAGCGCTGCGAGATCGTCTTCCGGCCCGTCGTCGATAGCAGCCTGCTGGACAAGGAGACCGGCCCGCTGATCATGGAGCTGGACGACGGACGCATGCTGGACATCGCCGGCAAGTACCTTCGCTTCCGTCTCCTCGGGCCCGACGGGGAGCGCCAGTCGATCTACCGCCTCCGCTACGCTGCGGGGCAGGAGGCCCGCGGCTCCCCCGTCTCCAGTTGAGACACCGGCCAAAGAACGCTGCCCCCAGCCAGAAGGGGACGGCGCGCACGCGCTTTAGACCATTTCGGTCGGATTCCCGGGAAAGGAAAAGGGGCCATGACAACGGTCACAGAGGCATCGCCATCAGCGCCGCGGGCGCACCTGCCGATCAGGCGTCTCTTCACGACGCCCGGTCGCCACCCCTACGACGAGGTGGGATGGGAGACGCGCACGGCCAGCATCGTCGGCGAGGACGGTAAGGCCGTCTTCGAGCAACACGACGTGGAGGTGCCGAAGGACTGGTCGCAGCGGGCGACGAACGTGGTCGCCTCCAAGTACTTCCGCGGGCCCCTTAGCGCCGACGCCGTCGTTCACCACGAGCGCGGCGAGATCAAGCGCGAGCGAAGCGTGCGCGAGCTCATCGACCGCGTCGCCGGCACGATCACGGCCTGGGGCGTCAAGGACGGCTACTTCGCGGACGCCGACGAGGCGGATAGCTTCGCGGCCGAGCTGGTCCACGTCATCCTCCACCAGATGGCGACCTTCAACAGCCCCGTCTGGTTCAACGTCGGTGTGGAGGAGACGCCGCAGTGCTCCGCCTGCTTCATCCTGGCTGTCGACGACACGATGGACTCGATCCTCGACTGGTGCCGGACCGAGGGCATGATCTTCAAGGGCGGCTCCGGCTCCGGCGTCAACCTGTCGCGGCTGCGCTCCTCGCGGGAGCCGCTTTCGACGGGTGGCCTCGCCTCCGGGCCGGTTTCGTTCATGCGCGGCGCCGACGCCATCGCCGGCTCGATCAAGTCGGGCGGCAAGACGCGGCGGGCGGCCAAGATGGTCATCCTTAACGCCGACCACCCCGATATCGTCGAGTTCGTCGAGTGCAAGGCGAAGGAGGAGCGCAAGGCGTACACGCTGGGCGAGGCCGGCTACGACCTGTCGCTGGACGGCGAGGCGTGGACTTCGATCCAGTTCCAGAACGCCAACAACTCCGTGCGCGTGACGGACGAGTTCATGCGGGCGGCGACGTCGGACGGGCAGTGGGCGCTGCGGGCGGTGACGACGGGCGACGCGGTGGAAACGCTGCCGGCCCGCGACCTGCTACGCAAGATAGCGGAGGCGGCCTGGCAGTGCGGCGACCCGGGCATGCAGTTCGACACGACAATCAACGACTGGCATACCTGCCCGGAGAGCGGCCGCATCAACGCCTCGAACCCCTGCTCCGAGTACATGCACATCGACAACTCCGCCTGCAACCTGGCATCGCTAAACCTGATGAAGTTTGTCGATGACGAGGGCGAGTTCGACCTGGAGTCGTTCCGGCAGGCGGTAACGGTGATGATCACGGCGCAAGAGATCATCGTCGGCAACGCCGGCTACCCGACGGAGCTGATCGGCGCGAACGCCGTCAAGTACCGAGCGCTGGGGCTCGGCTACGCCAACCTCGGCGCGCTGCTCATGTCGCGCGGCCTCCCCTACGATTCCGACGGCGGACGCGCCTATGCCGCCGCCGTCACCGCCCTCATGACAGGCCAGGCATACGCCGCATCGGCCCGGCTGGCGGCCCTCAAGGGACCGTTCGCGGACTTCGAGCGGAACCGCGCCCCCATGCTCGGCGTCGTCGAAAAGCACCGGCAGGCGGCGGAGAGGATCGACGCAGCGCTTGTGCCGGAACCGCTGCTGGCGGCGGCGACGGCGGCCTGGCAGGAGGCGCTTTCGCTGGGGCGGGAGCACGGCTATCGCAACGCACAGGTGAGCGTCCTGGCCCCGACCGGCACGATCGCCTTCATGATGGACTGCGACACCACGGGCGTAGAGCCGGACATCGCGTTGATCAGCTACAAGCGGCTGGTCGGCGGCGGCATGATCAAGCTGGTGAACCGCACCGTGCCGCTGGCGCTGCGCAAGCTCGGCTACGGACGCGAGCGAATCCAGGAGATCTTGTCTTATGTCGACCAGGAGGGCGTCATCGAAGGGGCGCCGAACCTCTCAGAGGAGCACCTGCCGGTGTTCGACTGCGCGCTCAAGCCGGCAAAGGGGACGCGCTGCATCGCGCCGCTGGGCCACGTGCGCATGATGGGCGCGATTCAGCCGTTCATCTCCGGCGCCATCTCCAAGACCGTCAACCTGCCCAACGAATCGACGGCAGAGGAAGTGATGGATACGTTCGTGGAGGCCTGGCGAAACGGCGTCAAGGCGATCGCTGTCTACCGCGACGGCTCCAAGCGGACGCAGCCCGTGAGCACTGCGCGGCAGAGCGCGGGGCCGGTCGCGAAGCCCGTGCGCCGTCGCCTGCCGGACACGCGCCACTCCATCACCCACAAGTTCTCCATAGAAGGGCACGAAGGGTACATCACCGTCGGGACGTACGAAGACGGCTCGCCGGGCGAGATCTTTATCACGATGGCAAAAGAAGGCAGCACGATCTCCGGCATGATGGACGCCTTCGCGACGTCGATATCGCTGACGCTGCAGTACGGCGTGCCGCTGAAGGATCTCGTGAACAAGTTCGGGCACATGCGCTTCGAGCCGGCGGGCATGACGCAGAACCGCGACATACCGGTCGCGCAGTCGGTCGTCGACTACGTGTTCCGCTGGCTGGGCTCGCAGTTCCTGGGCGAGGAGGAGAAAGCGGAGCTGGGCATCCTGAGCGAGGCGGTGCGGCTGCGGCTGGCGGCGAACTACGGGAAACAGGGCGAGTTCGTCATCAAGTCTAACGGGCACAACGGGCAGGAGGACGCGCCGGTGTGCATGAACTGCGGCTGGATAATGACGCGCAGCGGCACGTGCTATCGCTGCGAGAACTGCGGGAGCACGAGCGGCTGCTCATAACGTGTTTGGAAGCTGTCGGCGGACTCCCCCGCCACCAGCCGCCCGACAGCGATCTAGAAGTGGCGTCCCTGATTCGTCAGGGGCGCCACTCACTATCTGCGCGCGACGGAAATGATAAACTGGATTTACCAAGAATCCGGACCAGGGAACCCTGGGTAGAGGACGACCCGGAGGTGCACCTATGGCAAGCAAAGCTCACCCCGACTCCATCGCTCTCTCCGATAACGCGCGCGTAGTGCTCGAGCGGCGCTACCTGGCGAAGGACGAGCGCGGCCGCGCCGTCGAGACGCCGGAGCAGCTATTCCAGCGCGTCGCGCACAACATCGCCGGCGCCGAGAGCGCATACGGCGACGCGCCGCAGGTGGACTTCTGGGAGCAGCGCTTCCTCGACGTGATGACAAGCCTGCGCTTCCTCCCCAACTCGCCGACGCTGGGGAACGCCGGTCAGCCGCTGCAACAGCTCGCGGCCTGCTTCGTCCTGCCGGTCGAGGACTCGATGGAAGGCATCTTCGGCGCGATCTGCAACATGGCGGTGATCCACAAAAGCGGCGGCGGCACCGGCTTCTCGTTCAGCAGGCTGCGCCCGGCCGGCGACATGGTTCGAAGCACGGCAGGCCTGGCCAGCGGGCCGGTATCGTTCATGAAGGTCTTCGACGCGGCGACGGAGGCGATAAAGCAGGGCGGCACGCGTCGCGGCGCCAACATGGCGATCCTCAACGTCGAGCACCCGGACATCGAGGAGTTCATCCGCGTGAAGTCGGACATGGTGACGCTGACGAACTTCAACGTCTCGGTGGGCGTGAACGAGCGGTTCATGGAGGCGGTAGAGCGCGACGAGGAGTTCTCACTCGTCAACCCGCGCACACGGAGAGCGGTCGGCAAGCGACGGGCGCGGGCCATCTTCCGCCTCATCGTCGAGAACGCCTGGGGGAACGGCGACCCCGGCCTCGTGTTCATCGACCGGGTGAACCGCGACAACCCGACGCCGCGGCTGGGGCCCATCGAAGCGACCAACCCCTGCGGCGAGCAGCCGCTGCTGCCGTATGAGTCGTGCACGCTGGGCTCCATCAACCTGTCGCGGTTCGTTAAGGAAAGCGAGCGCGAGGTCGACTGGGAAGCGCTGGCGGCCACGGTGCCGGTCTGCGTCCGCTTCCTCGACGACGTCATCGACGTGAACCACTATCCGATGCCGGAGATCGCGGAGATGACGCTGAAGACGCGGAAGATCGGCCTCGGCGTCATGGGCTGGGCCGACCTCCTCTTCCGGCTCCGCATTCCTTACGACTCCGACGACGCGCTCAAGCTGGGCGAGCAAATGATGTCGTTCATCCAGGAGAAGGCGGACGCGGCGTCGGCGGAGCTGGCGCAGGAGCGCGGGACGTTCCCGGCCTGGGAGGACAGCGTCTACGCGGCGGGCCGTGAGCGGCGCCCGCTGCGCAACTCGACGCGGACGACGGTGGCGCCCACGGGCACGCTGTCGATAATCGCCGACTGCTCCGGCGGCATCGAGCCGGTCTTCTCGCTGGCGTTCACGCGGCAGCACTTCCTCGATCCGCACAATCCCAGGACGGCGACGAAGCTGACAGAGGTGAACAAGCATTTCGAGCGCGTCGCCAAAGAGGAAGGCTTCTATTCGAAGAAGCTGATCGACGGGCTCGCGGCCGGCGCCAGCCTTCGCGACCATCCGAAGCTCCCGGGCTGGGCAAAGGGCGTCTTCGTGTCGGCGCACGACGTCGCGCCCGAGTGGCACGTGCGGATGCAGGCGGCGTTCCAGCGCCACACGGACAACGCCGTGAGCAAGACGATCAACTTCCGTCAGGAGGCGACGCCGGACGACGTGGAGCGAGCGTACCTGCTCGCCTATCACGAAGGGTGCAAGGGGATCACGATCTATCGCGACGGGTCGCGGGAGATGCAGGTGCTGTCGCACACGACGGCGAGGGGCCCCGAGCAGCAGGAGGCGATAGCGGCGGAGCGGTCGCTGGGAGCGGGCCCGTCGTCGCTGCGTCCCGGCGAGCCGTATCGACGACGCCTGCCGGACCAAAGAGCGTCGCTGACGCACAAGTTCCAGGTGGGCGACCAGGAGGGATACCTCACAGTCGGCCTGTACGACGACGGCAGCCCGGGCGAGGTGTTCGTCACGATCTCGAAAGAAGGGTCTACGATACGCGGGCTCATGGACTCGGTGGCGGTGCTGACGTCGCTGGCTCTGCAGTACGGCGTGCCGCTGGAGGACCTGGCGCGGAAGTTCGAAGGGACGCGCTTCGAGCCGTACGGATTCACAAACAACCCGGAGTTGCGTCAGGCGACGTCGCTGGTCGACTACATCTTCCGCTGGCTGGAGCAGCGCTTCGGCGAGGGGAAGAAGGCGCCCCCGCCGAGCGGGCCGTCGCGCGGTCGCAAGAAGGGGGCGCCTCTGCCGGCGAGCGGGGATATCAGCACAGGAGTAGCGTGTCCGGACTGCGGGTCGGTGCTGGTGTTCGCGGAGGGCTGCCTGGCGTGCCGCTCCTGCGGCTATGAGCGCTGCGCATAATGAAAAGCACGGCAACATCGAACGCAGGGGCCAGCGCCATCGCCGCAAACCTGCGGCGCGTGCAAGAACGCGTCGATGCCGCTTGCCGGCGCGTCGGACGCTCGCCCGCGGACGTCACGATCGTCGGCGTCAGCAAGGGCTTCCCCGTCGAGGCCGTCGTTGCTGCCTGGCAGGCCGGGCTGCGCGACATCGGCGAGAACCGCGTCCAGGAAGCAGCAGCGAAGCTTCCCACGGCGATGGCCCGCGGCGCTGCGTTCCGCTGTCACCTCGTCGGCCACCTTCAGACCAACAAGGTAAAGACCGCAATCGACCTGTTTGATATAATCCAGTCAGTGGATTCGCTCCGCCTGGCGGAGGCCATCAGCAGGACAGCCGGCAAGCCGATAAGCGTCCTGCTGGAGGTGAACGTCGCGGCTGAAGAGTCGAAGTACGGCCTGAAGCCGGACGACGTGCCGCAGGCGCTGGAGCGCATTCGCTCTCTGCCGAACATCAACGTGGTAGGACTGATGACCGTCGCGCCGGCGGCGTCCGACGCGGAGCAGGTGCGGCCGGTCTTCCGGCGACTGCGTGAGATGGCGGAGTCGCTCGGCCTGCCGGAGCTATCGATGGGCATGAGCGACGACTTCGAGGTCGCGGTGGAAGAGGGCGCGACGATGATAAGGATCGGACGCGCTATCTTTGGGCCACGGCCCGAGCGGAGTGAAGAATGAAGGTCGGATTCATAGGCGGCGGAAAGATGGCGGAGGCGCTTATCGGCGCCCTGCTCGTCAACGGCGTCTCCTCGCCGGAGGAGCTCGCCGTCGGCGAGCCGCTGCCCGCCCGGCGGCAGACGCTGGCGGAGCAGTACCACGTCCAGGCCTCCGCCGACAACCGCAAGACGCTAGCGGGCGCTGAGCTCGTTGTCGTCGCCGTCAAGCCGAACCAGTTCGGCGCCGTCGCCGCGAATCTGCAGGGGCAGCTTCAGTCGGACCAGACGGCCGTCTCCATCATGGCCGGGATTACGCTGAAGGGGCTGCGCGAAAGCCTTCGCCACGAGCGAGTCGTGCGGGTGATGCCGAACCCGCCGGCGCAGATCGGCGAGGGGATGAGCGTCTGGACGGCGACACACGAGGTCGACGAGGAGGCGCGGCAGAAGGTGCGGCGGCTTCTCCAGGCGGCGGGCAAGGAGCTGTACGTCGAAGAGGAGCGTTTCATCGACATGGCGACCGCCGTGTCGGGCAGCGGCGCCGGCTTCGTCTTCCTGCTCATCGAAGCGTTCATCGACGGCGCCGTGCACATCGGCGTGCCGCGCGACATGGCGCGCGAGCTCGTGGTCCAAACGTTCGCGGGCTCAGCGGCGCTGGTGGACCGCTCCGGCAAGACGCCCGGCGACCTGCGGGCAATGACGACGACACCCGGCGGCACCACGGCCGAAGGGCTGCTGGTATTGGAAGAGGCGGGAATCCGCGCCGCCGTAACGGAAGCACTCATTGCGGCCTTCGAGAAGTCGAAGGCCCTGGGAGGTTGAGCAATCCATGCTCTTTGTCAAATTCGTCCAGGTATTCACGGACATCATGATCGCGGCGATATTCATCCGCGCCATCATGTCATGGGTGACCAACGATCCGCGCAACCCGCTGATCTCGGCGCTCGATCAGATAACGGAACCGATCCTGGGGCCGCTGCGTCGCGTAATGCCGCGAATGGGCATGTTCGACTTCACGCCGATGGTCGCCATCTTCATCCTCTTCGCGATCCAGACCATCGTCACGAACGCTTACTCGGGATAGCGGCCGCAAGGCGGGCTCGGGCCTCTTCCTCCGTCAGCCCCTCGACAGCGACGACCTTGTTGCGCTGCGTCTGCCCGACGACGAGCGTTAGCCGGCTTTGCGGCACGTCGAGGGCCCGCGCCAGGAGGCGGAGCAGCGCCTGATTGGCGCGACCTTCGACCGGCGGCGCAGCGACGCGGACGCGCAGGACGTCCTCTTCCCAACTGACAACCTGGTCGCGCGATGCCTTCGGCGTCAGTCGGATCGACAGCCGGTATTCCGCCATGCGGCCATGATAGCAGAACGGGGCCGCATCGCTACCCAAAGAAAGTCGAACATTTTTTCGTTTTTCGGGCGATTTTGTCTTGCCGAGGCCCTCAGCAGGTGCTATCATTCCGGAGAAACGAGCAATTTGAGAGGTTACCTTAGCTATTTCAGGTACAGGAGGTTGGCGCATGGCTGACAACGGAGACAAGAGTCAGGCGCTGGACTTGGCTATCGGCCACATCGAGAAGCAGTTCGGCAAGGGCGCCATCATGCGCCTGGGCGAGGCGTCGGCGCACCTGCAGATAGAAGCGATCCCGACCGGATCGATTTCGCTGGACATGGCGCTCGGCATCGGCGGGATACCGCGCGGGCGGGTGACGGAGATATTCGGGCCGGAGTCGGCGGGCAAGTCCACGCTGGCGCAGCACATCATCGCCGAGGCGCAGAAGACGGGCGGCACGGCGGCCTACATCGACGTCGAGCATGCCCTCGACCCGACCTACGCCGGGGCCTGCGGCATCAAGATCGACGACCTGCTCGTGTCGCAGCCCGATACGGGCGAGCAGGCGCTGGAGATCACCGAGGCGCTGGTGCGCAGCAACGCCGTCGACGTCATCGTCATCGACAGCGTAGCGGCGCTGGTGCCGCGGGCGGAGATCGAAGGCGACATGGGCGACTCGCTTCCCGGCCTCCAGGCGCGGCTCATGTCGCAGGCGATGCGCAAGCTGTCGGCGGCGATCGCCCGCTCGCGCACGGCGGTCATTTTCATCAACCAGCTTCGCGAGAAAGTGGGCATCGTGTTCGGCAACCCGGAGGTTACGCCGGGCGGTCGGGCGCTCAAGTTCTACAGCTCCGTCCGCATCGACCTGCGGCGCATCGAGAGCCTGAAGCAAGGGCAGCAGTTCATCGGCAGCCGCGTGCGGGCGAAGGTCGTGAAGAACAAAGTCGCGCCGCCCTTCCGCCTGGCGGAGTTCGACATCATGTTCGTCGGTAAGGACCTGGGCATCAGCCGTCAGGGCGACATCCTGGACCTGGCGGTGGAGATGGGCATCGTCAAGAAACTGGGCGCCTTCTTCAGCTATGGCGAGCAGCGCCTGGGCCAGGGGCGGGAGAACGCGAAGGACTTCCTGCGCGACAACCCGGAGTTGACGGCGGAGATCGAGTCGAAGATCAGGAGCGGCGGCGGCGGGAACGGCGTCGCGGCGCCGGAGCCGGAGCTGGAAGAGGCAACGGAGCCGTCGCTGTAGAGCAGCTACGATTATGAGGTGAGGGGCCGGGCCTTGCTGGCACGGCCCTTTCACATCGGCGGAGACAATCGTGATCATCACCGGCGTCGAACGGCAGCGAGGGCGACGGCGCGTCAACGTGTTCGTCGACGGGCGGTTCGCGCTGTCGCTGGGGCGCAGCTTCGCGCAAGAGAAGGGACTGCACGCCGGCATGGCCATCGACGAGGCAGGGCTGCAGGAGCTGCACGCCGAGGACGAGCGTCGCACGGCCTACGATGGCGCCCTCCACCTTCTTTCCTACCGACCGCGTAGCGAGAGGGAGATGCGGCAGCGCCTTCGTCGCCTCAACGTCTCGGCTGAAGCGATCGATGAGACGGTGGCGAGGCTGCTGGCGTCGCACTACCTGGACGACGCCGCCTTCGCCGAGTTCTGGCGCGAGAGCCGCGCTAACCTCAGCCCCCGCAGCCAACGTCTCGTCCGCAGCGAGCTCCTCTACAAGGGCGTAGACGCGGACACGGCGACGACGGCGGTGGACGTTCTCGACGACGACGAGTCGGCGTACCGGGCGGCGTCCAAGCGGCTGAAGGCGCTCGCGGGCGCGGACTACGACGACTTCCGGCGGCGACTGGGCGGCTTCCTGACGCGTCGCGGTTTCGGCTACGAGACGGTGCGCCGGACGCTGGAGCGCTGCTGGCGAGAAACGGGCCACGACGCATGCTCGTAACCGCCTCTTCTAGCGCCTCCAGCAAGCCCCTCCTTCCTTGACAGAGCCATCGGCGAGACCTATCATGAGGGGCAGAAGTTTACCTTCTGAACCTTCACAATTTATCGGTTTTAGCTACAGGAAAGCGAGGTGACAATGCCCGCAGCCATCGCGATTATCCTCATTGGGATTCTAGCGCTGGCGGTCGGGGCTCTCGTTGGATACAACATACGGCTCAGGATCAATCAGACGCAGATCGCCGCGGCGGAGCGGAATGCTGCCAAGATCCTTTCGGAGGCACAGACAAGACAAAAGGAGATCCTACTAGAAGCCAAAGAGGAGGCTATTCGTGCCCGAGCTCAGGGCGAAGGGGAGATAAGAGAACGACGCGCTGAGCTGCAGAAGTCGGAGCAACGCCTCACTCAAAAAGAAGAGAGCCTGGATCGCAAGATTGAGGCCCTGGAGCGTCGCACCAACGCCCTGTCCGACCAGGAGAAGGCGCTGGAGGAAACGCGGCAGGAGCTCCAGGGGCTTCACCAGAAGCAGTTAGCAGAAATAGAAAGAATATCCGGCCTTACCAGTCAGGAGGCCCGCGAGATCCTCCTCTCGGAAGTCGAGAACGAGGTCCGCGCCGAGGCCAACCGAAGGGTGAAACTGGTAGAGGCGGAGGTCAAGGAAGAGGGTGCCGAACGCGCCCGCAAGCTCCTCGTTGCCGTCATGCAACGGCTCAGCACCGACGTGACCTCGGAGTCCACCGTCAGCGTCGTCCCCATACCAAGCGACGACATGAAGGGACGCATCATCGGTCGCGAGGGGCGCAACATACGCGCTCTGGAGGCGGCCACCGGCGTCGACCTCATCATCGATGACACGCCGGACGCCGTAACGCTCTCCGCCTTCGACCCGGTGCGGCGCGAGATCGCGCGCGTCGCCCTCACGCGCCTGGTGACCGACGGCCGCATCCACCCCACTCGCATAGAGGAGGTGGTGGAGAAGGCGCGCCAGGAGGTGGATGCCGACATCAAGCTTGCCGGCGAACAGGCGGCGGTAGACGCCGGCTGCCCCGGCCTGCACCCCGAGCTACTGAAGACGCTCGGTCGACTGCGCTACCGGACGAGCTACGGCCAGAACCAACTGAAGCACGCCGTCGAGTGCGCCCACGTCTGCGGCATGATCGCGGACGAGATCGGCGCCGACGTGCGCGTGGCGCGACGCGCCGGCCTGCTGCACGACATCGGCAAGGCGCTGGACCACGACATCGAGGGCACACACGCCCTCCTGGGCGCGGACCTGCTGCGTCGATTCGGCATGAGCCCCGCCGTCGTGCACGCCGTAGCTGCGCACCACGAAGAGGAGGAGCCGCAGTCGGTCGAAGCGGTCATCGTCCAGGTGTCAGACTCCGTCAGCGGCGGACGTCCCGGCGCACGGCGCGAGACGCTGGAGCACTACATCAAGCGAATGCAGTCGCTGGAGGCGGTCGCGCACGAGTTCAAGGGCGTCGAGAAGGCGTTCGCCATCCAGGCTGGTCGCGAGATCCGGATTATTGTCAAGCCGGAGGAGATCGACGACCTGGAGTCGATGCGTTTGGCGCGCGACATCAGTCGTAAGATTGAAGAGACGCTGGAATACCCCGGGCAGGTGAAAGTCACAGTCGTAAGGGAAACACGTGCTGTGGAGTATGCCCGCTAGCAAGAGAGGGAGCGGAGTCGGTCGCTAGAAGCGGCGGCTAACCGAGGGATAGACCCGCTCCCTATCTCTGTGTCCGCGAGGTGCGCTTGAAGGTCCTGATGGTCGGCGATGCCGTGGGCCGGACTGGCCGCGAGGCGCTGGCGACGCTGTTGCCGGCGCTTCGCCGCGAGCTGGCGGTGGACGTCGTCATCGCCAACGGCGAGAACGCGGCTGCCGGACGCGGCCTGACGCCGAACGTAGCAGAAGAGATGCTCCGCTGCGGCGTCGACGTCATCACGACCGGCAACCACGTCTGGGACCAGAAAGAGATCATCCCTTACCTGGACTCGGGCGCGCCGATCCTGCGACCCTTGAACTACCCTTCCGGCGCTCCGGGACGCGGCGTCTTGCAGCACGATGGCCTGACGGTTATTAATCTACAGGGACGCGTGTTCATGGTCGATATCGACGACCCGTTTCGGATCGTCGACCGGGCGCTGGCGGAGTTGCGCGACGGCGCTGTCGTCATCGTCGACATGCACGCGGAGGCGACGAGCGAGAAGATGGCGATGGGCTGGTACCTGGACGGGCGGGTGAGCGCGGTCCTGGGAACGCACACCCACGTGCCGACGGCGGATGCGCGCGTCCTGCCGCGGGGGACAGCCTTCGTTTGCGACGTCGGCATGACGGGCGCGCGCGACTCGGTGATTGGCGACATGGTCGAAGGCGTGCTGCAGCGCTTCCTGACGGCGATGCCGGTGCGGCTGCAGCCGGCCAGCGGGCCGGCCGTCCTCAACGCCGTCCTCCTGGACATCGATGAGCAAACCGGGCGGGCGCGTAGCATCGTCCGCGTGGACAGGGAAACCGGCGATGACCAGTAAAGCTGACTTCCACACCCACACAAACGCCTCGGACGGCAGACTGACGCCGACGGAACTGGTGCGGCTGGCGGTGTCGCGCGGGCTCAGCATCCTGGGCGTGACGGACCACGATTCGACGGAAGGCATTCCGGAGGCGCTGGCGGCCGCGTCGCAGCACCCCGGCTTCACGCTGGTGCCGGGCGTCGAGATGAGCACGGACATCCCGGGCGACGAAGTGCACGTCCTCGGCTTCTTCATCGACCCCGAGGACGCCGCTTTTCAGAAGGCGCTGTGCGATCTGCGGATGGCGCGTCGGGACCGCGGGCGAATGATGGTGGAAAAGCTTCACGCTCTGGGCATCGACATTCCCTGGGAGCGCGTAGAGGCGGCGGCGGGCGACGGCTCGGTGGGACGGCCGCACGTGGCGGAGGTACTGCAGGAGATGGGGTACGTGTCGTCGTTCCAGGAGGCCTTCGACCGTTACATCGGCCGGAACGGCCCGGCGTACGCGGAGCGCGTCAAGCTCACGCCGGCGGAGGCGATCGCGATGCTGGCGAAGGCTGGCACACTGCCGGTGTTGGCTCATCCCGCCAGCCTGTCGAATCTCGACGACCTGCTCGAAGAGCTAAGGGCGGTGGGCATGGTTGGGATGGAAGTCTATTACCAGGACTACGACCGGAGTACTCTGGCCCGCCTGGCTGCAGCAGCCGAGCGACACGATCTACTGAAGCTGGGCGGCAGCGACTTCCACGGCATCGGCGGCCCTCGGGAGCGCCTCCCCGGCGACATTCCTCTTCCCGACGAAGCCATCGAAGCTTTCATGTCGGCGGCGCGCCAGATGACGTCCGGACGAAAGTAGCCTTCAAGGCGCGTAATAGACGTCCACGGGCGCCCAATCGAGGTAGTAGCTGCGGCTGCTGCAGCCGCCGCCGGTGCAGTTACAGGTGAGCCGGACGCGGAAGTTGGCGTTGCTCAGTTCGTCGATGGTCCAGCTATGGCCCCACGTATCGGCGGAACCGCCGAGAAGCGCCGTATGCTCCGTCGTGCTTTTGACGGTGTCAGAGTAGGGCGCGGTCCACGTGCTGCCGCCGTCCCACGATAGCTCGACGGACATGCTGGTGGCGTCGCTCATCGAGTCCAGCCACCAGTCCAGGCGCACTCCGATCCCATTTACCGTGCAGCCGCCGGGAACACCGACGTTGTAGTCGTAGAAGCGGTGGCGGTCGCCCGGGCCGTTGACGTTGCTGGCGTAGCCGCCGCCGTCCGCATAGGCGTTGGTCGGATTCAGCTCGAAGCCGTCGCCGTTGCCGCCGGTGTCCGCCGCGTTGGCCGACGGATCAAGCAAGCCGGTGCTGTTAGACCGGCAGAAGGACGCGGCGCTGGTGAAGGTGTTGCCGGAGTTGTCGGCCTGGTCGGAAGACAAGCCGAGGCCCTTCCCCGGGGCACCAGCCGTCAGACCGGTGCCCGCAAGGGCGAGCGCCAGGGCGATAAGCATTCCGGGCCGGACGAGCATAGGCATCGCCTTCCCTTGACGCTACGACCCACAGCTCCAGGCAGCTGCCCCGGCTATCAGCGTGGAGGCGAGCAGGAGCTTCGCCCGGTCTAGCATTGAGGCTCCTCGCTGAAGTATGGACGCGGCGGGCCCTCCTTCCACGTTTGCCACAGGACGATTCCGGCTAGCAGCGCCGCTGGGATGAATAGGAGAAGGGTGCGGCCGACGGGCCCGCGGGCGAAATGCACAAGGTAGCCTGCCCAGGGAATGCTGAAGACGATTCGATCACCGGGGCCATAGAGGGCCACCGGCGAGTCTGGCTCCTTATTGGCGTCGCCGCGAGTGATGAACTTGCGCGTGCCGTCGCTGGTATCGATCCCAATGACGCGGTGCAGAATTGGGCTGGCGTTGGCGGACCTCTTGATAGCGACGATGTCGCCAACCTTGATCGCGTCGGGCTCAATCTTCCTGGTGATGCCGATGCTGCCGGTGCGGAGCGCCGAGCCCATGCTGCCGCCGTAGATGACGTAGGCGCGGTAGCCGAAGAAGGCCAGAATCGAGGGGACGACAAGCAGGACGATGATGGCCAGCGCCGCGACCAGGTACGCCCAGCCGGCAAGGGCGAGGCCCTTGCTCAGCGGGACAAGTCGTTGGCGTACGTCAGGGAACCAGCGCGGCATCCTTACCTCCAGCCCCTTGCCCAAGCCTCTCCTACGGGTTGTTCGTCGTCTGCTCTGCTGCGAACGTGAACGTCGCGGTCGTGGCAGCGGCCTCAGGTCCGGTGGCGTCCGAAGGGAGCGTCACCTTGAAGCACAGGGCCTCGCTGGTGGCCGCATCCAACACTCGGTCGCCGGGGTCGCCGCCGGTCGCCGGATCGCCGATGGCGCCGTCCCCGAGCGATCCGCTGTAGAGTGTTGTGCCGTCGAACGTTGCGCAGTCGGTGCCCTTCTCCTTGATGACCAGCGTCAGAGCATCTGCGAGGTTCTTGCTGTCGACGTTCGTGGCGACGGTCGTCATCGCATAGCGAAGCTGGAGCGTGCCGTCGTTGGAGATCGTCAGTTGGTCAGTGACGGTATCGCCGGGCGCCATGTTGCTCATCGTGATGAACGCGCTGGCCGGACTCGTGCTGATTATGACGCTGCCGCTCGTGAACGTGTTGCCGCCGTTGTCGACGCTCTGAGTGAACAGCGAAAGTCCTCCTCCGAGGCTTACGCAGGCGGCGAGCGTGCTGATGGCTACCATGCTAATGAGAATTCGCTTAATCATTGTCGTACGCCCCCTCTCCGGAGGGCTTGGCGGCTTCAGCCTCCTTCATGCCCGCGCCGGAAGCCTTGTGTCCCGTCTGCGGCCCCTCCCGGGGCGCCACGTCCGGGCTCACGACCTCCCTGTCGCAAAAGCCGCTCCCTCTCTCGTTTCTTGTCGAATCCTACGTTTTTTCCGGACTCGACCGATGAGCGTATGCCAATGGACATACGTCTTTCTGTTGGAGTATCGGCTGGGGATAGAGAATGTTAAGGGTGATGTTACTCAATTGTAGTGCGATAATAGCTAGTGAATCTGGCGACGGAATGGAGGCGGTTGAACGTGCAGTGCGCGACGCATCCGGGCGTAGAGACGGAGCTGGCTTGCAGCCGCTGCGGCAAGCCGATCTGCCCGCGCTGCCTGGTGCACACAGACGTCGGGGCGCGCTGTCGCGAGTGCGCCCATCTGCGTCGCATCCCAACCTACGACGTGGCACTGCCCTATCTCTTGCGGGCGATTGGAACAGCAGTGGTCGGCGGCGTTCTCGGCGGGATTCTATGGTGGCTGCTGCTGCCGCGGCGGGGATCGATCATCTCCTATTTCGCGCTGTTCTTCGCAATCGGATTAGGGTACGGGATCGGCGAGGGGGTAAGCTGGGCTTCGAACCGGAAGCGGGGCGCCGTGCTGCAGGGGACGGCGGCGTGCGGCGTCGTCATAGCTTATCTGCTTCGGAACGTCCTTCAGGGATCCGGGCTGCTAGCGGCCAGCGACCTCTTCGGCTACGTCACCGTGGGGCTGGCGATCGTGGTGGCCATCGGGCGACTTCGCTAGATTTCTGGTCGCCAGAAGTGAAAAGCCGAGGCTTTCCAGTCTCGGCTGCTTTCTTCTCCCCAGGATCCTAGCGGAAGACGAGAGAGAGGACGATTATCAGCGTAAGCATGCAGGCCATGAAAACGAAGATGCGTCGGACTTCGGATCCGACGTAGCTGAAGTCCATCATGCCGGGCACGCGACGCGCTGGCGCCGCCAACGTCGTCGTCGACGTCGACTCGGCAACTTTCGTTGCGCTGGAGATAGGGGCGACCCGCGCGCGGGCTGCCGCAGGCGGCGGAACGATACGCCTTCGTCCTTTTCGTTTGTCTCGAGGCTTGCCGGCGGGCTGTCTGCTCATCGTTTCTCCACCTTGATCAACTTCTGTTGGGATTATACATCGGGAGGAAGCGAGGTTCAATGAAAGCAGCGGCCGACGGAATGGACGGATCGATGGTGCGCCCGGCGGGATTCGAACCCACGGCCTGTCGCCTGAGGCGACCGCTCTATCCGACCGGAGGGGACCCAGCCGCGCCGGGGCACGGGTCTCTGTCGCAAGGTATCGGTCGATGGTGCGCCCGGCGGGATTCGAACCCACGGCCTGTCGCCTGAGGCGACCGCTCTATCCCACCGGAGGGGACCCAGCCGCGCCGGGGCACGGGCCTCTGTCGCAAGGTATCGGTCGATGGTGCGCCCGGCGGGATTCGAACCCACGGCCTGTCGCCTGAGGCGACCGCTCTATCCGACCGGAGGGGACCCAGCCGCGCCGGGGCACGGGTCTCTGTCGCAAGGTATCGGTCGATGGTGCGCCCGGCGGGATTCGAACCCACGGCCTGTCGCCTGAGGCGACCGCTCTATCCCACCGGAGGGGACCCAGCCGCGCCGGGGCACGGGCCTCTGTCGCAAGGTATCGGTCGATGGTGCGCCCGGCGGGATTCGAACCCACGGCCTCAGCCTCCGCAGGGCTGCGCTCTATCCAGCTGAGCTACGAGCGCCCCAATCAACGTTCGGGCGACGGACGGTCCGGTCCGTCTCGATTCGCTTTTCAATGGTGCCGAAGGTGGGATTTGAACCCACACGCCCTTGCGGACACTACGCCCTGAACGTAGCGCGTCTGCCATTCCGCCACTTCGGCAGGGCCTGCATGGTGGGCGGTACAGAGCTCGAACCTGTGACCTGTCGCCTCAGGCGACCGCTCACCACCTAGTCTGGTGGGCGGCACAGGCTCGAACCTGTGACCTGTCGCCTCAGGCGACCGCTCACCACCTAGTCTGGTGGGCGGTACAGGGCTCGAACCTGTGACCTGTCGCCTCAGGCGACCGCTCACCACCTAGTCTGGTGGGCGGCACAGGCTCGAACCTGTGACCTGTCGCCTCAGGCGACCGCTCACCACCTAGTCTGGTGGGCGGTACAGGGCTCGAACCTGTGACCTGTCGCCTCAGGCGACCGCTCACCACCTAGTCTGGTGGGCGGTACAGGGCTCGAACCTGTGACCTGTCGCCTCAGGCGACCGCTCACCACCTAGTCTGGTGGGCGGTACAGGGCTCGAACCTGTGACCTCTTCCGTGTGAAGGAAGCGCTCGTACCAACTGAGCTAACCGCCCGCTCCCGTTCACGATTCTATCCAACGAGGAGAGGGCCTGTCAACCGAAAAACCTCGATGACGAGGTTTGGCCGACGAAGGATCCGATTCGGGCTGCGTCGCCTAAGACGGGGCTGGCTGCGTCGCCTGGTAGTCGCGCCAGCGCTCCTCCAGGCGCGGGTCCTTCAGCGTCGCGAGGAGGTAATCGGTAAACTCAGAGCCTTTCACGCCGGTCGGGCGGCCGGTGACGACCATCTTCTTCTCGAACGTATCGCAGATTTCGAGAGCCATCTCCAGACGGCGGCCGCGGTCGGCGTAACCGATGTGGTTGAGGAGCATGGCGCCGGCGCGGATGAGCCCGCTAGGGTCGGCGTATTCCACACGCCCCTCTTCGACCATGCGGGGTGCGCTGCCGTGAATCGCCTCGAACATCGCGTAGTGGCGGCCGATGTTGGCACTGCCGGCCGTGCCGACGCCACCCTGAAGCTCGGCGGCCTCGTCGGTCAGGATGTCGCCGTAAAGGTTGGGCAGGACGACGACGCGGAAGTGGGAGCGGCGCTTGGGGTCGACGAGCTTGGCCGGGATTATGTCAATATACCAGTCGTCCCACTCGATTTCGGGATAATTGGTGGCGATGCTCCTGGCCGTCTCCAGGAACTTGCCGTCGGTGGTCTTGATGACGTTGGCCTTAGTGACGACGGTGACCCGCTTCTTGTCGTGCTTGCGAGCGTAGTCGAAGGCCATCTCGATGATGCGCTCGCTGCCCTGGCTGGTGACCGCCGTGAAGTCGAAAGCGAGGTCCTCGGTGACGTGGATGCCGCGGCTGCCCATGACGTAGGCGCCCTCGGTGTTCTCGCGGAAGAACGTCCAGTCGATGCCCTGCGCCGGAATCTTGACGGGGCGAACGTTGGCGAACAGGTCGAGGGCGCGGCGCATGGCGACGTTGGCGCTCTCTATGTTGGGCCAGGGATCGCCGGCGCGAGGGGTCGTCGTCGGCGCTTTGAGGATGACGTGGCACTGCTTGAGCTCGTCGAGAACGTCGTCAGGGATGGCCTTGAGCTGAGCGGCGCGGTTTTCGATGGTGAGGCCGTCGATTGTCTTGAAGACAATGTCGCCGCGCTCCACCTCGGGCGCGAGGATGTACTCCAGGACGCGCTGCGATTCGCGCGAGATGTAGGGTCCAATGCCGTCGCCGCCGCAGACGCCGATGACAAGCGGTCGGAGCGAGGAGTAGTCGGCCCAGCCGTTGTCGGCCTTCATGCGCTCGACGCGCGTCAGTTGCTCTTCGACGAGGGCTCCGAAGTGCTGTTTTGCTCGTTCGACGGCTTCTCTATCCATGTGTCCCCTATCCTAGCACGACTTCCCGTGAAAAGACCGCAAGCCTCCTAAGCTGACCGGGGCGGAAGAGGCGAATTGGTGGCAGCGGAGGGATTTGAACCCCCGACCAAGGGCTTATGAGTCCCCTGCTCTACCGACTGAGCTACGCTGCCACACCTTCGGCGAGTGCGCTGCCAACGAATAACGCTAACGGCGAATCGATGATAGCAAAGGCTTTCTGAGGGTGTCAAACCCGCGGAATCTGATCAGACTGCCGGCGTCACCTCCGACGTGCAGTATGCGCAGCGACGCGCTTCGGCTGGTATGTTACTCAAGCACTCCGGGCATTTGCGGACTGTCGGGTCGGGCGGCGGCTCTTTTCGCGAGCGCGCAAGATAAGCGTTCAGCGGCACGACGATCAGGAAGAAGACCACCGCGCCTATCATCACAAAGGTGATCGTTTTGTTGATGAAGTCGCCGTAGCGGAAGGTGCTGTTGTGGACCGTGAAGGCCAGGACGGAGAAGTCCTGCTGGCCACCGATGGCCGCGATCAGCGGCGTCACGAAGTCCTGGACCAACGCCGTGACCACCGCGCCGAACGCTGCGCCGATCACGACCGCGATGGCAAGATCGACTACGTTGCCCCTGAGCAAGAATGCCTTGAAGTCGTTGATGAGTTTCATGTTCTCCCTCCCTGGAGAATGTGCCAGCCAGCGCCGGCAGCGCCTTAACGACTGGATCCGCTGGCCGGGCTTGGCGACAGGCGCAGCAGCGTCACTTGAGACGGCATTGAGGCCCGGCCTACAATGAGTATACCAATGATCGCGACCAAGCAACCCTTGATCGAGCGCGTAGGCGCGCTGCCGAACAAGCCCGGCGTCTACATCTTCCGCAACGAAGAGGGACGCGTCATTTACGTCGGCAAGGCGGCGGCGCTACGGAATCGCGTGCGCTCGTACTTCGGCTCGCCGCGGAGCATGGAGCCGAAGGTGCGGGCGCTGGCCTCGAGCATCGCCGATTTCGATTACATCGTCACGAACACGGCGCAGGAGGCGCTGCACCTGGAGGCGACGCTGGTCAAGCGGCATCAGCCCGTCTTCAACGTGCGCCTGAAGGACGACAAGCACTACCCGTACCTGAAGATCGACGTGCAGAACAATTGGCCGCGCGTTGAGATTACGCGGCGGATCGAAAACGACGGCGGACGCTATTTCGGGCCGTACGCCAGCGCCAGCTCGGTGCGCCGGACGCTCGACGTAGTGAAGCGGCTCTTCCCCTGGCGGCCGTGCACCGAGGAGGTGACCGGCGACCGGCCCCGGCCCTGCCTGGACTTCTTCATCGGCCGCTGCATTGCGCCCTGCTCCGGCGCCTGCTCGGAGGGGGAGTACGACGAGGTGATCCGGCAGGTCATCCTCTTCCTCGAAGGGCGCACGGAGAACGTGCTACGGGCGCTGCGGGCGCAGATGGACGAGGCGTCGCGGAACATGCAGTACGAGCGCGCGGCGATCCTGCGGGACCAGATCCACGCTATCGAAAACGTTTCGGAGGCCCAGGTGACAGCGTATGCGCGGCCGACGGACGAAGACGTCTTCGGTCTGGCGCGGTCGGACGGCGAGGCGGTAGCGCAGGTGCTGTTCGTCCGCGGGACGAAGATGATCGGCGGCGATCACTTCCCGCTGGACGGCGCGAAGGGCGAGCCCGACGCGGAGGTGATGAACGGCTTCCTCAAGCAGTTCTACGAGTCGTCGACATACGTCCCGCGCACGGTCCTGCTGCCGCTGGAGATACCAGAGACGGCGGAGATCGAGGACTGGCTGTCGGAGCGACGCGGTGGTCGCGTGAAGCTGGTGACGCCGAGGCGCGGCAACAAGCGCCGTCTGATTGCGATGGCGACGGACAACGCCCGCGAGGCGCTCGATGTGGCGCGGTTGCTCTGGTTGACGGATACCGGCAAGACGCGGCAGGCGCTGGAGGAACTCCAGGAGGAGCTCAACCTGCCTGCCCTGCCGAATCGCATCGAGTGCTACGACATCTCCGATATCATGGGCGCGCATCCGGTCGGCAGCATGGTCGTCTTCATCGGCGGGCGGCCGCGGCGCGCGGAGTACCGTCGCTTCCGGATCAAGAGCGTCGAAGGCGCGAACGACGTGGCGATGATGGCGGAGGTGCTGCGGCGTCGCTTCAAGCGGGCGGCCCAGGCGGTAGAGGCGCAGGAGTCGGCGCAGGCGGAAGGCTGGGGCGCACTGCCGGACCTGTTAATCGTCGACGGCGGCAAGCCACAGCTCAACGCTGCGCTCGACGTGCTGCGGGAGGCGGGCGCGCCGTTCATTCCGGCCGCCGGGCTGGCGAAACAACAGGAAGAGCTTTATGTGAAGGACGTTTCGGAGCCGATCGTGCTGTCGCGCACGTCGCAGGCGCTCTACCTGCTGCAACGCGTCCGCGACGAGGCGCATCGGTTTGCGATCACGTACCATCGCAATGTGCGACAGAAGGCCGGGACGCGCTCGGTGCTCGACGCAATACCGGGCGTGGGACCGAAGCGCAAGCGGGCACTGCTGCGGAAGTTCGGCTCGGTGCGGGAGATACGAGAGGCAAGCGTCGACGAGATTGCGTCGACGGTTGGGTTCACGCGGTCGCTGGCAGAGCGGGTGAAGGAGTACCTCTAGCACGGGGCTCTCAATTCCTCGCGACGATCCCGCCTCGGCGGACGAGGAGCATAGACAAGATCGCGCCATCGCACACCCCACTGCCGTTGCGAAGGCGACATGAAAAGTCGACGCAACATGAGGGTCGGCTGCTTGCAGAGCGGGCGTCGAGCACCGGCTCTCCTCGGGATTCAATGCCATCTGTATGTGTCCGGATATTGCTGAAGGTCTTGGGGTGGATAATACCACAACAATGTCCGCCTGTTGCGGTGGCGCACATTGATCGCGCGCCGAAGTCTCCAGAGGATCGGCGAAAAGGGGCCTAGGAGTTGATCGCTTCCTCCTCGTCATCCTCCTCGTCGTCGAGGTCCTCTTTGACCGCGAACGGCGTCACGTACTCGCTTAGCGTCTTCGCGTTCTGGACGGCATAGGCGTTCGCATCGTTGTTGAAATACACAAACACCTGCCGGACGTCCTCGGGAAGATCGCGCAGGCGGCCCGCCCAAATCGCCAGATCGCCGTCCGGATAGGAGCCGCCGTAAACACTGTCGGCGCCGTGAAAGCGGAGATAGGCGAAGTCGGTGGTCGCTTCCAAAGGCGTCTCCCAGCCTGCCATATGGAAGGCGCAGAAGCCAGCGTTGTGCACTCGCAGCAGCGAGAAGACTTCGGCGTTGAACCAAGAGTCGTGGCGGAACTCGAAAACGTGGCGCATATCGGTCGGCAACAGCGAAAGGAACGCAGTGAGACGCTCAACGTTTTCCGTCTTGTAATGGAAGTTGGGCGGCAACTGGTAAAGCACCGGACCCAGCGTGTGGCCGAGCAGTCGAGCGCGGGCGAGGAAGTTCTGCAGCGGCTCCTCGCAGTCCTTCAACCGCTTCACGTGAGTCATGTAGCGACTGGCCTTCACGGCGAACTGGAAGCCGCGTGGCGCCGACTTTCCCCACTTTCGCCAGGTGTCTTCTGAGGGCAGACGGTAGAAGCTGTTGTTCACCTCGACAGTGCAGAAGTGCTTGCTGTAGAACTCAAACCAGTAGCGCGCGGGCAAGTCCGGCGGGTAGAAAGAGCCGCGCCAGTGCTTGTATACCCAGCCGGAAGTCCCAATATCATAGTGTGAAGGCATCGTCGTCCACTCGCTCGAAGTATTTTCCCCACGGCGGCCGAAGGTCGCATTATATCATCGGTCGCGATTGGGGACCGCTTGAGCTTGTGCTATCGTAAGGGAAGAGTGGGAATAGAGTCGATGGAGTCTGAGATGGAGATCGATTTCGCCGGCGCTCGACTCGCGATGGTCGAGGGTATGCGGTCGGAGGTCAGCGATGAACGCGTCTTACGGGCGATAGCCCGCGTCCCCCGCGAGGAGTTCGTTCCACCTGAATTTTGTCATCTAGCCTACGAAGACCGTCCGATTCCTATCGGCCTCGGGCAGACGATATCGCAGCCGCTGATGGTAGCGACGATGACGGAGCTGCTTCATCTTAAGGGCAGCGAAAAAGTGCTGGAGGTCGGGACGGGCTCCGGCTACCAGGCGGCTATCCTCGCCGAGCTGGCGGCGCGGGTGGTGACCGTGGAGCGGCTGCCGGACCTGGCGGAGCTCGCCGCCGAGCGATTGCGCCGGCTCGGGTACACGAACGTCGTCGTGCACGTGGCGAGCGGAGCGCTGGGCTGGCCGGAGGAGGCGCCCTACCACGGCATCCTGGTAACTGCCGGGGCGCCGCGTATCCCGCGTCCGCTCGTCGAGCAGCTTGCAGTAGGCGGCCGGCTGGTCATCCCCGTCGGGCGGCGGCAAATCCAGCAGCTTCTGTCCGTGACGCGCGAGCCGGAGGCCGTCAGGGTGCGCCGCCACGGGCCATGTCGATTCGTGCCGCTCATCGGCGAGGAGGCCTGGCCGGAAGAGGAGTCGGCTTCGGGTTGAGTCCGTCCCCCGCCTCTGCGGACTGGACTCGACATCGCTTATCCTCGCTTGTCGCCGCCTTCCTGAGCCCACGGTCACCCGCCGAGCCGCAACCGCGCCGTCGTCGCGAAAAATTACCATAATTTCCTCGCGCTCCATCATGGACAATGGTTAACGCTGTGGTAAAATGGGCTCGCTCTTCCCCACCATTTCGAAGCAAGGTAAAGGCGAGGTGAGGTCATGGACGACCAAGTTGGTCAGTTCCTTCACTATCTATCGGTCGAAAAGGGTTCCTCCGCCAACACAATCGCCGCTTACAGCATCGATCTAACACAGTTTCACGGCTACCTCTCCGCCTCGCGCAACGGCAACGGCGATCCACTGTGGAGCGGCGTTAACCGCGCCGCCGTCGTCGAATACATATCCGACCTGAAGCGTCGCCAGTACGCCGAGGCTACAGTCGCCCGCAAGATCGCGGCGATAAAGGCCTTCTTCGCCTTCCTCCACCAGGTAGAGGGCGTCGTCAAGCAGAACCCGACCGAGAACGTCGGCTTCCGCGTCCCCAAGTCGCTGCCAAAGCCCCTCTCGATCAAAGAGGTCGACGAGTTGCTCGAGCAGCCGGCCCGCTCCGCTACACCGGAGGCGAAGCGCGACAAGGCGATGCTCGAGCTCCTGTACGCGACTGGCATGCGCGTGACTGAACTCGTATCGCTGGATATGAGCAGCGTTCACACGAACGCCGACGCGCCGCACGTTCGCTGCATGGGCAAAGGGTCGAAGGAGCGCACGATACCCATCCACAAGGACGCGCTCGAGGCCATCGAGGAGTACCTGGGCGACTCGCGACCGCGGCTGGTACATGATGCGCATGAGCTGGCGCTCTTCGTTAACCGGCGCGGCGATCGCCTCACGCGGCAGGGGTTCTGGCTGATACTCAAGGGTTACGCGAAGAAGGCCGCGATCAACAAGTCGGTAACTCCTCACACCTTGCGCCACAGCTTCGCCACCCATATGCTGAGGGGCGGCGCGCCTTTACGTAACGTCCAGGAGCTTCTGGGGCATGCAAACATGTCGACGACGCAGGTCTACACGAAGCTCACTGACGACATGGTGCGCCAGGTCTACGAGAAAGCACACCCTCGAGCGAAGTGACAATACCGGCGGCAAGCCGGCTCTGAGCAGCCGCAACGTAATGCGTTCGGCTGCTTTGCTTTTCCTCGGGCTGATCTTTGCCGTCGGCGCGGTCGCCTGCGGCAGCAGCGGAAACAGCGTTGCGACGCCCGTTCCGGCTACCGCCACGGCCGTCGCAACGCCGACGTCCGCGGTCGGGCCCACGCCCGAAACGGACACCCTGCCCTCCCGCGACATGCTCGACCTGGCGGTCCGGCTCAAGGGAGTGCAAACGCCGCCCGCCGATCCGGTCAACCCGCTGCCGCAGAGCCTGAGCGTCGGCGACAAACGCACCTTCAACCTTGTCTTGATGCCACAGCCGGGAGCCGCCGGCGACCAGCCGCCGGTTGTGCAACTGGTCTCGGCCACGCTGCAACTGGTGACGCCGCACGCCTATTTCTACGTCCAAGACGGGCAGTCGGTCTCCTCCGATGACATCAACACGGCCGGGGAGCGGTTTGAGAACGAAGTCTATCCTGTCGTGACGAGCACCTTCGGCAGCGAGCGCAGCCCGGGCATCGACAACGATACGCACATCACCGTCTTCAACGGCCAGCTCGAAGGCGCGGCCGGCTACTTCTCGGACATAGATGAGTACCCGAAAGCGCTGGCCCCAATCAGCAACGAGCGGGAGATGCTTTACCTGGACCTGTCGCTGGGAATGGGCAGCGACGCCTACACCTCCGTAATCGCCCACGAGCTCCAGCATCTCATCCACTTCAACGGCAATCCGCGCGAGGATGTCTGGATCAACGAAGGCAATTCCGTGGTCTCGGGGGACCTCGCCGGGCAAAGCGACGACTTCCGCGGTCCGTTCCTCAAGCAGCCTGACACGCAGCTAACTGTCTGGAACCTTAACGGCGACAACTACGCCCACTATGGCGCCGCCGGCCTATTCTTCCGCTACCTGGCGCTGCGCAGCGGCGGCGCGAGCACGCTGCACGATATTGTCTTCGAGACGGCCAAAGGGATCAGCGGCATCGAGGACTTCCTGCAAAAGCACGACGAGCCAAGCTTCGACGACATCTTCGCCGACTGGACGGTGGCGAACTACACGGGCGGGCCGCAGGGCTACCTGGCGGCCGATCAGCGCGTTGCCACGACCACCACGCTCGACGGGCCGAAGAGCGCCGATACGACGGTGCACCAGTTCGCGGCGAACTACGTCGAGGTCGATCTGCCGGGGCAGTCGGGGACGTTCACCTTCAACGGCGCGCAGACCGTGCCGCTGCTATCGGACCAGCCGCACAGCGGCACCGGCCAGTGGTGGTCCGGCCGCGGCGACGACATCGACACGACGCTGACGCGCGAGCTCGACCTGACGTCGGTGAACAAGGCAACGCTCAACTTCTGGACGTGGTTCGACATCGAGCACTGGTACGACTTCGGCTATGTCGAAGTGTCGACCGACGACGGCGCCACCTGGCAGGCGCTGAGCGGCAAACAAACGAGCAACGACGACCCGGTGAAGCAGGCGTACGGGCCGGCCTACAGCGGCGAGAGCGGCGGCGGCCAATCGCCGCAATGGGTCGCAGAGTCGATGGACCTCACGCCGTACGCCGGCAAGAAAGTGATGCTGCGGTTCGAGTACGTGACGGACGGCGGCGTGAGCGGAGAAGGCTGGGCCATCGACGACGTGAGCGTGCCGGAGATCGGCTTCTCGGACGACGCGGAGACGAACGGCGACTGGCAGGCGAACGGCTTCCAGCGCATCGACGCACCGATCGCGCAGCAGTTCGAAGTGCAGCTCCTCAACGTCACAGCGGGCTCGCCGGCGCAGAAGGTGCAACTGGACGCTTCGAACGACGCCACCATCCCGCTGGCCGGGTCCGCACAAGGACCGACGAAATACGTCATCATCATCGCGGCGGACAGCCAGGGCACGACCGAGGAGGCGCACTACTCCTACTCGCTGACCACCAGCCCCTAGCGGCGCCGGCCTGACGTTCGACCACAGGAGACACGACATGAAGCGAGAAGAGGCCTGGGAGTTGCTCTGCGAGTACACGAAGAGCGATAGCCTGCGCAAGCACGGCCTCGCCGTTGAGGCGGCGATGCGCCACTACGCCCGCAAGTACGGCGATGACGAGGAGAAGTGGGCGGTCGTTGGCCTGCTGCACGACTTCGACTACGAGATCCACCCGACGTTGGACCAGCATCCCCAGGACGGCGCGAAGATCCTGCGCGAGCGCGGCGTGCCGGAGGATATCATCCGGGCGGCGCTGAGCCACGCCGAGCACCTGCACCTGTCCCGCGATTCGATGATGGAGAAGACGCTCTACGCCGTCGACGAGCTTTCCGGCTTCATTATCGCGGTGGCGCTGGTGCGACCCAGCAAGAGCATCTTGGACGTGGAGCCCTCGTCGGTCCGCAAAAAGATGAAGGACAAGGCTTTTGCGCGGGCGGTCAACCGTGACGACATCGTCAACGGCGCGGAGGCGATGGGCGTCGACCTCAACGAGCACATCGCCGAGGTAACGGAAGCGCTGAAGGGGATAGCGGACGAGCTGGGGCTGCGCGGGACGCCCGTCTAGTCTTCGACGAACTCGCTCTCGCGGCCCAGCAGCAGCAACGCGGCGCTAGAGACCAGGAACACGGCCGTCATGATGACGGCGGAACTCGCGCACCAGATGCACACGGCGTCGATGACGAAGAGCTCCACGTAAGTGAGGTAAGCGGAGTAGGCGACGCCGGCGAGGCTCATCCCCCACACCAGGAGCAGCGGCCGGCCCTCAAAGCGATTGCCTGTGGCCAGCCAGAAGAGCGCGACCGCCAGTATCGCCAGGTAGCCAAGCAGCCCGAAAAAGGCGACCGGTATGCCGCCGATCCAAGCGTAGCTACTCTGGGCAACCGTCTCGCAGGTGTAGAAGCCGGCGCAGGCGATGGGCTTGTTGAACCAGTGGACGTAGGTCAGGTAGCCGGCGACACCAGTCCCAGCCACAGCCAGCAGCGCGATCAGGCCGGCGACCAGCTTCTCCCAGGGTCCGGCGGCGACCATGGCGCCGTCCTCATCCCCCACCACGTCGACCTCTCCCATCACGGACCCGCAAGCACCTTGTCGATGTCGGCCTTGAACACGCTATAGGCTTCGGCGCCGATGATCTGCGTTGCGCCGGGGAATGGGAGAGATTCGCTGTCGACGACGCTCGTCTGGCCCAGGTAGAAAGTGGGCGTGGAGTTGACGCCGGCCGAGAGGTCGCTGTTGGTCTCGTTGACGATCTGGTCCTTGTACTTATCGGAGTCGAGGCAGGAGTTGAAGGCGCTGGTGTCCAGGCCAAGGTCTTTGGCGTACTGCTTGAGATTGTCCTTGCTGTAAGGGTTGAGCGTCGAGAAATTGGCGAACAGAAGGTCATGATAGTCCCAGTAGTGGCTCTGTTCGCCGGCGCACAGCGCCGCCTCCGACGCCGTCAGCACATCACCGCTGAGCGCCAGCGGGTGAAAGACAATCCTCAGCTTGCCGGTATCGACGTAGTCTTTCTCGATGCTGGGGGCGGTGTTCTCCGTGTAGTCCGCGCAGTGCGAGCAGTCGAAGCGGAAGTACTCGATGAGCGTGGCCGGGGCGCTGTCCTGGCCGGCAGACGCGTCAGTTTGAGGCGCCGTGTGCGTTGGGCCGGGCGTGGCTCTTGTGGCGCTGACGCTACTGCCGCCGCCGCCGACAACGTTGCTCACAATCACGATCAAGACAACGACGAGGATGGCCCCCCCGCCAATAAGCGCTATGGGAACCCAGGCGCGCCCAGTCGATACTTGCTTCTTTTTTGCTCTTCGTGGTTGCATTCGTCTGCCTCAACTATCTAGTGTGCCGATTATACGGCCCAACGATCAAGCTTGCACTTCGGCCGGCGGGCTCTCCGCGTTTTCGCCCTTCAGAAAACCGATTATAGTGCGCGAGCACGCTTGTGGCTGCTCCTCCAGGACCAGGTGGCCCGCTTTCTCTATGAGCACGAAGCCGGCGCCGGGGATCAGGGCCCGCAGTTGTTCGCCGTGAACGAACGGCATCCAGCGATCGGCGGCCCCCCAGATGATGAGCGTCGGCTGGGTGATGGATGCGACGTCCAGGGGCGCGTCGAGGCGGCGGTCCACCATCAGCGAGCCGAGCGCGCGCAGGTGACCGCGGATGTGGGTCGGCGCCAGGTAGCCTTCCATCAGCTCCGGCGTGATGAACGCGGGGTCGTAGCAGGCGCTGCGAAGGGACACGCGGCGAAAGCGCTGGTTCTGCAGCGTGAAGGCGGCGACAACCGGCAGCAGCGGCCGGATGAGGCGCGCGCTGCGGAGGCCGCGTCGCAGCTCGCTGTCGTCAGCGGCAGAGACGAGGATGAGCCGCTCGACCCGCTCCGGGTAGGCCAGGGCGAGTCGCATCGCCACGGCGCCGCCCAGCGAATGGCCGAGCACGAATGCTTTCTCTATTCCCAGGGCGTCCAGGAAGCCGGCGACAAGCCGCGCCTGCTCGCTGAGGGAATAGTCGCCGCCGGGGGGCCGGTCCGAGTAACCAAAGCCCTTGAGGTCGAGGGCGATGGTGCGGAAATGGGACGCCAGGTAGGGCATCAGCAGACGGAAGCTGAAGGTGGAACCGTTGAGCCCATGCAGCAGCAAGAGCGCCGGCCCTCCCCCCGCTTCGACGTGGTGGAGGCGGACGCCATCGACGTGGACCTCCCGGCCCGGCTTGCTGGCCGTCGCCAGGTCGGTGTCTTCCCAACGACGCATCCGCCGGCTGGAATAGCTCCAGGCGGTGCCGAGGGTTGCAGCGGCGAGCAGGAACAGACGCTTTCGTGACGTCATTTCTTTACCTGAAGGCGCACCGTGGTTTCAAGATTCGGCGGCCTTCAGTATAACATCCTCGCGAAGAATTCCACGGATATGGCTTGACAAAGCCCGGAAGGCCGTTGTCGACGAGCCGTTCAGCGTCGCGGACGTGCAGCCACGTTTGCCGCGGCTCGGCCGGGCTACCGTCTTCGGCGATAAGCCACCGGTCGCAGCAAAGAAGGCTCCGGCTGTCTAAAGCTCAGCGCGGCCTCTTGCCGGCGGGGCGTCAGCCGCCGGGACAGCCACCGGGGCCCGCCTCCCGCGGAAAGAGATGAGGGCGAGGGCCACTACGGATACGGCGATGACCGCCAGGGCGATCAGTTGGGCCATGCGAAGGCCGCCGAAAACTTCCTTGTCGAGGCGCATGAAGCTGATGCCAAAGCGCAACGCCGCGTAGAGCCCGGCGTAGAGGAAAAAGAGAATGCCATTGCGTTTGAACACCTTCAGTTTCCAGAGCAGCAGGAGGAGGCCCAAGATCAAGAAGTCGCCCAGGACTTCGTAGGCGGTGACGAACTGCATCGGCCCGCGCGCGAAGGCGGGGCTGTTGACGTTGGTGTACTCAACCGCGAAAGGCAGTGAACTGGGCTTGCCAAAGATGTCGCCGGTGGAGAGGCAGGCGATGCGGCCGACCCCCTGGCCGAGGATCCCTCCGAAAGCGGCGGCGTCCAAACCCACGAGGAGGGGCAGTTTCTTCCAGATGCCGTATGTAACACCGGCGCCGACCCCGGCAATCAGGGCGCCGTAAAGCGATATGCCGCCTTCGTTTATCCGAAACACATCCAATAGGTGGCCGGCGAACAGTTCCCTGTTTTCGAGGACGAAGAGAACGCGGGCGCCGATGATGCCGGCAGGGACACAGACGAGGGCGACGGCGTAGGCGTCGTCCTCGGTGAACCCGGCGCGGCGGGCGAACCACACGCCGACCCAAACGCCGAGGAGGATGGCGAGGGCGGTGATCATGCCGTGCCAGGTCAGCAGGAAACCCCCGATGTGCCCGATGTCCGGGTTGAGGCCGATCCTGATGGTCAAGAGCAGGTTAGCCATTGGTGCCCTCTCCGCCTCTCATTTCACGTCAAATGCCTTCTCCCACTCCGGCGTACCGGAATTCCCTATACATGCTACCAGTTCCCCTTGGCCAACGGCCACTGATTTGCCCCCGTTGCCGGCACAACACTGAATGTTAGCCCCGCAGCCATAGTGACCTGTCCGCCCTAAGTAACCTTGGGGTTGGGCTCGTCTTCGGGGGGCAGGTCAGTTTCCGCCTGGGGGGCTTGACAAAGCCCGGAAGGCCGATCTATCTTGGGGTATTGATACCAGGTATCACTTCAATGAAGACGAAACAAGCCACTATTGAGGAACTGCTGAAGGCCAGGGGGCTACGGCTCACCGCCAGCCGTCGCGCCGTTGTCGACGAGGCGTTGGCGGGCGACGAGCCGTTCAGCGTCGCGGACATGCAGCTACGTTTGCCGCGGCTCGGCCGGGCGACCGTCTTCCGTACCATCCGGCTGCTCGTCGAGCTCGGCCTGATCTGTCGCGTACTGCTGGAAGACGGCACCCCCCGCTACCGGCCGAGCGCTGCGGCTCACCACCATCACCTGGTCTGCACCGGCTGCGGCAGCGTCGAGGACTTCGCGGAATGCGACCTTGACGCCGTCTCGGCGGCCCTCGCCGGCCGCACGAACTACGAGATCCTGGGGCACCGACTGGAGCTGTTCGGGTTATGCCCCACCTGTCAAGTCTCAGCGTCGTAGCAATTCAAGGAGGATAGGTCATGGCGCGGGTGGTCGGCATTCTCTCTCGCAAAGCTGTTCTGGTAGCTATGATAGTCCTGGTGTTCCCGGTCATGGCGATTTCCTGCGGCGGAAGCTCCGGCAAGAGCGCCTCCGGCCAGGTGCGGGTTGTGACGTCGCTGAACCTCTTCGCCGACCTCATCCAGAACGTCGGCGGCGACAAGGTGCAGGTCACCGCGCTCGTTCCGGCGGACGCGGACCCGCACACCTACGAGCCGGTGCCGTCGCAGGTAGCGAAGGTGGCGGACGCCGACCTCGTGCTGATCAACGGCTTGAATCTGGAGCAGACGCTGCACGACCTGATCT
Source organism: uncultured Chloroflexia bacterium (assembly GCA_963842845.1). GTDB lineage: Bacteria > Chloroflexota > Dehalococcoidia > DSTF01 > JALHUB01 > JALHUB01. Next base: position 200,943 of record CAWJHZ010000007.1, read on the forward strand.
ACAATAACGTGCGCGGCGGCGTGCAGGTGGTCGAGATGTCGTCTGGCCTGCCGACCCTCGCAGGGAACGCGGCGGAGGGCGAGGCGAGCAACCCGCACCTGTGGCTGAACGTGCAGAACGCAATGCACTACGTCGAAAGCATAAGAGATGCGCTCATCGCGGCGGATCCACAGGACGCCGACACGTTCCGCGCCAACGCAACCGCCTACCTTTCCGAGCTGGACGCGCTGGACAAGGAGTTCGCAGCCGCGATCCAGACGATACCGCCGGAGAACCGCAAGCTGGTCACGTTCCACGACGCCTATCCTTACCTGGCACAACGCTACGGCCTGCAAATCTTCGGGTACGTCGTGCAATCGGAAGGCAAGGAGGCGAGCGCGCAGGACATCGCCAACCTGGTCGACGAGATCCGCGCCCAGCACGTCCCGACGGTGTTCGCGGAGCCCGAGTTCAATCCGCAGCTCCTCGACACGGTGGCAAACGAGGCGCACGTCCAGGTGAAGCAGCTCTTGAGCGACGCCTACACCGGCGACGTTCACTCTTATGTCGACTTGATTCGCTTCGACGAGCAGAACCTGGTGGATGGATTGAAATGAGGCTGCTGCCATCCAGGCAAGCGACTCAGCCCGCCGACGGCATGGCGGTGGCGGTTGAGGACGTGTGGGCGGGCTATGGCAACCGCACCGCACTGCAGGGAATCGCGTTCGAGGCGCCGGCTGCGAGCATGGTGGCACTGGTGGGCCCGAACGGCTCCGGCAAGTCGACGCTCATCAAGGTCATCATCGGCACGCAAGGGCTGTGGCGGGGGCGCGTCCGCATCTTCGGTCGCGAGCCGGGGAGCGCGCGTCGACTCATCGGCTACACGCCACAGACGGAGGCGGTCGATTGGGACTTCCCTGTGACGGTGCGCGACGTAGTGACGATGGGGCGCTTCGGCCGGCTGGGGCCGCTGCGCTGGCCCGGCGCGGAGGACAAACGCGTCGTCCAGCAGAGCCTGGAGCGCTTGGGCATCACCGACCTGGCCAAGCGTCAGATCGGCGAGCTGTCAGGCGGCCAGCAGCGACGCGTCCTCATCGCGCGGGCGCTGGCGCAAGAGCCGCTGGTGCTGCTGATGGACGAGCCGATGGCCGGCCTGGACGCGACGATCCAGCATGAGCTGCTAACGCTATTCGAAGGGCTGCGCGACGAGGGGAAGACGATTGTGATGGCAACGCATGATCTCTCTTGCGTCGACTGCTGCTTCGACCGCGTCCTGCTGATGAACCGGCGCAAGATAGCCTACGGCGCGCCGGAGAAGACGTTCACCAAGGAGCTTCTCGACGAGACGTTCGAGAGCCATCTGATAACGCTGCCCGTCGAGGGCGGATTCTACGTGGACCATCACGGCCATGCATGACATCTGGATCTGGCTATCCGACCCCCTTCAGTACACTTTCATGCAGCGGGCGCTGCTGGCGCTGGCGATGGTGAGCGTTGTGAGCGCGGTCATCGGCGCGTTTGTCGTGCTCAAGGGGCTCGCGTTCATCGGCGACGCGCTGGCGCACGCTTCGTTCGGGGGCGTCGCAATCGCATTTGTGCTGGGCGGCAGCATCTACCTCGGCGCGATGATCGCGGCAATCGCGACGGCAATGGCGATCGGCTACGTGGGGCGCCGGGCGCGTCTCAGTCTCGACACCGCCATCGGCATCATCTTCGTAGGCGTGTTCGCGCTGGGCATCGTCGTCATCAGCCATCAGAGCAACTACACGGTAGACCTGTTCAGCTTCGTCTTCGGCAACGTCCTCGGCGTTGGGCGGCACGACCTCGTGCTGATCGCGTCGATGGCGGCAGGGATCATCGCCGTCGTCGCCATCTTCTACAAAGAGCTGCTCTTCTACGCCTACGATCCCGAGATGGCAGCCGCCTCCGGCATCCCGGTCCGATTCCTGCACTACGGCCTGCTGGCGCTGATCGCAATCGCTGCTGTCGTCGCCCTGAAGGCGGTGGGGATCATCCTCGTCGTGGCGATGCTCATCACGCCCGCTGCCACGGCCGCGTTGCTGGTGCGGCGGCTCCATCTGATCATGATCGGCGGCGCGCTCCTGGGGTTCGTATCGTCTGTCGTTGGGCTCTACGTCTCCTACTACGCTTCCGTCGCATCCGGCGCGTCGATAGTGCTGGTGGCCACAGCTTTCTTCACGGTAGCGCTGGTCTTCTCGCCAAAGCGCGGGCTGCTAGCGGCGCTGCGACATCCGGCGGCGCTCTACGAGACCGAGCCGCAGCCGTTGCCATCAACACCGCCTGATCCGGCCTGACTCCTTGCCCCCGTTCGCTCGACTCAGGTAAGATTAAGAGTGAGAGCACTGATCTGAGCCGAAGGGAATGCCTCGTGTCGATCGAAACCAAACAGCCCCTCGACAGGAAAGCGCGCCTGAAACTGCCGCCCCAGCCAATCGTCAAGCGGGCGCCGGAGAGCCGCGTCAGGGACTGGGACGAGATCTACCTGCCGTGGGACGGCGACACGGCGCGACTGGAAGCGAGCCGATGCATCCAATGCCCGGCGGCGCCCTGCAGCAAGGCCTGCCCGCTGCATAACAAGATCCCCGAATACCTTGCGCTGCTGGAAGCCGGCGACGCCGTTGGAGCGGCGAACAAGCTGCGCGAGACGAGCCCGATGCCGGAGATGTGCTCGCGGCTGTGCCCACAGGAGCGCCAGTGCGAGGGATTCTGCGTCCTGGCGAAGAGCTCGCGCGCCGTCGCCATCGGGCGCATCGAAGTGTTCATAACCGACTACCAGCGCCAGCACGGCGGTCGCCCTTTGCCACCCGTCGCCCCTCCCAGCGGCAAGCGAGTCGCGATTATCGGCGGCGGGCCCGCGGGCCTTACGGTCGCGGAGGAGCTGGCGAAGAAAGGCCACGCATCTACCGTCTTCGACGCCTGGCCGGAGCCCGGCGGACTGCTTTTGTACGGCATCCCCGGTTTCAAAATGGACAAGGCGATTGTCGACGAGAAGATCGCCTTCCTCAAGAGGCTGGGCGTAGAGTTCCGGCCGAGCACGGTCGTCGGCGAAGACGTGACGGTAGAAGCGCTGCTCAGCGGCGGCTTCGATGCCGTCTTCCTCGGCTACGGCGCAACGAAAGAGACATCGCTGCCCCTTCCCGGACGGGGAATCGACGGCGAATACGAGATGGCCGGCGACGAGCTGGCCGGCGTCTACTGGGCAATGGACTTCCTCGTGCGCGCCAACGTGCCGCCGGAAAAGCTGCCGGAGTCGAAGCGTCGGCCGGTCGAGATCGGCAGGCGGGTGGCGGTCATCGGCGGCGGCGACACTGCAATGGACTGCCTACGTACGGCGCTGCGACTCGGCGCGGAGCAGGTCACCTGCGTCTACAGGCGCACCGAGGCGGAGATGCCGGGGCGGGCGGCAGAGCGCACGAACGCGCGCGAGGAAGGGGCGCAGTTCCACTTCCTTGCGGCGCCGGTATGTCTCCTCGGCGACGCGACGCGGCACGTTCGGAAGATGGAATGCCAGCGCATGGAGCTGGGCGAGCCCGACGAGAGCGGGCGGCGGCGTCCGGTGCCGCTTGAGGCCTCAGAGTTCCTGGTCGACGCCGACACGGTGGTGCTAGCGCTCGGCTTCGGCGTCGACGAGGCGCCAGCAAAGGGCTGCGACGGGTTGAAGACGGACCGCTGGAGCGAAGTCGTTGTGGATGCGGAGACGGGCGCGACGAGCCGTCCGGGCGTTTTTGCCGGCGGCGACTGCGCTCACGGCGCCGATCTGGTCGTCACAGCAATTGCCGACGCGCAGCGAGCAGCCGAAGGCATCCACCGCTTCCTGACGGAGCCGCACAGCTAGGCGAGAAGCATTTCGTCCAATCGGCCAGCCCTTTCGAGGGAGGGAGTCCAGGAGGAGGGCAGTTGCAATGGCAGACATAGAAGTTGGCAAGCCGGCGCCGGACTTCGCGCTTCCGGACGAGAACGGCGACATGGTGCGACTTTCAGAGCAGCGGGGCAAGCCGGTAGTACTTGTCTTCCTGCCGGCGGCGTTCTCTCCGGTCTGCACGACCGAGATGTGCGCCTACCGCGACGATTACTCGGAGTTCGAGGCGAAAGGCGCGCGGGTGTTCAGCGCCAGCCACGACAGCCGCTGGACGCTGAAGGCGTGGAAGGAAGCGATGGGGCTGAAGCACACGCTCCTTTCGGACGCGAAGGGCGAGGTCGCGCGCCTCTACGGTTGCTGGAACGAAGAGTTGGGGTTGGCGGAGCGCCTCACCGTCGTCGTCGACAAGGACGGTGTGATACGCTACACGACGCGCAGCGAGCTGGCGCAGCCGCGCGATCACCGCGAGGCGCTAGCGGCAATCGAAGGCGCAGCGAGAGCCGCGTGATCGCGAAAGAAGGCATGGAAGAGCAGACTTCCGAACGACATTACTGCTTCGGCTGCAGCAAGACTAACCCGCTGGGGCTGCACCTCTCCTTCCAAATGGAGGACGGCGAGGTGAGGGCCCGTTTCACGCCGCAGGCGGAGCACCAGGGGTGGCCCGGCTTCATGCACGGCGGCCTCGTCGCGACGATGCTCGATGAGGCGATGGGCTGGGTCACCATGAGCCACGGCATCTGGGCGGTGACCGGCAAGATCAACATACGCTACCGCGATCCGGTGCCCCTCTTCCGGCCGGTAAGCGTCGTCGGGATGATCGAGAAGAACCGCGGCCGCTGGGTTACCGTGCGGGCGGAGGTGCGCTCGGCCGAGGGTGCCGTCCTTTCCGAGGCGGACGCCATCTTCATGCGCGTCTCGGGCGAGCGACAGCTCGAGCTGGAAGAGATCTACCGCGACATGACGCTGGAGGACGTGGCGCAAAGGACCTGAGCGGTCACTCGGAGGAGTATGGGCAGGATAATCCTCTACACCGGCAAGGGAGGCGTCGGAAAGACGACGGTCTCCGCCGCCACGGCCGTACGGGCCGCCGAACTGGGGCATCGCACCGTGGTTCTCAGCACGGACGCGGCGCATAGCCTCGCCGACTCGTTCGACACGCCGCTCGGCCCGGAGCCGACGCCGGTCGCCGAGAACCTCTGGGCGCAGGAGAGCGACGTCTATTTCAATATCAAGCATTTCTGGGGGATCGTTCAGGAGTGGCTAACGGCGCTGCTCGTCTGGCAGGGGATGCGGGAGATAGATGCTGACGAAGTCGCGGTGCTGCCGGGCATGGACGAGTTGGCCAGTCTCTTCTGGGTCACCCGCAACTACCAAAGCGGGCAGTTCGACACGGTCATCGTCGACTGCGCGCCGACGGGGCAGGCGCTTTCGCTGCTCAGCTTTCCGGAAGCGGCGCGCTGGTGGATCGACAAGGTGCTTCCCGTGGAGCGGCGCATAGCGAAGATAGCCGGCCCTGTCGTGCGCGGCCTGACGGGAATGCCGGTGCCGAAGAAGGAGGTCTTTGACGCGGCGGAGGACCTGATGGCCCGGTTGGCGGAGCTGCACGACCTCCTCTCGGACCGCGACGTATCGACGGTGCGGCTGGTCGTCAATCCGGAGAAGATGGTCGTCAAGGAGGCGCAGCGCAGCTTCACCTATCTCAACCTGTACGGCTACGTGACCGATGCCGTGGTCTGCAACCGCCTGCTGCCGAACCAGATCGAGGACGACTACTTCTCGCGCTGGCACGAGGCGCAGGAGCGCTATCGGCGTCAGATCGACGAAGCGTTCTCGCCGCTGCCGGTGCTTACGGCGCCGCTGCTCGAGCATGAGGTCGTCGGCATGGAAGGGCTGCGGCAGATGGCGGACCATCTCTTCGGCGGCGCGGACCCGACTCGCATCTACTACCCCGCCGTCGCGCAGGAAGTGCGGGCGGCGGACGGCGAATACGTTCTCAGCCTGGCTATGCCGTTCGTCGAGCGGAAGGACGTGTCGCTGGCGCAGCGCGGCGATGAGCTGACGATCCGGGTCGGCGACTACAAGCGCCAGGTGCTGCTGCCGCGGGCGTTAGCCGGCCGGAGCGCGGTGTCGGCGAAGATGGACGGCGAGCGCCTGGCGATCGCGTTCACCAAGAACGAGTAACCCTCGACTCGTATAATCTCGAAAACCCTAACCAGCCTCAACCGACCGCTCGCAGTGGCTCCGAGCCCGGCGAGAAGCATCAGCGCTATCGTCCGGCGTCTGTTCATCGCTCACCGCCTGGCTGCAGTGAAAGCATTGCGCATGAGAGGCCGGTGGCAAACCGCTCAACCCGGGCGAGAATACGGGAGATCGCTGACAGACGGGGAACGGGTCATGGCCGACAATATAGACGTTATGAACGGATTTGTGGTCGGCGCGGCCGTCGCTATCGGCATCGAGATCGGCGCGACAATCGTCAGCCCTGAGCTGGAGCTCAGTCAGGTGCTGATGCTCATGGTCTTCCTCGGAGCAACCTTCGGCTTCGTCTTCCACCTCTACAAGATGGCCTTCAGCGGCGTTCGACCACCCTTCCGCCGTCGCCCCTGACAACCGGCGCCGCCCATCCTGCCCCTCGCGGCCGCGCCTTTCGCCTTGACAGGAGTGCAGAGCCTCACCTAGTCTGAGGGAAAGCATTTTATTATCTCCAACGAGTCTTTTTCTTCAAATTGGGGCCGGCATTGCTGAAGGGACTGGCGACAATCGGACTCCTCGCGGCGCTTGCGGCCGCGTTTCCCGCGCACGCGCAGTCGCCGATCACCGTCGACGTAACGCAGGTCATTGCCGGCGCTTATCCCGACGTTACCGCGATAGTCGGCGTGGGGGATGCGACCGGGGCGCCCGTCGGCGGACTCAACGCCTCCGACTTCACGGCAAGCGAGGACGGCAACCCCGTCGCGATAACCTCGGTGCAGGCCGCCGTAAACGCCGATGTCGGCCTCGCGGTCGTGCTCGTCATGGATACCAGCGGCAGCATGGCGGGAGCGCCGCTTTCGGCTGCGGAGGAGGCGGCGGTCAGCTTCGTCAATAGCCTTCTGCCGAAGGACGGCGCTATCGTCATCCCGTTTGCGGACAGCGTGGGCGCGCCTAGCCCTCTGACCTCCGACAAGCAGGCGCTGGCAACGACGCTGCGTGGTCTTCAGGCGGGCGGCTCGACGGCGCTGTACGATGCGGTCGTGGCCGCGGCGCAATCGGCGAAGAGCGCACCGTTGCCGCGCAAGGTCGTCGTCCTCCTCACCGACGGCCAGGAGTCGGGAAACCGCAGCGCGGCGGACGTGGAAGGCTCGTTGAGCGAGGCGGTCGGCTCAACGGCCCCATTCTTCACCATCGGGCTCGGCAACGATATCAACGTGCTCTACCTGCAGGCGCTGGCGCAGCGCACCGGCGGCGAGTTCCTGGCGGCGCCTGCACCTGCGGACATCCCGACCGTTTACGATCACATCGGCATCATGCTACGCGCACAGTACTTGGTGCGGCTGCAATTGACGGAGCCGTCGGACGGCGGAACGTCCGACCTTGCGCTGACGGTCAACGCCGGGGGCGCCTCGGCCAGCGGCTCAGCGCAATTCGTCCGGCCGGGCGTGGCGGCAACCGCGACGCCGCGGCAAGCATCAGAAACCGTCGCCGGCACGAAGAGCGGCGGCGGTGCACCGAACCCGGCCCTCTTCGTGCTTGCCGGCGGGCTCGCCGTGCTTCTTCTTGGTGGCGGGGTGGTCGGTGTGAGGCGGACGCGGCGGCGCAGAACGCCGGCAGCGGAGTCGGGCGCAACCGCGTCGAGTCGCTCGTACACGCCGCCGCCGGTCGCCGCCTGGGAGGGCGAATCGCCACCGACGGCCCGTCTCGTAGTCGTCGACGGCCCGGATAAGGGGAAGAGCGTTCCGCTGGGCGAGGAGGCGGTCACCCTGGGCGCTGACGCCGATTGCGCGCTTAGGCTTGCGAACCCGGACGGTCGCGTCGGCGGGCGGCAGGCACGGGTCTGGCTGCGGGAAGGGCATTTCATGCTGCACCACCTGGAAGGGTCGCGCTTCGTAACGCAGGTGGGAGAGCGGCAGGTCTCTTGGGCGGTGCTCGAGGACGGCGACGAGATCGTCATCGGGCCGCACCGGCTGCGGTTCGAGGCGACGACGAGGAGCAAGGAATAACACCACGATTGTAGCGGGCTTTCCGTTTGCTGCCTTCGATGCCCCCCCCGCTCCAGCCAAACCACACCGACTCTCCATCCCGAAACTGCCCCTCAGGGCTGTCGCCTGATCTCGAGCTCGAGGGAGGTCATCGTTTCCCCGGCAAGTGGCACGAGGGTCGTCAAGACCTTTCAGACTCGGCCAATAATGCGGGCTCGCCATCAACCGTCGGATGTATCTTCGCTCACGTGACAGTCAGCATCGCGGTGAATCCGCGGGCCAGAACCTCGAACTAAGAGCCTGATGAATTTGTTTCGCAAATTTCACTCTCCAGGCAGTCCTTGCACGTCTACACGGGCCAACGGAGTCTGAAGACCCTGCCGGCGCGCCTGAATGGCTTCCAACTCGTGCAGGGTCTGAAGCAACTGCCGATGGAGGTGACCCTCGTACCGAATCACCTTGCCCAGGCTCGGTTCGTCGGGTAGCAGACGCTCCCGGACCAGGCGCTCCCGCTCACGCGAAACGCTCTCCTCTTTGCGCGTCTGCCCGGCCAGAAGCGCCTTGGCCTGCAGGCGGACCTCATTCCATATGTCTTTCACTTCTTGTCCGGCATGAGCAGCAATTGCCTCCAGCCCCCGGCGTACCGAGCCGACCGTCAAAGCATCGGAAGACTCGCAGTCGAAACTAGGGTCGTCGAAGGGGGCTGGCAACTCAATCCCCCTCAGGTCAACGTGCGCTATATCGGCGGCAGCGAACATGATCTGACAAGCGTATACACCAGAGATTGGTGCCGTGTCTTCTGCCTCCAACAAGCCATCGACAAGGCCTGCATAATCACGCTCCATCTCTACTAACGATGCGATGGCATCGGGATACTTGACTGCGTGTTCGTCCAACCCCCCTCGAGCAGATCCGCTGGTATCCTCTTTTGTGCGAAGTCAATGTTCCCGCACTCGTATCTGGCAATCCGTGCCAGCCGCCAGAGCAGGAGAGCGACCCTGTCCGCCAAAGCCATCTCCAGGTGGCCGACTGGCGTCAAGCTCGACAGCACGCCCACGCGGTGCGCTTGCCAATCCTCCTCCCGCTCTAAGCCGGGAATGACGGCCACGGTAGACAGCCCACCATGCTGGATAGCATTAAGGCGCACAGCTTCCTTCCCTCTTTCAGTCTTTGGTCCGCGCCTTGCCATATGAACACCTCCTCTGGTAATGGTGGACTAGCCTGTTCAACCCTTCTTTATCGACATTATCGACAGCAAACACTGGCGCATAAATATTACCCGGTGAACGTGTCGAACCGAAAATGGCTTCTCGTCGACAGCGCAGCGCGTAGACGACCAGTGTCAACCGTGTAGATGCGTACCCGCAGGCCAAGACGAATCTGGGAGCCAGGCAGAGCAGGGGAAGATAAGTGAATGCGACCGGCCTCGCGATCGAGGCCAAGCCGACTCCTCGCCACCCACCCGTTGAGTATTGCGAGAAAGGGAGACTTCTGCGAGGGACGACTGGCGTTTGGGAAGGCTCTTGTCTAGGAGATTCGAACGTACCGCCGGTCCACGACCATCGTCGTTCCCGGCACCACCTCACCTGTCTGCCTGAAGTGCTCCAGAATCCGAGAACGGTCAATCTCGACTTTGATCCGACGGAACTCCGCTGGTACGTCACCCGCACAGACGATATCACAGGAGGGAGGAGCTTTGGCCAGGGACACCGTTAGCGTCGGCCCGCTCACCTTTTCACGCGCCATCGCCTCCATCTCACTCAGCAGGTAGCGTTGCAACCAGTCTACGCGGCCCGCAAGATGCCTCTTCCGTCCTTGCAGCCTGTCTACCTCCGCGGCAAGAACCGTCACGTCAGCCTCCATGGACCGAATGATCTTGGCGATGCTCAATACCTTCTCGTCAAAGGCGCCGCCAAGGCCACTTAACAGATCGTGATAACGAGTCTCATCCTCGCCATCTCCAGAGGCTTCGCTGAGCTCTTCAAGGACGGAGCGATAAGCATCGGTCAGTTCATACAGCTTCATTGTCCTTGCCTCTCTCTCGCCAGCCTCATCCTCAAGGCCATCGCGTGCTTGCATACCCCTCGATACGTGTAAGCCGCACAGCTGCAACGAATGTGGCCCCAGGGGCTGACGTCTAGCTTAAAGTAGGAGCCCGGCTCGGCGGTGCGGCTGCGCGCGAGGTAGCGATTGGTTCCCGCCAGCTTGACGAGGCGGACCCGCTCGGCAACAGCTCGATCCTTGGCCCGGGCTTCTAGTTCAGAAGGTTCCACAGCCCGCACCCCAGTCAACTAGCCTGTTGGGCGCGGTCACCGATGCCGTCGGCACTCATTCCCGGCAGCCGGTTCAGCCTCGCTCGCTCATAAGCCTGAGTGATATTGGCCCGTACGAAGGGCCTCTCAATTACGAGCATACGCGCGAGACCAGCTAAGCAGTTGCTTCCCACGAAGTAGTCTCTCTGCTCCTCCACGTCTCGAAGTCCCCAAAGAAGGTTGGGTAAGGCCGAGCCGCAAGCATCGCAAGTGCTGTCCTTGGGATTGCGCACCATGCCCCGGAACCTCCTTAGCCTCTTGCCCGCCGCAAACAGAGCAAGTTTCGCCTCATATCGGGAGCCGTACATCTATCTCTCCTTTCTTGATCGCCGCTCTCAATAGCGGTTGCAGGCCCGGCAGATCTGCGGGGACACCGTCTCTCCCCGTTCCGTGCAGTACATCTGCAGCCACGAACAGGGCTTCGACTTTGCCAGGACCTCGTCCTCCACAGCGCCGCCGGCGATGGCCAGATCTGCCTTGAAATCGGCAATAGAATAGGAAGGCTTCTGAGCCTTCTGGTCATCGGCATAGGCCAGCCAGAAATGGGGATCGTTGGTCTGCGAGGCAACGATGTACCAGGTCACCTCCTGGAGGGGGCAGTTTTGCATTCGATTGCAAACTTCGTCATCCTCCTCCCGGAAGAACACGTCCCACACCCGGGCTAGGTTATAGGCCTGGCGCCAGCCGATCCCGAAGGTACTGCCCATTGCCTCCCAGGCTCGGTCCCCGTAGACGCTGCGCTGCTTGGCCTCCCACAGGATGGCGGCTTGCGCTTTCCAGGCGCGCTGGTCGAAGCCGCGAAGGTAGAGAAAGAGGTCGACAAGCTGTTCGTCGCTGAGGTATGGTATCCCCTGGACGAGAGAATCGAGCCGCAATTCCAGGAGGTTGAGCTCTTGAAAGTACTCCGCCGGCTTGAAGTCGAGGCTAAAGAGGCGCCTAGCGACCACGGCGTCCGTCGCGACCTCAGTCACAATCAGCTGGTCTTGCGTGCGTTCCAGACGCCAATGTTGCTCAGTGATCTGGCTGTGGCATGAGCGGCAGACGACAGCCTTGTTGGAAGTAGCTTCGATTTCGGGCCGGCTGCGATCCTCCCATACGACGCGGCTCGATATGATGGACCTCCAGGTTACGAGAGGCGCCGCAGATCTCGCAGCGGGCTTCCGGGATCAACAACAAGATCCAACCTAGTGATACCGTAACGATACCGTAATGATACCACATGGAGCACATGTGTCAACCCCAATGGCGTAACTTGAGATTCCGCGAGTGGAGACATCGCGCGCTATCTCGACGGGACCTGGGCGAACTCGCTGGCGATGGTCCGTCGCTTCCGACGCGAGCAAGATTGTCTCAGAAAGAATGGCTGTCCGACCGGCCTGACGTAATGCCTCTCGAGGTGGGAACGGGGCTTTCGGACAATTCGGCCAGCCCGCTATGGTGAGACGCGCCCTTAACGTAGAGACCAAGGAGTGATGGGCGAAGGGGACCGCCGGGGCACCCAAGCGTCGACTCAGGAGATAAGCGCCGCGCCCTGGAAGACCTTAGAGACAGCGCTGGCCTTAGGATGCCAGAGAGTCGGCGGAAACGGACTGCTTCCCTGGTCGCCCTGTTTTGACGCCTCTGCACTTCCCTCTTGAGTTGCACCACCTCGCAGGCGGACGCAACATGACGGCCGCCGGGCATAAGGCGCTAAGGTAAACTGCGTTCGAAAACGTCGACCAGATTGTCATCGGCCCGCACCGGCTGCGGTTTGAGCACGTGCCAGCGAGGGATCGCTAGCGGCGGACGAACACCGACTCCACCGGCCCGGTGAACTCCTCCTGCCAGTCGCTGCTCGTGCTCATCGCCTTCGCGAGCTTCGAGTCGCGCTGCACGAGCGCCACTTCGACGCCATATCGCGAGAGCAAGTCGTCCCAGCCATCGTCCACGCGCAGGACGTGGATGTAGTCGTCGAAGATCTTGCTGCCGTAGACATCCGCGCGACCGTCGATGAACACAGGAGTGTTCGGATAGAGGCGGTCGATGACGTAGCCGCCCCAGCCATAGTCGTTGAAGAGGCGTGCGCCCGAGTAGTTGCTCTCGATGAAGGAGACGCCCTCAGAGGGATAACCGTCGGCGCTCGGGCTGAACCCCGCGATCGGATGACCGAACGATGGTCCTACGACGAGCACGCAGAAAGCCAGCGCTGCGACGAGCGCGACGGCAAACGGCGTCCGCAGCATTCTGCGGGAGTCGCCGCGACGGCCGGCCGGCGCCCAGTGATCCGCAGCGGCAGATGCGACAACCGGCAGCAGGAGCAAGACCGCGAAGGGCACGTTGCGCGCAGCCTGGATGCTCATGACGACAGCAATCAGCGATATCACGGCGAGGAAAGGCCGTCGCCTCTGCCAGGGCAGCGAGAAGGCAAGCAGCACGAGCGTCAGCGTAATCGGGATGTTGACGAGTGCGAGAAGTCCGGCCGTCATTCGACGATGACCGAACGCTCCGCCTGATTGTGAAGAATCCACTCCAGCGGGTATGGGAGAATGGCCGCTCCGTTCGGGTTCGCAAGTGTCGCGACCAGGCAGCCGCCAGCGACAAGCAGCGGCGTCCGCAGGTCGGTGGCGCGCGTTCGCAGCCAGCGGACGATCTGGACTGCGGTCCATACCGCTACGACCATCAGGCCATAGACGAAGCCGAGGTGCAGGTTCACCCACAGCGCCATGAGCGGCGGCAGAACCCATAACGGCACAGCATCGCCTTCCTCTCGACGCTGTAGGACGTAGACAAAGACGGCGAACAGAAGCCACGTGAACTCTTGCGGCCTCACGGCGACGAAGCGAAGCATGACGAAGATGGCCGGCAGCATGAGGAGGACCATCGGCTTCGTGCCCGAGCCTAGGCGCCGACCGAGAGCGAACATGACGAGCAGCGCCACACCGACGAGGATGCCGAAGACGAGGGCGTTCCCCACGTACCCGACCACGGATTCGACGCCGTAGATGAAGACCTCCGACAACCATTCGTGGGTAATCCAAGCCTTGCCAGCCACTGTCCAAGAGAACGGGTCATGACGGGGGATGCCGGATCCGACAATGAGCTGACCGGTGCGCAGGTGCCACCAGAAGTCAGGGTCGACTTCCTTAAGCAGCGAGATTATCGCGAGTATCGAGACGACCATCGCGAGCTGGACCCAAGCGATGGGCACCCGGCGCCGCAGGGACCGTCGCAGGACGGCGGGTTCAGTCAGTGAGACGGGCTGATTCACGTCGAGTGGGCTCCTGTGTTCGATATGGGGCATGATACACGGCGGACGGCGGGACGAATAGCGCCGTCTTAATCTCTAAAGGCCAGTCGCGTGCGTCCACGCGCCCCTGCATATGTTGTGTCCGAGCTAGCTACTTGACAAGCGGCCCGTAACGTATGTAAAGTAACTTCGTTAATCTCTATTGGTGGCAGTTCTGCAAGAAGGGGGAAGGACCCCCCGCCAAACCCCTCCTTCCGCAGTGCCCGCGGTGAAGTGTTGTCATTTGCATAGTCGGTTAGCGCCGGCATCGGCCATATGGCCATCGCTAGAAGAATGACCATCGTCGAACGCCGGTGCACGTTCTTTAGAGGCAGATAGATACACGGAGGTCCCGCCGGGGCAAGCCGACGGGACCGGGGCAACAGGAGCGCAGGGGCCCCCGGGTTGCGAGCCCAGTATAGCTTCGGGGTTGAGCTCTCGCAATAGGCGAAACGCTGAATCCGGAGCGAGAACTGGCTGAAGATGCCCTTGTCTCTCCTGGTTGCTCAAAGGGGGTGATGCCCGCGACCAAGGACACCGGACTCAACGCACCGGCCGCGTGGCCGTGGTAGCGTTCGTTCTTACAGCAACCGAAAGGAGAGAGACAAAGAATGCTGGACAAACTAGTAGTGCTCGCCCTGACGGCACCAGCCCAAATGGGCAAGTGGATCGGCAATCAGAGTGGCCAGGACATCATGGAGTATGCCCTGCTGGGCGGCTTCATTGCGGTAGCATTCGCCGTGGCGGCGGTGGCGACGCCCCTCAAGACCAAAGTCAACGTCGTCGCGGGCTGCGTAGCCATGAACAACACCACCTGCAGAATCCCTTAAGAAGCCTAGGCCGACAACAACAGCGCTCCGGGGGGCGGGCCATGTTCCCACCCCCCAGAAGCGCAGAGGATGCTGTGATGAGGAGGCTCCGCCGGTTGACGATCCGAGACCGTGGGCAGACGTTGATGGAATTTGCCATCGTCATGCCCATCGTCTTCCTGTTCCTTGTTATGATCGTTGACTTCGGCGTGGCCCTGGACCATCGGCTCGCGCTCGAACACGCCGTGCGCGAGGGAGCGCGTTATGGCGCCGTCAATGGCGGCGACATCAATGCTATCAAGCAGCGCGCGGTCGCCGAGGCTCAGGGCTGATTCGCCACCACCAACATGGGTTGCTCTTGCTGCCCACCCGGCATGAACAACGAGGCGGACGGCAACTCCTACAAGACATACGACGATTCGGGTGGACGTTTGCGTGAACAAGACCTACAACCCTTTCGTGATCCAACCGGTCTTCAGCGGACTGTTTGGGGGAGGGGTCACGGGACATATCCCCCTGAAAGTGACCGGCAGCGCCCGGCTGGAGCAACAACCAACGCCTTCCATGGACCCGGGGTGCTTATGTCCCGGTGGCAACGCCAGCGCCATGAGATCCCTTCGACACCTCAACGAAGAGCGAGGCCAGCTCATCATCATGTTTGTTGGCATATTCTCCATCATCATGGCCGCCGGCGTCATTGCTATCGACGTCAGCCGTTCTGGTACGCCGAGCATCAGGGTGTGGAGCGGGCGGCGGATTTGTCGGCGCTCGCCGGGTCGCGAGCCTTCTCAGACAGGCCGGCGTCAACTCCCTTGCGGATAATCAACAGGCTGTGACAGACGCCTGTACGTGGGCCAAGCGCAACGGCTACGCGGACGGAATCAACGGCGCGTCCGTGGACGTGCGCCTTCACTGCATAACCGAGAACCCGAACGATCCGGATAACGCGAGCCTCGCGCCAGCGGGAATGTGCCAGCCATCAAAGGACGAAAACAGCGGACCAGACGGCTGTGCTCAGAGCGTTTACTGCCCGCTGCCCGGCGAGGTTCCGTCCGTCAGCGACAGGGGCTGCAATTCCATAACGGTCACAATCCAAACGCCCGCCAACCGCCTGTTCTCATCCTTCTTCCATGTCCCGGGAAGCGAGGTTGGCTACGCCTCGTCAGCCGGAGAATACACCGAGGCCGTCCCCATACAAGCCGTCATAACGATCGACCGGACGGGCTCCATGGGACTTCCGCTCTGCAACTCTCAACGTCCCGGGCTGCTGCAACTCCCAATACACAATTCGGGCTGCCCCATCGTCGAGGCTAAGAATGGAGCGAAGACCTTCACGGACTTCTGCTTCAGAACGCCACGAACACCTCTAACTTGGTAGGCATGGTCCATACAACGAGTGCTACAACCCGCCGCTAACCTCGAATAGCCACTGTACTCCGACGTCGTGGATAGCTGGTCTCACGAACAATGATACTGCCGTTGACAGCAAAATAACCTCTCTAACCCCGATTGGGGTACGAACATCTGCCTGGGTCTCGACAAGGCAAAGTCACGATGCTCGCGATCACGCCGACCGACCCGAACACGAAACAGGCAATCGTCCTTCTCTCTGACGGTCAGAACCAGTACAGCACCGACTCCTACAACTTGTCCCTGAGCGCCCCTCCACCGGAATAGCCGACCGTGACCCGACCACACCGATCCCCAGACCGGAAATGGTTGTTTCAGCGCGCAGCCAAACCAGAAGAGCCTTGACATCGAGACGAATGCCGCTGGTCAACGGCCCCGGCGGTCTGAAGGCGCTGGGGTTCGATGTGTACGTCGTGGGATTGGTGTCTGTGGCACCTCGACCACTGACCCTCATTACAATGATGTCTGCAACCCGAATATGATCGGGAGCAATACGTCGACATCAGCGCCAATCGCAATCTCCTGAAGTGTCTGGCGTCATCCAAGAGATGCAATTGGCAACCATATCAACAATGACCACTACTATGAGGTAAGCAATGCCTCGCAGTTGGGAAACATTTTTCAAGACATCGCCTGGGCAATAACCGGGCGCTCACTAACTCAATGGCTGGAGGTCAAGAGCATGGCAAGAACAATCCAGAGCATATCCAAAGGGTCCGGCGGGGCTGTCGTTGCTTGCCCTGCTCTTCGCGGCGGTCGCGGCCGTCCTAGCTATCGTCGCGCTGACGCGCGGCAATAGCAAAGAGAGCGTGTCCGGTAGCAGCGGCGACACCACCCGCGTCGTCGTCGCCGCGCAGGACATACCGGCGCGCACGACGCTCGACAGCGGCATGCTGAAGCTGGCGGGCTGCCGAAGGACAACGCTCGAAGCAACGGCTACTCGTCGACGACGCCGTCGTCGGCCAGATCACGCGCTACCCGCTGGCCGCGAACGAGCAGGTGACGGCGCTGAAATAGGCGTGACCAACAACGTGAGCAACGAGGGGCTATCGTCGGTGCTGCGGCCGGGACGCGCGCCCTCTCCATCACCGTATCGGAGGAGAGCGGCGTCGGCGGCCTGATCCTGCCGGGCGACCTAGTGGACGTCATCGCTATTCTCAAGAAGGACCTGGTAGAGTCGACAAGTCCGTGACGCTCATGCAAGGTATTGAGGTGCTCGCCGTGGCGCAGAAGGCGCAGGAGGCCATCCACCGAAGACCGACGCGACGGCGACACCCGAGACGTCGGGCACGCTGGGGAAACGGCCATCAGACGTGAAGCCGAACCCGGACGCGCGCACTGACGCTGGCGGTAACGGAGGCGCAGGCGCAGCTATGGCGCTGGCACAGGCGTCGGGCACGCTGGCGCTTTCATGCGCTCCTTCGGCGACCGAGCAACGGTGACGCCGCCGGAGACGAATCTGATCCCCTATGGCGCGGTCGCCGGGACCCCATCTCCCTAGGAGTGACGATTTATGGCAAAGATCCCGCGGTGTTAATCGTCGATCAGGACGCGAAAGCCCGCTACGACATGAAGCGAGCGGTCAGCAGATCAAGCTGTCGGATCGCCGGCGAGGCCGGTTTCGGCACCGAGGCGGTGTCGATAGCTGTGGAGCTGAAGCCGGATGTCGTGCTGCTGGGCATGCGCGAGCGGGTCATGCGCTCATGAAAACGGTGGAACGCTGCTGAACGCCCTGCCGGAGACGCCGGTCGTCGTCTATTCTGCGTCACGCGACATCGACATGGCGCGTCGGGCGATGCTGGCGGGCGCGCGCGACTTCCTTACGGCGCCGGTGAGCAAGAGGATGTGGGCCATCGATAGCGTCGGTGCTGGAGTCGGAAGAGCGGCGGCAGATGCGGCTGCGCGGCCAGACGGCATCGTGGGGGCCGCAGGGAACGGTAATCACCGTCTTCGGCGCCGTAGGCTGGGTAAGGAAGAGGACCGTGTCGGTGAACCTGGCGGCAGCGCTCGTTGAGGAAACAGGGTACCCTGTAGTGCTGGTGGACGGCGACAACGGCTTCGGCGACGTCTGCGGCATGCTTGGGATCCAGCCGGAACGCAGCGTCGTCCACCTCGCACGCGATCCTTCAACGGTGACCCGCGACACGCTTCCCAAGTATCTTATGCAGCATTCCAGTGGCCTCAACGTGCTGGCAGCGCCATCGCAGACCTACGGCCTGGCTAGCCGTGAAAGCCGACGAGTTCCGCAAGGTAATCGATTTGGTCTTCGAAGAGTCATGATATCGTCGTCATCGACACCGTGGGCATCCTCAACGACCTGACGCCGGTCGCTCTCCAGGCCGCGCAACCGCGTCTGTGGGTCGTGACGACTGAGTTCGCGAGTGTGCGCCACTCCCTGCTGAGCGCTGGAAGGTGCCGCGTTCGGCGCGTTGCTCCCCCAGGGAGCGCGTGCGAATCGTGACGAATCACCTGGCGATGTGTGACGGCGTCCGGGCCACCACGATTCAAGAGGCGCTGGGCCATCAAGCGTTCTGGCAGGTGCCCTTCTACCAAGAGAGTGCGAGGCGACGAACAAGGGGTGAGCCAGCGGTGCTGCGGCATCCGTTAGCTGGCTGGCGCTCTCTGAGCCTCACGGACCTTGCGAAAACGATAGTCGGCATTCAGCCGGCGCGCCAGGGTCTCTTCAGTCGCCTGAGGGTTCTCGTGCTGGGGGGGAGGGTGAGCGTCACCGCAGACCACCACAAAGGAGAGCAAGGCGTGATGAAAGACCTAGAAGAAATCACAGGAACAGTGCGAACGCTGGACGATCTACGCGGAGCGCCTCTCGACTAAAACTTAAATCCATCGTACCTGCCGTCCACCAGAACCTGATCCGCGAAGATAGAACTGGAAGGGCTGTTGAGAAGCTCGATCCGGAAGAGGCGCGGAACGCCGGCGGGCGGCGTGTGGACTCCTGGTGAACATCATTGTGCTGGGGGTATTTGGGGAGGAGACGGAGCGCGTCGTGAGACAGGTCCTGAACGAAGCGATCGGGCTGGGCCCCATCCAGCCGCTCGTCGAGGACGGTTCGATCTCGGAGGTCATGGTGAACGCGCCCAACCAGGTCTACTTCGAGCGCGACGGCATGATCTACGACGGCCGCGCGTTTCCGGGACGAAGCGCACCTCATGCGCATCATCGAGCGGATCGTCTCGCCGCTTGGGCCGGCGCATCGACGAAGCACCCGATGGTCGACGCCCGGCTGCCCGACGGCTCGCGCGTGAACGCGATCATCCCGCCGCTGGCGCTCGACGGCCCGTCCTGACGATCCGCAAGTTCCGGCCGAGACCGCTACACCGTCGACGACCTGGTCGGCTCGGCACGCTGACGCAGGAGATGGCGCGACTTCCTGCGGGCGTGCGTGCGGGCGCGCCTGAACATCGTGATCTCCGGCGGCACCGGCACCGGCAAGACGACGCTGCTGAACATGCTGTCCGGCTTCATCCCCGACGACGAGCGCATCGTCACCATCGAGGACGCCGCCGAGCTGCAGCTGCAGCAGCGAGCACGTCGTGCGGCTGAGACGCGGCCGCCCAACATCGAGGGCAAGGGCGAGGTCACGCAGCGCGACCTGGTCCGCAACGCCCTGCGCATGCGGCCCGACCGCATCATCGTCGGCGAGGTGCCGCGGCGGCGAGGCGCTGGACATGCTGCAGGCGATGAACACCGGCCACGACGGCTCGCTGACGACCGTGCACGCCAACACGCCGCGCGACGCGCTGGCCCGCATCGAGAACATGGTGCT
Organism: uncultured Chloroflexia bacterium; assembly: GCA_963842845.1. Taxonomy (GTDB): domain Bacteria; phylum Chloroflexota; class Dehalococcoidia; order DSTF01; family JALHUB01; genus JALHUB01. The sequence continues at coordinate 220,560 of CAWJHZ010000007.1, forward strand.
GATGGCGGGCATGGACCTGCCGCTCCGCGCCATCCGCGAGCAGATCGCCTCGGCGATCCAGATCGTGGTGCACCTGACCCGCTTCGGGACGGTAGCCGGAAGGTCACTCACGTGACCGAGATCGCCGGCATGGAGGCGAACATCGTCACTATGCAGGACATCTTCCTCTTCGAGCAGACGGGCATCAGCCCTGATGGCCGCCTATTCGGGAGTCTGGAGCCGACAGGCATAGTGCCTACGTTCGTCGACCGCTTTGCGAAGAGCGGCATTAATCTCGACCTGGGCGTTCCCACTGGACTGAGGTTGTAGGTCGCCGTGATTGCAGGACTCTCGGTCGCGCTGATAGCTGTCGCGCTCCTCTGCGCCGGCGCCGGTTTCTACGTCATGAACGTGAGCGGCGAGGAAGAGGCGCGTCTGCGCTCCCTCCGGGGGCGGACGGCTGAGAGGGAGGCGGAAGAGGCGCTGCTGCGACGGGGCAGTTCATCGATTCCCGCTCTCCGGCGCGTCCTCGACACGAGCGTCTGGGCGGATAAAGCAGCGCTGGACCTTGAGCAGGCGCATCTCCGTCTGCGAGTCGGCGAGTACCTGCTGATTCGGCTCTTCACTGGCGGCATTTTACTGATACTCTCGCTGTTCCTAGTGCGCAGCCTGCTAGGACTGGTCATCGGCCTTGTGCTGGCGCTCGTTGGCTATATGCTGCCGGCGTTCTACGTGACGATGAAGAAACGGCGTCGCTTGCACATGATCGACAAGCAGCTCGTCGAGGCGTTGAGTCACATCGCCAACTCCATTCGCGCCGGCTTCGCGATGCTTCAGGCGATCGATGCGACGGCCCAACGGCTGCAAGCGCCGCTCTCCGAGGAATTCTCGCGTCTGGTTGCCGACGTGCGTCTCGGCGCGAGCTTGGAGGACTCACTGATCGCGATGAGCGGCCGGGTCGGCAGCTATGACCTCGATATGGTCATAACGGCCATCCTGATCCAGCGCAGCAGCGGCGGCAACCTGTCCGAAGTGCTCGACAACGTGGCCGAGACCATTCGGGAGCGAGAACGCATACGCGGCGAGATAAGGGTGATGACGGCTCAACCGCGCTTCGCCGCCTCGGTGCTAGCGCTGTGGCCGCTTGTCCTTGGCGTAATCTTCTTTCTTCTCAACCCAAGCCTTATGTCAAATCTGTGGACTGAACCTGCCGGAATAGTGATGCTTGGAATTGCCATTACCTTGCAGCTCCTCGGCATATTGACGATCCGGCGGATCACAACCATCGAGATTTAGGTGAAGATATGGTTCTAGCGATCCTGAGCTTCGTGTTCGTGCTCTTCGCGGTTGGAACCGTTATGGTATGGCGCGTTCAAGAATCGACGGTGAAGCTGGACGCTCGCCTGCGCACGCTGGCGGAGACGAACGCGCACTCGTTGAGCCTCCGCGACGTGCCGTTCGAGCACCGCGTCGTACTGCCGGTCTTCGACGGTTTGGGAAGAGGGATCATCGGCCTGCTTCCACCAGCCTTTGTTGCGCGCGTGCGAAAGCAGCTCGTTATCGCCGGGGAGCCGATGGCGCTGGTTACATTCTTCAGCCTGTTGATCTTCCTTGGAGCGTTGATGTCGGGCACCTGCGCACTCGTAGTCTGGTCCGCCGCCGGGCATTCGCTTTCCGGCAGGAGCGTCCTGCTGATTCCTCTGTTCGCGCTGATGGGTGTGCTGCTACCCTTCCTCTGGCTGTGGCGGCGCGCGAACCGTCGCAAGCTTGTTGTCTGGCGGGGGTTGCCCGACGCCTTTGACCTGATGACAACCTGCGTCGAGGCCGGCCTGGGGCTAGACGCCGCCTTCCAGCGGGTGGCTGACAAGCTGGGCGGCCCGGTGGCCGACGAGTTCGCGACAATGCTGCGCGAGGTGGCGATGGGGAAGACCCGTCGCGAGGCGTTGTATGACATGGGCGTACGGACAGGCGTCGCCGACCTGCAGACGTTCGCGAACACCATCATCCAGGCGGAAGAGCTGGGCACAAGTCTGGGCAGCGTGTTGCGAGTTCAGGCGTTCGACATGAGGCGACGGCGCCGGCAGCACGCCGAAGAGGAAGCGCGGCGGGCACCGAGCAAGATGGTCTTCCCACTGGTCTTCTTTATCCTTCCCTCTCTGTTTGTGGTAATCCTTGGGCCGGTTGCAATCCAACTGTTCAAAGCCTTGGGCAGCTAGTAGGGAGCCGGGCCGTGGAGGCTCAGGAGAACACGCCGGCAGGGAGGTCGCCTTGGATGGAGCCGTCGACTTCTACCGTCTTCTTCGGATAGACCCCGACGCCCCCCAGGAGCTGGTAACGGAGGCCTACTGGTGCCTGGCGGGCGACATCCGCGACAAGCTTTCCCTGCGCGAGGGCGCCGAACGCGATCTGGATGTTCTGAACGACGCCTACGCCGTCCTCGTCGACCCGGAGAAGCGCGAAGCCTATGATGAGACGGTGAGCCGTGTCGTAGAGATGCGGCGAGAGCGCGCAGAACGTCGGAGGGCGACCAGACGATTGCTGCTGGCCCGCCTGCTGGTGAAGCCGCGGCCCCAGACCGTTGACCCGTACGAACTACTGCGAGTCGACCCGGCGGCCGGCCCGGCGCTCATCACCCGTGCTTACCTGGTACTGCGAACGCTCTATTCCACAGGCAAGATGGCCGGCTCAACAGCGGAACAGCTCGAATTGCTCGCCAAAACGCGGTCCGAGCTCCTGGAACGTTTTGCGAAAGGCGCGTCGAGCGCCCCGCGCGGCGTTGTCGGGGAACCGTCCACAGAGCCACCTGATTTCCTGACGAAAGAGCGCGTGAGCGGAATCCCGGAAGAGAGAAAATAGGAAGGTGGAGTAATGCACCAGGTATCGACAGACACTGAAGCCGGGCGAACTGGACGAGATGATTCCCCAGGAGCCCGCTTTTCTGGGAGAGACGGGACTGGACGCGGCATTCGCCGCCGAGTTGGCGCTGAAAGCCCTGTACGACAGCGCGCACCCGACAGCTGGGGAGCTAGCGGAGACGCTTGCTGTCTCTGTGCCCGTAGTACAGGAGGTGCTGACGCAGGCTCACGCGCGACAGTCTGTGCGAGATTGTCGCCGGCGAAGGGCAGACTCATGCCGCGTACCGGTACAGGCTGAGCAGCAGAGGGCTAGAACGCGCGGCCGCAGCCTTCGAGCGCAATGCTTACGTCGGGCCGGCGCCGGTACCGCTGAGGGACTATGTTGCCCAGGTGCGGCGCCAGTCGGCAGGCGGCAGCGGCTTTACCGCCGACGTCGTGACGGCAGGCCCTGTCGTATGCTCGTTCTGAGCGACTCAACGCGCAGCCGCGTCGGGCGGGCCATCTTCTCCGGCCGGCCGACGCTGATTCATGGGCCTTCCGGCAACGGCAAGACGACAATCGCCCACCTGCTGGGGCAGGCTCTGGCCGGCTATATCGCCGTTCCCTACGCGCTCGAGGTGTACGGCCACATCGTCCGCCTGTTCGACCCTTCGAAGCATGAGCGCTTCGACTATGAGGAGCAGCCGGGCGACCTCAGACGGCGGCGCCACGACCGTCGCTGGGCGATTATCCGACGGCCGGCGGTGCTGGCCGGTGGAGAGCTAACACGCCAGGGGCTGGAGCTCGTTCTCGACGAACGCTCCAAGGTTTACGAAGCGCCGCTACAGTTGAAAGCGAACGGCGGCATCCTGGTCATCGACGATTTTGGCCGGCAGCAGATACCGGCGGTGGAGTCTGCTGAACCGCTGGATCGTCGCCCTGGAAGGCGGCGTGGACCACCTGTCGCTGCACACGGGCCAGATCATCGAGGTCCCCTTCGACGTCATCCCCTTCTTTTCGACGAACCTGCCGCCGGAGGCCCTGGCCGATGAGGCGTTCCTGCGACGGATCCGCTACAAGGTGGAGATCCCAGAACCCAACGCCCGAGGAGTTCCGGACGATCTTCGCGCAGGTGTGCCGCGAACGGCAGGTCGAGCACAAGGACGGGACGATGGATTACCTGCTCGAACGCTGGTATGAGCTCATACCAGCGCGAGCTTCGCGGTTGCCACCCGCGCGACCTCATCGAAGCGATCGTCGATGCGGCGCGCTACGACGGCGCGAGTCGCGCCGTCGTGACGCCGGCCGTCTTGGACGAAGTTTGCAACACCTACTTCCTCACCAGTTGACGAGCTAGCTACAGGCCGAAGCCGTCTGCACGCTCTCCCCATTGTGCGGCGAGAGCTGGCTTCATCTGGGCCGCGTCTTTGTCGTTCGATGGGCAAAGGAAGAGGGGTTCCCGCTGGAACCCCTCTTCCTCAGTTCTTGTGTCGCGGCTTGTCGCCAGAGCGTTTCTCTTAGCGGGTGCAGCGACGACCAAGCTGCTGGGCGATCATCTGCAGATCGGCGTAGTCGACCTTGCCGTCGTGGTTCACATCGTAGAGCGGGTTCCTGCTGTGGCGGTTGATGGCGGCAGACTCCACGAGAAGGTCAATGACCGTTACCCTGCCGTCACCCGTCACGTCGCCGCAATAGAGAATCGGCGTCGCCGTCGGCGTGGGGGTACGGGTCGGCGTGCGCGTTATTGTAGGCGTCGCCGTCCGCGTCGGCGTTCGGGTCGGTGTGCGCGTCATTGTAGGTGTTGGCGTTCGCGTCGGCGTTCGCGTCGGCGTTCGCGTCGCTGTGGGCGTCGCGGTTCGCGTCGGCGTTGGCGTCACGGTAGGCGTGGCGGTGCGCGTCGGCGTGAAGGTTGACGTGGGCGTGTGAGGCGTCCCCGTGGCTGTGGGTACAGGTGTGTAGGTGTTGGTTGGGGTCGCCGTATTCGTCGCCGTCGGCCCGTTCGTAGATGTCGCCGTCGGCGTGTAGGTGAACGTGGGCGTCGGTGGGACAGGCGTGAAGGTAGGTGTTGGCGTCGGTGTCCACGTGCTGGTCGCCGTCGGCGTGTAAGTGGACGTCGGCGTTGGTGGGACAGGCGTGAAGGTAGGTGTTGGCGTCGGTGTCCACGTGCTGGTCGCCGTCGGCGTGTAAGTGAACGTCGGCGTCGGCGCGACACGTCGTGTAGGTGGGCGTTGGCGTCCACGTATTCGTTGGCGTCGGTGTCCACGTGTTGGTCGCCGTCGGCGTGTCCGTCTCGACCCACGTCGGCGTATCGGTCGGCACAGGCGTGTCAGTATCCGTGGGCGTCGCCGTGTAGGTATCCGTGGCCGTCGGCGTCCAGTGTCTGTCGGCGTCGGCGTCCGAGTGTTCGTCGGCGTCGGTGTCCATGTATCCGTCGGTGTCGCCGTCTCGGTTGGCGTAAACGTAGGTGTCGCCGTGTCAGTAGGTGTTTCCGTCGGCGTAAACGTCGGTGTCGGCGTCCAGCTTATCGGGATGCTCAGCTTGTCGCTCGCCTTCGCCCCCTGGTCGGTGCTCGCGTCGACGCTGTTGTCGATGCTCCCACCCGCGTCCAGATCAGCCTGGGTAACGGTGTAGGTCGCACTGCAGGTCGTCTTCGCCGCCGGCGCCAGCGTCGTGTCCACACACTCCGGGTCAGCGTCGGTGTGGCTGTCTTTCAGGGCGATGCCCGTCAGGGTGATGTTCCCCGTGTTCGTCACTTCGTAGCTGTAGGGAACGGCGCCCGGAACGCTCACTTCAGTCGTCGTCGAGCTCTTCTTCACGCTCAGCGCCGGGTTCGGCGTATTGGTGGGCGTCGGCGTGTCCGTGGACGTCGCCGTGGGAGTATAAGTGCTAGTCGCCGTTGGCGTTGGCGTCGGAGTGTTCGTCAGCGTCGGCGTAGGCGTCGGCGTGTAAGTGCTCGTCGGCGTCGCGGTCGGCGTGTAAGTGCTCGTCGGCGTCGCCGTCGGCGTGCTCGTCAACGTCGGCGTAGGCGTCGGCGTCGCGTAGGTGTTGGTGATGGTGCAGGTCTTCTGCTGGCCGGCAGCGATGCTCCCCGAGCAGTCCGCGGACAGGGTTGCCTGGTAGCCGTCGATCGCGGTCTCACTTACGGAGTACGTGCCGGCATCGAGGCTGACGGTGGTGCCCGTCTCGGACCCCGGGAAGACGGCCGAGGGCGCAACGTAGCCTCCAGTCACAGTCATCGAGAAGTCGGATGCCTGGGCGCTGCCGCCGCTGACGTGCTTGATGACGGTCAGCTCCGGTCGCTGGTAGAACGAGGCGATCTGCCCGCGCCAGTAAGGACTACCGCTCGCATATGTCGTCGCAGACGCGCTGTACGAGCCGGGCGAAGTCTCGACGCCAAAGGCGCCTGCTGCAGTGAACAGGGAGTGCACCTGGAAGTCACATCCTGCGGTGAAGGGGACGTTCCAGCTATCGAAGTTGGTGGCCGCCCGGGTTACCATGCCCGTGACGAGAAGAGCGTAGTTAGAGGTCGTCGTTACGCTCCCCGAAAACGGCGAGTTGCTGGTGCCGTAAGCAGAGCTTGTGCTCGCCAGCGTATTGACGCCGCTGAACTCGTCGAGCTGGAGCGACAGGTCAGTGGCGGTTGCTGCGAGCTGGATAGTGACGGACGAGGGCTCCGAGGGGCCCGCCAGCTTGTAGAAGATGGCCTGGCTTGGCACCGGGCTGTTCTCGTTGATGATCTGCGTCCAGCCTGCCGGCGTTAGGAAGGTCTGCGGCGCGGTCTGGCCCGAACCCGCGATGGCGACAAGAAGGTCGCCTGCCACCGGCGTGGCGGTGAACGACCCGGTAATGCTGTCCGTGCCACCGCCGGCAACGCAGCTCGACTGGACAATTGGCGGCGCGGTTGTCGGCGTTGCCGTCGCCGTCGCTGTCGGCGTGCTGGTCTTCGTCGGCGTGCTCGTCAACGTCGGCGTCGGCGTGGGCGTGGCCGGCACCGCCTTGAACGCGGCGATTACCATGCTCCACGCGGCGGACGCGCTCGCAGTCGCCGAGGCGGTGTAGTCCCCCGTCGCCGCCGGTACGAGGTCGGCGCCCGCGAAGGAACGTATGTTAGTGCCGGCGGTGTGGGGGTTCTGAAAGTCAAACTCCTCTGTAAAGGAGCTGCCCCAGCCGCTGAAGGTAGCGTTGGTGTTAATCTCCGCGCCGGTGATGACCACGTCGCAGGCCTGCGTGGTCGTGACGGCGCCTGAAGTCAGAGAGGTGCCGCTGCTGGCGTAGTTCGAAGCTGTGTCGTCGACCACAGCCGGATTGGCCGCTCCGCTGTACTCGTAGAGCCTGCAGCCCCATCCCGAACGAGGTCGAACTACCACTCGTGCTAACCGTCACCGTCGACTCGCTGCCCAAGGCTATCTTGTAGAAGATGGCTCCGTTCGGCGCATTGCTGGTGTACGAAACGGCCAGCGTCCAGCCGCTCGGCGTCGCGATGGTGTTGCTGGCGCTTTCGCCAAAGACAGCAATCAGCAGGTGACCGGCGATCGGCGCGGTGGTGAACGTGGCCGAGACGCTGGTTTCGCCGGTGTTTCCATCGCCCGCAACGCCGCTGTACTTATGGAGAAGCACGGGGGCGGCGCAAGGCGTGGGCGTGTTAGTCGCCGTCGGCGTGTTGGTGACGGTCGGCGTGTTGGTCTTCGTGGGCGTGGGCGTGAAAGTCGCCGTTGGCGTGTAGGTGTTCGTCGGCGTGAACGTATTCGTCGGCGTCGGCGTCAGCGTCGGCGTGTTGGTGTTCGTCGGAGTCGGCGTTGGCGGCGCCTTGTAGAACCCCACGAGCTGCGCCCGCCACATCCCGGAGCCCGTGACGGCTGTGGCCGTGTAGTTCCCGGTCGTGGTTACGAATCTGTAGGCCCCGGAATAGGTGCGGCTGCCCTCCTGCCAGTCCAAGCCCGAACCCTCGGTGAACAGGCTACCGCTCCAGTCGTAGGTCGTGTCGACTCGGATTACTGACCCCGCCACCAAGACCTCATTGGGGTAGCTGACTGTCACGGCGCCCGTCGATACGCTCCCGCTTGTGGCCGTCCCGGAGCTTGTGTCGTCCAGCGTATCTACGCCGCTGAACTCGCAAATCTGCAGACCGACAGTGGAACTGCCCGAGGTCGCGCTGGCCGCCTTGGCGTCGCCGCTCAGGGCGATTCTGTAGAAGATCGCCTGCCCGGGCTCCGCGCTCTCGTTGATGGCCTGCTGCCACGTGCCCATGCCTGTGGGCGCGGTGATCGTTGAAGCTGTGCTCGAACCGGTGCCAATGATGGCGACGAGCAGGTTGCCCGCTGTCGGCGAGTTCGTCAGCGTGGCGGTGGCGCTGCCCGAGCTGCCCAATCCGTGCGCACACTGGATAACTGGAGGGGCCGTGGTCGCCGTTGCCGTCGGCGTGAAGGTGAACGTCGGAGTCGGCGTGTAGGTGTTCGTCGGCGTCGGCGTGTAGGTCTTCGTCGGCGTCGGTGTATAGGTATTCGTCGGCGGTACCGGCGTGAACGTCGCAGTCGGCGTGAAGGTGCTCGTCGGCAGCGGCGTGTTGGTGACCGTCGGCGTGTTCGTCGGCGTGTAGGTCGGCGTGTCCGTCGCGGGGTTCTTCTTGAACGCCGCGAGCAGCATATCCCAGGGAGCAGACCCGGTGGCAGTCGCGGAAGCGGAGTAGCTGCCGGCCGTCGTTACAATTTGCTCCGCGCCGCTGTCGGAACGCGAGCTGGCATTGTTGTCATAGTCTTTAGTCCAGCCGGTGCCCCAGGTGAAGGTGGACGTGGCACGGGTCGCCGCTGACGAGATGAGCAGGTCGCCGGCTACCGTGGTTGTCACGGGGTTCGAGGTAAGCCCCGTGCCGGTCGTATTGGTCTTTACGGTTGCGACAGCATCGAGCGGGCTCGACGGGGCCATACCGCTCCACTCATAGATCTGCAGGCTGCGCGCCGTGCAGCCGGTGTCTGTGGTGATAGTGACCGTCGTCGGTTCGGACGCTTGCGCTATCCTGTAGAAAATGGCTCCGCTCGGCGCGCTCGACCCGCCGGCGTCCGCCGTCGCGCTGGTCCAGCCGGTGGGCGTGACAGCGTTACAGTTGGCGCCCGCTCCATACACCGCGATCAGCAGGTCCCCCGAAACGGGTGTGCTTGCGAACGTCGCGGATACGGTGCTGCTGGTACTAGTGGTGCTGAGGACCTCTGCGGGCATCTGCACGCGCGAAATCGTAGCGGACGCGGGCGAGCCCCCGCCGCCGAACATGATGGCGACGATTGCCACAAGAGCGGCAGCGGCCCCCATTCCCACGAAGATAAACAGGCTGCGGATGGCCGAATTCTTCTCGTCCATGGTAACCCCCACTGCTAAGGCAACTGCGCCCGATAGATAGCTACGCGGACTCCATTGGAGCCGGCAAATGAGTGGGCGGGGGAGCACACTCGGGCAGATTGATGCTCACTCGATGTGATTGCTAGGAGTCAGGAGACGCTAAACGCGTTGAACCTTCTATGGCAAATCCTTGTCACAGATTCTAACGGCGGAGGCATGCTTTACCGGCGGGGAAACGCATCCGTGCGTACCCTCTTTGATATCACACATTAGCGGATATGTCAAGTGCTTGTGCGTCATTTTTCCGCACTTCCGCCATTCTCTCCGCCGTACCTCTCTCATCCGAATACAAATACTCCAGGCGCCCCTCGTAGCATCCGAGGGCATGACAAACTGGGGCCCAACAGAGCGGAGTTTCCGGGCGGGGGACCCGTCAGGCTCTGACCGAGACCGCATCGACCGAGATCGAGCGTCTCGCACTTTCTAACGCGAAACCGCTGCGCCTGTTTCACCCCCGCTGCCGCTGCTCCACGCGCCCGTCCGCCGCAAAGAGTGCCACCTTCCCCTTACATCTCCCCGCCCACCGTGCTTTAATGAAGCGGTGGCCGTCGCCGGAAGAGCCCCGGGGAGCCCTCCCCGACAATCAATTGACAAAACGCGCCCTTTGCAGATTCGGAAAGGGCACACTTTTTCAAAACAAAAACAATCATAGCCGGGCGGGCCGTCCGGCGACCGCCTGCGCCAGGAGGGGTTGGAAGGGCTACGCGGGGTGCGACGCGGCGCTCCGGGCCAGGCGACGCCGTCGGGCGCGCTCCAGCTCGGCAAGCTGCGAAAGCGCCTTGCGGGTGTCCGAGGCGACGCGGGCGCGGTCGCAGTTGCGTACGCGGTACTTGAAGAGCCAGTAGGCGAAGGCCCGCAGGTCGCTGTAGGCGATGTCGTTGCTTTGAGGCAGGCCCTTCTCTTCGCGGAAGCGCGTCAGAAGCTCCATTCGCCCCTTGCCGTAGATGCGCTCGCACACCTCCTCGTCGGCCGGCCGGAAGCGCGTGCCGCAGAGCGCGAAGCGCTCCTTGTGCAGCTCCTCTTCGACGGCAAGCTGCAGCGCCTCTTCGACGACGACGCCGTACAGGTAGTTGAGGTAGGCGGTGTGCTTGGCGGCGCCGATGGCGTTCTTGAAGAACTCGGCATCGCACTCCGACGGCATCTGGCCGAAGAAGAGAAGCGCCTCGCGCTCATCGTCGGGGACCGCGCCGTCGAGGGAGTCGATTAGGCGTTCGGCGAGGAGCAGCCAGTCGAAGGCTTCGCCGTCGATGAGATAGCAGTAGCGCCTTTCGCCGACTGTCTCCTCCGGCAGTTGCCAGAGCGCGACGGCGTCGAGCAGCGCCGGGAACCAGTGCGAGCCGCCGGAGACGGCCTCTCGCAGGTGCGCGAAGGCTTCGTCGCAGGCCGGCGTGCGTTCCGGCGGGTCCTCCATCACTCCTCCGCCATCTCTAGATCGCCCTTCCGCAGCACTTCTTGTACTTCTTGCCGCTGCCGCAGGGACAGGGATCGTTGCGGCCGGTCTTGTGGGCGCCGACGGGCCGTCGCGCCGCTTCCCGGCCGCCGCCGGAGCGAGCGCCTGCCCCGACCGCCGTGGCCTCGCCGGGAACGCCGGCGGGCATGCCGCCTCGACCGGCTGTCGCGCCCACGGGCTCGCGGGGCGGCGGCGGCGCCGCAAGCTGGACGTGATAGATAGAGTGCGTTATCTGGCGCCGGATGTTGGCCAGAAGCTGGTCCCACATGTCGTGCGCCTCGCGCTTGTAGACGACAAGCGGGTCGAACTGGCCGTAGGCAGTCAGGCCTATGCCCTGGCGCATCTCGTCCATCGCCGTCAGGTGCTCGACCCATAGCGAGTCGATGACGCGCAACATGACCAACCGCTCGAGAGTGCGGGCCACATCTTCGCCCATCTCAGCTTCGCGGCGCTGGTATTCCTCCTCGGACGCGGTGACGATGGCTTCCAGGACATGCTCGCGGGAGAGCCCTTCAAGGCTCTTGGGCGTAAGCGAAGGCGGCACGTCGAAGAGTGTGGCGACCTCCTTTAGCAAGTCCTCGATCACCCAGCTCTCCTCGCGGCGGCTGGGCAGGAACGTATCGGCAAGCTCGCAGATCTCCTCGCGGACCATGTCGAGGACGTTGCTGCGGAGGTCGGCGCCTTCCAGGATCTTCCGTCGCTCCGAATAGATGACGTCGCGGTGCATGTTCATTACGTCGTCGTACTCGACCACGTGTTTGCGGATGTCGAAGTTGTACCCCTCGACCTTCGACTGCGCCGTCTCGATGGCCTTGCTGACCATGCCGCTTTCGATGGGCGTATCCTCGTCCATGCCCAGCCTGCTCATCGTCTTGGGCAGCCATTCGGGGGCAAAGCGGCGCATGATGTCGTCTTCAAAGGAGACGTAGAAGCGCGAGCTGCCCGGGTCGCCCTGACGGCCGGCGCGTCCGCGGAGCTGGTTGTCGATGCGGCGGGCCTCGTGGCGCTCCGTTCCGATGATGTGCAGTCCGCCAGCTTCGACGACCTTGTTGTGCTCTTCCTGCCACTCATCCGGGTCGCGGCCTTCCGTCTTGCCGCCGAGGATGATGTCGGTGCCGCGGCCCGCCATGTTGGTGGCGATGGTGACGGCGCCGAAGCGGCCGGCCTGGGCAATAATGCCGGCCTCTTTCTCGTGGAACTTGGCGTTCAGGACCTGGTGCGGAACGCCGCGTCGCTTCAGCAGGTCGGCGAGGTACTCCGACTTCTCGATGGAGACCGTGCCGACGAGCAGGGGCTGGCCGGCCTTGCTGCGCTCCTCAATCTCCCCGGCGGCGGCGCGGAACTTCGACTCCTCGTTGCGGTAGACGAAGTCAGAGTACTCGTGGCGGATGAGATCGACGTGCGTCGGGATGACGACGACGTCGAGGCGGTAGATTTTGAAGAACTCATCGCGCTCGGTCCAGGCCGTGCCGGTCATGCCGGCCAGCTTGCCGTAAAGGCGGAAGTAGTTCTGGAGGGTGATGGTGGCGTAGGTGATGGACTCCTGCTGGATCTTGACGGTTTCCTTCGCCTCAACCGCCTGGTGGAGGCCGTCGGACCAGCGGCGGCCAAACATGAGTCGCCCGGTGAAGTCGTCGACTATAACGACCTCGCCGTCCTTGACCACATAGTCGCGGTCGCGCTTGTAGAGGATTTCGGCCTTGAGCGCGGCCTCCATGTAGCGGGTCAGGCGGTAGTTCTGCGGGTCGTAGATGTTCTTGACGCCGAGCCACTGCTCCAGCTTGCTCATGCCCTCTTCCGTGAGGTTGACGGCGCGGTGCTTCTCGTCGACCGTGAAGTCGACTTCCTGGGCGAGCCTGGGCACGAGGCGTGCGAAGGTGAAATAGGTCTGCGTGTTCTCCTGCGACGGCCCGCTAATGATGAGTGGCGTCCGTGCCTCGTCGATCAGGATGTTGTCGACCTCGTCGACGATGGCGTAGTGACGCTCGCGCTGGACCGTGAAGTCGAGGTCGGTCGCCATATTGTCGCGCAGGTAGTCGAAGCCGAACTCGTTGTTGGTGCCGTAGGTGATGTCGGACTGATAGGCCTGGCGCCGGGGGATGGGCGCTATGTGCTCCATGTTCTGCACGTCGCTGACCTTCTCCGCGTGGTAGAGGAAAGCGGACTCGTGCTGGAGGCAGCCGACGCTAAGGCCGAGGGCATCGTAGATGGGGCCCATCCACTGCGTGTCGCGCTTGGCCAGGTAGTCGTTGACGGTAATAAGGTGGGCGCCGTGGCCTTCGAGGGCGTTCAGGTAGATCGGCAGGGTGGCAACGAGCGTCTTCCCTTCGCCGGTCTTCATCTCGGCGATCTTGCCCTGGTGGAGAACGATGCCGCCTATGAGCTGGACATCGAAGTGGCGCATACCGATGTAGCGGCGAGAGGCTTCGCGGACGACGGCGAAAGCTTCAGGCAGGATATCGTCCATGCCTTCGCCGTCGGCGAGGCGCTGGCGGAACTCGTCTGTCTTGGCGCGAAGCTCGGCGTCGGTCAGCGCCTGGATGTCGGGCTCGAGGTCGTTTATCTCCTGGACAAGCGGGCGCAGCTTTCGGACCGCCGCCTCGCTGCTACCGCCGAATAGATTCTTAAGCATGTAGGTCCTGGTTCCTCAAGCGTCCGTCTGAAACAGGGCGCCGACTGATTGTCCCGTGTGTATGCATCTGATCGCCTCGCCGAGCAGGGGCGCGACGGTCAGCGAGTGGATCTTGTCGAGGTGCTTTTCCGACGGCTGCGGCAGCGTGTCGGTGATAACGATCTGCTGTATGGGGCTGTCCTTCAGGCGCTCGATGGCCGGCCCCGAGAAGACGCCGTGGACGGCCGCGGCTTTGATGCCGGTGGCGCCGCTATTCAGGAGAAGCTTCACGACCTCGGTCAAAGTTGATCCTCTGTCTATTTCATCGTCAATGATCAGCGCTGCCTGTCCCTCCACGTCGCCGATAAGCTGGAGCGCTTCGGCGGTCTGCTTGTTGCCGGCGCGCCGCTTCTCAACGACAGCCAGCGGCACGTCGAGCTTGGCGGCGATGTTGCGGGCGTCCTTGGCGCGGGCCAGGTCAGGGGCGACGACGACGAGGTTGTCGTGGTCGATGGCCTTGAAGTAATCGCCGAGACTGGGGAAAGCGGTGAGCTCGTCGACCGGGATGCGGAAGAAGCCCTGTATCTGGGAGGCATGCAAGTCAATGGTAAGAACGCGGTCGGCGCCGGCGGCGGTGATCATGTCGGCGACGAGGCGGGCGGTGATGGGCACGCGCGGCTGGTCCTTCTTATCGCTGCGCCCGTAGGCGAAGTAAGGGATGACGGCTGTGATCCGGCCGGCGGACGCGCGACGGAAGGCGTCGATCATGATAAGCAGCTCCATGAGCCGCGTATTCACCGGCGACGCTACCGGCTGGACAACGAAGACGTCGCGCTCCCGGACGTTCTCGCAGATGCGTACGAATATGTTCTCGTTGCTGAACTCGAATACCTCACACTCGCCAAGAGGCGTCTCCAGATGCCGGCAGATGTTTCGGGCCAACTCCGGGTGGGCATTGCCGCTGAAGATGCTCATCTCGCGAAACACTGACTTCCCTCCTGTTCGTTACTACCAAGACGGTCTTCTCCCGAGGCTTGCCCGTCGCCGCTCACCAAAAGGCCGAGCCAGGAACCGCTGATCGTGTCATCGGTCCCGCCCCGGCCCGTGGTCCGGAAAGCGTGCCTGGTAGACGCTTAAATCATAGCACAGCATAAGGCGCCCAGCAACGCGCGCAGCCCTTCCCACGGCGCTTGGCGGGATAGCTGTCCTTATTGTGAACCGACGCTGCGTTACGTGCCAGAAGAGGGCATGCGAGCTGCGTCGTCTTCCATTTCGAGTTCGAGACGGCAGTGAGAGGCGCGCTTGCCGCGCTCTCGATGCGCCCGCCTCCGGCGGGCGCATAGCGCCGGCAACCCCGCCGCCGCTTCGTCACACTCGCTTGTCTCCCCGTCAGCGGCGGGGTATAAATCACAAAAAGCATCGAAAACACGACTAGCTTGACAACGCGACGAAACGACTGCTAGATTAGTTATGAAGGTCGCAACCGATCCCATGGAAAACACACGCCAAACGATTCTGGAAATACTGCGTCGACGCCAGCACGCCACCGTCGAAGAGCTGACGCAGGAGCTCGGTCTAGCCGCGGCAACTGTCCGCCGCCACCTCGACATCCTCATGCGGGACAACTACGTTGCGGTGACGCAGAAGCGACGCGACATCGGCCGGCCCCACTACGTCTTCACCCTCACCGACGCCGGCGACGACCTCTTTCCCCGCGGCTACGTGCGCCTGACGAATCGCATCATCGAAGAGCTCGTCTCGCTGGACCGCGATGACACGAAGGGCAAGACCGGCGTCGCGCTGGCAGAGGTGCTTTTCGAGAAGATGGCGGACCGGGTCGCAGAGACTTACGCCGGCCGGATAACGGGCAAGACGCTGCCGGACCGCCTGGACGAGACGACGAAGCTGCTGGCCGGCGAGGGCATGTTCTTCGAGTGGCGCAAGGCCGACGACGGCTATCAGCTCCTCGGCCAGGGCTGTCCCTGTCCACGCATCGCCGATATCCACAGTGAGGTCTGCATCCACGACCAGCGATTGCTCCAGCGGCTGCTCCGGGCCGACGTCGAGCCGATCAGCGTGAACCCGGAGAAGAGCGTCTGCGCTTACCTGGTGCGAGAGAGCTCCTCCTGACCTCTAACGACTCGAACCCTCCTGACCATACTCGACCCCCTCGGATATAATTAAGGCCGTCCAGCGGCGAATCCTTGGAGCGGGAGGCGTCATGAAAAAGGCGCGACTCGGCTTTCTCGCTTCCCACGGCGGGAGCAACATGCAGGCTATCATCGACGCCTGCAAGGAGGAACGCCTCGACGCCGAGCCAGCCGTGGTCATCAGCAACAACTCGGACTCGACGGCGCTCGAGCGTGCTCGTCGCGGAGGCATCCCCAGTTACCACCTCAGTAGCGCCACGCATCCAGACCCGGCGGAGCTCGACGCCGCGATCCGGCGGACGCTGGAAGAGCACGGCGTCGATTTCGTCGTCCTCGCCGGCTACATGAAGCTGCTGGGCCCGCAAACGCTGCGAAGGTATCGCGGGCGGATCTTCAACATCCATCCGGCGCTGCTGCCGAAGTTCGGCGGCAAGGGCCTGTACGGCATGAAGGTGCACGAGGCGGTGCTGGCCGCGGGCGAGAAGGTCAGCGGCGTGACCGTCCACCTGGTCGACGAGAACTACGACCGCGGCCCGATCGTTGCGCAGTGCGAGGTGCCGGTGCTCGAAGGCGACACCGCGGAGTCGCTTGCCGCCCGCGTGTTGGAGCAGGAGCACAAGCTTTTCGCCGCGACGCTCCAGAAGGTCGTCCGGGGCGAGATAGACCTCGACGCGCTCCGCTCCTCAGGCTAACGCCCCTGTTTACCCCGGCTTCTCCGCGTACACGACGACGCTCTTCGGATAGAAGCGGTTCCCCGCCTCGTCGAGCACGTGGTACAGCAGCGAGTACGGCTCCGCATTCGACCGGTCCCGCCAGCGATTCAGCGCGTCCACCGACCAGCCGCGCATGTACGGACAGGCGTCGAGAAGGAACAGGAGCGTCCAGTAGACCGCTTCGACGGAGTTGCGCAGGCGTTGCGCGTACACCCGCAGCCCCCCCGCTTCGGCCGCGTGGGCGATCCGACCCCGCGTGTAGATGCGGCGGTGCCCCAACGGGTCCTCGCGGTAGAGGTCGTAGACGTGGTAGGCGACGAGCTCCGGCAGCGTGTCCGGGACGCTGACCACCAGCCGCCCGCCCGGCTTTAGAACGCGCGCCATCTCCCGCAGGGCCAGGCCGGCGTCCGCCACGTGCTCCAGCGTCTCCGTGCAGGTCACAAAGTCGAAAGCCGCGTCCGCGAAAGGCAGCCGCCCGCCGTCCGCCTGCGCGAAGGCCGGCGGAGGATCCTTGTAGAGAAGATGTCTGCGAGCGGATAGGAGGTCGCGCCGAATGATATCGACGCCGACGCTCTCGCAGCCGCGCCCCGCAAGTCGCGAGAGGAGCCGGCCCACGTTGCAGCCTACGTCGAGAACACGGGCACCGGGCCAGACGCCAAGAAGCGTCAGGTCGACGACTTCCAGGCGTCGCAGCACGGGGCCAACCGCCCAGCGAGGTCGACGAGAGGAATCGGCTGCTTGCTCTGAAGCGCACATGCCTTGCGAATCTATCAGCGCGACTGAGTTCGCGTCAATCGCCGTCTCTGCTATTGGCGAAGCGAAAGAAATGTGCTAGATTCATACCCAATGATTCGAAGGCGTCAGCGCCAGAGGAGTAATGCGCCTGTCGCCGTCCTGGCGATTGTAGTTATCCTGTCTTCCCTCTTCGCCTTCCATTCCCTCATCAAGTCCGATCGTCCCGCTGGCTGCGCCGGCGGCGACTGTGCGGCGATCGTATCGACTCCGCCACCGCCGGTGCCGACGCCGACGCCCGCGCCGACTCAGGAAGTGCTGGCCGCTAGCGAGACGAAGCCGCCCGATATCACTGCGGTCTCCGCCGCCGTGATCGCCGACGACTGCGACGAACTGCTCTACGCCAAGGACGCGCACCACCGCCTGCCGCCGGCCAGCATCACGAAGATCATGACCGCGATTGTGGCGTTAGAATCGAGCGATCCCGACGACATGGTGACCGTCAACATTGACGGTTTCTTCCCCGGCGACGCGACGGTGATGGGCCTGCAGACGGGCATGACGCTCTCGATGCGCGACTTGCTATATGGCCTCCTCCTCCCGTCCGGCGCCGACGCCGCAGTCGCCATCGCCCGCTACGTCGCCGGCGACGTCCCGTCCTTCGTCGATCGTATGAACGCCAAGGCGAGCGACCTCAGCCTGCAGGACACGCACTTCACGAACCCGCACGGCCTCGACGCCCCCGGCCACTATTCCTCTGCCTACGACATGGTGATGCTCGGTCGCTACGCGATGAAGGACCCGCTCTTCGCCGAGATAGTAAAGACGAAGCAGTACACGGCAAACTGGAGCGGGCCGGAGCTATGGAACGGCAACCTGCTTCTCTGGCTCTACCCCGACGCCGACGGCATCAAGATCGGCTGGACGGAGAACGCGGGGCAGACGCTCGTGGCGACGGCCCAGCGCGACGGCCACCGCGTGTATCTGGCGCTCTTCAACAGCCAGGACCGCTACACGGACGCGATTCGCCTCTTCGACTGGGCGTTCGAGACTCTGGGCAGTGCGCCGGCGGAAAGCTGCAGCGCCGTCTCAGCGGACGGCTCTCAGTAGAGGACCTCTTCAGCGGTCAGGCGCTCGATCTCGTCCTTCGGCATCCCCAAGAGCTCGCCGAGCACGTAGTCGTTGTGCTGCCCGAGGAGCGGTCCCGGCCGCATGATGCGCGCCGGCGTCTTCGACAGGCGCCAGGGCGGGCCGAGCACCCTTTTCACGCCCATCAGAGGGTGGTCCACTTCCTGGATTATGTCGCGCTCGACGACGTGGCGATCCACAACGATCTCCTCGCCGGCGTAGACCGGCATTGCGGGAACCCCGGCGGCCTGCAGCACCTGCATTATGTCGAGCGGAGCGCGCTCTCGCGTCCACGCGCGGATGATCTCGTCCAGTGCTTCGCAGTTCTGCCAGCGACCGGCCTCGTCGGCGAAGCGTTCGTCTCGCCTCAGTCGCTCGTCGCCGACGACGCCGCAGAGGGCGCGCCACTCGTCCTCGGTGCCGACAGCGATGCTCACCCACTGGTCTTCTCCCTTGCAGGGATAGACGCTGTGCGGCGCCATCGCCCGGTCGTTGTTGCCGGCTCGCTCCTGGACACGGCCGTTCATCGTGTAGTCCATGAACACGTCGCCCATGAGCGAGCTGACCGCCTCGGCTGAGGAGAGGTCGATGTGCTGCCCTCGGCCTGTCCGCTTTCGATGGTAGAGCGCAGCGAGGACCGCGAAGGCGCCGGTGCTGCCGACGCGCAGATCGATGGTGCCCATGAGCGGCGCGGGGCGGCCGCCGGCGCGACCGGTGATGTAGGCCATGCCTCCCATGGCGGCGAAGGTCGGCGCGTAGCCGGTGTAGAGCCGCTCCGGGCCGGTGCTGCCGACCGCCGACGATGAGAGCATGATGATGTCCGGCTTGATCGTCCTCAGGTCCTCGTAGCCGAGGCCGAGCCTGTCCAACACGCCGGGCCGCATGTTCTGCGTCACGACGTCGCTGATCTTTGCCAGCGAGCGGGCGATCTCTATCGCCGCCGGCTTGCTGAGGTTTAGTGTCAGGCTGAGCTTGTTCAGGTTCAACGTGTTGAAGATGAACGACTCGTCGGGGCCACCCATGCTGCGACCGGCGACCAGCGAGCGCAGGCGCGAGTGGTCGAGGCGGCGGCGGCTTTCGACTTTGATGACCTGCGCCCCGAGCAGGGCCAAGAGGAGCGTCGCCTGCGGCCCGGCCCAGGCCCAGGTGAAGTCGAGTATACGCACTCCTTCGAGGGGGAGTCGCTTTTCCGGCATCCTCAGATCACTCCCTCAGCGCGCAGTCGCGCTAGTTCTTCGTGCGAGTGGCCCAGGCGACCGCAGTAGATCTCCTCGTTGTGCTCGCCCAGCAGCGGCGCCGGGCGCTCCGCCTGCCAGGGCGTCTCCGAGAACTTGTAGCCGGCGGTCGGATAGTAGAACTTGCCGGCCACCGGATGCTCGACCTCCTGGAAGAAGCCTCGCTCCCGAGTCTGCTGCCAGTTGAAGACCTCTTCGGTCGAACGGACGGGCGCCAGCGGCACACTATAGCTTTGGGCCAGGTGGTAGAGCTCGTCCTGCGTTCGCTCGGCGGCCCACTCCTCGACGTGCGGCTGGATCTCGTCCCGCTTGTCCGCGCGGCCCATCTCCGTGGCGAACTCTTCGTCCTGAGCCCATTCCGGGTTGCCCATCGCCTTTACCAGGCCGTCCCACTGGTGGTCCTGCGGCATCGTAAGGATCACCCAGCCGTCCTTGCAGGCCATGAGGCCGCCCACCTGCATCCCGATGCGCCCCACAATCGTCTCGCCGTCAGCGAATCGGCAGAGGTCGACACGCTCCAGGCCGAGGAGGGCTTCCTGCTTGGAGACGTCGACGTGCTGCCCGTCGCCGGTCAGCATCCGCGCGAAGAGAGCGGCCATCGCCGCAATGGCGCCATTCAAGCCGCTGTCATACTCGCCGGCGTAGCCTCCGGGCGGGACCGGCTCCTTTCCCGGCTCCTCGAACCTCGCCAGGAAGAACTTCGTCGAGTGACCGCTGACGTGGTGGAGGTTCAGCGTGCGACAAGCATATTGAGCATATGGCCCGGTCTGGCCGAAGGGCGCGATCGAGACCATGACGAGGCCTGGGTTCACGGCCGCCAGCGAGTCGTAGTCCAGGCCCATCTCCTCCAGCAGACCCGGCGTCTGGTCCTCGACGAGGATGTCGACGTCTTTGGCGAGTGCCTGGAACATACGCCTGCCAGTCGCCAGTGTCGGGTCGAGCGTAATGCTGCGCTTGCTGGTGTTCAGGTAGAGGAAGAGCCCGCTCTTCTCCGGGTGCGGCAGGTCCTCCGGGAAAGGGCCACGATGGCGAGCGCGGTCGCCGACGAGGGGACGCTCTATCTTGATCGACTCGGCGCCGAGATCGGCGAGCAGCTTGCCGGAGTACGGCCCAGCAATCATGTCGCAGTATTCGAGGATCCGGATGCCCTCCAGGGCGCGCTCTGTCATTCCACTCGATTTCCAGTCATTCGCAAGAGGTTGAATGCAATACCTAGCCTAGCACAGGCCTCATTTCAACAAAACGTGGCAAAACCCTGAGCCGTCGGGCCGCCCTGATTCGTTTGACTTTATTCCGCTCCCTGGCCTAGCGTTCGTTCAGGGCCGAATCCAAACGAGCGACACAAAATGCCGAAAGAAAGCATTCACCCCCTCGACTACCTGTTCTATCCTCGCTCCGTCGCGGTCGTCGGCGTCTCCGGCAAGCCGCGCGATTGGGGCGGCGGCAACATGTTCCTCAAAGGGCTGCAGACCTTCGGATTCCCGGGACCGCTGTACCCCGTGCACCCGACGCTCGATGAAGTGCTGGGGCTCCGCTGCTACCCGTCCCTCTCCGCTATTCCCGGGCCGGTTGACTACGTGATCTCGGCGATTCCGGCGACCGGCGTCGCGGGCCTTATGGACGACGCCGCGGCCAAGGGCATCCGCTGCATCCACTTCTTCACCGCCGGCTTTCGCGAGACCGGCGAGCGGGAGCAGATAGAGCTGGAGCGCCTGGTGCTGGCGAAGGCGAAGGCGGCGGGCATTCGGCTTGTTGGGCCGAACTGCATGGGCCTGTACTGTCCGGCTGGAGGCATAAGCTTCGGCGGCGACTTCCCAAAGGAGTCGGGCGGCGTCGCCTTCATCTCGCAGAGCGGGCTGAACGGCGAGGACCTGGTGCACCACGCGGCCCTGCGGGGCGTGCGCTTCAGCAAGGTCATCAGCTACGGCAACGCCACCGACCTCGACGAAAGCGATTTCTTCGAATACTGCCTCGCCGACCCGCAGACGGAGATAATCCTCGCCTACATCGAAGGCGTGAAGGACGGCCCCCGGTTCCAGCGGGCGCTGCGGGCCGCCGCGGCGGTGAAGCCGACGGTCCTGCTGAAGGGCGGGGCGACGGGCGCTGGCGAACGGGCGACACAGTCGCACACAGGCAGCCTCGCCGGCTCGACGCAGGTGTGGGACGGGCTCTGCCGGCAGGCGGGCGCCGTCCGCGTCGACGCCCTGGACGACCTGGTGGACATGGCAGTAACGTTCCACCTCCTGAGGCCGCCGTCCGGACGCGGCGTCGCCATCATCGTCGTCGGCGGCGGTTCCAGCGTGCTGTCGGCGGACAGAGCAGAGAGCCTGGGGCTGCGCGTCCCGCCGCTGTCGGAAGATGCGCAGGCCAAGTTACGCAGCTTCACACCGCTGGCCGGCACCAGCATCCGCAATCCTCTCGACACCGTTGCTCTCGAAGACCGGGAGGGCTTCCACCGGACCGTCGAAATCGTCGGCGGCGACCCGAACATCGACTGCATCCTCATCCTGCCGCGACTGGACTGGTGGCTGGACCGCGTGCCGGACATCGACGACATGGTGCGTGCGACGGTCGCAAAGATGAAGGAAGCGGCCGACCAGAGCCCTGTGCCGGTGGCGCTGGCGCTCCGCACGCCCGACAACGCCAGGACGATGAAGGCGTTCGAGGTGTTCCATCAGGGCTGCACGGAGGCCGGCCTGGCAGTCTATCCGGACTTCGAGCGCGCGTTCAAAGCGATGGCCCGGCTCGCCGCCTGGCGAGAGGCCCGCGAATAGCCGTCCGCCTCAGGCTACTCTTCGGATTTCTTGCCCCGACTCGTGATTGGTCCCCAGCACCACGCCGGTGTGGCGCGCGCCCAGCCTGAGGGCATGGACGAACTGTTGCGCGAGGTCCGGATCGAACTGCGTGCCCGCCTTGTCGCCGATCTCCCGCAGCGCCTGCGCCGGCTCCCGGGCGACGCGATAGGGCGAGTTAAGGATCATAGCGGTGTAGGCGTCGGCGATGGCCATTATGCGCGCCGGCAACGGGATCTGATCGCCGTGCTTCCCGCGCAGGTAGCCCCCGCCGTCCCACCGCTCGTGGTGGAAGAGAACGGTCTCTAGCACGAGATCTTGCAGCCAGTGCGGTGATGTGCGAAGCACCGGCCAGTCGCGCAGGAGGTCGTGACCGACGGAAACGTGGGAGCGCAGGACAAGCATCTCGGCGCTGTTCAGGGGGCCGTCCTTCGTCAGAAGGTCCACCGGAAGGGCGATCTTGCCCAGATCGTAGACGCGGCCGGCAATCCACAGCGCGCCGACCTCATCCGACGAAAGACGGACGCAGCGGGCCAGGGCGAGGGCGTGCTGCGCCGCGAGCTGAGAATGAATCCCGGAGTAGCTGTCGCGCGTGTCCAGGTCGAGCTGCCACTGCTCGACGAGGGCGCGAACGTGATTGCGCGTGTGGCGCGACCAGGCGTTCGACAGCGTTTCGATGACGCGCGAGTCGCCGGACGTTAGGAGGTCGATCTGCTCGTGGTCATCAATGCCGTAAACAACACGAAACAAGAGTGATCACTCCTCCTGAATCAGTAACGGCACAAATCGGCCAGTCTTTAATCGTTATTGAAGCCACAGCGTCACGCTGGACGCAAGAGATGAGAAGAAGAAGCTTGACCGCCGACGCGGCGTGACGCAAGATCGCCCTACATCTGGCATTGTAAGCGAGGAGGGATTCTGGCGATGGACGACTTCGTGGCGCTGGACGCAACAGCCCAGGCGGAGCTTGTGAGGCGAAAAGAGGTCAAGCCCATCGAGCTCGTCGACGCGGCCATCGAGCGCATCGAGCGGCTCAACCCGAAGCTGAACGCCGTCATCACGCCCATGTACGACCTGGCGCGGCAGGCGGCGTCAGGACCGCTGCCGGAAGGCCCCTTCACCGGCGTCCCCTTCCTCCTGAAGGACCTCATGGCTTCATACGCGGGCGTTCGCATGGCCTGGGGCACCGCCTTCCTCAAAGACAACGTGCCAGACCACGACAGCGAGCTGGTGGCGCGCTACAAGCGGGCAGGTCTTATCATCCTCGGCAAGACGAACACCCCCGAGTTCGGGATCCTGCCGACGACCGAGCCGCACTTATTCGGTCCGACGCGCAATCCCTGGAACACGGAGCACAGCTCGGGCGGGTCAAGCGGCGGGACGGCTGCCGCCGTGGCGTCGGGCATGGTGGCGATGGCCCACGGCAACGACGGCGGCGGCTCCATCCGCATTCCCGCCTCCTGCTGCGGCCTCTTTGGCCTGAAGCCAACGCGCGCCCGCATTCCGCTGAGCCCGGACATCGGCGACGTCATGGGCGGGCTGGTCATCGACCACGCGCTCACACGCTCCGTCCGCGACAGCGCCGCGCTGCTCGATGCGACCTGCGGGCCGGACGTCGGCGACCCGTACTGGGCGCCACCGCCGGCACGTCCCTACCTGCAAGAGGTCGGCGCCGATCCCGGGAAGCTGCGCATCGCCTTCACGACGAAGTCCAGCAGCGGCAGCGCCGTCGATCCCGATTGCGTCGCCGCCGTGCGGGACGCGGCGAAGCTGTGCGCAGACCTGGGCCACTACGTCGAGGAGAAGGAGCCGGAGATTGACGGCCAGATGGTGACTGGGCCCTTCATGGTCGTCTGGTCAGCCGGAGTGGGGCAGAACGTCGACGGCGCGGCGCTCATCACGGGTCGCGGCGCCGAGCCCGACGAGCTGGAGCCGCTGACGCGGGCGCTGGCAGACATGGGGCGGCAACAAACAGCGCCCAACTACCTGATATCGTGGACAATCTTGCAGAGGATATCGCGTGACCTCCAGCGCTTCTTCGTCGACTACGATGTCGCACTCACGCCGACGTTGGCGGAGCCGCCGCTACCACTGGGCGCGCTGGAGTCGCCTCCGGACAATCCTCTGTTCGGGATCATACGCGCTGGCACATACGTTCCCTTCACACCGATCTGCAACGTTACCGGGCAGCCGGCGATGTCGGTGCCGCTTTACTGGAACACGCAGGGCCTTCCCATCGGGAGCCACTTCATCGGCCGCTTCGGTGACGAGGCGACGCTGTTCCGGCTGGCGGCGCAGCTCGAGCAGGCGCGGCCGTGGGCGAACCGCCATCCGCCACTTTGGGCCGGCTAGTCGGTTAGCAGCGAGCGCACTGCCGTCCGAGTGCGGAAGGAGGCGCCCGCGCGGCCTATTGGGGTAGAGGCGGCGGCGTTGCCCAGGGCGTGTTCGTTGGGTGAGGCGTAGCCGTCGGCTTGGCGGTCGGTCCTGCCGGCGTCGTCGGCGCGGGCGGCAAGGTAGGAGGCACCGGCCCGCTGGTTGGACGCGTCGTCGGCGTAGACCGCGGATGCTGCGTCGCGGGAGCCACAGGCGCAATCGTCGGCGGTTCCCATGTCTGCGCTGCGGTCGGCGTCCTGGCGGCCGTCGCTGATACGCTCGGCCCGGGGGTACGCGTCGCGGTCGGCGGGCGCTTCGTCGCCGTTACGTAGAGCGGCGAAACAGAGGGAGAGTCGGAGTTGGAACCGGAGCCGGAGACCGAGATCGAGAACACCGCGATCACGGGCAGGGCCGCCAACACTAAGACGGCGCCGAGCACGACGAACAGGTCCCTGCCGCCGATGGACTGACCGGAGCCGCGTTCCGCCGTCTCCGTCCTGCGCGCCAGCATCGAGAGACTCTTTCCCAGGCGGGCCTTTTGGACGGAGCGACGCCCCGGCTGCGTCCACTGCGCCTCAAGATTCTTCCAGATGCGCTCCCCGACGCCGGCCGGAGGCGGAACGACGGCAAGAGCGCCGAAGAGAGCCAGCGGCGCCAGGAGCGAGCGACGGGTCTCCTCGCAGACGGCGCAGTCTTCGACGTGGCGATCAACGGTGCGGCACATCTCCTGCGTGAGCGGCGGAATCGAGAACCGGCCAACGATTCGCTGCAGCGCCGGGCACCTTCCGACGCCGCGTCGCATGAGCAGATAAGCGCCGATAACCTCTTCGACGGAGCGTATCATGCGACTCAGCATCGTGTAGGCGCTGCCCTTGCTCACGGCCAGCACCTCCGCGATCTCGCCGCTCTCCAGCCCCTGGCGAGTGTGCAGGTCGAGCACGGCGTAAGCTCGGCGGTCCAGGATCGTCGCCGCCTCCCAGACCAGTCGCGCCGTCTCCTGCATATCCGCCGCCTGCGCCGGGTCGGCCAGACGGTCGACGTCCACCTGCTGGAGTAGCCCGTCTGATTCGCCGTCCGCTCGAGACGCTGGCGACGGTAGGGTCCGGCGCTTCCGCTGCTCGATGCGGTTCATAGCCTGACCGTAAGCGATTGAGAAGAGCCACCCCTTGAAGGCGGCAGGCTTGGCAAGCCAAGCGAGGTTCCCCATGGCGCGCAGGAAGGTCTCCTGCGTCGCATAGGCGGCATCCCCAGCGTCCTGGAGAGTGCGATGGAGGAAGTCGTAGACGGACGGAAAGTAGCGGTTGTACAGCTCGCCAAAAGCTGCGCTTTCCCCGCTGAGGGCGCGAGTCACCAACTCGCCGTCGCCGGAAACCGGAGCCGTCATAGCTTTGCTCTACGCGGATGCGTTTGTTAAGCAAGTCTAACATCATCGGCGGTCCTTCGCTAGTTAGACAGCCGCAGGCGTCGGTTCTCACATGCCGGACGAGGTTGCGGCGTAATTTGAGGTGAGCAAAGAAAGCGGCTCACGGGAGAACGCAGGCGCGAGACGCTTGGGCCCGCCGGTCGAAGAGCCGTAGCCCCTCAACCGGCGGGCTTGTTCGCCAATCCCGCGGCTGCACGTCTACCGGCGCTGCTAACAGCCCGGCGCCCGCCCCTCAAACACCGCCACATAGTAGATCCGCCCATCCGCCGCTGTCGCCACACCTGTTCCCATCCGCGTGAAGCAGCGATTGGTGATGACGCTATAATGCGCGGGACTATCGTGCCACATCTGAATCGCCTCGTTGACCGTGTCCGTGGCGGAGAAGTCGTTCCAGGCGATTATCTCGCCGCTCCACGCGGCCGTAACGTTAGCCTTGACGAAGAGACAGTGGAAATCGCAGCCGTCCGGCGGCGTGTGGCTAAAGTAGCCCTTTGTCGCCATGTCCTCGGCCCTAGTGCGGGCCACGGACGAAAGCGCCGGGTCGACGGCGAGCGGCGGCAGACCGTTATCGGCTCGCATGCCGTTCAAGCCAAAAGCGACCTTCGTCTCCATCACCTGCTGCGGCGTGCAGCCGGCGGCGGTGACAAAGAGGGCAGCGCCGAGGACGATCGCCGACGCGACCGGCAAGAGGCGTGGCTGCGCGGTCCGGCGCCTCGCCCATTCAACAAAAGACATCGCTCCACCCTTCCTCACTCGGTTCAACCCATACCAGGAGATAATCGACACAAGCGCCGCATTCCGAACGCGCGACAGGTCACGGCAGCCCGGAGCAATTGACGGCAACAGGCGGCCGCGACTAGCATTCGAACGAGGACTAGGACCGCTGCGAGTGCGCAAGGAGGGGCAGATGGAACTGGCTGGCAAGACGGCAATCGTGACGGGGTCGGCCGTCGGCGTTGGGCGGGAGACGGCGCTGGCGCTGGCGAGACGCGGCGCGAACGTCGTCGTCAACTACTCGCGTTCGGACGCCGAAGCGCGCCGGACGCTAGCCGACGTCGAGGCGCTGGGAGCGAGCGCGCTGCTGGTTCGCGCCGACGTTTCGCAGGACAATGAGGTGCGCGATATAGTGGCGCAGGCGGTCGCGCGGTTCGGCGGCGTCGACGTTCTGGTCAACAACGCCGGCATCACCTACTTCGTCGACTTCAAGGACCTGGAAGCGGTGACAGAGGCGATGTGGGACCGCATTCTGGCCGTGAACGTAAAGGGCGTCTTCTTCTGCTCGCGGGCGGTCGTGCCGCAGATGCAGCGACAAGGCGCGGGCTGCATAGTCAACATCGCGTCCGTAGCGGGGATTGCCGGCGGCGGCAGCTCGATCCCCTATTGCGCCTCGAAGGCGGCCGTCATCAACCTGACGATGTCGTTCGCCAGGACCTGCGCTCCGGAGATCCGGGTGAACTGCATCGCGCCGGGCTTCGTCGACACCCGCTGGCATGAGGCGCGACCGGGTGACACCGCGCCGTACCGGAATGCCATCGCGGGGATGACGCCGTTGAAGCGCGTTTGCCAGCCGAACGATGTGGCACAGGTGGTCGTCAGCCTTGTCGAGGGCGCCGACATGGTGACGGGGCAGACGCTCGTGGTCGACGGCGGCTTGGTCATGCACATGTGACTTTTGCGCCACCTTTGACAGGGGCGCAGCGCCTGCTTATACTGGGCGCGCTGGTGGTGTCCCGCTTTCCACCTCTCGGTGGGTGATGCGCGCGGTCTTCGAAAGGCAATCGTGACGAGAATGTCGCTGATACCGCTTGCCGCCGCGGCCGCGTCGAGCAGCAGCCACTGGGACGCGAAGGACGTCATAATCGTCGTCGCGGCAATTGGGTTCGTCTTGTTGCTGGTCGTCGGCGCCTTCGTGGTCAAGCGCCGAGGGGAGAGCTAGCAACAAAGCGCATCTCTTGGCGTCTTCGCCTCGGCGTCCGCCCGACAGGGCAGTCACAGGGGAGCGAGGCGAGTCTGGCTGGAGCGGTCCGGTTTCCGGCAGCCTCACGGACGCGGCAACCCACGGGCTGCTCCAGCAAATTGTCCCCAACGTACCTCTCCTTCTCTTTCCCGCACCGTCGATCATCCCATCCCTGCCATGCTTTGTCCTCAATCGCCGAGGGGGTGGCGCGCATAGCCCCGAACTATTGTATATTTGGTGACTAGAAAGTGCTTTTTCCCGTCCCTAGAGGGCAATTATGTCAACCGCCAACGGCGCCTTGCTCAACGTGGAAGCCGTCACCAAGAGCTTCGAGGGCCTCCGAGCCGTCAACAAGTGCTCCTTCGATGTCAAGCGCGGCACCATTACCGGCCTCATCGGCCCGAACGGCGCCGGCAAGACCACGCTGTTCAACATCGTCACCGGCTTCCTCAAGCCCACATCCGGCCGCATCGTTTTCAACGGCGGTCGCATCGACGGCCTGCCGCCACACAAAGTCTTCGCCAGGGGCATTGTCCGCACGTTTCAGATCCCGCGCGAGCTGAAGCAGATGACAGTTGTCGAGAACTTGATGCTCGTCCCGGCCGGCCAGTCCGGCGAGAAGCTGTGGAACCCATGGCTGCTGCCCTTCCGCGTGCGGCGCCAGGAACGAGAGATCCGCGACAAGGCGCTGCAAGTGCTGGAGTTCGTCAACCTGTGGCACCTGCGCAACGAATACGCTTCCACCCTGTCGTCGGGGCAGAAGAAGCTGCTGGAGCTGGCGCGAACGCTCATGTGCGACCCCCAGCTCATCCTCCTCGACGAGCCGGGCGCCGGCGTCAATCCAACGCTGATGAAGAGCCTGGCGCTGCTCGTCGAAAAGCTGCGTGATGAATCGGGGATCACGTTCTTCCTCATCGAGCACGATATGGACCTGGTAGCCCGGCTCTGCAACCCCGTCATCGTCATGAGCAGCGGCGAAAAGATCGCCGAAGGGACGCCCGAAGAGGTGGTGCACGACGAACGGGTGCTGGAAGCGTACCTGGGAGGGCAGTACCGGTGAGCGTTATCCTCGAGGCAGACGGCATCGTCACCGGCTACGGCGAGGTCGATATCCTCCACGGCGTCTCGCTGCTGGTCGATGAGGGAGAGATCGTCTCCGTCATCGGGCCGAACGGCGCCGGCAAGTCGACGTTGCTCAAAGCGTGCTTCGGACTGCTGAAGCTGCGCAAGGGCAAGCTGCTCCTGAACGGCGAAGATGCAACGACCCTCCCGCCTCAGAAGATGGTGCGAAAAGGCGTCTCCTTCGTGCCGCAGAGCGAAAACGTCTTCCCCTCCCTGACCATCGTCGAGAATCTCCAGATGGGCGCGTTCATCGCCCGGGACGGCTTCAAGCGGCGACTGGACGAGATCTACGGCCTGTTCCCCGTCCTCGCCGAGCGGCCGAACGTGAAGGCTGGCAAGCTTTCCGGCGGTCAGCGGCAGATGCTCGCCCTCGCCCGCGCGCTGATGCTTGAGCCGCGCCTGCTCCTGCTGGACGAGCCGACCGCCAGCCTTTCGCCGCGCATGGTCGGCGACATACTGGAGAAGATCCGCGACATCAATCAGAAAGGCGTCGCCATCCTGATCGTCGAGCAGAACGCGCGGGAAGCGCTGGCGCTCTGCCATCGTGGCTATGTGCTGGTCATGGGCAAGAACGCGATGGAGGATACCGGTCAGAACCTCCTCAACAGCGAAGAGGTGGGAAGGCTTTATCTCGGTGGGTAGGGACGGAAAATGGCGGAGCTAGTCGTTATCGGCCTCATCGTGGGCAGCATCATCGCGCTGGGGTCGATTGGCCTTACGCTTGTCTACGGCATCCTCAAGTTCGCCAACTTCGCTCACGGCGACCTCATGACCCTGGGCGCGTACATCGCTTTCCTGACCTTCGCCCGCGGCGGCCACATCGGTCCCCTGTCCTTTGGCATCGGGATGATCGGGGCCATCCTGGCGGCGATGGCCGTCGTCGCCGTGCTGTGTGTGGTCATCGACCGCCTCGTCTACCGGCCGCTGCGACGGCGAAACGCCAACCTCGTCATCCTGGCGATGGCCTCGCTGGGAATGGCGATCATCGTACGGAGCGTCGTCTACCTTCGCTGGGGCCCCGACACGCACTTCTACGTGACAGGCATCCAGCGAGCGCACAACTTCCCTCTCGGAATCATGCTCAAGCCCGACCAGATGTTCATCGGTGTCGTTGCCGTGCTCAGCGTCATAGTCGTGTACCTGCTGCTTTATCGCACGAAGCTGGGCAGGGCGATGCGCGCAACCGCCGACAATATCGACCTGGCGCGCGTTTCCGGCATCGACACTGAGCAAGTGGTGGTCTGGACGTGGCTGATCGGCGGATCGCTTGCCGGGCTCGCAGGCGTGCTGCTGGGAATTCAGTCTCACCTCATGCCGGAGATGGGCTTCGACTTCCTGCTGCCGCTGTTCTCCGCCGCCATACTGGGAGGCGTGGGCAGCCCGCACGGAGCTCTCGTCGGCGCGCTGACCATCGGCGTCTCGCAGGAGCTTTCGACGGAATGGATCTCGCCGGCCTACAAGCCGACCATCGCCTTCATCATTCTCTTCGCTATCCTGCTCGTGCGTCCGCAGGGGATTTTCGGAGCGAAGAAGCAATGACACCAGGTTTCTTCCACGACATGATCAACCCACCCTATATGGCCGGCTTCCTGACGCTGGTTGTGATCTACGGTGTCTTCGCTGTCGGCCTAAACGTGCACTGGGGCTATACGGGCATATTCAACTTCGGCGTGGCGGCCTTCTTTGCCGTCGGCGCTTACACCACAGCGGTCCTCACCAAGCAGCCTTCCAGCGGCGCCTACGAGACCTACATCGGCGGCTATCACTTGCCATTCGTTGTCGGTCTACTGGGCGCGGGGTTTGTCTGCGCGATCCTGGCGTTCATCGTTGGCATCCCTACGCTGCGATTGCGTGAAGATTACCTTGCGATCGTCACCATCGGCGTCGCCGAATCGCTCCGACATGTCTTCGTCAACGAGAACTGGCTGGTCAACGGGACACGCGGCATGATCGGCATTCCCCAGCCGCTACACGGGCTGGTCGACACGGCCGACTACAGGTACGTCTATCTTGGCATTGCTGCATCTGTTCTGCTCATCGTCTACGTGGCCGTGGAGCGCGGGATCCGCTCGCCATGGGGTCGAGTGCTGCGGGCGATCCGCGAGGATGAGATGACCGCCGCTGCCAGCGGCAAGAACATCTTCGCTTTCAAGATGCAGGCGTTCATGCTTGGCGCCTTCATCATGGGCGTCGGCGGCGCCCTTTACGCGCACTACGTGCGGGCGATAACGCCGGACACCTTTGTGCCGATGTTCGCGACATTCCTCATCTGGGTGATGCTTATAGTCGGCGGCAGCGGCAACAACAAGGGCGCGATTCTAGGGGCGCTGGTCGTTTGGCTAATCTGGGACCGCACGGGCTCGCTTGTCAGCAACTCGCAGGACCCGCGCATCTTCTACGTGCGGAACCTGCTCATCGGCGTGCTGGTCGTCGGCGTGCTGCTGCTGCGGCCAAAGGGCATTCTCGGCGAGGAGAAACGGGTATCCGTGTACGCCGGCAAGGAGAAAGAGCGGCCACGGGCGGCCGAGGAGGAGGCGGACATCGCGCCGGCAGCGACAGCGGAAGATGCCACCGACGGCAGCTAACGCTGGTCGGTCAAGCGCTCCTTCGTCCCCAGCCTTCTGCCAGCGCCAAAACGAGTGGCGCGATAGACGTCACCGAACGGTAACCATGGTTCACGGCAACTGGATTGTTGCAAGCGGTGAGGTGAAGGGCTGAAGCCCTCCTCTGCATTTCGTCCTCTTGAGCCTTCATTCTCCCCGCGTTCTGTCCCAGGATAGCGAGCCAAACGGCCCCTCTTTGCGAGATAGATCACGGCCCGAGGAGTCTTTCCTCGGGCCGTGCCTTGCTCTCTTGGAAGAGGCTCTTATGGTGCTGGCGTTGGCAGCGTAACCGCTTCCTTGCTGACTGTGACGATCTGCCCGCCGGAGTACTTCCAAATCTGGATGTAGCCGGACGGCACGTCGCCGTTCTTGTCCCAGCCGGCGAATCCGGATGCGCCCTGGTAGTTGATCGGCTTGCCCTGGTGAATCAGGTCCACCGCCTGCTTGATGCCCGCCGCGCCGGACGTGACCTTCGTGCCATTCGGGTCGTTAAGCGTTCGCATGGCGTCGCGGATCTTCAACGGGTCAGTCGACTGGGCCTTCTCGGCGCCGAGGGCGACCATGATGACCGCATCGTAGGACTCCGCAATGTAGGGCAGGTGCGGCAGAGGACCGTAGGCTGCTTCGAACTCCGACTGCCAGTCGGTCGGGATGTCGGCGGCCGCGGCAACAGTGCCTTCCATGCCTTCCAGCTTGTCGGCGCCAACAGCCGTGACGATGTCCGCCGACTGAGTCCCGTCGCAGAAGAGGAGGTTCTTGAGGAGGTTGTTCTCAAACCCTTCCTTAAGGTAGACTTCCGCGCTCTCCGGGTACGTGAGCGCCGCGACGGCATCGGGGTTGCCGGAGACAGCCTTCTGCAGCTCTGCCAAGTAGGTGGCCTGCTCCTGTTCCGTCGGGACCTGGTCCGTTACCGTGCCACCCTGTGCCTCAAAGGACTTCGCGAAGGCGTCGGAAAGGCCCTGGCCGTAGGCGTTGTTCACGTAGATGGTAGCCACTTTGTTGTAGCCGAGCTGCTTCGCCAATTGCCCCAGGACAAGGCCCTGGGCAGTATCGGAGAGAGTGGTCCGGAACAGGAGGTCGTTGTCCTGCACGTCGGTGAGCGCAGGCGACGTCGAGGCCGGAGAGATCTGGATGACGTTGTCGGGAATCGTCACGCCTTCCGCCACGGCCAATGTGACGCTGCTGGACAGCGAGCCGATGACTGCGGAGACTCCGTCGCTCTCGACGAGTTGCCTTGCGGCGTCAACGGCCGGGGCTGACGAAGTCTGCGAGTCGGCCTGCTTAAATACGATGTCCTGGCCCATGACGCCGCCGGCGGCGTCGATATCCGTCTGCGCCAGCTTGGCGCCGTTCAGCATGTTGGGCCCGAACTCGGAGAGGTCGCCGGTGAAGTCAAAGAGGATGCCGACTTTGAGCGGGCCTCCCGCAGAAGGCGCCGTGGTGCCGGCAACCGTTGTGCCGGCGGCCGTCGTGCCGGCGGCCTTCGTACCGGCCGGCGTCGGCGTGTTACTTTTGCTGCTGCCGCCGCAGGACATCGCCGCCAGGGAGAGGATGCCGACGACGGACAGCGCCGCTAACCAAAAGCGCCTTCCATGCGCGCCTTTTTCCTCGCTGTGCTTCATGTTTTGGACCTCCTTTTGGGGTTCTGAAACGCTACATACAGATCCGCAAACCGTCTCGACGAATCCAAGGGACGGCGCTAAGTAAGCGGATTCTAAGACCGGCTGATGTTTCGGTCAAGGGCTAGAAGTCCGGCAATGACGAGAGTAGGCAATCGGCGCCAGACGGTCGGCCGCTGCTGGAATCGAGTGGATTGGGAAGCCTATAATGCCAGAAGAAATGAAGACGCCTTATCCGGCTCTCCTCGCGCTCTTTCCCGTCCTGCTAGTTGTCGCCGTTGCGGGAGGCGACTGTCATTCTTCGAAGACTTCGTCGCCAACGCCGGAAGGCCGAGTCGAGCTCCTGGAATCGATCCCGCACGCGGACAATGCCTGGACAGAAGGCCTGCTGGTAAGCGACGGGGTGCTCTGGGAGAGCACGGGCTTGAAGGGCAAATCACAGGTGCGGGCGCTCGACGAGAAGACCGGCGCGGTGCTCTGGTCGGTCCCCAACAATGAGGGCTTCTTCGGCGAGGGGCTGGTGCGGGCTTTCGGGAAGACGTATCTGCTAACCTACACGGAGGGTGAAGCCTTTCTCTTCGACCGCACGGCCGCAAATCCATACTCGCTCCTCGCGCACTACGACGGCGAAGGCTGGGGGCTCACGGCGACGGACAAGTGGCTGGTGAACTCCAACGGCAGCTCGACACTGTTTTATCGCGATCCGCAGTCGTTTGCGATCGTGAAGCAGGTGTCGATATCGTTCGGAGGCGAGCCGATCGAAAAGCTCAACGAGCTGGAATTCGATGGGACCTACATCTGGGCGAATCAGTGGGAGACGTCCTACATCTACCGCATTCGAGAGGACGATCCGTCGCAGGTGGTACGCTTCACGCTGCCGCCGGAGATGTGCCCGGGAGGAACGCCGAACGGCATCGCTTGGGACAAGGACGAGAACGTGTTCTTCCTGACCGGGCAGTCGTGTCCACTCATCTGGAAGGCACGCTTCCACTAGGCACGACTATCGATGCGGCGAGGAGCGCGGTCATCGCACCCTCCACTGCCGTATCATTCACGAGGCGACGACGACGCAACTGCCGGACGATTGCTGGCACCAGCGTGCGTTCCGGCGTCCGCCTTCGGCGGACGCATCCCCATCCTCCGACGCCGATTCCCATCCTATCGCTTGAAAAACGCCGCGCAATGTGCGACAGTTGACCCAGCAGACGCCGGATGTCGTCGCGTCGATTTGAAGGCGAGTCCCATTAGGGGAAGGACAAGGAATGTCTTTTCTTGGGCTCATTCCCCGTAACGTCCTGACCCGCAAAGTGCGGTCATCCCTGACCGCACTGGCCGTCGCCATCGCCATCATGATGGTCGTCGCGATGGGCGTGCTCACGTACAGCCTCAAGCAAACGGCGATCTCGGTCCTCGAGATCGGAAAGGCCGACTTCACCGTCGCTCAGAAGGGCGTATCGGACGTTCTGTATAGCAACCTTGACGAGAAGGAGGTTGCGGCGGTCAAGTCCTACCCGCAAGTCCAGGACACCGTCGGCGTGCTCGTCGCCGGCGTCAACTTCAACGGCAACCCGTTCTTCCTCGAGCTCGGCATCCCGCCGGACGAACTGGCACCGTTCGGCGTGCAGATCCTCCAGGGGCGCGCCTACACAGCCGACGCAACCGACGAGATAATCCTGGGCTTTCGCACCGCCGAAGACCTGCACAAGACCGTCGGCGACCAGGTGACCATCGACACCATTACCTACAACATCGTCGGCATCTACAGCGTCGGGAACCCGTTCGCCGACGCAGCTTCGATGCTGCCGCTCAGCTGGCTGCAGGGCCGTCAACGCCTGTCCGGTTACGTCACGCTCCTCTTCGTCAAGACGAAGCCCGGCACGGACCTGGGCGCCTTGCAATCGCAGATCCAGCACGACCACCCGGAGCTTGCCTGCGTTCAGACCGCGTCGCAGTTCGGGGTAGTCGACCGGAACCTGGGCCTGATCAGCGCCGCCGACGTCGGCGTCTCCATCTTGGCGCTCTTCATGGGCGCCGTCGGGGTTATGAATACGTCGCTCATGTCCGTCTTCGAGCGGACGCGCGAGTTCGGCGTCTTGCGGGCCGTCGGTTGGTCGAGAGGACGCATCGTGATCATGGTGATGGGAGAAGCGCTTCTGATAGCCCTCGCCGGCGCCTTCATCGGGACCGGCCTCGGGTTTGCGGCCGTCCAGGTCATCAAGAGCCTGCCGCAAGTAGTCGGCTTCTTCCACCCGCAGTACCCGGCTTCGGTGTTTGGCCAGGCGCTGGGAGTGGCTATCGGCGTGGCCTTCTTCGGCGCGATCTATCCGGCGGCTCGAGCGGCCTTACTGGAGCCAATGGAGGCGCTGCGGCATGAGTAACGGCAACGGCGGTTCCGAGGGCCCGGCGATTCAGGCCATCGACGTCGTCAAGCTCTACGATAACGTCACTCGCGCGCTGGACGGCGTGAACCTGAGCATCGCCTGCGGCGAGTTCGTCGCCCTGATGGGACCGTCCGGCTGCGGAAAGTCGACGCTTCTCCACCTGCTCGCCTCCCTGGACGTGCCGACCAGCGGCAGGATCATCGTCAACGGCCGCGACCTGCGTTCCGCCGGCAACGACCGCTTTCGTCGCCAGGAAATCGGCCTCGTCTTCCAGTTGCACAACCTTCTCCCGAACCTGACCGCCATGGAGAACGTCCAGATACCGATGTTTGGGACCGGCACGAAGCACGCTGAGCGGCTGCGGCGGGCAAGGGAGCTCCTGGCGGAGATGGACCTATCGGACAAGGAGAAGGCGACGCCGCCTCGTCTTTCCGGTGGGGAACGCCAACGGCTGGCGATCGCGCGGGCGCTGGCGAACAATCCATCGATCATCCTTGCCGACGAGCCCACCGGCAACCTCGACTCCACAGCCGTCGACCACCTGCTGGCGCTGTTCCGCAGCATTCGCGACGAGCACGGCGTGACCATCCTCCTGGCGACTCACGACGTCCATGTGGCCGAAGCTGCGGGCAGAATCGTCTACATGCGCGACGGGCGGATCGTGGAGAGCTCGCAGCCGGAGGGAGAGCGCGCATCGAAAGGGAAGTGATCAGGCTGTCTTCGTGTCCGCCGCGCGCTGGAGGCCAAGCTCGTCGATGGCAATCTCCCGCATCCGGAACTTCTGGTACTTCCCCGTGACCGTCATCGGGAACTCGTCGACGAACTTCCAATAGCGCGGGATCTTGAAGGTCGCTATCTGTCCGCGACAGTACTCCACCATCGCTTCCTCGGTTAGGTGCGCGCCTTCCGCCGGCCTGATCCAGGCCATCGTCTCCTCGCCGTAGCGCTCGCTCGGCACGCCGATCACCTGCACGTCGGCGACGCCGGGGTGGCGGAAGAGGAACTCCTCTATCTCGCGCGGGTAGATGTTCTCGCCGCCGCGGATGATCATGTCCTTGATGCGGCCGACGATGTTCAAGTAGCTGTCCTCGTCCATCGTCGCCAGGTCGCCGGAATGCATCCAGCCGTTCGCGTCGATGGCCTCGCGCGTCGCTTCCTCGTTGTTCCAGTACCCGAGCATGACGCTGTAGCCGCGCGTGCACAGTTCGCCGGCGACGCCGCGCGGGACGACGCGGCCGGTCGCGGGGTCGATAACCTTGATCTCGACGTGCGGATGGACACGGCCGACCGTCGCGACGCGCTTGTCGAGCGGGTCGTCGGTGGCGCTCTGCGTGGAAACCGACGACGTCTCCGTCATGCCGTAGCAGATAGTGACCTCCGGCATGTGCATCACCGATATCACCTTCCGCATGACCTCCAGCGGACAGGGCGAGCCGGCCATAATGCCGGTGCGCAGGCTGGAGAAGTCGAACTCGGAGAAGCGTGGATGGTCCAGCTCGCCGATGAACATCGTCGGGACCCCGTAGAGCGCCGTGCACTTCTCGTCCTGCACGGTCTGCATGACCTCCAGCGCGTCATACGTCTCGCCGGGCACGACGATGCAGGTGCCGTGCGTGATGCATGCAAGGTTGCCAAGGACGGCGCCGAAGCAGTGGTAGAAAGGAACGGGGATGCAGGCTCGGTCCGCCTCCGTGAAACGCATCTTCTCGCCGATGAAGAAGCCGTTGTTCAAGATACCGTGGTGGGAGAGAGTGGCGCCCTTCGGGAAGCCCGTCGTGCCAGACGTGTACTGGATATTGACGGGATCGTCGAACTGGAGGGTCGACTCCCGCTCCGCCAGGTCGCTTTCGGGAACGGCGGCGCCGTCGTCGAGCAGCTTCTGCCAACCGTCCTCCAGCACCAGCGATTCCTTCAGGTCTGGGCAGCGGCTCCTGACTTGCGCGAGCATCGGCCCGTACTGCGTCTGCCGGAACGCCCGCGACTGGATGAGCAGGCGCACTCCCGATTGGATGAGCGCGTACTGCAGCTCGGCGGTCTTGTAGGCGGGGTTGACGGTGACGAGGACGGCGCCGACACGGGCGGCGGCGAACTGCGTGACCACCCATTCGTACCGATTAGGCGACCATATGCCGACGCGGTCTCCCCGGGCGATGCCGCGCGCCATGAGACCGCGAGCGGCTAGCGACGTCTGCGCCCAGAGCTCGTCGTAAGTTGCGCGATAGCCTTGATGGCGCACGACCAGCGCCGGCCGGATGCCGAAGCGCTCGACGGTCTCACGCAGCCGGTCCCCGATGGTCTGGCCGATCAGCGGGACCGTGCTGGCGCCGTTGGCGTAGGAAAGGGATGCCATCTTTTTGCACCTCCGCGACGTGCGGGGATCGTGTCACCCATCTTGTGGACAGGGCGCGCTGATGTCAAGGGAGCCCGCCAAGAACCACCTGCTCGACAGCGCAGCGGTGGTCAACGTATATTGGCGATAGGGGAGGGAACCCATGCTGCGTCGATTGGCGCTGTTCCTCTGCGTTGCGTTCGCTGCCTTGCTGCCGGCAACGGCGTCGGCGAACGATGGCCGGCCACCGGCGCAAACGGAAGTCAACCTGGGCAGCTTTGCCTTGACGATCCACGGCAACTATAGCCTGCCGGCGCCCGAAAGCATCGGCTCCGTCGTCGTCATCCGCGGCGATGCGAATATTGCGGGCGAGGTGCGCGGCAGGCTAACCGTCATCGACGGCAACGCCGACATCGCCGGCAGCGTAAACGGCGCCGTCACGATTATCAGGGGCACCGTGACGCTGGAGGCCGGCTCACACGTCGACCACGTCACAATCATCCGCGGCACGGTGAACCGCCAGAGCGGCTCCGTCGTCGACCACGGCATCAACCGGCGCGGCTTTCGCTTCTTCCGCGGCGCCTTCTTCTGGCTGTTATGGCTGGGGCTGACGCTGACGGCGGTGATCGCGGGGCTCGCGTTCGCTGCGGTCGGCGGGCGCCAGCTTTCGCGCGCCGCGATGCTGCTCACCGGAGATCTGCCGGCGAGCGTCCTGGGAGCCGTGGCCGTCTGGATAGCGCTACCGGTCCTCAGCGTCTTCGCCCTGATCACAGTCGTCGGCATTCCCGCGGGCCTCGCGCTGCTGCTTGCCGTCCTGCCGCTGCTCGGGCTTTTCGGCTACGTGACGGCGGGCACGCGACTCGGCGCGGCGCTCCTCTCGCTTGGAGGCGGCGCGCGACCGGTCGACCGTCCCTACGCGGCGACGACGCTGGGCGTCATCGTTCTGCAAGTCGTGCTTCTCGTGCCTGTTGTCGGCTGGGCGATTGCGTTCCTCGCCGGCATCTGGGGTTCGGGCGCCCTGGCCGCCGCCGCTTGGCGCGCCTGGCGCTCTCCCGGCGAAAGCGCTAGGGAGGCTGCTGCGTGAAGGCTGCGGTCCTGTACAAACCGAACACGCCCCTCGTCGTCGAGGAGATCGAGATCGAAGAGCCGCAGTCGCACGAAGTGATGGTGAGGATGGCCGCAGCCGGTATCTGTCGCAGCGATCTCCACTTCATCGAAGGGCTGTGGCCGGCGCGCCTGCCGATGGTGATGGGCCACGAGGGCGCCGGCGTCGTCGAGAAGGTGGGGTCGCACGTGACGCGTGTCAGCGAAGGTGACCACGTCATCTTCTCCTGGGTGCCGTCCTGCGGCGTCTGTCGCTACTGCACCGAAGGCAGGCCGTATCTGTGCGAGGCCGGCCCTTCGTCGCGAATGCTCGACAAGACGACGCGCTTCCGCAAGGGCGATCAGGTCATCTACCACCAGACGGCGGTATCGGCGTTTGCGGAGCGGACGGTGACGCATGAGACGGCGGTGGTGAAGATCCGCGACGACATGCCGCTGGACAAGGCGGCGCTCATCGGCTGCAGCGTGATGACCGGCGTGGGCGCGGTGACCAACACCGCTAAGGTGCGCGTCGGCGGCAGCGTGGCGGTGTTCGGCTGCGGCGGCGTCGGCCTGAACGTGATTCAGGGGGCTTGCCTTGCCGGCGCGACGCGGATCGTCGCCGTCGATACGCTGGAGAACAAGCTGGCGCTGGCCTGCGAGTTCGGCGCGACGGACACGATCAACGCAACGAAGGAGGACCCGGTCGCCCGCATCCGGGAGCTTGTGCCGGGCGGCGTCGACTACGCGTTCGAGGTGATTGGCATCCCGGAGGTGGTGGCGCAGGCGTTCGACGCGGCGAACAAGGGCGGCTCGGTGGTGATGGTGGGCATGCCTCCCGTCGACGCGACGCTATCCATCCATACGACCGGCCTGTTCCTCGGGAAGACTCTGCAGGGCTCGTTCTACGGCTCGACGCGATTCCGCATGGACATGCCGGCGCTCGTGGAGCTGTACATGACGCACCGGCTGAAGCTGGAAGAGCTGATCTCTCGGGTCTACCCGCTGGAGCAGATCAACGAGGCGTTCGAGGCGCTGAAGCGCGGCGAGGTGGCCCGCAGCATCATCAAGTTCTGACGGCGACTCGGCCTCGGCGAGCATGATGCAGCTTCCCCCTCGCTCCCCTGCATGCTGACCCGACCTCCGCGAGGCGATATAATCGAATAGGCATGCTAATCCATAACTTCGGAGGCGTCTCGTGACCGCCGCGATAGAGCTTCGGTCCGTCGTCAAGGACTACGGGCGGGTCCGCGCCCTCCGCGGCATCGACCTCACTATCGCGACCGGCCAGATCTTCGGCTTCCTCGGGCCGAACGGCGCCGGCAAGACCACCACAATTCGCGTCCTCCTCGACCTCATTCGCCCTACCGCCGGCGTCGCCCGCGTCCTCGGCCTCGACGCCCAGCGCGACTCCGTCGAAGTGCGACGCCGCTGCGGCTACCTGCCCGGCGACCTGCGGATGTACGACGGGCTGCGCGGTCACGCCTTCCTCGACTTCATCGACTCCTTTCGCCCCGAGAGGCGCGACCTCCGCTTCCGCCAGGAGCTGCTCGACCGCCTGGAGCTCGACCCCTCGGTGCCGATTCGGGCGCTTTCCAAGGGGAACAAGCAGAAGCTGGGACTCGTCCAGGCCCTCATGCACCGCCCCGACCTCCTCATCCTCGACGAGCCGACCAGCGGCCTCGACCCCCTCGTTCAACAGGAGGTCGCCAGGCTGCTCGAGGAAGCGGTCGGAGAAGGGCGGACCGTCTTCTTCTCGTCACACGTCCTGCCGGAGGTCGAGCGGCTTAGCCATGCCGTCGCCATCATCCGCGAGGGGAAGATCGTCGCCATTGAAGACATCGCGCGGCTGAAGTCGAGGGCCGTGCACGTGCTGGAGGTGACGTTCGCCGAGCCGCCGCCCGCCGACCTGTTCGCGCTGCCCGGCGTCCGGGAGCTGCGCCGCGACGGCACGACGGTCCGCATCCAGGCGCTCGACGGGCTGGACGCCGCCATCAAGGCCATCGCGGCCCACTGCGTCGTCGACCTGCGGACGGAGCAGCCGAGCCTGGAGGACTTCTTCCTCGCCCACTACTCC
This sequence comes from uncultured Chloroflexia bacterium, assembly GCA_963842845.1. Lineage (GTDB taxonomy): Bacteria > Chloroflexota > Dehalococcoidia > DSTF01 > JALHUB01 > JALHUB01. The sequence goes on from CAWJHZ010000007.1 coordinate 261,541, forward strand.
GACGACACCGAAACCCGCAGAGAGGAAGAGGAGGCCGATGCGCTGGTTGAGCGTCGCTAGAAAGGGCCTGCGCGACCAGCGCTGGCAGGTTATCGGCTTTGGCCTGACATTCACGCTCATGGCGGCGTCGATAGTCTACCTGTGGCCCTCGTACCGAACGACGGTCGCCAGCATCCAGCTCCCGCAGGCCGTCCAGGCGCTCCTTGGCAGCGACCTCGCCTACTCCACGGCGCCGGGCTTCGTGAGCGCCGAGTACTTTAGCTGGATTCCCATCCTGCTCGTCGTCTACACCGTCATTCAGGGCACAGGCGCCATCGCCGGCGAAGAGGGCAGCGGCACAATCGACCTGCTGATGTCGCAGCCGATCACGCGCTCCGAGATGGTGGTCCAGAAGACGATCGGCATCTGCGCTGGCGCGGCGATAATCGCCGGCTTCGGCTTCCTGGGCTTTCTCCTCTCGGTCCCCTTCGTCGACATCAACCTCACGCTGAAGGGCGCGGCGCTTGCTTCGGCCAACATGCTGCCGCTGGCGCTCCTCTACTACGCCATTTCGCTGTGGTTCGGGGCCGTCCTGCCGAATCGCGCGTACGCCGCCGGCGGGGCGACAGCGCTGGTGACCGCCGCCTATTTCTTCAACACCATCGCCGCCGCCGTTCACAGCCTGTCCGGCCTGAGGTACGCCTCGCCGTTCTATTACTATGGCGCCGGAGAGCCGCTGGTGCGCGGGCTCGACTGGGCGCACGTGGGGCTGCTGCTGGGCGTTTCGGCGTTCTTCGTTGCGGCCGCCATCCGCGCCTTCGCGGGCCGCGACATCACTATCGGGGGCGCCTCGAACCTGCGCTGGAGCGACGTGCTGGGGCGCGTGCTGGGGCTGAGGCGCTACGAGCCGTCCGCGGCGTCCCCGGGGCCTGCCAGCCCCTCATGAAGCCAGTCGAGATAGTCTTTGCTGCCGTCGACGACCTCGGTGGCCAGGACCTCCGGGACTTCGTACGTGTGAAGACGCTTGATCGCGGCATCCACCTCAGCGTACAGGCGGCGCTCCGTCTTGGCGATGCACAGCCACTCCGTCGCCCTCTCGACGTCGCCGTTCCACCGGTAGACGCTCGCCATCGGTCCGACGATCTGGACGCAGGCCGCCAGCCGCGCCTCGACGAGCGCCTCCGCAATCCGCTCCGCCTCCGCTCGCGTCGAAGTCGTCGTCGTCACTTGGATGTACTGTCTCATGGCAACCTCCCATCAGCGCCTTCCGGTTGCCGTCATTCTATCGCAATTGCCCTTCGCGGTAGATACGCACCGGGACCCGCGGATAGTGTACAATTGGCGCGAGGAGGCAGGCCATGACGGCTGGCGAAAGCCCCGACAAGCCGCGGGCGGAAGAGCCCAAGCACGAGGTCAAGATCGGTGTGCCGGAGTGCCCTCGCTGCAAGAAAAGCTTCACGCTGAGCTACTGGCGCGGCGACCAGCTCATCCAGGCGCGCTGCCTTAGCTGCGACCTGAAATGGCCTCGCCCGGACGTCGTCTAGCCCGGCTGATCGAAGACGAGCGCCAGCGGGACCAGGCTTTTCGCCGCTCGCCGCGACGCCCGTTTGCTCGTACAGATTTCGCCCTGTAGAATCACGCCAAGCTTTCCCCCACAGAGGTACGAACGATGGAGCTCACGATACCGGCATCGCTGGACGAATCGGCGCGTCGCTCGGAACACAAGACGGCGTTCCAGATCAAGGTGGGACGCGAGTTCATCGGGTTGACCTACGGCGAGCTGCGCCAGCGGGCAAGGATTTTCGCCTCCGCGCTCATCGCTCTCGGGCTGCAACGCGGCGACCGCGTGGGGATCGTCTGCGAGAACGGGCTGGAGTGGATCGTCGCCTATCTGGGGATTTCGTACGCCGGAGGCGTCGCTGTCCCGGTCTACTACGAATTAAAGCCCGGCGAGATCGAGGAGGCGCTGCGCCGCGCCGAGGTGAAGCTGGCGATCGTCTCGGAGAAGGCGCTTCCTAATATCCCGGACCGCCTTCACGACCTGGAGACCATCCTGGTCGTCGGGCCCGGCGCCGAAGCGCGTTCCGCCGGCGGAGGCGGCCTCTTTCGTCGCGCCCGCGCCCGCATCCTGCCATTCGAAGAGGCGTTTTCTCTCACCACGCATGAGAGCGACGTAGCGCTCGCGGCGACGGTCATCAAGCCGGACGACATCGCTTCCATCGTCTACACATCGGGCACCACCGGCGGCGCGAAGGGCGTCATGCTCACCCACCGCAACTTCATGTCCAACGTCGCCGCGGCCCTCAAGGCTCTGCCCGTGTCGTCGCACGATAGCATTCTACTCCTGCTCCCGCTCCATCACGCCTATCCCTTCACCGCCGAGTTCATCCTGCCGCTGTCCCTTAGAGCAACGGTGACGATTGAAAATGACCTCGTGCGAGTGCGCGACCGGCTGGCGGAGGCGAAGCCCACCGTCTTTCTCGGCGTGCCCGCATTGCTCGACATCATGGTCCGCGCTATTCGCGCCCAGGCCGACGCGCAGGGTCGCGGCAAGACCTTCGAGCGCGGCCTGGAGATAGTCCGCCGGACGAAGCAGCGCACAGGCGTCAACATCGGCCCCCTGCTCTTCCGCGAGGTGCACCAGCGCCTGGGCGGCCATCTGCGTTTTGTGGGCAGCGGCGGCGCGGCGCTCAATCCGGAGACGGCCATGAGTTTCCACCTCCTGGGCCTGCCCGTCGTCCAGGCCTGGGGCCTCACGGAGACGTCGCCCGTCGTCTGTGCGCAGCGCTTCTACCCGGGGCGCTTCCGTTTCACGAACTACTACGAGAAGCAGTTGGGCAGCGTGGGGCGACCCCTGCCTTGGCGTTGACGTTGACCTCATCGACGTGCCGGAGAAGAGCATCTACGTGAAGCTGCACGGCGAAGGAGAGCTCATCGTCCGCGGGCCGAACGTTATGCAAGGCTACTGGAAAGCCGAGGCAGAGACGAAGGCAGCAATGATCGGCGAGTGGTTCCGCACCGGAGACATCGGCCATATCGACCGCCAGGGCAACGTCTACATCACCGGTCGAAGCAAATACGTTATCGTTCTCGATTCCGGCGAGAAGGTCCATCCCGACGAGGTGGAGGAGCAGCTAGGCCGCAGCCCAGTCATCGAGGACGTGTGCGTGGTCAGCCGTAAGGTACGCGAAAAGACGCAGGTATGGGCGGTGGTGTACCCCAACTACGCCGCGGTCAACGAGCGGCTGGCAACGCAGGACCACCAGTTGGACGAATCGGCGCTGCAGGCGCTCGTGCAGTCGGAGGTCGACGCGCTGGAGGACGGACTGGCGCCATATAAGCGCACGAACCGGCTGGTGCTCACCGACGCGCCGCTCCCGAAGACGGCGCTGCGCAAGGTTTCGCGGGAGCAGCTCGCGGAGGACTACTCGTTCGACGTGAAGCGCTGGCGAGAGAACGCCACGACCGGCCTCGTCCCCTAAAGCCGTACGAACCCTCGTAGGGTCGGGGCTCCGTACCCGACCAGCCCTCGTCTTTCACGGGACGTAGGGGAGGACTTTAGTCCTCCCGCCGTGGACCGAATCCGTTGCTCTTGCAACCCTGACGGCTGGAACCGTCAGCCTTCTCGTACGCGCGCTCTGTCGCGCTGCGACGCCCTTTCGCGAAGCGCCACGCCTGCCGCGAGCGTCGCAACGCCGCCCAGCGCCAGCCCGAGCACTGCGCCGAAAGGCGTGCCATTCCCGCGCGAGTCGCCGGTCCCCATGCTGCCGACACTGACGCCAGCAACCGGCGCCATCGTCAGGTCAAGCCGTTCGTAGAATCCGGTTGTCCCGTCCCAGGCATGCCAGACGCCCTTCTGCTGGGATACCGCCAGCACGTTTCCTTGCTCGTCGAGTAACTTGAAGGTTATTTCCGCTCCCTCGTAGCCACAACCCTCACGAAGCTCCCGAGAGTACGCCACCAGAGCGTACCAGTAGCTGAGCTCTCCTTCTGTCCATAGACCATCCTGATGGCCGCACTCCTTGCCGTCGATGAAGGGCGCGATGCGTCCGTTGCCGGCCTTCAGCGGCAGATAAGCCATCCCCCCGAAAGGCTCGAACGCCGCCCCGACTGTCAGGATCAGAAAGCGGGCCCACACGTTCGGCTCGCGGTGGTACCGCCAGGTCTGATTGGCCTGCCGCCCATCAACGAAGAATGTGATCGTCGATCCCTCCGTCGCGCAGCCCGGCACTTTGGAGGCCGTTTCCACATACACAAGTTGCTGCTCGTCACCGCTTTCACTAACCGAGACCGGCCCGCCGTCTTCACCGCAAACGACGTCGCCGACCTTCGGGACGATGGGCTTCGAGGACCTATGCCCATCCACCCACAACCAGACGATGAATTCGGCGGGTCTCGACCCGAGAGATGCGGGGTTGATGGTTGGTGTGGCCGTCGGCGTTGGCGATGGCGTTGGCGTTGCGGTCCGCATTGGAGTGCGGGCGTGGGCGACCGCAGCGCCCGCAAGCGACGCCGAAAGAAGAAAGACCACCGTGCTAACCAAGACAATTGCTCTGCGCATCTCGACCTCCCTGACGACGATATTTCCTTGCAGTCTTGATAACGCGTAAACTCGTTTTTGGTTAACGATAGGCCGCAAAAAGGCGGCGATTTCCCTCGCCGCGCCTATTGACAAGCCTCTACTGCCGCTGTAGTGTTAGGGGTGCCCCAAGTGGCGGACCCGCGGTCTACCGGTGGACGAATCCGGGGAACCTGAGGCGAAGGCCCCAAACCTGAGCCGGGGGGATAACCGGAGGAGGACGAAGCCGAAACGCGGAGAGGTTACTTGGGGCATTACTTTGCCCGCGACGCGTCCTTGTCGGTAAACGAGTCCCCGCCGGTATGCATGGCCTGCTCCTCCATCCAGCCCGGCTTCAGCGTCGCGATAAACCCCAGATTGCGATAGAGCTGCTGGTAGTCCAGCCCGTAGCCAATGACGAACTCGTCCGGTATCTCAAAGCCAACGTAGTCCAGCGGCAGGTCCACCAGCCGCCGCGCCCGCTTGTCGAGCAGCGTGCAGACCTTCAGCGTCGCCGGCTTGCGCGCCCGCAGGTAGTTCAGCAAGTGGTTCAGCGTCATGCCCGTGTCGACAATGTCCTCCACCAGGAGCACGTCGCGCCCTTCGATGCTCTCGTCCAGGTCTTTGAGGATGCGGACGTAGCTGCTGTCCGCGCTGTCGTAGGAAGAGATCGCCATGAAGTCGATGGCGACGGGTAGCGAGACCTGGCGCATCAGGTCGGCCATGAAGCAGGCGACTCCCTTGAGGACGCCGATGAGCACCGGCGACTTGCCGGCGTAGTCCTTCGATATCTGCACGCCGAGCTCCTTTACCCGCCGTCGGAGTTGCGGCGCGCTCACGAGCACGCGGTGCACGCCTTCGATGCTGCGCGGCTGCGGCGGCCCGAAGCCGTACTTGGCCAGAAGGCGCAGGTAGTCGCGCTTGTTCAGCAGCTTGATGTCGACGCCCGGATAGAGCTTTCGCAGAGTGCGCATCTTCCGGTGCTTCTCCGTCATCAGGTCTTGCTTCAGCGTCGTCAGCTCGATGTAGGTATCGATGTCCGGCAGGTAGAAGTCGGGGGTGAAGGCTTCGAGAACTCTCTCGCCGTCGGAGCGCAGGGGGAACGTGCGCGGCTCGTACTCCCAGGCGATGCCGTAGAAGTCGAGGATCTTCGCGAACTCCTCCTCGCTCTCGTGGGCAAAGCGGACAGCGGGGAGCGCGGTTTCCGATGGTTCGATTGTCGTATGCGGGTTCTCGGCCGACATCGTCGTATCCTTTCAGCTAAACGCTAGCGTGTCCGTCGACCACGTTCAAGTAGGTCCGGCTCGCGATGGCGGTCGGTTGATTCATCATCCTGTGGCTGCTAGGCTTAGACAAACGGCGCTGGGCGCAACAGGGTGCCCAAACAATGTAGGCCGGGCTGGTCGGCCTAACCACAGATTCGCCGCCGAGACGAGAAAGCAATACCTATGACAGCGCAGGACTCGGCTACCGAAACATTCGGCGGTCGCGGGAGAGGGTGGTCGGCCATCATTCCTCAGCGGTTCTTCCGGACGTGGGAACTCCTCTACCTGATGACCGCCAGAGAGCTCAAGCTCCGCTACCAGGACACGATCCTCGGCTTCGTCTGGTCCGTACTGAAGCCGCTCATGCTGGGCGCCGTCCTCTACTTCGCCCTCAGCCGTTTCGCGCGGATTCACTCAGACATACCCTATCAGCTCGTCCTTCTGCCGGCGCTCTTCCCCTGGGCGTGGTACCAGACCTCGGTGCTGATGTCGGCACCCGTCATCACCCACAACGGTAACCTGATCAAGAAGGTGCACTTCCCGCGCTACGTGCTGCCCTTCGCGACCGTCGCCAACAACATGGTGCACTTCGTGATGACGCTGCCTATCATCACCGTCATCATACTCGTTTCGGGAAGGCACCCCTCGGCAACCTGGCTCATCGGCATCCCGCTGCTCACCCTCGTCGAGCTGGTGCTGCTGTTGGGCACCGTCCTCATCGTGTCGTCCATCGACGTCTACTTCCGCGACCTGGAGCACCTGGTGGAGGTCTTTCTGAACCTGCTGTTCTACATGACGCCGATCATCTATCCGCTCAGCCAGACCGGCCGCTACAAGCACATCCTGATGCTTAACCCGCTGGCGTCGCTTATCGAGAGCTGGCGCAACCTGTTCGTCTACAACCGGTTGCCTACGCTGGTCGATCTGTGGCCCTCTCTGGCCTTCGCCGCTGTCTCGGTGCTGGTAGGCATGTTCGTCTTCGGCCGCTTGGAGCGGGGGTTCGCGGATGCTCTCTGACGGTACGGCCATCGCCCTCGAAGGCGTCTCCAAGCGCTATTACCTGCGGGCGCAGAAGCCGGAGGAGATAAAGACCACCGTCCTCCACCTGCCTTCGTTCCTGCGCGGCAACGCGGGCCGGCCGTTCTGGGCGCTCGACAATGTGACCTTCTCGGTGAAGCGCGGTGACAGCATGGGCGTAATCGGGCCTAACGGCTCTGGGAAGAGCACGTTGCTGAAAATTATGGCCGACCTGGCGCGTCCCACCCGCGGCAAGGTCGAGGTCGGAGGGCGCGTGTCCGCGCTGCTGGAGCTGGGCGCCGGCTTTCATCCGCAGCTCACCGGTCGGGAGAATGCCATCTTCAATGCTGTCCTGCTGGGCTTGAGCAAGAAAGAGGCACTCGAGGCTCTGCCCGACATCATCGCCTTCTCGGAGCTGGGCGCCTTCATCGACGAGCCGATGCGGACCTACTCCTCCGGCATGTACGTGCGGCTCGGCTTCTCCGTCGCAGTGCACGTGCGTCCCCACGTGCTGCTGGTCGACGAGGTGCTGGCCGTCGGCGACGGCGAGTTCCAACAGAAGTGCTTCGGCCACATCGAAATGTTGCGCTCGAACGGCGTAACGATTGTCTTCGTGTCGCATGACCTGAACGCCGTCACGCGCTTCTGCGACCGCGCCGTCCTGATCCAGCAAGGCCAGCTCCAGATGCAAGGCGACTCGGAATCGGTGGTGCAAGAGTACAGGGACAGGATTGCGGCCTTTTTCGGGACTAGGTTAACATCGCTATCTGACGGGAGGGAGTCTCCGGCATGATAAGCCTAGAGTTCGACCGCGCGCGGAAACAGACCGGCGCCCTGAGAATCAGCCGGAAGCCCGGGCCGGATGTCGCCATCCTGGCGGACGTCGGCGACGGGCTGCCTTTCAAGGACAACAGCGTCGAAGAGATCTACCTCGACCACTCTCTGGACGACGTCCCTGACTTCCTGGCGACGATGCGCGAGATCTGGCGCATCTGCCGTCCCGGCGCCCTCGTCCACGTCTGGCTGCCGCACGCCTCGTCGACGTGGGCGACTTCGCGCAATCCGGGCCAGAGGCGCCCCTTCACCATCGAAACGTTCGATTTCTTCGACCCGGAACGCAACCCCGACCCCCCGGAAGGCGCTACGTTTGAAACCGAGCAAGCGAAGCTCTCCCTCACAACTCTCCGGCTTGGGCAGAGGCCGCGCCTTACCGGTGGCGTCGTTGCGTCGGTCGTCGAGTCGCTGGCAAACCGGAACCGCGGCGCCCAGTACCGCTGGGAGCGCTGGTTGGCGGCAACTATCGGCTTCGAGGAGTTCTACGTTCTCCTGACCGCCGTCAAGACCCCTACCTGGGCCAGCGTGTAACGCGCTCCAAAGCCCCCGCGAAGAGGCAACATGAGCGACAACGTCTGGAACGAGATCCGCTCCGACTACGACGCCTACTACTATTCCAGCTTCACCTGGCTGCCGGACCCGAAAAAAGGCAACTGGAAGCGCCGCTGGGAACGATTCGACTCGATCATCCTGCGTGGCTCGTGGCCGGCCGTCGTCTGCTACCGGCTAAAGGCGTGGGCGTACCGCAGGAGTATCCCCCTGCTCCCCTTCGTCTGCGATACGCTGAATCGCCTGTTCTGGGGCGTCGTGATCGGCGACCGCGTGAAGATCGGGCGCGGGCTGTGCATCGTCCATGGCTACGTCGTGATCGACGGCGCCGTAGTCATCGGAAAGAGCTGCTACATCAACCCCCACGTCACGATTGGCCTGCGTGGCGGCGACGTGTTCACGCTCGATGGCCCGCGGCTGGGTGATAACGTCTACATCGGCACCGGCGCCAAGGTGCTGGGCGCGATAACAGTCGGCAACAACGTGACGATAGGCGCCAACGCCGTCGTCATCAGCGACGTACCGGACAACCACACCGCCGTGGGAGCGCCGGCCCGCGCCATACCGAAGAAAACGCCGGAGGGAAAGCGTCAGGGATAGACGAGAAGCGGAGGCTTCGACCACACGTGTTCGAGAACATCCGCGAGGACTTCAAGATCTACGCCCAGTTGACGGGCGTCAACCGGGGCAAAGGGATCCTCGCCGCGTCGTGGCTCTTCGACGCGCGGCGCTTCGTGGCGGCGCTGTGGGTTTTCCCCTTTTCAGCCGTCGTCATCTACCGCGGGAAGTGCTGGCTGCGGGCGCACCACCTGCCGGTCTTGCCGCGCCTCCTGGACTGGCTGAACATCATCCTCTGGCAAGTGCAGATCGCCGACAACGCCAGCATCGGGCCCGGGCTGTGCATATCGCACGGCTCCCTCATGATCGCCGGCGAGGTGAAGATCGGCCGCAATTGTACGATCAATCCCTTCTCCGGCCTGGGGCTCATCCACAAGCGCAAGGTGAAGAATCCGTGGGACGGCCTGGTCGGCCCGACGGTCGGCGACAACGTGTTCATCGGCGTCGGCGCGCGCCTGATGGGACCGATAACGATCGGCGACAACGTGCGAATTGGCGCGAACTCGATAGTTATCCACGACGTGCCGAGCAACAGCGTGGTCATCGGCAATCCGGCGCGCGTGCTCGACATTAGCGATCCCGAGCAGCGGGCGATGGTGCAGGACGTGATCGACGGATGATCGGCAAGGTCTAGCGAAGGCTCCGTCCGCGAACGTCGTTTGTCTGGATAACACCGGAGCTGGCGCTCGGTCCGGCGCTGCCCCCTGACCGGCTTCGACTGCTCACGAAGGCAGGAATCGGCAGCGTTCTCGACGTGCGCAGCGAGGCCTCCGACGATGAGGCGGCGCTTGCCCGACACAACCTCAAGTTCCTTCACGTCGCCGTCGATGACCGCGATGCGCCGAGCCAGGAACAGCTTGACGCAGCGACCGACTGGACGCTGGCGGAGATAGCGGCCGGCCGCAAAGTCTACATTCACTGTCGCAGCGGTATCGGCCGCAGCCCGAGCGTCGCCTGCGCCGTCCTGGTGGCGATCGGCTACCCCCTTGCCAACGCTTACCAGATCATCCGCCGCCAGCGCCCCTGGGCCGCCTTCAGCGAGTCGCAGCGCGCCGCGCTTGAGGAGTTCGAGCGCCGGCGTCGCGAGCAGCGCACCCCGACCATATAGCGCCAACCCCCCTCGCCAGAGTCCGACTTCGACGGGTCATACGACGCCCAGAACCGACCCGATCCCTGCCCGATCCACGGGATCGGTGCTTTCCCAGCGTTCCTCTGGGGTTTCCCCTGATTGAGCCCCCCGCTCCGATTGAGCGACCATAGTGCAAGCGCCCGACTATTGCAGGAAAGGAATCCGCATGGAGATCACCCGCTACGTATCGCTGGTCCGTCGCTGGTGGTGGCTGTTGGTGCTCGGCACGCTGATATGCGGGATTGCCAGCTACGGCATCAGCAAAACCCTTACTCCCATCTACCGATCCACTGCTACTCTGCTGGTCAACCAAACGCAGGTCCCCGGGACCATCGCCTATAACGACATCCTTACCAGCCAGAGGCTAACGTCCACCTATAAGGAGCTAATTGAAGAGCGGCCCGTCCTTCAGGCGGTTATCGACCGGCTGAACCTGCCGCTCAGCAACGCCCAGCTCGCGAAGAAGATGACCGTGACCGTCGTGACGGACACGCAGCTCCTGCGGCTATCCGTCGAGGACTCGGATCCGGCGCTAACGAGCAACATCGCCAACACGGCGGCGGCCGCGTTCATCGACGAGAACACGCAGGACAAGCTCAGCCGCCCGGGCGACGTCAGCATCGTCGAGGCGGCGACCACACCCACGGCGCCGATCAAGCCGAACGTCAAGATCAACACCTTGCTTGCCGCCTTCGTCGGCCTGCTGCTGGCCGGCGGCATCGCCCTCGTCATCGAATACCTCGATGACACCGTCAAGTCGCCGGAAGACCTGGAAGCGAGCGGTCTGCCCTCCCTGGGCGGCGTAGCGCGCTTCCACGGGCTGAAAAACCCCGCCGACAACCTGATCGCCGGGTCCCTGTCGCGACGCCACTTCGCTGAGGCCTACCGCGTCCTGCGCACGAACATCCAGTTCAGCACAATCGACCGGCCGGGCCAGACGTTGCTCGTGACCAGCGCAAACCCGCGCGAGGGAAAGAGCACGACGGCCGCCAACCTGGCGCTCGTCATGGCTCAGGCCGGGAAGAAGGTCGTCCTGGTCGACTCCGACCTGCGCCGACCATCCATCCACCGCTTCTTCGGGCTGAACAACGAGCAGGGGCTCACCAACCTGCTGCTCGCCCCGCAGCCGACGTTAAACGGCTACGCCCAGCGCACCCGCTTCGAGAACCTGACGGTCGTTCCAAGCGGCCCTCTGCCGCCGAACCCATCGGAACTGCTGGCTTCCCGGCGGCTCGATGCGGTGCTGGACGCCCTGCGCTCGCAGGCGGACGTCGTCATAATCGACAGCCCGCCAACGCTGCCCGTGGCTGACGCCAGCATCCTGGCATCCAAGGTGGACGGCACGATGCTTGTAGTCGATGCGAGCAAGACGCGCATGCAGGCGCTTCGCCGCACCCGCGAAGCGCTCGAAAGGTCGAAGACGCATCTGCTCGGTGTGGTGCTGAACAAGGTAAAGCGTCGGGGTGGCGGCGGTTATTACTACTATTACCACTACTACACGCCGGACGGCGAGAAGAAAGAGCGTCGCAAGAAGGCCGAGGCGAAAGCGGCATGAAACAGAAGGACAGCACGCGCTCGGGCGGGTCGCGGCTGCGGTCAAAGCGGCTGTGGCTCAGCCTGGCCGGCGCGTCCGTGGCGCTGGCCGCGGTCGCCTGGTCGGCCTGGGTCATTTTCGGCAGCGACGGCACTAAGAGCGACTCGCTGGGCTTGCAGTCCGCTGTAGCGTCCTCGCCGACACCGGCGCCCAGACCGCCGCAGGCTCCGGTCGAGCAGGCGCTGCCCGTGCGCGTCGTCATTCCCAGCATCGGCGTCGACGCGCCCGTGAGCGTGAAGACGATCGGCCCGGACGGCGTGATGCAGCCACCCAACGGGCCGGAGGACGTCGCCTGGTACGACTTCTCGGCCAGGCCCGGCGGCGGCGGCAACGCCGTCTTCTCCGCCCACGTTGACTACCACGATTACGGGCCGGCGGTCTTCGCACGGCTAAAAGACCTGAAGAAGGGAGACGCCGTCGAGGTCCGCCTGGCCGACGGCAGCGTCCACGACTACGAGGTCGTTCTCAGCGTCACCTATCCGGCCGCCACGGCGCCCACCCCGGAGATCGTCGGAGCAACAAGCAGCGAGATGATCACGCTGATAACCTGCGCCGGCACGTTCGACGCCGCGTCGCGGCAATACAGTGACCGATTAGTCGTGCGGGCCTTGCCCACCGGCGACGGAACGCACGCTAGCGGGTTAGGAACGGGTTAGCCCCGCGTTTCTGGTGGGACGCGGGAGAAAAGGAGAAGAGAAATGAAGTGGTCTAGCTTTGGATGCAAGTTGGCGGCGCTGTTCGCCGGCCTCCTGCTGGTCGGGGTGGTTGGCGGCGGCACAGCGTTGGCCTACCCGCCGCCCACGGGCAGCGTGACCATGACGCTGTCCAACAGCGCACCGGCGACGGGAGCCACGGTGTCGATCTCCGCCACGGTGGTCAACCAGGCGGGCGTGGCCCAGTCCGGGTTGGAGTGCACGTTCCAGGTCGTATCGCAACCGGGCACGGGCGCAACCGTTGACGCGGCGCCGAAGATGACGGACGCCAACGGAATCGCGACGACGTCGCTGGCCGTCGGCTCCACGCCGGGAACGGTGGTCGTTGGCGCAAACTGCGGCGACCTTACGAGCCAGGTGTTGGTAGAAGTAGCGGCGCCGGCGGCAGCGCCCGCGGCAGCGCCCGCGAACGTCACAGTGCCTTCGACCGGCACCGGTCCCGCCGACACGACGCCTTCCGGCCTGCTCCTGACCCTGCTTGCCGGCGGCCTGCTTCTGTTCGTTTCCGGTTCGGCGATACGGATCGCCACAAAGCGCGGCTCGTAACAAGAAGGCGACGCCGGTCGCGAACGTCTCAACGCGCGCGACCGGCAAGCCTGGCTGCCCGCAGGGCGGGTACACAAAATCGAATAGAGAGAACGTGAGACTCAGGAAGCCACGGCTCGGTTTGAAGCTGGTTCTCGGAGCAGTCCTCACGCTGGCAGTCGTGGCTGCCCTGGGCTGGTGGCACTACCGCCCGCTCTACCAGGACGCGGCCAACGCCAGGGAGCAGTTGCTCCAGGCCCAGGACACGCTGCAACAACAGCGGTTGGACGCGACCGAAGACGAGCTGGCGACGACCAAGCGCCAACTGGAGGCGGCGGAATCGGAGTTCACCTCCTGCCAGAGCGCTCTCCGCCACGACCCGCTGGTTCGCCTCGCGGAGCACGTGCCGTGGCTGGGCCGGCAGGCTTCGACGGCTGAGGACGTGCTCGCCATGGGCAGGGATGCCAGCGACATCGGCCTGGCCGGCGTTGCCGTTGCCGAAGAGTACAGGGCGGTGCGGGAGATGCCCGCCGGGGATACGAGCGAGAAGACGATGACTCTTCTCGACAGGGTGAGGCCGCACATGCAACAGGTCAGCGCCGGGCTCGACGCCTTGCTCGCCGTCCGTCAGAGCATCGACGGCGGCGGCCTCGTGTCGCCGCTTGGGCACGCCGTCAGCCAGGTCGACGAGCACAGCGGCGAGATCGCGAACCTGGTGAAAACGTATGACCAGGCATCGGCCTTCCTCCCCGACTTCCTCGGCTTCCAGGGCCCGCGCACCTACCTGGTGCTGGCGCAAAACAACGCGGAGCTTCTGCCTACAGGCGGCCTCATCTCTGTCTTCGGCGTTGTGACCCTGGATCAGGGCCACGTCCAGCAGATGTCGTTTTCCGACGCCATCGCCTTCAACGAGCGGTGGCAGGCGACCTCGCACGAGTACGTGGAGCCGCCGACGCCGCTGAAGGACTACCTGCTCAAGGACTGGAGTTGGGGTCTAGACCTTGCCAACTGGTCGCCCGACTTCCCGACGGCCGCGCAACAGGCGCAGGTCTTCTACGAGAAGGGCGGCGGCGGTCCCGTCGACGGCGTCATCGGCATCAACGTGACAACGCTGCAGCAACTCCTGGACATTACCGGCCCCATTGACGTGAGCGAGTACGGAGTCACAGTGGACCCGTCGAACGTGCTCGATACGACGGAAGCGCTCACGCGAACGCCGCTGGAGCCCGGCAGCGACCGCAAGGCCTTCACGGCCTTTCTCGCTGAGGACATGCTGCAGCGCCTCATGAGCCTGCCGTCCTCCCAGTGGAGTCCGCTGCTGGACACGATGCAGAAGCTGCGCGACAGCAAAACGGCGCTCTTCTACTCGTTCAACCCGGAGCTCCAATCGCTGGCGCATGACATGGGGCTGGACGGCTCGCTCCAGGACCCGCCCGGCGACTACCTGATGCCGGTGGAGGCCAGCGTGAACAGCACGAAGCTGAACATCGCCATCGACAAGCGGATGCAGGTGCAGGTCGCGCTGGACGAGCTGGGCGACGCGCACAGCACCGTCACTTTCGACTACCAGAATCAGCTCGCCGCCTGGGAGCAGGGCCGCGACCCGCAGCTCGTCTACCGGCTGATGCTGCAAGGCCTCTACGGCGGCTACCTGCGCCTGTTCACGAAAGGGTCGAGCCGGCTGGTGGACATCGCCGTTGACGGCACAAGCGCCGGCGCGCAGGAAGTGACGCAGGAGGACGGCAAGAGCGTCTTCGGGCGCTTCTTCGGCCTGCCGAAAGACGCGAAGCGGGAGGTGGCGTTCCAGTACGTCACACCGGCAGTGGCGGACCTCGGCGGAAAGACGGCCCGGTACAGCCTGTTCATCCAGAAGCAGCCCGGGACGGGCGACATTCCGCTCTCGCTCAGCCTGTCGCTGCCGGAAGGCGCGAAGCCGCTCTCGCTGCAGCTCGACGGCAAGCCGGTGAGCGGCGACGGCTTGGAAGTGCAAACGGACCTCTCGCGCGACCGCGAGATCGTGCTGACGTACCAGACAGCGGGGTAACGCATTTGAGAGAATCGATGCAGAAGGCGGAAAGCGAGCCGACGCGGCCGACGATCTTTCTCGACCGCGATGGCGTCGTCAACCGCAATCGCGACGATTATGTGAAGCGCTGGCAGGAGTTCGAGTTCCTGCCCGGCTCCCTCGACGCCCTGCGTCTGCTGGCGAAGCGCGACGTGCGCGTCGTCATCGTCACCAACCAGTCGCCCGTCGGACGCGGGATCATCAGCAGCCAGACGCTGGACGCTATTCACCGGCGCATGACGGCGGAAGTGGAAGCGCACGGCGGCCGCATCGACGCCATCCTTTGCTGCCCGCACACCCCCACAGCCGGCTGCGGCTGTCGCAAACCGCGGCCCGGCCTCATCGTCGAGGCGATGCGCCGCTTCCGTATCGACCCGGAGTCCACCTGCTTCGTCGGTGACAGCCCCAGCGACATGAAGGCGGCGCAGGCGGCGGGCATGCCCTTCGTCATGGTGCTGACCGGCAAGCGCACGCGGCCCTCGTTGCGACGTGCTGGCGGGAGCCATCCGCTCCGATGGGTTGCGCGCGATCTGGAGGCGGCGGCGCGCTGGTTTCTGCGTAACAGCGGCTGGGAAGAGGAAAGGGCGGCATGAAGGCGATCATCCTGGCGGCCGGCGAAGGCAGGCGCTTGCGCCCCCTCACGGAGCGCGTGCCGAAGCCGTTGCTGCCGCTAGGCGGACGGCCGCTCATCGATTGCCTGGGTAGCCCTGCTCGCCCGGCACGGTGTCACAGAGATCGCCGTCGAACTGCACCACCGGCCAAGGGCAATCCGGCGGCACCTGGGCGACGGCTCCAAGCTCGGCGTGCGCATCTCCTACTCGCAAGAGGAAACGCTGCTGGGCTCGGCCGGCGCCGTCAAGAAGCTGTAGCGCTTCTTCGACGAAACCTTCTTTGTCCTCTACGGCGACGTGCTGACCGACATCCATCTCTCCGCACTCGCGGAGTCTCATCGCAGCGGCGGCGCGGCCCTGACGATGGCGCTGAACCCGACCGACGAGCCGGAACGCTGCGGCATCGCGGAGGTGGATGGTGACGGCATAGTGCGGCGCTTCCGCGAGAAACCGGCACCTGGAGAGACCGCATCGCACTGGGCGAATACCGGCGTGTACGCGGTCGAGCCGTCGGTCCTGCGCTTCATACCACCGGACTGATTCTTCGATTTCGGCGATCAGCTCATCCCTCTCCTGCTGGGAGCGGAGCGAATCGGTCCTCGCCTACCTGAGCGATAGCTATCTCCTCGACATCGGCTCTCCAGAACGCTATGTCCAGGCCGAGCGCGACCTAGGGTCCGGGAGAGTCGAAGTCGCACATCTTTGATCCGGCAGCGAGAGTCCCCGCCCACCTGAATATGATGGAGACAACGAAGATGCTGCTTCAACGAGCACCCGTGCGGATCAGCCTGGCCGGTGGCGGCACCGACCTGGAGGAGGACGACGGCCTGTATGGAGGGATGGCGTTAGCGCCGCTATCGACAAGAACTTCTATGCGTTCCTTCAACCGAACGAGGGAGAAGGCGTACACATAAGCTGATCCGACTACGCTGCTTCAATCGCTGGCTAAGTCATGAGAAGCCCATCTGGGACGGCGACCTGCGCCTGCTAGTGGCCGCCTGGATGAGTTCGGGGTAAACCAGGGCTTTTCAGTCTTCCTGGCGTCGGAGATTCCGCCCGGTACGGGGCTCGGCTCCTCAAGCTCGGTAGCCGTGGCGCTGATTGAAGGCGTTCAGCACACTCGTCGGGCAGCGCTTGGGGCCGAAGCAAGTAGCAGACATGGCCTATCGCATCGAAAGCGAGAAGCTTGGGCGGCCATGCGGCAAGCAAGACCAGTACGCGGCGGCTTTCGGAGGCCTGAACTGCATCTATTTCGACGACGCTGGCGTCGAGGTAGCGCCATTGGAGCTGGACAGCGATGTTCGCCAGCGCCTGCGAGAGAGGCTCTGCTTTTCTTCCTCGGCTCCGCCCGCAGTGCCGGCAATATCGGCAACGATCAGCGCCGGGCGACGCGGGAGAAGAACGCCGAGGTTATCGAGGCGCTGCACTACCTGAAGGAGGCTGCGCAGGAGGTCAAGCAATCGCTGGAGCAGGCCGACCTCCGCGAGTCGGTCGCATCCTGCGCGACACCTGGGAGCAGAAGAAGCGGCTGCCGGCGGCGTCACGAACGCGCGCATCGACAGCGTCTACGAGCGGGCGATTGCCAGGGCGCGATCGGCGGCAAGGTAACGAGCGCCGGCGGCGGCGGCTTCCTTCTGATTCTACCGCGAACCGGATCGCAGGTGGCCGCTTGCGCCGAGATGGAGCGCTTGGCCTCTATCGCATGGACTTCCAGTTCGATATGGGCGGCGCAAAAGTGCTAGCGAACTCCGTGTCGCACGGGCAGTACGCGGATTTGCCAACCGGATTGCGAGCTAGCGCTTATGTCTAGGCAAGACAAGACTGCGGCCTGTGCTGTTCGCCGTCGACCTTACAATGCTAGTCGCCGCACTGGCGTCGGCGTTCGCCTGTCGGTACGAAGGCCGCTTCCTGAACGACCAGGCGTCACGCCCACCGACTACACTGTGTTCTTCGGTGGGCTGATGGTCGTGACTATACTGCTGCTCTTCGTCGGCAACCGCCTCTACGATACGGAAGCGCTCTTCAGCGGCCACCGCGAGTACGCCGCCACGTTCAAGGCCATCACCTATGGCACCGGCGGCATCCTCATCCTCGCCTTCCTAGCGAACGAGCCGATCTCCCGCGGGGCGCTCGTCCTCGCCTGGTTCCTGGCTATTCCGTTCGTCGGCGGCGCGCGCTTTCTCGTTCGGCGCGTCATCTTCCGCCTGCGCGAGTCGGGCCACTTCGTGCGCCGCTGCCTGGTCGTCGGCGCCGGCGCGCACGGCGTCGCGATGGCAAGGCAATACAGAACTGGCCGCCTTCGGCTGGAGTGATAGTCGTCGGCTTCCTCGACGACTATCGCGCCGTTGGCAGCACGTTGCCGACGGCCTGCGCGTCCTCGGTGATACGCGGGCCGTTCGCGAGGTTGCGCGAAAGTACGGCGTCTCGACCGTCGTGTGCTCCCCAACGCCGTTAGCTGGGAGAGCTACCGCGACCTGCTTGAGCTTGCGTCGAGCCGCGAAGGCATTCGTTGAAGCTGCGCCGGGATTGCAGCACCTCGTGACCACCGGCGCCGAAATGACGGACAGCGGGTTCCTTCCCCTGGTAAGCGTACAGCCGCTGCGAATCACCGGCCCCGACGCTCTGATGAAGCGCGTGCTAGACTACCTGGGGTCGCTAGCGCTACTGCTACTACTCGCGCCGTGCGTTGCGCTCTGCTGGCTAGCCAGCCGCATCGACGGCGATGGCCGTTCTTCGCGCGCGAGCCGGTGTTGGGCAGACAGCAGGAACGCTTCTCTTTGCTAATGTTAGCTGAGCCGGCGAGCCGTAAACCGCCCGGGCTAGTGCCGCGTCTCGCCTGGCGCTTCCGCAGGCTGATTGCGGCAGGCCGGTTGGGCAAGCTTCCGAACGTCGTCAACGTCATCGCCGGGCACATGAGCCTCGTCGGGCCTCGCGCCCTAGTCGAGCAGGACGGTGCGCCGACGAGCGTGGCTGCGCAATCTGATGCGAGCTCGCCCCGGGCTCACCGGGCCAACGGCCGACACGTCGCGAGGAGAGGAAGCGGAGGAACAAGCGCTGATGGACATTGCCACATTCGCGACTACTCGGTCTGGCTAGACCTGCGACTGCTCTTCGCCTCCCTGAAGCGCGTGCTGGGGCGACAGAGGAGTCTCCGCCCTCGTACCGGCCGCTGCGCATCGAGGAGAAGGAGAAGCGACAGCCGGCCACGCAAACGGTTGCGGAGAGACAGCCATGAAGCCGATCTATCTCCAAGACCGGCGTGCGAAAAGGCGTCAGACGGCGGGTGGCATGGCGGGCTCGCCGCCGCGGCCAGAGCCGACCCGTTTCCTGGATTCCTACGCGCGCAGTCTCAGCGAGGCGCTCCGCGCCCTGCCGATTCGAGAGGTTGCCCGATTTGCCGAGGAGACGATCGCGCGAGGGCGGAAGACAAGACATTATACGTCTCGGGAACGGCGGCAGCGCCGCGACTGCAAGCCACGCCGTGACCGACTGGCATAAGCCGAACCACGACGACAGCCGATGCGTCATTTTTTTTTTTTTTTTTTTTTTTTTTTTTTTTTTTTTTTTTTTTTTTTTTTTTTTTTTTTTTTTTTTTTTTTTTTTTTTTTTTTTTTTTTTTTTTTTTTTTTTTTTTTTTTTTTTTTTTTTTTTTTTTTTTTTTTTTTTTTTTTTTTTTTTTTTTTTTTTTTTTTTTTTTTTTTTTTTTTTTTTTTTTTTTTTTTTTTTTTTTTTTTTTTTTTTTTTTTTTTTTTTTTTTTTTTTTTTTTTTTTTTTTTTTTTTTTTTTTTTTTTTTTTTTTTTTTTTTTTTTTTTTTTTTTTTTTTTTTTTTTTTTTTTTTTTTTTTTTTTTTTTTTTTTTTTTTTTTTTTTTTTTTTTTTTTTTTTTTTTTTTTTTTTTTTTTTTTTTTTTTTTTTTTTTTTTTTTTTTTTTTTTTTTTTTTTTTTTTTTTTTTTTTTTTTTTTTTTTTTTTTTTTTTTTTTTTTTTTTTTTTTTTTTTTTTTTTTTTTTTTTTTTTTTTTTTTTTTTTTTTTTTTTTTTTTTTTTTTTTTTTTTTTTTTTTTTTTTTTTTTTTTTTTTTTTTTTTTTTTTTTTTTTTTTTTTTTTTTTTTTTTTTTTTTTTTTTTTTTTTTTTTTTTTTTTTTTTTTTTTTTTTTTTTTTTTTTTTTTTTTTTTTTTTTTTTTTTTTTTTTTTTTTTTTTTTTTTTTTTTTTTTTTTTTTTTTTTTTTTTTTTTTTTTTTTTTTTTTTTTTTTTTTTTTTTTTTTTTTTTTTTTTTTTTTTTTTTTTTTTTTTTTTTTTTTTTTTTTTTTTTTTTTTTTTTTTTTTTTTTTTTTTTTTTTTTTTTTTTTTTTTTTTTTTTTTTTTTTTTTTTTTTTTTTTTTTTTTTTTTTTTTTTTTTTTTTTTTTTTTTTTTTTTTTTTTTTTTTTTTTTTTTTTTTTTTTTTTTTTTTTTTTTTTTTTTTTTTTTTTTTTTTTTTTTTTTTTTTTTTTTTTTTTTTTTTTTTTTTTTTTTTTTTTTTTTTTTTTTTTTTTTTTTTTTTTTTTTTTTTTTTTTTTTTTTTTTTTTTTTTTTTTTTTTTTTTTTTTTTTTTTTTTTTTTTTTTTTTTTTTTTTTTTTTTTTTTTTTTTTTTTTTTTTTTTTTTTTTTTTTTTTTTTTTTTTTTTTTTTTTTTTTTTTTTTTTTTTTTTTTTTTTTTTTTTTTTTTTTTTTTTTTTTTTTTTTTTTTTTTTTTTTTTTTTTTTTTTTTTTTTTTTTTTTTTTTTTTTTTTTTTTTTTTTTTTTTTTTTTTTTTTTTTTTTTTTTTTTTTTTTTTTTTTTTTTTTTTTTTTTTTTTTTTTTTTTTTTTTTTTTTTTTTTTTTTTTTTTTTTTTTTTTTTTTTTTTTTTTTTTTTTTTTTTTTTTTTTTTTTTTTTTTTTTTTTTTTTTTTTTTTTTTTACGCGGCTGGCGTTTGGGCTCGGGAAGGTGACGTTCGAGGATGTTCGCATTGGCGGCCACGTGCTTTCCGCGTACGTTTTGGGCATAAGCGCTGTCGGAATGACATTGCTGTTGCAAAAGGGAATATTCGCGGTCGGCGACTTCGTTACGCCGCTGAAGGCGGAACTGGCCACAATCGGCTTCTACGCAGGCGCGGCCGTGGGTCTGAGCCACGTCTGTTCGGTGACCGGCCTTGCTCTGGCTCGAGCCGGCGACTACGTCGCGACAATGCTCGTAACCTACTGTTTGGTGAGGCATACCTGGGTGTGCCGATCGCCGCCACGTTTGTTATCCTTCGCTCTGCGACCGCTTCTCGCGGCGGGCGTCGCTGTCGCCGTCTACTACGCAGCGTTCCTGGTGGTCGACCGGGCGCATTCGTCGCCCTCGTACCTGCTGACGGCGGCGGAGCAGATAACGCTCCTTCTGGCCAGCGGCGGCGTGTACGTCGTCGTGGCGTCCCTGCTGGGAATCGAGGAGGTGCGCGTGCTCTGGCGAGCCGTGCCGAGCGTTCAATCGCGACGCGCCGTTACACAGGAGGCGGCTTGACTCTCAAGAGTGACGAATCTCGACGCGAATCCTGGGCGTACTGGGGCGACCTGTGGTCGGCCGCCCGGGGCAACGAGCCGCATGACACCTGGTACGCCATCGACGAAACGAAGTTGAGCTACCTGAAGCCTTATCTGCCGGAATCGGGGAGATGCCTGTAGTTTTGCAGCGGCTTCGCCCGTCTGTCGCCGTATCAGGCCCGTCTCGGCTTCCAGGCAGTCGGCATCGACTACGAGCCCGCGGCTATCCGTCTGGCAACTGGCCGCAGCAGAGACGACGGCGTCGAAATGGCCCTCTTGCTGGGCGACGCGTTCGCGCTGCTCTTCGCCACCGGCAGCTTCGATGTCGTTCTGTCGACGGGTCTGCTCGAGCACTTCGCGGACCCGTTATCCATCGTCGCCGAGATGACGCGCGTTCTGCGGCCCGGCGGCGTCTTCTACTCCGACATCGTGCCGAAGAAGTTCGCCCTCATGCGGTTCTTCAAAGCCCTTCGCCTGCGCAGGGGAGCCTGGGAGCGGCCGTTTACCAGACAGCAGATTGCGGAGCTCCTGGAGCAGTCGGGGCTCTCGGTGCGGACGGTATTCGCCGCGGGAATCTTCCCGCCGATGCTCCCGCTTGTGGGGCGCTCACGACTCCTCGCCCGAATACAGGACAAGACATTGACCAAGTTCGGGTGTACGGCGCGCGTATTCGACGGCACGAAGGCGGCGGAACTGCTCGGCCTCTACTATTTTGCCTGTGCTACCAAGCCAAACAGTGCGTCGCGGCGTCGGCTCGCGGCCACCGAGGGCGCGCAGAAAGGAGAAGCGGCGGCTTGAAGGGCCCGCTGATCCTGATGGCCGGCGCCTACGGGCACGGCAACGTCGGGGACGACGCGGTCGGTCTCGCCATGTGCCGCCTGCTCCGTGAGGCCGCGCCGGATGTGCGAATCGTCCTCCTCGGCGGCGACCCCGCGCGATTGCGACTGGCGACAGAACAGGAGGGACGCTACCTTAGCTGGCGTTCTCCGCTGCGGACCGCGAAGCTGCTGACGCTCGTACGCAGCGCCGATGCCGTTCTCATCGGCGGCGGCGGCCTGCTGTCCGACAGGCTGCACTTCTACCGCCCTTACGTCTTGCTGGCGCTGGCGGCGGAGCTCCTGGGGAAGCCGGTGATGTTCTACGCGGTCGGCGCCTACCCGCCCTCGACGCTGCTGTACCGGCTGTTGACGCGCCTCGCGCTGGGCCGGGCCGCTGCGGTAACGGCGCGAGACCAGTTCTCGGCGAGGAGCATCAGGGCTGCCGGCGTGAGACGTCCGGTAGCGGTGACGGCGGACCCGGCCATCACTCTCTCGCCGCCGGCCGAGGCTGGCACAGAGGCAGACCAAGATTCTCGACCCCTCATTGGAATCTCGATGCGGCCGATGCACCACGACCCTTTGTTGCGTCTCACCACTCCGGAACTCGTGACGAAGCTCGCGGCATGCCTCGACGCGAATCGTCGATAGGACAAACGCCCGCCTGCTCTTCATCCCAATGCACTTCGGCAAGCCGGACGACGACGGCCTCTTCGACGACCTTGTGGTCCACGCTATGACGCGTCCCGTGCCGGTCGAGATGGCCGCCTACCAGCGTCCCGACGACGTCCTGGCCGCCTTTCGTCGCTGCGATATCATGCTCGGAATGCGATTGCATGCCAACATTCTCGGCGCTGCGGCCGGCACGCCCGGCCTCGCCTTGGCGAGTGGTCCGAAAATACGAGAGTTCATGCACCAGCTCGGGCACGAGGACCGCGTCGTTGACCTTCAGTCCCTGGAGCCCGCCGACGTTGCGGCGCGGGTCGCCGCCCTGCTGGACAACCGCGAGCAAGCGTCGCTGGAGCTGCGACAGCGCGTCGAGCCGCTGCGGGCGAAAGCGCGGGCCTGCGCTCTCATGGCCGCGCGACTGGCCGGCTGCCCCGAAGCGGCTATCGAGAGCGACCCGGTTGCACTGGAGGCGCGAAGTTGAGAATAGCTATCCTTCTGCCGGAGCTTGTCGCGGAGGGCGGTGGCGACCGTCAGGCGGTCTACCTGGCGCGTGAACTGCAAGAGATGGGGCATGACGTCACGGTCTTCACGCCCGCCTTCGACCAACGCTGCTACCCGGCTGTCTGCTCGCAATTGCGAATCGTAGTCACCGGACGGCATGCCCTGGCCCGCCTGCCGCTAGTTCCGGGACGTCTGCGGGCGTTCCTGGACATGCTGCAACTGGCGCGCAGCATCCGCGAGCCGCTCGAAGTCATCAATCCTCATCACTGGCCGCCGCACTGGGCGGCTGTCTGGGCGGCGCGAGTCATGTCACCGGCGCCGGCGGTCGTTTGGATGTGCAACAATCCGCCGTGGCCCCCGCTCGCGCCCGTCGCCGAATGGCGTCGCCTGCTCTGGCCGGCGCGCCTCCTCTCGCGACTGCTCTTCTTCCGCCTGGACCGCCACCTCGTCCGACGGATCTCCCGCACCGTCGTCCTTTCTGACTACGCGAAGCGGCTGATCGACGCCAGCTTCGGCATCGACTGCGCGGTCGTCAGGAGCGGCGTCGACGGCGCAGCGCTCGCGGAAGCGGACCCTTCGGCCGCCGGGGCGTTGCGCCGCCGCTATTCGATTCCCGAAGACGCTTTCCTCCTGCTTTCGCTCGGCATCCTTATGCCGCATCGACGCCTGGAGGACGCGATCCAGGGCGTCGCCCGGGCCGTCGCCACCGGTCACGACATCCGCTTCCTGATCGCCGGGACGCCGGAGCAGCACCCCGACTACGCGGAGTCGCTGCGTCGCCTGGTCACGCCCATGGGGCTCGACGGGCGAGTGACATTCGCGGGCGCCGTGCCTGAGAACGAGTTGAAGCTCTACTACCACGCCTGCGACGCGTTCGTGTTCCCCAACGAGAACCAGACGTGGGCGCTGGCGGTGTCGGAGGCGATGGCCTGCGGGCGCCCCGTAGTCGTGTCGACGGGCGCGGCTATTACCGAGGCGCTGACGGACCACCAGACGGCCCTCTTCGTGCCGCCGCGCGACCCCGAAGCAATCGCCGCAGCCATCATCCGCCTCGTCGAAGACCCGGCGCTTGCGCGCGCGATCGGGGAGCGCGGCCGCCGCTATGTGAACGAGGCGATGTCGTGGCGGCGTTACGCGCGCAGCATGCTCGCCGTCTTCCAGGAGAGCCTGGCTGAGGAGGAAGCGGCGGAGTCGCCGCTCGTATCGGTCGGCGCTTCGAAGGCGCTGCAGGGGCAGGGGAGATGAAAGCAAGAAACGGCAATGCGCCGCTGAAGATCGCTATCATCGGAGCGCGCGGCATCCCGGCCCGCTGGGGCGGCTTCGAGACGGTGGCGTCGGAGGCTGGCGCCGCGCCTGGTCACCCGCGGCCACGAGGTCACGGTCTACTGCCGGCCTCGCTACTCCCTCCCGACTCGTCCGGACACCTACCAAGGCGTGAAGCTGCGCTACCTGCCGGCGTTGTACACGAAGTCGCTGGAGACGCTGAGCCACGAGACGCTCAGCGCCGTCCACGCGCTCTTCGCCGGCTTCGACGTGCTCTACGTGCTGGGCTTTCGGGCCAGCGCCCTTTACCTGCCGGCGAAGCTGGCGGGGAAGCCCATCGTAATGAACACCGACGGCTTCGACTGGCAGCGCCGCAAGTGGGGATCGCTCGCCAAGTTTTACCTGCGCCTCGTCGAAAGGATCGGCGCCCGCTGGACGGCCTCGCGCCTCATCTGCGACTCGCGGGCGCTCCAGCCCTACTTCCGCTCGACCCATCGCCGCGACAGCACCTACATCGGCTACGGCGCCAACCTGTTCGAGCCGCGCGACCCGGCCGTCCTCCAGCAGTACGGCCTGCGAGCCGGCGAGTACGCGCTCGTCGTTGCCCGCATCGAGCCCGAGAACAACACGGACGTCATCGTGCGGTCGTTCGCGCGGGTCGAGACCGACAAGGAACTTGTCGTGGTTGGCGCGGCGAATTACCGCAGCCGCTATTTCGAAGACCTGAAGCGAGCGGCCGGGCCCCGCGTCCGCTTCCTCGGCGGCATTTACGAGCCCGGCCACATCGAAGAGGTCTACGCCGGTTCTTATGTCTACCTCCATGGCCACGAGGTCGGCGGGACGAATCCCGCGCTGCTCCACGCCATGGGCTGCGGCTGCTGCGTCGCCGCCCTCGACGTGCCGTTCAACCGCGAGGTCGGCGGCGATGCGACGGTCTACTGGCGAAAGGACCCAGATGACCTGGCCCGCGTCCTCAACGACCTTCTGGCCGATCCCAACCGCAGCGATTGGCTTCGAGCGGCGGCCAGGGAGCGCATACGGACGCACTTCTCCTGGGAGGACGTCGCGGATGATTACGATCGGTTTTTCCGCCAGGTGGCGGCCTGAGACGAGAGATCGATGAAACGTAGCGCGGCCCGGTCGACCTGGCGCGAGGATGTAGCATTCGCGAGCGTGCCGCTTCCGATAGCGCGAAGGCGTGTCGGTCGCGCGTTCGCCGTGCAGTCGGCGCTCAAGCGCGCCATCGACGTCGTCGCGGCCGCGCTACTCCTCTTGCTGCTCTCGCCCCTGCTGGCGGCAGCCGCCCTCCTCGTCAAGCTATCGTCGCGTGGGCCACTCTTCTATCGCTGGCCGGTCGTCGGCAAGGACGGCCGCTACTTCACCGGCTACAAGTTCCGCACGATGGTCGAAAACGCCGACGGGCTAAAGGAGGGCCTCATCGCGAACAATCAGATGCGCGGCCCCGTCTTCAAGATGGAGCGCGACCCCCGTGTCACGCCCGTTGGCCGGCTCCTGCGCCGCTTCTCCCTCGACGAGCTGCCGCAGCTATGGAGCGTTCTTAAGGGCGACATGAGTCTGGTCGGACCGCGTCCTCCCCTCCAGGAGGAATACGAGCGCTTCAATGCCTGGCAGCGGCAGAAGCTGGCGGTCAAGCCGGGCATCACTTGTCTCTGGCAGGTCTCCGGCCGCAACGACATACGCGATTTCGACGACTGGGTGCGGCTGGACCTGGAGTACATAAGAGACTGGTCGCTTTGGCTGGACGTGACGATACTGCTACGGACGGCTCTGGCGGTGGTCTCGGGGCGCGGCGCGTCCTGATCGAAAGGACGGTGTCGACATGAAGATACTCGTTACCGGCGGCTGCGGCTTTATCGGCTCGCACACCGTCGATGCGCTGCTGGAACGCGGTCATGACGTGCGCATCCTCGACTCACTCGAACCGCCCGTCCACAACGGCGAGCCGCCCGACTACTTGCCGCCCGAAGCCGAGTTCATCCGCGGCAGCGTCACTGACCTGAAGGCCTTCCGCCGCGCGCTCAAGGGCGTCGATGCCGTCTTCCACTTCGCCGCCTATCAGGACTACCTGCCCGACTTCTCGCGTTTCTTCGCCACCAACAGCGTCGGGACGGCTTTGCTCTACCAGATCATCGTCAACGAGCGCCTACCGATCGCCAAAGTCATCGTCGCCTCGTCGCAGGCCGTCTACGGCGAAGGCAAGCACCTGTGCGTGCTGCACGGCACCCGCTACCCCGGCCAGCGGACGCGGCAGCAGCTACGTCATGGCGACTGGGAGCACCGCTGCCCCGACTGCGCCCAGCCGATGGAGCCGGTTTGGACCGACGAAACCGTGACCGCGCCCCATAACAGCTACGGCCTGTCGAAGCGCGACCAGGAAGACCTGGCGATTCAGCTTGGCCGTCGCTACGACATCCCGAGCGTCGCGCTGCGCTACTCCATCGTCCAGGGGCCGCGACAGTCGTTCCGCAACGCCTACTCAGGCGCGCTGCGGTCGTTCGCCGTTCGGGTCCTGACGGGCGCGCCGCCGGTCATCTACGAGGACGGCCGCCAACTGCGCGACTACGTCTCCATTCACGACGTGGTCGCCGCCAACCTGCTAGCGCTGGAGGACAGCCGAGCCGACTATCAGGTGTTCAACGTCGGCGGCGACCGGCGCATCACCGTCCTCGGCCTTGCCTGGATGGTCTGCCACGCCGCGGACGTCGACACGGTACCGGAATGCTGCACGCTTTACCGCCTCGGCGACACGCGTCACATCTTCTCCGACGTTTCGCGCCTCCGCGCCCTCGGCTGGGAGCCCAGGGTGAGCGAGACGGAGATCGTGCGCGAGTACCTGGAGTGGGCGTCTAAGCAACCCGACCTCAGCGACACGTTCGCTGCGGCTCAGGGCGTGATGGAGTCGGCGGGCGTGCTCAGGAAGGCCGCGTAGGTCAAGTGGCGCGGCCTCTTGTTAGAAGCGACTCGTAGAAATCGAGAGTCTGGCGGGCAATCGCCTTCCAGTCGTAGACCGTCTGCGACAGCTCCATCGCATACGCACCCATCGTCGCCAGCCGCTCCGGAGAGCCGAGCAACTCCAGGATGGCGTCCGCGAGCGCTTCCTCGTCCCCCGGGGGCACCAGCAGACCGCTTTTCCCATCCTGAACGTCCTCGGCGAGGGCGCCGACCCGCGTGGCCACCACCGGCCGCCCGAAGCTATAGGCCAGGTGAAGCACGCCGCTTTGAAAAATTCGCAGGTACGGCAGCGCAACCAGGTCCGCGGCGGCCAGGTAGTCCGGCACGGCTTCCGACGGGACGTACCCCGGTCGGAGCATCGCGCTTTCCCCAAGATGGAGACGCTCTGCCAGCGCCTCGAGCGCCGGTACCTCAACCCCGCGCGGCTCGCCGGCCACGAGGAGACGCGCTGTCGGCTCCGCCTCTCGCACGCGGGCAAAGGCGCGCAGAAGGCACTCCAGCCCCTTACTGGGCTTCAACGAGCCGAAGAATAAGACCAGCTTCCCTTCCGCGGTCAGGCCTAGTCGCTGCCTCGCGACCGGCTTCGACGGAGCGCAATCGGCGCCATACGATCGATAATTCCCGTGAGCGATCCGCGCCACCTTCGAAGCGGGCACGTCGAACGCGCTGACGAGCTCGTCGCGGGCGCTGTCAGACATCGCGATGATGCCGTCGACGCTCCGGTAGACACCTGCGAGCGCCTTTCGACGCAACAGCGAGCGCCGTGTCGCCGTTATCGCATCCTGGTCAGGATCATGCGACGTCAGCACGGCTTTCGGACATTGCAGTCGCTGCGGACTCCATTCCAGCAAACGACCGGGAAGGGGGCAGGCGGGGCGACCTGCGATTCCAAGTTACCTTTCGCGCGCTGCCCGGACAATCGGGGAAAACCCTTATGTTGCTGCCGGCGGCGATTGCGCTATACTGCGCCTGACATCGCAGCGAGGGGACGAGCCATGATCGAAGGCGTCGAGCTCAAAGACCTGGTCACGCACAGCGACGAACGCGGCTTCTTTCGCGAGATGGTGCGTGCCACCGACGCGATTGCCGGCGAGGGCTTCGCGCAGGTCAGCCATTCCCTGATGTTCCCCGGCGTCATCAAGGCCTGGCACGTCCATCCGCATCAGGTCGACTGGTGGTACGTGGTGGCCGGCGACCTGAAGGTGGCCCTGTACGACCTGCGGGAGGGCTCAGCGACGCGCGGGGAGTTGCAGGAGGTCTTTCTCGGCGACCGTTACCCGGCGCGGCTGCTCAAGATACCGGCGGGCGTCGCCCACGGCTGCAAGGCGATAGGCGGACAGGCGCACCTCCTGTACCTGACGTCCAGCACCTACGACGTCGCGGAAGAAGGACGTTTGCCGCATGACGACCCGCGCATCGGCTACGACTGGCTGGCACCGCCCCCGATTAGCTAGCTATTGGTCAGGCGCGCCGGACTTCGAGCCAGCGTACACGTCATCGTAGTACACGTCGCCGCCGATCTGCGGCTGGATAGCGGTCGACGAATCGTACCGCGCCTCGAAGAAGATCCGCACCGACGTGATATTCTGCGGCAGGCTGCCCCATTCCTTCTGGAAGTCCTCCCTCACATTGCCGCTGAGGTGTACCCACTGCCCCATCGCTGGCTCCGACCTGTTGACGAAGATGAACTTCGCGTTGTCGATCCGGAACGGCTCAGTCGAGGCGCCGGCGAGGAGGTAGCGGAGCTGCGTGTTCGTCGTCGTACCCGTCGACGGGTCCTTGGAGAATACGATGACGACGAACTGCAGGTACTGGCTGGGCGTCGCTTTCTGCCAGTTCTCGACGCGGTAATAGCCGGAGACGTACTCCGGCACCTCGTTCGTAGTTATGTCCTGCGCGACGCCGAACACCCAGTCCTGTTCCGGCTGCGGCGGCGGCACGAGAGTGACGTGGAGACTATGAGCGCCGGAGTGAGCAAGGACATCGGTCACGTCGAAATCACGCGACCAGCCGGCCGTGTCCATCGTATGCCAGGGGTCCGCGCCCTGCTCGAAGCCGGGATTCTGCAGGAGATTGCCCGTAGCTTGCGGCGAGGCGCCTGACTTGCCGCCACCGCAGCCGGCCAGGACCAACCCGACCAGAACCAGTGCGCACAATCTGAACAACGTCACCGTTTCACCACCATCGGACCGTCTTGAGAACGCGATAACCAGCATATCACGCGGTCGCAACGATTCGAAAGCAGGGAAACGGAGTTTCGCTACCTGGCGCGCGCGCTCCAGCCGAGAGATCGGTTGGGTTCCATCCCGGCGTCCTTGTCGCGCTTGGCCTCCGCGAGGCCGGCCTCCGCGGCGTCGATCAGCTCGTCGCGAGTGGTGCCGTCTTCGGGATAGGCGACGATGGCGACGCTGGCGGTCACGGGCTCGGGCGGGCCGTCGCCGCCGAACACCGTCACCTGGCCAATCTGGGCAAGCAGCTTGCTCGTCATAGCGACGGCAACGGCGCGATTGCTCTCCGGCAGGATGAGCCCGAACTCATCGCTGCCGTATCGGACGGCGACCTCCGGCTCGGCGAGCGACGTCACCAGCATCATGCCGACGGAGCGCAGCAGCTTGTCGCCCATCGATGGCCCGTAGCCCTCATTGAACGCTGTGAACCCATCGATATCCAGAAGGACAACCGTTAGAGGCCGGTTGTAGCGGTTTGCCCTCACTATCTCCTGCGCCAGCGTGTCCTTGAAATAGCGACGGTTGCGCAGCCAGGTCACCTCGTCCACCTCGCTGAAGCGGCCCGCTTCTTCCTGGTCCAGGCTTTCCTTGAGGGCCAGCGTGCAATGGCCGGCCAGAAGCTCGAGGATCTCGATGTCGACGTCCTCGTGGTCGAACATGAACGTCACCAGGCCGATGGGGTCGCCGTTCATCACCAGCGGGACCATCGCCAGCTTCTTGACGTCCAGGCGCTTCTGCCCGTTCTCGCAGCTCTGGCGCCCCAGCACATCCTCCGCCAGGTCGCGCACCGACGGCGCAACGACGACCTCGCCCGCTTCCAGGATGATGCGCCGAGTGCTCCGCAGGTACAGCGGGAACTCCAGTTGCGTCATCTCCGCCTCGAAGGCGAGCGACGCCTGGTCGAGGCGCGCATCATTCGTGCCCTCCAGCGGCTTGGCGTGGAGGACGCCGCGTCGCCTGTCCAACAGGAGCGGATAGACGACCTTGGCGCCGCTGATCTGGGGTGCCCTGTCCAGAAAGAGAGTCAGTATCTCCGTGCTCGTGCCGGCGCTGTGCAGGAGCAGCGCCAGGATGCCCAGATCGCGCAGGCGCTCGACCTGCCGTCGAAGAGCGGCGGCGTCCGGATTCTCGTCCGCTTGCTGGTCCCTCGGACGGCTAATGCCGCGCTCTCCCTTGGGCTTCGGCGACTCCCCGAGCAACCATTTGCTGATTCCCGCCCTTAGCTGACCCTTGCCTTCTTCCTCCAACTGACGCCTCCCCGGATATCAAGACTTGTCTCCAAGCTGCACCAGGAACGTATTCGAATCGTGCAGTACGATCGTGCAGTCCCGTTTCATGACCTTGTGCAGGGCGTTCTCCAGTTCAACCGGCTGGAGCTCGTCCGTACTTTCCAGCGAAATCGAAGCTATCCCGTTCACATAGTTGAGCAGCGCAAGGTTCCGCACCACCGCGATGCTGGTCAGCGCCTGGTGAAGCTGCATCAGCTCGACCGAGTTCTTGCGGTCCTCGACGGTGACGCGATATGCATAGGGTGCCGGTGTGTCGTCAGGCACGAGCGTTATCGGCCTCGGCGCCGGCCGCGGCGGGCCCGCCGGCATCGCCCAGGCGCCTTCCGCCTCTTGCGGCTGCTGCTCTCTCTCTCTCAGGTCGGGCTTGCGCCTCATCGCCTCCCGCTCACGGCCGAAGCGCCCGCCGTCGACGGCCTGCGGAATGGCCGTTGGACTTGCCATCTCCGCTTCGACGCCGCCGTCCGGAAATCGAAGAGGAGCGCGCGCTTTTGCGACAGACGGCGCTTCGGCTGGACGCGGCTGGTCGATGAAGGCGCCCAGAGCCTCCTCCAGGCCGCCCAGGCTGCGCAGGAGGGGCGCCATCTGCTGCAGCGTCGCCCGCAGGAAGCGAATCGACTCCGCGGCCTCGTTGATGCTGCGCTCGACGGAGCGAAGGGCGTCGGTCCAGGCGGCCAGCGCGGGCGCCAGGTCGTCGCGGGGTGCGGGCGAGCCGGCTTCAGACGGCGGCGCGGCGGGTACGGCTTCTTCCGAGGCCGCCGGCGCTACCTCCGGAGTTTCTTCCGGCGGCGCCTCGTCCGCCTCGCTATCTGAGCCGTCGCTCAACAGCGCGTCTGTCGTTAAGTCCATTTCCCAACGGGTTATCGCCCGCAGCCTTACCGCTCGGGCGAAAACGTCTTCCATGTATTGATCGGCACGTCGGGCCAACCTCCGCACGCCGATCCCTGCAGTAGACTACCAGCGATAGCTTCCGGTAACATCGCCTTGAATCCGTGCCCATAGCGGGAGCAGAAAGGACGCGCCAAAATGAAGGCAGTGGTGTTCAACGAGCACGGGGACATCGACGTCCTCAAGTACGCGGACGTGCCGGAGCCGCAGATATCGCCCAACGAGGTGCTGATCAAGATAAAGGCCTCCGGCTGCAACTATAACGATATCTGGGCGCGGCGCGGCCTGCCGGGCGTATCGATAATCATGCCGCACATCTCCGGCAGCGACGCCGCCGGCGAGGTCGTCGACATCGGCAGCGAGGTCAAGAACGTCAAGGTCGGCGACGAGGTCGTCGTCTTCAGCAGCTTCAGTTGCGGGACCTGCGACGCCTGCGCCCGCGGCGAGGTCTTCTTCTGCCGTCAGTTCAAGATCTGGGGCTTCCAGACCGGCCCCCTCGACGGCGCTCACGCCGAATACGCCAAAGTACCCGCCTTCAACGTCGTGCCAAAGCCGAAGAACCTGGGCTGGGAGCAGGCGGCCTCGATGCCGCTCGTGCTCTTCACCGCCTGGCGAATGCTGGTAACGCGCGCGAAGGTGAAGGCTGGCGATTTCGTCCTCATCTGGGGCGGCGCCGGTGGCCTGGGGACCATGGCGGTCCAGATCTGCAAGCTCCATAACGCTCGGGCAATCGCCGTGGCGAACAGCGACGACAAGCTCCAGATCGCCAGCGAGCTGGGCGCGGCCTACGTGATCAATCGCAGCAAGCAAGACGTGAACGAAGAGGTGCGCAAGATCACCGACCGTCGCGGCGTCGACATCGCCTTCGAGCACGTGGGCGAAGCGACCTGGGAGACGAGCGTTCGTTCCCTCAAATGGGGCGGGACGCTCGTGACCTGCGGCGCGACCAGCGGCTACGACGCCAAGACCGACATCCGCCTGCTCTGGAACAAGCAGCTCAACTTCCTCGGCTCGCACATGGCCAACAAGGCGGAGTTCCTCGACGCCTGGCGCTGGGTGGGAAGCGGCGAAATCAAGCCGGCAGTGTTCATCGCTTTACCGCTTGAGGAGTGCGGCCTGGCGCAGAAGACGATCGAAGAGGGACGCGTGATCGGCAAGGTCGTGCTGACGCGCTGATCCGGCGTTCCGCGAGCGGCCTGGCGCCCACCAAGACCCGCCAAAGTCGAAGTCTTATCGGCCCTGCTTCTTCAGCTTGATGCAGTCATCGCAAAGCCGATACCCTCCGTTGCCAGCAAGCCGCTCGTCCGGCGGGATATCCCGCCCCGAAGGGCAAGCGGTGTTGTTGTGGTGAACTCGATCCGCTGGCGGCTTATTGATCTCTTTGATCGAATGGAACCGTGGCACAACGGGCACAGTAACTCCTCCTTTCAGGACCTCTCTTCGGCCGTCCCGCGGTCGATTTCGGCGGCGACGGCGCCCACCCGAACTTCGAGCCCGGCTGCCAGGTCGCGAGTGCTGATCATGCCGACGATTCGGTCCGGCGCCTCGCGTTCCACGACCGGAAGCCGCGAGATTCCCGACTTGGTCATCCGCAGAAGCGCCGTGTACAGGCTGTCGGAGGGATAGGCGACCATGAGTTCGTGGCTCATTGCCTCCCTCACCCTCAGGAATCCCTGATGACGCGCGCGCAAAGCGTCGCTGGACGTGAACATGCCCACCAGCCGCCCGTCCTCAGTTACCGGAAGGCCGCGATTGTCGTGTTCGTAGATGCGCTCCTCTGCTTCGATGATCGACTCCTCCGGTGACGCTGTGATGACGTCTGTCCGCATTGCTTCGGCCACGGTAATAGTTTGAATGAGCGGGATCCCATATTCACCTTTGTGAGCGGGCGAATCGGCGCGCGTCCTCACTTGATTCTCATAGATCCTGATGTTCCCCGACACCAGATAAGCGATGGTCACGGCCAGCATCGCCGGCACGATCATCGAGAATTCGTTCGTCATCTCGGCTACCATCAGGATCACCGCGATCGGCGCCTTCGCCACTCCTCCAAACAGCGCCATCATGCCGACGATAACGAACGGCCCCGACTCGGGCGGCATCCAGCCCACGTGCCCGTGCAGCAATCCCCACATACTGCCGCCCAACATCGCGCCGATCACTAGGCCCGGCGCGAAGACGCCCCCGCTGCCGCCTGAGCCGACGCTCAGCGACGTCGCCAAAATCTTGAGCAGTACCAGCGCGAGCATAGTCCCGACGGCAAGCTGCGCGGTGTTTCCATCGATTGCAAGCTGTATCCAGCCGTACCCCATCGACAGCACCTGCGGGAACGCCAGCGCAATCAGTCCGACGCCAAAACCGCCGATGGCCGGCTTGAAATGCGGCGGAATGCGAATTCGGCGAAACACGTCGCGAGTGCCGTAGAACACCTTCGCGTAGGCAATCCCGCCGAGACCGGCAAGTACTCCCAGCACCGCGTACCAGACGAGCGACGATGGCTGGTCGAACTGGAAGGCGATCCCGTTGCCGAAGACCGGCGTCCACCCCGACCACGCGCCGAAGATGCTATAGCCGATGACCGACGCGATGAATCCGGGGACAAGCGCCTCCACCTCGAAGTCGCGGATATACAGGATCTCCGCGCTCAGGACTGCGCCGCCGAGGGGCGCCTTGAAGATGGCGCCAATGCCGGCCCCGACGCCGGCTGCGACGGCGATGCGTCGGTCCTGCGGAGATAAGCGGAAGACGTCTCCCAGCCAGGAGCCGAAACCGGCGGCGATTTGGGCGGTCGGCCCCTCTCGTCCGGCGCTGCCACCGGACCCAATGGTGATCGCCGACGCAAGGAGCTTGATCGGTGGAATCCGGGCGCGGATCCTGCCCCCGCGTTCGTGGAAGGCCTCAATCGCAGCGTCGGTGCCGTGACCTTCCGCTTCAGGCGCCAGCGAGAAGACGATGACGCCCGCTAGCAAACCGCCCAACGTGGTCACCACGGGAATCAGCCAGCGGCGACTCGCCGCGGTGACAATCGGATTTCCCTCTCCCAAGGGCAGGGGCGGCGTGAGGCCGACGATCCCGCCCAGGAACAGCTTCGTGGACCACTGGATCGCCGAGAAGAAAGCAATGGCTCCCATACCGGCGACAACCCCGATAAGGACTCCGAGGATAACCCATTTGCGCAGGTAACCCGCGAGTACCCAGGCCCGCCAGTCTCGTTGGCCGCCGAGAAACCGTGATCGTAGAAGATTCATCCTTGCTGTCATGGCGTTGGTTCCAGGAATCCTTTAAGGAGGACGCTCTCTTCGAGCGCCGTCC
Source organism: uncultured Chloroflexia bacterium (assembly GCA_963842845.1). Classification (GTDB taxonomy): domain Bacteria; phylum Chloroflexota; class Dehalococcoidia; order DSTF01; family JALHUB01; genus JALHUB01. The sequence continues at coordinate 296,475 of CAWJHZ010000007.1, forward strand.
TGCGCTCCTCGCGGGAGCTGTCCAGACCGCGCACGAGGCCTGCGGACAGCACAGCCGCTCCCAGCAGAGCCGCCTTCACGTCGAGGTCGTTGTTGGCTCCTGCCTCGGCCAGCAACGGCCGCAAAAGCGACTGCTGCCAGGCGAGAATCGCCAACGCGTCCTGCTGGAAGTCGCGGTTCACGCCGAACAGAGCGCTTGTATAGCAGCGAAACAGTTCTGGCGCCTCGTCGGCCAGTGCTAGCTGGCTCCGGATCAAGCCCTGGAGACCCTCGACCGGGTCCGAAGCGGCAGCTCCTCCAAGCCAAATCTCCGCCAAGCGTCGATGCAACTCCCCCAGGACCGCGCGGAACAGCGCCGCCTTGCTCTCGAAATACAGGTAGACGGTCCCCTTCGCGACTCCCGCCCGCTCAGCAATCGTATCCACCGCGGCCCGCTCAAAGCCCACGCGGGCAAACTCCTCGGCTGCCGTCTCCAGGAGGCGCTGGTGCTTGGTTGGATCGGTGCCGGTGACGCGGGTGGGTGACTGGTCAGTCATGTTGCAATTATAGCGCTGACCTGCTATGCAGGGCAAACGAACATCCCGTGCGCGGGGCTGTCGTTTCTTCGGGGGCCAACCGTTCTTCCTTGAATCACGCCGCCCGTCGAGACCATGACGTTCTAGATGCCCGCGCTTATCTCGTCGAGCGCCGCGACCTCCTCAGGAGCGAGGTGCAGGTCGACCGCCGGCAGGATCGCCGCGAACTGCTCCTCGCTGTTGGCGCCAATGATAGGCGACGTTATCACGGGCTCGGCCAGCAGCCACGCCACAGCCACCGCCGCCAGCGTCGTCTCACGCGCCCGCGCAATCACCTCCAACGCCTCGATGACGCGCCACCCGGCTTCGTTCTCGTAGCGTCGCGTCTGGTAGGTCCGAGCGCTCTTCGGTTGCGGGCGGTCGGGGCGGTACTTGCCGGTGAGGAAGCCGCCGGCGAGCGGGCTGTACGGAATTACGGCGATGCCCTCCCGCAGGCAGAGGTCCGCGAGGGCGTCCTCGAACTCACGCCGGTTCACGAGGCTATAGTTAGGCTGAAGGGAGATGTAGCGGGACAGAGACTTCTCGCCGGCGACGGCCAGCGCCTCAGCCAACTGCGGCGCCGTGTAGTTCGAAGCGCCGATGTAGCGCACCTTCCCCGACTGAATGAGGTCGTCGAAGGCGCGCAGCGTCTCCTCGATGGGCGTCTCCAGGTCGGGCGCGTGCGCCTGGTAGAGGTCGATTGTCTCGATTTGCAGGCGGCTCAGGCTCTTCTCGACGGCCTGTACAATGTGATTGCGGCTCAGGCCCTTGCCGTCGGGCCCGTCCCACACCGGCATGGCGACTTTTGTCGCGATGACCAGCTTGTCGCGGTTGCCGCGTTTCTTCAGCCAGCGGCCGATGATGCTTTCCGCGACGCCGCCCGGGTTACCCTGAGCCCAGCGGCTGTAGACGTCCGCGGTGTCGATGAAGTTGCCGCCGGCAGCGACGAACGCGTCCATGGTTTCGATCGCCGCGGCCTCGTCGGCGGTCCAGCCGAACTGCATCGTCCCCAGGCAGAGGGCCGAGATCTCAAGATCGGTAACGCCGAACTTTCGTCGCTCCATAGGCTCATTCTATCAGAACAACGTAGGGTGTGGGCGATGGGATGATGGCAGACCGCGACGCTATTCGCCGCCGACGTCGTCGTCTTCCACTTCAGCCGCTTTGCCCGTCAGCACGCCGAGCCGGACAGCGCCCACCTTTCGGTAGACGTCCTTCGGCTCCCGCGGGACGCCGTCGACGGTCAGCAGCGCGTCGACGCCGATGCCGAAGAGACGCTCGTTCTCCTCCAGGTAGGGACAGATCAGCAGCCAGTCGTCATCCGTCAGCGGACCGAGCTCGCCGCCGTTTAGCTGCGACTCATCGACCTGGCCTTTCGGGTCGCGCACGTAGATGGCGCCGCCTGAAGCGAGGGAGAAGAGATTGCCCCCGGGATATGGCGCAGGCTGCGGCACCAGGTGCTGACGCTCGTCGAACTCCATGCCGTTGATGATGGCGAAGCCGCCGCCGTTTAGCGGGTCGCCGGCCATGAACGACTCGGCGAGGAAATCAAGGCACGTGCCGTTGATGACGACGCGCGGCCTCCCGACAGCGTTGATCAGCGGCCGGCCGGCGGCGTTGCCAAGGACATACACCTCGCCGCCCTTGGCGCCGTAGAGGAACGTCTGGCCGACGTCGCCGTGAACGACGAGCTTGCCACGGTTCATGATCTGCCCGAGCTGGTCCTGCCCGTTGCCGTGCACGAAGATCGAGAGACCATCGACGCCGGAGGCAAGGTAGTCGCCGGAGCTGCCGTACACGTCGATGCGGACGTCCTGCGTCTCGGCGCCCAGACCGCAGCCGGCGAAGCGCTGCCCGCGGTAGCCGTGGCAGATGAAGCGGCGCCATCCCATCTCGTAAGCGCGCCGCACGAGAACGGCGTCGCAGTCATCGCCCTCCGGCGGGAAGCCTTCGGCGTTGACGATAAGCGTTTCCTCGCCCGGCTGCGGCGGCGCGAGCAGCTCGCGCGTCAGCCAGCCGATCATGCGATAGGCAGTCTTGTTGGCGGCTCCGAACGGCGGCGCGGCCTCGAACAGCGCCGTGAGCGCCTCTTCAACGACGCGTAGCACCGAGCTCCGGCGCTTGTCTCCCGTGTCGTAGCGGCGGTCGCGCAGCAGTGTGAGCGCCTCGATGGCTGTTGCGGCGCTTTCGCCTTCCGCCGCCTCTTCGATGAGGGCGTCACAGAAGGAGCGCAGGCCGTCCGGTTGCCAGGTGGGAAGCGCTTCCGAGGCATACCCGTAGAGCGCGGCCGCGTCGTCGCGGGCAAGGTAGTCCCTGATGGCTTCGCGGACCGACGGTGCGGCCTTTTCCGGCGCCGGGACGTCGCAGCGGACGGAAGCGCTGCCGGCGGTCACAGGCCGGCCGAACTTGTCGGTGCAGGTGAGCGTCTTGTGCCCGTTCCCCTCGACGTTGAAGAGAAAAGCGCCGCCGTCTGTGTGACTGCCGCCGCGCGCGTTCCAGTAGCGGTCCGCGACCGGGCAGAAACGGGCGTCTTCGGCGGCCAGGCTGTGCAGCGTGGCGTCGATGGCCTGCTTCTCAGAGCAGATGAGGCCGATCTGCACGTCGCCGTCCGCGAGCGCGAAGACCTGGGGCCGCAGCATCGCGGTGTCGGTGATGCCCAGGAGCTGATAGCGCCCTTCGTCCGGCAGGCTGCGGGCGATGATGAAGAACCAGGGGCCGTCGGGCGAGCCGTGGATGTGCGCGGCCTGCAGGCGGCGATATAGAAGCTGCTTCTCCTCCGGAAGCTGGTCGAAGTCGCGCTCCGTCGTCGGGGCCAGCGCCTCGATTACGTACTCCAGCGGGTACTTGTACACGCGCGACCACAGGTCAAACAGCAGCGCCGAGACTTCGGTGTCCGTAAGGAACTGCGGCCGGATGTTGCGCTGCAGCAGGTACTCGGCGACGGAGTGATAGTTCGCGAAGTCGCCGTTGTGCACCAGCGCCTCGTTCAGGCCGACGAACGGGTGCGCGCCGCCGGGATGCCACACGCGTCCTTTCGTCGGGTAGCGCTGGTGAGCGATCCAGACGTGCGCCCGAAAGTCCTCCAGGCGATAGTACTGGACGATCTGCTCGGCGTAACCCACGATCTTGAACACGACCAGGTTCCGCCCGTGCGAGAGGACGAACGCCCGCTGCTCGCCGAGCGAGGCGTAGAACTTCTCGTTCAGGCGGACGGAGTTGCGATAGACGAACTCGTCCTCGACGTCCCGCGAGGGCAGGTCGGCCAGACCCTGACGCTCGGCAAACTCGGTCAGAACGCCCGGCTTGACGCGGGCCAGGTAGCGCTGGACGTCCGGCGGCTTTATCTCCATCCCCGGCACGTCGCGGTAGTCGTCGACGGTCTGCATGTGCGCCGAGAGGGCGACGTCGAAATACGGCGCGATGCAGGCCTCTTCGACCTCACCGCGGGCCTTCGGATCGAGGAGGGCGATCTGGAGCAGGTAGTGCGAATTGAGCACGTCCTGCGTAACGCCCACGTCCTCCGCCACCAGCCCCGCCGCCGCAATGCCGCCGCCCTTGCCGTTGCCGCGGTTGTGCATCTGGACAGACGGCTCGTAGATATGCTGGCCGCGAACGGGGATCGAGCAGGCGAAGCCGGTTACGCCGCAGCCGCCCTCGTCGGCGGCGCGACGCTCCACGGTGCGGGGCTTCCCTTCTAGAAGCTCCGCCCGCGACTCGACGATCCTGTCGGCGGCGTCAGTCATCGCGGTCGTCCTCTCCCCACCGGACGCGCCGCAGGCAGTCGTGACGGCCGCGCAACTCGGAGACGCTTCTCATGCCGAAGCGGGCCAGCACGTCGACCATCCGCTCGCGCCAGGCGGAATAGAGGTTGATGAGACGCTGAGTCGCCCAGTCTATCTGAACCTGCTGCATCAGCTCGCGGTCGGTTGTGGCGATGCCGCGGGCGCAACCGCGACCGCTCTCGCAGTTGCCGCAGCGGATGCAACCGAGGGCAACGAGCTCCGACGTAGCAATGACGGCGCCGTCCGCACCGAGGGCGATCGCTTTCAGCACGTCGTCCGCCGTTCGGATGCCGCCGCTGGCGATGAGGACGACCTCGTCGCGCACTCCCTCTTCGACGAGGAAGCGGTGCACCTTCGGGATGGCATATTCGACCGGCATAGCGATGTTCTTCTTGGCGATGTCGGGCGCGGCGCCGGTCCCGCCGTAGCTGCCATCGATGTGAATGATGTGGGCGCCGGCATGATAGCTGCCGACCGCGACCATGTCGACGTCCGTCGGCGTCGAGACCTTCACCGCCATCAGGGCATGCGCATTTATCTCCTTTATCCAGTCGAGGTGCTTCTTGTGGTCCTCGACCGAGTAAACGCTGTGGAACGGGAAGGGCGAGAAAAGTGCGTTGCCGGCGACGGCCTGGCGCATACGGGCCACGTCGGGCGTGTTCTTGTCGCCGAGAAGGTGGCCGCCGAGGCCGGGCTTAGCGCCCTGCGCGTACTTGAACTCGACGATGCGAACGCGCTGGATCGTATCCTCGCGCACGCCGAAGAGCCCCGTCGCGACCTGGGTGATGACGTGATGGTCGTAAGGCTGCAGGCGTTCCGGGTAGCCGCCCTCGCCGGTGCAGGTGAAGGTGTTCCAGGCCACGGCGGCGCGGGCCCGCGCAACCATGACGTGGATGCTAACGGCGCCGAAAGACATGCCGCCGCCGTAGAACGGCAGGTCGATGCTGACCCTCGGACGGCCGTCGTTGCGATGGTTCAGCTCCAGGCTTGTGTCGACCTCGTCGGGTGAGACCACAGTCCCTTGCGGGAAGCGGAAGCGGAGGGCATCGAAGCCGCCGCCGGAAGCGCCGTGACGGAACTCCAGGTCGCCGACGTCGGCCACGTGGCCGGTCTCCGCCTGCCGCCAGGTCGCAAGGAGGAGGTCGGAGGTCCAGCGCGGGTCGCCTATGGCGTCGGCGGTCGGGTTCGGACCAACGGAGAGCGCCTTGTTCGGGCAATGCTCAACGCAATAGTAGTCCGTCTCGGCGCACTTCGGGCCGATGCAAAGGAAATCGCGCGGACGCAGCGGCCGGTTGTAGCCGGCGGGCTTAACGTGGACGCCGTACGGGCATATCTCGACGCAGACGGCGCAGCCCTTGCAGTCAGCGCTGCGCCGCACCCGGTAGCGGCCGATGGGATTGCGATAGCGATCGGCTACGGGCTGAACCACGCGCTCAACGTCGATAAGCGCGGGACCGTTAGGGCGGTCGATGCCGGGCGCCAGGATGGGGTCAATAACCGATGTCACCGAAGGCCTCCTTGTCCAGGTCCTCCAGGAACATCGCCCGGCCGGTCTCGCCACGCAGACGGCGGACTTCGCGGATGCCCATCGCGCCGAGCACCTCGATTAGCTGCGAGTGCCAGGCGCCCATAAGGTTCACCATGCGCTGAGCGGCGTAGTCGGCTTCGACCTGCTGGATCTTCACCGGGCAGTTTGCGTCGTGGTCGTCCTCGTCGCAGACCTGGCAACCGAGGGCAACGAGCAGAGGCGCGCCTACGGCCACAAGATCGGCGCCGCAGATTATCGCCTTCGCCATGTGCTCCGGCAGCGCAATGCCGCCGCTGACGATGATTGTCATCTCGTCCCGTACTCCCGCCTCCACCAGGCGGCCGTGCGCTTCTCGCAGGGAGTCGCGCATGTAGCGCGGCTCCGCCGTATCGACCTCGCGGCTGTGCTCGTCGGCGCAGAGGTGGACGACGCGGACGCCGACCCGATGCAGTTGCAGCAGCCGTTCGCCGGCGTCGCGGGTGAAAGGCGTCCGGACGGCGACGACGAGACGCGAATTCGCCTCGCGCACCTGCCGAACGAGCTCGCCGACGCCATCGCAATCGCTGATCTCGACAAAGCGGGCGCGACGAAGAAGCTCGCCTCGAGAGCGCACCTCTTCGCCTTCCAGGAGCGGCGCCACGTGGTCGAGATCGTCGGTATCGTTTATCTGCGACGCGCGGGCGACGTTGAGTGTTCCCAGCGTTCCGGCGGCGCTCGTCCTGGCGGCAAGAAGGCTCTCGCCGTCGCGTCCCCAGGGCGGGACGTCGAGGATGAGTGGCAGCGGCAGCTCGATGATCTGATCCTCGCTCTCGGAGCCGCCGTTCGCTTCGAAGCGCACTCGCAATGGCTTCGGGCCGATGTCGACAGAGGTGCTGATGTACTCGCGGCCATGAATGCCGTCGCGCGTCGGGCGGACGATCTCCGACATGTCGGTCCACATAGAGTCGAAGCCGGGCCCGCAGAACGCGCCACGATAGCCGGCGCCGGAGACAGGGATGCGCCCCGTGTCCGCCTGGTCCCAGGTCGTCAGGATCATCTTGCGGCTCCAGTAGCGGCCGCCGAGCGTCAGGTAATAGGGATTAACGGAGAGCGCAAGGATGCCCTTGGTGCAGTTCTGAACGCAGGAGAGGCAGGCGCGGCAGTCGAAGGCCGGCTCCAGGGATGCAAGCGGATCGAGGTCATGGGCGCGCTCCAGGGGCCAGATGCCGCTGACGCAGGCGTTCTTGACGCAGTTGCGGCAGCGAGCACAATCTTCCCGCCAGTCGACAATGCTGTACTTGCCGATCCGCGGGAAACGCGCCGCGATTGGCGCTACCGGGACGTGGTAGCGTTCCGGCAAGACTCTCTCCTGCTTTCTGACTGCTGCCTGGCCTACCGGCAAGCGGTTACCGGTAGCCGCCTGCCAGCATTATGAACAAAGCTAGCATACCTTTTGCGACGGCCCCCTGTCAAGGCGAAAGGCGGCTCGCCGTGCCGCCCACCCGTCGGCATGAGGCGCCAAAACGGACTCTGTACTATGATGTCCCTGCATTTGTAATTGCGCAACAGGAGGAGAGAAATGCGAGACGCGGTGGTCTGCAGCCCCGTGCGTACTCCGGTCGGTCGCTACGGCGGCGCTTTGAAGGACATCGACCCGGAGACGCTGGCGTCGATAGTCGTGGAAGAGGTACTGGCGCGGACGAAGATCGACCCGGCGGTGATCGACGACAGCATCTTCGGTCACAGCTATCCCAACGGTGAAACGCCGGCCATGGGACGCCTCGCCGTCCTGCACGCCGGCCTTCCCGTCGAGGTGCCGGGCTTCCAGCTCGACAGGCGCTGCGGCTCCGGCCTCCTGGCAGTCTGCCTGGCAGCGATGGAGGTGCAAACGGGCGTCGCCGACGTCGTGCTTGCCGGCGGCGTCGAGAGCATGAGCCAGGCGGAGTTCTACGTCAACGGCATCCGCTTCGGGCCCAATCGCGGCCATCAGCAGCTCCTCGACCGGCTGGACAGGGGCCGTGTGACCGCCGGGACCTACCGCTACCCGGTGGACGGCGGAATGATCGAGACGGCTGAGAACCTGCGCAAGCAGTACAACATCCCCCGCCAGGAGCAGGACGAGTATTCGTTGCGCTCGCATCAGCGGGCCTGCGCCGCCTGGGACACGGGACGCTTCGACGCTGAGACGGTGCCGGTTTCGGTGCCGCAGCGGAAGGGCGACCCCGTGCTCTTCGCCCGCGACGAGCACCCGCGCGCGGACACGACGCTGGAGAAGCTCGCGTCACTGCGGCCCATTCGCCTCAAGTTCGACCCGGAGTCGACGGTCACGGCCGGCAACGCCAGCGGCGAGAACGACGCGGCGGCGGCCTGCCTGCTCACCACGCCCGAGAAGGCGGCGGAGCTGGGCCTCAAGCCAATGGCGAAGCTCCTGTCCTGGGCGTCGGCCGGCGTACACCCAGCGTATATGGGCATTGGGCCGGTGCCGGCGTCCAGGAAAGCGCTGGCGCACGCCGGGCTGGAGCTGAAGGACATGGACCTCATCGAGCTGAACGAGGCGTTCGCCGCCCAGGTGCTCGCGGTAACGCGGGAGTGGGGCTTCGCGGAGCGCGACTTCGACCGAACGAATGTGAACGGCTCCGGCATCTCCATCGGCCACCCCATTGCGGCGACCGGCGTGCGGATAACCGCGACGCTGCTCTACGAGATGGAGCGACGCGGCGCGCGCTACGGCCTGGAGACGATGTGCTGCGGCGGCGGTCAGGGAATGGCGGCCGTGTTCGAGAGAATAGGCTAGGTCGTCACGTCTTCGGACGCATCGACCGCCGTGCGCGAGGCGGAGCCGAGCGCCGAACCCACGCCGCTGCCTGATCCGACCCGTCGTGTTGCGTCGATCTGCCATTGACCGCGCGAGACGGCAGTGCGGCGTGCGCTGATCGCGTTCTCGTTGCGCGATGCGCTCCGCGCATCGCGCCGACACCACGCCGTGTCCAGGAATTAACGCGGCCCTTTGCTCCAATAACTTGCCGTCCACGGCCGGCGGCGACGTGCGATAATGGGGTAAGAGAGGAGCAAAGGATGGCTCAACCCCTGGTCGCCCTCGTCGGTGGCGACGAGTTTCGCCCCCAGGACGACGATCTCGATAGGTACTTGCTCGAGCGGCTGGGACGCGCTGTCCCGCGCGTTGCCATACTGCCCACCGCCGCCCGGGATGCCCCCCGACTCGCCGCCGAGCACGGCGTCCGTCACTTCCAGACCCTCGGCGCCGATGCAATCGCCGTCATGGCCGTCGACAGGCGCAGCGCGGACGACGACCGGCTGGTGGCGGAGCTCGACGGCGTCGATCTCGTCTACCTGGCCGGCGGCGACCCCCTTTTCCTTCTCGAGACGCTTCGCGATTCGCTCCTCTGGCGGCGCCTGACGAGCGCCCTGCCCGAGGGATGCGCCATTGCCGGCTCCAGTGCCGGCGCAATGGTCCTCGGCCAGACAATGGGCTACCAGGGGAAATGGACGGAGGCGCTTGGGCTGCTGCCCGGCATCTGCGCCCTGCCGCACTTCCAGGAATGGGGCGCGGATGCGCTGCCCAGGCTGGAGAAGCGGTCGGCCGAACGGGGGCTGACGCTGCTGGGCATCGGCGGCGCGACCGGCTGCGTCGGCTGGGGCCGCGACTGGGAAGTGAGGGGACCCGGCGTCGTGACGGTCATACGAGGTGGCGCGTCGCGCGTCTTCCGCAGCGGCGAACGCATCACCCTCGGCGACGCCTAGAGGTCGTAGGGCGTCTCCGGGTCCACCACCGTCACCTTCCGCCCCAGCTCCTCGTGGACGACGCCCGCCAGCGTGTCCAGCGACTTCGGCTCGCCGTGCACCAGCAGCACTTCCGCGTCGCCGCTCGTGCGCAGCCAGTCGACGATGCCGCGCTGGTCGGCGTGTGCGCTGAGCCCGTTGATGGTGTAAACGCGGGCGCGCACCGCCACCTCCTCGCCAAAGATCTTCACCGAATGCGCGCCGTCGACGATGGCCCGGCCCGGCGTGCCGATGGCCTGGTAGCCGACGAAGATGACGGAGCAATCCGGTCGCCACAGATTGTGGCGCAGGTGGTGGATGATTCGCCCGCCATTCGCCATGCCGCTGCCGGCGACGATGATGCTCCCCGACTGCCAGCGATTGATTGCCCGCGAGTCCTCGGCGCTGGGCGTAAACTCCACGCCCGGGAACTCGAAGGGGTCTTCTCCCCGGCCCAGTCCGGTCAGGAGTTCCGGGTTGAGCGCCCGCAGGTGCCGCTCGTAGGCCTCGGTAATGCTTATCGCCAGCGGGCCGTCGAGGAAGATGCGGCTATTGGGGCCGACCTCGCCGGCGTCCCACATCTGGTGCAGGTAGAACAGCACATCCTGCGACCGCTCCAGGGCGAAAGACGGGATCACCACATTCCCGCCGCGCTCCATCGACTGCTTGACGGCAGCGATGAACTCCAGCCGCGACTCCTCGACGGGGCGGTGCAGGCGGTCGCCGTAAGTGGCCTCGCTGACGATCGCGTCGCAGGGGCCACACTGCGCCGGGTCGGGCATGACCTCACGGCCGCGATAGCCCAGGTCGCCGCTGAAGATGACGCACTTCGAGCTGCCGTTGCGTCGCTCCTCGATCTCGGCGAAGGCCGAGCCGAGGATGTGGCCGGCGTTGTGCAGCGTCAGCGTCAGGCCGTCGCCGAGGGATAACGGCGTCTCGTAGGCCACCGGCGGCGCGAACTTGTCGACGGCAAGGAGCGCATCATCGACAGCGTAGGGTGGCGGCGGAATCTCCTGTCCCTGGCGCGCCGCTCTTCGCCGCCTGGCGCCGTACTCCTCGTACATCACGTGAGCCGCGTCCATCAGGATCAGACGCCCTATCTCCCGCGACTCCGTCGTCGCGTAGATGGGCCCCTGAAAGCCCGCCTTCACCAGCAGCGGCAGGCGGCCGATGTGGTCCAGGTGACAGTGCGTCAGCACCACGGCGTCGATGCTGCGCGGGTCGAACGTGAACGGCTCAGCGCTGCGAGCGTAGGAGTGGTCGCCGCCCTGGAACTGACCGCAGTCGATGAGGATGCGCTTCCCGCCCGCCTCGAGCAGATGGCAGGAGCCGGTTACTTCACGCGCCGCGCCGTGAGAAGTCAGTCGCATCTTTCAGTCTTCCTTTCAGCTCGAGACCCTGCTGCGCCCCTTTGAGCGCTGCCACTGGTCGATTTTCGCAACCACGCCTGCGGGGTCATCGGCAAGCGACAGAAAGTCGAGGTCCGCCGCGTCGATGTACCCGCGCGCCAGCGTGTTTTGCCTCAGCCACTCCACGATGCCCTCCCAGTAGTCTTTGCACATGAGGAAGACGGGAAAGGAGCGTATCTTTCGGGTATGGATCAGGGTGATAGTCTCGAACAGCTCGTCGAGGGTGCCGAAGCCGCCGGGCATCAGCACGAAGGCAGTCGCGTACTTCACGAGCATGACCTTGCGCACAAAGAAGTGATGGAAGTCGAGGGTGATGGTGTGGTACTGGTTCGAAGGCTGTTCCTTCGGCAGAGCGATCGTCAGCCCGACGGAGACGCCGCCCGCCTCGAAGGCGCCCTTGTTCGCCGCCTCCATGATGCCCGGGCCGCCGCCGGTAATGACTGCGTACCCCGCTTCCGCCAGTCGACGCCCCAGGTCCTCCGCTTGCGCGAACAGCGGGTCGCCGCGCGGTATTCGCGCCGATCCGTAGACCGTGACGGCGGGCGTGAGTCCGGCAAGCGTGTCGAAGCCTTCGATGAACTCGCTCATAATGCGGAACATCCGCCAGGCTTCTTCCTTGCGGAGCTCGTTGATTATGTACTTATCGCCCTGTGTCATTTGCTTCTCCGCAAGTATCATCGACAGAGGCCGCGAATACAGTAGCACGGCGACGGGGCATCATCCAACATCGTCGAAGCCCTAGACTTGCGCGTCGCTGAAGGCGATCTACGTGCTCGCCGCCTGCTGCCGGAGCAGCGCCTCCTCCTGGCACTCGAAGACGCCCGTAGCGTAGACCGCCGCCAGACACTTGTTGTCGCGGATGCATTTCACCGGCGCTCTGTCGCCGCGCTGCCAGCGGGCGATGAGGTCGGGCTCGCGGATCAGCGGTCGCGCGAAGGAAATCAGGTCGGCCTCACCGCCGGCCACCATCTCTTCCGCTGTCTCCACCTTTCGAACGCCGCCGACAACCGCGACGGGGATATCGACCGCCCGTTTCGCCGCGGCGCTCTCGACGCGGAAGAAGAGGCTTTCCTCATCCTCGGGCCGCTCCGTACGGACCCCGACCGCTCCCTGTCCGGCGCTTATCTCCACCGCCGAAAGCCCTTCGGCCGCCATCGCCTTTAACGCGTCGAGTCCCTCGTCGAGTGTGAGACCGCCCTCGCCCTCCACCAGCCCGAGCTTCGCCCACACGGGGAAGTCGTCGCCGACGGCCTTGCGAACGGCCCGCAGCACCTCGATGTGGAAGCGGCGTCGTTTCTCCGGCGAGCCGCCCCACTCGTCCGTGCGATGATTCGTCAGCGGTGAGAGGAACTGGCTGCCCAGGTAGCCGTGGGCAAAATGAAGCTGAACGACGTCGAAGCCGGCCGTCTGCGCCCGACGTGCCGCGGAGGCAAAGTCGCCAATCGTCGCCTCGATCTCGGCAACCGTCATCGCGCGGTGCGCTATCGGAAAGCCTTCGAGCTCGGACGGCGCTAGCCCGACACCAGCTTGTCCCTTGATGAGGACGCGGTTGTTTCCCGCGTGGGCGATCTGGGCGCCGATCCGGGCGCCGCCGTCGTGGGCCGCCTTCACCAGGCGTCGCAGCCCGTCAATATGCCGGTCTTCGGCGATGCCGTACTGCCCGCCGGCGGCCCGTCCCTGCTCGGAAATGTAGGCGTAGCCGGTCATGATCAGGCCGACGCCGCCGCGCGCCAGGTCGTCGAAGATTCGGACGGAGACGTCTGTCACATCACCGCCGTCGGTTGCGCTGGCGTCCCACGTAGCGGAGCGCATGAAGCGGTTACGCAGCCGGACGCCGCCGATGACGGAGGAATCGAATAGCGAGTTCATATCGTCGCCTTTCTGTTGTTCAGTGCATTCTCATGTTGGATCGGGGCAGGCGACAGGGTCAAGAGACGGCGGCCCGCAAGCGACGGCGGTGCTATACTGGGAGCACTCCCTTGAACACACGAGCACTCGCCATACTAGTCGCGCTCGGCGTCGTCTGGGGCGCCTCTTTCCTCTTCATCAAAGTGATCGTCGAGGAGACAGCGCCGCTCACCCTTGTCGCCGGCCGGCTGACGTTCGGCGCGATCCCCCTCCTGCTGGTCGTCGCGGTCCGGCGGCCTAAGATTGTCGCGCCCCGAACGATCCTGCCGAAGGCGCTCGTGACCGCCGTCTTCGCGACCTCGCTACCGTTCTTCCTCATCGCAAGCGGCGAACAGCACATCGCCAGCGGCGTTGCGGCGGTCCTGAACTCGACGATGCCGCTCTGGACGGCCGTTTTCACCGCGTTCTTCCTCCCACACGAGCGCCTGGGGCGGAGCGCGCTGTGGGGGCTCGCGCTCGGCTTCGGCGGCGTGCTCGTCCTCAGCAGCCCGGACCTCCGGCACCTGACCGACAGCAGCTTCCTCGGCCAGTTGGCGGTGCTGACGGCGGCGCTCTCCTACGGCTCGGCGCTCGTCTTCGCCCGCAAGACGCTCGCGCGCGAAGATCCGGTGCTCGTGGCGACGCTGCAGGTTGCGCTGGGCGCGCTCGTCGTCTGGCCGCTGGCTTTCGCCGTCGCCGGCGGCAGCCCGAACCTCGACGTCGGCCTGAAGGCGTGGCTGGCCTGGCTGACGCTGGGCGTCCTGGGCACGGGATTCGCCTACATCGCCTACTACTGGCTGATGGTGAACATCGGCGTGCTCGTCTCCGCCGTCACCTACTTCCCGCCGGTCATCGGGCTTCTGCTGGGATGGCTCGTCCTCGGCGAGTCACTGGGCGTGAACGTCCTTGCCGGCGCGGCGTTGATCATCCTCGGCGTGGCGGTGTTGAGCGGCAGGCTCGAAGTGGCGCTGCGGGCGCTCGTCGGAGGCGGTCGGAACCAGGCCACGGCAGACTGACGCCGGCAATCGACGTTGTAATTCGCATGACCGCGCCGTAAGATGGGCCCATCGGCCGGACTCGACTCAAGGAGGAGAAAGATGGACGGTCAGCAAGCCACCTTCTCGGTCGCGCCGCAAGCCCCAACCCGTAATCGCCTGACGGTCGGCTTCCGCATCATCCTGGCGATCCCGCATATCCTGATCGTCGGTGACGTCGGCCGGACGGGTGTCCTCGGAGCGGTCGCGTCGATCTCCGCGGTAAATCAACTGGTTCATCATCGTCTTCACCGGCAAGGCGAACAAGGACCTGATCGGCCTTCAGCAGTTCTTCCTGCGCTGGCGGGCCCGCGCCCTGGCCTACTGGGCGTTGCTGCGAGACGAATACCCTCCGTTCGGCGACGGCGAGTATCCGGTGGAAGCCAATTTCCCGATGGTGCTAGAGGACAGGAACCGCTGGACCGTCGGCTTCCGGCTCATCCTCATCATCCCGCAGATCATCGTCCTGGCCGTCGTCGAGATCGCCTGGCTGGTGACGGCGGTCATCGGCTGGTTCGCGACGCTGTTCGCTGGCCACTACCCGGACAGCCTGTGGGAGTTCGGCGAGGGCGTGCTACGCTGGGAGCTTCGCGTCGAGACCTATATGCTCCTGCTGCACGACGAATACCCGCCGTTCAGCCTGAAGTAGCGCCGCGGCCTATTCGATACCCAGCTTGCGAGCGAGCGCCTCGTTCGAGGGCTCAGCGAGGAACGTGCCGTCGGCGAAACAAAGGGTGGGGATCACCTCCATGCCCGCGTTGCGGCGGCGCACGATCGCCTTCTCCTCCGGGTGCTCCTCCAGGTCGACAAACTCGAACTGAATCTGGCGCTCCTTCAAGAAGCGAAGCGTTCGGCGGCAATCGGGGCACCAGAGCGCGCCGTAGACCTTTATTGGTTGCTCCATGTTGTCGAGTCCTCCGTGACTAGTGTACGACGTCGTCGAGCCCCGTCTCAAGCGAGCGCCGCCGCAAACGATGCTGTAGAATCGCGTCATGGCGACACAGACGGGCGACAGGCGGCGGTTCTGGTCGGACATCCGCTTTCCGCCGCGCGACCAGCTTCGTCGCTACGTCCTCCTGAACATCTACGGCCTGCCGCTCTCCGCGCTATGGGCCGGCCTGAACACGCTAATCGCGCCCTACGCGGTCGAAAGGCTGGTCCCCGCCGGCGAGAAGAACACCTATCTCGGGCTGCTCCTCTTCTTCGGCCTGGGCGTTGCCGTGGTGACGCAGCCGTTCGCCGGCTCGCTCAGCGACGGCTACGGCTCGCGCTTCGGGCGCCGGCGACCCTTCATCCTCGGCTCGGCCGCCCTCGACGGCGTGTGTATTATCCTCTTCGGGCTGGCCTTCAACTTCTGGTTTGCGTTCGTCGCCTACGCTCTCCTGCAGGTCACCTCGAACTTCGGCCAGGCGGCCTACCAAGCGCTCGTGCCCGACTTCGCGCCGCCGTCGGAACGCGGCGTCGCCTCCGGCGCCAAGCAGGCGGTCGAAGTCGGCGGAACGGTTGTCGGCCTGGCCGCGGCCGGCCTCTTTACGAGCATCAACGCTCCCTGGGGTGCCTACGCCGTCCTGATCCTTTTGCTCCTGGCGGGCGCCGCCACTGTGTTCCGCCGCCTGCCGGAGCCGGCGAGCGTCGGGCGGCCGATCTGGGAGGGCATTCGCAACGCGAACTATCGCGCCTTCTTCTACGACGTTCGCGCCAACTCCCGCTTCTCGCGACTGCTGGCCGCGCGCTTCCTCTTCTTCCTCGGCTTCGTGTCGATTCAGCGCTTCCTGCGCAACTTCCTCTCCGACGTCTTCCACCTGTCCAGCCCGGGCGCCTGGGCGGCGGGCATCCTCGTGCTCGCGACGGTCGTGGGCATCGTCGGCGCGTTGCTGGCGGGAAGCGCCGTCGACCGGCTGGGCCGCCGGAAGGTGGCGCTGTTCGCGGCGCTGGTTGCCGCTGTCTACCTCGTACCCATCGGTCTCTTCCCGAGCCTCTGGCTGATGCTCGCCCTAGGCGCCATCCTCGGCCTGGCAGGCGGAGCGTACGCGGCGTCGACCTGGGCGTTCCTGGCGGACGAGATGCCCCAGGGCGAAAGCGCCCGCTTCTATGGCATCGCCAACTACGCCACGGCGGGCGCGGGCGCGCTGGGGGCCGGCATCTTCGGCGTCATGATCGACCTGCTGAACGGCTGGAAGTACATCGCCGGCTACCGGGCGCTCATTCTCATTGCCTCGGCCTTGCTCGTCCTCAGCCTGCCGCTTCTGCCGAAGGAGAAGCCGCGCTTGAGTGTCGAAGCGAGCGGCTAGCGGGTCAGGCGAGAGAACGCTCGACGGCGCCCGCGTAGACGCCCCAGTACTCGCGCGGAAGCAAACGCCCCACCGCCGTCATCGACTCCTCCCGTGCCCTGCGGTCCGCTTCCTCGCGCGACATCCCGTGATCGAGGGTCAGCCGGAACGGGTCGCCGATCCGCAGGACCAAAGTCGACCCCTCCTCGAACACGGCCAGCGGGTACAGGGGATAGCCGTGCCGCGAGAGCGTCGCCAGGAACAGACCGTTGCCCGGCGGCGGCTCGATGAGAACGCCGGAGCCCGCCGCTTCAGGCGTGATGCCCACCGGCCCGCCTTTGAGCGCCGACAAGACGCGTCGCAGCGATGACGCCCGCGCCATGACGAGCTCGGGGCGTCGCGGCAGGATGACAAGGTTATAGATGAGGCCGCCACGGCCAAACACCCAACGGGTGACGGCGACCGGGATCTTAATCGGCCCGATGCGCCGTCCGTACCACTCGCTGGTCAGCAGCCAGCTCAGCTCCCGGCGGCCGGGGCGTCGCTCCGCAACCTCCGCGCTCACGGCCATGGCGGCGTGATACGTGTTCAGTCCGGAGCGATTGAAGTGGTTCATGACGAGGACGAACGAGGAGTCCTCCGGCAGACGCTCGAAACCCTCAAAGCGGCGCGGATAAGGGCTGTTAGCCATCACCAGCGCGGAATCGTGCGCGAAGGAGCGATAACGCCCAAACAGGAGGTCGAATGCAAGCGGCAGTAGCGGACGCTTGGGAAAGGAGTACTTGGGGCGCTTCGAAGGGATTTCGTTGCGTTCCATTATCGCTTCTACAATCCAGCCTAGCCGACCGCCGCCGCGAGATCAAACGGCCCCGAAGCGCCTTCGTTCGCCTTCGTGGTATCATAGCGCAAATAGCCGAAGGCCATGTCCCTCTCGGGGGCGGCAGGCGCGCCCGGGAGGTCCTTAGGAGAGGGACCATGACCAGCCCGAGCAGAGTGGACAGTCTGCCTCAAGCCCTGCACCGTCGCTTCGAGCTCATCATCTTCGACTGGGACGGCACGGCCGTGCCCGACCGCCAGACGCCCGTGCCCGACTTGAACCGCGCGCTGGAGGCGCTGCTCCTTCGCGGTGTCTGGATTGCGCCGGTGACCGGCACCAAGGTCGAGAACCTGGAGAACCAATCGCTCCTCCTCCTCACACCGGAAGCGCGGGCCAAGAACCTCATCGTCTGCACCAATCGTGGCTCCGAGGTCTGGTCCTACGACGCGGCAGGCGTTCGCCGCCAGGTCTACGGCCGCGTGGCTAGCGCCGTCGAAGAGCAGCAACTGACCGCCGCCGCCGAGGAGCTCCAGCGAGAGCTACGGGCGAGAGGTCTGGAGACGGTGATCATCTACCAGCGCCTGAACCGCCGCAAAGTCGATCTGATCCCGCTTCCCGAATGGGCCGACCCGCCGAAAGCGAAGATCAGCGACCTCATCGCCGCGACCAGGGATCGGGTCCGCGCCGCCGGCTTCGCGGAGATCGGCGACGTCATAGAGCTTGCCGCCGAGCTTGCTCGGGGCGCCGGCCTGGCGCGGCCGCGCATAACCAGCGACGGCAAGTACGTGGAAGTGGGCTTGACGGACAAAGGCGATTCCCTTGTCTGGCTGTTCGAAAACGTGGCGCGGGAAAACGCCATCGAAAACGATGATGTGCTAGTCGCCGGCGACGAGTTCGGAGACGTCGGCGGGTTCTCGGGCAGCGACGCGCGCATGCTTATCCCCGAGGCCCAAAACGCCGTCTTTATCTCCGTCGGGCCGGAGCCGGCCGGCGTGCCGGAGCCGGTCATCAAGCTCGCCGGCGGCCCAAGAACGTTTGCGGAGATACTTCAGTGGCAGTCGACACTACCAGTGAGCTGATGGCGGGCGAAGAAGAGACCTGGGCGCTCGTCGCGGAAGGGTTCGATCCGCTCAACGAGCGCGGCGCCGAGGCCGTCTTCGCCGTCGCCAACGGCCAGTTCGGCATTCGCGCGGCGCTCGAAGAGGGCAACCCGGCGTCCAACCCCATGATCATCGTCGCCGGCGTCTTCGTCCCGACCTCCGGGCCCGCCGGCCAGACGCTGCTGACCCTCCCCGACCCTTCGACGCTCTTCGTCAGCGCGGAGACGCTCAATTTCAGCATGTCCAGCGTCCGCACCAACTCGCATTCCCGAAAGCTGGACATGCGTGAGGCCACCTTGCACCGGACGTGGTCCTTCACCGACCGCCATGGCCGCTCCTGGCTCTGGCGCTCGCAACGCCTGGCCTGCGCCTCCCGGCCGGAGCTCTACCTCTACCGGCTCGTCCTGTCGCTGGAGACGGGCGAAGGGCCGCAGCAGATCGTCGTTGCTCTGCCGAACGTCGCCGACAAGTCGCCGCTGCACTGGCCCGCCCAGGAAGAGCCGCCGACGCAGGAGCCGCAGACTTGGGCCAAGACGTGGCTCTTCGTCGACGGAAAGCCGGCGCTGCTGACGAAGTCATCGATAGCGGCGGAGGTGAATACCAACCAGCCGCTGGTCCTCGACCTGGTGAGCGAGGTCATCGCGCGTGAGCAGCGCCCCGATCAGAAAAACGACCTTTCCTGGCAGAAGCTGGCGGACGAACACAAACGGGTGTGGCGGGACCGCTGGTCGCTGGCGAATACGAAGATCCAGGGGGACGACATTCTGCAGCAGTCGCTCCGTTTCGCCAGCTATCACTTGATGTCCTCCGCCACCGTCAACGACGGCCTCAGCTCCATCGGCCCGCGCGACCTGTCGGGCATCGCTTATCACGGGCACGTCTTTTGGGACACAGAGCTCTTCATCCTTCCATTCCTCTCCCTCCTGTGGCCGCAGGCGGCGCGCTCTTGCCTTCTCTATCGCTACCGCACCCTCGATGCCGCCCGTCATCGCGCCAAGTCTTTCGGCTACCGCGGCGCTATGTACGCTTGGGAATCGACCGACACCGGCGAGGACCGCACGCCGGACTTCGTCGCCCTTCCCGATGGCTCCGCGGTGCGCGTACTGAACGGCGAGCAGGAGAATCATGTGACCTCCGCCGTCGCCTACGCCATCGTCGAGTACTGGCGGGCGACCGGTGACGACGACTTCATGCGCGACTTCGGCGGCGAGGTCCTCTTCGAATGCGCCCGCTTCTGGCACAGCCGCGTCTCGCCCTCCGACCACCTGTATTCGATTCGACGCGTCATCGGCCCCGACGAGTACCACGAGGGCGTCGACAACAACGCCTACACCAACGCGATGGCCCGCTGGACGCTCCTCGCAGCAGAATCCTACGCGACAAAGCTGCGGAAGTCGGACCCCGAGGCGGCGGAGTCGCTGATGAAACGGCTTCACATCAAACCCAACGATCCGCAGGAGTGGCGGCGCGTCGGCGAGCGGATCAAGCGCAGCACCTTCCTCAAGGACGAGCTGGTGGAGCAGTTCGACGGCTTCTTCAGCCTGCAGCCCGTCGACGTAGCGTCCTATCTCCGGGCGGGCGTGCCGCTCGACATCGCTGTTGGCCACGAAGCAGTGCAGCGGATGCGCGCCGTCAAGCAGGCCGACGTCCTGATGGCGATACGCCTCCTGCCGGAGCTGTGGACCGAGGCTGCGGCGCGAAAGAACGTCGCCTACTATGAGCCGATAACAGCCCACACGAGCTCGCTCAGCCCGCCGATCCACGCTCTCATCGCCGCCTGGATCCGCGACGACGCCCTCTGCCGCAAGTACCTCGACCAGTCTATCGGCATCGACATGGTGCCCCCGTTCAGGGGAGCGGCCGGCGGCGTGCGAATCGGCTCGCTGGGCGCGCTCCGTCAGACGGTAGCGTTCGGCCTGGCCGGGCTGAAGTTCAACGCCGAAAGCATCAGCTTCGACCCCTTCCTGCCCAGCGGCACCGACAATCTCGAATACTCGTTCCTCTGGCAGAAGCGCCGCGTTGACATTCGGATCGGCGCCAACTCAGTAATGGAGGTGAGAATAGATGGGGCGCCGGCGCGTGTGCGCGTAAATATGGAAGAGCGCCTGGTTGAACCCGGCACCTGGCAGTCCTTCAGCTACGACCCCGCCGTCACCTTCTGGTCGGCCATCGGCAGAAAGGGAGACTCCGATGTTACTTGAGACTGCGCCGCTGCTGGTCCCGCTCGACGGGTCCATGCCGGCAGAGAAAGCGCTGCGGGTAGCGGAGGCGATTGCTGAGTTGCAGGAGAACGATATCCAGGTGCTCTACGTGTCGCCGCGGCCGTTGACCGCGGCGGAGACGGCGGCGCGCCTGAACCTCGGCGAGGAATGGCAGACGCAGATCACCCTCATCAACGCCACCGGCGACCCGGCGGAGACGATCCGCCGCATCGCCTGGGAGATTCACGCCGGAGCGATACTGATGTCCAGCCACGGCGAAGGCGGCAACCTGGATGAGCCGGCCGGCCACGTCACTCTGCACGTCCTGCAGAACCCGCCCTGTCCCGTGTTCGTCCTGCGCTCCGCCCTCGACGCCGGCACGCAGGTCCATCGCCTGCAGCACCTGCGGCGCATCCTCATCCCGCTCGACGGCAACTTCGAGTCGACGCTGTCGGTCGAAGAGGCGTCCATCCTCGCTGCCCGCTCCAACGCGCGGCTGCTCATGCTCCACGTAGTCGACTCCAACCCGGAGACGGCGCGCGCTCCCGCTTCGCCCGTCTTCCTCGACGATCCGCGCCACGAGCTCGAAGCCTGGCAGGACGAGTTCTTGCGCAGCAGCTTCGCCGTTGCCGGCGTGCCGCGAAACGCCAACATGGTCGTCGCCCTGCGCGTCGGCGACCCGGGCGAGGAGATCATTCGCTACGCCGCCGATTCCGACTGCGACCTGCTCATCGCCTCGTGGAAAGGGCGCCTCTCTCCCGGACGGGCGCGCGTCGTGCAGATGCTGCTGGAGCGGGCGACCTTTCCGCTGCTCTTCCTCGTCGCCCGCGCTCGCAACGGCGAGACCAACAACCATACGCTGCCGCTCGCCAGGAGCGCCGGCGAGGCGCGTCAGTCGCGGGCAAGCTAGACCGCGGGCAAGGAGGGACCCATGCTCAGTGACGACATGCAGCACAGGCTGAACGCCCAGCTTAACGCGGAGCTCTACTCCGCCTACCTCTATCTCTCCATGAGCGCCTACTTCGAGTCGCTGGACCTCGACGGCTTCGCAAACTGGATGCGCGTCCAGTTCCAGGAAGAGCAGATGCACGGCCTGAAGATCTTCGACTTCATAAGCAGTCGCGGCGGCCGCGTCGTCCTTGCGCCGATCGACGGGCCCGCGACCGAATGGCAATCGCCGGAGCACGCCTTCTCCGACGTCTACGCCCACGAGCAGAAGGTGACCGGGCTCATCAACGCCCTCGCCAGCGCCGCCGCCGCCGAGCCGGATCACGCGACCGGCACGTTCCTGCAGTGGTTTGTCAACGAGCAGGTGGAGGAAGAGGAGTCGGCGAACCGGGTCCTGCGCAACCTGAGGCTCATCGGCAGCGACGGCGCCGGTCTGCTGATGCTGGACCGCGAGTTGGCCCTACGGGTCTTCGTCCCACCGCCCGCGCAGCCCTGAGAGCCGGTCGCGCGACCACTATCCCAAGGCAGCGTTGCTCTAACCCATCCGACACCCGGCAGGCCTGGCCACAGCACAACGCGCGTACCATGTACTTCCTTCTCCTCGGCAAGGATTCGCAGCTTGACACGTTACATCGCCGATAGTACCATCCCCTTCATCCAGGACCGTTTTTGTCGGAGCTCGCGAGCATACAATGACAGGCCGGACACGCCGCATCGCACTCGTCTTTCTTCTGGCCGCAGCGGTCTACGTCGCCGGCTGTGGTGGCTCGTCCAAGACGACCAGCAGCCAGACTCCCGGCTCGACGGCCTCCAGCGCCACCGTCGCTGCAACGTCTACGACGACCTCCTCCGCCACGGGCGCGCCCACATCCGGCTCCACCGCGGGCCCGGTCGGCTCGGCATACGAGCAGTACAAAGCTCAGGTAACCACCGTTAACGCCTGCCACGACAAAGTCTACGGGCAGCTCGCCGAACTCCCACAGGCCGACCAAGACACCGCGCTTTCCCTCATAGGCCAGTGGCTCAACTGCCTTCAGACGTTCCAGGACGCTCTCTCCCATATTCAGTTCCCTGCCAGCGTGAGCAGCCAGGTCAGCGCTCTGTCCGCGGCTGATCAGGCGTGGATCGCCGCTCTCC
The DNA here is from genome assembly GCA_963842845.1 of uncultured Chloroflexia bacterium. Taxonomy (GTDB): domain Bacteria; phylum Chloroflexota; class Dehalococcoidia; order DSTF01; family JALHUB01; genus JALHUB01. The sequence continues at coordinate 318,900 of CAWJHZ010000007.1, forward strand.
AGAATCTGATCGCCAACCCCAATTCCGACACGGTGAAAGCCGCCCAAGACGCGGGCACCGCGAGCGCCACTGCAGCAGCGAACCTTCAGGTCGTCTTCCACTCTCAATAACGCCTTTGCCGGGCTCCCTCCTGGTACCCCTACGACAACAAGCGAGGACCCATCGTTAGGGTTTCCAGAAGGCTGGCGTGGGATCTCGCTCTTGCCCCTACGATTGGCGGCCCGTATCCTATGGCTACCAACGCCCTCGGCCCGGGATTCCGTTCGTGAGCCCGCCTTCGCCGAGGCGTTTCGTCGCGTCCATCGCACCGCGAGAAGGCCATGACCAGCGAGACCACCGGCAACCTCGACAAGGCCTACAACCCCGGCGCCGTTGAGCAGGCGCTCTACCGCGACTGGGAAGCGCACGGCTTCTTCACGCCCAAAATCGACCCGTCGCGGCCGCCGTTCACCATCATCATGCCGCCGCCCAACGTCTCCGGCGACCTCCACCTCGGCAGCGTCCTCTTCGTCGCCCTCGAAGACATCCTGACGCGCTGGCACCGCATGCGCGGCGAGCCGACGCTGTGGCTGCCCGGCGAAGACCACGCCGCCATCGCCACCCAGAACGTCGTCGAGCGCGAGCTGGCGAAAGAGGGGCTCACCCGCCACGGGATCGGCCGGGAGGAGTTCGTCCGCCGCGCGATGGCCTGGATCAACGAGTACCGCGGCAAGATCCGCGACCAGCTAAAGCGGCTGGGCGCCTCCTGCGACTGGACCCGCGAATGCTTCACGCTTGACCCAGGGCCGGCGAAAGCGGTCCGCCAGACCTTCGTCAACCTCTACAACGACGGCCTGATCTACCGCGGCGAGCGCATCATCAACTGGTGCCCGCGCTGCCAGACGGCAATCTCCGACCTCGAAGTGGAGCACCACGAGGCGCAGGACCACCTGTGGTACGTCCGCTATCCGCTCCTCGACGACAGCGGCCAGCCGAGCGGCGACTACATCACAATCGCCACGACGCGACCGGAGACAATCGTCGCCGACGTCGCCGTCGCCGTGAACCCGAGCGACGAGCGTTATAAGGCCGTCGTCGGCCGGACCGCCCTGCTGCCGGTCATGGAGCGCCAGATACCGGTCATAGCCGACGAAGCGGTCGACCCGGCTTTCGGCACCGGCGCCCTCAAGATCACGCCCGGCCACGACCCCGTTGACTTCGAGGTCGGCCAGCGGCACAACCTGCGCACCATCGTCGCCATCAACCTCGACGCGACGATGAGCGACGAGGCGGGCCCGTACAAGGGCCTCGACCGCTTCGCCTGTCGCGCCGCCATCGAGAAAGACCTTGAAAAGGGCGGCTACCTCGTGAAGGTCGAGCCGTACACGCACAGCGTCGGGCACTGCCAGCGCTGCCACACCCTCGTCGAGCCGCTGGTCAGCAAGCAGTGGTTCCTGCGTATGGAGCCGCTGGCGAAGCCGGCCATCGACGTGGTGAACAGCGGGCGCGTTCGCTTCGTCCCGGAGCGCTTCACGAAGGTCTACCTGAACTGGATGGAGAACATCCGCGACTGGTGCATCTCCCGCCAGCTCTGGCTTGGCCATCCGATTCCGGTCTGGTACTGCCACGACTGCGACGGCCTGACCGTCACCGTCCTCGACCCCGAAGTCTGCCAGCACTGCGGCTCGAAGAGCATCGAGCGCGATCCCGACGTGCTCGACACCTGGTTCTCCTCCGCACTCTGGCCGCACTCCACGCTCGGCTGGCCCGACGACACGGCGGACCTGCGCTACTTCTATCCCACGTCGGTCATGGAGACCGGCTACGACATCATCTTCTTCTGGGTCGCCCGCATGATCATGATGGGCCTCTACAATATGAAGGAGATCCCGTTCCACACCGTCTACCTGCACGGCCTCGTGCGCGACGAACGCGGCGAGAAGATAAGCAAGTCGAAGGTGACGACGAAGCACCACATCCCCAGCCCCCTCGAGGCCATCGAGACGTACGGCGCCGACGCCCTGCGCTACGCCCTGTCGACGGCCGGCACGCCGGGCAACGACCTGCGCATCTCGGAGCAGCGGATCGAGGCGGGACGCAACTTCGCCAACAAGCTGTGGAACGCCGCCCGCTTCGTCACCGGCCGGCTGGAAGGGCGAACGGTCGCGCCGCCGTCCCTCGAAGGGCGGGAGTCGATGGCGCTGGAGGACCGCTGGATAATGTCGCGCCTGAATGCGGTCGTCGCCGGCGTCGAGCAGCTTATGGCCGACTTCCAGCTCGGCGAGGCCGGCCGCCAGGCGCACGACTTCCTCTGGGGCGAGTACTGCGACTGGTACCTGGAGATGGCCAAGGTCCGTCTCGTCGCTGGCGACGACTCGCCGCTGCCCGTCCTCGCGCACGTCCTCGACATGGCGCTGCGGCTCTTGCACCCCTTCATGCCGTACGTCACCGAGGCGGCCTGGCGCGCGCTGTCGCCGCATCTCGCGGACTCGGACGCCGAGGCGCTCATGGTCGCGCCGTTCCCTCAGGCGGACGCCCGCTGGCTCGACGGGGATGCGAAGGACCGAACGGAGCGACTAAAGGCAATCGTGGAGTTCGCCAGGGATGTGAGGCGGATAGAGCAAGGGCTTGGGACACGACAGTATAGGCCCGATATCGTTGTCGAACTCGCGCCGGCCTTCAAGACGGTCGACGTCTCGGAGGAGCCCTTGTCTGCGGCCTATGCTGAGACCGCGGCGAGAAAACCCTCGGAAATCGCTGCGGGAGATGTCCGCGAAAGGCGTGAAGCTATCCAGACTCTGGCCCGAGCTGGAAAGATTGAGATTGTCGAGCACTTTCCTGAAGGTGACTCCCCAACGTGGGCGGGCAAATATGTGGCACCTTTCAATGTGTACGTCCGCCTGAGCAGCGCTCCTGCAAGCGAATCTCAAACTCGAATGCAGCGCGACATCGAATCGCTTGATGAAGTCATCAGGAAGCTTGAGGCCACGTTAAGCAGCACGGACTTCCTGGGCAAAGCTCCGCCGGAAGTGGTTGACAAGCAAAAGAAGCGACTGGCAGACGCTCTGTCCCAGCAAACCGAGCTGTCTGCTTTGCTGAAGAGAAGCGAAGGGGGGGGAAGAGGGACTAGCCATACCCACACCCCTTGTCCTTCCTCCACACCTTAACCTGATGGGACCGTCCCACGGGATCCTCAAATTGACCCATACATTGCCTATTGATAGCATCTCGGCGTAGGTTGCCTGCACTTTTCTCATAGCGGTGATCTTTTGCAAACCCTCTGGAATAACTACGCGGCCGTCCTTCTGGCTGTGGGAATTGGCGTGGGCATGGTCCTGGCCGCGCTCATCTCCGCCAGGATTCTAGCGCCGTTCTCTTCCTCGAAGGCGAAATCAACCCCTTACGAGTGCGGAATGCTCCCTATTGGCCGCGTCCGCACCCAGATGAGCATCCGCTACTACCTGTACGCCATCCTCTTCCTCGTCTTCGACGCGGAGGCCGTGTTCCTCTTCCCCTGGGCCGTCAGCTTCGTCGGCGTGGGCAAAGCCGCCTTCTTCGAGATGGTGCTCTTCCTCGCCGTCATGGGCGCCGGCCTCATCTACGCCTGGAAGAAGGGAGCGCTGGAGTGGCGGTAGAAGAGATGGACAGGGACGAGGCGATGACGCCGTCACAGGAGCGCGAGGCCGAGCGGCTGCGCCCCGTCGAAGTCGAGCGCCCTCACGCCTTCTACCGGCAGGTGCTGCCCGGAATCGTCCAGGCGCCCGCCGACTACGTCCTCGCCCTGGCGCGCAAGTCCTCCCTCTGGCCGATGACGTTCGGGCTCGCCTGCTGCGCCATCGAGATGATGTCCGCCTACATGTCGCACCATGACCTCGACCGCTTTGGCATCGTGCCCTGGGCCTCGCCGCGCCAGTCCGACGTCATGATCGTCGCCGGCACCGTGACGAAGAAGATGGCGCCCTCCGTCAAGCTACTGTACGAGCAGATGCCGAACCCCAAGTGGGTGATTGCCATGGGCTCCTGCGCCACCAACGGCGGCCCCTACACCCGCTACGACCGCGTGGTGCAGGGCGTTGACAAGCTTGTCCCCGTCGATGTCTACGTGCCCGGCTGCCCACCGCGGCCCGAGGCGCTCATCGACGGTCTAATCTGCCTCCAGGAGAAGATCATGCGGGAGCGGAGGAACATCGGATGACTTCTCCGCATGAAGGGCCGCAAGAGGCCCCGATCGTCCCGCCCGAGCCCGGCACGATCGCCGACCTGTTCCGCGAAGTGCTGCCTGACGTCGAGTTCGTCGCGTCGCAGGGCCCCGTCGACGTCATGCTCACCGTCGACCGCAAAGACGTCCCGCAAGTCCTGCGCACGGCCAAAGACGACCCGAAGCTCGACCTGAAGTACCTGCGCTGCCTCCTCGGCGTCGACCACGAAGAAGCGGGGCTCGAGGTCGTCTATCAGCTCTACTCCTTCACCCACGGCCAGGGCGTCACGCTGAAGACGCGCCTGCCGCAGGGCGACCCGCGCGTAGCGTCTGCCGCGTCCGTCTGGAAAGGCGCCGACTGGCTGGAGCGGGAGACCGCCGAGATGTTCGGCATCGTCTTCGAAGGCCACCCGAACCCCGTGCCGCTTCTGCTTCCGGACGACATGACGGACCACCACCCGCTGCGCAAGGACAACCCCCTGGCGCAGGTGGAAGAGTGGCAGGGGCTGCGTCTGGGCGCGGAGGCAGCGAACGTCGGGCACATACCGGCCGGCTACGAGAGCATCGCCGGCGAGGGCGGCGAGGAGAGCGGCGGCTGATGGTGACGGAGCAAGAGCGCAAGCTTGAGACGATCGATATCAACGTCAACGTCGGGCCGCAGCACCCGGCGACTCATGGCGTCTTCCGCATGGTGCTCACCGTCAGCGGCGAGAAGGTCGTCGACGTCGTGCCGCACATCGGCTACATGCATCGCGGAGCCGAGAAGCTCTCCGAGAACGTCGACTACCGCCAGGGCCTCATCTATCAGGACCGCACGGAATACCTGGCGCAGTTCAACGCCGAGATGTGCTACTGCATGGCGGTGGAGAAGCTCGCCGGGCTAGAGCCGCCGGAGCGCGCGGAGTACATCCGCGTCATCCTCTCGGAGCTGAACCGCATAACAAGCCATTACATGTTCATCGGCGCCTTCGCCACGGATACCGGCGTATACGGCACCGCGTTCACCTACGCCTTCCGGGAGCGCGAGTACATCCAGGAGATCTTCGACGCCGTTTCCGGCGACCGCATGATGTACGGCTACTTCCGTCCCGGCGGCGTTGTCTGGGACGTGACCAGCGACTTCAAGGAGCGCGTGCGCTGGGTCTGCGGCCAAACGCGCGTCGGCATCGACGACATCGACCGCCTGCTGACGACGAATGAGATCTTCCTCACGCGCTGCCGCGACATCGGCGTCATCTCGCAGGCGGACGCCATCGACTACGGCCTCTCCGGCCCGATGCTGCGCGCCTGCGGCCTCCCCTTCGACCTGCGTCGCAACGATCCCTACTCCATCTACAACCGCTTCGACTTCGACATCCCAACCGGCACCCACGGCGATGTGTACGACCGCTACCTGGTGCGAATGGAGGAGATGCGGCAGTCGGTGCGCATCGTCGAGCAAGCGCTCGAGCAGATGCCGGACGGCCCAATCATGCCCGAGAAGGCGCCGCGACGGCTGCGCCTGCCCCCCGGCGAGGTCTACATGCGCACGGAGAACCCCCGCGGCGAGTACGGCATCTACCTGGTGTCCAAGGGCGGCGAGAAGCCGTATCGGCTGAAGATCCGCTCCGCCTGCCTGAGCAACCTGACGGCGCTGAAGCAGATGATCGTCGGGCACTACGTCGCCGACGCCGTGGTCATCCTCGGCTCCGTGGATATCGTACTGGGCGAAGTGGACAGATGAGCCAGCTAGGCGCGTTCTTCGACAACGTCTGGGTGGACGCCTTCTGGCGTCTGCTGGTCGTCCTCGGCCTGATGGTGTTCGTCGTCCTGGCGCTGACTTATGTCGAGCGGAAGTTCATCGGCCGCATCCAGATGCGCCTCGGCCCCATGCGCACGGGCCCCTACGGCGTCTTCCAGCCAATCGCCGACATGATGAAGATCTTGCTAAAAGAGGACCTGCGGCCCGCCAGCGCCGACCGCCTCGCCTTCGAGCTCGCGCCCTTCCTGGCCTTCGTGCCCGTCTTCCTGACGCTGCTGGTCCTCCCCTTCACCGCCAGGTGGAGCGTCCGCGTCCTCGACCTGGGGCTGCTCTATTTCCTCGCCGTGTCCGGCCTCACCGTGCTCGGCTATATCATCGCCGGCTGGGCCTCCGACAGCAAATACGCCCTCATCGGCGCCATGCGCACCGCGGCGCAGCTTATCAGCTACGAAGTGCCGCTGGTTCTCGCCGTGCTGGCGCTTTCGATGCTTGCCGGTTCTCTCAATCTCGTCGCCATCGTCCGCGACCAGGGGCGCGTGCCATTCATCGTTTGGCAGCCGTTGGGCTTCTTCCTCTTCATGGCGGCGGCGGTCTCGGACCTGACGCGACGCCCGTTCGACGTCGCGGCCGCGGAGTCGGAGGTGGCCGGTGGCCCCTGGATCGAGTACAGCGGCATCCGCTGGAGCATTCTCTACGCCCTCACCGAGTACACGAATATGTTCGCGCTCTGCGTCCTTGCCTCACTCATCTTTCTCGGCGGCTGGGACTGGCCGCTTGGACTGAAGTGGGGCTGGCCCTGGCAGCTCGTCCTCATGTTCGGGAAGACGATGACGCTAATTCTCGTCATCATGTGGGTGAACGCCACGTTCCCGCGCGTCCGCGTCGACCAGCTCATGTCGTTTTGCTGGAAGCTCCTGTTGCCGCTGGCGTTCGCGCAGATCTTCCTCAACGGCCTGGTCCTGGTCTATCACTGGCCGGACTGGACGTTCCTCGTGACCTCCGGCCTGACGCTGCTCGTCGCCGGCTACGTCGTCTACACGCGGCTACCGCTGGGCGCCCCGTCCCGAATCGTCTCCAGGAGCGCCGCCTGATGCTGGGAGTGCTGCGAGGCATGGCCGAAACCTTCCGGACGATGGTCCGCAAGCCGGTGACGATCCAGTATCCGACGGTGCACCGCGAGCTACCGGAGCGGGAGCGCGGCTATCCATTGCTCCTCTGGGACAGCGAGGTCGGCGAGCCGTTCTGCACCGGCTGCCACGCTTGCGAGCGCGCCTGCCCGACCGAGTGCATGTCCGTCGTCATGAAGGACAACCCGCTGGCAGCTGAAGGGCAAAGCAAGCGGCGCAAGATCGTCGACCAGTTCCTGTTCGACTACGGCCGCTGCATCCGCTGCCGCATCTGCGTCGAGACGTGCAACTTCAGCGCAATCGCCATGAACAACACCTGGTCCGGCCACGAGATGTCCCGCTACGACCGCGCCGAGCTCGTCATGGACCTCGACCAACTGCTGGCGGCCTCGCGCGACGGCGGATTCACCCCCTGGGTGGTGCCATGACCGTAACGGAAGTGCTTTTCTACTTCATCGCCGGGCTCACCGTGCTCTTCGCGCTTGGCGTCGTCGCGACGGGCAAAGTAGCGTACGCCGCGATCTCGCTCGTGTTTACCCTGCTGGCTGTGGCGGCGCTTTACATCCTGCTTGCCAGCGAGTTCCTGGCGCTGGTGCAGGTGTTGCTCTACGCCGGCGGCGTCGCGGTGCTGCTCCTCTTCGCCCTGATGCTGACGCGCGCCCGCGAGCTGGTGCCGGAGCTGGACGGCGCCCAGAAGCCGTTCGCGATTGTGGCCGGGCTGAGCCTGATGGGCGTGCTCATCGCAACCATCTTCCTCACGACCTGGCCGCGCAAGGCTGATTCGCCGGCGCTGATCAACTTCAACGCCATCGGCGACGCGCTGTTCCGGACGTACGCGCTTCCCTTCGAGGTCTCCTCGCTGGTGCTGCTGGTCGCCCTCATCGGCGCGATAGTGCTGGCGCGCTCGGAAGATGAGGAGGAAGAGGGCGTATGATCCCGCTGCAGAGCTTCCTCGTGCTCAGCGCCATCCTTTTCTCGCTCGGCGTCTACGGCGTCCTCGTGCGGCGGCATGCGGTGCTTATTCTGATGTCGGTCGAGCTGATGCTGAACGCCGCCAGCATCAACATGGTCGCCTTCGCCGTCTACACGTCGCCGCAGCGATTCGCCGGCATCATCTTCGCCATCTTCATCATCACCATCGCCGCCGCCGAAGTCGGCCTGGCGCTGGCGATAGTCCTGCGCATCTTCCGCAACCGTACGACCGCGAATGTCGACGAGGTGCACGATCTGAAATGGTAGCGACTGCGGCCGTTTCGACCAGCGAGAGGGGCAGCTAGCTGATGGGCATGGAACAGGCCTGGCTCATTCCGGCCATTCCGGCCGCTACCGCCGCCGTCCTCATCCTTTTCGGCAAGTACCTGCCGCGTAAGGGCGACTGGCTGTCCGTGCTGGCCATCAGCGCCTCGTTCGTCGTGTTCATCTTCGTCCTCAAGGACCTGACCGATGCGCTGGCCTGGAATTGTAGCCCAATAGGATCTTGCCTTCGAATCCCCTTCTCCGGTGTGGATTCCGGCGTCGACTGGGTCAGCTTCGACAACTTTACCCTGCGGATCGGCTTCCACTTCGACCAGCTCGCGGCCGTGATGGTGGCGGTCGTCAGCTTCATCAGCCTCATGGTACAGGTCTATTCGCTCGGCTACATGAAGGGCGACAAGCGCTACGGCTGGTATTTCGCCGTGCAGTCGCTGTTCGTGGCGGCCATGCTGACGCTGGTCCTCGCCGGCAACTTCCTGCTGCTGTACTTCGCCTGGGAAGGCGTCGGCCTCTGCTCGTTCCTGCTCATCGGCCACTACCACGAGCGGCGGTCCGCGGCGGAGGCGGCGAAGAAGGCGTTCATCACGACGCGCCTGGGCGACGTCGGCCTCCTCATCGGCATCATCCTGCTCTATCGTTCCGTCGGCACCTTCGACATGCAGACCATCTTCAGCGCCGCGCGCAGCGGCCAGATCGACCATGCCTACCTGACCGTCTGCGTCCTGCTCATCCTGCTCGGCGCGATGGGCAAATCGGCGCAGTTCCCGTTCCATGTCTGGCTGCCCGACGCCATGGAAGGCCCGACGCCGGTCAGCGCCCTCATCCACGCCGCGACGATGGTTGTTGCCGGCGTCTACCTGGTAGCGCGCACGATGCCGCTCTTCCAGGAGGTGCCGAACACGCTCATCGCCGTCACGAGCGTCGGTCTTGTCACGACGTTCATGTCCGCGACGATGGGCCTGGTGATGACAGACATCAAGCGCGTCGTCGCCTACTCGACGCTGAACAGCCTCGGCCTCATGTTCATCGCCCTGGGCGCCGGCTCCGTGACGGTGGCGCTGCTCTACGTGTTCACGCACGCCTTCTTCAAAGCGCTCCTCTTCCTCTCCTCGGGATCGGTCTACCACGCGACCGACGAGCTGGAAGTGACGAAGATGGGCGGCCTGGCGAAGAGGATGCCGCTTACAGCGACGGTCTTCACGCTCGGCGCCATGTCGATGGCCGGTCTCTTCCCGCTGGCCGGCTTCTGGAACAAGGATGAGCTGCTTCTGACGACGTTCGAGAACCACAACTTCTTCATCTATCTGCTGGTTCTGGCCAGCGTGCTCATCACCGCGCTGTACATGACGCGACTGGTCTTGCTGGTCTTCACGGGCAAGCCGCGCGACGAGCATGTCTACGAGCACGCGCACGAGCCCGGCCTGGCGATGCGTCTGCCGCTGGTCCTGCTGGGCGTGCTGACAGTGTTCGCCGGATTCGTGGTATTCACGGGCGTCGGAAAGCTCATGGGCTTCCCCGGCGGCTTCGGCGAGTTCCTGTTCACGAGCGCGCCGGAAGCGTTCCGGATCAACGCCGGCGTCACCGCCTCGTCCATCATCCTGGTGCTCCTCGGAATCGCCGGCGGCTATTACGTCTGGAGCGGCACGGCGGAGCGCGCGAAGGTGGCAGGCGAGGCCGCGCCGCAGCTCTACACGCTCTTCCGCAACAAGTACTACATGGACGACGCCTACCAGTGGGTCATTAATCACGTCGTGCTGGTCGTCGCGGGCATCGTTTCCTGGTACGACCGCGCTGTCGTCAACGACACGGGCGTCAACGGGCCCGCCGACGTCACGCGCTTCGGCGGCTTCCTGCTGAAGTTCCACGAGACCGGCAAGATGCCGAACTACGCCCTGCTGATGGCCGCCGGCGTGGTCGTCCTGGCGATAGCAGCGTTGATCGTGGGGACGTAGCATGCCGCATAACTACATCCTCCTGCCGTTCATCGTCCTGCCGCTGGCGACGTCGCTGGTGCTGCTGGCGGTGCCGGCGCAGCATAAGAACGTCGTGCGCTACATCGCTGCGGCGTCTGCGGCAGCGACGCTTGGACTGGCGTTGTACGTATTCTTCGCCTACCACTTCGGCAGCGGCGACAGCGTCATCCAGTTCGAAGGCCGCTGGCCCTGGCTGGAGAACGTTGGCTTCCTGGGCGCGAACGGCATCACGCTGCACCTGGGCGTCGATGGCGTCTCCGCGCCGATGGTCCTCCTTAACGGCATCGTCGCCTTCACCGGCGTTTTGATCTCCTGGAAGATCGACTACCGTAACAAGGACTTCTTCGTCCTCTTCTTCGCGCTCGTGGCGGGCGTCTTCGGCACGTTCATTTCGCTCGACCTGTTCTTCTTCTTCTTCTTCTACGAGCTGGCCGTCCTGCCGATGTTCCTGCTCATCGCCGTATGGGGCTCCAGCAGCCGCTTCCCGACCTTCGTCCGCACGAAGGAGTACGGCGCGATGAAGCTGACGCTCTACCTCGTGGCCGCCAGCGTGCTAATCTTCATCGGCATCTTCGCCATCTTCGTCAAGGCGAACATCGGCACCTTCGACCTGCCGGCGCTCTACAACGTCCACTTCTCCGAGGGGTTCCAGAGGGCGGTCTTCCCCGTGTTCGTCCTCGGCTGCGGCGTGCTGGCCGGCTTGTGGCCGTTCCACACCTGGTCACCGGATGGCCATGTCGCCGCGCCGACCGCCGTTAGCATGCTCCACGCCGGCGTCCTGATGAAGCTGGGCGCTTTCGGAATCATCCGCCTTGGCATCCAACTCCTGCCGGAGGGCGCGCAGTTCTGGATGCCGGCCGTCATGGTCCTGGCGACGACGAACGTCATTTACGGCTCGATTTCAGCGATGGCGCAGCGCGACTTCAAGTATATGGTGGGCTATTCCAGCGTCAGCCATATGGGCTACGTCCTGATGGGTCTCGCGACGCTGAATCCCATCGGCGTTAACGGCGCCGTCCTCCAGATGTTCTCCCACGGCGTCATGACGGCTCTCATGTTCGCCATGGTCGGCGCCCTCTACGACCAGGCACACGTCCGCGACATGTCTCTCTTCGGCGGCCTGGCGAACAAGATGCCGCGCTTCACGGCCTTCTTCGCCATCGCCGGATTGGCGTCGCTGGGGTTGCCCGGGTTATCGGGCTTCGTCGCCGAGTTCCACATATTCGTCGGTACGTTCCGCACCTATCCGGAATTCGGAGCCCTGGCGGTCTTCGGCGCGGCGGTAACGGCGGCCTATATCCTGCGCATGCTGGCGATGGCCTTCTTCGGCCCGTTCAACGTGCGCTGGGATAAGCTGGTTGAGATGACGCGCCTTGAGCAGGCGGCGGGCGCCGTGCTCATCTTCTTCCTGCTGTTCATGGGGATGTGGCCGGCGCCGTTCATCGACCGCATCTCCCATGCTGTACTCTCGATGCCGGCGGTGCGATGAACCTGGACTACTCGCTGCTGATCCCCGAGTACCTGCTGGCGGCGCTGGCAGCGGTCGTCGTCGCCCTCGGCCTCTACGACCCGCGACGCGCCCGCACCTACCTGCCCTACGTCTCGGCGGCGGGCCTCGGCGGCATACTCGTCGTCTCGCTGTTTTATGTTAACAAGGGACCGCTGGATTTCGCCGGCCTCGTCCAGGTCGACAACTACACGACCTTCTTCCGCGTCCTCTTCATCTCCATTACTGCCGTTGTCTGCCTGGCGTCGGCGCATTTCGTGCGGGCCAACCTGCGACACGCCGGCGAGTACTACGGCCTCCTCATCCTCTCGACCATCGGCGCCATCTATATGGCCGCCTCCCGCGATCTCATCGCCGCCTACGTCTCGCTGGAGCTCCTGAGCTTCAGCCTCTACGTGCTCGTCTCCTTCGCCAAGCTGGACGCGAAGTCGAACGAAGGCGGCATGAAGTACATGCTGCTTGGCGCCTTCTCCTCAGCCCTGTTCCTGTACGGTCTGAGCCTTATCTACGGCGTCGCCGGCTCGACCTCTTATGTCGACATCAACGCGGCGTTCAGCGCCGGCGTCAGCAGCTTCGGCCCGGCGATGCTTGTCGGCCTCGTGCTGGTTATCGCCGGCATCGGCTTCAAAGTGTCGGCCGTGCCCTTCCACATGTGGGCGCCGGACGCCTACGAAGGCGCGCCGCTGCCGATCACCGCCTACTTGTCGGCGGCGTCGAAGGCCGCGGGCATAGCGCTCCTGCTGCGCCTCTTCACCGAGGCGTTCCTGCCGGTGCTCGGCGACTGGCAGTGGATGATCGCGGCGCTGGCAGCGGCAAGCATGACGCTGGGCAACCTGGTCGCAATCCAGCAGCACAACATCAAGCGACTTCTCGCCTACTCCAGCATCGGGCAGGCCGGATTCATGCTGATGGGCATCGCCGCCCTGTCCCAAGCGACGGCGAGCACGCTAGTGCTGCACATGACCGGCTACATCATCACAAACCTGGCGGCCTTCGCGGCGGTCATCGCCTTCTACAACGCGACCGGCAAGGACGAAATCGAGAACTTCCGCGGGCTGGCGGAGCGGGCGCCCTTCCTGGCCCTCTCCCTCACCATCGCCCTGTTCTCGCTGGCGGGCATGCCCCTGTTCGCCGGCTTCGCGACCAAGTTCCTGCTCTTCCAGTCCGTCGCCAAGGAAGGCTTCCTCTGGTTGGCGGCGCTGGCCGTCGTGAACAGCCTGATATCGCTCTACTACTACCTGCTGGTCATCCGGCAGATGTACGTCGGCGAGGCGGAGGACAAGCTGCGACTGCGCGTCCCGGCCGCCGTGAATGCGGTCATCCTGGCGCTCGTCATCGGCGTCTTCGTAGTCGGGCTGTACCCGCAGCCGTTGTTCAAGGCGACGGACAGCGCCGTGCACGCCGTCTTCCCGACGTCGACGACGCAGCAGCCCGGTGGCGGGGGTCCCGCGTCCACCGTTTCCCTCGACGGCCGCTGAAGCTCCCGGACGATTTCGCTTCAAAAACGAAGGCCGGCGGCCTTTTGGGTCCCCGGCCTTCGTTTCATGTGTTAACGCTGCCACTTCCGCGTAGCGCGGGCACTTGTCCGTCTCAGGACGGTCCTGCCCGCGAGCATCCCCCACTATCGCGTAGCGCGGGCACTTGTCCGCCTCAGGAGGATCTTGCCCGCGCGCACTCCCGCTACAGGATGGGCAGGTAGCGGTCCAGCTCGTAGTTCGTTACCTGCATCCGCCAGGCGTCCCACTCCATCTTCTTGTTGGCGATGAGCGAAGTGAAGACGTGGTCGCCAAGGCAACGGCGCACCAGCTCGCTTCCCTCCGTCACCTCTATCGCCTCCTCCAGGCTGCCCGGCAGCACGCCGATCCCGCGCACCTTGCGCTCGTCCGCCGTCAGGTGGAAGACGTTCTCCTCCGTCGGCTCTCCCAGTGGGTACTCCTTCTCGATCCCCTCCAGGCCGGCGGCCAGCATGACCGAGAAGCACAGGTACGGGTTACAGGCCGGGTCCGGCGAGCGGTACTCGATGCGCGTCGCCATCTCCTTGCCCGGCTTGTACTCCGGCACCCTCACCATGTCCGAGCGGTTGCGCCGCGCCCACGTGATGTAGCATGGCGCCTCATAGCCGGGCACCAGGCGCTTGTAGGAGTTCACCCACTGGTTCGTGACCAGCGTGATCTCGCGCGCGTGATGCAGCAGCCCGGCGATGTAGCACTTCGCCAGCTTCGATAGGTGGTACTTGTCACCCTCTTCAAAGAACGCGTTGCTCTTGCCCTTGAACAGCGACTGGTGCACGTGCATGCCTGAGCCGTTCTGTCCGGCCACAGGCTTCGGCATGAAGGTGGCGTAAACACCGTGAGCGAGAGCAACCTCCTTGACGACGAGGCGGTACGTCATCGCCGCGTCGGCCATGGAGAGCGCGTCTGTGTAGCGAAGGTCGATCTCGTGCTGGCTGGGCGCCACCTCGTGGTGCGAGTACTCGACGCCGATCCCCATTGCCTCCATGTAGAGGATGGTGTCGCGGCGAAGATCGGTGGCAACGTCCAGGGGCGTGAGGTCGAAATAGCCGCCCTGATCGAGCGGTTGCGGCGAATCGACGCTCTTGAAATAGAAGTACTCGAGCTCCGGACCAACGTAGTAGGTGAAGCCAAGGTCGGCGGCGCGCTTGATGTTCCGCTTCAGCACATAGCGCGGGTCTCCGTCGAACGGCGTGCCGTCGGGGCGAATGACGTCACAGAACATCTTGGCAGCGCCTTGCTCGCGCGGCCGCCAGGGTATGATGGTGAAGGTCGACGGGTCCGGCATAGCGACCATGTCGCTTTCATCGATGCGGGCGAACCCTTCAATCGACGAGCCGTCGAAGCCCATGCCTTCCTGCAGCGCGCCCTCCAGCTCCTCGACCGTTATCGTGAAGCTCTTGAGAGAACCCAGGATGTCCGTGAACCAGAGGCGGATGAACTTGATGCCCTGCGCCTTGCAGGTCTGGAGCACGTAGTCTTTGTCGCGTTCTGCGGCCATGTCTCACCTCTCTATTGGGATTCGCAACCAGCAGCCCGCCATCTGGCGGGCCACTGGCTAAAGCCTAATGGGCCGTAATGTGGCTGTCAAGAGTTCAGTTCGGAGTGAACAGCGCCTCCTAGACGTCGAAGTACATGTAGTACTCGTACGGGTGTGGCCGCAGCCGGAGCTGGTCTATCTCGCGCTCCCGCTTGTATTCGATCCACACGTCTATCACGTCCTGGGTGAACACGCCGCCCTTCAGCAGGAACGCGTGGTCCTTCTCCAGAGCGTCGATCGCCTCTTCGAGCGAGCCGGGCACCGTCTGGATCTTGGCCGCTTCTTCCGAGCTCAGATCGTACGTGTTCTTATCCAGCGGCGAACCCGGGTCGATCTTGTTCTCCATCCCATCGAGGCCGGCCATGAGCATCGCCGCAAACGCCAAGTACGGATTGCAAGTGTTGTCCGGCGGCCGGTATTCGATGCGCTTGGTCCGCGGGTTGTCGGTGTAAACGGGGATTCGGATGGCGGCGCTGCGATTGCGGGCCGAGTAGATCAGGTTGACCGGCGCCTCGTAGCCAGGCACCAGCCGCTTGTAGGAGTTCGTGGTCGGCGCGCAGAGCGCCATGAGCGCCGCCGAGTGCTTCAGCAGGCCGCCGATGTAATGCTTCGCAGCCTCGCTAATGAGCGCGTAGCCATTCGGGTCGAAGAAGATGTTTTGCCCGCCCTTCCAGAGGCTCTGGTGCGTGTGCATGCCGGAGCCGTTGTCGCCGAAGAGCGGCTTCGGCATAAACGTGGCGACGCGGCCGTGCTTGCGGGCGATGTTCTTGACGATGTAC
This sequence comes from uncultured Chloroflexia bacterium, assembly GCA_963842845.1. Classification (GTDB taxonomy): domain Bacteria; phylum Chloroflexota; class Dehalococcoidia; order DSTF01; family JALHUB01; genus JALHUB01. Next base: position 334,509 of record CAWJHZ010000007.1, read on the forward strand.
TTGTACCACATCATCCGGTCGGCCATGATCAGAAGCTTGTCGAACTTGAGGTCTATCTCCGCCTGGCCGCCTGTGGCCACTTCGTGGTGATGGACTTCAACCGGCAGGCCCGCGTCGATCATCGTCAAGATCATCTCGCTGCGCAGGTCCTGGAACGAGTCGTGCGGCGGCACCGGGAAATAGCCTTCCTTGTAGCGCGGCTTATAGCCAAGGTTGGGGTTCTCTTCGCGGCCCGTGTTCCAGTCGCCTTCAACGGAATCGACGTAGTAGAAGCACGTGTTCTCCGTCTGGTCGAAGCGGACGTCATCGAAAATGAAGAACTCGGCCTCGGGCCCCCAGTAGCTCTCATCGGCGACGCCCAGCGACCGCATGTAGTCCCCCGCCTTCTTGGCAATGTAGCGCGGGTCGCGCGTGTAGGGCTTGCGGGTCAGCGGATCGTAGATGTCGCAGATGAGGCTCAGCGTGGTCGCCTCGCAGATCGGGTCCAGCTTCGCGCTTTCCGGGTCCGGGATGAGGATCATGTCGCTCTCCTGGATCTTCTGGAAGCCGCGGATGCTCGAACCGTCGAAGCCGATGCCCTCCATCCAGATGCTCTTCGTCAGGTCGTCGAGCTCCGTCAGCTCACTGGCCGGGATCGAGAAGTGCTGCCAGAGGCCGGGCAGGTCATTGAACTTGAGGTCGACGATCTTGACGTTGTTTTCCTTGACGAACTTCTCTATTTCCTGTGGTGTCAAACTGACTCCTCCTTCTGGCTTGCTGAGTAGCGCTTTGAGCCTATTGTTGACCGGCGGGCCGGCTGACTTCAGGTTTTGTCGCCCCAGGCGACCGCGGGACCGTAACGTCCGCCATCTGCACGACGCTCAAACCCTGGTAAACGTAAGCGCGCTCTCCGTGCTGCGACAGGTCGAGGCCCATCTCCTCTTCTTCTTCGGAGACTCTCAGCCCGAATAGGAAGTCGAGCACATACAGGATTGCGAGCGTTGCGACGAGAGAATAGCCTAGGGTAACGCCGACGGCAAGCGCCTGCGCGCCGAACAGCCCCGCGCCGCCGTGAATCAGCCCGTTCGCGCCTGCCGCGTTCACCGCGACGGTCGCGAACAGGCCCGTCGCCAGCATGCCCCAGGCGCCGCCGACGCCGTGCACTCCGACGACGTCCAGCGAATCGTCCAGATGCAACAGATGGCGGGCCTGCACGGCAAGGTAACAGAATACACCAGCGCCGACACCAATGGCGATAGCAGGGCCAACGTCGACGAAGCCCGCCGCCGGCGTAATCGCCGCCAGCCCGGCCACTGCGCCCGCGCCGACGCCCAGCACGCTCGCCTTCTTCGTCTGCCACCAGCCCAGCAGCAGCCATGTCAGCGCCCCCGCCGTCGCGGACACGTGCGTGACGACCAGCGCGTTGACGGCCACGCCGTTGGCGGCCAGAGCGCTGCCGGCGTTGAAGCCGAACCATCCGAACCAGAGCAGCCCGACGCCCAGCATCATCATCGAAACGTCATGCGGCTCCAGCGCCTCCTTGCCGAATTCGCGGCGCCGGCCATACATGATCGCCGCGACAAGGGCGGCGATACCGGCGTTCACGTGCACAACCGATCCGCCGGCGAAATCCAGAGCGCCGAAGTTGTGCAGCCAGCCGCCGCTCCCCCACACCCAGTGCGCTATCGGCGCATAGACCAGCAGCGACCAGGCAGCCATGAACAGGAGGAACGTCCCGAACTTCGCCCGCTCCGCGAAGGCGCCGGTAATTAGCGCCGGCGTGATAACCGCGAACATCATCTGGAAAGCCATGAACGCTTCGTGCGGGATCGTTGACCCGTAGGCTGGGTTCGGCGTCTGTCCGACGTGGCGCAAGAACGCCCAGTCGAAGCCGCCGATAAGGCCCCAGTGGTCCGGACCGAACGCTAGGCTGTAGCCGACGGTCACCCACAGCAGGCTCACCAGCGCTATCACAACGAAGCTGTGCATGATGGTGCCGAGAACGTTCTTCTCGCGCACCAGGCCGCCGTAGAAGAAGGCGAGGCCGGGCGTCATGAGCATCACAAGGGCAGTCGCTATCAGTACCCAGGCAGTATCACCGGCGTTGATCGCGTTCGCGGGCATGGACCTCCACCTCCTAAGGAACGAATCCCTGTTCGGAGTGTAGAGGCCCTTTGTTACGATCACATTACAATCGCATGACGATGCGGTTACGAGGGCGAAACAGGTCACACTGATCCTTCCGCCGCGGACGCTGCCGCTGCAGCTTCTCGGCGACGCCGATTACTTCAAAAAGGCGCCGCAGTCCCCTGCCGAGGTTGCCCTATAGATCGGGCTTGTCGCTGGCCTCCGTGCCCAGCATTCTACCCGCGCCCATCGCCGGCACGGGTCCGCCGCGTGTTTCCCACCGCGCGGCCGCGGGACAGTCACGTCCGCCATTTGCACGACGCTTAGACCCTGGACGCTTAGACCCTGATACACGTACGCCCGCTCTCCGTGCTGCGACAGGTCAAGACCCATCTCCTCCTCTTCCTCCGAGACCCGCAGGCCGAACAGGAGGTCGATCACCTTCAGGATTACGAACGTGCCCACTAGCGAGTAGGCAAGCGTTACGCCGACCGCCGCCGCCTGGGCGCCCAACTGCCCGGGGTTGCCGTGAATAAGGCCGTTCGCGCCCGCCACGTTGACGGCAGCCGATGCGAAGATCCCGGTCGCAAGCGCTCCCCAGACGCCTCCGACGCCATGCACACCGACCACGTCCAGCGTGTCGTCAAGATGCAACAGGTGCCGGGCCTGAACGGCAAAGTAGCAGAACGTACCGGCCCCGATTCCGATAGCAATTGCCGGGCCGACGTCGACGAAGCCGGACGCCGGCGTGATCGCCACCAGACCGGCCACCGCTCCCGCGCCCGCGCCAACGACGCTCGCCTTTTTCGTCTGCCACCATCCGAGGACGAGCCACGTGAACGCACCGGTCGCGGCGGCGACATGTGTCACGACTAGCGCATTGACCGCTACGCCGTTGGCCGCCAGGGCGCTGCCGGCGTTGAAGCCGAACCAGCCGAACCACAGCAGCGCCACGCCGAGGATCATCATCGATACGTCGTGCGGCTCCAGCGCCTCCTTGCCGAACTCGCGGCGCCGCCCGTACATGATTGCGGCGACCAAGGCGGCGATGCCGGCGTTGATGTGCACTACGGTCCCGCCGGCGAAGTCAAGCGTGCCCAGGGTTCGCAGCCAGCCGCCCGGCGCCCATACCCAGTGCGCTATCGGCGCGTAGACCAGCAACGACCATGCCGCCATGAAGAGCAAGAACGTGCTGAACTTGGCTCGCTCGGCGAAAGCGCCGGTGATCAGCGCCGGCGTGATTATCGCGAACATCATCTGGAAGGCCATGAAGGCTTCGTGCGGAATCGTCGACGAGTAGTCGGGGTTCGGCGTCTGCCCGACGTGCCGCAGGAACGTCCAGTCGAAGCCGCCGATGAGGCCCCAGTGGTCAGGGCCGAACGCCAGGCTGTACCCGACGACGACCCACAGGATGCTCACGATCGAGATTACGACGAAGCTGTGCATTATGGTGCCGAGAACGTTTTTATCGCGCACCAACCCGCCGTAGAAGAAGGCGAGGCCCGGCGTCATGAGCATGACAAGGGCCGCCGATATGAGTACCCAGGCGGTATCTCCAGAATTGATAGCGCTCGTTGGCATAGCCGTCCTCCTGCTCAGGCGGGTGTCTCTACACCCTGAGTCTAGAGGGCGGATGTTTCGCGCGTATTACGCGGCGATGAATTTGAGATTACAAAGGGGGACCGGAGGACTGGTAGAAGCGGTAGCCGACGTTGCGGACCGTCTCGACGAAGGTGTGACCGCCGCGCTCGATCTTGCTGCGCAGCCGCCGGATGTGGACGTCGACGGTGCGCGCCCCGCCGAAGTAGTCGTAGCCCCAGACCTTGTCCAGCAGCGCCTCCCGTGTGTAGACGCGGTCCGGGTTTGTGGCGAGGAAGCGGAGCAACTCATATTCCTTGAACGTAAGCTCTACGAGAACGCCGTCGACGAACACGCGATAGCCGGCCAGATCAATCGACAGCGCGCCCTGGCGCAGCACCTCCGGCGAGTCGATAAGGCCGTGGCGGTCCAGCAGCCGGCGCAATCGCAGCGTCACCTCATTCGGTCGCAGCGGCAGCAGCGCGAACTCGTCGACGGCCGGGTCGAGAGGTCGCCCGCCGGGGGTCTGCGGCGGAAGGAGCGCTAGCAGCGGTGGCTTGTCCGGGCCGTCTGCCGGTCCCGCAATGTCGCCGACGCCGCCACCGTCGGAAAAATCGACGACGATGGCCGCCGGCGTCGATAGGCTCAGCGCTTGAAGCGCTTCGCCCCGACGGTGAACCGTCACGTCATAGCCGGCGTCGCCCAGCTCCCGCGCCAGCTCGCGCACGGTTTCGCCTTCGCCGACCACAAGTATTGCTTGCATCAGACCTTCCTGGAGAATTCTCGGAACTGCCTAACACTACCGCAATAGCGCCGATAATTCGAGTCCCCTTTTGAAAAGCGCCGTCTCCAATCGCGGGAGGCCGAGTGGTGGGCCAAGAAATTACCCGTAAAATTGATGAAAAAGGCGCTTGACACCGCGCCGATATTTCGATACAGTCGTGATATGACGGTGTATATCACGATACAGAAGGAGAACTACCATGCAACGACCTCCCTGGTTTGACTTCGAACATCTACACGGCCGCCTTTTCGAGAAAGGGGACCTCAAGTACGTCATCCTCCAGTTGCTCAGCGAGCGCCCGGCCCACGGCTATGAGGTGATCAAGGCGCTGGAAGAGCGCTTCGGCGGAATGTACACCCCCAGCGCCGGCGCCGTCTACCCCACTCTCCAGTTGCTCGAAGACATGGGCTACGTCACTTCCACGCCGCAGGACGGCAAGCGCGTCTTCTCGATCACGGATGAGGGCAAGACGTTCCTCGAGGAGCAGAAGGAAGTCGTCGAAGGCATAAGGCAGCGCACGAGCTCCTGGTGGAACCCGCATCTCCGCGGCGAGCTGCACGAAATGAAGCACGAACTCCACGACCTCATGAGCGCCATGCGACGCGGAAGACCGTTCGGCGACCCGGAAACGGTCCGCCGCGTGCGCGCAGTGATCGAGAACGCCCGCAAGGAGATCGAGGCCATTCTCCGCGGCCAGGACGCCGCCCAGTAGCCACGGCTTCGCCTGAACACAGAAGGGGTTATAATAGGATTCGATGCCCTCTATTGAAGTTTCCGACCTGCGCAAGAATTTCGGCCCGATCCCCGCCGTCGACGGCGTCAGTTTCGACGTAGAAGAGGGAGAAGTCTTCGGCTTCCTCGGCCCGAACGGCGCCGGCAAGACAACAACCATAAACATCCTCTGCACGCTCCTCCGTCCCACGTCCGGCAGCGCGAAGGTCGCCGGCTACGACGTGCAGACGCAGCGAAACGCCGTCCGCCAGTCGATAGGCCTCGTCTTCCAGGACCCAAGCCTCGATGTCCAGTTGACCGGCCTGGAGAACCTGCGCTTCCACGCCCACGTCTACAACGTGCCCGGCAGTGAGCGAAACAGCCGCATCGAAGAGGTGCTCCGGGTAGTCGAACTGTGGGACCGGCGTAACGCCGTCGTCAAGACGTACTCCGGTGGCATGAAGCGCCGCCTGGAGATAGCCCGCGGCCTCATCCATCACCCGCGCGTGCTCTTCCTCGACGAGCCGACCATCGGCCTCGACCCCCAGACCCGCGATCACATCTGGACCCACATCCTCCAGCTCCAGCGCGCCCACGACATCACGCTCTTCATGACGACGCACTACATGGAGGAGGCGGAGCACTGCCGCCGCATCGCCGTCATCGACCAGGGCAAGATTGTGGCGCTGGACACGCCCGACGCGCTCAAGCGCATGGTCGGCGCCGACATCGTCAGCCTGCGTACGCCCGATAACGAAAAAGCCATCGTCGACATCCGCCAGCGTTACGGCCTGGAGCCGCAGAGCCAGGATGGCCGGCTGCGACTGGAGGTGCCTAACGGCGCGGAGTTCATCCCGAGAGTCGTTCACGAGTTGGCCGTGCCCGTCGAGTCCGTCGACCTGCACCGGCCCACCCTGGACGACGTCTTCTTGAAGCTTACCGGCCACGCGATCCGCGACCAGGAAGCGGACCCGCTGGCCACCGCTCGCGCGATGGGACGCATGTGGAGAGGAGGAGGGCGGCGCTAGAATGGCAACTTACGCACCAACTGTGAATGGTCAGCCGGAACGATACGCCGGCCTTGCGGCGAACCTCCGCGGCATCTACATCATCTGGTACCGCGACGTCCTCCGCTACTCCCGCGACCGCGCCCGGATCATCGCTTCGCTGGGACAGCCGCTGCTCTTCCTCATAGTCTTCGGCGCCGGCCTTAGCGCATCCCTGGGAGCCGGACTGACGCAGCAGCTAGGCAACGTCTCCTACGTGCGCTTCCTCTACCCCGGCATCATCTCGATGGCCGTCCTCTTCACCTCCATCTTCAGCGCCATGTCCATCGTCTGGGACCGCGAGTTCGGTTTCCTGCGTGAGCTGCTCGTCGCGCCCGTCAGCCGCGCGGCCGTCGTGCTGGGCAAAGCGCTGGGCGGCAGCACAATCGCCATGTTCCAGGGCGCGATACTTATCATCCTGGCGCCAGTCATCGGCATTGGGCTCAACCCGCTTCTCATAGTCGAGCTGCTGGCGCTGATGTTCCTCATCGCCTTCGCCATCGCCTCCGTCGGCATCCTCATCGCGTCGCGGCTCCAGACGATGGAGTCGTTCCAGATGATCATCAACTTCCTCGTGATGCCGATGTTCTTCCTGAGCGGCGCTTTCTTCCCGCTGCGACAGCTCCCCCGCTGGATGGCCGTTGTGACGCGGCTGGACCCCGTGGCCTACGGCGTCGACCCCCTGCGACGCCTCCTGCTTGGCTCGACCCTCGCGCCGGGGATTCAGATCGGCGGCTACCACCTGGGCACGCTGGACGACATCGGCATCCTGGCCGTCTTTGCCGTCGTCATGCTGCTCCTGGCGATGCGCTCCTTCGAGAGGACGGAGTGAGTTTCCCGCCTCAACCCGTCGCGTGTTCATCGTAGCCGAGACTTTCCAGTCTCGGCGTCGCCCGCCGCCGATACCCTATTCTCGTAGCCGAGGCTTTCCAGCCTCGGCGTCGCGGGGTCCTTCCGCCGCCCGACGCCATTTCGTCCAAGCGTTAACTTTTCTGCGACCATAGCGTTTTATCAATAAGAACGCTCCCCACCTCGATCTGAGGAGGCCCGCAGATGAAGCTCCGCCGAGTTCTGCCGCTTGCCGTTCTGGCCCTGTCAGCCCTTGTCGTCGTCACCACCGCCCACGCCGCAACGCCAGCGCCAACTGCCACGCCAACACCAACCGTCACCTCCACGCCGACGGCTACGTCAACTCCATCGCCGCAGCAAATCGCCCGGTTCCAGGGCGAAAAATGGGCCGACGCCGCGATATCTTCAGATATAGTGACGGCCAGAATAGGCAATGCCGTCTGCGGAACGGAAGAGATATGGGCCTGCGCCGACTGCGCGCCGATGTACCGAATCAACGTCGTTTCCGATCAAGTTACGCCCGGCTGCGGCCACGAAGGCGCAACGATCAACTTCTTCGTCGGCAGTCGGGAGGCTTCCCAGACCGCCGTTTGGCACGCCGGCTCCAGCAGTACTCTGAACCTCACCGTCGGTCCGCCCTTCGCCCTCATATCCGGCAGCACCTCCCTGACCTGCGACCAGGTCATCGAACACCATATCGTTCCCTTCATAAACGGCACTGCCTGTGGTGAGCAGATGTTCGGCGGGCTTCCGCCTCCTTGCAACGGCCAGTTGGTCAGCTACGCAGACGTAGTGCTGTCCGCGCAACAGCGGCCTGGTTGCGGCGTCGAAGGCGCGCCTATCACCTTCAAGCTGCTCGACCCTAAGGACAACGTGGTCTCCGTCGCAAACGAGACCGGCACGTGGCACGCCTGGGACGGCGACCAGTCGAGCTATCAGGAGCTCGCTCTGACCTTCACGCCGTCCACTCCAGTCCGCGTCGGCAACGTCGGCGACGGCCCGGACAGCGGCGCCAGCCCCTGGCTATGGCCATCGCTTGCGACGGCCTCGATTGGCGTCGCTGCCTGCGCTGTCGGCCTCGCGCTTCGCCGGAGAGCGACAAAGCAGCTCAACTCCACAAGGAGGCGGTCGATGAACCGACGGTTCGGGCTTCTCCTCGTTCCCGCGCTCGGCCTCGCTCTGGCGATGAGCTCCACCGCTCACGCCGCCACGCCAACTCCAACCGTCACCTCCACACCCACCGCCACATCGACCCCATCGCCCCAACAAGTCGCACGCTTCGGTGGCGAAGAATGGGCAGACGGGGACCTCTCCACCGACAGCATTACAGCCAGGATCGGTGACGTGGTCTGCGGAAACGGCGGCCCCCTGCCAATAGCGGACGCCCCGTCTGTCTATCACATCGACGTCGTTTCGGAACAGGTAACGCCGGGCTGTGGCCACGAAGGAGCGACCATCAACTTCTTCGTCGGCGACCGTCAGGCCCCCCAGACCGCCGTTTGGCACGGCGGCTCCAGCAGTACTCTGAACCTCATCGTCGGTCCGCCCTTCGCCCGCATATCGGGCAGTACATCTCTGAGCTGCGACCAGATGGTCGAACACCACATCGTTCCCTTCATCAACGGTGTCGCGTGCGGCGACGAGAACTTCGGTGGCGCATTTGGCCCGCCCTGCAACGGTCAGGGACTGGGCTACCAGAACCCCGTCTGGTACCAGGACATCGTTCTGTCCGCGCAACAGCAGACCGGCTGCGGCGTCGAAAGCGCGCCCATTACCTTCAAGCTGCTCGACCTGAAGGGCAACGTCGTTTCCACCGCAAACGAAACCGGCACCTGGCACGCCTGGGACGGCGGCGTATCCGACGCACAGCAGTTGAACCTTACTTTTCCACCGGCCACAACCATCCACGTTGGCAACGTCGGCGACGGCCCGGCAAGCGGCGCGAGCCCCTGGCTTCCGCTGTCAGTCGGGCTGGCTTCGCTTGGCCTTGCGAGCGGCATCGGCGGCTTCGCGCTCCGCAGGCGGCTGCGGCGGCGTTGAGGGCCGCCTTCCTCGAGTGCCGCGACCCCCTTACAACCGCGCCTCAACTCTGCTATCCTGACTCCAGCCTCTCGATGCCAGTCGCCGGAGCCGGATCATGCTCTCTTCAACTGCTTCTGCCAACGCTTCGCCCGTCCGTCCGTGGACCCGTCGTTTTCGCTACGTTTTTGCGCAATTTTGCAGATTCACTTCGCTCCCGGCTAGATTCAAGAACATCACGAAAAAACAATTGAATTCAATGGGTCAATTAAGCGCCCTCGCCTCCCTCCGGGCCTCTCCTTGCCCCTGCTCCCCCATTCGTTTAACATACCCCTGCAGCCTGGGCACAGGAGTATCCCCCCATGAAAGAGTACAGGACAGAGGATATCCGTAACGTCGTCCTCATCGGCCACGGCGGCACCGGCAAGACCACCCTCGCCGAGGCCATCCTCTTCGCCAGCGGCGCCATCAACCGCCTCGGCCGCGTCGAAGACGGAACGACCACCTCCGACTACGATCCCGACGAAGTCAAGCGCACCATCAGCATCAACCTCTCCCTCCTTCCCTGCGAGTGGAAGGGCAAGAAGATAAACGTCGTCGACGCGCCTGGTTACGCGGACTTCGCCGGCGAACTGCGCGCCGCCGTCCAGGCCGCCGACGCCGCCGTCGTCCTCGTCGACGCCTCCGCCGGCGTCGAGGTCGGCACCGAGACGTCCTGGGCCGCCGCCGATGCCCTGGATCTGCCCCGCGCCGTGCTCATCGACCGCATGGACCGTGAGAACGCCGACTTCGCGCAGGCGCTCGGCCAGGTGCAGTCGTTCTTCGGCAAGAAATGCGTCCCTCTCCAGGTCCCCATCGGCGCCCAGAGCTCCTTCAGCGGCGTCGTCGACCTGCTGGCCATGAAGGCATATGTCGGCGAGAAAGGCACGGAGGGCCCCGTGCCCGACTCGCTGTCCGATCAGGCGACGCGCTACCGCGAGCAGCTTGTGGAAGCCGTCGCCGAGACGGATGACGAGCTTCTCACGAAGTACCTCGACGGCACGGAACTGACGGCGGAAGAGCTGACGCGCGGTCTGCGCAGCGGCATCGCTTCCGGCGCCGTCGTGCCCGTGCTCGTCGGCGCGGCAGCGAAGAACATCGGCACCGCGCCGCTGCTCGACACGCTCGCCGCCCACTTCCCGTCGCCGAAGGAGCGGCCGCCGATCAAGGCGAAGAACGCCTCCACCGGCCAGGAGGAGGACGTGAAGGCCGACCCCGCCGGCCCGCTTGCGGCGCTCGTCTTCAAGACGACGGCCGACCCCTACGTCGGCAAGCTCACCTACCTGCGCGTCTACTCCGGCGTCCTCAAGGGCGACTCGCAGGCCTGGAACTCGAATAAATCCGCCATGGAGCGAATCGGCCAGCTCTTCATCGTGCGGGGGAAGGCGCAGGAGCCGATACCCCAGTTCGTCGCCGGCGACATCGGCGCCCTGTCAAAGCTCGCGGAGACTTCGACCGGCGACACGCTTGCGTCGAAGGAGAAGCCGCTCGTCCTGCCGCCGATAACCTTCCCAACGCCCGCCTACAGCGCCGCCGTCCACCCGAAGACGAAGGCGGACCTCGACAAGATGGGCACGGCGCTCAACCGCATCCTCGAGGAGGATCCGACGCTGCGTGTCCACCGCGATGCTGACACGAACGAGACGGTGATATCGGGCCTCGGCGAGCCGCACCTGGAAGTGACGGTCGAGAAGGTGCAGCGCAAGTTCGGCGTCGGCCTGGAGCTGACGACGCCCAAGGTGCCGTACAAGGAGACGATAACGGCGGCCAGCAACTCGGAGTACACGCACAAGAAGCAGACCGGCGGCCACGGCCAGTACGCGCGCGTAGCGATAAAGCTGGAGCCTTTGCCGCGGGGCAGCGGCTTCCAGTTCGAGGACAAGGTCGTCGGCGGTGTAGTGCCCAAGACGTACATACCGGCGGTCGAGAAGGGCGTCCTCGAGGCGATGCAGGAGGGCGTGATCGCCCGTTACCCCCTCGTCGACATCAAGGTGACGCTCTACGACGGCAAGGAGCACCCCGTCGACTCTTCGGAGATGGCGTTCAAGATAGCGGGCTCATCGGCCCTCAGGCAGGGTGTGAACCAGGGCCGGCCCATCCTCGTCGAGCCGATCATGACCCTCCGCGTCACGGTCCCGGAGGCGAACACCGGCGACGCCATGGGTGACCTGAACAGCAAGCGCGCGAAGGTGCTGGGGATATCGCCACAGGACGGCTACAGCGTCATCGAGGCGCTGGTGCCGCTGGCCGAAGTGCAGCACTACGCGACCGACTTGCGCTCGATAACGCAGGGTCGCGGCCACTACGAACTGGCGTTCGACCACTACGAGGAAGTGCCGGCGCACTTGGCGCAGAAGATCATCGACAAGGCGAAAGAGGAAACGAAGCCCTCCTGACGCCGGTCTTGCGCCTGGTGGTCGCATTCTGGTTGCGTCCACCAATCATCTCGCCCGTCAGAATATAGACATCGAGAGTTGACAGAACTCGAGCGGCGGCTACAATGGTACTATTGCTATAGAGTTGGTGGCCTTCCGGCGGGCAGCGAGAGGCAGGGGCGCATGGCAACCGCGGGCATCCGAACGTACACCTTCTTCGTCGATGGCATGCACTGCAAGGCATGCGTTCTTCTCTGTGAGAGCGAGGCTGGCGAAGTGTCCGAAGGGTAGTTTCCGCCAGGGCCAGTCTGCGGACGCGATCGTTCGAGTTCGGGGCGACTTTGGAGACAAGCCACCCGAGGAAATCGCTGAAGAGCTCTCACAGGGACTCCCCAACCCACGCAACGACCATACAACAGAGACATATCGGCTGGGACGAGTTTGGCGTCGCTGCTCCCAGCGCCTCCTGTTGCGTCGACGTCCATGACATCTTCGCGACGGCGGTCTGACAGCGGGAATGCCAGCACCTATGGCACAGCCTTCGTGGTCGGAGTGGCCGCGTCCCTTTCTACCTGCGCGGCGCTGGTCGGCGGCCTTGTCCTCTCGATATCCGCGACCTTCGCGCGGTCGGGGCACAGGGCGAAACCACAGGCCTTGTTCCATGCTGGCCGTGTAGCGTCATTCTTCGTCCTGGGCGTGCGCGGATCGCGTTCTCGTTGCGCTCCTCGCCCGCGTCCACGGGGACGTTCATACTGACCTTGACCGTCGCTCTGCTCATGCTCGCAATCGGTGTCAATCTGTTGGACGTGTTCCCCTGGGCACGCCGGCTTCAACCTTCGATGCCGAGATTCGATATCGAACAGGGCCTTGGGCACTGCCGGCTTCAGCAGCACCGTCGCGCCGGCGCTGGTGGGCGGCGCGACGTTCTTCCTGCCGTGCGGCTTCACTCAAGCGATGCAGTTCTATGCCGTGTCAACCGGCAGCGCCATTACCGGCGCTCTGACGATGCTCTTCTTCGCCCTGGGTACGCTTCCCGTGCTGGGGCTGTTGAGCTTTACGTCGGTGGCGGTCAACACGAAGGAATATGAGGGTGTCTTCTTCAAGTCCGTTGGACTGCTGGTGATCTTCTTCGCGATCTTCAATGCTATCAACAGCCTGGCAGCGGTCGGCGTGATCAACCCGCTATTCAGCTCGATGAAAGGCAGAAGCGACATGGCGAAGAACGAAAAGAACCTGCGGACGCCGAGATCTGGGCTCGTCGCGCCGCGCCCGCCGTTTCGCCCAGCTACAGTCATGGTCATTCGACAGGGTGGAAAGCGGGAGATGCGGGGCAGAGCAGCGTGTCCACCGCCAGCGGAAACCAGACCGTGGAGATCGCGGCCGGGACGGCTACAGCCCGCGGGACACCGTCGCAAGAGCGAACCTGCCAACCACCCTGAAGATCAAGACCAACGGCGATTTCGACTGCTCGTCGTCGCTCAGCATCCCAAAGCTCGGCTACCAAACACAATTGCCGCCGACGGGAGAGACCGAGGTCAACGTGCCTCCTCAGCAAGCGGGATCGACGCTCAAGGGGGTATGCTCAATGGGGATGTATAGCTTCACCATCCGATTCGAGTAGGCGGCCTGCCCGCCACACGACCCGCCATCGCCGACGACAATCGGCCCTCAACTCGCCCCCACCCGTCGCCGCCGCCCGCCTCATCACCATCATATTGAGCAAATGTTGAGCGTAGCGCCGCCTTTGTTTAGGCGGCGTTGATGTGACACGCGCGAGAATCAACGTGGAACCTGACGTGGAGGTGGCGCGAAAATGGCCAGCGACAGGACAGCAACAGCGCAAAGCACTCAGCAAGCGATCAGAGGGCTCGTCTGGGCGGCCTGCGAAGCGCTTCTGGCGGCCGATCCATCCGTCATCGAAAGCGTGACGATCTCTCATGCCATCGATGACCCCGACAGCGCTCGTTTCGCCGAGGCGATGACCAGGCGCCTGACGGAGGAATACTGCCTGGACGTGGAGACGCGGACAACCGGAACGTCGATCGTCCTGCGCGTCAAGAGGAAGGCAGCAGCCCAGCCGGATGGGACGCAGGAGTAAGGTAATGGCTGACATAATCATGATAGTTATCGCCACAGTGTTCATGGCCCTCGCTGGTGTGCTAGTATTCGCAATTGATCGCATTTAGCTAGAAGGGGGAGCGATGAACTTCGAGTATCTCATCGTAGGGATCATCGCTTTCCTCGTGATGCTCTACCTGCTGTACGCTCTTATCAGACCTGAGAAGCTGTAGTGTCCGTATTTGGAATCCTGCAGTTCCTCGCATTCTTTGCCGTCATTGCCGCGCTGACCCGTCCCTTGGGCGCGTATATGGCGCACGTCTTCTCCGGCGAATCCACTCCCCTCGATCCTGTTCTCCGACCCGTCGAGAACCGCATCTACGCCGTCATCGGCGTCAACCCACGTCACGAATGCCGCTGGACGCGCTACACCATCGACATGCTGCTGTTCAACTTCTGTGGCATCGTCATCGTCTACCTGATCTTGCGTCTGCAGCACTTCCACCCCTGGAACCCCCTCGACGCGCCGGGCATGCGCCCCGATCTCGCTTTCAATACCGCCGCGAGCTTCGTCACCAACACCAACTGGCAGTCGTACGTCCCGGAGACGGCCGCCAGCTACCTCTCGCAGATGTTGGCCTTTACCTGGCAGAACTTCCTGTCGGCGGGAACGGGGATCGCCGTCGCGATGGCGCTCATCCGCGGCCTGACGCGTCACTCGGCCGAAAACGTCGGCAACTTCTGGGTTGACCTGACGCGCGCCTGTCTGTGGGTCCTCCTGCCCGGGGCGATTATCATCGGCATATTCTTCATGGCGTCGGGAATGGTCCAGACCCTCGGCGGGCCGGCCATCGCCCACACACTCGAAGGTGCGACGCAGACGATAGCGCGCGGGCCCGTGGCGTCGCAGGAGGCGATCAAAGAGCTGGGAACGAACGGCGGCGGCTTCTTCAACGCCAACTCCGCGCATCCGTTCGAGAATCCGACGCCGCTGACCAACTTCGTCGAAGTGGTGGTCCTTCTTTCGATTCCGGCGGCGCTCACCTACACCTTCGGACGCTACGCCGGCAACCAGCGCCAGGGGTGGGCGCTCTTCCTGGCGATGGCCGCAATATTCGCCCTCTCGCTGGGCATAATGACCTGGAGCGACCAGGTCGGTAACCCGAACATCGCCAACGCCGGCGTGACCCAGGCCGCGACGTCCGGCCAGGCAGGCGGCAGCATGGAGGGCAAGGAGGTCCGCTTCGGCACCTACAGCTCCGAGCTCTTCGCCAATGCGACCACCGTCACCTCCTGTGGCGCCGTGAACGCCTCCATGGACAGCATGACGCCGCTCGCCGGCGGCACCGCGATGCTTAACATCGCCATCGGCGAGAACATCTTCGGCGGCGTCGGCACCGGAATCATGTTCATGCTCATCTTCGCCATGCTGGCAGTGTTCATCGCCGGGCTGATGGTCGGCCGCACGCCCGAGTACCTGGGCAAGAAGATCGAATCGACCGAGATGAAGCTGATAATGATTGCGATCCTCATCCACGAGACCAGCATCCTCGGCTTCAGCGCGCTCGCGGCGACGGCCGGACCCGGCGTGGCGGGAATCTTGAACGCCGGCCCGCACGGCCTGTCCGAGGTCCTCTACGCAGCGACGTCCGCCACTGGCAACAACGGCAGCGCCTTCGCCGGGCTGAGCGCGAACACCGGCTTCTACAACGTCATGCTCGGCATGGCCATGCTTATCGGCCGTTTCGTCTGGCTCGTCCCGATGATTGCCGTTGGTGGCACGATGGTGAAGAAAACGCCCGTGCCGGAATCGGCCGGAACCTTCCCGACAACCGGCTTCCTATTCATCGGCCTGCTGGCGGCGGCGGTCATCGTCGTCAGCGCGCTGACGTTCTTCCCGGTCTACGCGCTGGGACCGATTGTCGAGCACTATCTGATGCAAGCGGGAACGCTCTTCTGACGGAGAGATGATGACAGACCCAGAGCAACCGGATACCAGCGTCGCGGAGCCGCCCGCTCCCGACGCCGGCGAGCCGAAGCGCCGCCGCCGCCAGACCGTGCCGCTCTCCTCCCTCGTCAGCGAGGGCGCGCTGCAGGCATTCCGTAAGCTGCACCCGCGCTCAATGCTGCACAATCCGGTCATGTTCGTCACCGAGATCGGCAGTGTCATCTCGACGTTCTATTTCATCCGCGCGATTGTCCAAGGCGGACCGAATGCCGGCTTCATCGGCGCCATAGCCCTCTTCCTCTGGGTCACCGTCCTCTTCGCCAACTTCGCCGAGGCGGTTGCCGAGGGACGCGGCAAAGCGCAGGCTGCCGCGCTGCGCAAGATGAAGACGGAAACGATGGCGAACCGCCTCGTCGACGGGAAGGTGGAGGTCGTCCCCGCCAGTCAATTGCACAAAGGCGACATCGTCGAGGTCTGCGCTGGCGAGATGATCCCCAGCGACGGCGAAGTGATCGAGGGCATCGCCTCCGTCGACGAGTCCGCGATCACCGGCGAATCGGCGCCCGTCATCCGCGAGAGCGGCGGCGACCGCAGCGCCGTCACCGGCGGCACGCGGGTGCTCTCCGACCAGATGAAGGTGCGCATCTCGGCGGAGGCGGGGCAGACGTTCCTCGACCACATGATCGCACTCGTGGAGGGCGCGGCCCGCCAAAAGACGCCGAACGAAATTGCGCTCAACATCCTCCTGGCGGGGCTCACGTTCCTGTTCGTCCTCGTCGTCCTGACGCTTCAGGCCTACGCCATCTACTCCGGCGCCGGCGTGTCGGTCACCGTCTTGATCGCGCTGCTCATCTGCCTGATGCCGACGACTATCGGCGGCCTGCTTTCCGCGATCGGCATTGCGGGAATGGACCGCCTTGTCCAGCACAACGTTCTTGCCATGTCCGGTCGCGCCGTCGAGGCGGCGGGCGACGTGAACACGCTCCTCCTCGACAAGACCGGCACGATAACGCTCGGCAACCGGCAGGCGGCAGAGTTTATCCCCGTCGCCGACTACACAGAGGCTGACGTTGCCGATGCCTCCCAACTCGCCTCCCTCAGCGACGAGACGCCCGAAGGCCGCTCGATTGTCGTCCTGGCTAAGCAGTTCGGCTTCCGCGACAGGCACATCAGCGAGTCGGAGGCGGTCTTCGTGCCCTTCTCCGCGCAGACGCGGATGAGCGGGATCGACTGGAACGGTCAGCAGATACGGAAGGGCGCGGTCGACGCCGTCGAAGAATGGGTCCGGGGGCAGGGCGGCATCATTCCAACGACCCTGAGCCTCATCGCCGGCAACGTAGCCCGCTCGGGCGGCACGCCGCTGGTCGTGGCCCGCGACAGAGACATCATCGGCGTTATCCACCTGAAGGACATCGTCAAAGGCGGCATCAGGGACCGCTTCGAGCAACTGCGGAGGATGGGCATCCGCACGGTGATGATAACCGGGGACAATCCGCTCACCGCCGCCGCCATCGCCAAAGAAGCAGGCGTCGACGACTACCTGGCCCAGGCGACACCCGAGAAGAAAATGGAGCTTATCCGGAACGAGCAGGGCCAGGGCAAGCTCGTCGCCATGACCGGCGACGGCACGAACGATGCGCCGGCGCTCGCCCAGGCCGACGTCGGCGTGGCGATGAACACGGGGACGATCGCCGCCAAAGAGGCTGGCAACATGGTCGACCTTGACTCCAATCCCACCAAGCTCATCGAGATCGTCGAGATCGGAAAGCAACTGCTGATGACTCGCGGCGCCCTGACCACCTTCAGCATCGCCAACGACGTCTCGAAGTACTTCGCCGTTATTCCCGCCCTCTTCGTCGGAACTTATCCAGAGCTGCGCCACCTGAACATCATGCACTTGCATTCGCCGCACAGCGCCATTCTCTCGGCAGTCATCTTCAACGCCGTGATTATCATTTGTCTCATCCCGCTTGCGCTTCGGGGCGTGCAGTACCGCCCATTGGGGGCGGCGGCCGTCCTGCAACGCAACCTGTTCGTGTACGGTTTCGGCGGGCTGATTATTCCGTTCCTGGGGATAAAGGTCATCGACCTTATTCTCGTGGCGCTGCACGTGATGAACTAGGACGAGAGCTATGTGGAAAAGCGCGATTATTGCTATCAAACTCTCTGTTGTCACGCTGGTGATCCTGGGCCTCCTCTACCCGCTCGCCATGACCGGGCTGGCGCAAATTGCCTTCCATGACAAGGCGAACGGCAGCCTCATCCAGCAGAACGGGCAGGTCGTCGGCTCGAAGTTTATCGGGCAGGAGTTCGCGGGGCCACAGTACTTCCATCCGCGCCCCTCCGCAGCCGGCGACGGCTATGACCCGCTGTCCTCCGGAGCCTCGAATCTCGGTCCGACAAGTGCCGCCCTGATCGAGAGGATTCAAACCGACGTGGCGAACGTCCTGGCGGAAAACCCGGGACTTCAGATGGGCAAGATACCGGTCGACATGGTTACAACCTCCGCCAGCGGCCTCGACCCCGACATCACGCCGGCGAACGCGGAAGCGCAGGCGTCGCGCGTCGCCACGGCACGCAACATGAACGTCGACGAAGTGATGCGCCTCGTGCGGGAGAACACCGCAGGGCGCGACTTGGGCTTCCTCGGCGAGAAGCGCGTCAACGTGCTAGAATTGAACCTGGCGCTGGACAGGGAAGACAGCGCCGGTTCTCAATGACAGACGAGCAGCAGAAACCCACCGAGGTCAAGAGCGCAGGACGCGGCAAGCTAAAGGTGTTCCTCGGCGCCGTGCCGGGCGTCGGGAAGACGTTCCGAATGCTCGCCGAGGCGCACCGGCGCATCTCCCGTGGCGAAGATGTGGTCGTCGGGCTCATCGAAGCGCACGGACGGCCAGCGACGGCGGACCTGCTCGAAGGGCTTGAGCAGATCCCGCTCAAAGCCATCGAATACCGCGGCCGCACGTTCTACGAGCTGGACACCGAGGCCATCCTCAAGCGCTGCCCGCAGTGGGTCCTCATCGACGAGCTGGCGCACACCAACGTCCCCGGCGCCGCCCACGAGAAGCGATGGGAAAGCATTGAAGAGCTGCGCGACGCGGGCATCAACATCATTACCACCGTGAACGTCCAGCACCTGGAGAGCCTGAACGACTCCGTTGCCGACATAACCGGCGTTAGAGTGCGGGAGACCGTGCCCGACTGGGTGGTCGACTCGGCGGACGAAATCGAGCTCGTGGACCTGACGCCCGACGCCGTCATCAACCGCCTCAAACGCGGCGACATCTACAAGGGCGAAAGCATCCCGCAGGCGCTTGGCGGCTTCTTCAAGAAAGGGAACATCGTCGCCCTTCGAGAGCTCGCTCTCCGCCAGACGACGATCGACGTCGACCAGCAGCTCCAGGCGCTTGTGCCAACTCCCGCCGGCGCCAGACCCGTCAAGGCCGTCCGCGACCGAGTCGTGGTCTGCGTTTCGCCGAAAGAGGTATCGTTCAAGCTCGTCCGCCGCGGCTACCGGCTGGCGCGCCGAATGGAGGGCGAGCTCGTCTGCCTCTATGTAAAGACGTCCGAGCGCGCGCCGAACGAGAAGCAGGAGGCGCTCCTGGGCGAAATCTTCGCCCTCGCACGCAACCTCGGCGGCGAGGTCGTCGAGCTCGAAGGCGACTCCGTCGGCGAGCAGCTTATCAAGTACGTCAACGCCAACAAGACGACGATGGTCGTCATGGGCCAGTCCGCGCCCAGTCGCTGGGAGGAGATCGTCCGCGGCTCGCTCGTGACCCGCCTCATGCGCGAAACGAAAGACATCGACATCGTCGTCGCCGCCAATACCGGCCCGGAATAGCTTCGAGAGCGCCCGCGGCAGCGCCGCCTCCTTGTTGCTGATTTCCTCCGGAAAAACGGCAGGAATATACTGTGGATAGCATGCAGACGACGCTGTCTCGCTATCTCGCACGCTGGCCCTGGCTGGCCTACGCCGTCGCGCTGCTCCTGACAGCGTTCGTGACCGGCGTTATCGCGCTGATCAGGCAGGCGGCCAACGTCGGCAACATCTCCATGCTCTACCTGCTCGCGGTGCTGCTGACCGCCGTAGCTTTCGGCAGCCTGCCGGCGGTCTTTGCCTCCGTAGCGTCCTTTTTCGCCTTCGACTACTTCTTCATAACGCCGACGCACCGGCTCACCGTCTCGAACGCCGAGGAGTGGGTGGCGCTTTGCGTGCTGCTCGTGACGGGCGTCATCACCGGCGAGCTTGCTGCTGCCCTGCGACGGCGGGCGCGCGAGGCGGAGCGTCGGCGAAGAGAGGCGGTCGTCCTTTACGACGTCGTGCGGCTCATGCAAACGCCGGACATCCGCGAGGCGCTGGTTGCCGTCGCCGAGCGACTTCGCGAAGAGCTCGGCGTCGCGGCCGTCGTCGTCGATTTCGGACCGCAGGCGCCCCTGACGCTGCGTGCGGAAGCCGGCGAAGCGGAAGCGCTGCAGATCGCGGAGTCCTCCGCCGCGTCGCCTGCCCACATCCTCAGTCAAGGCGCTGCGCCGGCCGGAGGACGAACGCCCCGCGGCAGATGGGTGCGGATCGTGCCGCCGCGATTGCTTGTTTCCCTCAAAGGACACGACCGGCTGAACAGGGTTTCGATTGAACTCCAGGAGCGTCAGGTTGGCAACCTCATCCTGGTCACCGAGCCCGATTCCGCGCCGTTGAGCAGCGCCGACGACCGCCTGCTGCTTGCCGTCACCAACCAGCTCGGCCTCGCCGTTGAGAGGTCGCGCCTCCGAGGGGTGGCGACCGAAGCGGAAGTCTTACAGCGTACCGACGAGCTCAAGACGGCCCTTCTGAACGCAGTGTCGCACGACCTCAAGACGCCGCTCGCTTCTATCCTTGCCTCGGCCGGCAGCCTTTTGCAGGACGACGTGACCTGGAGCGACGAGGAACGGGGCCAGTTCGCCCGCGCCATCGAGGAAGACGCAGCCTACCTTAACCGGCTCGTCACAAGCCTGCTTGACCTGTCGCGCATACAGGCAGGCGCCCTCCGCCCCGACCGCGAGTGGCACGATATCGGCGCTCTCATCGAGGACGTGCTGGGCCGGCTGCGCCCGTTGACCGCCGGCCATCCTATAGCCGCGGTCATCTCTGAGGACGTCCCGCCGGTGCCAGTGGACTACATGCACATCGGGGACGTCCTGTTCAACCTGATCGAGAATGCCGCCAAGCACACGCCGGCGGCAACAGAGATCCGCGTCTCGGCCCGGCGCTTAGGCGGCGACGTGCAGGTGGAAGTCATCGACCAGGGCCCCGGCGTGCCGGCCGCGGAACTCCAGCGCGTCTTCGATCCATTCTTCCGTGCGAAACGGCGCGACTCGCCTTCCAAAGGTATGGGCCTGGGCCTCGCCGTCGCAAAAGGGCTCGTCGAGGCGAACGGCGGCCGCATCTGGGCGGAGAACGTGAACGGCGGTGGCGCGCGCTTCGCCTTCACTCTACCGCTGGACGCGGCCCCCGGGGAGCATCGCGAATGACACAGGGAGGAGGCGCGCGCATCCTCGTCGTTGAGGACGACCCCGGCATCCTGCGGGCGCTCAAGACCAACCTCAGCCGCCACGGCTTCGAAGTGGACACGGCCGAGACCGGCGGCGGCGCCATCGACAGCTACGCGCTGCGTCCACCCGATCTGATCCTGCTCGATCTCGGTCTGCCGGACATCGACGGCACGGACGTCATTCGAGAGGTGAGGGCGCGCGCCGCCACGCCAATCGTCATCCTTTCCGTGCGCGGAGCGGAGCGCGACAAAGTGTCAGCCCTGGACCTGGGCGCGGACGACTACCTGACGAAGCCGTTCGGCGTCGAGGAGCTCCTGGCGCGCGTGAGGGTGGCGCTGCGACACGCCGCTCAACCGGCTTCCGGCGCGATGGCGCTGCTCAAAAGCGGCGACCTCGAGATCGACGTGCCGCGCCGTCGTGTCAGCGTGGCCGGCGAGGAAGTCCACCTGACCCCGACGGAGTACGACCTCCTGAAGGCGCTTGCCGCACAGCCGGATAAGGTGCTGACCGACCGCATGCTCCTCCAGGCGGTCTGGGGACCGGAGTACGGCTCGGAGGCGCATTACCTGCACGTCTACGTAGCCAGGCTGCGACGTAAGATCGAGGCCGACCCGCAGAGGCCGCGCCACCTCCTGACGGAGCCGGGCGTCGGCTATCGCCTGGTGACAGAGTAGTCCTCAACTCGGCGACCGCCATCATCATCTCGCCCGCGCCCGTCACTCCACTTTCCGCAATTCCTGCCGATTATCCTATTAGGACAGCCTAACAGCGGCTCGTCTTCCTATCCGCGACACGCCGCTTGACCTATCCAAGGGTTTCGCGACATAATTAGGTAGTCCTAAGTGGCAGATGGCAATGATTGAAGAAAGACCAGAAGAATACCTCAAGATCATCGGCCTGGCAGCGGAGCACGGCGATGAGGTCACCACCTCCTTCCTTGCGTCGCGGCTTGGCCTCTCCATGCCGTCGATAACGCAGATGCTGCAACGGCTCGCCGCCAGGGGGCTCATCGAGCACCTGCCGCGGCGTCCGGTCCGCCTCACGCCGGAAGGCCAGCGGCTTGCCAGCTCCCTTATTCGGCGGCATCGCCTGTGGGAAAGCTTCCTCGTCCGCTTCCTCGGCTTCTCCTGGGATGAAGTCCACGACGAAGCGGGCCGGCTAGAGCACGCCACTTCGCCGGCGCTCGAGGAGCGTCTCGTCGACTTTCTGGGCGACCTCGCCTCCTGCCCGCACGGCCACGCCATACCCGGCCGCAAGCAGGAGGCCCTTTCGACCCAGATCCTACCTCTCAGCCGCTTCGACCCGGCCGGCACCGCGCGCATCGTCCGAATCCATGACGAGACGCCCGAGTTCCTGCGCCGCCTGGCCCGCCTGGACGTGCGGCCTGACCGCATCGTTGAGGTCGAAGGAGTGAGCGCGGAGGACGGCTCCGTGTGGGTGCGCGTGGACGGCAAGCTCAAGGAAGTGGCCGGCGATCTGGCCGGAAGCGTGATGGTGGAGCGGCTGCCCGATGCGGCGGCCAGTGCGGGAGCTACATAGTGAATACGGAACTCGCGGTGCCGGTGGGCTCGCTGAAGCCGGGCGAAACAGGAACGATAGTCGCGCTTTCCGGTGGGCGTTCGTTCCGCGCACGCTGCCTGGCGCTCGGCTGCATTCCGGGTACCACGATCGAGATGGAACGGAACAGCGGCCATGGACCCATCGTCCTCGTCGTGCGGGGCGTGCGCCTGGCGCTCGGCCGCGGCGAGTCGATGCGGCTGACGGTCGCGCCAAGGTATTCGCATTTATGACGACCACGACCGTCTCGACGCTGAAGGTGGCCCTGGCCGGTGCGCCGAACACCGGCAAGAGCACAGTCTTCAACGCCCTGACGGGCCTGCGACAGCACACCGGCAACTGGCCGGGAAAGACAGTCGAGAGGAAGACCGGCGTCCACCGACGCAACGGCACCGTCTTCTCCCTCGTTGACCTGCCCGGCAGCTACAGTCTCTCCGCCAACTCCGTCGAAGAAGAGGCCGCGCGCGACTTCCTGGCGACCGAGGGGCCGGACGTCGTCGTGGCCGTCGTGGACGCCTCCAGCCTGGAGCGCAACCTCTACCTCGTCCGCGAGCTGCTGGAGCTGCGCCTGCCCACCGTCATCGCCCTGAACATGATGGACGTGGCGCGGTCCGCCGGCCTGGACGTCGATGTGGAGCGGCTGGAGTCGGCGCTGGGCGTGCCTGTCGTCCCGCTGGTCGCCAGACAGGGCAAAGGCATCGACGAGCTCGTCGACGCCATCGAGCAGGCAGCGAAGACGGGCGCAACGCCAGACATCGCTCGCCTGCCGCTGGAGTCGGACACGGCAAAGCTCCTCGACGCGCTCGACCAGGCGGTTCCTCTCAGCGTCGACCTGCCTTATCTGCGCGAGTGGCTGCTCGTCAAGCTCCTCGAAGGCGACCGCGCGCTTGCGAAGGCACTAAAGACGGAAGCGCCGCCGGAGGCCCGCCCTGACATCGAAGCGGCGTTGCGACATCGCGACGGCGCGGCGATAGAGATCGCCGGCGCCCGCTACGACTGGGCCGCTAGCGTATATCACCACGCCGTCCGCCGCGAACGGAGCGAGTCGTCCTGGGCAACCCGCGCCGACCACCTGCTGATGCATCCGCTCGGCGGCGTGCTGGCCTTCGTGGCCGTCGTATTCGGCATCTACTGGCTGATGTTCAGCGTCGCGGCGCCTATGCAGCGCTTCCTGGACGACAAGCTGGTCGGCGGGAGCACGACGAGACTGGAGAGCGCCCTCGCCGGCTGGCCGCACTGGAGCGTAAGCCTCCTCACGAGCGGCGTCATCGGCGGCGTGGGCACCGTCCTCACCTTCATCCCCATCCTGGCGCTCCTCTTCCTCGCCCTGACCGTCCTGGAGGACGTCGGCTATATGGCGCGGGCTGCGTTCGTAATGGACCGATTCATGAACCTGATCGGCCTGCGCGGCAAGTCATTCCTGCCGCTGTTCGTCGGCTGGGGGTGCAACGTGCCGGCCATCAGCGGCAGCCGCATCATCGAATCCCCCAGCGCCCGCCTTACCACCATCCTCGTCGCGCCGCTGGTCCCCTGCTCGGCGCGCATGGTCGTCATCGCCCTGTTCACTGCGGCCTTCTTTGGCAGCGCCGCGGCGTTCGTCGCCTGGGGCATGGTGATGGTGAACCTGGCGGTGCTGGCTATCGTCGCGTTGCTCATCAGCCGGCTCCTGTTCCGGGGGCACGAGTCGTCGTTCGTCATGGAGCTGCCGCGCTATCACGTCCCTAACCTGCGCTCCGTCCTCCTGACGACGCTGACGCGCCTGCGCCATTTCGTCACGCTGACCGGCACGGTCATCCTCGGTGTGTCGCTCGTTGTCTGGGCGCTTGCCACGTTCCCCGGCAGCGGCATCGAGCAGAGCTTCCTGGGCCACATCGGCCGCGGGTTGGCGCCGCTCGGCAGCCTGATGGGGTTGGACTGGCGCGCGATGGTCGCCCTGCTCACAAGCTTCGTCGCCAAGGAGCAGACCATCGCCACGTTCGGCGTCCTGCTCGGCAGCAACGGCGACTCCTCGTTGCGCACCTCGCTTGCCGGCATCATGACGCCGGCGGCCGCGCTGTCCTTCATCGCCCTGCAGATGCTCTTCATCCCCTGCGCGGCGTCCACGGTCACACTGTTCCGCGAGACGCGAAGCTGGCGCTGGACGGCCTTCGCCGTGGGCTACATGCTCGTCGTCTCGTTCGGCGTGGCGATACTCATCTATCAGACAGCGCGCCTGTTCGGACTAGGAGTCTGACGATGCTCAAGCGACTGCTCGCGCTCATCGCCGACGGTGACCGCACGTGGTCCAGCGAGACGCTGGCACGCGAGCTCGGCGTCCCCTCGCCGCTGGTCGACGACCTGCTGGCGCGACTCGTGAGCGAAGGCTACCTGAGTTGCGCCTCGCGCGCGACGTCGAGCGCCTGCGCGCGCTGCTCGCTGCGTTCGCCGGCCTGCGACGAAGCGTCCGGCCCGGCAATCTGGCAGCTCACGGACAAGGCGCGCCGCCTGGTCTCTGCCGCGACCGGCTAGTCCCCGACGCGCTCCCGGGCGTCCTGCGCCCTCGCTATCAGAGCCGCCCCCAGCGCACCGACCGCAACGAGTCCAGCGAAGGCTGACATAGCTGGCGACCTTCGCTCGGCCGGTTTCCAGCCAGATTGCACGTGCCGCGCGCCAGGTCCGGATTCTCGCAGGCGCAGACGCTCGCTTCGATGCCGCGGCCGGCAGCGACTTGACGAACTGACTCAAACAGGTCGCGCCGACGTTCGCGTGGCAGCCTGCGGGTGTACGTTTGCGGAG
The DNA here is from genome assembly GCA_963842845.1 of uncultured Chloroflexia bacterium. Classification (GTDB taxonomy): domain Bacteria; phylum Chloroflexota; class Dehalococcoidia; order DSTF01; family JALHUB01; genus JALHUB01. Next base: position 359,883 of record CAWJHZ010000007.1, read on the forward strand.
CTTCTGTGCCGCCATTCGCCAAAGGGAACTCGGCGAGGAGGCGGGAGAGCACGCGCCGATCTTGAATGCCCCTTCGCAGGGCGGAAACGATTGCCGCCCGAAGGAACAGCACGTCGATTGCCGCCCGCCGGACACCCACGTCAGCGAGACCTTTGAACAAGCGGTCGATGGCCTCCGGGCCGTCGGTCGCCGTCGGCAAGATTGGGTCAACTCGGGCCTCAGCCGCTATTCCAGCGCTGATAAGTCTTTCCAGTTGCCACAGGCGACGGTCCGGGCAGGCGGCATTCGGCTCAAACGTCCCTGCTATCCCCTCGTCCAGCGTGATGATTCCGACCTGCGCCCGCACCAGATCCGGGTGATCGCACAACAAGTCCAGCATGTGATCGGGAATGCGCCCCTTGCTGACGAACGAAACGCCGATCCCCTGCGCGAGCAACAGCCGAATGATCGCCTCCGCCAGCTCCAGGACTTCGGGCGCCGGCTGGAAGAGATCGCTTGAAGGACTAAAGTAGACGCGCTCAGGCTTCAGCCGCCGCCGCGATAGCTCTTCCCGAAGCAAGTCCAGAGTATTCTCATAGAGTACGATTCTCCCCTCGCCGGGGAACAGGCGGTAGCTCCGCGCGTAGCAGTAGAGACAACCGTGCAGGCAGCCAGCCGTGAGGTTGACCGTCGCGATTTTCTTGAGACACGGGAGATTGGAAGGCGTGAGTACGGCCGATTTCCGTCATGCCCTGACTACGACCCCCACAATGCTCCTTGAGCGGCCTCAACCCGATGTTGCCGATAAGACCGCAGGCCGCACGTAGCCTAGCACATGTGTGCTGTTCCGATCAACGACGTGGGCGCGACGATCTCGCGGGGATGCAACAGAGGGGCTGATTTGTGGCTATTCGCAGATGTCGCCGGTGCCGTCTTTGTCCGCGTCGGGCACCGGCCCGCCATCGTTGACGCCCTTCACTATGCGAATACTCCCGTCGAGCGCGTCGGTGAATGCGACATTGCCGTTGCAGGCCAGCGCGATGTCGCCCGGTACGTTTACCTCTGCTGTTATCGCTGCCCCTCTATCGCCGTCGAAGCCGCAAGTGCCGTCTCCGGCAACTCGGCTGATCCGGGCGTCACTTGCGTCGATCTTGCGCACCTCGCAGTCGAGCATATGAGTGGGATCGCCCGGAGCGAAGCGGAACTGCGAGATGTAGACGTTTCCGCCAGCGTCGAGCGCAAGCCCGCGGACGTTGGCGAGGCCGGCATCGACCGCAAGACCGCCATCGTCGGACGAAGTGCAGATCGCGCGGCCGGCAATCGTCTGGATAGTGGCAGACGCATCAGCCGATATCTTCCTCACGCGGCAACCGCTCACCTCACCGATAAACACCTCGCCCGCCGCATTCACTCCGACACTCCCCGGCTCGTCAAGGCGGGCGCTGGTGGCCGGACCGCCGTCGCCGGAGGATTCGCCGCAGCCGAAGCCTGTCGGCCCCGAGCCGGCAATCGTCGAGATCGTGCCGCCGACCACTTCGCGGATGCGGCAGTTGAAGATGTCGGCGATGTAAAGGTTGCCGGCGCCATCGAAGGCGATGTCCGACCAAACGTACGCGCTCGGCATCGATGGGTCCGAGATGGCGATCTGGGCGGTCGTGGCGTCGCCGCCGTCGCCGCTGAAGCCGCAGTTGCCGTCGCCGGCGACCGTGCTGATCGTGCCCGCGGCCAGGTCAACACTGCGCACGCGGCAATTGCCATTGTCGGCGATGATGACGTCGCCATCTGGCGCGAGGGCGAGACCGGTGGGATTGTTCAACTCCGCATCGGTCGCCGGACCGCCGTCGCCGGAGAAGCCGCAGGTCTCGTCGCCCGCTACGGTGGTGATGTGACCGCTGTCGGCGTCCATCCTGCGTATACGGCAGGTGTCAAGCTCGCTGAAATAGAGGCTTCCGTGACCGTCGTACACGGCGCCGACCGGGGAGTGAAGGCCGCTCGCCATGGTACTGATGATACCCGTGCCGCTCCCCACGTTGAGGTCGAAGGACTCCGTATCCCAGAAGCTCGACGGATCAGCCAGGTTAGCGAAGGGATTGTCATCGTAAAGGATGGAGCGGGTTGTCGACAGGGTCGAGTAGCCGGGAGCGCTGACCCGGAGCTTCGCCGGCCCGACAGTCGGGAAGCCGGTCGAGGCGTTGAAGAAGTAGATGCCGAAGGCTGTGGTCGTCGTCGAGCCCGCGTTGCCCTGTGAATCGGTGTATCTAACCGTCGCGCCCTCGATGCCGACGCCGCTGCCGGCGTCCCGCACAACTCCCCACATACACCCCGAGATCAGCACGGCCACGAGCGCAAGAACCGGAGCGGCGAGAGCCGGCCTCAGTCTGGTTCTTGTTCGCACGACGATTTCCTCCTTCATGCTGATTCAAGCCTGGAGCGCCACCTCCGGCAGATAATACACCTTCTTTCACGTTAAGCGCAGTGAAAATGGGCACATCGTTACAGTCTCGAAACACACTCGCCGCGACACACCCGGGATAATAAGATAGTTGTCAGGAACTGTAGGGAGAGAAGCAAATCGGCTGATGTCCACGCTAGACGAACCGTACGAACGCAAACGAGCCTTCGAGAGGATAGCTTCTGTTCCGGCGGTGTCGCTCAACGTGGCGGCGTTGGCCGGCGTTCTTAGCCTGGCGACGGTCCTCTACGTCTGGAACCTGACCGACAACGGCTACGGCAACACCTTCTACGCCGCCGCCGTTCGCAGCATGACGCAGAGCTGGCACAACTTCTTCTTCGCCTCCTACGACCCGGGCGGTTTCATCACCGTTGATAAGCCGCCGGTATTCCTCTGGTTCGGAGCAGCCTCCGCGCGCATCTTTGGCTATTCCAGTTGGTCGATCCTCCTTCCCAGCGCCTTAGCCGGCGTCGCAAGCGTCGGATTGCTCTGGCTAATAGTGCGTCGCTACTTCGGCCTGACGGCGGCGACGATCGCTGGCCTGGCCCTGGCGCTGACACCGATCACGGTCGCCGTCAACCGGTTGAACCTCCCGGAGCCGTTCCTCATGCTCTCCCTCATCGGTGCGGCGGGCGCGATACTGCGATCGCTGGAGAGTCGCCGCTGGTGGGCCTGGACCGCCCTTGCCGGCTTCCTCGCCGGCGTCGCCTTCAACATCAAGATGCTCGACGGCTGGATTCCGGGTCCGGCGCTCGCTATGGCCCTTGTCGTTGGCGTGTCGGCGGTTAGCCGCACTTCGCTTCGACGGCTGGCCGGCCAACTGGCGATTCTAGGCCTCGTGACGCTAGCCGTATCAGCTTCCTGGATGGTCGTAGTCGATGCCTGGCCGGCGTCCCAGCGACCGTACATCGGCGGCAGCACCAACAACACCGTTCTGGACCTCGCCCTCGGCTACAACGGCTTCGGGCGAGTGAACGGCACTAACCAGGGTGGCGGAGGCGGCGCAAGGATCAATCCGGTCCCCAACTTCAATCCCAGCCCGAACCTGCCGAGCGGCAACAACCGCGGCTTTGGGCAAGCGCCCGGTGCACCGTCCGGACAGATGCCCGGGGGCGCCAATAACATGCGCCCAATCACTCCAAGCCAGCCGGTTAACCGCGGAAACGGCGGCGGCGCGTTCGGCGCTTTCCGGGGTGCGGGCGGCATAATCGGCGGTCTCCCGAGCATGCTTCGGATGTTCGACACTGCGAATGGCGGCCAGATCGGCTGGCTTCTGCCCTTCGCGGTCGGCGGCGGGCTTCTCGCTTTCTGGCACTGGCGCCACGACCCGCTGCGACGCGCCTTCGCAGCGCTATTCGTGGGCTGGGTCCTGCTTTACGCCGGCGTCTTCTCCTATGCGCAGGGAATCTACCACAGCTACTACACTTCCGCGCTGGCGCCCGGCGTCGCGGCAGCAGTCGGCGTGGGCGCCGTCGCGGTGGCGGGAGCCGTCCGCCGCGATCGACGCTGGCTGCTGGTTCTCATCGGGCTGGTCGCGCTGACCCTCTGGACGCAGCTCCACATCGAAGGGCGAACGCCCGACTTTTACGGCTGGGTCCGGCCACTAACCGTGGCCACAGCGCTTGCCGGAGTTGCCGTCGTCGCCGTCCTCGCCATGCGACGCCTGCCAGTCATGACAGGCGTGGCGCTGACTCTCGTTGGGCTGATGCTTCTGCCGACGGCCTGGTCGGTGAGCCAGGCGGCGAATCCGTCGCTCAACACCACGCTGCCGCAGGCCGGGCCGCAGCAAGGCGCGTCCGGTGCCACCTTCGGCTCGCAGGCCTTCGACAGCGGCACGGCGCAGCTTGCCGCCTGGCTGCAGACGCATCGCGACCCTTCCGCTACGTGGCAACTCGCGGTCACGAGTTCGCAGAACGCTTCGCGCCTTATCGCGCAATACAATGTATCGGTGATGGCGATGGGCGGCTTCATGGGCACCGACAGTGCCATCTCCATCAGTCGCTTCGCCGACCTGGTTCAAGCGGGCTCGGTCCGCTACGTGCTGACGAATGAAGGAGGATTCGCCGCGCAGATCCCGTTCGGTGGGACGCGTGGCGGCCGCGGCGGTCGTTCCCAGAACGGCGGACCATCGTCGCTTCCCACCTTCTTCGGCTCGATGACCAGCCCCGCTGAAGTGATGGCGGCCGTCCAGAGCGCCTGCATGCCCGTCACCGACGCGCCGTCCGGCTATCAGGGTGTGCTCTACGACTGCGCCGGCCAGGCGAGCGCGCTTCACCAGTTGGCACCATGATGGCGACCGCCGGCTAATTGTTACAATTCCGCAACCACTTCGCGACCGACTCAACGCTAACCTTATCTTGTATGGAAAGCCTTAGGGGCAGCGCCGGGGGGTCCAGCGACCAGCCCGTCGCAAGGAGGAGCAAACGATGACCAACGCAGCAGAAGACTACGACGACTTTCTCGAAGAAGGCGGCCATCGCTGGCGTAAGCGACTAATTATGCTCGTGGTGGCCGCAGCGCTCGTCATCGCTGTGGGGACGGCGCTATGGGCGACGTTTCTGCGCGACGGCAGCTCGACGGCAGCCCAGACGCAGACGGCTAAGGTAACGCTGGGCACGATCACGAAATCGATAACCACCAGCGCAACGGCAGCCTCGCAATCGACCGCCAACCTCTCGTTCGGCCAGTCCGGGCTCGTTACCGCTGTGAACGTCAAGGTCGGTCAGGCTGTCAAGCAGGGAGACATCCTGGCGCAAATGGATGCGCAGTCGCTCCAGGACGCCGTCACGAAGGCGCAGGTGAGCCTTACCGAAGCTCAGACGCAACTGAACACGCTGCTCCAGGGCAGCACCCCCGATGAACTCGCTGCCGCCGACCAGGCGGTCGTCCAGGCGCAATCTAACCTGGACAAGGCCAACACGGCCCTTCAGGATCTGTACAACCCGACCAGCGACACGGTGAGCGCGGCACAGCAGGCGGTGCTATCGGCCCAGTCGCAGTTGACGAAGGCGCAGCAGGCGCGGTCGGCGCTCGACACGAACTATAGCAACAGCAAGAGCGCGGACGAGACAGCGGTCGACAACGCGGAGAGTGACCTGTCTACAGCCGAAGCCAAGCTGCAGGGCGCGGAGACGGCCTGCCCAAGCGTCACGTCGGTGCCGCTTAGTTCATCAGACCGGGACTACCTTAACGGCATCGTCGCAAGTGGCCCATCAAGTTCCCCGTCGGGGACCCCTTCGCCGACTGAGACGGCAGGATGCACGCCGTCGGCGGCGTCCGCGATCCTTACGGCCAACTCGGCCTACGTCACGGCCGACAACGCTCTTCAGACCGCCAGGGACGCCCTCGACAACCTTGGCAGCGGCCCTGACAGCAACGACGTGTCCGTAGCGGACGCCAACGTCCAGGCAGCGCAACTGGCGCTGCAGTCAGCGAACGCAAACCTGGCCACGCTCAGCAATCCCTCGCCTGACGACGTGAGCCAGGCGCAGCAAGCCGTTAGTTCGGCCCAGGACGCGTTGACCGCGGCCCAGGCCAAGCAAGGCACCACCTATCAGGGTTCCACGGCAGCAGCTATCCAGTCGCAGCAAGACCAGGTCGCGCTGGACCAGATCGCCCTCAACGAGGCGACAAAGAACCTGCAGAACGCACAGATCATCGCGCCGTTCGATGGCACGGTCGCGGCCCTCAACATCAGCGTCGGCGACACGGTAGGAGGAGGAGGAAGCTCGTCGTCGAGCGCGTCGAGCAGCTCGAGTTCGGCAATCGTCCTCAACACGCCTAACGCCCTCGTGCTGAACGTCAGCATCGGCGAAACGGACATGCCCAACGTCAAAGTCGGCCAGATGGGCACTGCCACGTTCGATGCCATCACGGGCACAGCATTCCCCATCGTCATCGACTCCATCGGCACGAACCCCACGACGACCCAGGGCGTGGTGACCTACCAGGCGCAGGCGCACATCGTTAGCGGCGGCCAGGGCGCCAGGCTCGGCGCGGGCCGGCAGTCCGGAGGGTCCGCCGCCGCTTCGCCCACGCCCGGCGCTTCGCAACCCACTGCGCAACCCACTCCCAGCGGCAGCCCCACTCCCAGCCCGCAGCCGATCTCGGGCATGAACGCCTCGGTCACAATCATCGTCGACCAGGCGCAGAACGTGCTCATGGTCCCCAGCTCCGCGATTCAGCGAGACGGCCAGAATGAGGTCGTCAACGTCCAGAACAGCGACGGCTCGACCGGTCGCCAGACGGTAGCGACAGGCCTGACGAACGGCACCCAGACGGAAATCACGGACGGCCTCACCGAGGGCCAGACAGTCGTCATCCCCGGCGCCACGGCCTCAACTACCACGTCATCCAGCACGACATCTACCACTCAGCAGGGTGGAGCGCTCTTCTTCGGCGGCGGCGACACCGGCGGCACTGGAGGCGCTTCGAGATCGTTCGCTGCTCCTGGCGGTGCCCGTGGAGGGAACTGAACATGACCGAGCTTCGAAACATGATCGAGCTTCGCGGCATATACAAGATATATCGCGCCGGTGACGTGCCGGTCCCCGCCCTACGCGGCATCGACCTGGACATAAAGCGCGGCGAGTTCCTCGCCATCGTCGGCGCGTCCGGCTCCGGCAAGTCCACGCTGATGCACATCCTAGGCTGCCTGGACAGGCCAACCCGCGGTAGCTACCGCTTCGAGGGCCACGACGTGCACAAGATGACCGACGCCCAGCTCGCGATGATACGCAACCGGCGCATCGGCTTCGTCTTCCAGTCGTTTAACCTGCTGTCGCGCTGGCCGGCAATCGCCCAAGTGGAACTGCCGCTGATCTACCGCGGCTCCAACCATCGAAAACAAATGGCGCTGCGAGCGCTATCGGAAGTGGGACTGCGGCATCGCGCGCACCACCGGCCAACGCAACTCTCCGGCGGTGAGCAGCAGCGCGTAGCCATCGCCAGAGCGCTGGTAACAAATCCGGCGCTCATCCTGGCGGACGAGCCGACCGGCGCCCTCGACTCCAAGACGACGGTCGACCTGATGGAGATGTTCGTGCGCCTCAACAGCGAGCGCGGCATGACGATAGTGCTGGTGACGCACGAGATGGATGTCGCCGCCTATGCCCGTCGGGTCGTCCAGATGCGCGACGGCAGCATCGTCTTCGACGGACCACCGGAGCAGATCATTCCGGCGAACGTCGCCCCCAAGATCGGAGAGGTGGTTCCTGCTTTGGCGCGAGAGGAGGCGAAGGCATGATCGTCTTCAGCATGATCCAGTCAGCGGTCATGGCCCTAACAACCAACAAGCTGCGGACCATCCTCACGATGCTTGGAATCGTCATCGGCGTGGGCGCGGTCATCTCCCTTATGGCGGCGGGCCAGGGCGCGAAGCAAGGCGTAACGAAAGAGGTCAGCGGCCTCGGCAGCAACCTCCTGTTCATTCAGTCGCAGAACAACACGAGCAGCAGCGGTAGTAGCAGCAGCAGCGCCAGCAGCGGCAGCAGCGCCAGCAGCGGCAGCAGCGGCAGAAGCGCCAGCACCAGATCATTCAACCCCTTTTCCCTGACGACTGACGACGCCGCCGCCCTGGAGAACAACCCGCAACTGCCATACGTCAGCGCGGTAGTCGCCCAGTATAGCCTGACCCTCAGCACACAGCTCACTGGCAACGGGCGCACGGCGACGGCGACTTCCATGACCGCGACCCAGCCAAACTATACAACCGTCCGCGACTGGAAGGTGGCGACGGGCAGCTTCATCACCGACCAGGACATGAGCACCAAGGCTACGAACGTCGTGCTGGGCGCACAGGTGGCGCAGGACCTCTTCGACACGCCGGCGAACGCCATCGGCCAGAACGTGCGCCTTAGCTTCGGCCCGTTCTCCCTGGACCTTACCGTCGAAGGCGTCATGGAGGCGCGCGGGGCCGCCGGCACCGGCACCGACGACACGACGATAATCGTGCCGCTAACCACTTTCCAGGAGAGAGTGCCTTTTGGCCGCAGCCCAACCGGCCAATCGAACATTCAGGAGATCATCGTTAAGGTCACCTCGAGCGACAAGGTGGACCAGACCAAGGCCGCCATCAACACCGTCATGTTGGACCGTCACCAAACCCAGGACTTCGTCGTGCAATCACAGAGCGACCTGACCTCGGCGGCCAGAAACGTCAGCAAGACGCTCACAATACTTCTCGGCGCAATCGCCGGCATCTCGCTGATCGTCGGCGGCATCGGCACGATGAACATCATGCTCGTGTCCGTGACGGAGCGGACGCGGGAGATCGGCATCCGCAAGGCAGTCGGCGCCAAGCGGCAGGACATCCTCCTTCAGTTCATCATCGAAGCGCTGCTGGTCACGCTCGTCGGCGGCGCCATCGGCATCATAGTCGGAGTGCTGGCGGCAAGGCTTGCCAACGGCGAGTCGTTCGGCACAAGCTCTGCGGTCAACACGTTGGTGACGCCGTTTAGCATCGTCGTCGCCTTTACCGTGTCGGCCGCCATCGGCCTGTTCTTCGGCATCTACCCGGCTTTCCGGGCTTCTCGCCTTGATCCAATCGAGGCGCTACGTAGCGAGTAAGAGCAAGAAAGGGAGGCAGCGAGGGTGAACAGAGGACTAATCCGGCCAGCAATCATCGCGCCGGCGCTTCTAACGCTTATCGTTGGAGTCGCCGCAGTCTCTACAGCCTGCGGCGGCGGTTCGAGCAAAGCGGCTTCGACGCCGACGGCAATCCCGCTGCCGGGACAAGGCGCCGCGGCTCAGGGGACGCCGCGCGCACGCGGCAACGGCACTCCGGGCGCGTTCGAGACGGCGCGCGCAGAGGGGACGCCGCTTCCGTTCGGAACGCCCGGCGCTTTCGGTACGCCCGGTGCCCGTGGCGGGGGTATGTTCCTCGGCGATATCAACTCCGCCCTGGCCGACTTCCTCGGCATCTCCCAGGACCAGCTCCAATCCGAGCTTTCGGCTAGCGGCGCAACGATGGCCACGGTCGCCCAGGCGCACGGAAAGTCCCGCGACGACCTGAAGGCCTTCCTGACGCAGCAGATCCAGACGAACGCGGACCAGGCTGTGGCGAACGAGCAATTGACCCAGGACCAGGCGAACCAACTGGTACAGAGCACGACCAACAACCTGGATAGCCTGATCGATGGGAATGGATTCCGTGGGTTCGGACGGACGCCCGGAGCCGGAGGCACGCCGGGGCCGCAAACGACGCCCGCGCCAACGCCTTGAGGTAACGCCTGAAGTTGCCGCTGGGATCGTCAGCGCTGCAAAATAGAATGAGGTGCAGTGAGAATATGGACGAAAAGCCCATCCTGGTAGCAGACGACGACGCGCACACGGTCGAGCTCGTGTCGCTGTACCTGCGGCGCGCGGGCTACCGCGTCGAGACCGCCTGCGACGGCGACGAGACGCTGCGCAAGACGCGAGAGTCGTCCCCGGCGCTGATCGTCCTCGACATCATGATGCCCGGGCCTGACGGCCTTCAGATCTGCCGCAAGCTCCGCGGCCAGGTGCCCATCTTGCTCCTGACGGCCCGAGCTTCGGACATTGACAGGATTGCCGGCCTGCGCCTCGGAGCTGACGACTACGTGACAAAGCCGTTCAACCCAGACGAGCTCGTGGCGCGCGTGGCGGCAGTGCTCCGCAGGACCGGCTCCGGCGCCGCAACCCGAACGGAGCGAGTGCAAGTCGGATCGCTCTCCATGGATATCGACTGCCGCGAAGCCCGACTGGGCGAGAAGGTCGTTCCGCTCACCCCGCGGGAGTTCGACCTGCTCCTCGCGTTCGCTCACTTCCCCAACGTCGTGCTCGACAGGGACCGCCTGCTCGACCTCGCATGGGGAACCTCGTTTTACGGGCACAGGACCGTCGACGTGCATGTCGCACGGCTACGCGAAAAGCTGGCCGACCATGGCCACGGCGTACGCATAGAGACGGTCTGGGGCACGGGCTACCGGCTCGTCCCGGAGAACTAGCATGACCCCGCTATCTGCCTTCAACCCCCGCACATTGCGCGGCAAGCTCGTGGCCGCCAGCGTCTTGCTCGTGATAGGTTCGCTGGTGCTGGCCAGCGGCATCTTCGTCGCCCTGACGCACGGCCAGGAGAAGCAGAGCGCGCTGGACCATACCGAAGCGACGGCTCCCGTTATCCACGGTGAGTTCCTCCAGCTCCTGCTGGATGGCGCCTCGCTTCCTCAACTTCAGCAGTACACTCTCACCGCGGCGGCCGACTACAACGAGCGGATCTTATTGTTCGACTACTCCGGCGTCGTCGTCGAGGACACGGGCGGAGAGCTTTCCGGCGCGCAACTGCAGGTCCAGGAGAGCCCGCTGCCGACTGATAGCGCTTCGCCACCCGCTCGCCTCGATTACTATCGTACGTGGCAGCTCGAAGGGGGAACCGGGGGGGCAGCGTCATACTTGCTGCGGTTTCGCCCCTGCTGACGAGCCGAGGCCAGCGGATCACAATTCCGCCGCCGAGCGACTCGGCGGTCGCAGACCCTTCGCAGACCGCGACGCAGGTTGCGCCCTACCGCCTGGCGATCGTCATTCCGGACGACACCTTCGCCCGCGCCTGGCTCCATGTCTTGCCTTGGTTAGCGCTGGCAGCCATAATCGCTCTTCCCGTCGCCATCGCCTCAGCGATAGTCATCAGCCGGAACATCACCCGACCTCTAAGCAAGCTCACGGTGGCCGCCGACCAGATGGCACGGGGCGCATTTGACATCGACGTGCCGGCGGACCGCGGCGACGAAGTCGGCCAATTGTCGCGCGCGTTCTCGTCCATGGCGACGAGCGTAGGGGAAACACAGGACCAGATGCGCGCCCTGCTGGCCAACGTCTCGCATGACATGAGGACGCCGCTGACGTCGATACTGGGGTTCGCCCAGGCGCTTCGAGGCGGCGTCATCAACGGCGAAGAAGAATCAAAGCACGCCGGCGACGTCATTTACGACGAGGTCACGAAGCTGTCTGAGCGGCTGAACGACCTGCTGTTCCTGTCGGAGATCGAGGCAGGCCAAGCGCTTGTCCAGCGCGAGGACGTCGATCTATCGGCTCTCGCGACCAAAGCGGTCGAGCGGACCGCATTGAGCGCCGCAAAGAGAAACGTCTCTATCGCCTGCGATATGACGCCCGGCATCCACGCTTTCGTCGACCGGGCCAAAGTGGAACGAGTGCTGGAGAACCTGCTGGACAACTCCCGGAAATTCACGCCGGCCGGCGGCCAGGTGCGCGTGCACGCCTTCAACGACGGCGATCGCCAAGTCTGCATCGAAGTCGCCAACACCGCGACAGACGTAGACCCAGAAGAGCTTCCGCGGCTGTTCGAGCGTTTCTATCGCCGCGACCGCGCCCGCACCGGACCATCGGCGGGAAGCGGCCTCGGCCTGCCCATCGCCCGCGACCTGGTCGAGCTGCACGGCGGCAAGCTCGAAGCGCAACTGACAGACGGCATCATCGCCTTCCGGATGACACTTCCGGCGTCCGCCCCTCCAGCCTAACCTTCTCTTAGACCTTCTTGCCCAGTCCCACCGCATAAAGAAAAGAGTGACGCCCGCAAACGCGGGCGTCACTCTTTTGTTCGAAGCTATTTGCCGCGCTTTGCTCTCTAAACCTATCCGATTACCACCGCCAACCCCAGTACCAGTGGTCGCGCAGGTTTTCCAGCAGCCTCAGCTCGAACTGCCATTCTCTGCACTGGAATGATCTACTCGCCCGGCCCTGGCAATGGCGGTCGATCAGGTCCTCAAGCCTCTCGATAAGCTTGTCTAGTGGCGTGACTCGGGGCGTGGGCGTAGGCGTGACTGACCCGGCCGGCGTCGGCGTTGCAGTGGACGTTGCAGCGGACGTTGGTGTTCTGGTTGCCGTCGGGGCCGGCGTTGTGGCCGTCGGCGGCACAGGCGTCGGCGTTCTTGTTGCCGTCGGCGTCGGCGTAAAGGTCACCGTTGCCGGCACCGTCGTGTTCGTCGGCGTCGGCGTGAAGGTTGCCGTTGCCGGCACGGTCGTGTTCGTCGGCGTCGGTGTAAAGGTCGCCGTCGGCGGAACCGGCGTATTCGTCAGCGTCGGTGTGAAGGTCGCCGTCGGCGGCACGGTCGTGTTCGTCGGCGTCGGTGTGAAGGTCGCCGTCGGCGGAACCGGCGTATTCGTCAGCGTTGGCGTTCTCGTTGCCGTCGGCGGCACGGTCGTGTTCGTCGGCGTCGCCGTTGCCGGCACCGTCGTGTTCGTCGGCGTCGGCGTGAAGGTTGCCGTTGCCGGCACCGTCGTGTTCGTCGGCGTCGGCGTTCTCGTTGCTGTCGGCGGCACTGGCGTCGGTGTAAAGGTCGCCGTCGGCGGAACCGGCGTATTCGTCAGCGTCGGTGTGAAGGTCGCCGTCGGCGGCACAGACGTTGGCGTCGCCGTCTCGTTGACGAAGGCGTCAGCGCCGAAGCAGTACCCCACGTCTTCACAGTTCAAGATGGTGTTGGTAGTGACATCGGCGGCTGTGACCTCGGTCAGGCTCATGCTGTCTTCGCCGACTGATCCTGTCGCTGTGAAGGTTACTTCGGCCACCGGCGCGGAAATCGTGTCGCCCGCAGGAAGCGTCGGCGGGAGTACCGCCCCCTGGAAGCAGCCGAGGTAAGCGATGCCGGAGCCGCAGACGGGCGGCGCCAGCCCAACGCCTGAGCAATCCCAACCAGGGCCCAGATCGGGCGTACTGAACGACACACAATCCGTGCCGGTGCAGTTACCATCCGGGTTGGGGGCGGCAGGGCTCCCCGACACACACGTGTCAAGGGTGTCATCATAGTTCAGGTTGAACTGGAAAGCCGCCGGCGATTCCCCGTCACCAGCGCTCGTGAGGCAGACCGCAACGGTGTAAGTCTGCCCAGCGGTTACGCTACGGGTCGTATCCACCGGATTGCAGGGGCCGGTACCATTCGTGGGGTCCATGTCGATCTCGAGGTGGATGTCGCCGCCGTTTATGACTGTGTCTCCATTCAGATCGGCGACGAGAGCCGAGGCATTGCCGCCCGGGAACACGAGGGGCACTACGAACACGAGGGCCAATCCGATGAGAATGAGGGGTGCACGAACCCAACGTCTCATACTAACACCTCCTAATGAAGTCGTGAGAACGGGCGGGTGCAATTAAAGGGACGCGCTTGGGGGCCATGTCCCCCAGAGGGCCACCAGAGTCCAGCCTTACTATCGATAATACTCGGCCGAAAGACCGCGCGCAATAGTTTTCTGGACATGAAATCCCTGCTTTTCTTCTGATATCTCCAATAGAGGACAGGAGACTGGAACGAAACGAAAAGGACTGCTACCCGCCCGACGGGTAGGCGCTCATGCTCGACCCGTAAGTCGGGTCCGGGCCCACCTCGGACATCGTTATGTCCACCGCCTTCGACAGCGGCAGCTTGTCCTCCAGCAGGTGCCGCAGCAACTGAGCTGTCGCCTGGTCCGTGTGCTCGGGCGAAACCATGTCGCTCCAGCCGACGACGCCGCTCGCGCCCTTGTCGACCAGGGCAGAGGCCGTCTTGTCGGAGGCTAGACTGCTGCAACCCATAAGGATGATGGTCGTGCCGTTGAACCGGCCCCGCATGCTCGACTTGACAAAGAAGGACGAGACGGCGAAGTAAGAATTCGCCATGGAGTCGCCGGTGTAAACGACGGGAAAGAGCCGGAAGGCCTTCTGGTCATCGACGTAGGCTGAGCTGTCATACGGCTGCGAGGTGAAGAGCAGCACATCATCGCCGATCTGCGCCATCACCTTGTCCAGCACAGCCTGCGGGACGTCTGACGGAAGAGCGAGGTCCTTCCTGGGAATCGCGGAATGGGCCCGCAGTATGATGAGGCCGTAATCGTGAGTCGGCAGGTCGCGGAAGAAGTCGACCGTCACCTGGTCGGCGTCGTAGTAATCGACTGTGTACCCCGCCTGCTTGAGCGTTGCGGTTGCATCCGCGACAAAGGAGGGATTCGGGATTCTGACGCTTAGCTGGTCGACGATCGCCGCGCGGCGCGACGGCTGTTGCCCACCCCCAGTGTGGACGGCGAACAGCCAGGCGCCCGACGCAAGGGCTGCGACGACGACAACGACGCCGGCAATCCCAAGATAGAGCCTGGAGCGCCGGGCCGCGCCCCCATCTGGACGAGGCCGCTCCGCCACTGCCTGCTTCTTCGCTCTCTTGCGTCCCATGGAACGCCTTCCCGATGATCTTACGTTAACCAGCGCCTTCTAGTATGGCAGCCCGCGAGGCTTACTGCCAGAGTGCCCGCCACGTCGGGGACCACCGCTCCCGCAGACGCCGGAGGCTAGGAGCACTGCGAAGGCGGCGTCGATTCAGTGCCGGATGGCTGCAGGCGGCATCACAACGATGCCACCGACTGTCTTGTCAGGAGGGAAGAGGAGACTCTAGAGGGGATCCGCCCCTAAATGCGGCTCGCGTTGGCGTCGCGGAACTTCTGCAGGATCGATCGCAGGGTCTCGCGTTCTTTGCGGCCCAGCACGCCGAACATCTCCTCCTGCAACTGCTTGCCCGGCTCGCGAATGCTGTCCACCAACTGCTTCCCCGCCTTGGTCAACCGCACCAGCGTCTTGCGCCGGTCCTTGCGATCCTTCAGGCGCTCCACGTAACCGCGCTCCGCCAGCCGGTCGACCATGGTCGTGATGCTGGGCGTTTCCAGATAGAGCTGTCGGGCTATTCCACTGATCGTCAGGGGACTGCCGGCCTCGCGGAGAACGACGAGAACGGGTGCCTGCGACACGCTAACGCCCCACGGCGCGAGCGCCCTGTCCGACGCCTTTCGCATGATAGCCGAAACAGCGTACACCAGCCGGCCGTCAGCCATAATGCTTTCGTCCTGTTCTGCCTTCGTTTCGTACTCCATGCCGGATGCCTCCCCCTAACGTCGCCCGCGGCGGTCAGCAGCGCGGACGTCAGTCGTGCGGACGTTAACGCGCGTATAGTACTAGGAATGTCGCGTAACCGCACCCCTTTCAGCAGCAAGAAATGAGCGACAGCCGCAATCGTCGCACTTTTCCCGTGCGTCGGCAGGCCCTATGATGAGGCTAGGATGATCGTTCTCTGCTTCGGTAACCGCGCCCTTCCCCAGGACTCCATGGCAGTCGAGCTTGGCCTTTCGCTCGAGGTCCCCGGCGTCACCTTCATCACCAGCTCCTCTCCGGAAGAGATGATCGACTACCTGGAGGAGGACCTCTACGTGATGGACGTGGCAGAGGGCGTGAACGAAGTAACGTTGATCACCGAGCCGGAGCGTTTCCTGCCACCGCCGAACGTCACCATCCACGACCTCGACCCTGCCGTCTTCCTCAAGATCGTCCAGAAGCTGTACGGCGTCAGCGTGCCGGTCATCGCCCTGCCGATGGGCGTCGATGTTGGCATCGTGCGGGAGCAGTTGCTGCGCCTGCTCACCGCCCTGCCGGACCCAATGCACTCGCGGCGCAACGGAGTAACGCCCGACTAGCCGCTCCGTCGCGCACGTCTCCGACCCCCTTAGTTCTCCGGCCACCGCTTCCGCGCCCGTTAACGGAATAAGACATGGGAAGGCCCGCCTGGCGAATGCCGAGACGGGCCTGGGGATGACGTTACGGTCTAGATCTCTTCGATGCGCAGGAAGTGCGCCGCGCAGGAGAGGCACGGGTCGTACGAGCGGATCATCTTCTCCATTGCCTCCACCATCTCCGCCCTCGGCATGTCCTTGACCGACGGCAGCATCTGGCGAAGGTCGTCGTTGATGCTGCGCAGGTTCTGTGCCGTCGGCGTGATTATGTTCGCGTGCTTGATGTGCCCCGTGTCGTCGAGCTCGTATTCGTGCCACAGCGTGCCGCGCGGCACCTCTACGGTCCCAACGCCCCGGCAAGCGTGCGGCTTGACCTCGGCCAGTGGCTCGGGCCGCGGCTTCATCCTGCCCAGCATCTCGATCGTCTGATCCACGCAGGCGACCAACTCGATCCCCTGAGCGACGTTGTTGTAGTACGGGTTGTCCAGGTTGCCCATCAGCTTCCCGGCCTTCGCCAACTGCTTCGCCTCCGGCGATAGCTGGTCGAAGTTGTTGCCGACGCGAGGGAGAGCACCAACCATATAGGTGTGCCCTTCCCGAACGACGAAGTTGGCGGTCATATCCGGGTCGTGGTACTCCTGGACGAACTTCAGGTAATCGACGCGCTCGAAGACGTGGTCCGCGCTCTTGATCGGCCCCCTGAGCGAGACGTACTCCCTGTCGTTGTGCAGCGAGAAGTGCTCCGCTCCGTGGTGGAAGTCCGGGTAAGGCAGGCTGTTGAACAGCTCAGCCGAGGCAACGGCGCCCGGCCGCAGCGTCTCGAGACGAGCCCGAAGCCCGTCCAGCTTCTCCTGCTCCGGGACGCGCAGCCAGCCACCGACAGTGCAGGATTCGGGGTGCATGTCGCGCCCGCCGACAACCCTCACGATGTCATTACCGGCCTTCATCAACGCCACGGCCATCTTCACCGCGTCCGGCTTGTCGGCGGCGATGGCGACGGCGTTCGGCGTGCCCAGGTAGTCCGGCAGGGCCAGGAAGTAAAGGTGCGCCGCATGGCTGCGAATGCGCTCGCCCATCGTGAGAAGCACCCGCAGGTCATGCGTCAACTCGCTGGGCTCGACGCCCAGGGCGTTCTCCATCGCTGTTACGGAGGCCACAACGTGGCCACAGCTACAGATGCCTCATATGCGGCTGGAGAGCCAGTACGCCTCGTCGTAGCGGCGACCGACGAGCAGCCCTTCGAAGTAGCGGCTGCCCTCGACGTCCCTCAGGTGGCAGTCCTCGATCTTGCCGTCCGTGATCTTCAGTTCGAGAACAGCATGCCCCTCGATCTTGGTGATTTCGTCTAATGTCAGGTTCGTAGTCGTCATTAAGCTTACCCCGCTGTTGCTTCTGGTACAGCAATCTTACGGCCGACGAAAGTGCGCATTCGCTCCAGGATAAAGTCGCGGCTGAAGCCCTTGCCCTCGAGCATCTTCATGAACGCGTCGAGGTTAGCGTCGGCAGTCTGGCCACGGCAGCCCCAGCACTCGAGGCCGGCGTTGACGCAGATCGCGAAGCAGCCGCCGGTCGTGATCGAGCCGAGGCAGGGCTTGTTGGACTCAAGCAGGCACTGGTTGTTGTTGCGCCGGCATTCGACGCAGACGGGCAGCGTGTAGGGCCGGTACCCCTTGCCGATGACGAGGTTTTTGATGACTTCAAGCAACTCGCGTCGGTTCACCGGGCACCCGGGGATAGTGGCGTCAACCTTCACGTGCTCGTCGATCCCCGTCACTTCGACGTCGGCGATGTCGTCAGTCTTCGGGAACTGCAGGCGCGCGAGGTTCTCCTTCGGCGCCCACTTCTTGTAGGCGGGAATACAGCCGGTGTGGGCGCAGGTTCCAAGCGCCACGAGGACTTTGCTTCGGGCGCGGACCTCTTTCAGAAACTCGAGGTCGCGCGGCGATGCGACCATCCCCTCCATCAGGCAGACGTCCAACTCCGGCTTCTCCTCGGCCGGGTCGGACACGAACCGGTACTCGACCACGTCGACCAGGTTGAAGATGTCGAGCACTTCGTCCTCGTTAAAAGCAGCGGAGAGCACGCAACCGTTGCAACTTGTAATATCCAGGAGTCCGACTTTCAGTTTCTCACTCACGACGTGTGCTCCTTTAGCTTGTCCCAGCGGAACACCGGCCCGTCTTTGCACGTGAACGTGGAGCCTATCATGCAATGGCAGCAGGTGCCGGTGGCGCAGTACATGAGCCGCTCTTCGGATACGTAGACGTGGTCCTCGCGCAGGCCCTTGCTCAGCAAGGCCTGTCCGGAGAGCTTCATCATGATCGGCGGGCCGCAGAGCATCGCGACCGTATCGCCTGCCGGCAGGTTCGTCGCCTTCACGAGGTCGCTGACGAAGCTCTCGCTCGCGTCGAAGCACGTCCCTTCGCTAAGCGTGTCCAGCGACACCAGGACGCGCATATCCTTCTTCCATTGCTCGACGAAGTCCTCAAAGATGACCTCTTTCGAGTTGCGGTAGCCGACGTAGGCGTAGACCTCGTTATACTTCTCGCGGTTCTTCTCGACGTAGTCGAAGACGCCCTTTACCGAGGCCACGCCGCAGCCGCCGGCCACGATTACCATGTTCTGGCCCTCCGCCTCTTTCATCGGGTAGCCCTTGCCGTAGGGGCCGCGGATGAAGACCGTGTCGCTGGGCTCGCAGCGCCCGAGGGCGCGCGTGACGGTGCCTACCTCACGGATGTGGAGCATGAGGTAGTCCCGGTGCCAGGACGCGATGGAGATCGGCGCTTCACCGATCCCCAGCCGCGAGATCTGGACGAACTGGCCGGGGTCATTCTGGAAAGGTATGTCCAGGATAAGGCGGAAATTCTCTTTGGTCTCGCGCAGGTTTTCCAGGACCTTTACGGGCTGCGGTAGGTAGATGTTTGTGTCTGTCATTGCGCCACCATCCGGTTCACGATGCTTACCCAATCGATCCGCGTCGGGCAGTTGGCGATGCACCGCCCGCAGCCGACGCACATCGTCACGCCGTAGCGTTCGCGGTAGTACTCGATCTGATGGTAGATGCGGAAGCGAAAGCGCTCGCTGCGGGCCTCTCGGAAGAAGAGGTCGCCCGCGACGCGGCTGAACTCCTTGAGCTGGCAGCTCGACCAACTGCGGATCCGCTTTCCCTTCGTCAAGTCGGAGGCCTCGACGGTGTCGCTGATCTCGTGGCAGTAGCACGTCGGGCACGTACTTGTGCAGGCGGCACAGCTCAGGCACCACTTGACGCCGCTCTCCCACTCCGGGTTGCCGTAGAGCGCAGCTATCTTCGTCGTCTTGAGCTTGTCAGTGCCGGGAGCCACGCGCTCCGCCGGGCCCTCATCCGTCGGCTTGAGATAGGCCGAGAGCTGCTTCGCCAGCCCCTCGCCCTCCGCGCTGCCCGCTTCCACCAGGAAGTGGTCCCCGCGGTCGGCCATCCACAGGTCGTGGTGGTCCTTCAGGTCCATGCTGCCGCAGAAGGCGTACTGGTTGCAGGGTTGAGCGCAATGAAGGCCGATGAACACGGTATTCTTGCGTCGCGCTGCGTAGTACGGGTTTTGCGGCTCTTCCAGGTAGACGCGGTCCTGGTGAGCGACGGCGTTGAGGTCGCAGCGCCGGACACCGAAGAAGACGCGCTTCTCCGACTCCGTCAGCGGCACCTTTATCTGGTCGCCCGCGAACTCGAACAGGGTCTCCTGCTGTGGAAAGAAGAACTGCTTGATGGGTAGATAGGAGTTGCCGCTAAGGTCAATCGCATCGGCGCTTTTGACCTCCTGGAATCGTACCGCGTCCGTGCGAACGGGAGCGAGGACGTGGTACTGTCCGGCCAGGGATACTACTAGGTTGTTCAGGTCGGCTCTTTGTAGCTTGTACATTCTGTCACTAACCCCTCGGCCTTTGTATCACAGGCCTCGCGAAAAAGGCAACCGAAATTCGCGACAAAACGGACCTATTTGTCGGGCAAAATGCCTGCTTGGGCACTTTGCCCCCAGACGCGACGGCGCTCGGCCGGCCTTCCCCCGACTGGCGGGCCGGTGATATGCTGATATCACCTCTAGAACCGGCAAGATATGCTAAGGAGGAATGCAATCGTAGATACTCAAAGACTCTCCGACAGCCAAGCCTGACGAGTCTCCGCACAAACGAGTGCGACAGGAGGAACTCCCAGTGGATGAATACAAACTCTTCATAGACGGCCAATTTGTCGACGCTCAGGACGGCGCGACTTTCGAAACCATCGACCCCGGCACCGGCCTTCCCTTCGCCAGAGTCGCCAAGGCCGGGAACGCCGACGCCGAGGCCGCTATCGCCGCCGCCAAACGCGCCTTCGACAAAGGCGACTGGAGCGGCATGAGGCTGACCAAACGCGTGGCCCTGCTCCAGGACTTCGCCGATCAGATCTCCCAGCAGGGCGTGCGCATGGTCCTCGCTGAGTGTATGGACGCTGGCCAGATCATTAATTACGCCAAAGTAATCGCTCTCTGGGCCAGCCTGCTCACCCGCAACCTTTCCACTTATGCCCTCACCAAGTTCCCCATGGAAGAGGAAGTCTTCGCCTCCGGAAACGCCTTCTCCCCCGGACGCGAGTTCGTTCGCCGCGAGCCCATCGGCGTCTGCGTCGGGATCGTCCCCTGGAACTTCCCGACCGCCCTGGCCATGTGGAAGATCGTGCCGGCGCTGATCATGGGCAACACCATCGTCGTCAAGCCCGCCTCGAATACGCCCATCACCGCCCTCATCCTGGCCGAGTGTGCCAAGGCGGCGGGCATCCCTAACGGCGTATTCAACGTCATTCCCGGGCCCGGCGGCTCGCTGGGCAACACCATCTGCACGCATCCCGCCGTCGACAAAATCGCCTTCACCGGCAGCACTGAGGTGGGACGCGAGATCATGCGGCTGGCGTCCGGCACCGTGAAGAAGGTCACCCTGGAGCTCGGCGGCAAGTCCGCCAACATCATCCTCGACGACGCCGACATGGACCTCGCCGTCGAGGGCGCCTGCTTCGGCACTTTCCTTCACCAGGGCCAGATCTGCGAGTCAGGCACCCGCGTCCTCGTCCCCTCCAAGATCCACGACGAGTTCATCGAGCGAATGTCGAAGCGCGCCCAAGAGATGCGCATCGGCTACCAGCTCGATCCGACGTCGCACATGGGCCCGGTCGTCAGCAAAGAGCAGTTGGCGACAGTCGAGCACTACGTGCAGATTGGCAAGGAAGAAGGGGCACAGGTCGTTACCGGCGGCAAGCGCGCCGAGGTGAAGGGTATGGAGGGTGGCTACTACTACGAGCCCACCATCTTCACCAACGTCGACAACAAGATGCGCATCGCCCAGGAAGAGATTTTCGGCCCCGTCGTCTGCGTCATCAAGTACGACAGCGACGAGGAGGCCATCGCCATCGCCAACGACTCCATCTACGGCCTCGCCGGCGGTGTCTTCTCCACCAACATCGCCCGCGCCGAAAAGGTTGCGCGCGGCGTCCGCACCGGCACGATGTGGATCAACAACTACCACGTCTTCGCCGAGTACGTCCCATTCGGCGGCTACAAGCAGTCGGGCGTCGGCCGCGAGCTCGGCAAGTGGGGCCTGGAAGAGTACACGCAGGTCAAGCGCATCCACATACCGTACTACTCAGACGCCAAGACGAACTTCCCGTTCACCATCATGCGGGACGACAAGAAGATTGAAGGCTTCGCCTACAACTGCCCCACGGCGGTTATCGCGGGGCACGGCACCCTGTCGTCGCTCGGCAAGGTAGCGGTTGACCTCGGCGGCCGCCACGCCCTTATCGTGACCGACCCGGGTGTCCGACAGGCCGGCCTCGCCGACCTCGTCAAGAACAGCCTCGGCGATTTCTGCGTCGGCATGTTCGACGCTGTCCCCCAGGACCCGGACCTCGAGTGCGTCGACGGCGCGACGGAAATGGCGCGCCGGCTTCAGGCAGACTGCATCGTCAGCGTCGGCGGCGGCAGCGTCATCGACGCTGGCAAGACCGTCTGTGTCACGCTCAAGAACGGCGGCAAGGCCAACGACTATATCAACCGCTGGGCGACGCTCGATGAGCCGCAAACGCCGCACATCGTTGTCCCAACGACCGCGGGCACCGGCAGCGAAGTGACCACCGCTGCCGTCATCACCAGCAAGCTCGCCGGCCGAAAGCTCTTCATCGCCGACGCGCGTATCGCGCCAAACGTCGCCATCCTCGATCCGCGAATGACGATGACTTTGCCCCACGGCATGACCGTCGGCAGCGCCATGGACGCGATGACCCACGCCGTCGAGGCGATGATGAGTATCATGGCCAATCCGATCTGCGACGGCCTGGCCCTCCACGCGATTCGCCTGATCAACGAGAACCTGCCTATCGTCGCGGAAGACGGCAGCAACGAGAAGGCGCGACTGAATATGCAGATCGCCGCCACCGTCGCCGGTTGGTCGTTCACCGTCGCCCAGGTCGGCTTGGCCCACGCCATGGCGCACACGGTAGGGACGTTGCACAACGTTCCGCACGGCATGGCCTGTGGCATCGTCCTGCCGAAGGTCATGCGCTTTAACGTCGACCACGCCGCCAACAAGCTGGCGCAAGTCGCGCAGGCTATGGGGGTCGATACGAGGGGCAGGGACGAGCGCGAGGCGGCGCTGGCGGCAGCCGACGCAGTCGAAGCGCTGATGAAGAAGGTCGGCCACCCGCTGGGACTGCGCGAAGTCGGGGTGCCGCAGGAAGGCCTGGGGCTTTGCGCCTTCCACGCTCTGGCCGACTCGAGCATCATGTTCAACGCCCGCCCGGTCGCCGACCCGGCAGAGATTCTGAATCTCTACACACAGGCTTACTAGTCGAATCGAAATCGAAGGGAGAATGGGGACGGGGCGCGTTGTCCCGTCCCCTTCCCATCATGGCGCTGATCAATCTGGACCTCGCTGCGTCGGCGGCTATCAAAACGCTCCTCGCCGAGCGAGGGACGCGGACGCCCATCCGCATCGAGTTGCAGTTCACCGGCTGCTGCGACCCGTCGCTAGGCCTGCTCCTCGACGACGCGCGCGAAACCGATTTCGTCGAGGAGATCGACGGCCTCACGTTCGTCATCGACCGCCAGGCGCAGGAGCTTGCCGGCGAGATACGCATCGCCTACAAGCCGGATGCCCAGTCCTTCGTCCTGACCTCCGACCACACCATCGGCGAGTGGGACGGCATGATCACGACAACCTTGCGGCTGTAACACGCTTTGCGCCCGAATGTCGTACAATAGGAAAAAGAGCGCCTCGGTGAACCGAGCGCGCCGACTTTCGCTATCGCGAACTCGAACAGGGAAGTTACCGTTTTGAGCGATGCCTTTCCCATCGAACTTGCCGGGCTGAGCAAGAACTTCCCCAACGCCGGCAGAGTCGTGGATAACCTCAGCCTGAAGGTCGAAAGCGGCCAGGTCTTCGGACTCCTGGGCCCCAACGGCGCCGGCAAGACCACGCTTCTTCGCATGCTCCTCGGCCTCGTGCACCCCACGGCCGGCGAGGCGCGGCTCTTCGGGCAGCCGGTGCGGCCGGGGTATCGCACGCTGCGACGCGTCGGGGCGCTGGTGGAGCGGCCGGCGTTCGTGCCCCACATGTCCGGTCTCGATAACCTCAAGCTCTTCTGGCGCGCCGGCGGCCAGCCTATGCGCGAGTCCCACATGGACGACGCGCTGGCGATGGCCGACCTGGGCAAGGCGGTGCACCGCAAGGTACGCACCTACTCCACCGGCATGCGCCAGCGACTCGGCATCGCGCAGGCGCTGCTGGGACAGACCGACCTGCTGATGCTCGACGAACCCACGGTCGGCCTCGACCCGGAGGAGATGCGAGAGATACGCACCACGCTGCGCGCCGTGGCCCAGCGCGGCGCCACCGTCTTTCTCTCCAGCCACATCCTCGCCGAGGTCGAGCAAGTCTGCAGCCATGTCGCCGTCATGGACCGCGGCCATCTCATCACTACAGGCACGGTGAACGAGTTGGTCGGCGCCGCTCTAACCGTCTACCTGGAGGTGGACGACACCGACAAGGCCAGGCAGGTACTGGAGGGCCTCAAGGGACTCGGGCCGGTGCAACCGGAGCCGCCGGGCCTGACGGTCACGCTCAACGGCGTGGCCCGCAAGGACGTTGTCGCCGCACTCGTGCACGCCGGCGTCGGCGTCGAGACGGTGACTTCGCGACACCGCCTGGAGGACGCCTTCCTGCAGATGCTGGCGACGGAGGAGAGATGATCGGCGTCGAGCTTCGGAAACAGGTGTGGCGGCTTCGCACCTATCTCGCCCTCGGGCTCATGGCCGCCATTCCTATCATCATAACTCTGGCCACCAGGCTCGGTGGCCCGCCGCACAGCGAGCGCAACCAAACCCAACAGGGTCTCTTTCTCCTTGTGACGCGTTCAGGTATCAACCTGCCGATCGCCGCGCTCGTGCTGATGACCGGCTTTCTCCTCCCCGTCGTCGTTGCCGTCTTTGCCGGCGGCGCCATCGCCGAAGAAGCCAACTGGGGCACCTTGCGCTATCTCCTCGTGCGGCCCGTATCACGCAGCCGCCTGCTGGCCAACAAGCTCGCCGTTACCGCCATGCTCGCGGTCGTGGCAACGCTGGTGATTGTCGTCGTCGGCCTGATAGGCGGGGTGGCCGCTTTCGGCTGGCATCCCGTCGTAATTCCAGTAGCAAACGGGGGGCTGCTCGTCGCAACGCTATCACCCGGCGAAGCGTTCGGGCGTCTCGTCGCCTCAACCTTCTACGTCGCCTGGTGCATGGCGGGGGTGCTTTGCTTTGCGTTCATGCTTTCCACCATCACCGACGCCGCTCTCGGCGCCGTCTTCGGCGGCATCGGCTTTACAATCGTGTCGGGTATACTCGACGCCATCCCGCCGCTCAAGACGAGTCGCAACTTCCTGCCCACGCACTATTTCCAGTCCTGGAACGGCCTCTTCCAGCAACCCGTGGCCACCGGCGACGTATGGCGCGGCATCCTCATTCAGCTCCCCTATGCGCTCGCCTTCCTCATCTTCGCCTGGTGGTGGTTCCATCGTAAGGACATCCTCTCGTGAGGTCGCAGCGGCCGCGGTCGGGACGATGCGACGGCTAAGCCTGCCGCGAATCGAGATTCCTGATAGCGGACCCGCCGGGATAGGCAAGCAACTAGCCAAGGAAGTCGGCGAAGACGACCTCGGCAATCTCGCGGCGGCGCTGGCCTACCGGTTCTTTCTCGCCCTGTTTCCCTTCGTCATCTTTCTGGCGGCGCTCTCCGGCTTCATCACGCAATTGTTCAACATCCAGAACCCGACCGACCGGATAATCAACACTCTCGGCGACACGCTCCCGTCCGACGTGACCAGCGTCATCCGCACACAGCTCGAGTCAGTCATCAGCTCCCGCAACCTTGCGCTGTTGTCGGCGGGCGCCGGTGGCACCGTGTGGGCCTCGGCGACCGGCGTCCTGGCGACGACGCGGATTCTCAACCGGGCTTACGGCGTTCGGGAAACGCGACCGATCTGGGAGAGATACCTGCTCGCCATCGGCATGACCGTCTTCGCGGGGTTCCTCATCATCGCCTCCTTCTTGCTGCTCGTCATTTCGCAGGACGCAGGCACGAAGATCGCCAGCAAGATCGGCTTGGGCGGCGCCACTGCCGATCTTGTCCCCCTTGCGAGCTGGCCGATATCAATCGTCATGATCCTCGTCGCAGTCGGTGTCCTCTACCGTGTGGGTCCGAACGCGAAGCTCTCGGTCAAGCGCATTCTCCCCGGCACAGTGATGTTCACCGGCGTCTGGCTGATCGCCACGTACCTGTTCGGCCTGTACGTCGCCCATTTCGCTTCCTACAACTCGACCTACGGCACGCTGGGAGGCGTAGTCATCCTGCTGATCTGGTTCTACCTCACAGCCTTCATCCTCATCCTCGGAGGCGAGCTCAATGCCGTGCTGGAGCAAAGAGCGAGCGTGAGCTCGTGAAAGCGATGCTCCTGGAGAAGCCCGCGCCCATCGACGAGGAGCCGCTGAAGCTGACCCAACTTCCAGTCCCCGAGCCAACCGCCGGCGAGTTGCTCCTGCGCGTCGCGGCCTGCGGCGTCTGTCGCACCGATCTGCAGATCTGCGAAGGTGACATCGCGGCCCGAAAGCTGCCCGTCGTTCCGGGCCACCAGATCGTCGGCCGCGTCGAGGCGCTGGGCGACGGCGTCGACGGCTGGCGCGTCGGCGAGCGGGCGGGAACCGGCTGGCTGGCCGGAGGCTGCGGCCATTGCTCCTTCTGTCGCGCCGATCGCGAGAACCTCTGCGCGGAGGCGCGCTTCACCGGCTGGGACCGCGACGGCGGCTTCGAAGAGTACGCCACGGTTCGCGCCGACTTCGCGTTTCGCCTTCCCGACGGCTTCGGCGACCTGCAGGCCGCCCCCCTTCTCTGCGGCGGCGTCATCGGCTACCGCTCCCTCAAGCGCTCGGGCGTGAAGCCGGGCGGACGGCTCGGCCTGTACGGCTTCGGTGCCTCGGCCCTGCTGACGATCCAGGTTGCGCTGCACTGGGGATGCGAAGTCTACGTCTGTACTCGCTCGCTGCGAGAGCAGGAGCGGGCACGACGCATCGGGGCAACGTGGGTCGGCGGCTACGACGAACTACCGCCCGCGCCGCTCGATGGCGCGATAACGTTTGCGCCGGCGGGCCAGGTCGTCGTCGACGCCCTGCGAGCGGTTGACCGCGGCGCCACCGTCGCCATCAACGCCATCCACCTTGACAAAGTGCCGGAGTTCCCGTACGACCTGCTGTGGTGGGAACGCAACCTTTGCAGCGTCGCGAACTATACGCGCGCCGACGCCCGTGAGTTCCTGGAGCTTGCCGCGACGGTACCGGTCCGAACGGAGACCGACCTGTTCGACCTCGAAGACGCGAACGAAGCCCTGCGCCGTCTCGCCGTCGGCGAGATCACCGGCGCAGCCGTCCTCAAGATCTAATGCACGCTCCAGCCTATTGCAGATGCCACGTCCGCGGCGCGATGAGCCTGTCCGACTCCTCCGGCCCCCAGCTTCCCGCCGGGTACATGCATAGAGGCGCCGGCGCCTCCAGCGCGGGCTGCACCAGCTCCCACGCCCTCTCCTCCGCGTCCTCGCGCATGAAAAGTGTGCGGTCACCCACCATCACGTCGTGAAGAAGGCGCTCGTAAGCCTCCGGCGGGCTGGTCATGAATGAGTTGTTGTAAGAGAACTCCATCCTGACCTGCTGAACGTTGATCTCCGGTCCCGGGCGCTTGGCCAAGAAGGCGAAACGGATGCCTTCGTCCGGCTGGATGCGCATTACCAGGTGGTCGGACGTCAGGTGCTTCACAGCGGTTCCTTCGAAGAAGCGCAGCGGCGGCTCGCGGAAGTCGACCGTTATCTCCGTCGCCCGCGTCGCCAGCCGCTTCCCCGCGCGAATGAAGAACGGTACGCCGGCCCAGCGCCAGGAGTCGATCTCCATCTCCGCCGCGAAGAACGTCTCCGTCATGGACTGCGTCGACACGGCTTTCTCCTCGCGATAGCCCGCCGCCGGCTCCCCACCGACGCTCCCCGCTGTGTACTGCCCGCGCACGGTCCGTGCCGGGTTCAGCGGCCGCATCGAGCGGAGCACCTTGATCTTCTCGTCGCGAATCGACTCCGCCTCAACGCTCGAGGGCGGCTCCATCGTCAGCAGAGCGAGAGTCTGCAGCACGTGGTTCTGGACCATGTCCCGCAAGATCCCCGCCTCTTCGAAATACGCGCCCCGGTTCTCGATGCCAATGGACTCGGCGACGGTCATCTGCACGTGATCGACGGCATCCCGGTTCCAGACCCGCTCGAAGACCGAGTTCCCGAAGCGAAACACGAGGATGTTCTGAACGGTCTCCTTGCCCAGGTAGTGGTCGATGCGGAAGACCTGCGACTCGCGGAACACCTGGTGGATAGCGCGGTTCAGTTCGCGGGCCGACTCCAGATTATGCCCGAACGGCTTTTCGACCACGATGCGCGTCCCCGCCACGAGCGCCGCTTCGCGCAGCCCGTTGACCGCCTCGGGGAGCGCCGAGGGCGGGATGGCCAGATAGACCATCCGCTGCTTCTCGCGGAGGTCGCGCGCCACCGCGCCGTAGCCGTCCTGCTCGTGGCGCACGTAAGTGATGCGCGGCGCCAGCTCGGCCCAGACTGTCTCATCGAAGCCCGTCCGCGAGTACTGCTGCACGGCCCGCCGCGCCAGCTCCCGAAAGCGCTGCTCATCCAGGTCGCTCCGCGCGAAGCCGACGATCAGGCCGGTCGGCGGCAACAGGCTCTCCGCCGCCAGGTTGTACAGGGCGGGTATCAGCTTGCGCTGCGAGAGGTCGCCGGAAGCGCCTGTGATAACGATGTCTTGCGATGGAGGGCTCTTCAGGGCCATGAGTCAACCTCGCCTTTCACCAGACGGCGCGATGCGTTGACGTTTAATGTAGATTACGCCGGTGCCTGAGTCGTGAAAAGGACGGTTGCTGCCGTGACAGATCCGTGAGGAAAAGGGCGCGCTAGTGGATGACGGACGGGATGATGTGGATCAGCGCCGCCGGATAGATACCCAGCCACAGCGCCAGCAGCGACGTCGCGACCAGGACCACGCCCTCCGACGGTGAGGCCATCGGCGGTAGCGGCGCCGTTTCCGCCTCGCCTTCCGACCGCGAGTACATGGTCACGATGATGCGGATGTAGTAGAAGAGCGAGATGACGCTTGCCGTCGCGAGGATGATGATCAGCGCCCACAGCGAGTCCTGCGCTCCCGCCGCCACGAGGTAGAACTTGCCGATGAAGCCGGCCGTCAGCGGTATGCCCGCCAGCGACAGGAGCATGCCGGTGAACACCGCCGCCAGCAAGGGGCGCGTCCAGAACAGCCCGCGGTAGTCCTCCAGGCGGTCGGCGTCGCGCTCCGGCCCGGAGAGGACGGTGATGACGCCAAAGCAGCCCGTGCTCGCGATGAAATAGGCGATAAGGTAAAGCGTGACGGCGGTGACACGCAGGTTGCCGCTCGCCATGAAGGCCACCAGCAGATAGCCGAAGTGGGCGATCGACGAATAGGCCAGGATGCGCTTGACGTTGTTCTGCATCAGCGCCAACAGGTTGCCCGCCAGCATCGACGCAACGGCGATGACGAAGAATATCCAGAAGAGCGAGTCGTCAGCTCGGAAGTTGATTTGAGTAAAGAAGCGCAGCAGCAGCGCGAACACGCCTCCCTTGGACACCGACGCGATGAACGCCGTCACGGGAGCCGGTGCACCTTGATAGACGTCCGGCGCCCACATGTGGAACGGCACGACAGCCAGCTTGAAGCCGATGCCGACGGTCATCAGCCCAAGGCCGGTCAGGAAGAAGACGCGCTGGCCGTCGCCGAGGGCGTTGTGCAGCGAAGCGATCTGCCCGAACTCCATCGAGCCGATCTCTCCGTATACGAGCGCCATGCCGAACAGCAGGAAGCCCGTGGAAGCGGCCGCAAGCACCAGGTACTTGATCGCCGCCTCCACGCCGATGGCGCTCGTCCGGTTGTAGCCGACAAGCGCGTACAGCGAAATGCTCAGTATCTCCAGCCCCAGGAAGAACGACGCAAAGTGCGTGCTCGCCACCAGCACGCAGGACCCGAGCGTCGCCAGGAGCAGCAGGATCCAGTATTCGTCCTTATTGCCGGGATGCGAGTTCAAGTAGCGGTAAGAGAGGAACACGAGAATCAGCGTCGACGCCAGCAGCAGCCCGATGTAGAAGAGCGCGTAGTTGTCCATCACGATCAGCGCCGTCGCCTGGCGATTGTCCTGCGTCCGGACGATTGGCAGCATCGCGAACGAGGCCACGAGCCCGATGAGCGTTATCGCCGTAGAAACGGTCATGTTGCGTCGCACCGCGACGGCGATCATCACGGCCACCGGCGTCGCCGCCAGGACGATCAGGGGAAGGATGTCGATCCAGCCGCTGCGGGTCATTGCGTCTTCCCTTCGTCCTGTATTACCAGAGTCGGCGCGTCGCCGGGCGCCTGCGTCTCGGCCGGCTTCGTCGTCGTCACTATCTGCTGCAGGTTGTCCACCGACTGGCGGGCGGTTGAGAGAACGCTCTGCGGGTACAGCCCGAACCAGGCGATGATCGCTATCATCGTGCCCATGATCGCCGCCTCACGACGCGACATGTCCGGCAGCTTCCAGCCGTGAACGTTCGGCCCCTGGAAGGCGACCTGCAGCATCCACAGCGAGTAGACGGCGGAGACGATGAGCCCCAGCGTGGCCACTACCGCCATTGTCGTGTTCGCGTGGAACGTGCCGAGCACCACCAGGAACTCGCCGACGAAGTTCCCCAGGCCGGGCAGGCCCAATGAGGCCACGGCAAAGAACATGCCCACGGCCCCCATTTTCGGTATCGTTTGCCACAGCCCTCCCATCTTCTCCATGTCGCGCGTGTGCATGCGCTCGCTCAGGTCGCCGCAAAGCATGAAGAGGGCGCCCGTGGTGATGGCGTGCGCCAGCATAATCATGATCGCGCCCTCAAGCGCCAACTGGTTCCAGGCAAAGATTCCCAGCAGCACGAAGCCCATATGGCTGACGCTCGTGTAGGCGACCAGTCGCTTGATGTCCGTCTGGGCGAAGGCTACCACGGCGCCGTACAGAATGCTGGCGACCGCGAGGCCCATCGCCACGCCGGAGAAGTCGAGCGCGGCCTTCGGGAAGAGCGGCACCATGAAGCGGATCATCCCGTACGCGCCCACCTTCAGCACCAGCCCCGCCAGGTTCACGCTTCCGGCCGTCGGCGCCTGCGTATGGGCGTCGGGCAGCCACGTATGAACCGGGACCACCGGCAGCTTGACGGCGAAGGCCGCGAAGAAGCCCAGCATCAGCAGCGTAGCCGTCGACTCCGACATGTGCGTGCCCAGCAGTTGCGTGTAGTTGAACGTGTAAACGCCGGTCGCGCGGCCGTGGATGAAATAGAGACCCAGGATGGCCAGCAGCATCAGCAGCCCGCCCGCCTGAGTGAAGATGAAGAACTTGATCGATGCGTAGATCCGCCTCTCGTACCCCCAGAAAGCGATCAGGAAGTACAGCGGGACCAGCATCATCTCCCAGAAGAAGTAGAACAGGAAGAGATCGAGGGCCAGGAACACGCCCATAATAGACGCGACGATCCAGAGCAGGTTGAAGTGGAAGAAGCCCACTCGCACCTTGATCGAGTTCCAGGACGTCGCGACGGACATGATGCCGAGGAAGTTCGTCAGGATGATCAGCAGCATGCTTAGCCCGTCCAGCGCCAGGTGGAAGCTGATACCAAGCTGCGGAATCCACGTGTGGCTCACCTCGATGACGTAGGAGCCGTTGGGCACCGGGCTGCTTGGCCCGAAGTAATGCACCCACATAACGATGAGCACGACCATGTTGATGGCCAGCGTCACCAGCGATATGACTCGCGGCAAGAGCTGACTCCAGCGCCCCGATATCCACGCCAGCATGCCGCCAACAAACGCCCAGATGATGAGCAATGTCAGTATCATGTGAAGAACACCACGATTCCTACAGCGATGACGCCGCCGGCAGCCACGCTCGCCGCGTACCAGCGCAATCGCCCCGACTCCGTCCAACTGAGAGCAATGTTTAACCCCTGGCTGATAAGCGCCAGCGCCGCGACCGGCATGTCAAACAGGTCGTTCTTGTCGGCGCGCGCCACCTTGACGTAGGTTCCGACGATGAAGTTGTCATAGACCCAGTCGAAACCCCAGCCCTTGAACCAGAAGCGGTGCAGCACCGCGCCCACCGGCGTCGCCACCAGGCGGCGCACCAGGCCGGGCTCGCGCAGGAAGAAGTAGTAGGCGAGGAAAATGCCAATGAGTGAAATCAGCGAAGCGCTGATCTGAAGGTTGCGCTCCGTGCTTGACGCCAGTTCCTTCGTCTCCGGCAGCGACGTGTGCATGAAGTCGGAGAACCAGGGCTGGTTGCCGAGCGTGCGCGGCAGGTCGAGATAGCCACCGACGATGGACAGGAAGGCCAGCACGACCAGTGGCAGCATCAGGCGGATGCCCGGCTTCAGGTGGAAGGGCGTCCGCACCTCTCCAAAGAAAACGTAGAAGACCATGCGGAACGTGTACAGCGAAGTCAGAAACGCGCCGCCGAAGCCCGCTGCCCACAGCCAGCGTCCGCCCGCGTCCGACGCCCACGCTCCGGCGAGGATGGCGTCCTTGCTATAGAAGCCGGCAGTGACCAGCGGCAGCGCAACCAGCGACAGCGAGCCGGCAAGGAACGTCCAGAAGAGGAGCGGCGCCTCCTTCCGAAGGCCGCCCATCTTGAACATGTCCTGCTCGTGGTGCTCCCCCAGGATGACGACGCCCGCGCCCATGAAGAGGAGGGCCTTGAAGAAAGCGTGCGTCATAAAGTGGAACATCGCCGCCGACCAGGCGCCCACGCCGACGGCCAGGAACATGTAGCCGATCTGGCTTATAGTCGAATAGGCAAGCACGCGCTTGATGTCCCGCTGGACGAGGGCGCTGAAGCCGGCAAGGATTAGCGTCCCCGCACCGATCGCCGCCACGGTCGTGTGGATGACCGGCGACATCGTGAATAGCACGTTCATGCGGGCAATCAGGTAGACGCCCGCGGTGACCATCGTCGCAGCGTGGATGAGCGCGCTGACAGGCGTCGGGCCGGCCATCGCGTCGGGGAGCCACGTCTGCAGCGGCAACTGCGCCGACTTCCCCAGCGCGCCGCCGAGAAGCAGCCCGGCCGCCGCGACGGTGATGCTGGAGCCGACGACCCAGTGCGCCTGAGCCGCCTGCATCAACGGCTGGATCTGCAGCGTCCCCAGCTTGGTGAAGAGGAGCAACAGCCCGACCAGCATCGCGGTGTCGCCGACTCGCGTAACGGTGAACGCTTTGCGCGCCGCCCGGCCGTTAGCGGGGTCGGTGTACCAGAAGCCGATGAGCAGGTAGCTGCACAGGCCCACACCCTCCCAGCCCAGGTACAGCAACAGCAGGTTGTCGGCCAAGACCAGCGTCAGCATGGAGCCGACGAACAGGTTCATGCAGGCGAAGAAACGCGCGTACCCGTCCGACTCCTCTTCCATGTATTCCGCCGAATAGAGGTGGATGAGCGAGCCGACGACGGTGACGACCAGGATCATGATCACGGAGAGCGAGTCGAGATAGAAGGCGATGTGCGGCGTGAAGCCGCCTATATTTATCCACGTCCAGATCGACTGCGAGAAGGCGTTGCCCGCCGGCGCGTCCGCAACGAAGTTGAGACTGATGCACACGGCGATAACCGCCGACAGCCCAACGGATCCGACGCCGACCAGCGCGACCTGCGTCTTCGTCAGCCAGCGCCCGCCGAGCGCCAGTATCACAAAGCCGCAGAACGGCAGGATCGGTACCAGGAACAGAAGATGCAGCAAATCAGCCTCTCATTCTGCTGGCAACGTCGATGTCGAGCGTCTTGAACAAGCGGTGGAGCTGTAGCACCAGCGCCAGGCCCACCGAAACCTCGGCCGCCGCCATCGTCAGGACGAACAAGAACAGGATCTGGCCGTCCGGCTGCGCCCACCGATAGCCGGCTACAATGAAAGCCAGCCCGGAAGCATTCAGCATCACCTCCAGCGACAGCAGCACGAAGATGATGTTACGTCGCACGAGCACGCCGATCAGGCCGAGGGTGAAAAGCACCGCCGCCAGGACAAGTCCCTGTTCCATCGGTATAGACGCCATTCAGTCCTCCTCAGCGCCCAACGCTCGCGTCCACCGGCTCCCCTGGTCCGCCGCCGGCTCCATTGCCCGCCGCAGGCTCCTCGCGCTTCTGTTGCGTCTCGTCAGGCTGGCGGCGCCGCCCCAGGTGGTAGGCGCCGATCAGGCCTGCGAGCAGTACCATCGATGCCAGCTCCACTCCCAGCATGTAAGGGCCGAAGAGCGTGGCGCCGAGCTCGCTTGGCTGAATCGGACTCCCGTTCGTTAGGTGGCTGGTGTTCTGGAAGAGTACGTACACGACCTCGGCGATGAGCACAAAGGCCAGGGCGCCGGGCCCGATCCACGCCTTCCCCATCGTCCAGCGTTTCTCCTGCTCCACGGCTTCGTTGCCGATGTTCAGGATCATGACGACGAAGATGAACAGCACGATGATTGCGCCGGCATAAATGATCACTTCCAGCGCCGCGATGACCGGCGCGCCCAGCGTGAAGAACACGAGTGCCACCGCCAGGAACGATACGATCAGGTACAGCAACGAGTGCACGGGGTTGAGGCCGGTAATCGCGGCGGCCGTCGCAATGACCGCAACCACTGATGATATGTAATAGACAGCGTTCATATTAGCCTCGAAGCCTCAGGGCAGAAGCGTGCGCACGTCCCGCGGCGCCTCTTCGTTCTCCGCCTCTCCTTTGTCTTTGCCGCCGATCGCCAGCCCGGCGACGCGGTAAAAATCGTGATCAGGATACTTGCCCGGCCCGCTAATCAGAAGGTCCTCTTTCTCGTAGACCAGGTTCTGCCGCACGTACTCGCTCATCTCGAAGTCCGGGATAAGTTGGATGGCGTAGGTCGGGCACGCCTCCTCGCACATGCCGCAGAAGATGCAGCGCGAGAAGTTGATCCGGAAGAACGCCGGATAGCGCCGTCCTGTCTCGTTCTCCGTCGCCTGCAGCGAGATGCAGTCGACCGGGCAGGCCGCGGCGCAAAGATAGCACGCGACACAGCGCTCTTCGCCGTTGATCCGCGACAGGATGATGCGTCCGCGCCATCGCGGCGCCAGGTACGGCTTCTCCTCCGGGTACTGGATCGTCACGCGCCTCTTGAAAGCGTGCTTGAAAACGATCCACAGCCCTTGCGGTATCCCTAGCATTCGCTTTTCGTCCTATCCCATCGCCAACCGGATTGCTCCGGTTGCCAGCAGATTCAACAGCGCCAGCGGCAGCATCACCTTCCACCCCCAGGACATGAGCTGGTCGTAGCGGAGCCGCGGCAGGGTGGCGCGCAGGAGTATGAAGAAGCAGATGAAGACGAACATCTTTATCGCCAGCCATATCGGCGGGAACAGCAGCGGACCCCGCCAGCCGCCGAAGAAAAGCGTCGCAACCATCACCGAGATGAGCGCCACGCCCAGGTACTCGCCGACGAAGAACATGCCGAACTTCATCGCCGAATACTCCGAGTGGAAGCCCGCGACGATCTCGCTGTCCGCCTCCGGCAAGTCGAACGGGACACGCCGCGTCTCTGCCACGCCCGCTACCATGAACACGACGAATCCGAGTGCCTGCGGCACGCAGTACCAGACCGCCTTCTGCGATTCCACGATCACCCGCAGGTCAAACGAGCCGGCAAGCATGACGACGCCGGTTATCGAGAGCCCCATGAAGACCTCGTAGCTAAGCATTTGCGCCGATGCTCGCAGGCCGCCGAGCAGCGAGTACTTGTTGTTCGACGCCCAGCCGCCGAGGACGATGCTGTAGACGCCCATCGACGACATGCCGAGGAAGAACAGCAGCCCCACGTTCAAGCCGATGATGTTCAGGCTCGACGAGAAGGGAATAACGGTGAAGGACATCAGCACCGCCAGCATAATGACCGCCGGCGCCAGCACGAACACGGCTTTGTCGGCGTAAGGCGGGATCCAGTCCTCTTTCGTGAACATCTTGATCGCGTCCGCCGCTACCTGGAGCAGCCCGAACGGCCCCACGCGGTTCGGCCCGTAGCGGTCCTGCCAGAGGGCCAGCATCCGACGCTCGAGCCAGGTGGACATGGCGGCAACCGTGAGCCCCACGAACAGCACGCCGAAGACGATCAGCACCGAACGAATGATGTCGTTCACTGCGCCGCCCCCTTCTCGCTGCTGAGGCCTTTCAGCTCGCCCCAGGCCGGCAGCTTCAGCCAGGCCATCCCCGTCAGCCCAACCGGCAGCGCAACTACGCCCTTCGGCAGTCCGGCGACAACGCGCACCGGCAGACGCAGCGTTTGGCCTTCCATTGCAATCGCTACTTCCTGGCCCGGCTCCAGCGACGCCTCTTTCGCATCTTCGGCGCTGAGGCCGGCGTAAGGCTGCGGCGAAAGTTTCGCGATTCCGGGCGCCAGCGCGCTCAACTCCTCCGAGCCGAAGATGTGATGCGCCG
Source organism: uncultured Chloroflexia bacterium (assembly GCA_963842845.1). Taxonomy (GTDB): domain Bacteria; phylum Chloroflexota; class Dehalococcoidia; order DSTF01; family JALHUB01; genus JALHUB01. Next base: position 395,903 of record CAWJHZ010000007.1, read on the forward strand.
CAACCAGGCGATACTGGCCGGTCGGTGCCGCGCTTGCCTCCGGAACGTCGACGTAATCGGCTGCTTCGGCGCTCTCCGGCGCCTCGATGAGCCGCCGTCCCGGGTCGCCGCCGCGCAGAGGACCGCCAATCTCCTCCTGGAACTTGTTTAGCGACTGCACGGAGTTCCAGCCGGGTGCCCAGAAGCGGGGAATCAGCGGCGATGGCGGCTGACCCTGGTAGCCTTCCATCGAGAACACAAACGGCGAATCACCGTCTTCCGGCGGGGGAAACTCACTGACGTTGATGTTGGCGTTCATAGCGGTGCGGCCGCTGTAGCGCCCGGACTGCCGCGCGATCGGCCTTCCGACGATGCGGAAGTCGGCCGGCGGCGCAATCTCCGTGATGCACGCGAAGACAGGCATTGCCGTCGCCAGCGCGGTGCCAACCGCGTCTATGTTCGCCCACGCTTCGAACTCGCGCCGCCCGGCTTCCAGCGCCAGGTCGCGCAGCCAGCGCCAGCTCTCGGACACCTCGCCGGGCGGTGGGTAAACCTGGTAGGAGCGTTGCGCCCGGCCCTCGTTGTTCACGAGAGTGCCGTCGCTCTCCGCGAAGGTCACCGCGGGCAGCAGAACCTCGGCGCGCGCGGTCGTGGCGTTCGCGCTGTGGTCGACGACGATGACATGCTTGGCGCCAGTGAGGAAGGAATCGACGGAAGCCGCGTCGGCCCGTCGATATAGGTCGTTCTCCAGTACGATTGCGACGTCCGGTGCGGCACCCGCTAGCGCGTCTGCCAAACTTCCGCCGCCCAGCAGCGCAAGGCCGAGGCTGTTGCTCTCCGGCGAAGTGAGACAGAGCTTGGCTGGGCGCCCCTTGCGTCGCAGCGCCCGGGCGACGTTCGCGGCCGCGCGCAGCACGTCGGCATTGCCGCAGCCGCCGCCGCTGACGACGACCGGCGCCTCAGCGGCGACCAGCGACGTCGCGATTTCGGCCGCCAGCGCCGTGACGTCCGCCGAGAGCCCCGGAACGGCGGGCGCGGCGGTGTCGATAGCGTGCGCCACGGCGAATCCGAGCCGCGCCAGCTCCTCCGGCGAGGCCTGATAGCTTCGTGTCGCCACCTCGTCCAGCCGCGTTCCCTGCGTCGCCGCGACGTAGAGCGGCCCGCGCGCGTCCTGCGTCGAGTTGCGCACGCCCATAGCGTCCCATTCACACACACGCAGCTTGTCGGCCTCGCGCATGGGCGCCCGCTTCTGCGACTGCCGCAGCGCCAGCGCAACCATCGGCGCGGTCTGCGTAACGTCTTCGCCGAGGACAAAGGCGGCATCCGAGCGCCCGATCTCGGCCAGCGAGGGCGAGCGCGGGCCGTCGCGCATTATGTCGAGTGTGAGCCGGCTGAGTTCCTGCTCCTGTGCCGAGACGCCGGCGTAGAAGTTCTCCGCCCCGACGAGCGTGCGCAGCGCGAAGTTCGCCTCCAGCGACGCCCGCGGTGAGCCTATGCCGATAACGCGCTTCCCGTCCTTGAGCGCCGCGGCTGCCGTCGCCAGCGCCTCGCCTCTTCCAACCGCCGTCCCATCTCGCAGCAGCGGGTTGCGCAGCCGTCGACTGTCGTTCACGAACTCGTAGCCGAAGCGGCCGCGGTCGCAGAGGAAGTAGCCGTTCACTTCGCTGTTGTAGCGATTGTAGATGCGCCGCAGCGAGCCGTAGCGCTCGCCCGCAATCGTATTGCAGCCGACGCCGCAGTGCACGCACACCGACGGCGCGGTCTGGAGGTCCCACTTGCGCGTGTAGTGCGCCTTTAGTGTCTTGTCGGTGAAAACGCCCGTCGGGCAGACCTCCACCAGGTTGCCGCTGAACTCGCACTCCAGCACGCCGTCGTACTGGCGGCCGTAATAGACGCGGGCGCGAAGGCCGAAGACGTCAAAGTCACGGCCGCCGGCGTAGTCGCGGTAGAAGCGCACGCAGCGATAGCACTGGATGCAGCGGTTCATCTCGTGGTTCACCAGCGGCCCCAGGTCCTGATTCCGGAAAGTGCGCTTCTTGCCGTCGTAGCGACGATAGTTGTGGCCGGTTAGCACCGTCATGTCTTGCAGATGGCACTCGCCGCCCTCGTCGCAGACCGGGCAGTCGTGCGGATGATTCGTCATGAGCAATTCGATGATGCCTTCCCGGAAGTCGCGCACCTCGGCGTCGCTGATGGAGATGCGCGTGCCGTCGTTTGCCGGCGTCATGCACGACATCACGAGTCTGCCTCGCGTGTCGTTCGCGTCGCGGAAGATGCGAACGGCGCACTGGCGGCAGGCGCCGATAGACCCCAGCGCCGGGTGCCAGCAGAAGTATGGGATGTCCAGCCCCACGGACAGCGCCGCCTGGAGCATGTTCTGCCCGTCCCGTACCTCGTATTCGCGCTCGTCGACTATTATCTTCGCCATATCATTTCCACGGACAGCGTTGCTCGCGAACGTGCTGCTCGAAATCGTCGCGGAAGTGCACCAGCGCGCTCTGGAGCGGCTCCATCGCGCCGGGCGCCAGCGCGCAAAACGTGTTGCCCGGCCGCAGGCGACGCGTCGTCTGTTCCAGCACCTCGATGTCTCCCGGCGTGCCCCGCCCCTCTTCGATCTTGCGCAGCGCGTGCTCCGCCCACTGCAGCCCACCCCAGCAGGGCGTGCACCAGCCGCACGATTCCTGCGCGAAGAAGTGCTGCAGGTTCACTTGCATCGCAATCGGGCATCGCTTGTCGTCCAGGACGATCATGGTGCCGGTGCCCATCCGGCTGTTGTATTGCTGAAGCGAAGAGAAATCCAGCGGCACGTCCAGATGCTCTTCGACAAGAAAGTCCGTCGAAGCGCCGCCCGGCAGCAGGGCGCGGAAGCGATAGCCCTCTTGCATGCCGCCGGCGTGCTCTTCCAGGAGCTCGCGCATCGTCGTGCCCATCGGCAGCTCCCAGCAGCCGGGGCGCTTCACCCTGCCGCTGACGCCGTAAAGCTTGGTTCCGCCGTCCTTCGTCTTGCTAAGGCCGAGATACCACTCCGCGCCCTTGTCGATGATGTGCGGCACGTTGCAGAACGTCTCGACGTTGTTGACGGTGGTCGGCTTGCCCCAGAGGCCGACGACCGCGGGGAACGGCGGTTTGTCGCGCGGATTGGCGCGCTTGCCCTCCAGCGAGTTGATCAGCCCTGTCTCCTCGCCGCACATGTAGCGCCCGGCGCTGAGGTGAAGGTGCATCTCCAGGTTGAGGCCGGAGCCGAGGATATTCTTTCCCAGATAGCCGGCGGCGTACGCCTCGGCGATCGCCTTCTTCAGCGCTTCCGCCGACGGACCGTATTCGCGGCGCAGAAAGATGTAGGCCGCTTCCGCCTCGATAGCCCAGCCGGCGATGACCATCCCCTCGATGAGCATGTGCGGGTCGCCCTCCATCAGGATGCGGTCCTTGAACGTGCCCGGCTCCATCTCATCGCCGTTGGCAAGGACGTACTTGGGCTTCGGCGCATCTTCGCCCACCGGGATAAAGCTCCACTTCATGCCCGTCACAAAGCCGGCGCCGCCGCGCCCTTTCAGAGTCGACGCCTTCACCATCTCGATGACGTCGCTTGGCGGCATCTTGAGCGCCTTGCGCAGACCCTGATAGCCGCCCGTGCGCTCGTACTCGGCGAGGCTGACAGGCCCTTCGCCGGGACGGATGCGACCGGTCAGCGGCTTCTCGTCCATTACTTGCACTCCCCGAGGATCGCGTCGATCTTCTCCGGCGTCAGGTTTCCGTACTGAGTCCCGTCGACCATCATCACTGGCGCCAGGTCGCAGGCGCCCAGGCACACCGTCGTCAGCAGCGTGAAGCGCCCATCCCCCGTTGTCCCGCCGACTTCGACGCCGAGTTTCGACTTCAAGTGGTCGAGCAGCGTCTCGAAGTCCAGCAGCCAGCAGCTCACGCTGTCGCACACCATGATGACGTGCCGGCCGACCGGCTGCCGAAAGATCAGGTTATAGAACGTAGCCACGGAGTCGAGCTCCGCCGGCGACAGGCGCAGGTAGTCGGCGATATCCGCCAGCGTCTCGTCGGAGAGCCAGCCGCGATGCTGCTGCACCGACATCATGGCGTCGATGCTGGCGGCGCGATTTCGCCCCGACATCGCCACCGCGGCGTCTATCTCTTCTCGCTCTTCCTGCGTCAGCAAATCCTCACCTCAGCGGTCCACGTCCGAAAGCACATAGTCGATGCTGCCGAGTATCGCCATCACGTCCGGAATCAGGGCGCCGCGCGACATCAACGGCACCATCTGCATGTGCGGGAACGTCGGCGTCCGGATGCGCGTGCGGTACGACATCGTGTTGCCGTCGCTGATCAGGTAATAGGTGTTGTTCCCCTTCGTCGCCTCGACGCCCACCGCAGCCTCGCCCGGCGGTATCACCGGACCCCAGGCCACGTTGACGAAGTGCGTGATCAGCGTCTCGATGTCGTGCATCGTGCGGTCTTTGCGCGGCGGCGTCGCCAGCGGATGGTCCGACTTGTACGAACCGGAAGGCATGTTGTCGATGCACTGCTGGATGATGCGCAGGCTCTGCCGAATCTCCTCGACGCGAATGACGGCGCGGTCGTAGCAGTCGCCATTCGTCGCCGTCGGGATCTCGAAATCGAACTGCTCATAGCCCGAATAAGGACGGTTCTTGCGCCAGTCCCACTCGAAGCCGCAGGCGCGCAGGCCCGGGCCGGTTACGCCCCAGTCCATAGCGTCGCGCAGCGTATATGCCCCGATCCCCTGCGTGCGCGCCTTGAAGATCGGGTTCTTCATCACCAGGTCGTCCCACTCCTTGAGGTGCGGCGGCAGCAGGGCCACGAAGTCCCGCATCATCGGCTCCCAGCCATCGGGCAGGTCATGCGCCACGCCGCCGATGCGGAACCAGCTCGGATGCATTCGCCCGCCGCAGACCGATTCGACGATCCCGAAGGCGCGCTCGCGGTCGCTGAACATGTAAAAAACGGGCGACAGGGCGCCCACGTCGCCGGCGAAGGTTCCCCACCACACGAGATGGCTCATGATGCGAAAGAGCTCGCACATCATGACCCGGATGACCTTCACGCGGTCCGGCACCTCAATGCCCGCCAGCTTCTCGACGGCGAGCACGTAAGGCAGGTTGTTCATCACGCCGCCGAGATACTCGACGCGGTCGGTGTAGGGAATGTAGCTGTGCCAGGACTGCCGCTCGCCCATCTTCTCGGCGCCCCGGTGGTGGTAGCCGATGTCCGGCACGGCATCGACGACGCGCTCGCCGTCAAGCTGCAGAACGACGCGCAGCACGCCGTGCGTTCCGGGATGCTGCGGCCCCAAATTGAGGAAGATGAGGTCGGCGTCCTCAGTCTGACGCTTCATGCCCCAGTCCTCGGGGCGGAACTGCATCGCCTTCTGTTCCTCCTCCTCCTGCGCGTCCGAAAGGCTGAACGGCGGCAGTTCCGTCGCCCGCGCGGGGTGGTCCTTGCGCAGCGGATGGCCCTTCCACGTGTTCGGCATGAGAATGCGTCGCAGGTTCGGATGCCCATCGAAGACCACGCCGAACATGTCCCACGCCTCGCGCTCGTACCAGTTGGCGTTCGGGAAGACGTCGACGGCGCTGGGCAGCGAGGGCTTGTCCTCGTTGAGCGCCACCTTCAGCCGCACGTCCTCGTTGCGCTCGTAAGAAATAAGGTGGTACACGACCGTGAAGTCGCTCGCTGGCTGCCCCTCACGGTGCGTGCGCATGCGCTCGTCGATCGCCGTCAGGTCGTAGAGCTGCGCGTAAGGGCGAGCCGCCTCCGACTTGAGAAAGCGCAGCACAGGAACGATGTCTTCCTTCGCAGTCCAGACAGTCGGGATTCCGTCGCGGGTCTGCTGAAGGGTAAAGGCGGCGTTCGGGAAGCGCGCGCGGAGCTCCCGGGCTATGCCGGGCTCGGCGGCGGCGTCCTGCTGCGTCTGAACTTCAGCTTCCGGCATTCGTTCCCGCTCTAGACTTCGTTTATCGGGCGATACGTCTCAATCGCCGTCCGCTCCGCGCGCTTCAGGTCGCGCTGCGAAGGCGGGGCCGCCTTGTAGACGCCCTGGTCGCCGACGACCCAGCTCAGCGGCCGCTTCTCGCTTCCCACCGCCTTCTGCAGCAGGATCAGCCCCTCCTCGAAGGCGTCCGGCCGCGGTGGACAGCCCGGGACGTAGACGTCGACCGGCATGAACTTGTCGACGCCCTGCACCACGCTGTAGATGTCGTACATGCCGCCGGAATTGGCGCACGACCCCATCGATATGATCCACCGCGGCTCCATCATCTGCTCGTACAGCCGCTTGACGGAGGGCGCCATCTTCCGGAAGACGGTCCCGGCAACGATCATCACGTCGGCCTCGCGGGGCGTGCCGCGGATCACCTCCGCGCCGAAGCGGGAGATATCATAGCGGCTGGTAATACTGGTCGCCATCTCGACGTAGCAGCAGGAAAGCCCGAAGTTGAACGGCCAGAGGGAGTTCTTGCGCCCCCAGGCGATCAGGTCCTGCAAGCGCGTGAGGACGACGATGCGCGAGACCATCGCGTCGATAGCGCTTTGCCCACGCCCTTCGCCCGGGCGCTCGATCGTGTCGGGGACGCGCTGGAGGCCGTCAGGTGTCATTTCGCTGCCCTCCCCGGCTCAAGGTGCCCCAATCGAGCGCGCCCAACCGCCAGAGATACGCCAGGCCGGCGACCAGGACGCCGATGAAGACTGTAGCGTCGATGTAGCCGGTCCAGCCGACCCTTCGCAGGGCGACGGCCCAGAGGAAGATGAACACGGCCTCGAGATCGAAGACGACGAAAAACATCGCGACGAGGTAGTAAAGGACGTCGTAGCGGACGCGCGCAGTGCCTGTCGGCAGGATTCCCGATTCGTAGGGGTCGTCGGTCGCCGCTTCACGGTGGCGTTGCCCGAGCAGGAAGGAGAAAATAAGCATTCCTGCCAGCACGACAACGCTGGCGCCGAGGTAGAGGAAGAACGGCCAGAAATCAGTTCCCATCCGACCTTTGCCCGGTTGACCCCCCGAGAAATGGCGCCCCTCTACATAGCAAAACCGCTATGCCTTCGTGAGCATAGCGGCCTTGTGAATTAAAATGCAAGCGGACGGAAAACGCCACCGCCGACTACCGCTCAGCCGCCTCCGCCGCTGCCGCCGCGTCCGCCAGCACGACGACGCGCTCGGCCGAAACCCGGTTCGCCAGTATGTCTTCGCCGGCCGTCATTCGTCGCAGCGCATCGCGCTTCTCGGCTCCGGCGACCAGGAAGACCGCCAGCCGCGCCGTTGAAAGCACCGGCGGCGTGAGCGTCAGCCGCTCGTGGTCCGGACGGAGCACGCGGACAACCCAGCGCTCCTTCTCGTCGAGGGCCGCATCGCCTGGGAATAGCGACGCGGTGTGCCCGTCCGCGCCAAGCCCCAGGAACACCAGGTCGAAGCGCGGCACGCCGCCGAAGAACTCGCGCAGCTCCCGCTCGTATGTTTCCGCGTCGCAGCTTTCGCCCGGCATGCGGTGAACGCGCGCCGGGACGAAAGAGAGAAGCGTCTCGTTTGCCATGCGATAGTTGGAGTCGGGATGGTCCGGCGGCACGCAGCGCTCATCCCCGAAGAACACGTCCACCTCGTCCCAGGCGTACTTCTCCCGCGCGAGCCGTTTGTAGATGGGTCGAGGCGTCTCGCCCCCCGCCAAGACGAGCGTCCGCGGGCTTGCCTCCCGGAACAGCCGGACCGCCTCCCGTGGCATGTCGTCCGTGACGATGAGCTCGCGCTGCATGGCGGTCGCCGGCCGCTACTCCGTCTTCACCGGGTGCCCGCCGAATTCCTTGCGCAGCGCCGCGATGACCTTCATGGCGAAGGAGTCCTCCTGCCGCGACTCAAAGCGACGGAAGAGACTCAGCGCAATCGCCGGCGCCGGAACGCTCTCGCCGATTGCCTCCAGCACGGTCCAGCGCCCCTCGCCGGAGTCGTCGACGTAGCCGCGGATCTCGGCCAGGCGCGGGTCGGCGGCGAAGGCGCGCTCCGCCAGCTCCAACAGCCATGACCGCACGACGCTGCCCTGATTCCAGAGCCGCGCCAGCTCGTGGAGGTCGAAGTTGAACTCTGACGCCGCCAGTACGTCGAAGCCCTCCGCGTACGCTTCCAGCATCGCGTACTCGATGCCGTTGTGTACCATCTTGGCGAAATGCCCGGCGCCGACAGGTCCGACGTGCGCGTATCCGTCCGGAGGCGCCAGCGTCTTCAGCGCGGGTTCGATGCGCCGGAAAGCCTCGTCGCTGCCGCCGGTCATCAGGCAGAAGCCGATGTCCAGCCCCCAGATGCCGCCCGAGACGCCCGCATCGACGAACAGGAGGCCACGCTCCGTCAGCTCGCCGCCGCGCCGGATGCTGTCGCGGAAGTTCGAGTTGCCGCCCTCGACGACCAGGTCTCCCGCTTGAAGGAGCCCGGCGAGCTCCTTGATGCTCTGCTCGGTCACTTCGCCGGCGGGCAGCATCAGCCACACGGTTCTCGGCGCCTGAAGCTTCGCGACAAGGTCTGCCAGCGACGCCGCCTGCGACTTCGCCGGGTCGTTGTCATAGCCGATGACGTCGTGCCCGCCGCGACGCAGTCGCTCCGCCATGTTGCCGCCCATGCGGCCCAGACCGACCATCCCTATCTGCATCATGCCCTCCAGCCGAGCAGCGTTTCGAGCGGCACGCGGCCGGCGCGACGCCCGTGCGCCCGCAGCGATTCCAGATCGCCGAGAGCCTGCGCTGCCTTCAGCTTCCCGAAAGTGTACGGCCGGCCTGGAATCGACACGTCTTCCGCGTCCGGAGAGACAACCTGGATGAAGACGCCCTTGTTGGGGCCGCCCTTGTGGAGCTGACCAGTCGAATGGAGATAGCGCGGCCCAAAGCCAACCGTCGTAGCGACCTTGAAGTGATCGCGCAGGCGTACGCGCACGCGACGCAGCGCCTCCTCGTTCTCAGCGTTCCGCGCAATGAAGGCGGTGATAGCGATGTAGTCGCCGGGGTGGACGTGGCTGAGGAGCACGGCCAGATCGTCGTTGGTGACTTCGGGCAGCCCGTCCTGCGCAGCGGCGAGAATGCGATTCGTGGCGTCTTTCGCCTCCTGGACGTTCGGCTGGTCGAAGGGGTTGATGCCGAGAATGGCGCCGGCCACCGCTGTCGCGAACTCCCAGCGGAAGAACTCCGCTCCCAGCCGCGTCGGGCCGTCGAACTTCAGCGTCGCGACTGGACGCAGTTCCACCGGCTCACCCAGCGAGACAAAGAGACGGTCGTCGCCGTAGACGCCGGCGGGCCCCAGCGGCTCGCCCTCGACGGGCAGGATGCCCTTGCCCTCCTTGCCGGTCGATTCCGCCACGAGTTGCTCCGCCCATGTCCCGAACGTCGAGATCGCCGGCGGCAGGACAAGCGTCAGCTTGTCGCGACCCGCCAGCGCCGCCTCCGCCATGACGGCGCCGAGCCACAGCCCCGGGTTGTCCGCCACCGGGACGTAGGACGCGCAGGCGCAGGCCATCTCCGTCGCCTGCTCGACGAGCTCGCCGATGGGCGCGCCGACAATCGCCGCCGGTGCCAGCCCAAAGTAGGACAGCGCCGAGTACCGTCCGCCGATGTCGCTCGGATTGAGGAAGACCCGCCGGAAGCCTTTCTCGACGGCAAGCGCCTCCAGCGATGAGCCGGCGTCGGTGATGGCGACGAACTGGTCGCCGCGCGGCGCTTTGTCATAGAAATAAGCGCACTGGCAGGCCGTCTCGACAGTGCTGCCCGACTTGCTGGCGACGATGAACAGCGTCCTCCTGAGGTCTAGCGAGCGCTCCAGCGCCAGGATGCTGCCCGGGTCCGTCGTGTCCAGGACGTGCAGGCGCGGAAAGCTTGCCTGCCGGTAGGCATGGCCCGGCATTGCGCCAAACGTGGCATGGATGACCTCCGGCGCCAGGCTGGAGCCGCCCATGCCCATGAGCACCGCGTCCCGAAAACCCTCGTCGGCGACGCGGCGGCCGAAGGCGGTTAGCTCCGCAACGGCATCGGTCATCTGCTCCGCGACCGTAAGCCAGCCCAGGCGATCGCTGATCTCCTTCGGGTCTGGCTTCCAGACGGTGTGGTCTCTGGCCCAGATGCGCCGCGGCACATCCTCGCGCGCCAGTTGCGCCAGCCGCATTTCCACGGCACCGCCGAGCGCGCCCAGGCTGACCAGCGGCCGCCGTTCCTCCGCAACGATGGCGCTGCATTTCTTGTCGATGGTCTCCAGCAGCTTGTCGAAGTCTCCCGAAAAGGCCGCCACCCCGTCGTCCAGCAGCTTGGCGGTCACCGCGTCGAGGTCGATGCCGGCCGAGGGCAACGAGGCAATGACGCGCTCCGCTTCCTCGGCCCCCGCCTCCAGCCTCGGAGCCACGCGCCCGTGGTCCGCGAAGGCCCGCAGGGTCGCCTCCGGCATCGTGTTCACCGTGTCCGGCCCGATGAGTTCCTCAACGTAGAGGACGTCAGAGTAGGCGGCGTTCTTTGTGCCGGTCGAAGCCCATAGCGGCCTCTGAACGCGCGCGCCCGCCGCCGCCAGCCGCAGCCAGCGCTCGCCGGAGAAGAACCGTTTGAAGAGCTGATAGGCCGTCTTCGCGTTTGCGACGGCAACCTTGCCCCGCAGCGGCGAGCCGTCCGGCAGCAGCGCATCGGCCGCGGTGTCGACGCGCGAGACGAAGAAAGAGGCAACACTACTGATCCCCTTCAGCGACTGCCCGGCCTCCAGTCGCCGCTCGATCCCCTTGATATACGCCAGCGCGACCTGCTCGTACGCCTTCACGCTGAAAAGCAACGTAACGTTGATGTTGATGCCCTGCGCCGTCAGTTCTTCGATCGCGGGGACGCCTTCGGGTGTGCCGGGCACCTTGATCATGACGTTCGGCCGCCCCAGATGACGCCACAGCTCCTTCACCTCGGCGATGGTGCCCGCGGTGTCGTGTGCCAGCCCGGGCGACGCCTCCAGACTGACGAAACCGTCGCCGCCGTCCAGCCTGTCGAAGAGCGGCCCGAACACGTCCGCCGCCATCGCGATGTCGTCGACCGCCAGGCGCCAGAAGAGCGTCTTCGGGTCGCGCTCGCCGCTTTCGACGAGGGCGCGCAGGGCCTGGTCGTAGTCCGTGGAGCCGGAGATCGCCTTATTGAAGATGGTCGGATTGGAGGTGATGCCGGCGACGGCGAAATCGTTCATCAGGCGCCTCAACTCACCCGATTCGACCAGCCCGCGCCGCAGGTAGTCCAGCCAGACGCTCTGTCCTTGCTCTCTCAACGCGTGTGGGGGGTTCATCCTTGATCCTTCTCCATTGCCGCAACTTTTGCCAGCCGCCGCACGTGGCGCTCCTCGCCGCTGAACGCTGCGCCCATGAACGTGCGCACGATCTCAACCGCAAGCTCCGGCCCGATGACGCGCGCCCCCAGGCAGCAGACGTTGACGTCGTCGTGTTCGACCATCTGACGCGCCGTATAGCAGTCGTGAGCCAGGGCAGCACGGATGCCCCGTATCTTGTTCGCGGCGACGGCGGCGCCGGCGCCTGAGCCGCAAACCAGGACGCCCCGCTCGACCCGTCCCTCGACGACGGCGCGTCCGAGGGCCAGCGCGAAGTCCGGGTAGTCGTCCGCGCCCTCGTACGACGCCGCGCCCAGGTCCAGCACGTCGTGGCCCCAGTCGCGCAGCGACGCCGCCAGACGCTGCTTCAGCTCGTACCCGCCGTGATCAGCCGCGACCGCGACCTTCATCGTCGCACCAGCTTCTTCGCCCGCGCGGCAACGTTCTCCGGCGTGAAGCCGAACCTCTCGAACAGCACCTCGCCCGGCGCCGACTCGCCGAAATGATCGATTCCTATCACGTCGTCCGCCCACTCGCACCAGCCGAACGTCGCTGCGGCCTCAACGGCCAGACGCGGGATGCCCGGCGGCATCACCATGTCACGATATTCCTGCGTCTGCTCCCGGAACAGCTTCCACGACGGCATGGACACAACGCGCGCTGAGATGCCCTCCTCGGCGAGCAGCTTCCGCGCCGCCAGGCAGAGCGATACTTCCGACCCCGTGCCGATGAGCACAACGTCCTTGCCGTCCTCCACCACGTATGCGCCCCGCTCGACATCGCCGCCCGGCCGCAGCACCGGCACCTTCTGACGCGTCAGGATCAGCGCCGTTGGGCCGTCGTCGCGCTCCAGCGCCAGCCGCCAGGCAGCCACCGTCTCGTTGGCGTCCGCCGGCCGCAGCAGCAGCAGGTTCGGTATAGCGCGAAGGCTGGCCAGGTGCTCTATCGGCTGGTGCGTCGGTCCGTCCTCGCCCAGTCCGATGGAGTCGTGGCTGAAGACGAAGACGACCGGCAGCGACTCCAGCGCCGCCAGCCGGATCGCCGGACGCATGTAGTCGGAGAAGATAAGGAACGTGCCGCCGTAGACGCGAAAGCCGCCATGGGCCGCCATGCCGTTGAGCACCGCCGCCATCGCATGCTCGCGGACGCCGAAGTGGAAGTTGCGCCCCGAGAAGTTGCCGCTCATTACGTCGGCGTAGCCCTTCAGGTAGGTATCGGTGGAGGGCGCCAGGTCAGCGGAGCCTCCGACGAGCTCCGGGATGAGCGGCGCCAGAGCGTTGAGCACGGCGCCGGAGGCGGCGCGCGTCGCCATCTTCTCGCCGTCCGCGAACGACGGCAACGCCTTCTCCCAGCCGTTGGGCAGGCGACGGAAGAGCATTCGCTCAAACTCCGCCGCTTCCTCCGGATGGGCCGCTGCGTATTCGTCGAGCCGGCGTCGCCACGCCTCTTCTGCGGACCACCCGCTCTCGATGGCCTGGCTGAAGACGGAGAGCGCTTCCTCCGGCACGGTGAACGGCTCCTCACACGGCCAGCCCAGGTTCTTCTTCGTCAGCCGCACCTCCTCCTCGCCCAGAGGCGCCCCGTGCGCCGCCGCCGTGTCCTGCTTGTTCGGTGAGCCGTAAGCGATGTGCGTTCGGACGACGACCAGCACCGGCTTCTCCCGATCGGCGCGCGCCTCGGCGATGACGCTGTCTATCGCCTCCAGGTCGTTGCCGTCGGGAAGCTCCAGGACATGCCAGCCGTAAGCGCGAAACCGGTCGCCCACGCTTTCCAGGAAAGCGAGGTCGGTCGAGCCCTCAATGGTGATGTGGTTGTCGTCGTAGAAGACGATGAGCTTCTTCAAAGCCAGGCCGCCGGCCAGGGAGCACACTTCGGACGAGACGCCCTCCATCATGTCGCCGTCGCTGGCAATGACGTACGTGTAGTGGTCGACAATCTCGCCATCAGGGCGGTTGAAGCGCTCCGCCAGCATGTGCTCGGCAACCGCCATGCCGACGGCGTTGGCGATGCCCTGTCCCAACGGCCCCGTCGTCACCTCGACGCCCGGCGTGCGGCCGCGCTCCGGGTGCCCCGGCGTCTTCGAGTCCCACTGCCGGAACCGCTTGATGTCGTCAAGCGTCAGGTCGTAGCCCGTGAGATAGAGCATCGCGTACAGCAGCATCGACGCATGCCCCGCGGAAAGGACGAAGCGGTCGCGGTTCGGCCAGGCGGGATTGCGCGGATTGTGCCTCAGGTACTTCCGCCAGAGGACGTAGGCTAGCGGCGCCAGCCCCATCGGCGTGCCCGGGTGGCCGGAGTTCGCCTTCTGCACCGCGTCCATCGCCAGCGTGCGGATCGTGTTGACGCAGAGCTCGTCGATCTGACTGGTCGGATTGCCCTCCTCCGAGGCGTCATGGGCGCGGACAGTAATGTCCGGCCGTAGCTCCATGCTGGGATCTTCCGTCAACGGCGTCTCCTCCTTGAGACTGATGGGGATCAGGGGACCGAAGCGACGCCTCGTCGCTGGACAGGCGGCCTGTCAAGGTAATTCTACCACCGGATCGGCGATTGAGGGATGAGGCGTTCGATCAGACCAAGTCCGACGCGCCCAAGCGGCGCTAAAGCTCCTCGCGTTGCTCCTCCGGCCCGGCGGTGACATCGGCTGCGGAAGCGTATCCGTCTCGTATGTTGTCCATTTCCAAGCTATGAATTTATCACCGCCGTCGAGCCCCGTCAATTGTTCGGTTGGGTTGCTCCAATCATCGAGCCGACATACAGTAGAAGTGTGCCATGCACACTCGACGCATGGTTTTTTTGTTCGACGGCGCGTCTCAGGAGAGCGTCTTGCGCCGGTAACAGGGCAAGCGAAGATGAGCGACGAGTTTCAGCCCCCGACGCAACTCTCGCACCGCCAGATTCAGATCGTCTTCCTCGGTCTGATGGCCGGGATGCTGCTGTCCTCTCTCGACCAGACGGTCGTCTCCACCGCGCTTCCCACCATCACCGGCGAGCTGGGAGGGCTGGAACACCTTTCCTGGGTCATCACCGCCTACCTCCTTTCCTCCACCGCCTCTATGCCGCTCTACGGCAAGCTAAGCGATCTGTACGGCCGGAAGATCCTCTTCCAGGCGGCGATAGTGGTCTTCCTCGTCGGCTCATTGCTATGCGGCTTGTCGCAGAACATGGCAGAGCTAATCGGCTTCCGTGGCATCCAGGGCCTTGGCGCCGGCGGCATCATGATCCTGTCGCAGACGATCGTCGGCGATATCATCGCCCCTCGTGAAAGGGGCCGCTACCAGGGCTACATGGGTTCGATATTCGCGATCGCTGCCGTCGCCGGCCCGCTCATCGGCGGCTTCTTTACCGATAACCTCACCTGGCGCTGGGTGTTCTACGTAAACCTTCCCATCGGCATCATGGCGCTTATAGTGACGTCCTTCGTCCTGCGCATGCCAATCCGCCGCTTCGAGCAGCGTATCGACTACGCAGGCTCACTGCTGATGGTTTCGGGTATCAGCGCCCTCTTGCTGCTCACGTCCCTGGGGGGCATCGAATATCCATGGCTCTCGCCGATGATAATCGGCCTGGGAGTCGTGGGAGTCGTCCTTCTCGGCTTCTTCCTTCTGAACGAAGCCCGCGTGGCGGAGCCCCTGCTGCCGCTTCGGCTTTTCCAGAACAAGGTCTTTGCCGTCGCGACCGCTCTCTCGTTCATCGTCGGCATCGGTTTTCTGGGATCAGTATCGTACCTGCCCATCTACTTCCAGGTCGTGCGCGGCACCAGCGCCACGATGTCCGGGCTGTCTATGCTGCCGTTGATGGCGACGGTCTTTCTCGCTGCGGTCGGCGGCGGACGGATTATCAGCAAGATCGGGCGCTATCGCATGTTCCCGATCATTGGCACCGCGATCATGATCGTCGGCATGTACCTGCTGTCGAGGATGAACGATGCGACTTCATCGCTTCAGGCCGCTCTCTTCATGGCCGTGCTCGGCATCGGCCTCGGCATGGTTATGCAGGTGCCCATCCTGGCCGTCCAGAACGCCGTGCTGCACAAGGACCTGGGCGCGGGGACCGCCGGCGTAAACCTGTTCCGGTCGCTGGGCTCCGCCTTCGGCGTCGCCATCTTCGGCGCCATCCTCAGCAATCGAGTGACCTCCGAGCTGAAGCAGACCGTCCCGCCGCAGATGCTCGGGCAGCTCAATCCCAACGTGCTGACGGCCAGCCCTGCGCAGCTAAGGGCCTTGCCGCCGGCGATCCATGCCGGCGTCATTCACGCCTTCTCCCTGTCGCTTGACTCGGTCTTCCTCTGGGCAGTCCCCATGATGGTCGTGGCGTTCCTCGTTTCGTTGCTGCTGCAGGACATTCCCCTGCGCGAGTACGCGCACGTGGGAAAAGAGGAGAAGCCACCACCCTTCGACGGTGAAGCCGCCGTCGAGTAGACTGTCCAGCCGCCCCGTCACTCCGCCGCGCGCACGTGGGGCAGCCACTCCAGCCACTTCGGCAGATACCAGTTGTAATCGCCGAGAAGCTTCATGCTCGCCGGCAGCAAGATCGAGCGGATGACGGTCGCGTCGATAAGAATGGCAACCGCCAACCCGAATCCGAACTGCTTGAGGCCGATGTAGCGTGTAAAGGCGAAGATCGTCGCCACCGCCACCATGATGATCGCCGCGCTCGTGATCGTCCCCGCCGTCGCCCTCATGCCACGTCGACCTCTATCTGGGTTTTGTGGCTTGGATAATAGTACTTGCCGCCATTTCGGCGTTCAACCGGCCGACAAGGTCTTCTTACGGAGAACTGGGCGTACTGGTGGCTTTATAGATCGGCTGGCCCTCGCCCGTGCAGGCGTACACGTCGCCGGGCGTCGACTCGTAGTTCGAGGGCTCGCCGATGCGCACCCACTTGCCGTCGATGACCCTCTCCGGCCAGCCGCCCTCTGCCACGCGATGGTCTGTCGGGCTGAGGTTCACCGGACCAAGGCCAAGGAGACCGCAGTAGTCGCGGATATTCTCCGCCCCCGTGATGAGGCTGTCGCGGGTAAGATTCGGGCCCGCGTTCTTCAGTGCCTGGACCGTCAGCTCCGCGACGGCCATGCCGTACTCCGTCAGGCCGCTCGGCTCGACGCTTGGCTCGAACTCCTTCATCAGCTCAATGTGACGTTGCACGCCGGCGTCGTTCGTCTCCGAGATCATCTTGCCCGTCGTCATGCTGATAGTCCCCTCGATGTTCGCTGGTCCAGCCAGCGCTATCGTCGCTTCGACGGCGGAGACTGCGCTGATTACAAAGGGCACGTTCCAGTTCAGCACCTCGCGGCTGACCTTGATCGCGTTGGCAGCGGCAGCCACGTTCGCCATCAGCACCACGAAGTCCGGATTGTCCGCCTTCAGCCGCTCCATCTGAGCCGTCACGTCCGCCGTGGTGGGGTCGTACGCCTGCTTGGAGACGATCTGGATGTCGCTGTTCTTTTCCTTCAGCAGGTCCTCCACCGCCGACACGCCGGTAAGGCCGGCCTCATCGTCTTCATAGAGAATGCCCTCGCGCTTGCCCGTTAGGTTCTTATCCACGAAATCGCCCATTATCTTCGCCTCTGTCACGTAGTCCGTCTCCATCGTGAAGCGCGTCCGCACCAGCGGATCGGTGAAGATCGGAAGCCCGCCGCCGACAAACATGTCCGGAACGCCCTGATCTTCCAGGTACTTCATCACCGCCAGCTCCGTCTGGTCGCCCACACCGCCGACGATTGCAAGCACATGCTGCTGCTCCACCTCATTCCGCACCACCTCCATGGCGTCCGGCGGGCTGAAGTGGTCATCCCCGATGATCAGCTTGATCTTCCGGCCGTAGACGCCGCCCTGCGAGTTGATGTAGTCGAAGTAGGCGCTCATCCCGTCGGCGATGACGCCGTAGGCCGCCGCCGGTGAGCCGCTCAGCGGTAGATGCGTGCCGAGAAGGATCTGATTGTCGGTGACGCCCGGCGCAGCGCTGCTGTCCGAGCCCGAGGCCGCTTCATTCCCACCGCAGCCCGCCACCAGCAGGCCGGCGACCGAGAGTAGCGCCGTCAATCCGAATAACAAAGGCCGCTTCATCTCACCCGCCTCCAACGCGTAGCTCCCCCAAACAAATCTACGCTCTCGCGGCGGACGCGGTCAACGGACTGAACTCGCTCGTAACATTGGTGACACGGTGCGGGGAAGCGCTCGGACGGCCAGAGCGTCACGCTCATCTATGATGTCGCGGAGAAGCAATCGAGAGCATTGCGATGCCCGGCGCGAAGCCTGCTATCGCCGCCAGGATCACGACAGGCCACGGCGAGAGGCCCGTAGACAGCCAGTAGAGCACAGAGATCAACGCTATCAGAACGCTGACCGCCACCGCCGCCACCAGCACTTCCTCGACCAGGGGGTCAATTCCGACCATCTCTCTCCACTTGCGATCATACGCCCGATCACACGGTACGAGCTATCAGGCCGGCGCGCCGCCGTCCTCAACGCCCACCGGATCCGACCGTCCGGCGCGCAGCGGAGAGCGACGCTTCAAATGCTGCGCCGCGCAGCCATCGGCGCCCCGCCTTTGATATAATCATTAAATGACGTGGACTCCCAGTCAAAGGAACTGTTCCCCGTCCGGACGCCGTTTGTCCATCCCCCCTGAGGATTACGTCAGTCGACTCCAATCCCCCTGAGAATGAGGTCAGCCGATGTGCGCTAAGCAATCCCACCGCGACAAGGCACCAGGACGCCGCCCGGCGAAGAGCCCCCCAGCGCTGCGTGAGAGCGAGGAGCGCTACCGCTCGCTCATGGAATCGGCGCCCGACGCCATTCTCGTCCACCGCGACGGCCGGGTCCTCTACGCCAATCCCGCAGCGGTTGACCTATACGGCGCGAAGAGCTTGGAAGAACTCGCGGAGCACAATGTCTTGAAGCTCGCCAACCCCAACCACGCCGAGAAGCTAAAGGAGCGCGTCCACACCCTCATGGCCGGCCAGAAGGTGCCCCTGCGAGAAACTTCTATCATCCGGTTGGACGGGCGGCAGGTGCCTGTTGAGGTCATCTCCTCGCCCATCGAATATGAAGGCGAGCCCGCCGCCCAGGCCACGATCCGCGACATCACAGACCGCAAGCGCGCCCAGGCGGAGATCGAGAGCCTGGCGAGGTTCCCCGCGGAGAACCCCAACCCCGTCCTGCGGGTCAGCCGCTACGGCATGCTCATGTACGCCAATCAGGCGAGCAACGTCTGGCTGGAGGATTGGGGCTGCGCCGTCGGCGAAATGGCGCCCGACACAGTGCGCTCCCTCGTCGCCGAGGTGCTCGGCAGGCGAAAACCAAAGCAAACCATCGTCGATATGGAGATGAACGGGCGGATCTGGTCCCTCAACGTCATACCGATTCCCAGCGCCGGCTACGCAAACATTTACGGCCGCGACATCACCAGCCGCCGCCGCGCCGAAGACGCACTCCGCGAAGGCGAGGCGAGATTCTCTGCCCTGTATTCTTCTATGGTAGAGGGAGTCGCTATCCACGAAGTCGTCTATAACGACTCCGGCCAGCCCATCGATTATATCATAACGGATGTAAATCCCTCCTATGAGCTTATAAGTGGTCTCGGCAGGGCGGAGAGCGTCGGGAAGAGGGCTTCACAGCTCTACGGCACCCGTGAGGCGCCCTACCTGGATATCTACGCAAGAGTTGCGTCTTCCGGGAAACCGCATTCATTCGAAACCTATTTCCCGCCGATGCAGAAGCACTTCAGCATAACTGTCTTCTCGCCCGCCAGGGGTACCTTCGCGACCGCGTTTCAAGACATCAGCGAACGCACGCAGGCGGAGGAGGCGCTGCGCGAGAGCGAGTCCAACTACAGGCGCATTGTCGAGACCGCGCAGGAAGGCATTATGACGGCCGACACGGAGGGCGTTATCACGTTCGCCAATGCGAAGATGGCTGAGATGCTGGGCTACAGCGTCCAGGAGCTCATCGGCAAGCCCGGCGCCTCCCTCGTCGACTCCTCTGACTCAGCCGCAGTTGCCGCGTTGGCCGCCAGAATCGAGAGGGGCACGTCAGGCGAATCCGAGCGATACGAAGCCAGATGGCTGCGCAAGGACGGCAGAGAGCTCTGGGTATATGCCAGCGGCACCCCTATTTACGACTTCACCGGAAAGCACGTCGGCAATCTCGCCATGTGTGCCGACATCACGGAGCGCAAGCGGGCCGAAGAAGCGCTGCGCGAGCGCGAAGCGGACCTGGCCCGCGCCCAGGCCGTCGGTCACATTGGAAGCTGGCGGCTCGACGTTCGGCGCA
The DNA here is from genome assembly GCA_963842845.1 of uncultured Chloroflexia bacterium. GTDB lineage: Bacteria > Chloroflexota > Dehalococcoidia > DSTF01 > JALHUB01 > JALHUB01. The sequence goes on from CAWJHZ010000007.1 coordinate 415,487, forward strand.
ACATCCTGAACTGGTCCGCCGAGGCCTACCGTATGTTCGGCATTCCTCTCGGGACGCCGCTGACGTATGAGGCGTTCCTGGATTGCGTTCTTCCGGAGGACCGAGAGGCGGTGGACCAGGCCTGGCAGGTGGGGCTCCGCGGCGAGCGCTACAGCATCGACCACCGCACCATCGTCGGAGGCGACCTGCGCTGGATCCATGAGCAGGCCGAACTGGAATTCGACGCAAGCGGCGCGCTGCTCGGCGGCTTCGGCACCTGCCAGGACGTAACGGCGCGCAAGCAGGCGGAGGAAGCGCTGCGTTTGCAATCCAACGCGCTTCAGGCCGCCGCCAACGGCATCGTCATCACCGACCCGCATGGCGCGATCCAGTGGGTCAACGGCGCCTTCACCCGCCTGACCGGCTACAGCGCCGAGGAAGCGCTGGGCCGGAACCCGCGCGTCCTAAAATCCGGCCGGCACGACCACGCGTTCTACGACAACCTGTGGAGCACCATCCTGGCCGGCCGCGTCTGGCAGGGCGAAATCGTCAACAAGCGCAAGGACGGCACCTTCTACACCGAAGAGATGACGATCACGCCGGTGCTCGACGACAACCACGTCATCAGCCGCTTCATCGCCATCAAGCAAGACATATCGGCGCGCAAGCGGCTTGAGGCCGAGCTGGAAAAGACGCGCAGCGAGTTCCTCGGCGAAGTCAGCCACGAGCTGAAGACGCCTCTCACAGCCATCAAAGGCTGCGCCTCCATGGCGCTCTCCTCGCCGATTCCGCCCGACGCCGCCGAGACGCGCGAGCTCTTCGACATCATCGACACCCAGGCGAACCGCCTCACTGACCTCGTCGCCAACCTGCTCGACGTGACACGTATCGAAGCGGGGCGCCTTTCTATGGAGCCGGGACCGGCGGTCCTCGCGGACATCGTCGAAGAAGCGCGCGTCATCTTCGAGCACAGCCAGTACCCGCACCCGCTGGAAGTGATGCTGCCGTCCAGATTGCCGGCGCTGCGGGCCGACGGACGCCGCATCGTCCAGGTGCTGTCCAACCTCTTCACAAACGCGGCCAAATACTCCTCGCCGACCGCGCCGATCATCCTGACCGCGGAAAGCGCCAAGGGAGAGGTGACAGTCCACGTGCGCGACGCCGGCGTCGGCATTCCAGCCGACAAGATGCCGCTTCTCTTCCAGAAGTTCGTTCGGGTCCAGGAAAGAGGCGTTAAGGGCACCGGCCTGGGGCTCTTCATCTGCAAAGGCATCGTCGAGGCGCATGGTGGTCGCATCTGGGCGGAGAGCCCCGGCAAGGGGAAGGGAACGGTGTTCAGCTTCACCCTGCCCGCCATTGCCGGCCGGCCGAAGACAGCGCGCGACGAGAGGACGGCCGGGAGGCAGCGGGCCGCCGGCGGCGCCGGCGCCAAGCCTGCACGCGTCGTCGCCGTCGACGACGAGCCGGACATCCTGCACTACATCGAGCACTGCCTGCGAAGCGCTGGCTGCGAGGTCGTCTCGACGACCGACCCCCTGGCGGCCGCGGAGCTGGTGCGCTTCCACACGCCCGACATCGTCCTCCTCGATATGCGCATGCCCGGCATGAGCGGCCTCGACGTGCTGGAAGAGATACGCAAGTTCTCCCAGACGCCCGTGACGTTCATCACCGCCACACAGAACCGTGAGGATGTTGTTCGCGGCCGTGAGTTCGGCGGGACCACCTGGCTGGAGAAGCCGTTCTCGCCGCAGCAGTTGCTGGACCACGTCGGGCTCGTGCTGGCGCGCCGGCAGCGGCGATAGCGCGGCCTCTCAGGCGATAACCCCATCCCAGCAGCGACGTTCCGCCTCGTGCGGGCAGCTCTCGACGCGGCATTCGCTATCAAGGATCAGCGTCCGCCGCTCCTTCGGCTCGAAGGCTGGCCAGGGCAGCGACGCCGTGCTCGGGTCACCGCCGGACGCGAACGCTACCCAGGCGTCGCCGATCCTCGCCGCCAGAGCGTCCACCTCCTCGCCCCGCCCCACCCAGCGCCGCGCCAGTCGCTGCGTCCCGAAGACAAACGGCAAGTCGATTGCGTGGCAGGCGCCCAGCGCGCCGTCTTCATAGGGCGATCGCCAGTCGAGCCGGTAGTGGAAGACGCGCTCATTGTGCGCCAACTGCGCCTCGGCCAGGCGGTCCGCCGGCACGCGGAAGAGCCAGTCCGTCGCGATCGCGCAGAAGAGGTCGTACGGGGCCACGCTCTCGCCGCGCGCCGTTCGCTCGCGCCGATAGACGTCGAGCAGCGAGCGCGCCCGCTCGAGGTCGCCGTTCGGGACCAGTTGCAAGACGCGTCTCAGCAAATCTTCTTCCGATATCTCCCGCAGGCGCGGCGCCATCGCGCCGAAGAGCCTGTACTCTTCAAGCGTCGTGCCGATGAGGACGGGAACGTCCTTGCAGCAGCCCTTTCGGATTGCTTCTATCGGCGGCCCGGAAGATTACGCAACCGTCAATTACCGACCGGTAGAACAACTCCAGCCCCGCCGAGCGCCGGCTCGCCCAGCCTCCGCTCGCGGCCAGCTTCGCCTGAGCCTCCATCAGGTCCCCAACCGGCCGCATCCGCAGCGACACGTCGGGCGAGCTGCCTCCGAGCGCCTCCGCGAAGGCCGTCGCGTTCTCGGCGGCCACCTCCTTCGTCAGGACCTGGTGCGCAGCGCCGCTCTGAAGGATTGCCTTGTCGAACAGCCCGGCGGCGAGCGGCGAGGCAAGCAGCGTGCCGATGCTCATGGCGCCGGCGGACTCGCCGAAGACGGTAACGTTCTCGGGATCGCCGCCGAACGCCGCGATCTCGGAGCGCACCCACCTCAGCGCTGCGATCTGGTCGAGGAGACCAAAGTTGGTGAATGGTTCCTCCGACGTGGAAGCGAAATCCGGCACGCAGAGGAAGCCGTAGGGGCCGAGCCGGTAGTTGATGGTGACCAGCACGACGCCACGGTCGACAAGCGCGCCGCCGTGGTAGAGCGGGTCGGAGCCGGCCCCGACGGCGAACCCGCCGCCGTGTATCCACACCATCACCGGTCGGCGCGCCCCGTCGAGGGCGGGCGTGCGAACGTTCAGATAGAGGCAGTCTTCAGCCATCGGGGGCTGGCCCTCGGGGCTGCCGAGCAGCGCTTCCAGCGCCTTGTTCGTGACCTGCATCGCCCGCGGCCCGAACTCGGTCGCCTGCCGAACGCCCTGCCACCACGGCGCCTCCCGCGGCGCGCGGAAGCGGAGCTCGCCCACCGGCGGCGACGCGTATGGGATGCCCCTGAAGACGAGGTTATCACCCTCCCGAGCGCCCCGGAGCCGCCCTTTGCTCGTGCTCGCAATCGCCGTCTCAATCGCTCTCATTCGAACCCCCGATCCTTCCCGCCGCGATGTTGTGGCGCCTAGTTTGAGACTTCAGTATAGCCCACCGCCACTACAACCGGCGAGCGCCTGCCGACCGGCCGAAGGCTCGCCTCCGGAGAGTAGGCAGGGTCGCGGCTGAGCAGCGCCTGCTTGAGAGCGCCGACGTTCCTGCTACGGGAGAGGGGCCGCTCGGGTTGCCGAGCGGCCCGACGTCCACGGGCCCACCGCCTTGCCTCCAGTCGCCGTGTCGCGGCACCCGTGACTCGGCGACACCTATGTGGTATACTACTGTCGCAAAGCCAGTGTCCTTGTCCTCGATCTGCAATGCAGAGCTCCAATTTGCTTTTGCACTCGGCGGCTAAGGAATAGCAGACCTTAAGGAGGTCGTCGAGTGTCTTATACAGACAGAACCCTTACCTGCGTCGATTGCGGCGCCCAGTTCACGTTCTCTGCGGAGGACCAGGAGTACCACGCCAGCCGCGGCTTCACAAACGAGCCGAAGCGGTGTTCTTCCTGCCGATCAGCGCGAAAGTCAGAGCGCGGCGATAGTCGCGGCGGCGGCGGCTACGGATCATCTCCACGACAGATGTTTACCGCCGTCTGCGCCCAGTGCGGCAAGACCGCGGAAGTCCCGTTCGAGCCGCGCGGAGACCGGCCCGTATACTGCCGCGACTGCTTCTCGCAGCGCGCGCCGCAGCGCGACCGCTACTAGGGCTAACTCACCGACTCGTACCTGCGCTCTGATTCGTTAGGGCGCAGGCGAGTCAAAACTGCCCGTTGGGGGCTGACAGGGCTGCGGAGGAAAACGTTTGACCACTCTGTACGTCGGTAATCTGTCCCCTGAAACCACCGCGAGCGACCTCCGTGCCGTTTTCTCCCCTTTCGGCGAAATCGGTTCACTCAGGGTCGCTCGCGACCGCGCCGGCCGGGCCCGCGGCTACGCCTTCGTCGAGCTCGACGAGGACGCTGCCGCCGAGGCGTTGAGCGGCCTCAGAGGCGTCGAGCTCAAGGGCCGGCAGATGGACGTGGTTGTAGACAGCCCATCGCCGGGCGGAAAGAGACACACCAGTAGGGGCGGCAAGGGTTCACGACGGCGCTGATGAGAAGCGGCGCGTCCCGTCGGACAGGAGAAGGTACATGAGGCTGGAGCTGAGGCATCCCGGGACGTCCATCTCGTTCCTTGACGGACCGACAGGAGAGCTGATCCTGCGCATCGGCTCCGACGAAGAGGGCCGCCTTCGCATCGAATTCCACCTGTACGACTCCGCCGGTCGCCCCGTGGCTGAATCCGGCGAGGCCGTTGGCTTCCCGGAAGGCGTTCACGTCCAGGCGGCGGACGGTGAGCTTCTCCTCGATCTCCCCGCCGAGATGGGCGAGAACATCTGCTACCACCTCTACAATCGCAAGGGCGAACTCCTCACCAGCTCCGACGGCGTTTCGACGAGGATCGGTCCCTGCCTGCGAATGGAAGCCTTGCCTCGCGGCGGGCGGCATTACTCCCCTCGTCAGCAGCCCGTCCAGCCAAGCGTCGACTCCTCGACCGCCTGAACCCCAAGAGCCCCAGGCTCTGCTACATCCGCTCCGGCGCGCTGATCGACATCAGCGACAGCGTCCGACCCAGCGCCACCGCCGTCGCCTCCACCAGCTTCAGACGCGCCTTCGTCAAAGGAACGTCGTCCGTGACCACGCGGCACTTCTCGTAGAAATCGTGGAAGACTGTCGCCAGCTCCAGAGCGTAGTGCGTCAGGTGATGCGGCTCCCGCGTGCGCGCCATCAGCTCCACCAGCTCCGGCAGGCGCAGCATCTTGCGAATGAGCGCCAGCTCCGCCGGATGCGTCAGCAGCGCGACGTCGCCGTCACCATATTCGATGCCGCGCTCGCGCCCCAGGCCGAGGATGCCGCAGATCCGCGCATGGGCGTACTGCACGTAGTAGACGGGGTTCTCGGCGCTCTGTTCCTTTGCCAGGTCCAGGTCGAAATCGACGGTCGCGTCGGCGGAGCGCGTGAGGAAGAAGAAGCGGCAGGCGTCAGCGCCCACCTCCTCCAGCACCTCGCGCAGAGTGATGATGTCGCCGGCCCGCTTCGAGATGCGAACGACTTCGCCGCCGCGCCTGAGCGTGACAAGCTGCCCGATAATGACGTCCAGCCGCGACGGCTCCACGTCCATGGCGGAAAGCGCCGCCTTCAGCCGCGACACGTGCCCCTGGTGGTCGGCGCCCCAGATGTTAATCACCTCGTCGAAGTCGCGGACCAGGAACTTGTCGTAGTGATAGGCGATGTCGGACGCGAAGTACGTCGGGTTGCCGGTCGAGCGGATGAGAACGTTGTCCTTGTCTTCGCCCAGCGCGCTGCTGGTGAACCACACAGCGCCCTCCTTCTGCGTCACGTAGCCCTTATCTCGCAGAAGCGCCATCGCCTTCTCGTAGCGACTGTCCGGGCCGTAAAGCGTCGATTCGCGGAACCAGGCATCGTAGTGGATGCGCATCTCCGCCAGGTCCGCGGCGATGGCGTCCAGCATCTTGTTGAGGCCGATCGTCCGGAACTCCGGCGGCGGGTCCGGTCCGAACTCCCGCGGCCCGAGGAAGCGGTCGCCGTGCTCAGTTCGGATCTCTTCCGCCAGCTCGATGACGTACTCGCCGGGATAGCCGTCGGCCGGGATCTCTGCCTCGACGCCGAAGAGCTGTTGATAGCGGGCGTAGAGCGTCCTCGCGAACACCTCGACCTGCGTCAGCATGTCGTTGACGAAGTACTCCTGCTCCACGTTGTAGCCGGCGGCGGCTAAGACGTGGGCAAGCGTGCTGCCTATCGCCGCCCAGCGTCCGTTGCCGACGTGCAGCGGCCCCGTTGGGTTAGCGCTCACGTATTCCACCTGCACCCGGCGCCCTTCGCCCAGCGGCAACGACCCGAAGCTCTGGCCGGCGGCGCGTATCTCATCCACCTGGCCCGCGAGCCAGCTTTCGCTGAGGCGGACGTTGATGAAGCCCGGCGGCGCGACGCTCACGTCGCCGATGGCCGCGTGCGGCTTGATGTGGCGGGCGATCTCCTGCGCCAGGTCCAGCGGCTTTGCGCCGGCGGCCCGCGCCAGACGAAGCGCCATGCTCGAAGCGTAGTCGCCGTGGTCGGGGCGCTGCGGCCGCTCGATCTCCGCCTCCGGCAGCGCCACCGACGGCAGCTTGCCCTCGTCCCGCGCCTCATGCGCCGCTTCGGAGACCAGCCTTTCGATTTCCTGACGGATCATGCCCTGGGGCATCGGCTCCCTCTTTCAAGTCAATTCGCGCCTCCCTGCCGGCAGGTCCTTTTCGACGGCAGGCACGCGCGAACGTGCGACGGTGAATGCAACAGTCGCCTATTATACTCCGACCCGCTCCGACTGGCTAACGCTGCGCCTGGCCGGCCGTCGAACGGGCCGCCCCCTTCGACTCGCCCTCTTCGCCGCGCTCCCACACCGACTCCAGTACGATCCACTGCCCGGGGTCCTCCCGCACGCACCTCTCGATGGCGCCGATGATCTTCAGCGTGTTAGTCCGAACGTCCTCCTCGTGATTGCCGGTAGACACCGGCTCAAACACCGGTTCGGCGAAGATGTCGAAACGGCCGCCTTTCGTCCGGCGGCAGAACATCGGTATCACCAGCGCCCCGGTTCGCAGCGCCAACTCCGCCGCGCCCGTGGGGACCCGCGTCTCCTCGCCGAAGAACGGCAGCGTCATGCCGGAGTTCTGGATGTCGCGGTCGCACAGGAGCGGCAGGACCCCACCGTCGCGCAGCCAGCGGATCGCTTCCCGCACCGCCGCGAGGCTGAGAGGACGGAACACCTGGCCATGCGCGGCGCGAAGCTTCTGCACCAGGTCGCTCAGTCGCTGCGGCTGCAGGGGCTCCGTCAGCGCGAACGTCTGAATGTCGAAGGCGCTGGCGCACTGAAGAACGGTCTCTGGATTGCCGTAGTGGGCGCTGACGACGATGACGCCGCGCCCCGTCGCAATGGCCTGCTTCACCTCCTCGAAACCGGAGAGGAAGTTGATTCGCTCCTCGAAGAAGCGCTTCATGTCCAGGCGCGGGCTGCAGACGAGGTCCGCGTAGTAGCGGGCGGCGTTGCGCATGACGCGACGAGAGGTCGCCCTCACGTCGCCGGCGGGGGCATCGGCGCCCATAACGTGGCGCATGTTGCTCTGCACGTTTCGTCGCAGGCCGGGGCGGAGGTAGTACATCGCCGTGCCGACCCCGTCGGCGATGAAATAGGCCGCGGGCGTCGGCAGCCAGCTCAGGAGCCTGTAGGAGAAGAGCAGGGCAAGGTACTTGAACATGCCGCCCTCGTCCGCTCAGGGTCTGGACGCGAGCGCCGTTTCTGCGTGCACGGCCTTTGAGTTACGGTCCCACATGTCGTGAAAGATGAACCACTGGTTCGGGTCCCGGCGAATCAGCCGCTCCAGCGATGTCATGATCGCCTGCGTCAGACGGCGCACGTCTTCCTCCTCGTCGCCTGACTTCTCGAAATGGAGGTCGAAGTCGATGATAGGGCGAAGCAGCTTCTCTTTTCCCTTGACGCGCCACACCACGGCCGGCATTGGACGCGCGCCGCTCTTCAGAGCGAGGCGAGCCGGCCCCACCGGCACTTCCGTCGGTGCCCCGAAGAAGTTCACCCGCACGGTGCCGCCCGGCTCCGGCAGGTCGATGAGCAACGCCAGGATTTCGCCGTGGTGCAGCGCCCGGACGACGCTCGGCCCGACTTTCTCCATCGGCGTCACCTTCATGCCCAGATGACGCCGCGAGCTCTGCACCAGCGTGTTCATCGCCGGATGCGGGAACGTCTCGGCGATAACGTTTACCGGGAAGCCATAAGCCGAAAGGCCGGCCGCGCCCATGTCCCAGTTCCCGTAGTGCAGGGTGATGAAGATTACGCCCTTCTTCTCGGCCACTACGGCGTTGATCCGGTCCAGCTCGTCGTCAAAGACGATGCGGCGGCGGACCTCTTCGGGCGTCGAATCGAGGAATTGGATGAAGTCGATAACATACTTGCCGAAGTTGCGGAAGGAGCTCCGCGCCGCCAGGCTTATCGCCGCCTCGTCGTCTGTATCAAGGACGCGGGCCATCGCCGCCTTGAGGGCGCGACGCTTGCCGAAGAAGAAGAAGTAGCAAACGTCAGCAATGATGCGGGCGAAGAAGTATCCGACTTCAGGCGGGAGGGGACGCCCCAGCAGAATGATGAGGCGGAACAACCAGTAAACGATCATGCCTTGCTCTTGGCGATGAACTCCTCCACCATGGCCCGCGCCCGGTCGTCCGTGAACTGCTTGGGCGGCGACTTCATGAAGTACGAAGATGGCCCCACCAGCGCTCCCGACATCCCGCGGTCGAGCGCGAGCTTGCAACAACGAATGGCATCGATGACCACGCCCGCGGAGTTGGGGCTGTCCCACACCTCCAGCTTCAATTCCAGATTGAGCGGCACGTTCCCGAAAGTCGTCCCCTCCATCCGGATGTGGCACCACTTGCGGTCCAGCAGCCAGGGAATGTAGTCGCTGGGCCCAACGTGAATGTCGTCGGCCGGCATCTCGTAGTCTAGCTGCGACGTGACGGCGTTCGTCTTGGAGATCTTCTTCGACTCCAGTCGCTCGCGCTCCAGCATATTGAGGAAGTCGGTGTTGCCGCCGAAGTTGAGCTGGTACATCCGGTCGATCCGAACGCCGCGGTCGCGGAAGAGGCGTGTGAGCACCCGGTGCGTGATCGTCGCGCCCACCTGCGACTTCACGTCGTCACCGATGACCGGAAGGTTGCGCTCCTTGAAGCGGTTCTGCCAGTACGGCTCGCGGGCGATGAAGACCGGGATGCAGTTGATCAGGCCGCAGCCGGCCGTGAGCACCTGCTCAACGTACCACTTCGTCGCCTCCTCGCTGCCGACCGGCAGGTAGTTGAGGACGACGTGCGTCTCAGTGTCCCGCAGGATGCCGACGATGTCATCGGTCGGTCCCGGTGCCTTCTTGATGATCTGCGACAGGTACTTGCCGAGGCCGTCGTGCACCATGCCACGATGAACTCGGACGCCCATCGAGGGCACCTCGGCGAACTTGAAGGTGTTGTTGGGCGCGGTGTAGATGGCTTCCGACACGTCCTTGCCGACCTTATTGGCGTCGATGTCGAAAGCGGCGACGAAGTTGACGTCGCCGATGTGATAGCCGCCGAGCACCGGGTGCATTATGCCCGGGATCGACTTGTCAACAGGAGCGTCGCGATAGAAGTGGACGCCCTGAACGAGAGAAGAGGCGCAGTTGCCCACGCCGATGATGGCCACGTTTATCTTACCCACGTTGCACTCTCCAGGAATCAGCCGGCGTGCTTAGCTCCTTCTCAGCCCATCCCTCGGCAACGCCGCTCCCGGTCGCCGGCAGAGGGGAATGCGGGACGGCTCGCTGCATTCTATCAATAGCAGCCGTTCACCCGCAAGCGAAAATAAGGCGAGGACAACCGGTGAGAAATCCGTTCGAAGAAGCAGGCGCGAAGGAGGTGCGCGGGTCAGATCGCCCAGCGCGAGCGCGCCATCGCGCGCTCCTCTTTCGCCAGCGTCAGGTTGTGCCGAGCGCGACCGACGAGCGCTTCCGCCCCCGGCTCGTGCTCCATGATGGCGGCGACACCGATGGACACGCCGACGGGAAACGTTAGCGTCCGGCCGTCGACGACCAGCGTTGCGGAAGGGCCGTCAAGATACTGACGCACACGCTCGGCGAAGGCCTCGGCGCCGTCGCGGTCGCAGTCCAGCAAAAGGATCGCAAACTCGTCATCCGCCATCCGCACGGCCACGTCCGAGGCGCGCTTGGCAGAGTCGACGACCTTGGCTACCCGGCCCAGAGCGGCGTCACCCGCGGCCTCGCCGTAAGCATGGTTGATCATTCGCAGGCTGTTCACGTCCAGGATGGCGACGGAAAACGCCCCGCCGTAGCGGTGCGACCGCGAGTACTCCTCGCGTAGTCGCAGCCAGAAGTACTGCTCATCCGGCAGCCCGGTTACGGAGTCGCGCGTCAGAGGCAGGCCCGTCCGCGCCAGGCCTTGCTTAGCGCTGCGCAGGCGCATCAGAGCGGTGGCGCACACGACGCATATGGCGAACGCCAGCGGAAACCGCGTCGCCGTGAGATATGGCTGAGAGTAGGCGCGATCGGCCAGTCCGAGCAGCAGAGACGCGCTGACGAGCGCCAGCGCCAGTCCGAGGTATCGCTCCAGCTCGCGCAGCTCCGGCGGAGTCTCTCGCACCGGCGCAGCTTTGCTGTGCAGGCGGAGAGGTCGCAGGCTGGGACGGTGCCAGCCCGGCGCCTCCTCCAAGCGCGCGGCGCCGCTGGCGGACGGATCTTCTCCTGACAAAGTCTGCTGCTCCTCCGTTGGCTGCTTCATCGACCGGACGCTTCCGGGTTCCCCATCCGTTAGATCATCGGCTTATTGCCGCTTACCTGATGGGCATTCGATGACAACGTCGCTGCCTTGGCGAGCCGCTCTTCCGCCACGGGGGGGGCCGCTCGGCCTGCCCGTCGGGGGTTGCCGAGCGGCCGGAAACGTCGGCCCCCGGTCAGGCCGTCCCGCGACCGCCGGTCTCCGCGTACCTCTCCATGATCTCGTGGTCGTCCTCGCCGAACACGACGACGTAGTCGAGATGCGGCTCGTCGACCCGGAAGGAGACGCTTATCGGCGAAGCGGTGCCGGGCTCGAACTCGGCCCGTGCGTGGTTGAGGAGGACCCCGTGGCCGCGACTGCTGAAGTACGAGGGATTCGTCAATCCCGCGGCCGCCGGGCATCGAAGGCGCTCCCCCGGCTCCAGCTCGAAGCTCTCGTGGAAGGCGATGCGGCCATGTGCGTCGCGCGAGTAGCCGAGCGGCAGCGAGACCAGGCGCGTCGGCGTCACGTCGCCGATCTGCTGGACCAGTAGCTTTCGCCCGTCGAAGTCGAAGACGCCGTAGTGGAACGGGCTTCGCACCACCCGTAGCTCCAGCGCCTCACTGCGCATCACGATTCGTCCCTTGCGCGCCTCGACGCTGACTTCCGCCGCCTTCCCCGTCGTATCGACCCCAAGGGGCCCATCGGCGACCCGTCGGCAGCGTACCCGGACCGCCCGCGGCGCAACGAAGCGGATGTCCAGCGCCATCGCCTCGCCCTCGTTCGTGAGCACCGCGAACCGCGCGCCCGCCTGCCCGCCCGGGCCGCGCACGTTGCGGCAGCGCTGCACCCGCGAGAGGTAACAGTAGCTACGATTCGGATCGTCGAAGATCGTCGCGTCCGGCATAGCTCCTCTTCATCACCTTATTCTAGGCCGGGCGCAGCTTCCGGAGAACGGCAGCGTAAGGAAAGCGCAGGAAAAGCGCTGGCCAAGCGTCAAGCTTCCATGCTGCGGCAATTCTAGTATGACGGCAGCAAAGGCGATGTGGCCGGGGGTTTCGAGCAGACGGTGGGGCGGTCAACCGGGCGGCGCCTGAGCGGGCCGCCGCTCGTTCACAGGTCGAGACGAAATCCCCGGCCTCTTACTGTCACAATAAAGACCTTGGCCGCCCCCGCAGCCCGCAGCCGGTCGCGCACTCGATGCACCAGCGCGTCAACCGCCTCGTCCGATACGCCGCCCAGCGCTTCCGGCCAGGCGCGATGAATAATGTCGTCGCGCAGGCAGAGCTTGCCGGCGTTGTCAAACAGATAGGCCAGCAGCGAGTACTGCTCGCGCGAGAGCGGCGGCATCATCTCCTTGCCCCTGACGAACACCTGCTGCGTCGTCGTGTTGACGTACAGCTCCTGCTCCTCCAGCGGCTCCGCGACGAGCACCGGAAGCGAGCCGGTCGCCATCGTTGCCGGTACCGCATCCGACGTCGCCATCACCGGGACGCGACGACGACGCACGAGCACGACGCCGCCGACGCCCAGCGCCGCCGCAGCCGCCAGCGAAGTCGACAGCACGATCGGCAGCAGAAGATTCCGGCTCCCCGGTCCGCCCGTCGCGACGTTCTGCACCGTCAGCGGTTCCGCGGACCAGGCGAGGTCGCCGCTCTTCACCGTCAAACCGGCGCTCCCCACCTGAGCGATTGTCCCCTGGACGTTCGCGAACCCATCGACAGTCTGGGCCGCAAGGTCCTGCACTGTGCCGTCGGGCAAGTTGAGCAGGAAGTCCACCTTGGTCCCGTTCGGCACGCGATGCCCGTTCTTCGCCTGCAGCGGCGAGGTCAGCGCTATGTTGAACGGCTCGCCGGCGAGCAGTTGCGGCGGATCGACGCTGAGGGCCGGCGTCTGCGATGGATCGGCCGTGACGCTGTCGCTTAGGTCGTTCACCACGTACCCCTCGTAGATGTAGTCGACGGGAAGCTTGCCGCTGGTGACGCCGTCGCGAAGGATCGTCGGGTCCTGGAAAAGGACCTTCAGCGTCGCTTCGAGCGAAGGTTCTATCTTGCTATAGGCCGCGACGAACAGGTTGACGTTGCGCAGCTCGCCGGAGTCGAGATGGTAGGGAGAGTTGTAGGCAAAGACAACGACCTTCTTCGCGCGCAGGTCGAACATCGCCGGGCCGCTGCGCAGGAAGTCCTTCACCACGCCGGATGACGGGTAGTTCGGGTCCGGCTCCAGGAAGGCGAAGACGATCCAGCTCGCGTCGTCCACCGCCTTCTTGACCGCCGCGTCGCCCTTGCCCGACAGCACCGCGCCGAGTTGGCTGAAGCTGATCGTGTTCAGATTCTCCTTCGGCACGCGGTCCGGGAACATCTGCTCCACCAGGCTCGCCAGCTTGCCGCGCGGCCAGAGCGGCGGATAGCTCGTATCGCTGCCGGGCGTCGTGCAGTCGGCATCATCCCAGCATTCGACGAACAGGATGTGGTCGGAGGCCCCTGGCACCGGCATTTGCCCCTGAAGCTCCTCAACCGTCGTCGGCCGGATAAGCGTGAGCGCGTCCTCAGCTATCGACGTCACCGTAGCGAGGCTGTCTGGCTGCCCCACCTTTCCCTGGTAGTCCGGCATCTTCGTGATCGTCGCCGCGTCGAAGCCGCCGTACAGCCGCCACTTCAGCGTCAGCACGCGTTTTGCCGCGTCGTCGATACGCGCCTTCACCGCCGGGTCCGCGTCATAGCGGCTGACCAGGTAGTCGACGGTTGCGCCCAGCTCCTCCCACTGCCAGGGACGGATCAGCGGCAGAACGTCGATTCCGGCCATCAGCGCCTCCAGCGCCAGGTCCGCCTGCCGGTACGTGCCGAACTTCTCCTGCGCGTAGGCCTCGACGGCGCCGGTCGCCAGGTCGTCCGCCACGGTCACGCCGCCGGCCTGTCGCCAGGCAGCGAAGTACGGCAGCCCGAAGAACGACTGCATGCACGTCGGGCTGAACCCGACCGGCGTGCTCGCGTCGCAGCCGGCGACTTCGGAGTAGCTAATGTGCGAGATCATTATGCCGTCGGCCGTCCCATTATCGCCGGGTTCCCCCTGCGAGACGTCGGCGAACGGGAGCAGATCGACCTGCGCCAGCATGTCAAGCGTCTTGCCCACAACCACCGGCACGTCCACCGAGTCCACCGAGCGCGTGCTCTCCCCGTGCCCCGGGAAGTGCTTTACAATCGCCGTAAGCTTTCCGCCGCTGCACTGCTGAACGCCGCTCACGTACGCCGCGCCCATCTCGCCAACCCAGCGCGGATCGCCGCCGAAGACGCGGATCCCCTGGTCGCCGGCACCGCCGGAGCGCGGCAGGTCCAGCACGTCCAGATCGGGACCAAAGAGCATGTTGACGCCTACCGCCGATAGCTCCTCCCCGACGATGCAGCCCACCTTCTCCGCCTGGCTCGGGTCGAACGTCGCGCCGATGGTCATGTTGCTGGGAATGGGAGTGAAGCGATTGAGCAGCCGTGTTGTCGGCAGGTCGTCGCCCTCGTGGTCGATGCTCACCAGCAGCGGCAGGCAGTACGACACGCCGTCAACCGTGACGCTCTCCGAAGAGCAGGCGGCCTTCTGCAGGTCGTTCGTCAGTTGCGCAACCTGCGCCGGCGTGTCCGGATTGGCTTCGGCCGGCAAGCCGCATCCCTGAGGATCGTAGTTCGTGCCGTTGAAGATGTTGCACGTCTCGCGGCTGAGGTAGACGCCGCCGATCTGGTTCGCGCCGATGAACTGCTGGACGTCGGGCGTCACCTGATCGCCCAGGAAGCCGCTGATGAAGAGCTGCTCCACCTTCTGACGCGGCGTCATGGCCGCCAGCACCTTGTCGACGACGTCACTCGCCTGAGGCGTCTGCCCGTTCGTGCGGGCGTACGCCGTCGGCGCGTTGAAGAACACGCCGCAGAGAAGAAGCGCTAATAGGAGTCGTCGCCGCCGCATACTAGGCAGAGTATAGGCTGCGGCGACGCTGACGCATAGAGGTCTAGCGATGGTTTTCCTAGCGGGCCCAGCCCTCGGCGCGCTCCACTGCCCGCTTCCAGCCGGCGTACATCTCCTCGCGCTGCGACGCGTCCATCTCCGGCTCGAACACGCGGTCGGCGTGCCAGAGCTCGGCCAGTTCCTCGCGACTCGACCAGAAGCCCGCGCCCAGCCCGGCAAGGAACGCCGCGCCCAGTGCCGTCGTCTCCAGCACGCTGGAGCGTAGGACGCGCCGCCCTAGCACGTCGGCCTGGATCTGCATCAGCAGGTTGTTGCGAGCGGCGCCGCCGTCGACGCGAAGCTCCGGCATGCTAACGCCCGACTCCCGCTCCATCGCCTCGACAACATCCCGCGATTGGAAAGCTATCGCCTCCAGCGTCGCGCGGGCGATGTGCGCCGCCGTCGTGCCCCGCGTCATGCCGAGGATCGCGCCGCGGGCGTACTGGTCCCAGTGCGGCGCTCCGAGGCCGACGAATGCCGGCACAAAGTAGACGCCGTCGCTGGACTCGACGCCGGAAGCGAGCGGCTCGACTTCGTTCGACCTGCCGATCACGCCCAGCCCATCCCGCAGCCAGGCGACAGCCGCGCCCGTGACGAAAATACTCCCCTCCAGCGCATAGCCAAGCTGGTTATCGAGTTGCGACGCAACAGTCGCGAGCATCGTCTTCGACGGCGCGACGCGGTCGCCGGTATGCATGAGCACGAACGAGCCGGTGCCATAGGTGTTCTTCGCCATCCCCGGACTGAAGCAGCCCTGGCCGAAAAGCGAGGCCTGCTGGTCGCCGGCAATGCCCGCAATCGGCACTTCGATGCCCAGCAGGGACTTCTCGGTGGTCCCGACCGCGCCGCTGGAGGGACGGATCTCCGGCAGCACGCTTTCCGGTACGTCAAGCTCGCGCAGAAGGTCTGGGTCCCACGCGCCTTTGTGGAGGTTGTAGAGCATGGTCCGGGAGGCGTTCGTAGGGTCGGTGACGTGGGTGCCGCCGCCGGTCAGGCGATAGATGAGCCAGCTATCGACCGTGCCGAAGGCCAGCTCGCCGCGTTCCGCCTTCTGGCGCGCGCCCTCGACGTTGTCCAGAATCCAGCGCAGCTTTGTCCCCGAGAAGTACGCGTCGATGACCAGGCCCGTGCGTTCGCGCACAAACGATTCCAGTCCCCGCGCGCGCATCTCGTCGCACATCGCAGCCGTGCGCCGGCACTGCCACACGATGGCGTTGTACACCGGCCGGCCGCTGGCGCGCTCCCAGACCATCGTCGTCTCCCGCTGGTTCGTTATTCCGACCGCGGCGACGTCCGAGGCTTCGATGCCGGTCTGAGCGGCCTTGTGCAGCGTCTCTCTGGCCGCGTCGAGTTGAGAAGACCATATCTCCTCCGGGTCGTGCTCCACCCAGCCGGCCTGCGGGTAGATCTGCCGGAACGATTCGTTGGCCTCGACGACGGGCTTCCCCGCCGCGTCGAAGAGAACGGCGCGGGAACTCGAAGTCCCCTGATCGAGCGAAAGGATGTATCGCGACATGAGCCATCTCCTGCCGGCTTTCCGACAGTATAGGAAAGAAGGACGGATTGGGGCTATATCTGGGCAGCGTTCAGCGTGGAGATGCGACGGGCCTAGTTCTCGCGCGCCGGAAGGTCGAGTTCGAACGTGGCCTTCGCGCCCGCGGCCTCCGCAAAGCCGGGCGACAGCGTGGGCTCCGGCGGGCTGTGCAGTTCGGGAAAGCTCAGGACAAGCGTCAACGTTACTTTGCCCGAGGTCGGCGGATAGCGTATTTCAAACGAGCGATCACCGTCGCCGAACCCTCCCCTGCAGCCGGTCCAGGGAACCGAAGCGCCGTCCGCCGTTACCAGCGGCTGAGCCATGCAGTCCATGTCCTGTATCGCGTCAGGCGTGAACCCGTCCAGCACGCCGCTTATGACCGTTTCGGTTGCCGCCTGCTGAATCGACGTCACCGTGATCGAGCCGGGTCCGAAAGGCTGCGGAGCGGCCGTTACTTCGACCGCCGGTCCCGCCGATGCGAGCTTGCCGTCCCAATCGAACTCGGCTTTCCACACCCCCGAAACCTGCGTCATCTCTCGTCCCGCTTCGACGGGAAGGATGGTAAGGTCCTCCAGCTGGAGCGCAAGCTTCCCCGCCTTCGCCGGAATGGGAGGGAATACCGCGGTCTCACGCCGGCGATCACTCGAATCGGTCGTCCCGCTCGAAAAGCGATAGCTGTTCCCGTCGGCATCGATGAGGAAGACACCCGAGCCGCTCTGAGCGATCCCTTCGCTTTCCCGACCAGTCAGGATGTAGGAGACCACCGTCTGCGTCTCATCAGCCACGAACCCCGTGACCTGGAGCGTGATCCCGTCGTGGCTGGGGGACGCATCGACGCGCTGAGCATGGTTGAAGTCAGTTATGTCCTGCCCGCCTGGCTGCGGGCCAGCAGGCTGCGCCGCCCGGCCGCTGTGAAGCATACTCCACCCAAGCACGCCCCCGACGAGCGCTACCGCCAGGGCGACGGCGAGCCCGACCGCCTTTCCCCTCGAAATCGCCTTCAGATCGACCTTCCTTTCGCGCTGCCGTGATGATTCCGGATGCAGGAGAAGCGGTCAAATATTAGCACATCTGGCAAGCTTCGTCGGCCGATGGGACGGCGCCGCCAGCTTGGAGTATCATGCGCGGTGGAGGCGCAAGATGCCCGCATTCCGCAGGACAAAGATCGTCATCACCCTCGGCCCGGCGACAGACCACGGCGAAACGCTCCGCCACCTCCTCGAAGCCGGCGCCGATGTCGCCCGCCTCAACTTCTCCCACGACAACCGCGACTCCCATGCCGCGCGCATCGCCGGCGTCCGGCAACTCGCCCACGCGACCGGCCGCGTCGTCGCCGTCATGCAGGACCTCCAGGGCCCGCGCATCCGCACCGGCCCCCTCGTCGACGGGCACGCCGTCATGCTGCACGAGGGCGCGTCGCTCGTTCTGACCACGCAGCCCATGCCCGGCACGGCGGAGCGCGTTTCGACGAACTTCGCCCAGTTGCCGCAGGCGGTGGCCACCGGCGACTGCGTCCTCATCAACGACGGCCTCCTCGAGCTTCGCGTCGAGCGCGTGGCCGGCGACGAGGTGCGCTGCAGGGTCGTTCACGGCGGCAGGCTGGCCGAGCACAAGGGCATAAACCTGCCCCAGGCCCGCATCGCCATCGCCGGGCTGACGGACAAGGACCGCGACGACCTCCGCTTCGGCCTCTCGCACGGCGTAGACATGGTGGCGCTCAGCTTCGTCAGCGGCCCGGAGGACGCCCGCGAAGCGCGACAAATCATCGCCGAAAGCGGGCAAAAGGTGCCCCTGCTGGCGAAGATCGAACGGCCGCAGGCGCTGGGCCGCCTCGATGCCGTGCTCCGCGCCTTCGACGGCGTGATGGTTGCCCGCGGCG
The DNA here is from genome assembly GCA_963842845.1 of uncultured Chloroflexia bacterium. Classification (GTDB taxonomy): domain Bacteria; phylum Chloroflexota; class Dehalococcoidia; order DSTF01; family JALHUB01; genus JALHUB01. The sequence goes on from CAWJHZ010000007.1 coordinate 433,588, forward strand.
ACCTGGCCATCGAGGTGTCGGCGGAAGTGGTGCCGGTCGCCCAGAAGCGCATCATCGAGCGCGCGAACTACTTCGGCAAGCCCGTCATCACCGCCACGCAGATGCTCGACTCCATGACCCGCAACCCTTCGCCCACGCGCGCCGAGGCCTCGGATGTCGCAAACGCGGTGCTCGACGGCACGGACGCGGTGATGCTCAGCGCCGAGACGGCGGTCGGCCGCTACCCCGTAGCGTCGGTGCAGGCGATGGACCGTATCATCCGCGAAGCCGAGACCCTGGCGATGCCGGTCGTGTCCACGGGCGTGAAGTATCGCCGCACGCACGCCCACGCCGTCTGCGACGCCGCCGTCACGCTCGTCCGCGACATCGAGGCAAGCGCCCTCGCGGCCCATACCCGCTCCGGCCGCACGGCGCAGATCCTCTCCAAGCTGCGTCCGCCGTCGCCCATCTTCGCCCTCACCGAACGTGAGCCGATCGCCCGCAGGCTGGCGCTCTGGCGCGGTGTCGTGCCGCTCGTCATCGAGCAGCGCATTCGCGGCGAGGAGATGTTCAACTGCATCGCCCGCGAGCTCGGCGCGCGGCAGGTCGTCGCCGACGGTGGGATTGCGGTCGTCGTCGGTACGGCACCGCAGGGTCCGCCCGGCCACACCAACTTCATCCGGCTTTTGCACGTCAACGGCGGCTGCTAGACAAGAATCCAATCTCCGCCGCGGAAACCTTTCTGCCGCTCTGCACATATCGTCTATTTGGCCGATTATTCATTGGAGGCCATCGTTGCCTTTGTAGGGGAGGTCTTTAGACCTCCCGAAGAAACCCGTGAAACGTGGGAGAGGTCTTTACACCTCCCGATTGAAAAATCCGTGAAGAAGAGCGAAGCCTACAAAGTCCTCAATATCACTCCGCCCGCCCGCCCGCGCCAGGTCGAGGAAGCGTACTGGCAGCAGGCGCACGAGTGCCGCGAGGTCTCTGGACAGAAGTCGAACGCCCGCGAGCGGCTGCTGGAGCTGAACGAAGCCTACTCGGTGCTGACGAGTCGCGAGCGGCTTGCTCCACTGGAGATCATCGAGTCGCGGCCGCAGCCCGACGCCTGGGCTTTGGGCTGGGAAGCGTTCGTCTCGTGGGTGCGCGCGCTGATTCGAAGCACCGCCGCCCGCTGGCCGGGACGCGGCGCGGAGATTGCGGCGCTCACCGCCTCTCTCGTCGCCCTGGCGGGACTGGCAATCGCGCGTGCCGCCGTCCCCTGGACGCTGCTCGTCCTGGCGGCCGGCCTCGTCGTCGTCCGCGCGCCCTGGCGACGCACGAACTAGACGCTCCGCATCAAAAGCAACCGTAGCCGGGTCTTTTCAACCGTAGCCGAGGGCTTTCCAGCCTCGGCGGCGACCCTTCAGCGAGCCTAGTCAGGCGCTCAGGAATCGCCCTCTCCGCAGTTGACGGCGCAGGACCCCGGCGGCTATGAAGTACACGCCCGAGACCACCAGCGACCCCAGCAGCGCCGCCACGAACCCATCGACGTGAAAGCCAATGCTAAGCTTGCCAGATATCCATGCCGTGAACGCGAAGACCAGCGCGTTGATGACGACGGTGAACAGGCCCAGCGTGAGGATCTCCAGCGGGCAGGTCAGAAGGATGAGCAGCGGCCGCAGAATGGCCCGTGCGACCATGAATATCGCCGCCGCCGGCAGTAGCGCCTGCCAGCCGTCGATGTTCACGCCGCGTACCAGGGCAGCAGCCACCAGCAGCGCCAGCATCGTGATGACCCAGCGCACCGCAAGCCGGAATATCCAGGGAACGTTCCCCCGCTCCCAGCGCGGCTCCGTCTCACCCCAGTAACGGACGATAATCATCCGCCTCATTTGCTGAGTATAGCAGACGGCAGCGACGGCCGTCGGACGCGCGTCCTCGCCTCCTTGATGGTGACTCCCGCCTCGGCTACCCTTGGGGAAACCGTCTGAAACAGGGAGACACGTTTGCATTACGTCCAACGGCGACTGGACCGCCTGGGTGCGCTGTCCGAGGGTCCCAACTACAAGTGGTGGGCCTTCACGGCCGTATCCATCGGCATCTTCATGTCGACGCTCGACGTCAGCATCGTCAACATCTCCCTCCCGCGCATCATGGCCGGCCTGAACACGAGCTTCGACGCCATCCAGTGGGTCGTGCTCGCCTATCTGCTCACGATAACCTCGCTCCTGCTGGCTTTCGGGCGCCTGGCCGATCTGACCAGCCGGAAGAAGGTGTACATAGCCGGATTCGTTGTCTTCGTGGTGGGCAACCTGGCCGCCGGCATGTCGCGCAACGTCATCGACCTCACGGCTGCGCGCGCCTTCGCCGGTATCGGCGGCGCCATGATCCAGGCGAACAGCGTCGCTATCACCGCCGCCGTCTTCCCGCCCCAGGAGCGCGGCACAGCGCTTGGGCTCAACGGCACAATCGTCGCCGCCGGCCTCGTCGCCGGCCCAACCCTCGGCGGCCTGATAACCGACGCGCTCGGCTGGCGCTGGGTCTTCTACATAGCGATTCCGGTCGGACTGCTCGCCATCCCGTTCGCGCTGGCGGTGCTCCAGGAGCGCCACATCGCTGTCGCTACGCGTGCCCGCGAGCCTTTCGACTGGCCGGGATCGGTCCTCTGGGCCGTCTTCTTGTTTGCCCTGCTCTTCGCGCTCAACCAGGGCTCATCGATGGGCTGGGGCTCCCCGTTTATCGTTGCGATGTTCGTGGCCAGCGTCATCCTCGTCGTCGCTTTCGTCGCTGTTGAGCTCCGGGCCGCCTTCCCAACGATGCGGCTGAGTCTCTTCCGAATCTGGGGCTTCTCTGCCGGCTCGACCGCCCTGTTCTGCAGCTTCACGAGCCAGCAGATACCCGTCTTCCTGCTGCCTTTCTACCTGCAGATCGTCCGCGGCATGAGCGCCAGGGGCGCCGGCGTGCTCCTGACTACCGTCCCGCTGGCGATGGCGCTGGTCGCGCCGATTAGCGGCCGTCTCTCCGACAGATATGGCTCGCGGGGACTTTCCACCGCCGGCCTTCTGATCATCGTTGCCGGTTTCCTCTTCCTCGTGCGCACGACGACCGCCGGCCAAACCGACCTTCCGCTCATCGGGACGTTCATCCTGATCGGTCTCGGGCTGGGGCTCTTCCAATCGCCGAATAACAACTTCATCTTCGCCTCCGTCCCGAGGCATCAGTACGGCATCGCCTCCGGCTTCATCGCGACCATTCGCAACGCCGGCAGCTCGTTGGGAATCGCCGTCTGGGGCGCCATTATGGCATCCAAGCTCACGAGCCACGGCTTCACCGGCGACCTGGAGGCCGCGGCTTACAACCCGACTCTTACCGGTAAGGTGACGCCCGTCTTCCTCGACGGCCTGCACGTCGCGATCTATGCTGCGGTCGCTGTGCTGGTGATCGGCATCATCTTCTCGGCGTTGCGCGGACCAAAGCCGTCGCAGGAGCTGGCGGCGGCTCCGGCGTCGGGAAAAGGGCAGCCCGAAGGACGAAATGTCCGCTGATCAGTCGATAGGCGTGATCTTCGGCGCCGGCATCCTGGCCGGGATGATGGGCTCGCTGACGGGCCTGGGCGGCGGCGCGCTCATCGTGCCGCTCCTGACGATCGGCTTCGGCCTGGACATCCGCGTCGCCATCGGCGCCAGCATCGTCTCGATAATCGCCACCTCCAGCGGCGCCGCTGCCGCCTACGTCCGCGACCATCTGACGAACATTCGCATCGGCATGCTGCTGGAGTTGGGGACCACCCTTGGCGGCCTGAGCGGCGCCTATCTCACGACGTATCTTCCCAGCGGCGCTCTCTACGTTCTGTTCGGCGTTGTGCTGCTCGTGTCGGCGGCACCCACCGCGCGACGCATCGGCGAAGAGCTGCCGCACGGCGTCCTTAACGACCGGTGGGCGGGCGTCCTGAGACTCGCCGGCAGCTATCCCGACCGCGTCATCGGCGACGAGGTCGCCTACCAGGTGCGCGGCGTGCCCGCCGGCTTTTCGATGATGTACTTCGCCGGCGTCTTCTCCGGACTGCTCGGCATCGGCGCCGGCGCGCTGAAGGTTCTGGCCATGGACACGCTCATGCGCCTGCCGATGAAGGTCTCGACCGCGACGAGCAACTTCATGATCGGTGTCACGGCGGCGGCCAGCGCGGGCGTCTACTTCTGGCGCGGCGACGTTGTGCCGGCGGTGGCGGCGCCGGTGGCGCTGGGCGTGCTGATCGGCGCGTCCGCCGGAGCGCAACTGTTGGTGCGCTTCCCGAACGTCACGGTGCGTCTGATATTCATCCCCGTGCTGGTCGGCGTCGGCGTCGAGATGCTCTTGCGCGGCCTGGGGGTGGCGTAGATGGAAGACATGCCCTCAAACCACGTTCGATATGGCGGCCGCCCGATGGAGCTGTGGATAAGCCGCGTCCTCCTCTTCGGCGTCCTGCTGGCGACCGCGATAATCCTTGCCGGTCTGGCCCTCTTCCTGGCGAAAGGCGGTGGCAGCGGCCAATCATTGAGCGGTCTCGTCGATCAGCAGCGGATGGCGGCGAACTTCGGCTCCATCCTGCATGGCGTCGCCCGCGCCGACGGCAAGTCGCTCATCCGCCTGGGGCTGTTGGCGCTCATCCTCACGCCAATCGCGCGCGTCGCGATGAGCCTCTTCCTCTTCCTCCGCGAAGGCGACCGTATCTTCACGTTGATAACGGCGGCGGTTCTCTGTATCTTGCTGGGCGGCCTTATCGCCAGCGCCCTTACGTAGATTGGTGGTGGCGGCCCCGCGACCTTCGTCCGCGTCACTTCTCCGGCGTCGCCGGTTGCACCATCACTTCGAGTTCGCCCTCGATCCTCAGGACGTCGACTGCCACGCGCGTCTCCTCCGTCCGCTCGAAACGAAGGTCCGCACGCGCATCGCCGACTCGCAGGTCGCGCACCTCCAGGTCGTGAACGAAGTCGGGAAGCGTCGGCCGGACGACGCGCAGCCGCTTCTCGAATGCATCCGGCACGAGACCCAGCAGCGTCTCTACCAGGAAGGGGACGGATCCCGCCGCCCACGCCTGCGGATGACAGGCGACCGGGTAAGCGACGGGCACCTCGTAGTCCTGCCGCGAGAATCCGGAGAACAGCTCCGGCAGGCGATAGTGCGAGAAGTAAGTCGCCGCCTCACAGACGCCCTTCATTACCCCTCGCGCCGCCTCGTCCAGGCCATAGCGACGGAAACCGGCGACGATAATCGAGTTGTCGTGCGGCCAGACGGTCCCCAGGTGATAGCCGACGGGGTTGTAGCGGCGCGCTGCCTCCGAGAGAGTGCGTATCCCCCAACCGCTGTACATGTCGGGCTGCATGAGGCGCTCCGCGACCTTCTTCGCCCTCTCCTCGCTCACAATGCCCGTCCACAGCGCCTGCCCCATGTTCGAGGCGACGACGCCGATGGGACGCATCCCTTCCTCCAGCGCGAAGGCGTAGATCCCCTTGTCCTCCAGCCAGAACCTCTCCTCGAAGCGATTCCGCAGCTCCTCCGCCTCGCGCTCCAGGCGATCGGCGACGTTCGGCTCGCCGGCGCGGCGGTACACCTCCGCCATCAGCCTCTTGGCGCGGTAAACGTAGCCCTGCACCTCGACTAGGGCGATCGGCGGCTTCGCCAGTTCTCCGTTCTCGCGGAAAAGGGCGTCGCCGGAGTCCTTCCACCCCTGGTTGACCAGCCCGTCCCCTGAGACCGACTCGTACTGAGTGAAGCCGTCGCCCGTTACGTCGCCGTACCGGTCGATCCACTCCAGCGCCTTCTCCACGTTACCGCGCAGATCGCGGAAGCAGTCCAGGCTGCCCGTCCATCTGGCGTGCATCCCCACGAGGATGAGGAACAGCGGCGTCGCATCGACGGTGCCGTAGTAGCGGGAATGCGGTATCTCACCGAGGTTTGCCAGCTCGCCGACCCGCAGCTCGTGGATTATCTTGCCCGGCTGCTCGTCGCGCCAGCCGTCCACCTCTTTCCCCTGGTATGCCGCCAGAAGGCGCAGCACGTTCTCAGCGATGTCGGGGTCGTAGGCGAGCGACTGGATTGCGGTGATCAGGCTGTCGCGGCCGAAGAGCGTCACGAACCAGGGGACGCCGGCGTCGAAATACTCCCGCCCGTCCAGCGTATTGCGGAGCATCCGCAGGTCGCGGAACGACCGCTCGATGAGGCGGGTAAGCGCCAGGCTATCGCTGTCCACCGCCGTCTGTCGCTTCAGCCAGTCGCCGGCGGAACGGTGCAGCAGCGCCTCGATGCGCTTCAGGTCAGGCATCTCCCACGGCCGCGGCTGTATCTCCTGCTCATCCTTCGACTCAACGACGATCAGGGAAACTAGCACTTCCTTCATCTCTCCCGGCTGGAGCGAGATGTCGAACTGCGCCTTGCCCCCAACCCTGCGGTCCGGCGTCGGCGAAAAGCGTACGTTCACGCCGCGATACACGCCGTCGGCGCCGTCGTACGAAAAGAAGAGGATGAACTTGTCCCAATGAGGCGGGTTGAGCTTTCCCGGCCGCTTCACCATCAGACTGCGGACCGAAAACATGTCCTCGAAGTCGGAGCTGAAACGGAAGGTGAGCGTGAAATCGAGCGGCGCCATCGCGAAGTTCTGCAGCGTGATCACGTCGCGCAGCGCTGAGCGTTCGCTGTCTATCATCCGCTCCCACTTGATGCCAATGCTCTCCTTCCCGACCGTCCCGCCGTCTTTCGTCTCGAAATCCGGGTTCGTCAGCTCGAAGACCGCCTTGAAGCCCGCCGCCGCTGTGCCGACGAGAGCCGGCGCGTGGGCGTCGGCGATCAGCAGCTCGTACCCGTTCATAAAGCGGCAGTCGCGATAGTAGAGCCCGAGGCCGTGGCCGTCGTTGATCGGGATGTTGCCGTCGGGATTGGTGAGCAAGAAGATGGGCCCGTCTTTGAGGACGATGGCGTCGGCGATTGCGGAGGTGGTGGACGGCGCCGCGTGGCTCAACACGCGCTGCTTGCGCTCCCGCCTCTCCTTCTCGCCCTGCGACGGCTGCTGCTCCCGAGACTCAGACCGCTTCACCCGCGGCGTGGCCACATTCCGACTCTCCGCTCAGTTCGCGTTAGGAGCGCGCGCTCATCACAGGCGACATCGCGCACGGTGCAGGGGAGGGATAGACAGGGCCTCCCTGCCCTGACGACGGCTGCTGACAAGTCCTTCATGAGCCGCGCTGCCGCCACTCGGCGAAGCCGGTGCGCTCTCGCTGCCCACTTACGCCCGGCAAGACCTCGTAGTCTTACTTCAGGCAAGCGTGCCATCGGCTCCGGCGAGACCGTCGGGACGACCCGGCGGCAACCTCCATCCCTTCGATGCGGGCGTCCTTTCCCGAATCGCTTCCCTCGTACAATACCGCCTTTATGTGAAGGAACCATGAATCGTGACAGCCGGCACGTAAACACCCCGTGAAGAGCGAGCCCGGCGCGCCTGCGGCAATTCACAAGAATTGCTCTCGCCAGGCCCCGATGACGTCAAGACATGCGCTGATCCGGCCGATACTTCATTGGCTGGGATCCTCCGCCGTCGATTCGCGTCTTCGCGACGCGCATGGCCTTGCGTCCCGTGCCGGGTGCCGGACCCAGAGCAGTTTGAAGAGTTCCGGGCAGGAGCGCCGTCTGAAAGGAGACCAATCAATGCGGAGGAACATCTCATTCATCTTCCTGACAGCGGTAGCTGCCTTCTTCGGCCTCGCGCTCGTCGCCTGCGGCGGAAGCGAAGCCAAGATGTCCCAGTCGATCACCGTCGACAAGGCGGCGCCGGCGGACCAACAGGTGCTGGTCGCCCAGAGCAGTGAGCCCGAGTTCCTCGACCCGCAGCTCTCCAACTTCGAGGGCGACGTCGCCATCGAGCGAATGCTCTTCCGCGGCCTCTACGAGCTCCAACTGGACTCCAGCAACAACGTTGTCGCCGTGCCTGCCATGGCGGCCGACGAGCCCCAGGTGAACGGCAACGTCTACACAATCACCCTGAAAGACAACCTCGAGTGGTCGGATGGCCAGCCGCTGACGGCGCAGGACTTCGAGTACAGCCTCAAGCGCGAGTGCAGCCCCGACGTAGCGGCGCCGTACCAGTATCTGCTCGGCGCGGGCATGCTCGACCTCGTCGGCTGCGACGACTACTTCAACGGTCAGGGCACGGCCGATGGCGTCGGCGTCAAAGCGCTCGATGCTAAGACGCTCCAGATGACGCTGACGGCGCCGAAGCCCACCTTCACGACAATCATGTCGCTATGGCCCACCTACCCGCTGAGGAAGGACGTCATCGATAAGTACGGCGCCAACTGGACGGACCCGGCGAACATCGTCGTCGACGGCCCCTACACGCTGACGGAGTTCGTCGCGAAAGACCACGCGACCCTCGCGCCAAACCCGAACTGGGCGCTCGATCCCAAGCCGCAGCTTCAGAAGGTGACGATCAAGTTCATCGACGACATGGAAGTGGCGTTCAACGCCTTCCAGACGGGCGAGTTGGATATGACGCAGGTGGCCGCCACCGACATCCCGACCATCCAGAACGATTCCACTCTCAAGTCCGAGTACCTGCAGGTCGGCTCCCTGCGAATTAGCGCCGTCGAAATGCAGATGCAGAACCCGGTGCTGGCCAATCCAAACGTCCGGCTGGCGCTCTCCCGCGCCATCGACCGAGACGCGCTGGTCAACGTCGTCTACAACGGCGCCTACCTGCCCGCCACCTACTGGCTCGCGCAGGGCCTGCCCGGCTACCAGGGCAACGACGCCTTCCAGAGCGTCATCGGCTACGACCCCGACGCCGCGAAACAGGCGCTCGCCGACGCCGGCTATCCTAACGGCCAGGGCTTCCCGAAGCTGACGCTGACGGTCGCCGATGACCCCGTCCGCCAGGCCGAAGGCCAGTTCCTGCAGCAGGCCTGGAAGCAGGTCCTGGGCATCGACGTTGACATCCAGGCCGCGGACCGCGCGACCGGCGCCGACCTCTACAACTCGGGCAACTTCGAGCTGTTCCAGGGCGGCTGGCAGAACGACTATCCCGATCCCGAGAACTCGCTTATCGGCGTCTTCAACACGGACGGCGCCAACAACCAGCACGCCTGCAGCGATCCGGACATCGACGCCAAGCTCGCCGCCGCCGGCGCCGAGACCGACAACGCAACCCGCATCAAAGACCTGCAGGAGGCAGAGACGCTGGTCGTAACCAGGCTTTGCGGCGTGGCGCCGCTCTGGCAGGGCGCGGTCCTGTACCTGGTGAACTCCAAGGTCGGCGGCGTCCGCCCCAACGGCGCCATCGACGCAGCGATGCCGGGCAACTGGTGTCCGGAGTGCTGGTTCATCAAGGCGCAGTAGAAGATGCCGTAAGCAAGGAAAAGGCGTGGGGTCCCGGAACGGGCCCCATGCTGGCTTGAGATGGCCGGCTACATCATCAGGAGAGTTCTCCAGCTCATCCCCGTCCTCTGGGCCGTGGCCACCATCACGTTCCTCCTGATGCACCTCGTCCCGGGCGGGCCGTTCACCCAGGACAAGGCCCTGCCGGCGAACATCGTCGACGCCCTCAACCGACGCTATCATCTCGACCAGCCGCTCTGGAAGCAGTACCTCCTCTATCTCTGGAACCTGCTGCATCTCGACCTCGGCCTGTCCTTCCGCGGCGACCGCGACGTCTCACAGCTCATCCGCGACGGCTTTTTCGTCAGCGCGCAGCTTGGCGTGCTGGCCTTTGTCGTCGCTTCCGTCGTCGGCCTGACGCTGGGCGTCTTGTCGGCGCTCAACCACAACCGCTTTCTCGATTACTTCGGCGTCTTCTTCGCGACCGCCGGTGCCGCGCTGCCGAGCTTCGTCCTGGCGTCGTTCCTGGTCATCGTCTTCGGCGTCAAGCTCGGCTGGTTCGAGATCCTCGGCTGGGGAGGGCCCATCCAGTTCAGCCATACGCTCGACCCCTCCGCCTGGGAGTGGCGGAAGCTAGTGCTGCCCGTCCTTGCGCTGAGCATGCTTCCGGCTGCGTTCATCGCCCGCGTGACGCGCGCGAGCATGCTTGAGGTGCTCAACCAGGACTACATGCGGACGGCGCGCGCGAAAGGGCTCTCGAACCTGGCGGTGGTCTGGCGACACGGCCTCAAGAACGCCATGGTCCCGGTGCTTACGGTGATGGGCCCATGCGCCGCCATGCTCGTCACCGGCTCGTTCATCATCGAGCGCGTGTTCTCCATCCCCGGCGTCGGCCGCGCCTTCGTCCAGGCGGTTGCCGACCGCGACTACGCCATGATCATGGGCTCGACGCTATTCTACGCCGCCGTCATCGCGGTCGCGAACCTCGTCGTCGACGTGCTGTACGCCGCGGTAGACCCGCGCATTCGCTACAGGTAGGAGCCGTGCAGGAAGTCGCGTACTACCCAGAGACGTTCGACGACGCTGACGGCGCGTCGATGAGAGCCCGCGGCCTCTGGAGCGACGCTTTTCGTGCTCTGCGCCGCAACCGCATGGCGATGGTCGCCGTCGTCATCCTGCTGCTGCTTGCGCTTCTGTCGGCCAGCACCGCCTTCACCCAAGCGATCGCTCGCTACAGCTACAGCGATCAGCTCTATCAGCACGTCATGGAAGGCCCGTCCTGGTCGCACTTCTTCGGCACCGACTACCTGGGCCGCGACAACTGGAGCCGCGTCCTGACCGGCGTCTCCATCTCGCTGGAGATCGGCGTTGGCGCGCAGATAATCGTCCTCGTCATCGGCGTGTCCGTCGGTGTTGCCGCGGCGCTTGGCGGCCGCTACGGCGACAGCGCCCTCATGCGCCTCACCGACGTCACCTACGCCTTCCCCGACCTGCTGTTCATCATCCTCCTCCGCTCGGTCCTCCTGGGCCGCCACATGCCCGTCCTGGGCGAGCCGCGACTCCAGGTGATGCTGGCGATTGCGCTGGTGAACTGGACGACCATCGCCCGGCTGGTGCGCGGCCAGATGCTCTCGCTTGCCGAGCGCGAGTACGTCACCGCGGCGAGAACGCTTGGCGCGAGCAACTGGCGCATCGTCACGCGGCACATGCTCCCGAACACCCTGGGGCCCGTAATCGTCGCCTTCGCCTTCGGCATCCCCTTCGCCATCTTCGCCGAGGCGGCGCTGGGCTTCCTGGGGCTCGGCGTGCCCGCGCCGATGCCCAGCCTGGGCAGCCTGGTCACCGACGGCTACAATCACATGAGCAACGTCTGGATTCTCGTCTTCCCCGCGGGCGCCATCGCGTTGCTGATGCTCTGCTTCACCTTCCTCGGCGACGGCCTCCGCGACGCCCTTGACCCGCACCAGCGCTAGGTCCACCCAGGTCGCCTGCTGCCCTTCCGCCGCCCTCTCCTACCGCCGCAACGCAGCCCCCGCGCCGTAGAGCGGGCATCTTGCCCGCGTATCCTCCCCCTTGCGCAACCCATCGGTATACGCTTAAATGCGCACATCAGACATAGTGAAGGGAGCCACTTAGATGTACGGGTCTCCGGCTGTCGGACAGTTCAGAGAGGGCCAGAGGAGCGACTACCCCGTCAGCGTCGAGTTCATCATCCCTGCGCACAACGGCCGGTTCTGGGCGATACCGCTCGTAGGCTACCTGGCCCGGATACTGTTGCTGATTCCGCATGTCATCATGATGTGGTTTGTCACGCTGGCTGTCTTCCTCGTCATGCCCATCCTGTGGATTCCCGTGCTCTTCGCGGGGCGCTACCCAGGGTGGGGCTATGCGCTTGTGGGCGGCTGGCTCCGCTGGCAACTTCGTGTGAATGCGTTCTTCTTCGGTTTGACGGACGCATACCCGCCGTTCCGGCTGAGCAACTAGGTTGAAATGCGGGCCAAGGGCGCGCTTGGCGCCTGGCGTAGACATCGAAGACCCTTGAGGCGCGATTGGTGGCTTTACGATGGTCCTTGCGGGTCGGAGCGATTCCTCGCGACGGCCCCTTAATTGTGCGGTCGCGAGCCTTGCAACGGTCGTTCCTAGGGTGCCACCGTTGGCGGAGGTTGCAGGTGAAGGGCGACGCGAATGGCGGCTGATGCCGATCCGGATGCGGTATTAGCGTCCACGGCGGCCTGCCATGTGGTGGCATCAGGGTTAGTGATGAAACCCTGGATGGAGGCGGTTAGCGCCTGGAGGGCTGCGTCCAAAGTACTGGCCTGTGTGCTGACGCTCGGCGGGAAGGAAATTCGGGAGAGACCGGCTTGGAATGTCTGAAGGCAGGCAAGCAACTCGCGTGAGGAAGGAACCACGTCGGGGTACTGGGCGGTTGAGGGGAGTTCGCTCTGTTCAGCAGTGACCGGTGCTTCGCATACGTTGAGGGCCGTTACGATGGAGCTGTACTGCGCCGCTGCCGCAGCGATGGGGTCCTCGGTGGGCGTAGAGGCCGCGGTCGAGGACGTTGCAGCGAGCGTGGCTATGGGAGCCGTCGAGCCTGAAGGCGTGGTATGGCTGGTTGCGGATGAGCCACCGCAACTGATGAGGGAGACTGCTGCAGCTACAAAACAGATGCGTACGGTGCGGCGTGTCCAGTCCGTCATCGTCTCTCCCCCGCTAAATGAGCCCGGTCACGGTAGCAAGCATAGCCGGCGGTCTCTGTATCGGAGTTGCCCGTTCACCCTCGCGAGCCAATGGGAAGCTCGTAGACAACCGACATGGTACTTCTCGGCTGGTTAGCGGGTCAAGGGTGCGCGCAGCGTGTGGCGTAGCCATCGAAGACCCCTGACGCGCGATTGGTGTCACGCACAGTAAGTCTCCGCGGTCTGGACCGAGAATCGGGACAGACCGGATACGTGAGACGGCCCCCGGTTGCGTTGATGGCGTGAGTTGGGCGCTTCAATTGGTGGTGCCGTCGGGCGAGGGGGTCGCCGCTAGTCTTGAAGCGGGACGGTGGATCGGCCATGCGGGGCTGGTCGCGATTGTGTTCTAGCCCTTCTGGCCGGGGGGGGCGAAGTCGTTGGCGAGACGGGTGCGGAGGGGGCAGCGATCTTGGCGGTCAAACTTGCTAGGATGCGAGGAAGTAGATCGGCGCTGGCGCCGGTTGCCTGGAGGACGCGCATCGGATCGAATCGGTCTATGTGGGCCTCGAACCTGTCGCGAAGAAGGGGGACAAGCCTTGGGTTGAGATCGCACACGATCATCTTTTGCTGGGAGTTCACGGTGAGCGATCTGGAGATGATCTTACTGATGTAGGCATCAGCCTCGGAGAACGAATGACCAACAACGATAAGGTAATCGGAGTTCTCGATTCGTTGTGCGGCGATGTCCCAGAGGCCTATTAGGTTGGGAAAGACTATGAACTTGAAAGCCAGAGGCGGAACAAGCAGTGGCCTTCTTTGCCCGCCGCATGCGCGGCAAATGCCGATTACGGCATAGGAGGCGGCATCGCTATCATACTGGGTCTTGATCTTCAGTAGATCGAACTGCTTGACCTCCTGACAGGAATCGCAGTACGTCCAGTTGATGGAGCCGTGCATCTTTATGAGGTCGATTGCTGGCCGCCTGCCGGCAGTCGACGCCAACTTCCTCTGGACATGCGTATCTGTGGCTACGCCGCCGCCGATGAGAGCCTCATCGATGCATCCGTCATAGTTGGTCGTAACGATCGAGGTATTGTCGTGAATGGTGACAAAGTCGGCTATTGCCTGATGGCCGGCGTTTGGTGCCGCAGGAATCATAATCCCGGCTAGGAGACCAAAGAGAACATGTAGCGTGTCCTGGATGAGAGCTATTGATGACACATTGACCGCGATTGTGCGGGTGGTCGATCGGCCGGAGGAGCTGTAGAACGAGGACGCAGGTGATGGGGAAGATCGGCCGGTGAATAGGAAGTAGTCGAGTAAGCCAACGACACTGGGATTCTTGGCCGCAAAGTCGGCGACGTGGGCTGCGGTCAGGAGATCCTCAATATCGGTTATACGTTGGCTGTCACACCAACCGGCCAACTGGTCTATGTCGTCACGTCCCATTTTCTTGGCACGTCGCCATAACTCGGGAAGGAGATCGGCCACAGTGGGGATGGCTGGCGCCGACGCGCCTGCTCCAAGTAGCAGGGTGACCTTCTGGTTTGCCTCAAGGCGTATCTTGAAGATCTGGTCGTCGACAAGCGAAATCTCTCCTAGGGCTTGCTCAATCTTGGTGACAATCTCGTCGGGATAATGCAAACCGAGTGGTTTCGCGCGCTTCCATACATCTATCCACTCGGGCGATAGTTGCTCTTTGTCCTCAATAAGCTGGTAAAGGTAGCGAGTCGCCTCGGATGGATCGCGTGTTGCCCCGGCTAGGTAGCGGCGTTGGCGGTCAGATATGCGGAGGTTTGCCATGGTAAGTGCCCCCTTATGCGAGCATGGTGATACATGTTGGCGCGAAAGTCAAGTGGAACAAGTTCGACTGGGAGCTAGAATCTATCCCCGGGGCTGATCCCACGGTGTGCCACCCGCGCGCGCTCGTCGGCTGCACTTGCGCTGCAGCGACTCGGCTTCTCCTAAAGCAAATGCCTTACCGAATGCGCTACAGCCCGCCTTCCGGGTGCCGCGACCCTCTTACAACTCTTGTCCCGCTCTGCTATTCTGACTTGGGAGATTCTTCGGAGGCCGCTCAGGTGGGAATCGCCGACGCCCTATGCTCTAATGGATGCGTCCGCACCCAATCGCCACCAGCGACCGGCGGGCCGCGGACCGCCCGTTTCGAAGGTCAATCCAGAAAAGAGCGCTCTTTCAGATTCGCAGATCTGCTGTTTTTTGCAAACAAATACAATCAGAGCCAACCGGCAATCAAGCCCGTGACAGCGCCAGCAGCGCCGGCCGTCGACAGCAGTACGCCAGCTCCGACCCCACCGAAGAGCCCTCATCGACGGGCAGCGCCCTGATGGGCATGGCCTCCGGCACAATGCGCACGTCCGGCGGCCGGCCCAGCGCATCCACCGCCTCGTCCGCTATCTTCGACGGCGCCACCAGCACCACGTCGCGACCGCTGTTCCACGCCTCGACCGCCTCCTCGCGGATGCCGCCGCCCGCCAGCTCCAACGGCCCGAACTCGTCGATCACGATGAGGTCGAACGGCTGACGCACCGCGCGCTCCAGCGCCGCCCGCGCCAGGTCCAGCCCCTCCCGAAGGAGCGTCGTATTGCGGGCGCGGCGGTCCCACGGCACCGGCGCAATCGCCCGCGCTATCGGCACGCTCTCCTGCGTCGCCAGATCGACTGCGTCCGCCCCCACCCGATCGCCGTTCCGGTGCACAGCCGGAGCCAGCACGCCGCCCACCTTGAGACCGCTTCGTCGCGCCGAGTCCGCCATCC
Source organism: uncultured Chloroflexia bacterium (assembly GCA_963842845.1). Classification (GTDB taxonomy): domain Bacteria; phylum Chloroflexota; class Dehalococcoidia; order DSTF01; family JALHUB01; genus JALHUB01. The sequence continues at coordinate 448,844 of CAWJHZ010000007.1, forward strand.
TCCGGCAGAAGTTCGTCTTGCCGCAGCCCGATTCGCCTGTTACCAAGATCCTCATCGCACCCATCCTCTACCAATGTCCCCGCCATCCCGGCGAGTCAGAGACTCTTCCAATCAGGAAGACTTACCGGCAGTTTACCGGGATAAGGTGCACATGCTGTGAAGGTGAGCGCCGTTCGCATGAAGGAAGCATGAAGCTAACGCAGTGCGACTCGCCCGCGGCATCTTGTTGCGGGCCTTCACGACGAATTGACGCGCAGTCGGCCTGCTTCACGTTGGCTTCACATGCCGAGGCTAACGTAGATAAGTGGAGGCGCGCCGCCTGGCGGCGCCTCAACGAAACGGTGCTTGGGAGGAACGGAGATGCAAGAGCAAAGACTGAGTGGACTGCGAGTAGCCATTCTGGTTACTGATGATTTCGAGCGAATAGAGCTCGTCGAACCGCAGCGGGCGCTCGATGAAGAGGGCGCGGAGGCGCTGATCGTCGCGCCTAAGCCGCAGGTGCAGTCGATGAACCACGACCTGAAGGCGGAAGTCTTTCCCGTCGATCTAACGCTGGACGAGGCGAATCCGGATGACTTCGACGCCGTCCTGCTGCCGGGAGGCGTCATAAACGCCGACGCTCTACGTATGTACCCCAAAGCGCGGGAGTTCGTACGCCGCATCGACGTGGCGGGAAAGCCGATAGCCGTCATCTGCCACGCGCCGTGGATCCTCGTTTCGGCGGGCCTCGTTCGCGGCCGGACGCTGACGAGCTGGCCGTCGCTGCAGGACGACATCCGGAACGCCGGCGGCACGTGGGTCGACAGAGAGGTCGTGCCCTATCGCAACTGGGTAAGCAGTCGCGGGCCGCGGGACCTGCCGTCCTTCAACCGGGAGATGGTCTCGCTCTTCGCCACGCCGACAGGCCGGCGCAGAGCCGCTTAACAGCGCGAGCTGATCAGGGACCCGGCGCTCTCGGTCGACGGCGGAGGGTCGCTAGGCCCGCCCGTCGGGGTTGCCGAGCGACCTCGGCGGCCGTTACTACGTCTTCTGCTCGGCCACCGCCGCGCTCATCTTTCGCCAGGCCTCCCGCGCCTCCTCCACCGACCCCTCGTCCTCAATCGTCGACACGTCGCCAGGGTCCTTGCCGGACACCACCGCCTTCAGCACGCGCCGCATTATCTTGCCGCTGCGCGTCTTCGGCAGCATCTCTACGAAGTTGAGGTCGCCGACGACGACAAGCGCTCCCAGTTGCTGGCGCACCGTCTGTAGCAGTTCCTTGCGCAGCTCGTCCGACGGCTGGAGCCCTTGCTTGAGCACCACGAACGCCGATGCAACCTCGCCGCGCAACTCATCGGGCCGGCCGGTCACGCCGACCTCCGCGCAGGCGGGATGATGCAGGAAGGCCGTCTCCACTTCAATCGTGCCGATGCGATGCGCCGCGATCTTTATTACCTCGTCGGCGCGGCCGCTGAACCAGACGTAGCCGTCGTCGTCGATGGACGCGGCGTCCCCGGTCGAATAGACGTGGGCGTTGGCGATGCGTTCCCAATAATCCAGCCCGTAGCGCTCCGGCTCGCCCCACAGCATCGACGTCAGGCCGGGGAACGGACGCTTGATAACGAAAAGGCCCTTCTCATTCGCGGCGCAGGGCTCGCCCTCCGCCGTCATGATCGCCGCCTCGATACCGGGCAGCGGGATGCCGCCGGAGCCGGGCTTTATCGGCAGCAGGCCGAGGCCGTACGGGTTGCCGACGATTGGCCCGCCCGTCTCCGTCGCCCACATGTGGTCGATGACCGGCACCTCGTCCCGCAGCACCTCCTTTTGCAGCCACTCCCAGGCCGGCGCGTTCAACACCTCGCCGGCGCAGAAGACGCGGTTCAGCGAGCTCAAGTCGAAACCGCGCGCCGCGTCGACGCCGTATCGCATGAGCAGCCGCACCAGCGTCGGCGACGTAAAGATGCCGCTCACCTTGTTCTCCTCGATAATGCGATAGAACGTCTCCGGACCTGGATAGTCAGGCGCGCCTTCGAAGGAAATCGTCGCGCAGCCGTAGAGCAGCGGCGCGTGAACGATGTACGCATGCCCCACAATCCAGCCAATGTCCGACGTCGACCACCAGACGTCGTTCTCGTTAAGCCCGAAGAGCCAGTTGGCCATGCTCCACGTATGCACCTGATAGCCGCCGTGCGTATGCACCGCCAGCTTCGGCTTGGCCGTCGTGCCGGAGGTAGGGAGAATGTAGGCCGGCTCGTTCGCCTCCATCACCTCGTACCCATCGTCCTGGCCGTCGCCGAGCGCCAGGAAATCGTCCCAACTGATGTCGCGACCCGCCTTCATCGGGATGTCGGCTTCGCTCCGGCGCAGCACCACGACGCGCTCGACGACTTGGTCCGCGCCCTCGGCAAGGCAGGCATCGACCATGTCTTTCAGGGAAACATCCTTGCCCTTGCGGTAGACGATGTCGGAGGCGAAGATCGCCCGTGCGCCCGTCCGCGTGACGCGGTCGGCGAAAGCGGCGGCGCCGAAACCGGCGAAGATGGCGACGTGGATGGCGCCGATGCGCACCGCCGCGAGCATGACCATGATCGCTTCCGGGCACGTCGGCATGTAGATGGCGATCCGGTCGCCGCGCTTGATCCCTATGCCGCGAAGAGCCGCCGCGACGCGCTTCACCTCGTGGAGCAACTGCGCGTACGTGTAGACTCGCCTGCAGCCGCGCTCGTCCTCAGAGATGAGCGCCGCGCGCCCCCCGCGCCCGCGCTCGACGTGGTAGTCGAGGCAGTTGTAGCAGAGGTTCGTCTTGCCGCCGACGAACCAGCGAAAAGTGGGCGGCGTCCATTCAAAGGTCGTGTCCCACTTGCGGAACCAGGGGAGCTGGTCGGCGGCGGCGGCCCAAAAGCGTTCCGGGTCGTCAACGGCGGAGCGACAAAACTTGCGCACCAGCGGGTTGATCACTTCCATTGGTCTACCTCCGAGAGCGAGCGATTGCGGTGAAAAGAATGCTACTCGGCAGCCCATCAGTCGTCAACGCCGACGGAGGACGAACCCAGCCGACAGCCAAACCTACCGCTGGACTTGCTGCCTGCGACCGACAATAATAACGTGAACAGCTACCTTCTCGCGGACGGCCTGGGCTCGACGACGGGACGGCAATGAACAACTATCCGCGAACATATGCCTTCGTACGACCAAACCCGGCTGTCGCTGCCAGTAAGAGGTTCGCATCGGTATTGCTGGTGATACTCACCCTCGTGGTGCTTGCTTCCTTCTCTATGGGGTCGGGAACTCTCGCGGGGTTCGTCTGGTCTGAGGGATTCGTGATCCTCGTTTGCCTGATTGTGCCCGTGACCACTTTTCTTCAATTCCGCTTTGCGAAGGGCGTTGATGTCGGAGCCGACGGGATGGTTGTCCACCGTTGGCTGTCGTCAAAAGGTGTATATCCCTGGCCGCATGTGGCGTCCGTGACGGTCGTGACTGGCGATCATCAGGCCAGCGTGGAGACGGCATCTTGCGACGCTTCTCGCGGGCGAGGCCATCCATGGGAAGCATGTGGAAGTGGTCCTGCGCAAGTCGATTCGCGTTTCACCCATGTCTCGCAGGCACGGTCCAGGAGTGATCGGCCCGTTCATGCCGGGGAACAAGACGGTTCGCCTCTTCCTCGAAACCCCTGAGGATTTTGCCCAAGACGCCCACGAGCACCTTCAGCAGCACCTGTAGCGGAATCCTCAACGCGGCCGAGCGGTGACGGGCACCGCTTCAGGACCCAGGACGAGGCACACCAGTGCCAGCTTGTATCTTCATTGCGCGTTGGCCGCCTGCTAAGATGAGTCCGATGGATGTGAGAGATAAAGTCGCAATCGTCACCGGCGCGTCGTCGGGCATCGGCCTGGCGACAGCCCGCCTGCTAACCCAGCGCGGCGCGAAGGTCGCCCTCGTCGCCCGCTCCGTCGACAAGCTGGCCGCGGCCTCCCGTGAGTTACCCGATTCCTTCGTCGCCGCCGCCGACATGAGCGTCGAGAGCGACGTGAAGGATATGGTGTGCCGCGTGAAAGCGCACTACGGCCGCATCGACGTCCTCGTCAATTGCGCCGGCCGCGGCTACGACGCGCCCGTGGAGCACATCGACATCGACGAGCTCCGGCGCCTGTTCGAGCTGGACGTCGTCGGCCCGCTGGTCGCCATGCAGTCGGTCATCCCCATCATGCGGCGGCAGGGCGGCGGCGCAATCGTGAACGTGAGCTCCGGGACGTCGCTGATGCACCTGCCCTACATGAGCCCCTACTCAGCCCTGAAGCGCGCCCTGAACGGCCTGACGCTCGCGGCGCGCGAAGAGCTGAAGGACGACGGCATCGCCGTAAGCGTGGTCTACCCCTACATCACGGCGACCGACTTCGAGGAGAATACGATCGTCGATAGCCACGTGCCGCAGTGGGAAGGCGACGGCGAAGGGCTGCGGCCGCCCAATTCAGCGGAGCACGTCGCCGAGCGCATTCTGGAAGCGATCACGAGCGGCGAGGCCGAGCAGTTTGCGCACGACTGGATGAAGCGCCTGAACCCAACCGCCTAGGTCGAACGCCCCGTCCGGCCGGCCCTTTCTTCTTCCCTAATCGCGTAGGTCGGGCGTCCCGCCCGACCGCCGGCAACTGGCAGGCAAGGTGTCCGCTCTACAGGGAAGGCGGCTGGTCCTGCTCCTCCAGCCAGCGGTAGTAGCCCGTGAACTTATAGAGCGCCCGGCAGGCCCGTTCCATCGTCTTGAACACCGGGATCCCCGCTTTGAGCAGTCGCCCGCTCACCTGCAGCCGGTCCCTCTCCGTCGCCAATCGTTCCGACGTGCAGCGCATCGCCACGACGAACGGCTGACGGTGCGGCTTCTTCGCAAACCGTATGAAGTACTTCGCCAGGTCGCGGGCACTCCCCCACCAGGGCAGATTGCGTGGGAACACCTGAGCCGTCATCAGAAGTATGTCGATCGCCGGGTCCTTGGCGACGATATCGACGACGCGAATGAAGTCCTCCGCCCCGCGCAGTTGCATCGCCACGTCCAGCGGGTTGCGCACGCTCGTGCCCGCCACGCCGACGAAGCCGCGCAGCTCCTTCTGAATGTCCTCCGAGATGTCGGGCACGGATAGCCCCTCGCGCACGCAGATGTCGGTCGTGATCACGCCGTTGCCGCCGGCGCTGCCGATGAGCGCGGCGCCTCTGCCCGTGCACGGCGGTAGCCGGACGAGCGCCTGAAGCGTATCCACCATCTCTTCGATTGAGTCGACTCGAATGGCGCCGGACTGGGCGAAGAACGCGCCCCACACGGCGTCCTGGCCCGCCAGCGACCCCGTATGCGATGCGACCGCCCGAGCGCCGGCCGCCGTGAGCCCGCCCTTGAGAATAACGATGGGCTTCTTGGGCGCGATCCGCTGGACCATTCGCAGCAGCTTCGGGCCGTCGCGCACGCCCTCCAGGTACATTCCGATGTACTTCGTCTCGGGGTCGTTCTCGAAGTACTCCAGGTAGTCGGTGCTGTCCAGGACGTACCCGTTGCCATAGGAGATAACCTTGCTCATGCGCAGGTTGTAGTCCGGCGCCATGCGCACGAACTCGCTGCCAAGGGCACCGCTCTGCGTGATCATCGCTATCGGGCCGACTTCGGTGGGAAGCGGACCCCACGGCGAGATGCGGCCGCGCGGCGAGTAGATGCCCATACAGTTCGGCCCGACGATGTTCAGTTTGCCCCGAGCGGCAATCTCCCGCAGCTTCTCGGCGAGCGCGGCCCCCTCTTCCTCGCCCGTCTCCGCGAAGCCGGCCGTGAACATGTGGATGTTGTGTGCGCCGCGATGGATGCATTCCTGCAGCGCCTCCTCGGCCCGCCGCGCGTTCACAGCCATGATCACTAGGTCCGGAGTCTCCGGCAGCGACGCCAGCGAAGGATAGCACTTCAACCCCAGGACCTCTTCTGCCGCCGGATTGATTGGGTAGAGGTTTCCTTCGTAGCCCATGGACAGGATCGACCAGATGAACTGGTTGCCGCCCCCGCGCATTCTGCTCCTCGACGCGCCAAGAACGGCGACGGACCGGGGCGTAAAGGCCTTCTCCAGCTCGGGGTTCCAGGCCATGAGGCGTCAGCTCTCCTTCCCTTTTCGACCGTCCCGCACGCCGGCGAGGAAGTCGAGGACGATGCGGTTAAACTCCTGTGGCGCTTCCAGCGCGGGCGTGTGCCCCGTCGGCAGCAACTCGAGGCGGCTCCCGGCGATAGCCACTTGCGCCGCGCGCGCCATGTCGACCGACATGAAGGCGTCACGCTCGCCGGCGACTATCAGGACCGGGCAGGAAAAGCGTCTCACCTCCGGCGGCGGCGCCTGCATGACGGCGCCCCACACGCGAGCGAACGCGCGGGGGTCATTTGCCAGCTTGATCTGTTTGTAACGCTCGAACAGCGCCGGGTTGCGCTCCCTCAGGCCGGGCGAGAACGACGCCGCCGTCATCTGCTCCGCTACCGTCTCCAGGTCGCCGCGCTCCAGCGCCTCGATGAGTTGCCGTCGTCTCTCGTCCGCGCCGGGCGGCCGCGCACCCACGCCGATCCCGCTGCTGGAGAGAATGAGCGCTTGCACCATCTCCGGTTGTTCGATGGCAAGATGGAGAACGATGCGACCTCCCATGGAGTGGCCGAGCACGAAGGCGCGGTCGATTCCGGCGGCGCGCAGGAGCTCGCGCAGGTCGGCGGCAAGTAGCGACACGTTGGTCTCCGCGTCCCCGAGTTCCGTCTCGCCGAACCCGCGGATGTCGTACGTCAGGACGCGATAGTTGCGGGAGAGTTCCGCGACCTGCGCGTCCCAGAGGCGAAGGCTGTCGCCGGCGCCGTGAACGAGGACGAGGCATTCGCCGTCGCCGGCCAGCTCGTAGTTCATCACTATGCCGTTTGCGCGCAGCTTCGACACGTCTCCTCCACTTCGCACGACAGGAAGTTGCAGGATGAAAACGCGGACAAGATTTATTGTGGGTTCAGTCTGCGAATGAAGTCAACCGCGCCCGCCGCGCCACGGATTACCGTAAAAGATGTGGGGGAGGTCTTCAGACCTCCCGCGATCCTATAGCAACAGGTTCACCGGCGATTCCAGCAATCGCTTGATCTCGCTGAGGAACTGCGCGCCCAACGCGCCGTCCGTGACGCGGTGGTCGCCGGACAGAGCGGCCCGCATCACTTCCGCGACTTCGATGGCGCCCTCGCGCGCGACCGGCTGCGACTTCACGCGCCCGACGCCCAGGATCGCGGTCTGCGGCGGCTGGATGATGGCGATCAACTCGTCGATCCCGTACATCCCCAGATTGCTGATGGTGAACGTGCCGGCGGCGTACTCGTCCGGCTTGAGAGCCCCCGATTTCGCTCGCTCGGCAAGGCTGCGACTCGCCTGCGCGATCTCAGCGAGGCTCTTGTGACCGCAGTCGAGGATGGCCGGCGCGATAAGCCCCTCTTCCAACGCAATGCCGATGCAGACGTTCTGCGCCTCCTGCTGCTGGACCTGCTCGTCGACGAACCAGGTGTTGAACATGGGGTAACGCTGGAGCGCCAGCGCCGAAGCCTTGACGAGCAAGTCGTTCACCGAGACGTGGCCTTGGTCGCCAAGAGCGGCGTTGAGTTGCGCCCGGAATCGCTGCGCCTCAGTCATGTCGATATCCACCGCTACGTAGTAGTGAGGCGCCTCGCGCTTGCTTGCCGCCATCCGCCGCGCGATGGCCTGCCGCATCCGGCTCATCGACATGAGGGCCGGCTCCTTCGGCGCTTCCGCGGGCTTCGACGGAGGCGGCGCAGCACGTCCCTGCAAGAACGCCTCGACGTCCTCGCGCGTGATGCGGCCTTCCGGCCCGGTGCCCCGCACCTGCACCAGGTCGACTCCCTTCTCCTCGGCCATGCGCCGCGCGACGGGCGAAGCATGGACGCGCCCATCACCGCGGCTCGGCTGCTGCTGCACCAGCGTTTGGGCGACGGCGGCAGGTCGGGCTGCTGTCGCCATCGCTGGCTCGCGCTCGCGGGCGGCGGCCGGCACCTCGTATTTCGATACGTCCTCGTCGGCCGCGCCGAGAACCGCTATCACCTGGCCGACGGCAACGACGTCGCCCGGCCCGGCCAGCGCCTTGCGGAACACGCCGCCCTCGAACGCCTCGATTTCGATGTTCGCCTTGTCTGTCTCGATCTCCGCTATCGGCTCGCCGCGCTGCACCTCCTCGCCCTCCTTCTTCAGCCATCGAATGAGGGTGCCTTCCTTCATGTCGGCCCCCATCTGCGGCATAATGACCTCGTAAGCCATGAACCTCCTCCTCTCAGCGCATGGCCAGCGCAGCGTCGACGATCTGATGCTCGCTAGGCAGGGCGGCCGTCTCCAGCTCGTGGGCGTAGGGCATCGGCACGTCGGCGCCGCAGACCCTGGCGACCGGAGCGTCGAGGTAGTCGAAGGCGCGCTCCTGGATGAGGGCGACGATCTCGCCCGCAAAGCCGCCGAAACACCAGTCGTCCTCTACTACGATGGCGCGACCGGTCTTCTTGACCGAGTCAACGATCGTGTCGATGTCCAGCGGCCGAAGGGTGCGCAGGTTCAGGACTTCAGCCTGCATTCCCTGCCCGGCCAGCAAGCCCGCCGCCTCTAGCGCCTGGTGCACGCTGCCCGAGTATCCGATTAGCGTGACGTCGCCGCCTTCGCGGATCACCTGCGCCTGACCGAACGGGATGGAGTAATCTTCCTCCGGCACGTCGCCGCGAAGACCGTAGATCGCGGTGTGCTCGACGAAGATGACGGGATTCTTTTCGCGCAGCGCCGTCTTCAGGAGGCCGCGGGCGTCGTAGGGCGTCGACGGCGTCGCGACCTTGAGGCCCGGCACATGCGCGTACCAGCCGGCCAGGTCGTGTGAGTGCTGCGCGCCGAGCTGGCTGCCGCCGCCGCTTGCCATGCGGATGACCAGCGGAACGTTTATCTGTCCTCCGGACATATAGTGCAGCTTCGAGGCGTTGTTGATGATCTGGTCGAAGGCGAGGAAGCTGAAGTTGATAGTCATCAGCTCGATGACGGGCCGAATGCCTCCCATCGCCGCGCCGATGCCACAGCCGACGACCACCGACTCCGAGATCGGCGTGTCGTAGACGCGCTCCTCGCCGAACTCCTCCAGCAGGCCGCGCGTGACGCCGTAGGAGCCGCCGTAAGCGCCGATATCCTCACCCATCAAGACCATGCGCTCGTCCTGCTGCAGCTCTTCTCTAAGAGTTTGGCGGAGGGCCTCCCGGATAGTTGTCTCAGGCATCGCCCTGCTCCTTGTAGACATTGTCGTAGAGAGTCGAAGGGTCGGGCGACGGGCTTTCTTCGGCAAATTGCGCCGCGTCGTTCACTGCGGCCTCAATCTCATCCTGCAGGCGCTTGATAGCGTCGTCGTCGATGAGCCCCCATTCGCGCAGCCGCTGCTCGAACAGGACGATGGGGTCGCGCGCGCGCCACTGCTGCACCTCTTCCTTTGACCGGTAGAACTCCGGGTCGGCCATGGAGTGCCCGCGGAAGCGGTAGGTCACCGATTCGACGAAGTACGGCCCCTTCCCTTCGCGCGCGTGCTGCGCCGCCTTTCGGACCACGTCGCGGACCGCCAGCACATCCATGCCGTCGACCTTCTCGGCCGCCATGTTGTAGGCGCAGGCGCGGCGATAAACTTCGCTCTCAGCGGAGACGCGGCTGATCTGGGTGCCCATGCCGTAGAAGTTGTTCTCGCAGAGGAAGACGACCGGCAGCGACCAAACGGCGGCCAGGTTGAGCGATTCGTGAAACTCCCCCTGGTTCACAGCGCCGTCGCCGAAGAAGCAAAGGACGATGCGGCTAGTCTTCAGATGCTTACTCGCGAAAGCGAGGCCGCAGGCGACCGGCAGGTGCCCGCCGACGATGGCGTAGCCGCCCATAAAGTGCCGGGAGACGTCGAAGAGGTGCATAGAGCCGCCGCGCCCTTTGCTGAAGCCGGTAACGCGCCCGAAGAGCTCGGCCATGACCGCTTTCGGGTCAAGCCCGCGGGCGAGCGCCTGGCCGTGGTCGCGATAGTGGCTAACCACGTAGTCATCCGACGAGACGGCTGCGATGGCGCCGACACCGGTCGCCTCCTGGCCGATGTACAGGTGCAGGAAGCCGGCGATCCGGCCGCGGGCGTACATCTCCGCCGATTTCTCCTCGAAGCGGCGGATGAGCATCATCTGGCGGAGCATCTCGACGAGCTCTTCCGGCGAGCCGGCCTGCTCTTTCGTTGGCGCTTTCGCTGTTGTCATGTCGCTTCCCCCCTCGAGGGCGCCGCCCAGAAGTGGATCGCCTTGCCCCCGGCCGCCAGTGCGGCCTCTTTCACCGCCTCCGACAAAGTTGGGTGCGCGTGCACCGTGCGCGTCAGGTCATCGAGAGTGCTTTCCATAGCCAGGGCGAGCGCCGCCTCTGCGATGAGGTCGGTCGCGTCGGTCCCGATAATGTGGACGCCGAGGATTTCGCCGTAGTCGGTCTCGGCGACCACCTTGACGAAGCCGTCGACTTCGGCGGTGGCCATCGCTTTGCCGTTCGCTCGGAACGGGAACCGACCCGTCGTTACATGGTAGCCGCGGTCGCGCGCCTGAGCCTCCGTCAGCCCGCAGGACGCCACCTGCGGCTGGCAGTACGTGCAGCGCGGCATCTTGACGTAGTCGGGCTTTGCCGGCTCCAGGCCGGCGATGTCCTCGACGGCGATCATGCCCTGGTCTGACGCCACGTGGGCCAGCATGAGCTTCCCCGTGACGTCGCCGATTGCATAGACGCCGGCAACGTTCGTCTTCATGCGGTCGTCGACCTGGATGAAGCCCCGTTCGGTCGCGACGCCCAACGCCTCGATCCCGATGCCGTCGCTCCTGCCACCGAAGCCGATGGCGATGAGCCCTTTCTCGGCGATGATGTCTTTCTCTTCGCCCGCAACGCTCACGGAGAGCCGCGCCCGTCCGCTTTCAACGCGCAGCTCCTTCAGTTCCGCCCGCGTCATGAACTCGATGCCCTGCTGCTTGAATGACCGCTCAAGCTGGTGGGAGACGTCCTCGTCCTCCAGCGGCAGCAGGCGGTCGAGCAGCTCGACGATAGTGACGTGGGAACCGTAGCTGGCGTACAGATAGGCGAACTCGACCCCGATGGGCCCGCCGCCGACGATGGCGATGCTTTCCGGAACCTGCCGCAGCCCCAGCGCCTCGCGACTCGTCATCACGGTCGAACCGTCGACCGGCACGCCCGGCAGCGTCCGCGCGAACCCGCCGCTAGCAATGACGACGTTCTTCGCCTGCACCAAGTCGCCGGACGGCTCGACGGCGACCTCGCTTGCGCTCTTGAGCGTGCCCGCGCCCTTGATGACGTCCACCTTGTTCTTCTGAAGCAGGAACTCCACGCCGCTCACCATGCGGTCGACCACCTGACGGCTGCGGTCGACGGCGGCGGCGAAGTCGAAGCGCGGGTTATCACAGGCGATGCCGAACTCCTGCGCGCGTTGGATTACGCGAACGAGCTCGGCATTAGTGAGGAGCGCCTTTGAAGGGATGCAGCCCCAATTCAGGCAGACGCCGCCAACGCGGTCTTTCTCGATGAGCGCGGTCTTGAGGCCGAGTTGCCCGGCGCGGATCGCAGCGACGTAGCCGCCCGGCCCGCCGCCGATAATGGCTACGTCGTACTCCGCCAAGAGATTCCCTCCCAGAGCGCTTGACTATCGCAGCCGACGAAACGAATACTCGGCTCCGCTGCTTTGCGATTGCAGGTCTCATTTCCATTGAACCATCGCCCGATCAGGCTGTCAACGCGAAGAATCGCGCCGCGACCGACGGTGCTGCTAGGGGCGCTGCCGCTTCTGCAAAAGCTACGTCCACTTTCCCACCCTCCCACCCGCATGCGCTTTCCTGCAAACAGCACATGGGGCCACCGCTCGACGAGCAAAGGAGCGCTACGCCTCGACGCTCGCGCCCTTCTGGTGTCAGGAAATCCTTTCGAGCTGATAGATCGTCTTATCGAAGCTGAGCGCCACGATCTCGCCATTCGGCAGCACGCCGAACGAGGCGATCGGATGGCCCGAGTTCGCCAGGAGGACCGGCGCGCTGTTCGACTGCGTGTCCAACGCCCACACCCGTCCGCTGCAGTAGTCGCCGTAGACGAACCACCCGTCCAGCTCCAGCATCGCGGCGCCGCGGTAGACGTAGCCGCCGATAATAGCGCAGCCGACGTCGTGGCCGTAAACGGCGCGAGGAAGCGTCAGACCCGTCTGGTCGCAGTTCGGCGTCTGGTAGCATTCCAGGCCTTCCATGATGCTCCAGCCGTAGTTGCCGCCCGCGACGATGCGGTCGATCTCCTCCCACTTATCCTGACCAACATCGCCCGCCCACAGATCGCCCGTCGCGGGGTCGAAGCTGAAGCGCCACGGGTTGCGGAGGCCGTAGGCGTACTTCTCCGGCAGCGCGCCGGCGACCGAGACGAACGGGTTGTCGGGCGGAACAACGTAGCCGTCGCCCGACACGTCGAGGCGAAGGATGGACGACAGCAGCGTATCGAGCTTCTGCCCGTTCTGCTGCGGATCGCCCTCCGAGCCGCCGTCGCCGAGGCCCCAGTAGAGATAGCCGTCCGGCCCGAAGGCAAGCTGGCCCCCTTTGTGATTGTCGAACGGCTCGGGCACCTCCAGGATGACGCGCTCGCTCCCCATGTCAATCGCTCCGCCGCTAACGTTGAAGCGCGCGAGCACGTCCCGCGTCGGATTGCCGGCGACGTAGTCGACGAAGACCCGTCCGTCCGACTCGAAGTGCGGCGAGAAGGCGAGACCGAGCAGCCCTTCCTCGGTGCCCGGATTCGGGATGATCAGGCCCGACACGTCGCCGAAAACGACCGGCGCAGCGCTGCCATCGAGGGCGATGCGGTAAATGACGCCGCCCTGCGTCAGTACCACCGCCTCGTTCGGGCTGCCGGGAATCGCCTGGAAGCCGAGCATCTTGTCGAAGGCGGCCTCTGGCAGCGTTGGGACGAGACGGTAGCCGTTCGCCGCGGGGGTGTTTGCCGATGGCACGGCGGAAGGCGTGGCGGGCGACGACGTGAGCGGTGGCGTCGATGTCGCCGTCGCCGAGGCGCTGCCGCCGCCACTGCCGCAGGCCGACGAAAGCAGCGCCGCACACGCCGCCGCCGCTACGACGATTCCGGCGCTTTTCGAAGGCACTTCAAACGTCCCTTTCGGACCCGCGTGGTCAGGAGCCACGTCTCGTCGCCCAACCGAATCGCGCGCTGCTGCCAAGAAGTAACCCGTTCAAAAAGGAATGTTACTCGCACGACATGAAAGGCCCGTGAAGCGGGCGACCGCAGCCGTGAAGAAGACGTGATCCGCAGCGGGCTTCCAGGAGACGATGCGGGCTGCTATGCTCTAATCGCCAGAGGAATTCCGATACGCGGAGGTAGGACGCATGCAAAGCGAAGGCACGTTCAAAGGCGCCGGTGGTATCGACCTCTACCGCCAGTGCTGGAAGCCGGACGGCACAGCCAAATGCGCTGTGGCGATCATTCACGGCGTTCGCGAGCACAGCGGCCGCTACGCCCCCATGGCCGACGACCTCACGCCGCACGGTTACGCCGTCTACTGCTTCGACCACCGCGGTCACGGCCGCTCCCCCGGGCAGCGCGGCCACATCAACGCCTGGCACGAATACCGCGACGACACGGACGCCTTCGTGGCGCAGGTCCGCCAGGACGCGCCCGACCTGCCGCTCTTCCTTTTCGGACACAGCATGGGGGCGCTCATCGAGTTGGACTACCTCCTCTTCCACCCAGACGCGTTTCGCGGGGCGATCATCAGCGGCGCGCCCCTGGAGCCCGTCGACGCGACGAAGCCGATCCAACTCGCGATCGCGCGCGTGCTGTCCCGCGTACGGCCGACGCTGTCGACCACGTGGAAGTTCGGCGGCGCGGGGGTGTCCCGCGACCCCGCCGTCGTGCGGGCGTATGATACCGATCCGTTGGTGCACAATCCGTCGAGCCTGCGCTGGGGAATGGAGTTCCTGGCGACGATAGACCGGGTAAAGTCGCGCGCCGCGGAGATCAAGCTCCCGGTTCTCCTGCTGCACGGCGGCGACGACCGGATCGTCTCGCCCAACGGTTCGCGGCATCTTTTCGACCAGATAAGCTCGACGGACAAGGAGTTGAAAATCTACCCCGACCGCTTCCACGAGGCGCACAACGATATCGGGCGAGAAGAAGTGCTGGCGGACATCGTGCGCTGGCTCGACGCGCACCTCTGACGGGGTTCGCGCCCGACCGCCGCTATTCGTCGCTGGCTGCCGCCCCGATGGCCACGAGCGAGATATCGCCGAAAAGCTCTTCCTGCTGACCCCAAACGCGGCCCGCCTTGATCAGCTCCAGCACCGCCAGGAAGGAAACGATTACTTCGATGCGCGAGCGACAGGCCAGCACCAGCCGCCGAAAGCTAACCTGCCCCGTCTCCTGCAGCGCCGACTCAATCTCCCGTACCTTCTCCTTCACCGACACGATGTCGCGCGGGATCGCCGCGACCGGCTCCGACGGCTGACGCGTCATCGCGTCGCGGAAGAGCGCCATCAGCTTGTCCAGCGTCACTTTGTCGAGGCCGGAAGGCAGCGGCACGTCCGGCGGCGGCGCGTTGCGGCGATACGCGTGCAGCCCCTCGTCCTCGATCTCCCTCAGCGCCAGCGCCACGTCCTTGAAACGCTTGTATTCCCGCAGCATCTCCGTCAGCTCGCGGCCCACCGCCTCCTCTTCCGCCTGCTCCGCCTCCGTCGGCGGACGCGGCAGGAGCGCGCGCGATTTCAGGTAGATGAGCTTCGCGCCGATGGAGACGAAGTCGGAGAGCGCGTCCAGATTTATCTGCTCCCAGGAGTGCAGTTGCGCCAGGTATTGGTCGGTTACCTGGACTAGGGAGATGGTAGTTATGTCGAGCTCGTCCTTCTCGATCAGGTGAAGGAGAAGATCGAGAGGGCCTTCGAAGTAGGGCAGCTTGAGCTCATACATGGCGCTGAGGGCCCCGGACGATTCTGTCGCCGAGGCCCTCATTCTCCCGTATTGCTTCACTGGACGCGAGCCAGCGGCCGCCGCACCGCTTCGCTCAGCGCCCGAACGCCGTCCATCAAGTGCGCGAAGTTCTCGAAATTGAGGCTTTGCGCGCCGTCGGAGAGCGCGCGGTCCGGATCGGGGTGGATCTCCACCATCAGCCCGTCCGCGCCGGCCGCCACCGACGCCAGCGACATCGGCTCCACCAGGTACCAGCGACCCGTCCCGTGGCTCGGGTCGGCGATTACCGGCAGGTGGCTCAGCCGCTTCGCCAGCGGTATCGCCGAGACGTCCAGCGTGAACCGCGTGCCGGTCTCGAACGTCCGGATGCCGCGCTCGCAGAGTATGACCTGCTGGTTGCCCCGCGCCAGAACGTACTCCGCGCAGAGCAGCCACTCCTCGACGGAGCAGGCCATGCCGCGCTTCAACAGCACCGGCTTGTCGCAGTTGCCCACCTCGTCCAGCAGGTAGTAGTTCTGCGCGTTGCGCGTGCCGATCTGCAGGAGGTCGACGTGCTCGGCGACGATCTCCACGTCGCGCGGGTCCATCACCTCGCTTACGGTCGGCAGGCCGACGGCCGCGCCGGCGTCCGCCAGGATGCGCAGCCCTTCGTCGACCAGGCCGCGGAAAGCGTGCGGGCTGCTCCTGGGCTTGAAGGCGCCGCCGCGAAGGAGATGCCCTCCCGCCGCCTTCACCGCCCGCGCCGTCTCCAGCATCTGCTCCGGCGTGTCGACGGAGCACTGGCCGGCGATGACGACGGTCTCGCCGTTGCCTATCTCGACGTTTCCCACTTTCACGATCGTGTCGTGCGGCCTGAGCTCGCGGCTGGCCAGCTTGTACGGCTTAGATATAGGCACCGTCCCGTCGACGCCCGGGAAAGCCCGCAGCTCGTCGGAAAGCTCAGGGTAGATCTGCCCTATAACGCCGATAACGGTCCGCTCGACGCCTGTGCTCGTATGGGCGGAAAGCCCTCTCTCTTGCAGGTGGTCGAGCACCGCCTGAAGGTCTTCTTGGCTATGCTCTTTTTTCATCACTACCATCATTACTTATCTGCTCCCTGCCTCATCCTTGCGGATCATATTCTCTGTCAGGCCGGAGAACGCGGGCGTCCTTGAGATAGACGTGGACGATCTCGTCGGCGCGCTTCTCCGTGTTGAGGAGGAGGAGGATGCGCAGGCACCGTTCAAGGCTGCCTGGGACTGCGATTTCGCTCGCGCAAATCAGCGGCGCATCCCTCCAGCCCATCTCGCGGGCGGCCCTGGCGGGGAACTCGGCGTCGAGGTCGCTTGTGGTGGTGAATAGCGCTGCCGCGACGTCTTCGGTATGAACGTCGTTCGCTGCGACCATCTCTTCGAGAAGCTCGCGGCCGGCGGCCAGGATGTCCTGCGTGGTATTGCTATCTACGGTGATAGCGCCTCGGATACCTCGACAGAGCACGCGGCTACCAGCTCTCGAGCACGCCGGCCGTTCCCGTTCAGGGAGGCCCTGCGTGAAGTGGACCAAACAGGCCGGCCCGGAAGGCATACGGGCGGCTACGACGCGTTTCCGCCTCGACGCGGCGTGTCGTAGCCTTTGACCTTGTTCCTCCCATGGCCGGTAAGCACCTCGTGATGAGATTTCGCGCTCTTCGCCTGACTATCGGATTGCCTGCCCGCGGTCCGGAGCTTCCGACTTGCGCAGACAGCAGTAGCTTCCGGCAGCAAACGCCGTCACTGTGCTGCTATCCTACCACAACATCGCCCGCCTGCACAGTCCCCGAGAAGCGCCTTCAAAAGGCTAGCGGTTCGCGAGCGTGGCGATAAAGCTGATGAGATTGAAGATGAAATGGGCCGATACCGTCGTCCAGATCGAGCCGGTGTAGGCGTAGCCGGCGGCGAACAGCATCCCGACGAGTGTGAACGGGATAAGGGTGGTTGGCTGCCCGTGGGCGAGCGAAAACAGGAAACCGCTGATCAGCGCCGCGGTGAACAAACTGAAACGCCTGGTCAGCCCGCCGAAAAGAAAGCCGCGGAAGAAAGTCTCCTCGACCAGCGGCGCCAGCACCAGCGCCAGAACGCCCGCCAGCACAATGAAGGAGGTCTGATTCAAGATATCTTCGTTCAGATTGCTCTTCGGCAGCAAATTGCTACCGCCGATGGCGTCGGCGATGACCGCGTACACTTCGACCGCCAGGAATGCGCCCACGACAATGGCCGGCGTCACCCAGAACAGGTTCAGTGGCAGCCGTCGGAAGCCGAGCGCGCGCAGCTTCGCCCGCTTGCCGCCGACGGTCAACGCCAGCGCGATGACGAGCAGCATCAGTTCGAAGGGAAGGCTCGCCACCAGCGCGACCTGCTCCCCCTGCTTCGTCTCGGTCGCGTCGATGCCCAGGATGGCCGCGACAACGATGGCGATCGTCGGTATGAGAAGCAGAGCCACAGCGCCCAACGCCAGGCCGATGATCACCTCTCGCGGCCCCCAAACGATCTCCCGGCGCCAATCGCCCGACGACGGTTGCGGGCGCTCCTGATACGGCTCGAAGTCGCTGGTCATCCGCGAAGGTCCTTTTCGTGAAAGGGCGCCCTGAGGGGCGATGTCTCATTATCGGCGCAGGAAGCCGCCGGAAGCAATTGGAGATTCGAAGGCCTCAGCTACGCTAGACCATCAGCTCGCGCGCTTTGAGCTTCACGTCGCGAGCGCTGATCAGCTCTTCGCCGGCCAGGACGGCATGGACGCCGCAATCGGCCACGCGCTCGACATCGGCGCGTTCCCCGATCCCGTGCTCGCTGACGACGACAACGCCCTGGGGGATGAGCGGTCGCAGCCGCTCCGTCGTCGCCAGGTCGGACGTTTGCGTCTCATAGTCCAGGTTCTCGATGCCGATCATCGTGGCGCCGGCGTCCAGTGCCCGCCGCACCTCGACCTCGTTGCGAACTTCCAGCAGGCATTCCAGGTCGAGCTCGGCCGCCAGGGCCATGAGCGCGCGCAGCTCCTCGTCGGAGACGATGGCGGGCAGCAGCGCGATGGCATCGGCGCCGAAAGCGCGCGATTCCCACATGTGATACGGGTCGAAGAGAAAGTCGCGTCGGAGAATAGCCGGACGGCCGCCCGGATAGTAGCCATCGAGGATGTTGCGCGTCTGCAGCAGGTGGTCGATGTGCCCCATGTAGTGCTTCGCCTCGGTCACCACAGCCACGGCAGTGACCCCGCTGTGCGTGTAAGCGCGGGGAAGCCCCTGGCGCTCCAGGTCGTTGACCAGCCGCCCGCGGCCGGGCACCGCCTTCTTGATCTCGCCGATGACCTGAATGCGCTTGCCGCCGTTCAGCGGACCCCGCGGCCCTTCCAGGATTGCCCGCGCCAGGCTCCACTGCTCCGCGCGGCCTTCCTTTTGGTCCGTGATCTGCTTTATCCGCCGCTTGAGCGTGTCGCGCGGCTCCTTCTGCTGTCGATACGGCAGCTCTTCGCGCTTGGCGGCGACAACGGCATCGAGGAAGGGTTGGCTGGTCATTGCGACCTCAGTATGCGGGAAAAGTCTGTTTCAGGTCGAGCCAGCGCTAGACGTCGTAGGTATCTTCGGAGCAACGGCGGACATGCAGGACGACGATTAGTTGCATCCCTTCGGACACGGTGTGGAGCGCCCGAAACCTGCCGATCCGCAGCCGCCAGGTGGAAACCGACGCGTTCTTCACCTTGAGGACGCCTCGCGGCCGCGGATCATCCCTTAGGCCGGCCAGGGTCTGCGCGATACGGGCGGCGTCGTACTTCGGCAACCCGTCGATGTTCCGTTGGGCGTGCGCGCTCAGCTCTATCCTGTATGGCAATCCCTCGCCTCTGCATGTACTCTTCCAGCGTTATGGCCGCTTCCGGATTCGCGGCGTACTCTTCGAGGGAGCGTTCGGCGACGAGAGCGTCCAGCTCGTCCTCGAATGTCTTGTCGAGGGCGAAGCGGATGAGCGCCGCCATCGTCGTGCGCTTCCGGAAGGCCAGGACGCGCAGGTCCTCGTGCATCTCCTCGTCCAGGTAGACCATCAGCTTCTTCATCTCGCTCCCTCCCGTGATTCCCTGGGATTATGACATATATATGTCGCGATGTCAATATGGCACGGTCTAGCGATGGCGCCAACGAACGACGGCGGCCGGTACGAACCCAACCGCCGTCGATGCTCGCGCCTCGCCTCGGTCTGAGGAGAACGCTGGTCACCCCAGGTAGTTCAAGCGCAGCGCCGCGCGCACCTCCGCCATCGTCTGCTCCGCGACGCGCCTGGCGTAGCCACTGCCGCTGCCCAGCGCCTCGCGGACCAGCTCCGGCTGTGCTTCATAGCGGGCGCGACGCTCCCGAATGGGTTCTAGCAGCGCGTTCAGCGCCCGCGCCAGCTTCTGCTTCACCTCCACGTCGCCGACCTTGCCGACGACGTATCGCTCCTTTAGGTCCTGCACCTCCGCCTTGTCCGGGTTGAAGGCGTCGTGGTACATGAAGACGGGATTGCCCTCGACGTGGCCCGGGTCGTCGGCGTGGATGCGTGTCGGGTCGGTGAACATGCGCATCACCTTCTGCGTCACGGTCTCGCCGTCGTCTTTCAGGTAGATGGCGTTGTTCAGCGACTTGCTCATCTTCGCCTGGCCGTCGATGCCGACGAGGCGCGGCACCCTTCCGACGAGCCCTTCCGGCTCCGGGAACACCTCGCCGAAGAGTCGGTTGAAGCGGCGCGCCACCTCCCGCGTCAGCTCCACGTGCGGCGCCTGGTCCTCGCCCGTCGGCACAAGGTTCGCCTTCGGCATGAGGATGTTCGCCACCTGCATGACGGGATAGGTGAAGAAGGCGACGGGCGCGGCCTCCTTCGACCGCGATTCCAACTCGTCCATCTCGGCCTTCAGGGTCGGATTGCGCTGTAGCCGGCCCAGCCCGACGTACCAGCTCAGCCAGATCGTGAGTTCGGCGTGCTCCGGGACCAGGCTCTCGATGACGAAGTGGCTGCGCTGCGGGTCCAACCCGACCGCCAGCCAGTCCATCGCGATCTCGAAGACGGACCGTCGCACCGTGTCGATGTCGTCGGCGTAGTCGGAGACCTGGTAGTCGGCGATCAGGAAGAAGCACTCGTATTCGTCCTGCAGCCGCACCCAGTTCTCGAGCGCGCCGGCATAGTGGCCCAGGTGGAGCGCGCCCGTCGGACGGATCCCCGTTAGAATGCGTTTCTTGACCATGCGTTATTTCGCTCTACGATAGCATACCCTCTCAGACTTGCGGCACGTGCGCCAGCGCTTCTCGCACCTTCTCCTCCGGGTAGGCGTAGTCTTCCAGCTCACCGGAGAAGTACTTGTCGTACGCCGACATGTCGAAGTGCCCGTGGCCGCTCAGTGCCAGCAGAATGACCTTCGACTCGCCGGACTGCTTGCAGGCCAGCGCTTCGTCGATAACGGCGCGAATTGCGTGCGCGGGCTCCGGCGCCGGCACGATGCCTTCGGACCGCGCGAACTGGACGGCCGCCTGGAAGACGGTGTTCTGGTGATACGCGCGCGATTCCACCAACTGCAGCCGCTGCAGCTCGGAGATGATCGGGGCCATGCCGTGGTAGCGAAGTCCGCCGGCGTGGATTGCGGGCGGCGCGAACGTGTGCCCGAGCGTGAACATCTTGACAATGGGCGCCATGCCCGCTGTGTCGCCGTAGTCGTAGACGTCGGCGCCGCGCGTCAGGCTGGGGCAGGCCTCCGGCTCGACCGCGAGGAGCCGCGTCTTCTTCCCGGCGGTCAGGTTGTCGCGGGCGAAGGGCAGGGCGATGCCCCCGAAGTTGGAGCCGCCGCCGACGCAGCCGATAACCATGTCCGGGTAATCGCCGGCCATCTCCATCTGCTTCAGCGCCTCTTCGCCGATGACGGTCTGGTGCATGAGGACGTGGTTGAGAACGCTGCCCAGCGAGTACTTGGTGTCCTCGCGGCCCACGCAGTCCTCCACCGCCTCGCTGATCGCCAGGCCCAGACTGCCGCCGGCGTCCGGGTCTTCCATCAGCGCCGTGCGACCGGCCTGCGTGTCGCGGCTGGGGCTCGGAACCACTTTCGCGCCGAAGGTCTCGATCAAAGAGCGACGGTACGGCTTCTGGAAATAGCTGACCTTGACCATGTACACCTTCAGCTCGATGCCGAAGAAGCTGCAGCCCATGGCCAGCGCGCTTCCCCACTGGCCGGCGCCCGTCTCGGTCGTGATCCGCTTCACGCCCTCTTTCATGTTGTAGTAGGCCTGCGCGACTGCGGTGTTCGGCTTGTGCGAGCCGACTGGGCTCACGCCTTCGTACTTGTAGTAGATCTTCGCTGGCGTGCCCAGCGCCTTTTCTAGCCGATGCGCCCGGTAGAGGGGCGTCGGACGCCACAGCTTCAGGATGTCCTGGACCTCCTCCGGGATGTCGATGTAGCGCTCCGTGCTCACTTCCTGCTTGATCAGCTCCATCGGGAAGAGCGGCGCCAGGTCCTGCGGCCCGACGGGCTGCTTCGTGGCCGGATGGAGCACCGGCGGCAGCGGCGACGGCAAGTCCGCCTGGATGTTGTACCAGCGCGACGGCATCTCCTTTTCCGGCAGAATGTACTTGGTGTCCATGCGTTCTCCTTTCTTTCGTCTAGCGCCGAGGCGCTGTTTGGCATTTCCACCAAACAAAAAGCCCCCGCCCGTAAGGGCGAGAGCATTCTCGCGGTGCCACCCTACTTGCCCCGACCGACCGCACGCGTCGGGACATCTCTATCAGGTACAGTCCGCCTCAAGCGGACGATACCCTGGGCTCTGCTAACGGTGCCCCTCCGACAAAGCCTACTTGGTCACCCCAGGCGACCGTTCGGTTTGCGGCTCCCAGGTCCATTTAGTCGTTGCGCTGGCGCCGGCTCTCACCGCTTCCGGCTCGCTGCCCCCGCCCCTGGCGGGAAGCCCCGCTTTCGGCCTACTAGTCCTGCTCTCAGCCGTTCGCTATTCAGATGTGGGCCGACTATATCAGCGGGCTTGCTGCTATGTCAAGCACGGGATTCGGCTCGTACGTGCGCCGGCCCGTACAGAAACTCGACCCTGCCGATAAGCCGCCGCCTACACAAAGAAAGACGCCCTCTGGCGCCTCCTACCCTTATGCCGAAATGGCTGCTACTTCCCCTTGGGGCGGCGCTTCTCGAAGTCGTCCAGGTCCAGGCTCTCGATGAACTCGCGGAAGGCGGACATCCTCTCCAGCTCTTCCGGCTGCACCTCACGAAGCTCTTCGCCGACGGCTTTCTCGCCCTCCTTGTCCAGCAACACGCCCGCCTTCTCCAGCACCGACTCGTCGGCGAAGATGGGGACGTTTGCCCGGACGGCCAGAGCGATGGCGTCGCTGGGCCGCGAATCGATCTCCATGGAGCGCCCGCCGACGTAGAGGACGATTCGCGCGTAGAAGGTATCGTTCGCCAGATCGTTTACGATTATGCAGTTTATCTCGGCGCCGAGGGCGTCGATAACGGACCGCAGCAGGTCGTGGGTGAGCGGCCGCGCGACGGTGACGTCCTGCAGGCGCACAGCGATAGCATCCGCCTCCGCCGGTCCGATCCAGATAGGCAGATAGCGCTCAGCGTTCTTCTCTTTAAGTATCACCACCCGCTGATAGTTCATAAGACTAACGCGGATGCTCTCTATGCTCATCTCAATCATTCCCACCGCCTCCGGCTCGGACTCGCGTAACCAGTCTAGCCGACCCCTTCTTCGGTGTCAATTGAAGCTGTTCTGCCTCCGCCGGCCTCCGCCGGGCCCTCGATCGCCGCGCCCGCCGTCCCGGCCTGCGCCGCCTTTCGCTGGTGGTCCAGCACCTGCAAACTGACCGCGGCCAGCGCCGCCACGACGACGGCGATGGCGAACAGCACGAAGCTCACACCATATATGTCGGCCACCGCGCCCACCAGTAGCAGTGGGATGATCGCGGCAAGACTCGCGAGGGCAAGCTGGGCGCCGAAGACCCGTCCTCGCATCTCCGGCGGCGCCCTCTCGTGCAGGACCGTCTGGGCCGGCGCGTTTACCATCGCATAGGCCAGGCCGAGCGGTCCGGCGATGATCATCGTCAAGAAGACGAGTAGCGAGAGCCCGCCAAGCCGCTCCGCCCCAAACGGGTTGAAGTCCTCCGTTCGCTGAAGCAGGCTGGCCATGTTCTGGACCAGCCCCATCGCTACCAGACACACAGCCAGCCCGATGAGCCCGAAGGCGACGATCCGGTCCTTCCCTATCCGCTGCGCCAGGCGCGGCAGGAGCCGCAGCCCGAGAATCGCGCCGACGCCGGTAGGCGCGAACACGTAGACCGCGTCGTCCGGCCGGACCGCCAGCACCTCCTGCATGAAGCGGGGCACCAGCACCGCGAAAAGGAGGACCAGCGAGCTGCTCAGCGTGAGCTGCGCCATCGCCAGGCACGACTCGGGGTCGGAGCGAAGCAGGCGCAGCGCCTTCGCCAGCTCGCGGGGCGCCGCCTGGGCCGCCCGCGGCTCAACCGCCTCGCCCGCCTGATGCGCACCCACGTCCTTCGGCAGCGAGCGCGTCAGCATCGACGCGGCGACGAAGGAAACGGCTGCCGCCAGGAAGACCGCGTCGACGCCGAAGGTCTTGATGATAATCGGCGCGATGAACACCATGCCAATGAACTGCGCGCCCGTCCAGGCAAGGCTCACGAGGCTGTTGGCGGCGATGAGCTGGTTCTTCGGCACCAGCGACGGCACGGTTGCGACCTCCGCCGTGGCGAAGAACTGGCCGACTGCCGAGAAAGCGATGTTCACCGCGAATATCGCCTCCACGTGGTCTTTGCTGAGCAGAAAGGCGATCGCCGCCAGCGACCGGAAGGCGTTCGTCGCGATGAGAATGTCGCGCTTGCGCCAGCGGTCGACGAGCACGCCGCCGACCATGCCGAACAGCAGCGACGGCACGACGTAGGAGAGCACGAGAAGGCTGGTGTCGGTCGTCGAATTCGTCTTGGTGAGAACGACGACGAGGAGCGTGAAAAGGATGGCGTTCTGAGGGATCTGCGATAAGAGTTGCGCCAGCCAGAGACTGCGGAAGCGCCGATTCGAAAGGACAGCCCGCTCCCGCTGCTGAAGCGACTCAGATTCGCACTCAGGCATTGGAGGCCTCCGTCGCCGCGGGGACGGAGCGGGCCCGCATCGCTGCCCAACCCACCACCAGCGTGATTGCCACTGCCGTGCCCACCAATACCGGCCGCACGCCAATGAGCTCGGCCAGAGCGCCTGCCACCAGTAACGGCGCCACCGAGGCCACGTTGACTAGCACGTTCTGCGCCGCAAATACGCGTCCTTGCATCTCCAAGGGTATACGTTCGTTTATGATAGCGCGACTGGCAACGTTGAGGAGCGAGCTGCCGAATCCAGCGAGGATCGCCGCGATCATCGTTACTGCGATGCGCGCGCCGGTGCCGTTGACCGGCCCGGGATGAGCTATGCCCAGCGGATTCCAGTTCTGGAGAGAATTCGCCTCGTTGACGACAAAGCCGAACGCGAGAAGCGATAGGACGAAAAACGCGAACCCCAGCGCCAGGGCCCGGGTCTTGCCGATGAAGCGGGAAAGCGCATTCACCGACCGCAACCCCAGAAAGATGCCGATGCCGCCCGGCGCAAAGATGAAAACGATATTGTCGGGCGCGACGCCGAGCTCCTCCTTCGCGTACCGCGGCAGCACCGTCACGCCCACCAGTAACGTCGCCGCGCCCACCACGCTGATGATCAGCGCCAGGTACGACGGCGCATCACGTCGGAGTGTTTGCCAGGCGCGCGCGAACTGCAATCGCACGCCCGACCGCACCGCGCGCTGCAACTGCTTCCCCGTCGCCCGCTCCGTTAGCCCGCGGATCGTCGCGGCCAGGAATGCCGCCGCAGCAAAAAGACAGGCCAGCACCACGAACAGGGGATCGGAGCCGACAGTCTTCAACATTAACGCGGCCAGCCCAACTATCCCTAGCGCCTCCGCCAGCAGTCCGCCGAGGTTGACGAGGGAGTTGGCGGTCGTTAGCTCATCCTGCCGAACGACGTGAGGCAGAGCAGAGGCGATCGCCGGGTTGTTGAACTGCGACAGCGCTGAAAACGCCAGGGCGAACAGGTAGAGCGACCCAACGCCCTTCGTGGAGACTATCAGGCCTACGCAGAGAAGCATCCGCGCCACGTTCGTCGACGCCAGGACAAAGCCGCGCGACAGCCGATCGACGATAACGCCCGATATAGGCCCCAAACCGGCGGCGGGCAACGTGTAAGCGATAATGAACAGCCCGGCGCGAATGCTGGAGCCGCTGTTCCCGACGACCAGGATGAGCAACGCATAGTTGATGGCGTATTGCCCCATCTGGCCCAGGACGTGCTGCTCTAACAGGCGTCGGAAGCGGTGCTCATCGAGAAGGGTCCTTCCGCCAAGAAGCGTCCACCAGTCGAAACGCGGGGGCCGGGCCTCCGTCATGAGTGGCGGGAGAAGAGCTAAGTCCCCTCCTCCTCCTCCCTGAAGAGCAGTCGCTCCATGGCCGGGTCCACCGGCTCACCGCGCGAGACGAACAACTTGAGGCGCTTCTCGAGCTCGCGCCGCTCGATTAGCACGCGACGGTTGCACTTCAAGCAGCGCAGCCCGATGTCCGCACCCAGCCGCACGACGCGCCAGTCGTAGCCGCCGCAGGGGTGAACCTTGCGCAGCCGCACCACGTCGTCCATGCGCAGCTCGAGCGGCATCTCAGCCCGCCCTCCGCTCCAACACTCGCTCTCGCTCGCGGGCGATCTCGTCCCGAAGCCCTCGAGCCGTCTCCGCCGCCGCCTGCGCGAAATCCTGGCCACGCGAGGCGTATAGCACCTGTCTCGATACGTTGATGATAAGCCCGCAACCGCTCGCGTCGAGGCCGTTCTCCAGCACGGCAGCAACGTCGCCGCCCTGCGCGCCGACACCCGGCACCAGAAGAGTCATCTCCGGACAGATCGAGCGGACGCGCCGCAGCTCCTCCGGATAGGTGGCGCCAACGACCAGCCCAACGTTGCCGTGGCTATCCCAGCGCAGCGCGTTCTCGGCGACGGCTTCGAACAGCGGCCGCCTGCCGGAGCCGCTTTCGACTGGCAGGTCCTGGAGATCGCGCGCGCCCGGATTCGAAGTGCGACATAGGATGAAGACGCCCCTGTCGTCGCGCTCGAGGAACGGCTCCAGCGCGTCGCCTCCCAGATACGGATTGACGGTCACCCCGTCGAATCCCAGGTCGTCGAAGAGCGCGCGGGCGTAGGCTTTTGCCGTGTTGCCGATGTCGCCGCGCTTGCCGTCGCCGATTACGGGAATGTCGCGCGGAATGGCCGCCAGGGTCTCGCGCAGGACGCCATACCCTGTCTCGCCCAGCGCCTCATAGAATGCAAGGTTCGGCTTGTACGCGCAAACGAAGGCGGCCGTGGCCTCGATGACGGCGCGGTTGAAATCAGCGACGTGGTCGACGGGCATGAAAGCGGGATCGGGGTCGAGCCCGACGCAAAGAAGGCTGCCGTTCCTGCGGGCAGCCTGCTCGAGCTTTTCGAAAAAGCGCAACATCCACCTCGGCGCGAGAATCCACGAGGGTCAAGTCGATGGTATCGCCGCGAATGGGCCAAGTCAAGGCGAAGGCGGCATCGGGCCGACGCGACAGGATCGACCCCGCCGCGTCGACGTAGCTCAGCGACGCTGATCTCGGCGAAACGCGTTCCTGCCACGGGGGAGGGGCCGCTCGGGTTGCCGAGCGGCCCGAACAACAGCGACCGAACGTCACCTCCGCCAGAGCCCCTTGACAGGGCAACGACGCCTGCCGTAAACGTGAAGTCGTGAGACTGGATGTCGCCCTCCTGCCGCGGTTGCTGCGGAAGCCCGAGTCGAGCGTATGCTTGCTCATCGATGCGCTGCGGGCCAGTTCGTCGATTGTCACGCTCTTCGCGCAGGGCGCCGAAGAGGTCGTCGTCGCCGGCAGCATCGCGTCCGCGAGGCGACTCGCGGCGCTGAAGCCCGGCCGCTACCTCCTCTGCGGCGAGCGCTTCGGCCTGGCGCCGCGCGGCTTCGACTACGGCAACTCTCCCAGCGAGTTCGCGGCTGCCGAGATGCGAGGACGCCGCGCCGTCCTTACGACCACCAATGGCACGAGGGCGCTGCATGCGCTCGTCGCGTCGCCCGTCGTGCTGGTCGGAGCGCTGCTCAACGCCACCGCCGCCGTCGAGACGCTTCTTGCCGAAGCCCGTTCGCGAGAACTCGATGCCACGCTGGTATGCGCCGCCCTGGAGCGCGGCAACGCTTTCAGCCTGGAGGACGCGTTTGTCGCCGGGGCGATGGTTGAGATCGCGGTCGAAGAGGCGCGACGCGACGGCGCATCCCCCACCCTCAGCGACGCGGCGCTGGCAGCCTGCCGCCTCTACCAATCCTACCGGGGCGACGCGCTGGCCTGCTTCCGGGAGGCGCAGCACGGCCGTTCGCTCACCGAGATCGGCCTCGAGCGCGACCTCGAGTTCTGCGCCCAGGTCGACCGCTACCACGTCGTCCCGCGGCTGCGGCGCGACGCGTCGGGGCGGCTGTCGGTCGTCGCCCCGACCAAAGGGGGAATATGAAGGCGGAGATAATCGCCGTCGGCACCGAGATCCTGTTGGGCGAGATAGTCGACACGGACTCGCAGTTCATCGCCTCCCGCCTGCCGGCGCTCGGCATCGACCTCTTCTGGGTGACGCAGGTCGGCGACAACCTGGGTCGCGCCCGCGAGGCGCTGGAGCGCGCCTGGCAGCGTAGCGACCTCATCATCACCACCGGCGGCCTCGGCCCGACCGAAGACGACCTCACGCGCGAGGCCATCGCCGCTATGCTCGGCGAGGAGGTGCGCATCGACCCGGCGCTGGAAGCGGACCTGCGCGCCTTCTTCGCCCACCGCAGCCGGCCCATGCCGGAGCGCAACGTTAAGCAGGCCACGCTCATCCCATCCGCGCGCGCAATCCGGAACGACTACGGCACCGCGCCCGGCTGGTGGGTCGAGCGCGAGGGCCGGATCGTCATCGCCCTGCCGGGTCCGCCCGCCGAGATGCGTCGCATGTGGGAGGCAGAGGTCGAGCCGGAGCTGCGGCGTCGCTCGCAGAGCGCGGTGCTCGTCTCGCGGACCCTGAAGACGTCCGACCTGACCGAAGGGCTCGTCGACGAGCTGCTGGGCGTGCTGAAACGCACGGCGAACCCCACCGTCAGCGTCTACTCGCGGGCCGACGGCATCCAGGTGCGCATCGCCGCCAAGGCGTCGGACAGGGAGGCGGCAGAAGCGCTCATCGCGCCGGCGGAAGCGGAAGCGCGCCGTCTGCTCGGCGACGCCGTTTGGGGCGCCGACGCCGACACGCTGGAAGCCGTCGTCGGCCGCCTGCTCCGAGAGCTCGGCCTCACGCTGGCGACGATGGAATCGTGCACCGGCGGCCTGCTAGCGAGCACGATAACCGACGTGCCGGGTAGCTCCGACTACTTCAAGGGCGGCCTGGTGGCCTACGCGACGGAGATGAAGCTGGCCTGGGGCGTCAGCCGCCAGGTCGTCGAGAAGTATGGCGTCATCAGCGCGGAGTGCTCCCGCGAAATGGCGCGGGTAGCGCGAGAGTCCGCCTCAGGCGGAATCAGCGGACGTCGGCATCGGCGTCACGGGCGTCGCCGGGCCGGACGAACAGGAAGGCAAGCCCGTCGGCACCGTCCACGTCGCCCTGGACGACGGCTCCAGCGAGGCGCGGGTAGTGAGCTATCAGTTCGCCCAGAGCCGGCAGATGATCAAGCGCCGTGCCGTCACGACGGCCCTCTCCCTCCTCCGCCACGCCCTCCTGGATTCCTAACGTCCTTCACCAATCCCCCCCTTGACAAACCGCGTATAATTGGTTCGTCCGCACCGGACGGCATGAGGCCGATTCGCAGCTCATCGGAGGTGGCACGATGAAGCGTTTCCTACTTCTTTTCACGCTCGTGGCTTTTGGAGCGTATCTCTCGGTTACGCTGACTCATCCAGGAGGGAAAGCTCAGGCACGCTCCTCAGGCGATGGCCTGCCCGACCTCATCGTTTCAAATATTCAGACGGAATGGGAAGGTGGCAACGGGTGCCTAGTGTCTTTCAACCAGGGCATCCGCGTATGGGTGCAGAACATCGGCAACGCGGACGCCGGCCCGTTTGTTGTGGATATCAACGGGGCCCAGTGGAACGTCGATGGACTGGCCGCCGGCGCAACGATATCGCAATGGTTCGGAGGCATCCCCGGCTTTGTCCACGTCGTGGCCGATTCGACGAACATGGTGACCGAAAGCAATGAGAACAACAACACACGGGACGCGTTCCTGGTAACGGCTACCCCACCGCCTACCTGCACGCCGACGGTGACTCCCGGCGTAACGCCCACCCCGACATCCACCCCAACGTGGGCTCCGACTCCGCGCGTCCTTGATTACCCAACCCCCGGCATCACCATGTACGCACGCTTCGGATGCGCCGTCGCAGCAGGGGATGTCAACGGCGACGGAGCGACCGAAATTGTCGTCGGGGCAAACGACGATGGCGACTTCCAAAAAGGGGCTGTCTACGTCTTCTCCGCCGCAACTGGCAACCTTCTTTACACACTGTATGCTCCTAATTCTGCGCCACGCAGCGGCTTCGGCTGCTCATTGGCTCTAGGGGATATCAACGGTGATGGCAAAGCAGAAATAGTCGTTGGGGCTGAATATCAGAGCAACCTGGGAGCCAACTTGGGACAGGTCTACGTGTTTTCGGGCACCGACGGTTCGCTGCTCTTCACCTTGATCACCTCGACAACTCCTTCCGGCTGGGCTCAGACGGCTGAGTTCGGCGCATCCGTTGCCGTTGGAGACGTGAACGGCGACGGCAGGGCGGATATCGCCGTTGGCGCTCCAGAGGAGACTGTCAGCGGACAAACTTATAGCGGCCGAGTCTATGTTTTCTCGGGAGTTGACCACTCTCTTCTGATGACTCTAACCGATCCCCTCGCGCCACGACCCGGCTCCTACTTCTATTTCGGCGATGCTGTCGCAGCAGGCGATGTAAATGGAGACGGTCACGCAGACATTGCCGTTTACGCCGGCGATCAAATCGACGCCTCCCACAGCCCACACGTCTATGTCTTTTCCGGCGCAAACGGACAACTGCTGTACTCGCTAACGGCCGGACTTCCGATTGCGGTCGGCGACGTCAACCAGGATGGCAAGGCGGATATCGCTGCCGGCAACGGCCCGGGCGGCATCAGCCTGTTTTCCGGCTCGAACGGTCTTCTTCTCTACACGCTGGTCAGTACCGATCCGGCCAATCTGACCTTTGGCAACCAAATCGCCATCGGCGACGGCAACAATGACGGCAAGAACGAGGTCGTTGTCGAGGCAAACATGAGGACGCCTGATAACCGGGACGGTAGAGTGATAGTCTACCTCTTCTCGGGCCTCGATGGTTCTCCGTCATCGTATATCATGGGACCTGATGAAGAATCCGGCACCGGCTGTTCAGTAGCGGTCGGCAATTCGGAGGGAGAGACAGTCACATACGTTGCAGCTTCGGCATGTTACTACGGCTACTACCAGGGCCAGGTCTATCTCTTCTCGCTGGGATCCTCCGCCAGTCCGACACCCAGTCCGTCACCCAGCCCGTCACCCACCATTTCGCTCGCGAACCCTGTAGGTGGCGTAGCGGAGTTGCCATCGTCGGATGGCGTGCATAGGGCGTCAGAGACCACCGGAAGAGATGCCGTTCTAGTTATCCTGGTTGCCGCTGCGCTCACAGTTGTCGGAGCGACCATCTACGGCACGCGGCGCTACTCCGTCAGGCGGCGGTAGAGCGTCGGCAGCCGCCCCGGCAGCGACTCTATGTCGCCCAGTATCTCGTAGCCGATGTCTTCGCACATCTGCCCCAGATACTCGTGACCCTCGCGGTCGACCGTCAGGCAGAACGGCACGATCCCCTTCCGCTTCGCCTCCATCAGCGCCTCGTGCGTGTCGTGGATGGCGTACTCGCGCTCCGTGCGGTCGCGACCGTAGCCGTGGTCCTGCGGCCGCCCGTCGGACACGAGGAAAAGGATGCGCACCTTGGCGTCGTGCTCTTCCAGCTTGGCGGTCGTGTGACGGATCGCCGGCCCCATGCGCGTCGAACGGATCGGCTCCGTCTTGTCGATGCGCGCCTTGACTGCGCCGGACAGCGGCTCGTCCAGGTCCTTTAGCACGTAGAACTCCACGTTATCACGCCCGTAGCCGGAGAACCCGTAGATGCCGTAGTCGTCCCCGATAGCCTCCAGCGCGCCGATCAGCAGCACCATACTCTCCTTCTCCAGGTCGATGATGCGCTTGGGCGGGCGCAGCGCTGCCTCCGCCTTCCGCTGGCTGAGCCACGCGTAGTAGCGACGCGCGTCGTGACCGAAGTCCGGCTTCTCCTCTTCTTCGGCGTACTTCTGCTTGCGCTTCTCAATCTCCTCGTCCGTCGAAGCGCTCATGTCGAGAAGGAAGGCGACCGCCACCTGCCGCTCGACCTTGTTGCGCCGCCAGTACACCTTGTCCGTGAAATTGTGGCCCGCGCGCTTCTCCGTCAGGTACTCGATGACCAGGTCCAGGTCGAAGTCCTCGCCGTCGTGGAGGCGCTTGATCTTGCGGAATAGCTCCGGCCGGAGCTGCTCGAACTGCTTGCGCGTCTGCGAGGCGAGCGTGCTGTAGCGACGCAGCGTCTCCTCGAAGAACGCCTCGTCGCCCTCCTCCAGCGGCCGTTGCACGACGCGACACCACCGCGGCTTGTAATCGGCGGCGCGGAAGTCCCACTCGTCGTACCAGAACGCCTGCGTCTCCGCCACGACCGCCTTCTGCTCCTGCTCGACCTCCTTCAGCCGCTGCCCGTCCTTCAACTCGACTGCTTGATCGGGGATCGGTACGCCGGCTTCCTTCTCCAGGTTCGTGAGGAACAGCCCAACCGCCGCGGAGAGGTCGCCTTCCGACATCCCGCCCACCACGATCTCGACGCTCTTCTCCATCAACTCGCGCAACTGCTCGGCGGTGAGCGGCGCCAGGCCCCCGGGAGTCTCCATCCCCTCCTGCAGCCGCAGCCGCATGAGGAGTTGGACCAGCTCCGGCTTGAAGTCGCCGCGGAAATCGACCGGCTGCGGGCTCTCGTACGCATGCTCCGAGCCGTGCGGCAGCTCCGTGCCTCCCTGCGACGCGCCTCCGCTCTGCGGCTTGAGGTGCATCATCGCGAACAGCTCTTCGTCGAGGGGCTGCCAGTCTAGCGCGTCGAGGTCCTCCGGCGACACGTTGGGAAGCGACGTCGCAAGGTCATACAGGCGCAGAGCGGCTTCGGCGGCGTCTTCCACCGTCGCCTGCGGTTGCTGGACGGCGCGCAGCAGGCGGAGCGCGGCGACCAGCGTGTCGCGCAGCTCTTGCGGCCAGACGATGGCATGGAGACCGTCGAGACTGGCGCGGATGAGGTTCTCCAGAAAGGCTTCGCGCAGAGGCAGGCCCGGAAGGCGCGGCCGCCGCTCCAGCTCACGACTCTGGATCAGGCGCCAGGAGCGTCGGATCCCGCCGTACTCGCGCTTGACCAGGAAATCGACGCGTGCGTCCTCGACGACAGTGAACAGGTCAGAGATGAGCTGGCGGTCGGCAAAGAGGTCGAAGAAACGCTCCATGTCGGTCAGCGGCGCCTCGGCCTTGGCGGCCTGCCTCTTCAGGCGACGGCGTCGCGACGCGAAGACGCCGCCGCGGCGCTCGAACGCGAAGAGGAAGCTACCGAACTCCAGGTGGCCGGACTGATGCGTAGCGTAGACCTTGTAGACGGCAAAGTTGCGCGCCTTGTCGTCGAACTCCTCCGCGACCTCCGGCAAGTAGACCGCCGTCCCTTCCGTCGATGGCCGTCCGGCGGCCACCCAGCCGATCCCCTTCTCGGTCAGCGTGCTCGACGGGTGGATCGATACGTTGGCGCCGGTGAGCGCCTTGCAGTAAAGCTTCAGTATCTCAGAGACGCGCGAAAGCTCCACCCGCGGCGAAAGCTCCTCCAGCACCTGCTCGCCCTTGCCCGACTGCAGCCGGAAGAACGCCTCGCCGCCCTCAGAGCTCTCTTCGAGGATGCGGTGGCCGGCGGCATGCCACTGGGCGAGGTCGCGCAGCGACATGCGGGAGAGCACCTCCGGAGCGCTCTTCAGGAACTCCATCGCCGCAGCGGGAGAGCCGACGGCGAGCTCTTCAGCAAGAGAAATGAGGTCGCGATGGCTCGCCGCGTCGACGAGCGCCAGCGCGGTCGCGGCCTCCGCGAAGAGCGAATAGGCACGGGAGCCGACGCGCTGCGATACGCTGGTCGAAAGTCGCAGGAAACGTGTGCGCTCCGAAGGTTCGAGCCGCCCCAGTAGCTCCGGGCCCTGCTCGAAGTAGAAGCGCACTTCCGCCCAACTGGCAGCCGCGATGCCCTCGGCGAGGTCTAGGAAAGGGCCGCGATCGTCGCCCTCAAGGCGCGCGAAGACGCCGGCGCCGGTCTCCAGGCAATTGCCCGCGAGCTCGTAGGAGCGCTCGGCCAGCCGCTCAGCGAGGAGCTCGAGGCGGCAGGTGTCGCTCACGCCGACGAGCGGCAGCAGCGCCGGGCTGACGGCGAAGAAGAGAGAGGCAAGGGAGATGGACTTCCAGTTCCCCTGGTAGAGCCGCTGACCGGCCGCAGCCCACTGCCTCAGCTCATCCGGCGAGAGCAGGCCGACGCACTCCGGCCCGGCGCGAAAGTAGGCGGCGGCAACTATCGACGACTGGTCGGCGATGTCGCGGCCGAAATGGCACCAGCGAAGAAGACAGTCCAGCGGAAGGAGTTGTGCTACCCGCGGGCTGGCGCGAAAGTACTCCGACGCCGCCTCCCAGGAACGCAACGACTGCCCCGCAAGAGCGACCCCCTCTTCGGCCCAACTCCGCAAGCCGTCGACGCCAAAACGCGTGGCGACGGCGGGCGCCGCTTCGCGCAGGTCGCCGGACAGGCCCGGCGCCAGCGCCGCGAGACGGCTGTCGTATTCCGACAGATCGAATTCCGGCTGAGGCATGAATCCATTCTAACGCCAAAGCGGTAGCTGACGCCCCGTCCACAACTGTGATTGGCGGGATCCTGGGCGGAGGAGAAGGTGAGCAGGCGCACGTATCGTAACGAGCACCATCGCCGCTCTCAATGAGAACGCTCGCGTCGGCCCCGCCCCTCGCGCAGCTACCGTCTCGCTCTGTCCGAGCGCTAGTGCTCCTGGACGGTGATGCTCACAATCTTGTCGCCGGGCGTCGTCGCCGTCGCCGGGTCGCGCGGCGTGATCTTGTCCAGCACGTCCAGGCCTGAGGTGACCTGGCCGAAGACAGTGTATCCCCCGTTCAAGCTCGGCTGCGGCGCGAAGGTGATGAAGAACTGGCTCCCGCCGCTGTTGGGCTGACCCGTGTTCGCCATCGCCACTGTGCCCCTGTCGAACGAAGACGATGTGAACTCGTCCGGGATGGTGTAGCCGGGGCCGCCTCTGCCGGTGCCGGTCGGGTCGCCGCCCTGCGCCATGAACCCGCTTATCACGCGGTGGAAGGTCGTTCCATCGTAAAAGCCTTTGCACGCGAGGAACACAAAGCTATTCACTGTGACAGGCGCCAGGGTTGGCTCCAGCTCGATTACAATGGCGCCGTTCTGCGTGGTGAGGGTCGCCGTGTACTTCTTGCTCGGGTCGATGACCGTATCCGCCTTGGCGAACGTCTTCGCGCTGCTCTTCGTGCAAAGCGACGCAAAGTCACCTGTTCTCGGCGGTAGCTGACTCGAAGGGGGAGTCGGAGTATTGCCCGTGACTATCACCTGCCCCGGCTGCGCTGGAATAGTCGCCTTGGCCGCGCTTCCTGGCGTGGCCACCGTATTGCTGCCGCCTCCGCCACAACTCGAAGCCACCAGCAGGATGAGAGCCGGCGCAACGGCGAAGACTAGCGACATCTTGAGTATAGACGATTTCATCTCTCTTCGCTCCTCACTCGAAAATGGATGATACGACCTCTTCAATGCTGCGTTGGAGCTCCAGGTCGTCCGTGAGGGACCAGACGACCGCGGATTGGCAGGCCTGCCGCGGCGAGACGCCTTTCGTGATCAGCTTGCCCGCGTAGATGAGCAGCCGTGTGCTCACGCCTTCGGCCAGGCCGTGCTCTTTCAGGTTACGGACCTTCTCGCCCAGCTTCGCCAGCTCGCCCGCAACCTCCGCGGAGACGCCGGATTCCCGCGCAACGATCTGCGCTTCCTGCTCTCGACTCGGGTACGTGAACTCCATGGCCACGAAGCGCTGCCGCGTGCTGTGCTTGAGGTCTTTGAGCGCGCTCTGGTAGCCGGGATTGTAGGATATGACAAGCAGAAAGCCGGCTGCCGCCTCCAGGATCTGACCGCGCTTCTCGATCGGCAGGATGCGCCGGTGGTCCGTCAGGGGATGAATCAGGACAGTCGTGTCCTTCCGCGCTTCCACCACCTCGTCGAGATAGCAGATCGCGCCGGCCTTCACCGCGCGAGTCAGCGGGCCGTCGATCCAGCGCGTGGAATCGCCCTCCAGCAGGTATCGCCCGACAAGGTCGCTGGCGGTTAGGTCCTCGTGGCAGGCGACAGTGACCAGAGGCAGGCCGTGCGTCTTCTCGCTGCCGCCGTCGGTAGCGTCCTTGATTATGGTGAGCGGTCGTCCCAGCTTCCAGGCCATGTATTCGATGAAGCGGGTCTTGCCGCAGCCGGTCGGCCCTTTTAGGAGGACGGGTATCTGCTGGCTGAAGGCGGCGCTGAAGAGCGCCACCTCGTCGCCGATCGGCAGGTAATAGGGCTCCTTCAGCGCGTAGTATTCCTCTACGGCATACTGCCGGAAATCGCCTTCAACCAATCGAGCTCGTTTCGGCATTACGTTCTCATTCGAGGACAACAGCGTGGGGAAATCAATTCTTCCGTTGAGCGATTCGAGCCTGGAGAGCCTCCCACAACGACTGCACCCGCTCCTCTAGCTCTGCCAGCGTACCGTCGTTCTCGACGATGACGTCGGACTGACGGCACCGCTCTTCGTTGCTGAGCTGGGTCCGAATTCGCGCCTCCGTCTGCTCCCGCGCAATCCCCTTCGCCTCCAACCGCTGCGCCGCCACCACGGGACTGGCGACCACCACCCAGATTTCGTCGACCAGCCATTGCCAGCTAGCCTCGATCAGGACTGCGGCCTCGAGTACCGCCACGCGCTCGTTCTTGCTGCGGAGCGCCTCCAGGTCGCGGGCCATGATCTCGGCCATCGCCGGCCAGACGATGTCGTTCAGCCGCTCCCGGTCCTCCGGGTTGGCGAAGACCCGCTGGCCGAGCGCCTGCCGGTCGATCTCGCCGTTCGCGCCGACGATCTCGGGCCCGAACGTCTCGACGAGTCCATCGTAAGTCGCCGAACCCCGGCGATAGGATCGGTGGCCGACGAGATCGGCGTTCACGAACGCAGCGCCCTTGTCGAACAGCATTCTTGCGACGGTAGACTTGCCGCTGCCGATGCCGCCGGTAAGACCGATAGTGATCATCGCTCCGCCCAGGAGACATTCCTGCCGCCGTCGCTTCGGGCCCACGGCGCGCAACCAGGCACGTTCATTCTAAGAGCGGCCTAAGGAGCGGTCAAGCGAAGCAGACGCCTGGCCTTGACCAGCGTCAGTCGCACGCTTTAACATATTAATGATGGTTCATATATTAAAGGGGACCACACAAGCCGCCGGGGCATCCCAAGAAGGCAACATCGCCGAATACCTTCGATTACTCGGCGATGAGAACCGCCTCCGCATATTCTCAATGCTCTCCAAGTCTGAGTTGTGCGTTTGTGAGATCGAGGACGCGACGGGCCTTTCACAGTCGCTCGTCTCCAACCACCTTGCGGCCCTGCGACGCGCTGGCCTTGTCGAGAGCCGCCGCGACGATGAAGACGGCCGCTGGATATTCTACCGCGCCAATCAGGAGGCAGCCGCCGAACTGCGCCAGCGCCTCGCTGCCCTGCTGGACGTGCAAACCTCGCCCGCTGACAGGCGCCGTGCAGAAGAGGTATGTCGCTCACGCCGCTAGATTCGTCCGGCGTCGCGCGCGAGAATGACGCGGAATGACAGCAGGAGCAGGGATAACCGCACAGCGTCGAGGGGTGACCGGCCGGCTCTCCTTCCTCGACAGGTTTATCGCCCTCTGGATCATCCTGACCATGGCCGTCGGCGTAGCGCTCGGCAAGCTCTTCCCCAGCGTCGCCGACGCCATCAACTCCGCAAGCATCGGTACCACGTCCATCCCCATCGCCATCGGCCTCCTCTGGATGATGTACCCGGTCCTTGCGAAAGTCCGCTACGAGGAGCTGGGCAAGGTGAGGGGCGCCTGGAAGATGTTCAGCGTCTCGCTGGTGCAGAACTGGATCGTGGGGCCCGTCGTCATGTTCGCCCTCGCGTGGCTACTCTTGCCCGACCAGCCGGAGTACCGGACCGGGCTCATCATCGTTGGGTTGGCGCGCTGCATCGCCATGGTGCTCATTTGGAACATGCTGGCCGAGGGCGACAACGAGTACGCGGCGGTGCTGGTGGCGTTGAACTCCGTGTTCCAGGTACTCTTCTACTCGCTGTACGCCTGGTTCTTCGTGAGCGTGGCCAGTTCCTGGTTCGGCGGCGCCTCCGAAGTGCACATCAGCTTCTGGGAAGTGGCGAGAAGCGTGCTCATCTTCCTCGGCGTACCTCTGATAGCAGGGATGCTGACGCGCTACATCGGCATTCGGCGCAAGGGGCGGCAGTGGTACGAAGGCGTGCTCATGCCAAAGCTGGGTCCGACGGCGATCATCGGCCTGCTGTTCACAATAGTCGTAATGTTCGCGCTAAAGGGCCAGTATATACTCGACGTGCCGTTTGACGTGCTGCGGATCGCGGTGCCCCTGTTGCTGTACTTCCTGATCATGTTCAGCGTGTCTTTCCTGATGTCGTGGCGTCTTCACTTCCGCTATGCGGAGACGGCGACGCTTTCGTTTACTGCGGCCAGCAACAACTTCGAGTTGGCGATAGCAGTGGCGATTGGTGTGTTCGGCATCCAGTCAGGGCAGGCGCTGGCGGCGGTCGTCGGACCGCTGATCGAAGTGCCGGTGCTCATATCGCTGGTATACGTGGCGCTCTGGGCTCGCAAGTACTTCTTCGCCAGCGACGGGTCAGCGCTCCACCGGGCACACCTCACGGCAGAACCTAAAGCGGAGCCTTGAAGGTCTCCTACAATGCGGTGCGTCCCCGCGAATCGAACAATGAAGGAGAACGATGAATAGAAGACGCGTGTTGTTTATATGCGAACACAATAGCGCTCGCAGTCAGATGGCCGAGGCCTTCTTGAAGGAACTCGGCGGCGATAGCTTTGAGGTCGAAAGTGCCGGTCTGGAGCCGACACCACTAAACCCGCTGGCTGTGGAAGTCATGCGGGAAGTTGGTCTGGACATCACTGGCAACAAGCCCCAGAGCGTGTTTGAGTTGTTCGCGCAGGGTAAGCTCTACACACATGTGGTCACTGTCTGCGATGAAGCCGCAGCGAAGTGCCCCGTTTTTCCAGGCCTGACCCAAAGGTTGCACTGGCCCTTTGCCGATCCGGCTGGTTTTGAAGGCACATGGGACCAAAGACTCGAACAGACCCGCAAGGTTCGAGAAGAGATCAAGAGTAGAATCGTCCAGTGGCTGAGTGAGCTCAAGGAAGATGCCTGACCGATTCCGCCGTCTAAAGCCTGAGCTTCCTGGACTGATTCCCCGCGCCGAAGGATCTTTCTCCCACGTCCGTCGGCGTGGACCCCGAAATGGTCCTCCCGGAGGAAATACGGCCCCGTCACCACTGCAGTCAGTGTAGCCGGTCACTGGCGGCGTCAAACATAGGCGATTGCCGCCGGAGCGTTCCAGCGGCAATCGGCGTCAGCGCGACGAGCAGGGACCCCGCCATGCGGCGCGGCATCTACATGTGCGCTTCGTGCGCCTTGCGGATATCCTCCGGCGTGAACTTCGTCAGCGGCGTGACCTTCGCTCGGCTGCGACGGCTGGCGGGCACGAAGCCCAGCGCCTGCGACTCGCTCTCCGCCTTCACTATCGCCACGGCGCGGTGATCCCCGGACAGACAGCCAAATTCGAGGGTATCGAACACTTGCGGGTCTTGTTGGACTATTGTGTCTAGCTCGAGCAGGCACTCCTCAGGCGTATGGGTGGACTCTATCAGGTAATCCGACATTTCAGTTCTCCTTGTTCTTTCAGCATCCTTCCGACCCTCCAACATAGATCAGGGAGATGCCGGAAGCGTGATTCGCGCATTGACGCGCGTGCAAGAAGCGTGAAGAACGCCGCGCGAATATGACAGCCCTCGCCGCGGTTGTAACGGGCGTTATCCGCGGCCGTTCTTTCTTAGTGGGAGAGGCGCGCAGCCGAACCCACGACACTCTGTTGAGGCGCTGAACCGAGGGCGTGCCCCCCTGTTGGGGGCGTGGCGGCAAGCTGCGGCGGGTCGCATGGTCACCGAGACCTCGGCGAGCCAGTGGTGAAACCGGCAACAGCAGATTCGAGTGATCGAGTCGGAGGTTGCCGGTTTTATGTTCAAAAGACGGCCAGGGCCAGCGCTGAAACGCCTGAGACGGCTTGCGCCGCGCCTTCTGATGCCGCGGGGTCTTTTCGGCCTCCTGGCCCTGTTCGCCTTCCTCCCCCTTCTGACGGCCGCCACGCCGGTCTGCCAGGTGCAGCAGGCCCACGACGCCTACGGGGTCGAAATCGTGACGGACGGCCAGACGTGGGACGACGCCAGCCTCAACACCATCCTTGACGCTCTGGGGCGGCTGCCGACGCACGTCGTCAACCAGCTTGGAAGCCGCATCTACGGCCCCCTCTACATTCTGTCGAACGACGAATCGCGCACGATGTCGGGGAGCAAGGTGTACTCCAGCGGCGCCAACTTCTACTCCAACAACGACGGCCGCAATGAGCTCGTCCTCTATCCGGACCAGGGGACGCTAACCGTCCTCCACGAGCTCGGCCACGCCTACCAGCTCCGAATGACGCCGCCGGGTCGCTATGCGTGGGTGTTCTTCCAGGAGGAGATGCGCGATTTCATGGCCGCTACCGGCTGGACCCTGCTCAGCAGCGACGCCGAAGTCGCCGCGGCCGTCGACCAGACGCAGCTCAGCTTCGCTTACGACGGCCCGCAGGTGTGGCAGTTCATGTCGAACAACGACCCGCTGGAAGACTACGCGAACTCCTTCGCGCTGTTCTTCTACGATCCGCAGCAGCTCCAGCAGCTTTCGCCTGTCCGCTACCAGTGGATGCTGGACAACGTCGCGACGGACACCCGTTGACGGCTAGGGGAGCGTCTTCTCCAGCAGGCCCGGGTCTGCCCGCGGCCCGACGAGCGCCACCGCAACGTTGTCGCGGCGGAACAGACGCCTGGCCACGCGCTGCACATCGTCGCTGGTAATCGCCTGCAGCTTCGCGACCACGTCCTCGATCTGCTCGATCTCGCCTGTCGCGACCAGGTTCTCGCCGGTCCACTGCGTCAGCGACATCGTCGTCTCCAGGCCGAGGCGGAAGTTGCCGATCGTGAAGTCGCGGGCGCGGGTCATCTCATCCTCCGGCACCGGCTCGTCGACCAGCTTGAAAACCTGCTCCAGGATAACCTTGCCGGCCTCTTCCACCTTCTCGGGGCTGACGCCGGCGCTGACCGCCATCGAGCCCGTGTCGCGGTGGCGGCTGACCGACGAGCCGACCGAGTAGGCGAGGCCGCGGCGCTCGCGCACCTCTTTGAACAGGCGTGAGCTCATGCCGCGACCGAGCAGCGTGTTGAGGATGGTGAGGGCGTAACGGTCCGGATCAGTGTGGGAGAGGGCGCGGAGGCCGTACGCGAGGTTCGACTGGTCGGTATCGCGCGACTCGACCTGCACGCGGTCCGGCGGCAGGCCCGGCGTCGAGGCCGCGATGGGCGGCAGCGAGCGGCTCTCCAGATCGGCCGTCCTTTCTCTGATGAGCGCCAGCACCTGCTCGGCGGTCGTGTTGCCGGCGACGGCGACGACGATGTTCTTCGGCAGGTACCACTTCGTGGTGTGCTCCACGAAGTCATCGCGCCGGATGGCTTCGACCGTCTCCTCCGTGCCGGCGATGGGCCAGCCGATGGGCTGGTCGCCGTAGCAGGCGCGGGAGAGCAGCTCCGCCGTCCAGGCCGCCGGCTGGTCGTGGGCGCGTCGTATCTCCTGCTCGACCACCGTACGCTCGCGGTCGATCTCGGCGCCGTCGAGGAGGGGGTTGCGCACCATGTCCGCCAGGACGTCGATAGCGAGGTCGAGGCGGTCGAAAGGGACGTGCGCCCAGTAGCCGGTCATCTCCTTGTCGGTGAAGGCGTTGAGCGCGCCGCCGGCGCCTTCGATGGCCTCGGAGATGGCCTGGGCGGTAGGCCGTTTGGCGCTGCCCTTGAAGAGCATGTGCTCCAGGTAGTGGCAGATGCCGTTGACGCGCCGGTCCTCCATGCGAGAGCCGACGCCGACGAAGATGCAGACGTTGGCGGACTGGGCGGTGGGCATGGGGGTGGTGACGACGCGAAGTCCGTTGTCCAGGGTATCGATCTGCCAGGTGGTGGTCATGGGTCCCTCCAGAGTCGAGAGTGGTGTTCCTTCTCATCATAATGCAGAGAGGCGGGCGCAGTCATGCCGCCGCCGCCGCGTTGATTGACCAATTGAATTCAATTATTTTTCGTGGTGTCTTCCGAATCTGAACGGGGGTGGTATGAATCTGGGAAATGGCGCGAAATGGCGTCGAAAAGGGGCGAAACGGGGCCGAAAGGGGTCGATTGCGCGTCGAAGTGCGCTGTGGTTGGCCGGGGGTGAAGACGGTGGTGCATGGGTAGGTGGCCTCCGAAGACTCTCTTAGGTCAGGATAGCAGGACGGGGGAGAAGTTGTAAGGGTTTGGCGGCACCCCGGCTGGGTGCGCTGTGTCGAACCTTTGGTTGACAGCGGTGAGATAATGAATCACAACCGAACGTCCTGGAGGGAGCGGGATGCATGCGAGGTTCGCGCTCGGTGCGCTGATGCTCACGTGGCTGGTGCTGGTCGCGGCGGTCCCCGCGTGCTCGTCATCACAATCTCCGCCATCGTCGTCCTCACAACCGGCCTCGGCATCGCCGGCCAACGGAAGCAGCGTAGATTGGCTGGCGTTTCAGGTCGACATGGAAAGAGAACCGGTCGGCGGACCGACCGCGGTCCCCGCACAAAGCATTCAGGACATGGAAAGAATCGGCGGTTTCTCGTTCGTGTTTCCGTCCTATCTTCCGAAAGGGGTAGGCGGCAGCATACGGCTCGGGGTGCTGACTCAGTCTTCGTCTGGGGGACCAGAGGAGTCCATTCAGCTGCAATCGAATCAAAAGGAAACGCCTACCATATCCATCTCCGAAAGCGTCTGCAGTTCGTCTTGTTACGTGGTGCGACTGCCCACACAACAGATCGGGGATACCAGTATCTCGTGCGAGCTTCCACCAATCGGCTGGTCAGAATTGATGTGTCTATGGACGGCCCACGATAAACTCTTCACTGCGATGTTCGATTGGCAAACAAACGCCACTCCAACCCCAGATATGCGAGGCGAGGCGATGAAGGTCGTGCAATCAATGATTCTGGCGCCGACACACCCCTGAGCCGGTGGCCCCGCCGCGCTGCGGTGAGATAATGAATCACAACCGAACGTCCTGGAGGAGCGGGATGCATGCGAGGTTCGCGCTCGGTGCGCTGATGCTCACGTGGCTGGTGCTGGTCGCGGCGGTCCCCGCGTGCTCGTCATCCGCGCCAGCGGGCGGCAACGCCAACGCGAACGGAGTGGACTGGGCTGAGATGCACGTGTCAGCAGACAACGGACCGGGCCTTCAGCCGGTGCCCAGCGTTCAGGAAATGGAGAACACGGGCGGGTTTGCCTTCGTCTTTCCCTCTTACCTCCCGGCCGGAAATAGCGACAATATTGCGGTGGCCGCATGGAAAGAAACGACAAACGTTACGTTCGGTGTAGTTCAGAAAGGCGGGCCGGGAGAGAGGGTAAAGATCTATCAGGCACGAACCGATGCGCCGTTCGTTACGGTGACGGAAGGCATGAAGCCGTTTCAAAGCGGTTTTGCGGATATGTCCAGCCTTCCCGATCACACCACCGTCTCAAGCATCGACGTTGGTTGCGTCGATATCGACATGGGCGACTTCGGGCAGATACGGGAGTGCGATTGGGTCGTTGGCGATGAGGGGTTTCGAGTCGAGGCGCAATGGACAGACGCGAATGAGATGACAGATGATATGAGGCAGGAGGCGATGAAGGTCGTCGAGTCGATGATTGTTGCGCCCGAGCACCCCTGAACGCCGGTAGTCCGCTCTGTCGCGTTGACAGCGGTGCGATAATGAAGCCGAGGTTGGAAGAAGAGGCACCCAGACCAGATGACGGAAACGAGATGGGACAAGAGGCGGTATCGGCCCTTGCTCGTCCTCGGCCTTTTCCTGTTTGCCTTCTCGTTGCTTGTACGTGTTTGGATCCTGGTCCTTCTCCTCGGGTTCGCCGTTTTCGGTCAGTTGCAGCTCGAGA
The DNA here is from genome assembly GCA_963842845.1 of uncultured Chloroflexia bacterium. GTDB lineage: Bacteria > Chloroflexota > Dehalococcoidia > DSTF01 > JALHUB01 > JALHUB01. Next base: position 492,405 of record CAWJHZ010000007.1, read on the forward strand.
TCCCGTGGGAACGCTGGCCGAACGGGCGGCGATGGGCTCTCGCTCTGTTCGCTACCAGCGAGCTCGCCTTCGTGGTCTTCGCGGTCACATATCTCTTTGTCGGCAACTATCTTGCCGGTGGGCTTGTCGCCGTTGTCGTCGGTTTGCTCGTTGTTCTGGCCTGGCTGCGGTGGCGCAGGCCGGTGCAGCAGCCATTGCCGCGTTGACAACGGGTTGCGCGGCCGGTATACTGAGTCGCACATAAGACAAAGGCCGTGATGGGGAGTAGTAAGGCCAGCTTCCTGTCTCAGAGAGCCGGCATTCTGGTGAGAGCCGGCGACACGAAGAGCCCGAACTCGCCCCGGAGCCGCCGGACCCAGCCCACGGGTGTAGGCCCGGACGGAGAGCGACCGTTAGCGCGCTGAAACCGGTTCGCCACGGGCGAACAAAAAGGGTGGTACGGTCCCGTCCCATGGGATCCCTTTGGGGCGGGTATTTTCTTAGAGTCGCGAAAAGTCGAGAATAGACACATGGCTCACTCTGCAGCATATCCTCTTCAAGGAGCGTCAGCGGTCTCGGTGACGACGCGGGCCGGCGTGGTCGGCTATCTCGTCGCGCGGGACCGCGCCGTAGCTTTGCTCCCCTTACGCCGTCTCCCGCTGGGCGGTGGCTCGCTAGCCCGCGGGACGCTGATTCTCGGCGAGCCCGCGCTGCTCACCTTATCCTAGCAGCGCTCGTCCGCCACGACAGGCGGGAACCCAGAATCTCCCAACTCGTTCGAACAGCGTCGCCTTAGACGCGCTGCCTTAAGGGGGTTTCGACTATGCAAAAGACAGGCGCAGAGATAATTATGGAATGCCTCGTGCGCGAAGGCGTTGAGATGGTCTTCGGCATACCGGGCGGCTCCACCCTGCCGTTCTACGACACGTTTCAGCACTATCCGCAGGTCCAGCACATACTCGTAAAGCACGAGCAGTCCGCCGCGCACGCCGCCGACGCCTACGCGCGCGTGACGGGCAAGGTCGGCGTGTGCTGCGCGACGTCCGGGCCCGGCGCGACGAACCTGGTAACGGGCATCGCGAACGCCTGGATGGACTCGGTGCCGATCGTCGCCATCACCGGACAGGTCGTCACCTGGCTAATCGGCCGGGACGGCTTCCAGGAGGCGGACATCACCGGCATCAGCCTGCCGATAACGAAGGCCAACTGGCTCGTCCTCCGCGCGGAGGACATGGCCGAGACGATGCGCGAGGCATTCCACATCGCGCGCAGCGGCCGGCCCGGCCCGGTGCTCATTGACGTGCCGCGCGACGTCTTCATCCAGGAGGCCGAGTTCGAGTACCCGGAGGAGGTCGATCTGCCGGGCTTCCGTCCGACGCTGGAGGGCCATCCGGCGCAGATAAGGACGGCCGCCCAGCTCATCGCGGAGGCGGAGCGACCGCTTATCCTCGCGGGCCACGGCGTCCGCATCTCCGGCGCCTACGATGAGCTGCTGGAGCTGGCGGAGAAGGCGCAGATCCCCGTCGTAACGACGCTGCTGGGCATTAGCAGCTTCCCGGGCTCGCATCCGCTCTGCATGGGCATGCCCGGGATGCACGGCATGTACTGGAACAACGTGGCGATAAACGAGGCGGACGTCCTCATCGCCCTCGGCATGCGCTTCGACGACCGGGTGACCGGCGCCCTTAAGGACTTCGCGCCGCACGCCCGCGTCATCCACGTCGACATCGACCCGGCGGAGATCGGCAAGAACGTCCCGCCCGCGGTGCCGATCGTCGGCGACGTGAAGCGCGTCCTGGCGGCGCTCAACCCGCGCGTCAAGGCCAAGCGCCACGAGCCCTGGCTTGCCCGGCTACGGCAGTTGCGCGAGGAGCACCCGTCCATCGACATACCGGAGAGCGACGAGCTCCTGCCGCAGTACGTCATCAAGAAGATCTATGAGCTCAGCGGCGGCAAAGGCTACACGGTCACCGACGTCGGTCAGCACCAGATGTGGGCCGCGCAGTACTACTGGAACGACACGCCGAACGGCTTCATCACCGCTGGCGGCCTGGGGCCGATGGGCTTCGCAGTGCCGGCGGCGATGGGCGTCCAGTTCGCGCATCCGAAGGAACTGGTCTGGGCGATTTGCGGCGACGGCGGTTTCCAGATGACGATGCAGGAGCTTGCGGTCGTCGTCGAGCACGAGCTGCCGGTCAAGTTCGCGATCATGAACAACCGCTACCTGGGCATGGTGCGGCAGTGGCAGACGATGTTCTACGGCAACCGCCGCTTCGCCACGCGCGAGTTCAGCCCGGACTACGTGAAGCTGGCGGAGGCGTTCGGCATGGCCGGCCTTCGCGTCACCGAGAAGAAGGAGGTCGAGGGGACGATCCTGCGGGCGCTGGCGCATCCGGGGCCGGTCCTCATCGACTTCCAGGTCGATCCCGAAGAGTGCGTCTACCCGATGGTGCCGCCGGGCGCGGCGCTGTCGCAGACGCTGGAGCGTCCGAAACCCGCGCCGGCGAAGAAGGCCGAGCGCAAGGAGGTGACGGCAAAACGATGAAAGACCAGAGACACACGATAGTCGCACTGGTTCAGAATAAGCCCGGCGTTCTCAACCGCATCGTGAGCAAGTGGCGGCAGCGGGGCTTCAACATCGAGAGCCTGACTGTGGGGCACAGCGAAGTCCCCGGCCTGTCGCGCATGACGTTCGTGCTCGGCGGCGCGGCAAGCGAGGTCGAGCAGGTGACGAAGCAGCTCTTCAAGGTCGTCGACATCGTCAAGATCAGCGACCTGGCGGAGGACGAGATCGTGACGCGCGAGCTGGCGCTCTTGAAGGTGAACGCCACCGACCAGAACCGCGGCGCCATCATCGAGATCGTCGACATCTTCCACGGCGAGATCATCGACGCCTCGCCCGACACGGTGGTCATAGAAATCACCGGCACCGAGGACAAGGTAGACGCCGCCTTCGAGATGCTCAAACCGCACGGCATCCGCGAGCTGGCGCGCACCGGACGGGTGGCAGTGACGCGGGGTCGCGCCAGCATCACCGTTGAGGAGGAAGGCGCCGGGCTGCGCCGCTACCGGCCGGCCGGGCAGGGGAAGCCGCGTGTCGGCAGTCTCATGTGAGATAGGAACGGCAATCAAACGATGTAGGGGAGGACTTCAGTCCTCCCGCGAAATGCGATGAACGTAGCTTGGACAGACAACTGAAGAAAGGAACCTTCAATGGCCACAATCTACTACGACAAGGACGCGGACCTGGCACTGCTCCAGGGCAAGACGATCGGCATCATCGGCTACGGCAGCCAGGGCCATGCTCATGCCCAGAACCTGCGCGATAGCGGCTGTCAGGTGCTCGTCGCCGAGCTGCCGGGCAGCGAGATGTGGAAGCAGGCGGAGGCGGCGGGCATGACCGTCAAGACCGCCGCCGAAGTCGCCGCCGCTGCAGACGTCGTCATGATGCTCGTCCCCGACCAGCACCAGGCGCGCGTCTACCGCGAAGCCATCGAGCCGAGCATGAAAGCGGGCAAGACGCTCATGTTCGCGCACGGGTTCAACATCCACTTCGGCCAGATCGTCGCGCCGCCCGACGTCGATGTGTCGATGATCGCACCAAAAGGTCCCGGGCACCTAGTGCGCCGCCTCTACACCGAGGGCAGCGCCACGCCCGCGCTCGTCGCCGTTCATCAGGACGCGAGCGGCAAGGCAAAGGATGTGGCGCTCGCCTACGGCAAGGGCATCGGCTGCACGCGCGCCGGCGTCCTGGAGACGTCGTTCGAGGAAGAGACGGAGACGGACCTCTTCGGCGAGCAGTGCGTCCTCTGCGGCGGCGTGACAGAGTTGGTCAAGGCCGGCTTCGACACGCTGGTCGAGGCGGGCTACCAGCCGGAGATCGCTTACTTCGAGTGCATGCACGAGCTGAAGCTCATCGTCGACCTCATGTACGAGGGCGGGATGGGCTACATGCGCTACTCGATCAGCGATACGGCGGAGTACGGCGACTACACGCGCGGGCCCCGGGTCATCGACGACTGCGTCCGCGAGACGATGAGCGACATACTGACGGAGATTCAAGACGGCAGCTTTGCCCGCGAATGGCTGCTCGAGAACCAGGTGGGCCGGCCGCACTACCAGGCGCTGAAGCGTGAGAACGCCGGACACCTGATCGAGGAGGTCGGCGCGGAACTGCGCGGCATGATGAGCTGGCTCAAGAAGCAGAAGTAAGCCCAATCAATGCGGGGTTCCGCCGCGGATATCCCGTTTTCGTGGTCTTATGAGCCGGTTCAAGAAACGGGCTGCGAGCAAGTAAGTCAAACAAGGAGGTGCAGGATGCCAAAGGCGAGCAAGAAGCTGCTGGATGCCCTGAATGAGGACCTGTCCTATGAACTGGCGGCCCTCACGCAGTACATTTGGCATCACGTCATGGGTCGAGGGCTGGAGTTCCCAGCCATCTCCGACATGTTCAAGAAGCTCTCTATCGAGGAGATGAAGCACGCCGAGGCGCTCGCCGAGCGTATCGACCTCCTGGGGGGCGTGCCTACCACCCAGCCGAAGGCGATAAAGTCAGGCGGCGCTCTCAAGAAGATGCTTCAGGATGACCTGGGCGGCGAACTCGTAGCCATCGATTTGTACACCCAGCACATAGCTCTGGCGGACCGGGAGAAGGACGTCGTGACCCGCCGCTTGCTGGAGTCGATTCTGGGGGACGAGCAACGCCACGCCAATGATCTGGAGACAGTGCTGGCCAAATAGACGTCGGCGACGATCGACGAATTGCGATATCTGACTTGTCGATGTCCCAACCTTCAGGTCGGGGTGGAGAGTATCAAAGCACCATGAACGGGGAGTTCAAGGCAGAAGCCAAAGGCCTCTGGGAGCTAGGTGCTCGGCGACAGGTCGTAGAGGCGCCCGCTGTGAGGAAAAGGATGCCTAAGGTACGGAGTCTGCAGTTGCTCAACCTGCGATAGCCCTCCCCGTCGTCGCGGAGGAGGGCCAGTCGAGTTCATCCGAAATCGCAGGAATCACAAAGGAGGTTGAGTAACATGGCAGACAAGGTAATCATCTTCGACACGACGCTGCGCGACGGCGAGCAGTCGCCGGGCGTGGCGCTCAGCATCGCCGACAAGCTGGAGATCGCCCGCCAGCTCGAAAGACTGCGCGTGGACGTTATCGAAGCAGGCTTTCCCGTCTCTTCGCCCGGCGACTTCGAGTGCGTCGTCGCCGTTTCCCGCGAGATGAAGGACTGCAGCGTAGCTGGGCTGGCCCACGCGGACGCCGCTGCGGTCGACGCCTGCTGGGAAGCGCTGAAAGGCGCCGTGCGGCCGCGACTTCACATCGTCATCTCGAGCTCGGAGATCCACATGGCGCATCAACTTCGCAAGAACCGCGAGGAGGTGCTGGAGATGGCGCGGACCCAGGTGGCGCGCGCCAAAGGCTACCTCTCCGACGTGGAGTTCAGCGCCATGGACGCCAGCCGCTCCGATCCCGACTACCTCTGTCAAATGCTCCAACAGGTGATCGAGGCGGGCGCGACCACCGTCAATATTCCGGACACGGTCGGCTACTCCGCGCCGGAGGAGTTCGCCGATTTCATTCGCTACGTATTCGCGAAGGTGCCCAACATTCACAAGGCCGTCGTCTCTGTGCACTGCCACGATGACCTCGGCATGGCGGTCGCAAACTCGCTGGCCGCCGTGCGGGCCGGAGTGCGCCAGGTCGAGTGCTGCGTAAACGGCATCGGCGAGAGGGCGGGCAACGCCTCGCTGGAGGAGATCGTTATGGCGTTGAAGACGCGCCGCGACTTCTACGGCGTCACGACGGGCATCAACACGAAGGAGCTCTACCGGACAAGCCGCCTCGTCTCCGACCTGACGGGGATGGTGGTCCAGCCGAACAAGGCGATCGTGGGCGGTAACGCCTTCCGTCATCAGTCCGGCCTTCACCAGGACGGCATTCTTAAGATGCGCGAGACTTACGAGATCATCGACGCCCGCGAGGTGGGAGTGCCATCCGGCGGCGCCGAGATCGTCCTCGGCAAGCTTTCGGGCAGGCACGCCTTCCGGGACCGGCTGCGCGCCCTTGGCTACGAAGTCTCCGGCGACGAGTTCACTCGCGCATTCGCAAACTTCAAGGAGCTCGCCGACAAGAAGGCCGAGATCGACGACCGCGATATCGAGGCGCTAATGGGCGACGAGCTGCGCACAGTGGAGGAGACCTATCACCTCGACCTGCTGCAGGTCTCCTGCGGCAACCAGCTCGTCGCGACCGCGACAGTGCGAATCAAGGCGCCGGGGGGGCGCGAGATCGTCGGGACGTCCACCGGCACGGGCCCAGTCGACGCCGCTTTCAAAGCGATCGACGGCGTGGTCGGAGTGCCCAACAAGCTGCTGGAGTTCTCGGTGAAGAGCATCACCGCCGGCATCGACGCCCTGGGCGAGGTGCTGGTGCGCGTGCAGGCCGACGGCAACACCTACGTGGGCCGCGGCGCCGACACGGACATTGTGGTCGCGGCGGCGAAGGCGCTGATGAACGCCCTCAACCGCATGCCGCAGGTCCAGAGCAAGGCGACATCTACTTGACAAACCAGGCGGAGTAAAGTAACATTGCCCTAGTAAAGGAGAAACGAGCGATGCCAAAGGTAAGTCGCCAAAGTAAAGTAGGAGAAGCCGTTCTGGAGTATCTTGCGTCGGCGGCCGAACGGCTGCCGGAAGCCAGGGCCACGCTATCGAGCAAGAACCAGATTACTTTGCCGGTGGCGGTAGTGCGCCGTCTTGGGCTGCAGCCAGGACGCAGGCTCATGGTGCGGCTGGAAGATGACCGGATCGTTCTGCGTCCAGAACCGGAGGACTGGGTTGAGTATTTCCGAGGCAGCATGAAGGGCGTCTATGGGAACACTCGCGAGGAGATGGACGCTTACGTTCGAAAAGAGAGGGCCAGTTGGCGTCGCCGTCAGGAAAAGATCGGTTCCTAGAGAGGCTCTCGCGCTGCCGGCGAGTGAACCTTGATACCAACATCTTCATATACTATTTGGAGGATGAGCCGAGTCGATCTGAGCTTGTGGCCGGTCTCTTCCGGCTGGTCTTTGAAGGGACCCTGCAGGCGCTGGCGTCGGCAATTGTGCAGATGGAACTGCTGGTAAAAGCAATAAAGACGAATGACCTGCAGAGTGCTAACCGAGTGATAGAGTTGACAGAGCTAAGGCCCCAAATCGAAATCGTCGATGTGTCCCGGCCCATCGTTATGGAAGCTGCCCTGGCCAGGGCCGAGGGTCTGGAAGTAGCCGATTCGATTGTGCTGGCAACGGGAACGGTAGCCGAGTGCGACGTAACAATCACCAACGATAAGCGCTGGCGTAATGCTGTTGACCGGTTGACTCGGCGACCGCTCATGGCGCGCGGTGAACGGTTTCTGGACCGGCCCCCCGTGCTCTGTCTCGACGAATACGCGGATTAGACCAGAGAGAGAAAGCTATGGGAATGACACTCAGTGAGAAGATAATCGCCGCCCACTGCGGCCGCGACGTGGTTTCGCCCGGCGAGCTGGTTAACGTGCGCGTGGACTTCGTGATGTCGAACGACGTGACGGCGCCGCTGGCGATCCAGGAGTTCCACAAGCTCGGGGTGGAGCGCGTCTTCGACCCGCAGCGCGTGGCTTTCATACCGTCGCACTTCATACCGAACAAGGACATTCAGAGCGCGGAGAACGCGAAGGTCATGCGACGCTTCGCTCTCGACCAGGGCGCGGTCTACTACGAGCAGGGTCGCGCCGGCGTCGACCACGTCCTGCTGCCCGACCACGGCTGGGTGCTTCCCGGCGACGTTGTCGTGGGGGCCGACTCGCATACGTGCACCTACGGCGCTCTCGGCTGCTTCGCGACCGGCATGGGCAGCACCGACATCGCCTGCGCGATGGCGACCGGCGACATCTGGATGCGCGTCCCGCCGACGATCAAGTTCGTCTATCACGGCGCGCTGAGCCGCTGGGTCGGCGGCAAGGACGTTATTCTCTACACAATCGGCGACATCGGCGTCGATGGCGCGCTCTACTGTGCGATGGAGTTCCACGGCGAGGCGCTGGCGGATATGGGCATGGAGGGCCGCTTCACTATGTCCAACATGGCGATAGAAGCCGGCGGCAAGGCCGGTCTGATGACGCCCGACAATGTGACGCTGGACTACGTCCGCGGCCGTGCTAAGCGCGAGTGGAAGCTGTACCAGCCCGATGCCGACGCTGCCTACCAGGCCGTTCATGAGTACGACGTGTCGACGCTGGAGCCGATGGTGTCGCTGCCGTCGTCGCCAGCGAACGCAGTGCCGCTGAGCCAGGCTCCGCGGGTCGAGATCGACCAGGTGTTCATCGGGAGCTGCACCAACGGCCGTCTCGCCGACCTGCGACTCGCGGCGTCGGTCATGCGCGGTCGCAAGGTGCACGAGAACGTGCGCTGCATCGTCGTGCCCGCGTCGACCGACGTTTACCTCGAGGCACTGCGGGAAGGGCTGCTGGAGGTCTTTGCCGAGGCCGGCTGTGCTGTCTCGACGACTACCTGCGGTCCCTGTCTCGGCGGCTACATGGGCATTCTGGCCGAGGGCGAGCGGTGCGTCAGCACAAGCAATCGCAACTTTCCGGGTCGTATGGGCCACGTGCGCTCCGAGGTGTACCTGGCGAACCCGGCCGTCGCCGCTGCCAGCGCCGTCGCTGGCCATCTGGCGAGCCCGGAGGAGGTGATGAAATGACTCTACGGGGTCACGTTCACAAGTACGGCGCCAACGTCGATACCGACGCCATCATTCCGGCGCGCTATCTCAACATGACCGACCCGCTGGAGTTGGCAGAGCACTGCATGGAGGACATCGATCCCGACTTCGTGCGCCGCGTCCGGCCCGGCGACGTGATCGTTGCCACGACGAACTTCGGCTGCGGCTCATCGCGGGAGCACGCGCCTCTCTGCATCAAGGCGGCGGGCGTAAGCTGTGTCATCGCCAAGAGCTTCGCGCGGATCTTCTATCGCAACGCCATCAACATCGGCCTGCCGATCCTGGAGTGCGACGAGGCGGTCGACGGCACCGACGCCGGCGATGAGCTGGAAGTCGACCTCGAATCGGGCGGCATCCGCAACCTGACGAAGGCGACGACGTTCCAGGCGAAACCGTACCCGCCGTTCATGCTGGAGTTGATGCGCGCCGGCGGGCTGGTGCAATACACGAAGGAGCGACTCGCCGGGAAAGCGAGGTGACCGGCGGATGGACCCGAGGCAGCGGAATCGACCGAGCCTGAGCGCCTTCTTCACCAACTGGCGGGAGTCAGACTTGCCGGTTCATCGCAAGCTGGCGCTGACGTTTCGCAACAACTGGATCAAGGTGCGGACGCGTAGCGATTGCTGCGGCCACCCCGGCGAGCCCGGCTGCTGACAGGTCGCGCCCGCGCCCCGTGAGGGCGAACAGAAAGACTAGTGGGAGGAACAAGGTAGTGCATCGAATAGCTGTGATACCCGGCGATGGAACTGGTCCTGAAGTCGTGCGCGAAGGGCTGAAGGTGCTGGAAGCGGCGTCGCGCGCGACGGGCTTCAAGTACGAGACGACGACCTTCGACTTCGGCGGTGAGCGCTACATGCGCACCGGCGAGACGCTTCCCGACGGCGCTATCGACGAGCTGCGCGGCTTCGACGGCATATTCCTCGGCGCTATCGGCCACCCGGACGTTGCGCCGGGCATCCTGGAGAAGGGCATTCTGCTTCGCCTCCGCTTCGAGCTCGATCAATACATCAACCTGCGCCCGGTCAAGCTCTATCCGAACGTCGACTGCCCGCTGAAGGACAAGGGGCCGCAGGACATCGACTTCATCGTCGTGCGGGAGAACACCGAGGGGCTGTACGGCGGCATGGGCGGCTTCCAGTACAAGGGGACACCGCAGGAGGTGTCGACGCAGGTGCACCTGACGACGCGCTTCGGCGCCGAACGCGCGATCCGCTACGCCTTCGACCTGACGCGGAAGCGCAACAAGATGAAGCAGCTCCACCTCGTCGGCAAGAGGAACGTTCTGACGTTTGTCCACGACACCTGGTGGCGCGCTTTCAACGAGGTCGGTCAGGCCGATTACCCGGACATTCGCCGCGAGTACGCCCACGTCGACGCCACCTGCATGTGGTTTGTGAAGAACCCGGAGTGGTTCGACGTCATTGTCGTCGAGAACATGTTCGGCGATATCATCACCGACCTCGGCGCGATGATTCAGGGCGGAATGGGCATCGCCGCGGGGGGCAACATCAACCCGGAGGGCGTCTCAATGTTCGAGCCCATCGGCGGCAGCGCGCCGAAGTACACTGGCCAGGACGTCATTTGCCCGCTCGCGGCTATCGGCGCCGTGCAGATGCTCGTCGCGGAGCTGGGCGAGGAGCAGGCGGCGGACCGCATCGAGCAAGCCGTCGTGAAGGCGCTGGCGAGCGGCAAGATCAAGTCGCTGAGCGCGGGCCGCATGGGGATGAGCACGTCAGAGATGGGCGATTTCGTGGCGTCGCTGGTCTAGCGAGGGAACGCCCATCCCGTTACGTCGCCGCGCCCGACTCCATGTGAAACTCTGTCGCGAATCTGCTATCATAGGTTGATCGGCGCGAAAGCCGATTGAACCGATGCTAAACTATGGCTACTAAACTCGACTACTACGACCTTCTCGGCGTACCCAAGAACGCCAGCCACGACGAGATTAAACGCGCCTTCCGACGCCTGGCGATGAAGTACCATCCAGACAAGAATCGCGAGGACGGCGCTGAGGAGCGCTTCAAGGAGGTAAACGAAGCCTACGAGGTGCTCTCCGACCCCGAGCGTCGCGCTGTCTATGACCGCTTCGGGCACGCCGGCGCGGAGAGCCCCTTCGCGCGCACGTTCGAAGGGTTCGACATCGGCGGCTTCGGCGACATCTTCGACGCCTTCTTCGGCGGCGCGCGTTCGCGCCGTCGCCAGCCCCAGCGCGGCGGCGACCTCCGATACCGCCTGGCGCTCACCTTCGAGGAGGCGGTCTTCGGCACGGCGAAGGAGGTCGAGATGAGTCGCGAGGAGGCGTGCTCCCGCTGCAACGGCCTTCGCGCCGAGCCCGGCAGCGAGCCGCGAAAGTGTCCCGTCTGCAACGGCAGCGGCGAGATCCGGCGCGCCCAGCGCAGCATCTTCGGGCAGTTCATCAACGTCACCACCTGCGACCGCTGCGGCGGCGAAGGCCGCGTTGTCGACAAGCCGTGCCATCAGTGCCACGGCAGCGGGCACGAGAAGAAGACCCACAAGCTGGAGGTCCGCATACCGGCGGGCGTCGAAGAGGGCACGCAGATCCGCATCGGCGGCGAAGGCGAGATGGGCGCGTACGGCGGCGGCCGCGGCAACCTGTACGTCGTCCTGTCCGTCCAGGAGCACGCGCTGTTCAAGCGTGAGGGCGACGACATCCTTCTCGACCTCGACGTGAGCTTCACCCAGGCGGCCCTAGGCGACGAGGTGACGATACCGACGCTCGACGGCGACAAACCGCTGAAGATTCCGGCCGGCACGCAGTCGGGGCACCTGTTCGTCCTCAAGACACAGGGCGTGCCGCACGTGCGCGGCGGCGGTCGCGGCGATATGGTCGTGCGCGCCAGCATCGTTACGCCGAAGCACCTCAGTGACGAGCAGAAGCGGCTGCTCAAGGAGCTCGACGCTTCGCTGCGCGGCGGCGGCCACGGCGACGGCAAGGGCTTGATCGGCAAGGTCAAAGGCACCTTCGGCGGCTAGCGCCCGATAGGCGAGGGACCCGACTTGGACTGGCTGGAGATCGCCGTTGTCGTCGCGCCGGGCGACGAAGAAGCCGTGAGCGACGTCCTGCGCGCGCACGCCGGCGGCGTCGCCATCGAGGCAAGCGACGGGGTTGTGTCGCTCAAGGCGTATCTGCCCCGCGACTCGCGCCTTCCGGCCCGCAGCCGAGCTTTGCGGCGGGAACTATCGCGACTCGACCTTGCACGCCCGCCGGAAGCCGTCCGCACCCGCACGGTCCACGAGGAGGACTGGGCGAACGCCTGGAAGAAGTATTTCCGGCGGCAGCGCATCGGGCCGTTCATCGTCGTGCCGCGCTGGCGGCGCTATCGTCCCAAGCCCGGCGAGAAAGTGATCACCCTTGATCCGGGCATGGCGTTCGGCACCGGCCAGCACCCAACGACGCGGATGTGCCTCCTGGCGCTGGCTGAGCACCTGAAGCCGGGGCGGCGGCTGCTCGACCTGGGCACGGGCTCAGGCATCCTGGCGATCGCCGGCGCGCTCCTCGGGGCCGAAGTCATCGCGCTCGATAACGATCCGCTGGCGGTGGAAGTGGCCACCGAGAACGTCGTCGCCAACCGTGTGGACTCGCGTGTTACGGTTGCGAAGGGAAGTTTGGGCGCGGCGTGGCCGGCAGGGCTCGCACGCTCTCAGTTCGACTGCGTGGTCGCCAATATCAGCAGCGCGGCGATCATAGAGCTTGCGGGCGACCTCGTCGGGGCGCTGAATGACGGTGGCCTGGGCGTCGCCGGCGGCATCGGCTGCGAGCGGGTGGACGAGTGCCGCGGCGCGCTGGAAGACGCCGGCGCCCGCATCGTCGACACCGTCGTCGAGAGCGACTGGCGGACGCTCTTTTTTCGGAGTGCTCGAATGCCGTAGAAGGCGGAACGGCGGGAGGTCTAAAGACCTCCCCTACGTCTGGGATCGTGTTGCATGGACAGGTTCTTCGTCCCTTCAGGGCTGGTGGAGAGCGAACACGTCGAGCTGGGAGGCGAGCTGGCGCACCGGCTCCGGCACGTGCTCCGACTGCGCGCCGGCGACCGGGTCATCCTCTTCGACGGCAGCGGCTTCGAATATGAGGTCGCGCTCGACGACACGGATGGACCGAGCATCGGCGCAACTGTGCTCGGCCGGAGCGAAGGGGCGCCTGAGCCGAAGGTGCGCGTCGTGCTCTATCAGTCCGTCGTCAAGGGCGACCGCTTCGACTGGCTGCTGGAGAAGAGCACGGAGATCGGCGTAGCGCGGTTCGTTCCGCTGCTTTCGAGCCGTGGCGTCGTGCGGCCGGGCGAAGAGCGTTCGGAGAAAAGAGAGCGCTGGCTGCGTATCGTCACCGAAGCGGCGGAGCAGTGCGGTCGCTCCCGGCTGCCGGAGCTTGCGCCGGTGATGCGACTCGACGAGGCGCTGTCGACGGCGGAGGGTTTGCGGCTATTCCTGTGGGAGCGCGAAGAAGACGCGTCGCTGCGGCGGGCGTTGCGCCGGGCCGCGAACGAAGGCAAGGCGCCGGCGGTGGTCAGCATCTTCATCGGGCCGGAGGGGGGCTTCACGCAGGAGGAGGCAGATGCGGCGGTCGCGGCCGGCGCGCGCAGCGTCTCTCTGGGGCGGCGCATCCTGCGCTCGGAGACCGCCGGAATCGTGGCCGTGGCCGCGGCGCTGTACGAGTTGGGCGAATTGGGGGCTTAAGGGCGGCTCAGGGGCCGACGGTCTGGAGCGTCCAGGGGACCGGGTCTACGGGCACGCCACGGATGTCGATCTCCCAGTGGACGTGCGGGCCCGTCGCCATGCCGGTGCTGCCGACGAAGCCGATTACGTCGCCCTTGTTCACCATCTGCCCCACTTGCACGTTGAACTTGGACATGTGGCTGTAGCCGCTGAACACGCCGTCGCCGTGGTCGATGATCACGCAATTGCCGTGCGTCGGGCCATAAGCGACGTACGCCACGCGACCGCTGTTGCTGGCGACTATCGGCACGCCTTCGTCCGCTGCGATGTCTATTCCTGTATGGAAGCCGTTGACGGGCCCACCGTTATAGCTGCGGCGGATGCCGAAGGGGTCGGTGATCACGTTCGGCGGCACCGGCCAGATGAACGGTCCCGACCACAGCTTCTGGTTGGTGAACTGGGCAAACGTGGCGGCCCGGGCGTCGTCTTCCTGCTGGACGAGCGCCGGATCGAGCGAGTTGTTGACGTCCGCCGGAAGGTCGATGTTCTCCACCTGATAGCCACCATCGTCCACCGTCAGTTGCGCCGCGAGCTGCGAGATGACGTTGCCGCCGCTGTCGAGCAGTTGCACCGTGACGGGGTGGACGCCGACGACCGCATCGGCCTGGGTCGCGACGATGCCCCAGAAATCGGGACCGTGCGACACCAGGGGATAATTGACGTTGTCGACGAAAGCGACGGCGCCGGCTGCGCCCTGCCCGGCGACCTCAACTGTCGTTGTCTCGCCCTGGGCGATCTCCGGCGGCACGAGCAGCAGATCCGACGTGTCGGCAGGAGACGCCGGAGGGCTTGGAGTGGAAGTGGTCACAGGAGGAGGAGGCGCCTGGACGGCTACCTGCGTCGGCGTCGCCTGCAGCGGCGACACGACGGTTGTCGGCTGCGGCGTCGAGGTGGCGGTGGGAATCGAAGTAGCGGTGGCGGTCGCTGTCGCCGTCCTCGTGGCGGTTGGCGTGGCGGTTGAAGTCCGCGTCATCGTCGGCAAGGGCGTCGGCGTCTTCGCCGGGCTCGAGTTCAAGGAACAGGCGGCGCCCGCGGTCATGCAGACGATGAGTGCCATCGACAACGGCAAGCTGATCGCCAGCCGATTCCGGAGGCGGCGCGGGAGGAAAGTCATAGGGCTATCTTACAGGACGGGTCGGGGGCGTGGAAGCCGATCTCACCCTGTGATGGGCAATCGCCTGAGCGGCGAGCTGAATTCCCTCCCATTCGTTGGCGAACGGCGGCGCGTGCGTCAGGTCGAGCTGCAACAGATCGGCGACTGTCATCTTTGCGTGTAACGCCGCCGCGACGACGTCGATCCGCTTGGCGACGGTCCCGTGCCCTGCCATCTGCGCGCCCAGCAGCCGGCCGCTACGCTCGTCGGCGATGAGCTTGACCGTCAACGTCTCGGCGCGCGGGTAGAACGGCGAACGCGACGGAAAGCGGATGACCGCGCTCACAGGCGTGAAGCCGGCTGAACGCGCCTGGTCGTGAGAGAGCCCGGTCCGCGCGACCTCGAGGTCGAAGACTTTGAAGGCGAGCGTCGTCATTACGCCCGGGAAGGTGGCGCGGCCGCCCATGGCGTTGTCTCCTGCCACGCGGCCTTGCTTGTTCGCCGTTGTGCCCAGCGGAAGGAAGATTGCCTTTCCGGTCAGCACGTTGCGCGACTCCACGCAATCGCCGGCGGCGTATATGTCGGCAACGTTCGTGCGCATCATCTCATCTGTCGCTATGCCACCGATCTCGCCCAGGGCGACGCCGGCCTCTCGGGCGACGGCGGAATCGGGGCGGGCGCCGGCGGCAATCAGCACCATCTCCGCCGCCGCGTCGCCGCCGTCCGTCGCCACTCGATCGACTGTGCCGGAAGCGCCCTCGAAGCTGAGCGCCAGGCGCCGCTTGAGCAGCTCAACGCCGTGGCCCCGCAGTTCGTCTTCGATCAGCTCGCCGATCTCGGGCTCGCTCATCGGCAGCACCGTGTCGCTGGCCTCGATCATCGTCGTCAGCGCGCCGGCCGTGGTCAGCGCCTCCGCCATCTCCAGGCCGATGTAACCGGCGCCGATGATTGCGGCCCGCTTGACCGGCCTGCGGGCGATGAACTGCTTGACGGCGATGGCGCTGTCCAGCGTCCGGAGCGCGAACACGCCGCCGAGCTCCAAGCCGCGAATGCCGGGCAGGATGGGCTGGGCGCCCGCGGCGATAACGAGCTTCTTGTAGCCGAGGACCTCTTTCTCCCGCGTCGCAACGTCGATGCACTCGACGGTGTGCGCCTCAGCGTCGATGCCTTTGACTTCGCAGCCGGTGCGGACGTCGATCTGACGCTCGGTGCGGAAGTAGTCCGCCTCGTAGACGACAAGGCTTTCCTCATCCTTGACGACGTCCGAGATGAAATAGGGGAGCCCGCAGAGCATGAACGAGACGCGAGGGCCGCGTTCGATTACGACGATCTCGGCCTCGGGCTGACGGCGACGCGCCGCGGCCGCCGCGCTCATGCCCGCGGCGCCCCCGCCTATTACCAGCAATCGCTTCGCTTGTGGCTCCATCCCAAGTACCCTAACGCCTATTATATCAAGAGCGGGGGAAGGATGGCTCTAAGAGTGGAGATGAAAGGGTCGGTCAGACGAGATCAGGCCGACTGCTGCAGTCGCCCGGCGTCTTCGTACTCGGAGAGGCTCGATTCCGCCGCTTCGAGGAGTCCGGCCGCCGAGTCGCCGTCATCCGGACAGCTCGCCGCGCCCAGAAAGAGCAGCGGCTGCGGGCCTTCCACGGCGAATCGCATTCTGAACAGTCGCGATGCTATACGAAGCTGCACCTCCGTGGCCGCGGCCTTTGACGTCTCCGTCATGAGGACGGCTATGCTCGCCGTGCCGTAGCCGGCCAGGACGTCGGGCCCTCTGATCTGGTTGCGGATCACGGCCGCCGCTTTGCGCAGGAAGACTTCCGTCTGGTGCCTTCCGGCGCTTTTCGCCACCTCGTCCAGGTTTTCGAACACGAAAAGCAGCAGTGTGAGCGAATGCTGGTACCGCTGCGCCCGCTCCACCTCTTCCTCCAAACGCAAATGCAGCCACTCGCGGTCGAACAGCCAGCGCGACGGGTCGATGCCGCCGAATCGAAGGCGATGGTCCAGCGTCCGCAGCCGCACCAGCGCCAGGGCGATATGGTCGGCGAGGCGCGGGTAGAGCTCGATGCTGGTACGACCCTGGTCGAAGAAGAGGACGACTCCCAGCCGCTCGTCCTGCCACTGCAGCCGTGCCAGGAGAATGCGACGCGCCGGCAAATCCGGCGCCTGCTCGCCCATCAACTCCCGCAGGCTGTCGAGGACGAGTGTGTCGCCGCTTTCCAGCACGCGCGACAGCGGCCCCGGCTGCGCGAGCGAGAGCTTCGTTGCGGCAACGCCCGCCGAAGCGCTTCCCTCGCTGATGAAGGGCACGAGCAGCCCGCTGTTGTCGTCCAGGAAAGCGCAGACGGCCGATTCCTCGTCGAAAGCGGCTGTCAGCGAGGAGATCGCCTCCGCCAGCGCCTGCCGGTCCTGCGCCGCGTGCAGCGACAGCAACGCCGCTGCCACCTCCGCCGACGTAGCATCCCGCCGCGGGGCGAGCTGACGACCCGCGGGCGCAGTTCTGCCGCTCTTGCTGGTTTTGGCCATCTATTATCTCTCTAGAGGATTATCGGACGTCAGAAGCGCCGGAAGAGTGGCGGGCGACGACTGCCTCTCTTGAAGCTGGCCCGCGGCGTCGACCGCTGCCCTCTCCCACCGCCGCGACGAACCCGACGGCGACTAGCCTTACCCCTGCCGCCGCCTCCGGGCGTACCACCGGCCAACGGCCAGCGTCGCGAACGCAGCACTCAGGCTAATAGCTAGGGCGGCATACGCGCCAAACGACCAGGGGGATTCCTCGGCCGACCGACGGGACTCAGCAGCGATGGCGGCCGGCGGGAGCATGACCTTGCCGCCAACACTTGGCGGGTGCGAGGGTGTTGGTGTGGCTGGACGTGGCGTAGGCGTTGGCGTATTGGTTGGCATGGGCGTAGAAGTGTCGGTTGGCGTAGGCGTGAGAGTGTTGATCGGCGTGGGAGTAAAGGTATTGGTCGGCGCCGGAGGAGCATTATCCTCAATAACCGATACCGTGTCATCCACCGAGTTCGCGACGTAGATGTGGTTGGTGTTGAGGTTGATCGCCACGCCCCAGGGATCGGTCCCGACCGCCACGGTGGCGACGACCGTGTTGCTGGCGCCGTCGATGACGGACACGTTGCCGCTGTTGTGGTTCGCCACGTAGATGCGGTTGGTGTTGGGGTTAACGGCCACGCTCGCCGGGGAAAGCCCGACCCCGACGGTGGCGACGACGGTGTTTGTGGTGCCGCCGATGACGGAGACGTTGCTGGCGTACTCGTTCGTCACGTAGATGAGGTTCGTGTTGGGGTTGACGGCTACGCCCAGTGGATTACCCCCGACCGCTGCGGTGGCCAGGACCGTGTTGCTGGCGCCGTCGATGACGGACACGTTGCCGCTGCCATAGTTCGCCACGTAGATTCGGTCCGTGCTGGGGTTGACGGCTACGCCCCAGGGGAAACTTCCGACCGCCACGGTGGCGACGACGGTGTTGCTGGCGCCGTCAATGATAGAGACGTCGTTGCTCCCAGCGTTCGCCACGTAGATGAGGTTGGTGTTGAGGTTGATCGCCACGCCCCAGGGATCGGTCCCGACCGCCACGGTGGCGACGACCGTGTTGCTGGCGCCCTCGATGACGGACACGTTGCCGCTGTTGTAGTTCACCACGTAGATGAGGTTTGTGTTGGGGTTAACGGCCACGCTCGCCGGGGAAAGCCCGACCCCGACGGTGGCGACGACCGTGTTTGTGGTGCCGCCGATGACGGAGACGTTGCCGCTGCTGGCGTTTGCCACGTAGATGAGGTTCGTGCTGGGGTTGACGGCTACGCCCCAGGGGAAACTTCCGACCGCCACGGTGGCGACGACGGTGTTGCTGACGCCGTCGATGACGGAGACGCTGTTGCTGCCATAGTTTGCCACGTAGATGCGGTTTGTGTTGGGGTTAACGGCTACGCCCCAGGGGAAACTTCCGACTGCCACGGTGGCGACGACCGTGTTGCTGGGGCCGTCGATGACGGAGACGTTGTTGGTGGTGCAGCACCCGTTGGTGACGTAGATGAGGTTCGTGCTGGGGTTGACAGCTACGCCCACGGGCTCCCACCCAACCGCTACGATGGCGACGACCGTGTTGCTGGCGCCGTCGATTGCGGAGACGCTGTCGCTGCCAGAGTTCGGCACGTAGATTCGGTTCGTGTTGGGGTTAACGGCCACGCCCCAGGGGCCACTCCCCGCCGTCATGGTGGCGACGACGGTGTTGCTGCTGCCGTCGATTACGGAAACGCTGTTGCTGCTCACGTTCGTCACATAGGTGAGGTTCGTGTTGGGGTTGACGGCCACGGCATCGGGGTCACTCCCGACCGCTACCGTGGCCACCACCGCGCTGCTGGCGCCGTCAATGACGGAGACGCTGCCAGAGTTCGCTACGTAGATGTGGTTGGTGTTGAGGTTGACGGCCACGCCCAAGGGGTTACCCCAGACCGCTACGGTGGCGACGACCGTGTTGCTGGCGCCGTCGATTGCGGAGACGCTGTCGTTCCAGCGGTCCGCCACGTAGATCCGGTCCGTGTTGGGGTTGACGGCCACGCCCCAGGGGGTAGTCCCGATTGGCACGGTGGCGACGACGGTGTTGCTCGCGCCGTCGATGACGGAGACGTCGTTGCCGCTCACGTTCGTCACATAGATGTGGTTCGTGTTGGGATTGACGGCCACACTCAAGGGATAACTCCCGACCGCTACAGTGGCCATGACCGTGTTGCTGGCACTGTCAATGACAGAGATGTTGTTGCCGTTCGCCACGTAGATGCGGTTCGTGCTGGCGTTGACCACCACGCCCAGAGGGACACTTCCAACCGCAATGGTGGCGACGACCGTGTTGCTGGCGCCGTCGATGACGGAGATGTTATTGGTGGTCTGGTTCGTGACGTAGATACGGTTGGTGTTGGGGTTGACGGCCACGCCCGAGGGGATATTCCCGACCGCTACGGTGGCGATCAGCGAGTTGCTGCCGCCGTCGATAACGGAGACGTCGTTGCTGCCCTGGTTCGCCACATAGATGCGGTTCGTGTTGGGGTTGACGGCCACGTCCACCGGAGAGCGTCCGCCCCAGCCCGTTCTGATGGTGGCGATGACGGAGGGACCACCGTCGGCAGCGCGGGCGCCGGGCACTGGGCCGCTCAGCGCAAGAACGCTCACCACTAACGGGAGGACCAACGTTACCGCCAGAACAACAAGGAGCAGCCGCAAAGCGTTTCCAGCGCGCACCATGCACCTCCGGATGGCATCAGTGCCACCAGGCTGGCGGGGATGGCGCAAGAATAGGCCGTGGACGGAAGCTTGTCAAGGGGCAATCCCGTCGCCGTTCGTTCTCACCCTAGATGCTTCGCCGCCTGCGCACGACTCCGCTTGGGTGCCACCAGCCGCTTCCAAATCCCCCTCGCCTCTGCTATCCTCACCTTCGCTTGCCCGTCTGGGCCTGCCCGCTTGCCCGTCCGGGTCTGGGACAACTCGACTCCGCTTTCCGCCGCGTCCCAAAACGCGCCTTATTACGCCGTTTTTGCCCCTTTTCGACGCCATTTCCCAGATTCAGACCGACACCATTCAGATTCAAAACGGATCGAAAAAACCAATTGAATTCAATGGGTCAATCAAACGCCCTCCAAGCCAGCCGCCCCCGCCCCGAACGCCCATCCCGCCTCGACACCTTCGCGGCCGTCTGCTATCATCGTTGACGAGCCGGCGCCCTCCCGTCCCAGCAGTCGGGGAATCGCCGCGCTTCTCTGGTCGCGGGGTGTAGCTCAGTTAGGCTAGAGCGCACGGTTCGGGACCGTGAGGTCGACAGTTCAAATCTGTCCACCCCGACCAGCCTCCCTCCTCGTGAGCCCGTTCCGCCTCCCGCTTGACAAATCGCTGGAATTCCGGTATTTGTCGCTCGTGAATCGCTGGTGTGCCCGCCGCGGGCTGCCGGCATCTAAGATAGGGGCGTTTTTCTCACAGTTTCTTCAGAAACACTCAAGTTCAGCGCAAGAAAGCCGAGCTACAATAGGTAGATGGGATGATGCGATGGTCATGAACTACCAGACCGGCGAAACCACTCGGCTCCGGCGGCAGCGCGTCGAGCAGGCCATCCAGTTGGCGCTCGAGAGTCGCTGGAAAGAGGCCGTAGCCGTCAACCGCTCGCTCATCGCCATGTTCCCCTCCGACGTCGACGCCTACAACCGGCTCGGCAAAGCGCTCATGGAGATGGGCGAGTACGACGACGCCCGCATGGCCTACGAGCGGGCGCTGGAGCTGGAACCACTGAACACAATCGCCAGGAAGAACCTCGAACGGCTGGAGGTGCGCGCGAAGGCAGCGGCGGCGCAGGGCAACGGCACACGCAAGATCGACCCGGCCCTGTTCATCGCCGAGACCGGCAAGACGGGCATCGCCAGTCTGCGAGCGGTGGCCCCGGAGGCCATGGGCCGGCTGACGGCGGGCGACACGCTGGAGTTGCGGCCGCAGGACAACACTCTCGCCGTCACCACCTCCGACGGCGAGTATGTGGGGCAGTTGGAGCCGAAGCTGGGGCTGCGCCTGTCGCGCCTGATGAACGGAGGCAACCGCTACGTGGTAGCAGTAGCCAGCCTGTCGGAGCAGCGAGTCGTCATTCGTGAGATCTACCAGCATCCCAGCCAGCAGGGGAAGCCTTCGTTCCCGGCGATCGGCGGCGGCGAGACGGTCCGGCCCTACGTCAAGGACCGCCTGGTGCGTCGCGAGATGGAGGAGGAAGAGGTCGCGACGGAGGAACCGGAAGAGGGCGAGGAGTGGGAGTCCGAGGCCGTCGCCACCGAAGGCGACATGACATTGCAGGACTACCAGGAGGCCACAGAAGGCGAGGACGATGCCGAGGAGGGATTCGAGGAGTAGGTGAGCGGCTTGGCGAGCCCGTAAGCTCGAAGGGTCTGGAGTTTTCCAGGCCTTTTTCATTATTGGAGCGAATCTGGCCGTCCCTAACGAGAATGACTTGACAAATCCGAAAGCGCGACTTATACTCCCGACGCTGGTGGTTCAGCTTTAGTTCCCCGCCCATGTTCTGAGAGAATCAACAGGCCGACATCTGGTGCCGGGCTGCGGTTCGTGTATTCGCCGCCGTGACGGCGAGGTTCGACCCCGCGCGCGTCCATTGGAGATCCGTTCTGGGGGAGGTGACGGACATATGAAGCGTTCGTTACTAGTAATAGCAGCCGTATCGGTCCTGGGCTTGATCCTTGGTGGATTCTCGCTCTTCGGCCACAGCGGCACGGCCAAAGCGGCCGTTTACTCGGTCCCCATATCGTCCATTCCGGGCGCTGCGCCTAGCGGTGTTACCGGAACGGTCAACTACGCGGATCTCGGCGGCGGCGTGGTTGGCGCCTCGACAGTTGCCTCAGCAGCCGGTCTTGCGCCATTCTTCACCAACGTGCCGGTGATCTTCTTCTTCAACAAGCCAGACTGCGACGACGCTACTGCTGTAGTTGGCGTCGAGGTTTGGCACCCAGCGCAGGTTGACCAGAACATCGTCCCCATTCCGGGCTACCCCGGTGTCACGGGACCCGATGGAGCTGGCAACCTGACGTTTGGTGTTGACAACGACGGTAGCACCATCATAATCAACACGACCACCTTGAGCCCGTACGTTGGCGGCGCTGCTGGCATCGCCAGCGTCGGAATCTCCACCCTGCCGGGCTACAATCCCGCGCAGCCCTACACCCAGGTCGCTCGAGTTCAGCACCTGGCCTGTGGCAACGCTGATGGCTCCCCGGTTCTCGCCTGGGGCCCGGATCTTGGTCCCTGCAGTATGACCTGGGGGGGAGGTTCGTGGTGCTGGCCGGACCCGGCCTGCGACATCAACGAGGACCTGGTGTGCGACGCTGGCGACATCCACTACGCGTTGGACATGGACGTCACCAACGGCACCGGCCCCTGCAACCCGATTGACCCAAGCGCCACGCACATGGTCGGCGACACCTATCAGGTCGCCATCTGTCTGGTGAGCGCCTCGGTTTATGGTGGTGGCGCTGGCGGTGGACCACCGGCAGCCTTTGACTACCAGATCCAGTACGATAAGACGCTGAACCAGTGCACGACGGGGACCGGTACCGCCCCCAACCCGAACGCTAACTGCAACGGCACCTATTGTGTGGCGTTCAGCACGCCCGATCTGGGCGACACCGGTTGGGATTGCTCAGGCGTTGGGGCGGCGCTGCCTACGTGTGACCTGGTTGCCAGCGATCCTGCCGGCAACCCGAACATTGCGACCGCCTACGACGGCTGTTTCACGACAGGCACGCCGACTCTGCCCACGGGCGACACAGTCGCAGCGCCGGTCTCTGAGATCACCTTGAAGGCTCTCGCGGTCGGCACCGACACCCTTACGTTTGTCGAGGCCACTGAGTCGGATGCAGCCACGAACGCAAACCTGGTCTGCCCGCCTGCTAACCCGGGCGACGTAGTCAGGTGCTTCAACGGCACCGACATCAAGGCCGTCCCGCCGACGCCGACGGACACCAACACGCCGGTTCCGGCAACGCCAACCAATACGGCTACGACCCCTCCGACGGCGACTAACACGTTCACGCCTACCCCCACCTTCACCCCGGTTCCGGGCGTGCGGATGGAGAAGGAGCCGAGCCTCGCTAACCTGTGGATTGAGAAGACCTGCGTCGACCCGACCACGGGCAAGGGCTGTTTGGAGATTGACGAGCACATCTACGGTATCGCAGACGTCTGCGACTCGAACGACATCGGCTGCACAATTCCTGAGGGCCTCGGCGCATGGGAGCACGAGCTCTTCTGGGACAAGCAGTTTGTGTCAGTCTCCACAACTCCGGTCAACACGTGGCTCACCAGCGGCGGCAGGTTGGTCGACTCCAACGCGGCCATGGGCTGCTTCGTGCAGATACTGAACGAGCAATCGCTTCTTGAGGGCTGCGTGACCAAGGACGACCCGAACAACCCGGGTCGGCGTGGACCTGAGGGCGACGGCGTGGTCGAGAAGATCATCATCACGCCGAACGTTCAGAACATCATGCAGGCCTACAGCATGCGGCCGACGAAGGACAACGGCATCGTGACCACCATCGCCGACAAGGACTGTGAGGTTACCGACACCCTGGGTGAGCAGCTCCCGGGCACTCTCCCCGGCCAGCTCACTGTAGTATGCGCGAATTCGACCATCACGATCCGCATGCTAGAGGGTGACCTCGACCTCAACTGCAAGGTCGACGTTGCGGACGACCAGGCAGAGGCCTTCCACTACGGCTCGACCACCGGTCTGCTGCTCTACAACCAGTGGTACGACCTGGAGCCCAAGGGAACCGACGGCGACGTCGACATCAAGGACCTCCAGTTCGTCTTTGGTCGTAACTACAGCACGTGCGACAACCCGATACCTGACGATCAGGCTGTTCCGGTCGGATCATCGGAGACCCCGTCGCCGCCGGCTCCGACGGCTACCTCGACCCCCACGTCGACCCCAGCTCCGACCGCCACAGCGACGCCCTTGCCGCCGACAGCAACCAGCACCCCCACAGCCACCCCGCTGCCCACGGCGACAAACACGCTGACGCCCACCGCAACACCGGTTCCCTGGAACGAGAACTGGTTGTGCCTTCCTGGGATGGCTGACGATCCCTGCCTGACCGACCAAACGACCACCGCGGTCTACGCGGACGGCTCCACTGCGGTTGAGCCAACACCGGTGCCGACGCCGGACCCGCCGATCGACTGCTTCTTCATCTACCCGACGGTGAGCAGCCAGTGGACCCCCAACGCCAATCTGAACGTTGATCCAGAGGAGAAGGCGATCGCCTTTGAGTTCTCGCGCTTCTCTAGCGTGTGCAAGATGTACGCCCCCGTGTACCGGCAGTTCACGCTCGTCGCGATCAACACTCCCGGATGGCTCACGCCGGCGGTCTTCGATTTCGCATACAATGACGTCCTCGCCGCGTGGGACAGTTACTTGGCCAACTATAACCACGGCCGCGGAGTTGTCATTATCGGCCACTCACAAGGGTCGTTCATGTTGAGGCGGCTGATCGCCACGCAAATCGACCCCAACCCGACGGTGCGTGCCAAGCTTGTCTCAGCCATAATACCGGGGGCGAACGTCGTGGTTCCCATCGGCCAGGATGTGGGCGGCGACTTCCAAAACATCCCCGCCTGCCGGTCTAACAGTCAAACAGGCTGCGTGGTGGCTTACTCCAGCTTTTACGACGAGCCGCCGGCTGATAGCTCGTTTGGGAGGGCGGGGAACGGACTTACGCCCGTGGACCCGAACGTGTATCAAGTGCTATGCAACAACCCGGCGTCGCTCTCAGGAGGAAGCGGGACACTGGTACCCTACTTCGCTACCCAGCCTTTCCCGGGGTTACTTGCCTCCTACCTGCCAACTCCAACTCCGGTAGAAACGACGCCGTGGGTAACGTTCCCCGATCGCTACACAGCGGAGTGCATGAGTGTTGGCGGCGCCAACTGGCTGCAGGTAAACCCTGCGGCGGGCGACACCAGGTGGACCGCGCCGGAGACATTAACTCCCGAGTGGGGGATGCACCTCTATGACATCCCCTTCACATTGGGCAACCTTGTCCAACTTGTCGCCGACGAGTCGGCCGCGTACACGTCCCCGTAGGAGCGGACAAACAACAGTGCGAGCAGAAAGGGCGTCGCTCTTGAGCGGCGCCCTTTCGTGATTCCAGCGACTGCTGGCGGCCTTACTCGAAGCGGCCCTCCGCGGCGAGGACGGTGTTGGAGAGCAGCATCGTCACCGTCATCGGGCCGACGCCGCCGGGCACGGGCGTTATCGCCGCCGCCTTCTCAACCACCGCATCGTAGTCGACGTCACCGACCAGCCGGTAGCCGCTCTTGCGTGAGGCGTCTTCGATCCGGTTGTTGCCCACGTCGATGACCACTGCCCCTTCGCGCACCATGCCGGCAGTAATAGCACGGGCGGCGCCCATGGCCGCGACGAGGATATCCGCCTGCAGCGTCATCTTCGCCAGGTCGGGCGTACGGGTGTGGCAGACGGTGACGGTGGCATTAGCGCCGCGCGCCTTCTGCATCAGAATGGCGGCCAGCGGCTTGCCGACGATGTTGGAACGGCCGCAAATGACGACATGCTTGCCTTCTGGATCGTGGCCGGTGCGAAGGAGGAGCTGCTGCACACCGGCGGGCGTCGCGGGCTTGAACGTCGGTTCGCCGCGTAGAAGCCGGCCGATATTCGCCGGATGGATGCCGTCGACGTCCTTCTCAACGGCGATGGCGTTGATGACAGCGTCCTCGCTGAGCGATGGTGGCAGCGGGAGCTGTACGAGAATCCCGTGCCAGATGGAGTCGGCGTTGAGACGCCGTATGAGGTCGACGACCTGCTCCTGAGGCCTATCGCCGGGAAGCTGAAAGGTCTGGGAGTTGATGCCGACTTCAGCGGCGCCCTGGTTCTTCGATGCGACGTAGGAGAGGGAAGCAGGGTTGTCGCCGACGAGCACGAAGGCGAGCCCGGGCGTGACGCCGCGCTGCTTGAGGGCGTCCACGCGCCCGCGCAACTCCGCCCGTATCTCCTGCGAGATTGCCCGCCCATCGATTATCTTCGCCGTCATGCGAGTGCCTCCTCGAACGGAGTATAGCAGGGCGATAGGATGTCGCTCCACAGAACCGAGAGGCGAAGAATGGGTGCCGATCAGAGACCGTTAGATTCGATTGTGATACGATGGCGCTGCCGAAGACCCTACATTAAGGCAGGAACATGACAACCGATACCGGCATTGGCAACGTGCGTCCCATCAAGATTGAGGACGAGATGCGCGCGTCCTACCTGGACTACGCGATGAGCGTCATCGTGTCGCGCGCGCTGCCGGACGTGCGGGATGGGCTAAAGCCGGTGCAGCGTCGCATCCTCTACGGCATGTCGGAGCTGCACCTCCGATCTACCAGCCCCTATCGTAAATGCGCCACCACCGTCGGCGACGTGATGGGCAAGTACCACCCCCACGGCGATGCGCCGATCTACGAGACGCTGGTCCGGATGGCGCAGGACTTTTCGCTGCGCTACCCGCTCGTCGACGGCCAGGGAAACTTCGGCAGCATCGACGGCGACCCCGCCGCTGCAATGCGCTACACGGAGGCCCGCCTGTCCGCCGTGGCGGAAGAGATGCTCGCCGACATCGACAAGAACACGGTTGACTTTGTCCCCAACTTTGACGGCGAACACACCGAACCCGTCGTTCTGCCTTCGCGCCTGCCGAACCTCCTCGTCAACGGCGCTTATGGCATCGCCGTCGGCATGGCGACGAATGTGCCGCCGCACAACCTGGGCGAGGTCTGCGATGCCGTCTGCCGCCTCATCGACAAGCCGGACGCGACGATGGACGAACTGGCGGACGTCGTCAAAGGACCCGACTTCCCAACCGGAGGCTTCATCTTCCGCTACGAGCAGGTACGCAAGGACGGCACGGAGGCGCGAGAGGACGCCATAAGAGAGGCGTACCGCGACGGCCGCGGACGCGTCATGATGCGCGCGTGCACTCATATAGAGGAGACGGCGCGCGGCGGACGGCAACAGATCATCGTCACGGAGCTGCCCTACATGACGAACAAGGCGTCGCTGATCGAGCGCATCGCCGATCTGGCGCGCAGCAAACGCATCGACGGCATAAGCGACCTGCGAGACGAGTCCGACCGGCACGGAATGCGCATCGTCGTCGAGCTGAGCCGGGCGGGCCAGGCGCAGGAGGTGTTGAACCAGCTATATCGCTTCACCGGCATGCAATCATCATTCCCGATCAACATGCTGGCGCTCGTCGACGGGCAGCCGCGAACGCTAAGCCTGAAGCGGGTGCTAGAGCACTACGTTGCCTTCCGGCGCGAAGTCATTCGCCGCCGGTCGCAGTTTGAGCTGGAGCGGGCCAGGGAGCGCGAACACATCCTCCAGGGGCTGATGAAGGCGCTTCAGAACCTGGACGAAGTAATCCAGACGATCCGCAAGGCGCAGTCGGCAGAGGACGCGAAGGAACGCCTGATGAAGGCACCGTTCAAGATGAGCGACCGCCAGGCGCAAGCGGTGCTGGACATGCAGCTTCGCCGGCTGGCACGGCTTGAGCGACAGAAGATCGAAGAGGAGTACAACGGCATCATCCAGCAAATCGCCTACCTGGAAGACCTGCTCGGTAACCCCCGGAAGATCGACTACCTCATCAAGGAGGACGCGCAGGACATCAAGAAGCGCTACGGTGACCCTCGCCGGACACGCATCATCGACCAGGAGCTTGTGGAGCTGACGGCGGAAGACCTAGTGCCGCACCAAGAGATCGTCGTTACGCTGAGCAATCGCGGCTACATCAAGCGCATCCCTCTCGACACCTACCGCTTGCAGCGACGCGGCGGCCGCGGCATCACCGGCATGACGACTCGGGAGGCCGATGCCGTGCGGCGGCTCCTAGTTGCGGACACACATGACAGCCTGCTGTTCTTCACGGGTCGCGGCTGCGTCTTCCAGTTGCGGGCGTATGACCTGCCTGACGCAAAACGACAGGCGAAGGGCGATGCGCTCGTCAACCTGATCGAGATGCCGCAGGGCGACACCGTCACCGCGCAGGTCGGCGTACGCAGCTTTGAGAAAGACTACCTGGTGCAAGCCACCCGGCGCGGCGAGGTGAAGAAGACGCCGCTCTCCGAGTTCGAGTCGGTGCGACGGGCCGGGCTCATTTGCATGGACCTGGAGCCGGGAGACGAGCTGGTTACGGCGAAGCAGGTGGCCGAGGACGACGACGTCATCCTCATCAGCAGCCGCGGCAAAGCGGTGCGCTTCGCGGTCAAGGAGCTGCGGGCGGCGTCGCGGGCGAGCGGCGGCGTCCGCGGCATGCAGCTCGGCAAGGACGAGAGTGTGGTCGGGATGGAGGTCGTGACGCCGAAGATGCAGTTGCTTACGGTGACGGCGAATGGCTTCGGCAAGCGGACGCTCTTCGAGGACTACCCGCGGCATCATCGCGGCGGCGGCGGCGTCGTGACGCATCAGATAACGGACAAGACCGGGCCGGTCGTGGCAGCGCGCACCGTCAACGAGATGCAGGAGTTGATGATCATCTCCGCCTCCGGCATCATCCTGCGAACGCGGATCGACAGCATATCGATGGTGGGACGCGGGACGCAGGGTGTGCACTTGATGGGCGTCGGACCGGGCGACTTAGTTGCGTCGATCTCGGTCTTCGAGGTCGGGCAGGCGCCGAACAAGGGCGCGCCGGCCGAGGGGAAGAAGAAGGCGGCGGAACCGTCGAAGGACAGCGACGGGAAGAGCCCGAAAGGCTCGAAGGGGCCGCCGTCGAAGGGCCGCAAAGGCTAGTTTCCACTCCCGCGGATGTGAGTCCGCAGCACTCCCCACTATTCCAGCCAAGGCGGTTTACGCAGGCGAAGCCTGTTCGGCGGCTTGCTGCGCTTCGAGGGCCTTCTGGCGTTCGCGGAAGGCTTTGATGTAGCGAGCGCTGTACTCGTCGCGGCCGAGCAGCATGTCGGCGGCAAGGACGAGCGGTCGCGCCTTCGCCACGTCGATGATGGGGCAGTTGACGCCGGCGCCGATGAGCAGCGCGAGGAAAGTCGAGTTGATCAGGTCGCGGTCGGGCAGGCCGAAAGAGACGTTGCTGACGCCGGCGGTGACGTTCTGGCCGATCTCGGTGCGGACGCGGCGGACGGCTTCGAGCGTCTGGGCGGCGGCCGTGTGGTCGGTGGCGACGGTCATCACCAGGCAGTCGATGATGACGTCTTCCTGCGGGATGCCCATCGAGACGGCGCGGTCGACGATCTTGTGGGCGATGGCGACGCGCTTGTCGACGGAGGTCGGGATGCCATCGTCGTCCATGCAGAGGCCGATGAAGGCGGTGCGGTACTCTTTGACGAGCGGCAGGAGGGCGGCCATGGCCTTCTCTTCGCCGGTGATGGAGTTGATGATGGGCTTGCCCTTGTAGACGTTGAGGGCGGCGGTGAGGGCCTCCGGGTTGTTGCTGTCGATGCTAATGGGCACGTCGACGGCGTCCATGACGGTCTTAAGGGCGATGGGCAGGACTTTGGTCTGGTCGAGGCCGGCGAGGCCGATGTTGACGTCGAGGACGTCGGCGCCGGCTTCGACCTGGGCGACGGCGGAGGCGCGGACGAGGTCCATGTCGCCTTCCATGAGGGCGGCGGCGAGCTTCTTCTTACCGGTTGGGTTGATGCGCTCGCCGATGAGGACGGTTGCCTCAAGGCCGATGACGACTTCCCTGGTGGCGGAAGACAGCCTTGTCAGCATGGGTGCGCCTCCTATCCGATGGGGTACGGTCAAGTATAGGGCGGCGGGCAGCGGGAGGGGAAGGGCGGCGCTCAGGGGCGGGGCCGACGGCTATGATTGTATTTGTTTGTGAAAAAGATCGGTCTGGCGAATCTGTTAAGGGCGCTTCTGGTGAATTGAACGTCGAAAGCGGCGGTTGACCCAGACCCAGGCGGGCAAGCCCAGACGGGTAAACGGGCAAGCGGCGGGTGGACGGGGCGAATGCGGGTGAGCGGCCCAGACCCAGACGGGCAAGCGGGCGCGCGCCGGAGGAAAAAGGCAAATGGCATGGCGTTGGCCTTTCGGGAGTTGTCCCAGACCCGGACGGGCAAGCGGGCAGGCCCAGACGGGCAAGCGGAGGTGAGGATAGCAGAGGCGCGGAGGATTTGGAAGCGGCTGGTGACACCCAGGTTGCGAGGCGTTGGGGGGTTGTTGGCGTATAGGAGTAAAACCAACGGCGATGGAAATGCCTCTTGACAAATCTTCGTGGAGGGTCTATTGTGGCGCCGTCCCCGCCAGCTGACGTAGTTTGTTGCCGTTCGGAGGTGCAGGATGCGCGCGCGAAGGACTCTCCGACTGTTCCTTCTAGGATTGAGCGCAGCACTGGCGCTCCCGGTCATCGGGGTGTTGTCCGATCCACCGCGGGC
The DNA here is from genome assembly GCA_963842845.1 of uncultured Chloroflexia bacterium. Taxonomy (GTDB): domain Bacteria; phylum Chloroflexota; class Dehalococcoidia; order DSTF01; family JALHUB01; genus JALHUB01. The sequence goes on from CAWJHZ010000007.1 coordinate 522,897, forward strand.
CGCTCACGCCAAGGATGTTCCCGGCGTTGTCGCAACGATCAAGACGGGTTGGGGGGGGCGCGGCCCGACGAGTCTAGCTGCGAACCCGGACATCAGTCGCATATACGTCGCAAACATAAACAGCGGCAATGTGTCGGTGATCGACAGCGCCAGCAAGAGCATCGTTGCGACCGTCAAGGTCGGGAGTTCGCCTAGCGGAATCGCGGTAAACCCAAGCACGAACCTCATCTACGTCAGCAACAGCTATGACTATGACAACACGGTATCTGTGATCGATGGGACCACGAATGAGGTGGTTAAGACGATAAAGGTTGGAGTTGCGCCGGAAGGAGTAGCGGTAAACGCCGACACTAACCGCATCTACGTGGCAAACGCGGGCAGTGACAGTGTCTCCGTCATCGACGGTGCGACGAACACTGTCGTGAGCACCGTTTCGACTTGGACGAATTCGTGGCCACAGGATGTGCTGGTTGACCCCAGTACAAACCTCGTGTATGTGACCCAAACGGGCGGCTGCACCCCCGGGCCCAATGTCGCCATAATCGACGGCAACAGTAACACGATAGTCGGTTCGATAGTAGCCGGATGTCAGCCTTATGCCCTGGCCATCAACGCGGAGTCAAACCGGCTCTACGTTGCGAACATTTCGAGCAGTAACGTTTCTGTGGTCGACCTGGGAAGCAACACGGCTATCGCTACCGTACCGGTCGGTCCCGAGCCGCAAGACGTGGCGGTCAATGCGGCGACGGGCCGGATCTATGTCGCCGGCGGCCTCCACGACACAACGAGCGTGTCGGTGATCGACGGCGCGACAAATTCTCCTCTGGCGTCGATTCCGATTGGGACTGACTCCAGCGGCGTGCTTGCCGACCCGCAGTCAAACACGATCTATGTATCCAATGCGTTTGATGCCATTTCAGTCATAGACGGTACCGATGATGAGGTGGTGGGGACCATAGCCATTGGCAGCAACCCATGGGGCCTGGCGGTGAACCCGAATACGAACCGGATCTACGTCGCCAATAACGCGAACGCCAGTGTTTCAGCCGTCGACGGCGCCAGCAATACTGTGGTTGCCACGATGCCAGTGGGGAGTTACCCGGAGGGACTGGCGGTCAACCCAACCACGAACCGAATCTACGTGGCGAATAACATCAGCAAAGACCTGTCAGTCATCGACGGCGCGAGCAATGCGACAATTGCCACCATACCGCTGGGCCACTACGTCTCCCTGGTGGCCGTCAACCCGAGTACGAACCGGGTATATGTGATCAATGCGGATTCGGGCGGCAACAGTATCATCGCTGTGGACGGCGCAAGCGACACTGTGATCGACGCGATACCGGTCCAGGCGGGGCCGACACGCCTAGCCGTGAATCCAAACATTAACCGCGTCTACGTGTCGAACTACTACAGCGGCAGTGTTTCGGTCATTGACGGCTCGAACGATTCGGTGGTGTCGAACGTTGCCGTCGGAAACCACCCTTCTGGGATAGCAGTTGATCCTTCGACGAACCTGGTCTACGTGGGGACCACGTCAAGTCCGAACTGCTCGATCCTAGACGGCACGAGCAACCAGGTCATCGGAGCGTTTCAAGTGGACGGTGGGGTTGATAACGCGGCAGTCGATACGACCAAGGGCTTGATTTACGTTGCTCAGGCCCGGTCACAGGTGTCGCTCTTCGACAGCGCCAGCGACGCAGAGGTGGGGTGGGTGTGGCTCGACAACTACCAATATGGTTTTGCCGTTAATCCGAACACTGGGCTTGTCTACGCATCAGATCCAAGGGACGACGCGGTGTCGGTGATTGGTGAAGGGTACGAGCCGCCACCCGCCGTGGGCGGCCTCGCGGAGGCGCCGGACCTGAGCGTCAGCCCGGCGACGCACGGCTCGGGCGGCGTGGATGGGTCGCGAGCATGGGTGATCGCCGCATTGGGTACGGGCGCTATGGTCGCAGGCACCGGGGGAACATGGCTGCTAAGGCGTCGTCGACGTTGGGCTAATCGCTAAGCAGGCACGTTGCGGCGGTAGGAGAGGGCGGCGGAAGGGCACGGCGGTAGGAGAGGGCGGCGGAAGGGCAGCGGTCGACCTGAGCGATGATGGCCTCGGTGGTCGCGCCGAACGGGTTCACCCAGGGGCGCTTGTCCGGGTCGAACACCTCCGGCAGGTCGACGAAGCAGCAGGTGGCGTGGAAGCAGAGGTCCGGCTTCCAGATAATCGTTACCTCGCCGTTGCTGTACTCGCGAACGGTCTCGCTATAGCGGGGCTCGTGCTTCTCTTTTTCGGTAGGCATCTCAACTCAAGTGTAGGGGCGACGGCGCCGAGCGTCAATCAGGAGAGCGGCTGGACGGTGACGTCGATGACGCCGCTGCTGAGGGGGGCCAACTGGGCGAAGGCGCCGCGGGAGAGGTCGACGGCGTTGCTGAAGCTGCCGCGGTCGCAGACGCGGACGTGGATGCAGCGGCCGTCGTGGCAGACGGCAAGCCAGGCGCCGAGCGGCCAGGCGTTGGCAGCGGCGATTGTCGGGTCGTCGGGGTTGAAGAGCGAGCCGTCGGCCATCGTGTCGTCGGAGTCGTAGCCGTCGGAGCCGCCGTACCAGGTGGCGATGCCGGAGATGGCGCCGTCGGAGCTGGCGGGCGGCGGGCTAACCCAGACGGGAGGGCGGGCAGCAGGCATCGCAGCGGGCGCAGGCTGATCGCGGGCGGAGGCGGTGTCGGGCGCGTGATTTCGGCGGCGAGGACTTCGCGGACGGCGACGGTGCGGGCCTGGGAGACGCCGACGACGGCTCGCGATACCATGGCGCGGCTGTCGAAGGAGGCCGGCGGTGTCGCGGTCGCCAGGGCCCGGACGGGCAAGCAGTCGCGGGAGAGAACGACCGCGAGGGCGGCGAGCAGGTAGGCCGCGAGAAGCAGAGACAGGCGCCGGGGTCGTAAGTCACTTTCGCCGGAAGAGGGGCTGGCCGGCGCCACTCTGGGTGTGGCGACCGGCTGGTGGGCCCCGCTATCATTGTGGTGGCGTGTCGAGCGGGCCGTGCTGGTTGGGCGGAGGTTCCTTGCCCGGGGAGAACCGTATCTCCTCGCCGCTTCGCTCCTCCTGGTCCCGGCGAAGCACTCACAAGCGGCCATTATCCGGGAGTGGGTGTCGCCGAGGAATCAGGAAACCACCTAGTTCCGCTCGCAGACTCCCGTACCGGGCGTCGGCGCAGGTTCGGCGAGCGCGGCAGGGGGTCGCGGAGCGGGCCGTCGATGCGGGGTCGAGGCGTCGCGGTTGACGGGCGGCGGCGGCGGCTGGTACATTGGCGTTGACAACCACATAGGGGGCCGACAGGGGGGCTCGCCTGAGGCGAGTCATCTCGGGGGAAGCCGGTGAGAGTCCGGCGCTGTCGCGCAACTGTAAGTCGGCGTTGACCGACGAGCCAGGATACCCGCCCCTGTTCGATCCGAGTACCTTCGCTTGAAAGGGGGACGGATATAATGGGTGCTCCGCCGTAGCGCAACCCGGTCGCCAGGCCGGGCATTTTTGTGCCTTCCACAACTTCCAGCCGGGACGTAGCGAAAGGAATTCTCGTGTCTCGTCGAATCATTGCTTTATTGCTTGCAGTTGCCTGCGTGTTCGCCGGCGCGACGACGTCGCTGGCGGCGACGCCGCAGCACGACGCCGCGACGCAGGCGCTGGACTACATCCGCACGCTGCAGAACGCGGACGGGGGCTTCCCGGCAAACGGCAGCGACTCGTCGGCGGGCGGGACGCTGGACGCGATGCTGGCGTTCACGGCGGCGGGGGTCGACCCGGGCGGCGTGCGAAAGGACGGCAGGTCGCCGCTCGATTATCTGGCGACGCAGGCAGACGCTTACGCCGTGTCGGCGGACCACGCGGCGAAGCTGGTTATCGTGCTCGAAGGCGGCGGGCAAGGACCCACACGCCTTCGCGGGGGCGGACTACGTAGCGAAGATGGAGTCGTTCTACGACGGGTCGACGCACGTGTACGGCTGTGCAGGTGATCGAGCAGGCGCTGTACCTGCTGGCGCGGAAGAGCCTGGGGCTGGCGCCGCCTTCGGGCAGCGTGGCGGTCCTCGAAGCGAAGCAGCAGGCGGGCGGTTGCTGGGAGTACAGCGACGGCTTCGGCTGCGATACGAACAGCACGGCGATGGTGGTTCAAGCGCTGCTGGCGGCGGGCGTCGCGAAGTCCGACGGCTCGGTGCAGGCGGCGATTGTGTACTTCAAGGCGTCGCAGAGCGGGGACGGCGGCTTCCCGTACGTGGCGCCGGGCGATTCGGACGCGGACTCGACGGCGTTCGTGCTACAGGCGCTCGTAGCGGCGGGCGAGGACGTCGACGCGGGCGGGCCGTGGGAGAAGGCGGGCAAGACGCCGATGCAGGCGCTGCTGGCTTTCCGCGACACCGCGACCGGCGCGTTCATGTACGGCGGTCAGGACAACGCCTACGCGACGTACCAGGCTGTCCCGGCGCTGCTGCTGCAGCCGCTGCTGCTGCCGCGACAGGAAGCGACGGCGACGCCCCGCGCGACGAACACGCCGGTCGCGACGAGGACGAGGACGCCTGAAGCGACGTCGACGGCCTGCGCCCACGGTGGCTTCAACGCCGACGCCGGGGGCGACGCCGGTTTCAGCAGTGCTGCCGGCGGCGGTTGCGCGACCAACGGTGACAGTCGCGCCAGTGGATGCGCCGCGAGCGCTGGTCTCGGCGGGTCAGGGGCCGGACGCTGAGTCGCCGGCGGGCGCGCTGGCGCTCCTGTTCATCGGTGTGGCCTGCGTGGGGAGCGCGGCGACGATAGGCATCGTGCGGAGGCGGTAGGTGGCGCGCAGCGAAACGGCAGCGGGCAGGATCGCCCGCACGTCGAGGGCGAAGGCGAAAGCCGCGCCTTTGCAGGCAGAAGCGTGGTCGGCGTGGCTGCTCGCGGCGTCGGTTAGCGTCTTCCTGACGGCGAACCCGCTCTACCTGGCGACGGCCTGCCTCGTCGGGCTGGTCGTTTACGCGTCGCTACCGGCGAAACGGCGGCGCGGCGCGTACGGCTTCATCGTGAAGATAGGGCTTTTCTTCGCGGTGCTGAGCGTGCCGTTCAACGTGCTGACCGGCAGCAGTGGCTCGACGACGCTGGTCGAGCTGCCGCGGTTGACCTTCCCGAACTGGCTCGGCGGCGTGACTTTCGGCGGCGATGCGACGCTGGAGGCGGCTGACTGTACGCTACGAGCCGCGCGCTGCGGCTCATCGCGCTGCTGCTGTTCGCGACGGCGTTCAACGTGGGCGTCGACCACTATCGCCTGCTGCGACTGGTGCCGCGGGCGCTCCGACAGCTCGGCGTCATCGTGACGGTCGCGGTGCTGCTGCTGCCGCAGGCTTTCGCGCAGGCGCGGGCGGTGGCCGAAGCGCAGCGCCTCCGTGGACGGCGACATGCGGGGCATCAGGGACGCCAGCGCCTTTGTCGTTCCGACGCTGGCCGGCGCGCTGGAGCGGTCGATCCAGAGGGCGGAATCGCTCGACGCGCGGGGGTTCGGCTCCGGGCCTGCCGAGGCGGGCCGAACGTCGCGGCTGCCAGCGGTCGTGTCGGTCGCGCTGCTGGCCGGCGGCGTGTCCGCTTACGCTTACGACCGACATTACGCGCTGCCGGCGTTCGTAGCCGTTGCCGCGAGCGCGATGGCGGCGATTCTGGCGCTGAAGACGCGCGGCCGCCGGATCGAGGCGACACGCTACTCGCAGGAGCGGCTCACGATGCCTTCGACGCTGGTAGCGGGCTGCGCGCTGCTGTCGGTGCTGCTGCTGGCGGCGCTGCGCGTCCTCGGCGTCGCGGACATCGACTACTTCCCGTATCCGACGGCGACCCTGCCGCAGTTCAGCCCGGCCGTCGTGCTGGCGATACTGCTCCTTCTGGCGCCGGCCTTCCGGGCCACGGCGTCGTCGAGGGACGCAAGCGAGGGACGGCGATGATTGAGATAAGCGGGCTGTCCTTCACCTACCCGCACGCGTCGCGGCCGGTCCTGAACGACCTGTCGCTGTCGATTGCGGACGGCGAGGCAGTGCTGGTCGTCAGGTCCGTCGGGCGGCGGGAAGTCGACGTTCCTGCGCTGTTTGAACGGCCTTGTGCCGCACTTCCACGGCGGTCTCTTTGCCGGACAGGTCGTCGTCGACGGGCTGGACACGCTGAGCCGGCAGCCGCGCGACCTGGCGCGGAGCGTGGGGATGGTGTTCCAGGACCCGGAAAGCCAGTTCGTGGCGGACGTGGTGGAAGACGAACTGGCGTTCGGGATGGAGAACCTGGGCGTGCCGCGTTTGACGATGCGGAAGCGGGTGGAGGAGGCGCTGGACGTGCTCGGCATCGCGCACCTGCGAAGGCGGCGGCTGGATACACTCTCCGGCGGCGAGCTGCAGCGGGTGGCCATCGGCGCGGTGCTGACGATGCAGCCGAAGACGCTCCTTCTAGACGAGCCGACGTCGCAGCTTGACCCGCAGGCGGCGGAAGAGGTGCTGACGACCGTGCAGCGTCTCAACAGCGACCTGGGGCTGACCGTCGTCATTGCAGAGCACCGGCTGGAGCGCGTGGTCCAGTACGTCGACCGCGTGCTCTATTTGCCCGGCGACGGCACTGTGGCGTCGTATCCCGTGCGGGAAGCGATGGCAGTGCTGCCGACGGCGCCGCCGGTGGCTCGACTGGGAAGAGCGCTGGGCTGGCAGCCGCTGCCGCTGTCGGTGCGCGAGGGGAAGCGCTTCGTCGGAGAGAAACACGACGGCCTGTTCGCGGAGGAGCCGGGCGTCCCGGTCGATGGCGGCGGGCTGCGCGTAGACGGGCTCTGCGCGTCCTACGGCAACGGCGACGCGCTGGCGGACGTCTCGCTGGCGGTCACGGCCGGGGAGATTGTCGCGCTGATGGGGAGGAACGGCGCCGGGAAGACGACGTTGCTGCGGTCGCTGGTCGGGCTGATGGCGCCGCGGAAGAGATCGCTGCAAGTGCTGGACCGCGACGCCGGCAAGCGCAGCACGGAGGAGCTCTGTCGTCAGGTCGCGTTCGTGCCGCAGGACCCGGCGTCGGTGCTCTTCCGCGGTAGCGTCGAGGCAGAGGTGGCGGACACGCTGCGTGGAACGGGCCGGGCGGGAACGGTGGACGAGGCGATGGCGGAATGGCGGCTGGAGTCACTGCGACGGGCGCATCCACGCGACCTGAGCGCCGGCGAACGGCAGCGGGCGGCTCTGGCGGCGATGCTGGCGGGCAAACCTCCGGTCATTCTGCTGGACGAGCCGACACGCGGGATGGACTACGAGACGAAGGATCTGCTCGATCGCGAACCTGCGGCGTCGCTGCCGGGAGGGGTGCGCCGTGCTGCTCGCCAGCCACGACGTCGAGCTGGTGGCGGGCTGCGCGCAACGGGTCGTGCTGCTGGCAGAGGGGCAGGGTTATCGCCAGCGGCGGTGTCCGGGACGTGCTGACGGAGTCGGTGACGTTCAGCACGCAGGTGAACAAGCTGTTCGGCGGGCGGTACCTGACCGTCGAGGACATCCTCAAGGAGGAGCAACCGTGAGGGCACTGGGCGTCGTGGTGGGCTGCATTGCCATGATCCTGGCGTCGCTTCCCGCGTCGAAAACGAGCGCCGACGGGCCAAACCGGGCAGGCGTCGTCGTCAGCTTCGAGGACGGGCGCAGCGAGAGCGTGTGCGTCGAGTTCGCAAAGCCGGAGATCAGCGGCGCGGAGCTGCTGAGTCGCGCCGGACTGCCGCTGGTCACGATGAGCGGGAGCGGGGGCGCGGCGGTGTGCAGCATCGACGGCGTGGGCTGCGGCAACCCGGGCGATTGCTTCTGCCAGTGTCACGGAAGCGGCTGCCGCTATTGGGCATACTACAACCTCGAAGACGGCGGCTGGCGGTACTCCGCTGTGGGATCGTCGCTGCGGAAGGTGCACGACGGCGACGTCGATGGCTGGGCGTGGGGCACCGGCGGCATCGGGACAGGCGCACAGCCGGCAGCGAGCAGCTTCGACGCGATCTGTCCGCCGCTCACGCCGACGCCTCCTCCGACGGCGATGCCCGCTTCCGAGGTCGAGGGCGTCGTCGCGCAGCCGGGGGCGACAGCCACGCCGGCACCAGTTTCAACGGCTCAGGTTGGAACGCCCAGGATTGTCGTTGCGCCAACGTCGACCGCCGGTCCTTCGCCATCGGCTACGTCGACAACTGTCCCGGCGAGCGACGGCTTCGGAAGCAGACCCACGTGGCAGATCGCGCTCTTCGCGGCGGTGTTCGCGGCGCTGGCGATGACGTCGCTGGTGTTCTTCAGGGGACGATTCCATGACTAGGGCGGAGGCGCTGTCGACGCGACTGGATGAGCGGGCAGCCGGTCGGGCCGCGGCGTCGCTGGGCGTCTGGTCGGGCGTGACGCTGGCGGTGATCAGCGCGGTCGGGCTCGTCGCGTTCCTGTACCCGCTGTTCCTGTCCGGCGGCGCGAGGTCGTCGAGCATGGGGCAGCCGCACACGTCGGATGCGCCGCTGCTGTTCGGGCTGGTGCTGGCGCTGACGCTGCTTCTCTTCGTGCTGGAGCTGGGCAGCCAGGGGATGAACGCCAAGGCGGCGTCGGCGCTGGCGACGCTGATGATGCTGGCGGCAGTGCTGCGGATTCCAACGCTGCCGGCGGGCGCGACGGCGTTCTTCTTCGCTGTGATCCTGGGCGGGTACGTGTTCGGGGCGCGCTTCGGGTTCCTGCTGGGCGCGGGCGCGATGTTCGTCTCGACGTTCGCGATCGGCGGGTTCGGGCCGTGGCTGCCGTTCCAGGTGTTCTGCGCCGGCTGGGTAGGAATGACGGCCGGCTGGCTGGGAGCGTTCCGCGGCACGCTGGGCCGACACCGCTGGCTGGAACTCGGCGGCCTGTGCGCGTTTGGGGTCGGCTGGGGCTTTCTCTTCGGCGCGGCGATGAACCTGTGGTTCTGGCCGTTCATGGCTTCGGGCGAGAGCATCTCCTGGCAACCGGGGCTGGGGCTGGGCGAGACGCTGCGGCACTACTGGTCGTTCTATCTGCTGACGTCGGCGGGGTGGGACGTGTGGCGGGCGGCGGCGAACGTCGTGCTCATCGTGGCGGTCGGGCGGCCGGTTCTGGACGTGCTCTCTCGCTTCCGCGACCGCTTTCAGATCGAGTTGGGCTAGGCCGGCGCCGGAAAAGTCATGCTTTCGGCGAAGGCCTGCCGGAAATCCTCGCGGCTGACGAGCTCCACATGTCGCATCCGCCGCGCCAGGCGATGCGCCTCCCGCATGCTCTCCGGGTAGACGAGCGCCAGCTTCGCGCCGAGGCCGGCGGTGTTGCCGGCGGCGTGAATCCGGCCGCGCACGCCTTCGGGCACGATGCCGAGCGCCAGGATGCTCTCGCTGCGCAGGGAGCTCCCGAACCCGCCGGCGACGAAGACGGCGTCGATTGCTTGCGCCTCCAGGCCCGATTCTCGCAGGAGGAGGTCGATAGTGGCGCGGACGGCGGCCTTGGCGAGCTGCACCTCACGGATGTCCTGCTGGGTGATGGCGATTTCTCCGTCGCCTTCGACGAGAACGAAGCGGCGCTCTCCGCCGTCTTCGCGAAGGCGACGGCGGAGGTCATCGGGCAGCGTGTCGGGCGCGCTCGACGGCGCGAGGAAGCGGCCGGACGGCAGGATGAGGCCGCGACGAAGCAGCAGGGCGACGGCGTCGATAAGGCCGCTGCCGCAGAGGCCGGCTGGCTTCGCACCGTCTATCGTTTCGAGCTGGAGACGGCCGTCTTCGTCGTCGACGCGCTCGATGGCGCCGGGCAGGGCGGGCATGCCGCTCGCGATGTGCACGCCTTCGAAGGCGGGACCGGCGGCGCAGGAGGCGCCCGCGAGGATTCGCTTTGAGGCGAGGACGACTTCGCCGTTGGTGCCGAGGTCGATGAAGAGCGAGAGTCCGGGCTGTCGCGCCAGGTCGAGGCCGAGGACGCCGGCAACGATGTCGGAGCCGACGTGGCCGCCGACGCCGGGCAGCACCTGGAGCTCGCAGCCGGCGAATCGCTTGAAGCCGATCTCGCCGGCACGGAACGGCGGAAGCTGCGTGAAGACGGGCTCGTAGGGCGCGACGCCAAGCGGCCAGGGGTCGACGCCGCGGAGGAGGTGCATCATCGTCATGTTTCCCGCCGCCGTTATGATTGAGACGGCGCCGGGGGACACGCCCGCGCGCCGCCAGAGAGAGGCGAAGCTCTTCTCCAGGTGGGAGACGAGGCGTCGCTGCAGCTCCAGTAGCTCCGCCGGGCCGCGATGGGCGTAGGCAATGCGGGCGACGACGTCGGGACCGAAGGCGGACTGCGGGTTGGCGAAGGAGTCGACGCCGAGCTGGAGGCCTTGCGCCAGGTCCATCAGGTAGCAGACGACCGTGGTGGTCCCGACATCGACGGCGATGCCATAGCCGGCGCGCCTCCGTCCTTCGGCGCGAGCGGCGGGTGCGGCGGCCTCCGTGAGGATGCGGATGCGGGCGCGGCGGGCGCGGGCGACGCGCTGGGGGATGGCGACGCGGCAATCGGCGGCGAGGAACGTCAGGCAGGCGAGGCGCCAGCCCAAGGCGAGGTCATCCGGAGAAAGGAGCGCGGCGTCCTCGACCGTCGGCGGGGGCGCGCCTTCGAGGAAGCGGACGCGACATTCGCCGCAGGTGCCGCGACCGCCGCACTCGGAGTCGACGGCGATTCCGGCGGAGCGCAGGGCGTCGAGCAAGGAGGTACGGACGGCAACCTGGACTTTGAGGTCGAGGCCGTCGATTGCGACGCGCAGGGGTTGCGGCTTTGCGTCTTCAGGCATTCCCGAGCAGCCGGCGCGCAAGGGTGACGGCGGCGCTGGCGTCGCGGCCGTAGCCGTCGGCGCCGATGCTGTCGGCGAAGGCCTGGGTCACCGGCGCGCCACCGACCATGACCTTCAGCGACGGGTCTAGCTCTTTGAGGACCTGGACCGTCTTCTCCATCGAAGGGAGCGTCGTCGTTAGCAGCGCGGAGAGGCCGACGATCCTGGCGCCGCTCTCCCGCACGGCTTCCATGAACCGCTCCGGCGACACGTCGGCACCCAGGTCGACGACCGCGAAGCCGTTGCCTTCGAGCATGATGCCGACCAGCTTCTTGCCGATGTCATGCAGGTCACCCTGGACGGTGCCGATGACCGCTTTGCCGGCGGGCTCGTAGTCGCCCTCGGTGAGCTTTGGGCGCAGGAGGTCGAGGGCGGCATACATGGCGCGGGCGGCGAGGAGGAGCTCCGGCACGAAGTACTCGTTCTTCTCGAAGAGCTCGCCGACCTGGGTCATGCCGGTGATGAGGGCGTCGTTGAGGATGGTGTGCGCGGGTAGCCCGGCGTCGAGAGCCTGCTGCGTGAGGGCGGCCGTGCCCGGGGCATCGCCGTCGATAAGGCTGCGGGTGATGTCGGCGAGTTCCATTTCTTTCCCGGCCTGTCGCGTCGGATGGTCGGAGCGGTCGCGTCGACGGGTTGCGCGGAGGGTTGCGGCAGGCAATTCAGCCTACCTGATTGGTCAAACGACGGTCAACCCTGAGGGCTTTGGGCTACGTTGCTCGAAGGGAACGGCAGGTTATGGCGGTCTAGATGGACGCCGAGACTGGAAAGTCTCGGCTACGTGATCAGGGTCTCGGCTAGACGGTGTTTCGGTCGTTGACGGGCGCTAGAGGCGGGCTTAGATTGGGATCGCGAACAGGAGGACGGTCTTGCCGCTGGTGACGGGATTCGAAGTTGAACTGGAGCAGGAGGCGGTGCTGCGACTGCTACGGCAGCGGCCGGGCGTGCCGCAGGGCGACGATGCCTGGCTGAAGGCGGTCGATACGGCGCTGGCGGAGGGCAGGCGGCTGGCGCAGCCGGCCATCGCCTACGCGGTCTTTCCGGTAACGGCGGTCGAGCCGTCGCGACTTATAATCGGCGAGGGTGTGGCGCTGGAGAGCGGGGTCGTCGCGGCGCTGTTCGGCAGTGCGCGCGAGGTGGTCCTGATGGTGTATACCATTGGCTCGCTGCTGGAGGCGCAGGTCGACGAGCTGTCGGCGCAGCGGGAGTATCCGGTGGCGTTCGCGCTCGATGCCGTCGGATCGGGGGCGCTGGGCAAGGCGGGCGAAGCGGGCTACGCGCTCATCGAGGCGATGGCGGCGGAACGGGGCGTGAGGGCGAGCATACCGCTCAATCCCGGCACGAGCCACTGGCCTCTTTCAGGGCAGCGCCTGATCGCGGAGATGGTCGGAGCGCGGGAGATAGGCGTCGAGGCACGAGAGTCGGGAGTGCTGCATCCGTTCAAGAGCATCGCGTTCGCCGTAGCGTTGGGGGAGGACGTGTTGACGCCGGCGGAGGGCTCGTCGTGCGACTACTGTGAGCGGCGGGACTTGTGCCTGTAGGCCGAATTTGCCGGAATTCGCGTTCTCAGGCACCCTCAAGAAGCAGGCAGAACGGCCGAACCATTGAGAGGAGGAGTTTGCCAGGTCCGTCGTATTGTCAGTTCCTGGCTTGTATGATAAACTACCTCCGATTGGTCAGATTTCCGCGTCTTCAGTCGCCGCGATGGGGCCTCCCGTTTCGCTCCGCACTCGATGACAAGGAAGCAAGTAATGAGGAGGTCGTCGAGTGCCTTACACCGACAGAGATCTAACGTGCGTCGATTGCGGCGCAACATTCACGTTCTCGGCAGAGGACCAGGAGTACCACGCGAGCCGCGGCTTTACGAATGAGCCGAAGCGCTGCCCGACTTGCCGGTCGGCGCGGAAGGCCGAACGAGGCGGATCGCGCGGCGGCGGCGCCGGCGGTGGCGCCGGCGGTGGACGAAGGCAGATGTTCCCGGCGGTCTGCGCTGAGTGCGGCCAGGCTACCGAGGTCCCGTTCGAGCCGCGGGGAGACCGTCCGGTCTACTGTTTCGATTGCTTCTCGCGCCGCTCTCCGAGCAAGCCAGCGCGATTCTAAGAAGGGACCGCATTTGTTCGTAGAGCTCAGAGACGGCGAAACTCAGGAACATTTACTATCCCGTTTCCGGCAGACAATGCAGCGAAACGGGGTGCTAAGGGAGATTAAGAAGAGGCGTCACTTCATTTCGAAGTCTGAAGTGCGGCGTCTGGCGAAGGCTAAGGCGACGCGTCGGGCTCGGAAGAAGATAGCGAGAGCAACGACCAGGGGCTAACAGGCTTCCTGGCCCGTAGCCCCCAGCCTCATCAATCAGGCCGAATCCCTTCTGACCGTCTGTTCCGTCAGGTAGACGCGCCTAAGCGGCGTTCGTGTCCATCTCCCACAGGGCGAACGCGTTTCCTTCGGGGTCCATGCAGACTGCGAACCAGCCCATCTTCGGCACGGCCTGCTTGCCCATGACAACCGTCCCGCCACGGGACACTACCTTTTTCGAGAAGTCTTCCACGGACTCGACGGCGAAATAGTCGAGAATCCCTTGCGACGGGAAGGTCTTCTTCATCATCCCGCCGTTTGTACCCTCTCCTTCGCCCGTGTCGATAAGCCAGTAGTCCATGCCTTCCCCGCCGTCCATGGACGCCTTCTCGATCTTCCAGTCGAAGACGCCGCGGTAGAAGCTGGCTAGCTTTTCGACGTCATCCGCTGCCAGCTCGAAGTGAACAATCGTCCGTTTCACCAGCCCTCACCTCCATGTGCTGCTAATCGGTTCTCCAACCAACAAACGCGGAAGGCAAGCGGGATTGCGCTACAGTCGGCCCTCCACGGCCTCGCGGTTCACGTTGCGGAGGAACGCTTCGATGTAGTCGGCGCGCTTCAGGCCGTAGTCGAGCATGAAGGCGTGCTCGAAGACGTCCATCACCAGGATTGGGATGCAGCCGACCAGGTGGTTGTTCTGGTGCTCGTTGATCCACTGGTTGATGAGCGCGCCCGAGGCGCCGTCCCGGTAGAGGATCGCCCAACCGATTCCGCGCATGGCGCCGACGCCCTTGAAGTCGGCGAGCCAGGCGTCGAAGGCGCCGAAGTCAGACGCGACGGCCTGGGCGAGCTTCTGCGACTGGGCAAGGTCGCCCTTGCCGCCGAGGTTCTCGAAGTAGTATTCGTGCAGTCGCATGCCGTCCCATTCGAAGCCGAGGCGGCGCTTGAGCTCGGCGTATTCAGGCGTGGCGTGCTTGCCGTCCTTCGCCATCTGGGCGAGGGAATCGCGGAGCTTGTTGGTGTTGGTAACGTAGCCCTGGTATAGGGTGAAGTGGTTCTTCAGCAGGGTCTCGCTGAAGCCGTCCATGCCGATGAGACGAGAGTAGTCCTTTGCCTCGTACACTGAGGTCTCTCCTTTCGTGCCGTTGCCCTACGGGCGATTCTGGTTTAAGGCCGGCTGTCGGACGAGCCAGCCCCTTATCTGGGCGGCGTGGGTGTTGAAATGGCCGTTTTCCGCAAGCATACGGCTTGCCGTCTTGCCCGAGCCGAACCGTTCCTCGGGTAGCCGCTCGGCGTTGGCGTGGAAGCGGGCTACCGCTTCGTCCAGCTCGCGAAGGACGTCTGCCTTGCTCTTGCCCTGCGCCTCGTGCGCGAAGTGGTCGTTCCAAGTCTGGACGTCCGTCCAGTCGACGCCTTCGGGCGAAGGGCGCTCGCCGCGGTTCATGCGTTCCAGGCCGGTGCCGAACTGGTAATGCCAGCCGGCGAGGTGAGCGACGATTTCGCGGACGCCCCAGCGGCCATCCAGCCAGCGCTCTTCGAAACGAGGCTCTTCGATTGAGTCGACGAGCGCGCGGAACTCGCGGTAGGCGTTGTCATGCCATTCGAGCTCCTCTCGTTTCGTAGGCACCCGTCCCCCTTGCTAGAGCGAGGTGGTCGCGAATGCGGCGCCTCAGGCGGCCTTCTCTTCGCCCACCGATTCTACTTGGTAGAGAACGCGGCTATCGGCGGCCCGGCGCTGGGCGACGGCGACGTGCCGGAATCCACACTGTAAACAGACGACGTCCCAGCTTCCGGGCGGATCGTATTCTAGCCCCAGGTTGCCGTGACAGCGCGGGCACCTCGTTTGAGAGTTCCAGGTTGGCTTCATCATGTTGCCCTCCTTGTGTTGGTAATGCGGCGGAATGAGCTTCCCTGCTCACTCACGCCGCAGCAGGTGCTGGTTTAGTGTCATCTATCGACGCCAGGTCTTCGAGTTGGACCTGGAGCCAACGTCCAATATCGTGCTTGAGAATGGCGCGTCGCAGGAGGGCGGCGCGCTCGCGGCGTTCGACTTCGGGCAGAGTGAGCGCGGTGTGCAGGGCGTTCGCCGTGCCTTCAATGTCCTCCGGCGCTACGCCGATGGCGCCACCGCGCAGCTCTTCGAACGAGCCCGCGGCCTCCGAGAGGACGAGCGCGCCGTCGCGGCGGTTGAGCACAGGCCCTTCCTTGGAGACGAGGTTCATGCCGTCGATGAGCGGGTTGACCACGAGCACGTCGTACAGGCTGAGGGCGACCAGGGCCTGCAGCCGGTTGTGCTCGTAGAACAGCTTGATCGGCTTCCAATTCTTCGTGCCATGGCGGGCGTTTATCTCGTCAGCGAGGGCGAAGACTTCGTCGGCGTAGGAACGGTACTCGGGAATGGACCCGCGCGACGGGACGAGGAAGGAAAGCATGCGCACGCGCCCCGCCCATTCCGGATGCGACTGCAAGAGGCGGTCGAAAGCGCGGAAGCCGGCGTCGATGTTCTTGCTGGGGTCGAGACGGTCGACACGGACGATTGTCTTCTCGGCGGTCTCCGCGCCGAGGCTGCCGAAATAGGGCTGCGCTTCAGGCGTGGAGAGCTGGCTGCGCAGATCGAAGACGTCGACGGAGATGGGGTTCACGGAGACTTTCGTCCGGCGGCCACGGTAGGTGACGACGCCATCTGTGAAATCGATGCGGGCGCTGGGGAAGAAGGCCCAGCAGGTGAGCAAGAAGTCCTGCGCCCACTTCTCGGTCTGGAAGACGACGCTGTCGTTGGCGAGCAGGCCTTCGAAGATAGAGTCGACGATCTGGCGCGGCAGGTCCTGCCAGGCTTCGAGGCCGGGCCAGGGAATATGGATAAAGTGCTGCAGAGCGGCGCCCGGGCAGAGGTTTCGAATGAAGAGCGGCGCCGCGTAAAGGTGATAGTCGTGAAGCATGACGGAGCCGCAGTTGCGGCCGCTTCGGAACTCGCCGGCGACGACTTCGGCGATGGCCTGGTTAACGGGCAGGTAGCCGTGCTCCCAGGCGTAAAGGGCTTCGCCGCGAGCGTCGGGACGTTCGAGGCGATCCCACATCGAGTGCTGGAGGAACCAGAGCATGGGATTGCAGAAGGTGCCGTAGTAAAGGTCGTAGGCTTCGCGGGGCGGCGCGACGAGGCGGAGCTGCGTGCCGTCGCCGACGTCGAGCGGGGCGCCGGCCAGGGCGACTTCGCGGTCGGCTTCGCCGGCGGCGGTGGCTATCCAGCTAACAGGCGCGGAGTTGGCGACGGAGGTGAGGGCGCTGGCGACGCCGCCACTGGCCTGCCGACGGCGGAGGCGTCCTGTGGCGTCGTGGTAGAACTCCACCGGGCCGCGATTGCTCACGATGAGCAACGGCTGCTGCGGGACCTCGACGGTCGGTCGGGTGAGCAGAGCCGGTCGGGTATAGCTAAGCACCTGACTTTCCTTTCGTTGCACCAGGCCTCTTACCGGGTGACTGATGCCGGACGGCGACAGGATACGATGTCCGTCAGATCGCATCATGCTAACCTGCCGCCAGCCAGTCGAGCGCGCGTGCGTCGGGCCGGCATGATTCTGAAGCCGAGATGGTTGACGCTGCCGTCGTGGGGAGCCGCTTGAAATTGCCGCTCCGGCGCGTTCGGCCTTCGAGGCTCCGGAACGTCAAGGCGACGTCGCTGACGAAATCGGCGGGCTCGGCGTGATAGCGACCGCCCTTTACCAGCGAGATGGACACAAGCAGCAGGTCTTCTCTTTCCAGAGTGCCCCAGCGCTTTCTCGTCCGGCCAACCATTTCGTCGGCAGTGAGCGGGCGCGGTCTCCGGCTGGTCATCACGATCTCCTTCAGGCCACTTTGACTTGCTGCTCGGAGGCGGAGACGCTCAGCGTCATCGTTGCCAGCGGCGCCGTGGCTGGCAGTCTGTCCTCGAGGCGAGACGGCTGGACGCCGGGCAGCGGCTCCTGAAGGGTGTACCCACACTGGATGCAGTTTGCAGACGGTCCGTAGTAGTCCGAGTCTAGAAACAGGTCTCCGCGACAGCGCGGGCAGGCCTTTAACCACATCATCATCCTTACTCCTTTCCGCTTTCCCTGGCGTTCCTCTTCCTTGCCCGCTGTTCCTTCATCGGACCGGCCCCGGTGGTACCGAAACCTCCCCAATCTTAGGCCGAAGGCATGAACGCCGTATGAATGGGGCGTTGAATTACGTGCAGGAAATGTGAATGAACGGCTCCTTCCTAATGACAGTGATATATGCTACTACGATGCTAGCCGAAGCTAGACGGCCGACGAACTCGCGATATCGGTCGCTTCTGCTGCTTAAGGAACGAAAAACAAGCCGGAGTGGCGCCGCGGGTACGTTGGGGGGTGGTTCGGTGCTATCCCTTGACCATCCGATAGCCGATCTGCCGTTCCGTCAGGATGTAGCGCGGGTTCTTGGCGTCGTCGTTCAGCTTATGCCTTAGGTTGCGGATGAACGAGCGCACGAGCTCCGTCTCCCCGGCGTACTCGGCGCCCCAGACGCGCTGAAGGATCTGGTCGAAGGTCAGGACAAGGCCGGAGTGGGTGGCCAGCTCGTAGAGAAGCTTGTACTCGGTCGCGGATAGCGAGATCTCTTTGCCGTCGAGGATGACACGCCGCTCTGCGAAGTTGATCGTGAGGTCCTTCACGGTGAAGGGGGGCCGCGTATCGCCACCGGCGCCTGGCAGGGAGCGACGCCGCAACGCGGCCTCGATTCTGGCGAGCAGCTCCGAGGGCGCGAATGGCTTGGTCACGTAGTCGTCGGCGCCCAGCTTGAGGGCGCGCACCGTGTCCTCGCTGCTGTCGCTGGCGGTCAGGAAGATGACGGGCGCGGCGGAGAACTCGCGGATGCGCGCCAGCAGGTCGAAGCCGCTGACGCCGGGAAGGCGGAGGTCCAGCAAGATGAGGTCCGGCTGCTCCATCTCCACGAACTTGGTGACCTGCGACGGGTCGCTGGTGACGAGGCACTGGTAGCCGGCCTGGTCGAGGGAGTGCTGCAGGTAACGCAGGATGGGCAGCTCGTCGTCGACGGCGAGGACGCGCGGTCTTTCGCCGCGACGGAAGCCGGCGGGCGTGGGAGCCGGCGCAGAGGTGGCGGGTCGAGCGACGCTCTCGGCGGCTAGAGGCAGGGTGAAGGTGAACGTTGCGCCTGTCCCTTCGCCTTCGCTTTCAGCCCAGATGCGGCCGCCGTGCGCTTCGACGATGCCCTTGGATATCGCGAGGCCAAGGCCGGTGCCGGCGCGAAGGGCGGATCCTTCGCCTATCTGGGAGAACTTCCGGAAGAGGAGCGGCAACTTCTTCGGGTCGATGCCCTGGCCGCTGTCACGTACGCGAATGGTGGCGTGGACTGCATCGTGGTCGACGCTGATGGTTATGGGCGCGGCCGGCGAGGAGAACTTGGTGGCGTTGTTAAGCAGGTTGGCCAGAACCTGCACGAGGCGGCGCTTGTCGGCGTTGACGGCCGGCATCTCTTCCGGCATCTCGACGTCGACGCGGTGGGAGCGGCCGGCGCGCGCCACCGTTGCCTTCGACTCCTCGATTGCGGCGGCCAAATCGGTGGGCTCCGGCTTGACGGAGAGAGAGCCGGCTTCGATGCGGCTCATGTCCAACAGGTTGTCGGTCAGGTCGCGGAGGCGGTCGGACTGCTCGTCGATGATCTGGAAGAGCTCCTGCCCTTCTTCCGGGTCCAGCGGCCGTGGGCTGCGGAGAGCGGTGGCGGCGGAGCCTTTGATGGCGGCAAGGGGCGTCTTTAGCTCGTGCGTGACCATGGCGAGAAACTCGCTACGGAGCCGCTCGGTTTCTTCCATCGACTGCATGCGCTCTGTCACGTCGCGCACGATGCCCTGAATGGCGATGGCCTTGCCGTCCGCGTCGAAGATGGGCGCGTTGTGGTGCTCAATCCAGATGGCACGGCCGTCTTTGTGCTGGCAGCGAAGGATGACCGGCCCGACGAATTGCGCCGGCTCGGAGTGCATTCTGTCGATGAGCGGCTGGTCGTCGGGGTGAACGATCTTGTGGTCGAGCTCCGGGTCCGCCAGCCACTCTTCGCGCCCGTAGCCGAGGAGGGTGGTCATGGCCGGGCTGACGTACTCGTAGGCGGGCGGATCGAGGCGGAAGCGATAGATGCCATCGGTGGCTCTTTCGGCGAGGAGGCGGTACTGCTCCTCGCTCTTGCGCAGGGCCTCCAAAGTGCGGCTATTGTCCAGGGCGACCGCGGCCAACTCGCCGAAGGCCGTCGCCAGGCGGAGGTCGTCCGTGGTGAAGCCTCCGGGCTTGTTGGCGATGCCCAGCAGACCCACCGTGGCGCCCTCAATAATGAGAGGCGCGAACAACACGTTCTCCAGGGTTACGTGGCCCTCGGGCATAAGGCTCAGCCACTGGCTATGTGCGAAATCGTTCTCGTAGGCGGCGCGGCCGTTCTCGTAGACCTGCGCCCTTAGCCCGCGGATGGGCATCGGCAGATCGGGGTTGACGTCGCAGGGGATGCCGCCGGCGTCGAGGAATACGAGCTCGTTCTCGGTGCCTTCGGACGACAGGAGCGCTATGTAGCCGGCTGCAGCGCCGATGAGGGCTTTGCAGCGGTCGAATATGACACGCGCGGCTTCCGCGAAGTCACGGTGCCTCAGGACAGCCCGCGACGATTCGAGGAGGGCATCTATTTCCGCCTGCCTGCGCTCTGATCCAGCGCCGTCGGAATGTGGTCCGGCGACGACTGGCTGCCCGACGCTTCGGCGGCGCGCCGACGGTTTCTTTTCTTCGGTCATTGGTGTTCTTCTCGTCCCTTGTTTCGATTTGCCGGCCATTGTGGGCGCGGACTTAACAATCTAAGTTAACACCCGCAGCGCGATTGTGAAAGCCTTGCTACCCATCGGCCGTTTCGGACGCATCATCCGCGATCGGGAGGGTGAAGCAGAAGGTGGCGCCTTCACCGCCGCCGCTCTCTGCCCAGATGCGCCCGCCGTGCGATTCGACGATGCCTTTGCAGATGGCGAGACCGAGGCCGGTGCTGCGACCGCCGCTTTCGTGCACTCTGGCGAACTTCTTGAACAGGAGCGGCATCTTTTCCGGCGGGATGCCACGCCCGAGGTCACGGACGCGCACGATGACTTCGCTTGCGGCGGCTTCGGCGGAGACGGCGATGGGCGCGCGCGACGGCGAGGCCTTCTCGGCGTTGGAGAGCAGGTTTGAGAGCACCTGGACGGCACGTCGCCGGTCGGCCATGACCGCGGGCAGCGACGGCGGCAGGTCGATGTCGATTGGTCGACCGGCGACGGAGCGGGTGAACGTTTCGACCGCCTCTTTCACCAGGCGCGAAAGGTCCGCGGGCTGCGGTTTCACGGCGAGCGAGCCGGCCTCGACGCGGGTCATGTCGAGCAGGTCGCTGATGAGCTCGCGAAGGCGGTCCGACTGCTCGTCGATGACCTGGAAGAGCTCCCGCGCCTCCGCCCGGGTTGGCCCCTCGCCGGCGAGGGCCATGGCGGCGGAGCCCTTGATCGCCGTCAGCGGTGTCTTGAGCTCGTGGCTGACCTCGCCGAGGAACTCGCTGCGGGTGCGCTCCAGGTCGGCCTCGATGCGCTTGCGCTCCGTCAGGTCGAGGACGAAGGAGACCCAGCGCAAAGGCGACTTTTCAATCAGCGCGGCGCCGACGAGAACGGGAACGGAGGTACCGTCTTTGCGGTACCACTCCTTTTCGTACGGCGTAGCCTCGCCCACGGTCGCCGCTTCCTTCAAGGCGCGTTCGGCGAGGTGGAGGTAGTCGGGCGGCGTCATGGCGCGCCAGTTGAGGACGCCTCGTTCAAGGTCGTCCCGGGTGTAGCCGACGATGCTCAGGAAGGCGTCGTTGGCGTTGGTGATTCTGTCCCCTTCAATCTCGATGATGCCGATAAGGCTGGACTGGAAGAGGCGCCTGCCGTACTCCTGCGACCGGTGCAGCTCCTCGTCGAGCGCGGTCTGCCGGCGGTAGTAGGTGAGCGCGGCGAGGTAGGCGGCGATCTGGCTGGCGACGACGGACAGAACGCTCAGGTCTTGCTCGCCGTAAGCGTCGGGCTTATTGGCGCCGACGAAGAGGAGACCGGTGACGCGGTCGTTCCCAACAAGCGGCAGTCCGAGGTAGGACGCCCAGGGAAGAGAGGCGGCTATCTGGGGCGCCGTCTCGCCGGTGAGCGGTCCCGACCCATCGCTGGCGATCATCTGAAGACAGCGCGTCATCGCAGCCTTCAGGCTCGAGAGGTCTCCGTCCGCAGGCTTCGGCAGGAACGTGAACCTGGGCTCATCGCCGTTCGCGGCTTCCAGCAGGACGCAGCCATCGCACGGCACAAGTTCGCCCAGGAGGCGCAAGACCGCCTTGAGGCGCTTCTCGGGCCCATCGAGCGACTCCAGCATGTGGGCCGCGTCGTTGAGGAGGCGCAGAGGCGAGCGCAGCAGGCTTTCAGTCAACGTGTTTCATCCCCTCGTGGCTGACCAGTCTATTTGCCGCTGCCCCTGGGGATGCCGGTCAGGACCCCCTGCATGTCAGTGAAGCCCCCGCCGACCTTCAGCCCCTCGGGCGAGATTGTGAAGCGGCGCAACGAAGGATCGTGAGCGGTGGCCCGCGCCTTGAGAACGGATATGGCTCTTTCCAGCCGCCCTTCCAGTTCGAAGTAGCGAAGGACGATCACCTGATCGGTCATGGCGGAGGTGCCCACGCCCGGGAGCTGCGCCGTTCCGATGGGCTGCGTGGTCTCGGTAGAGAACATCAGCGTCGCGCCCAGGGCGTTGACGTACTTTGATATAGCGTAGACGAGCTCTTTGAAGCGACGCTCGGAGGGAATGCCCAGCGCCAGGCTGGTAAGGCTGTCAAGGAAGACCCGCTTCGCGCTCATCGACTCAATCTCACGGCGGAGGTCATTGAGATAGAGGTCGGTGGAGAGCTCTACGGGCGACGTGTAGACGATGGAGAGGCCGCCCTTCTTCTCAAGCTCGGGCAAGTCCCAGCCGAAAGCGGCGGCTATTGAGTGGAGCTGGTCAGGCGTCTCTTCCAGCGTAAACAACACGCTCTTCTCGCCCCGGCGGGTGCCTTCCATGAGGAAGCTGCTGCCGATGAGCGTCTTGCCGATGCCGGTCGGCCCTTCCACCTGCGTCGAGGTCATCGGGAGCAGGCCGCCGTGGAGCATCTGGTCCAGTCCGGCAATGCCGGTTGGAACGCGCTCCAGGCGCTCCTGTGATGAAGAGGCCCTACCAATCGAGGGCGCGCGGACGCGGGGGTAGAAGTTGAAGCCGTCGCCGGTGATGGTGAAGAAGTGTATGCCGGTCACGTAGTCGGCGCCGCGCATCTTGAGGACTTCCATCTCGCGCTCTGCCGCCAGCTCTTGGCGAACGTTGCCGAGGAAAATGATTCCGTCGGCGATGGAGGCCTCCGGGGCCGCGAGGATTTCCTGGCGCTCGTACTCGCCGACGAGGATGGTAGTGACTCCCCAGCTCGCCATGTGGACGACTAGATCGTAGATGGCGCGCCGGCCTTCGCCCGGGCCGTCGAGGAGGTCGCGGATCGCTTTGAAGCTATCGATGATGACAAGATCCGGCGATTCCTCTTCGACGCGTCTCATCGCTTCCTCAAGCGCCTTTTCAGCGCCGACGCTGCGGATGGCGGAGCCGAGATCGGCGAGGACGACCCTGTCATCGAGCAGGCTGACGTCGAAGTAGGAGAACTGCTGCATGTAGCGGATGAGCTTGACGGTGGGCTCGGAGAGTGTGGTGAAGTAGAGGGCTTTCTTGCCCTGCTTCGCCACATGAAAGAGAGTCTGGAGGGCAAAGATCGTCTTCCCCGAACCGGGCTCGCCGACGAGCAGGGTGACGGAGTAGGCGGGAATGCCGCCGCCCAAGATGCGGTCCAGGGGCTCGCTGCCGGTGGAGAGCAGGTCAAGAGATGGCGTCATCGGCTCAGCCATGCAGAGACCTCATCCGGCAAGAGAACGTTGCAGATTCTCAGGGGAGCAAGGCGTTGCAGGCGCCGCACAACCACGGGGCCGGTCAACTGGACGAGCAGCGGCCCTAACGCCGCCAGCAGATCATGGAGGGAGCGCCCTGTCTCGCCTTTGCAGTTCTCTTGCCATGAGTCCGGCAGATCGTAGCGGTACTCGAGGTCTTCTTTGGCGATACTGAGCGACCTGAGGGCGGGCGTTTCCAGGGAAGCCTGACGCAGCGCTCGCTTCATGAGCGCGGCGACAGCGGCGGTGCCCATGAGGTCGGCGAGATCATTCCAGACGAGGTCGAACAGATCGGCCGTGGACATTCCAGTCGGGCCGGACACGGCAGCCTCTGTGTCGTTCAAGGGTTCCCGTTTTTCCCGTTCCTGCCGAGCGGAGGCATCCTGGACACCGGCTACTGCCGAGAGGATATTAGGCCGGGCCAATCCCTACCCGGCCTGGCGAGCGAACCCAGTGTAGAACTATAATAAGCGACTTGTCAATTGTGCTATCAATGACCTACCGGCGGCGAGGAGCCGTTGCCGGCGGTCTCGGCCGGGCGCTTCCGGTCGAGGAGCCCCTGTAGCGTGCGAATGAGCTCCCAGGGGTCGAAGGGCTTGGGTACGTAGACGCCGCCGATGGGACCGTAGCGTCTGGCGGCTTCATCCTCATCAAGCGCCGATATCACCACCCATACGGGGCAGTCGTCGGAGGCGGTCTGCAGCCTGTGGAGGACGTCGCCGCCGCGGCCGTCGGGCAGGCCGAGATCGAGGAGGACCGCGTCGAAGGGCGCGGCCTCCAACTGCCGGAGCGCCTCGCCGCCTGTGTCCGCCGGCGTAGTATCGAAACCTACAGTTCGGAGGCAGACTCTGAGGATCCTCGTTACGGCGGGATCATCCTCGACTACAAGAACCTTGCCTCGCTTGGCGCCGACCTCGTCGATGTCTTCTCTGTCCAGTCCCATCCAATCCGCCATACCCGCAAAGTACCTTCATTCTAGGCACGCCGTATGGCCGGGATTGTGAAGGGCGGCGAGGGTTTCGTGAAGGTTTTGTGAAAGAAGGCACAGTCGCCATGGGAACGTGACTCTTCACGATTCTGGCGCGCGACGCGCATTCCGAGCGAGATAACGGGCTGCAGATTCTGAGACGCAGCTTGAAGGCGGGGGTGGGTTGCAGTTCTGCGGGTTGCAGTTCTGCGGGTTGAACCCCTGCCTACCGGCAGGCAGGCGCAGCCTTCCGCTCCAAGCCCCGCAGGCACACGGGCGCCGCGATGCGCCCTACGGCCCGTCGCGGATTGCCCCTGACGCGGAGGCGCGCAAGATGCCCGCCCTACGCGGAGGAAATCATTCGGTCAGAGCGCAGATGGCGCCGGGGCGTCGCACGAGCAAGGCGAGGCTTTCGACGATGGCGAACTCCAGGTTCTCTTTCGTCGGGCCGACGAACGATATCGTCATGTCCTGCCCGAGGACGATGGAGGCGTACATCCGGCCCGTGTTCAGCACGAGGCCGCCCTTCTCCAGCACCGGCGCCTTGAAGACGCCTTCGGTCGCTATCGTCTGGATTTGCTCCAACTCGCTGAAGGCGCCGATGGGATGGCGACGATACAGCGCGTCGTAGCGCGGCGGCGAGAGGGCAATCGCGTAGGGGCCGTGGTAGCCGGCGTTGTCGAGGTCGATAACGGCCTTGATGATATCGCCGGCGGCGGTGCCCAGCTCGTCCCAGGACGAGAGCGCCTGGCTGTTTATGCGCTCGCAGTTGAGCAGGCCACAGAGACGCGGGTCGCCCTTGAGGATGATGTCGTCCTCCAGCGTCGAGGCGCGAATCGCGGCATCGACCAGCGAGTTGAGGTTGAGGGGCAGAGTGTCCCTCTCGTAGGAGACGAGGTCGCGCTTGCCGAGCGTGAAGCCGACTTCGATGGCTGCCAGCGGTATCGACGCGCTGGCGTAGACGTCCTCCTGGACCTGGACGTCCTCCAGCGGAACGGACTTAAGGCCGAAGCCGTAGGGGCCTTCGATGGGCAGGATCCTGCGGCCGACGAGAATGCCGCGCGCCGTCTCCACGAGCGCGGCGTCCAGCGCCTTCCAAGTCTCAGATTCGATTGGGGCCTCATCCCTGGCCAAGTACTTTTCTTCCATCATCGCTCCCTCCTTTGAGAGTGAGTTATCGCAATTGTGCGGCGTGCGGTCAGCCCTTGAGGGAGCCGACGGTCATCGCGCTGCCGGACGTCTCGCCGGCGGGCGCCTGGCCTTCGCCGGCAATCTCATCGACCTCCTGCGCTCCCTGCGCCAGGAAGCGGTCCTCCTCCCCTTCGGTGAGGATGCTGAGCAGGCGGGAAAACTCGCCCACGTGGACGCGCTCTTCGTCGGCGATCTCCAGGAGCACGCGTTTCGCAAGCTCGTTGTCGGTCGCCTCAGCCTGCGCCGTGTAGAGGTGGGTCGCCTCCTCCTCCGCGGCGATGTCCTGCCTGATGGCGCGGATGAGCTCTCCCAGGCTCAGCGTGCGATTGGGAAGATTGCCCTGGAACGGGTTAAGGAATTCGGCCATTTGTGTCCTCCCTTCGAAGACGACGTTTTGAATCGATTCAGCGAGCGGCGGCCTCCGGTCCTTTCGCCAGCAGGTTGCTGAGATCGTGCTTTGCCGACAGGATCCCCTGCCACGGGTCGCCCATCCGGGCCAGACGGTCCGGGACGTTGCGGATCGTGAAGTCGGTTGGATAGACGTGCGGGAGCTCCTCCCACAAGAGCGGCACGGAGACGCTCGCTTCCGAGGACGGGCGCGGCGAGTAGGCGGAGGCGAGCGTTTTGCCGCGCGAGTTCTGGTTGTGGTCGAAGAAGACCTTCCCTTTCCGCTTGCTCACCGACCAATCCATCGTGATGTCGTTCGGGTGCTGCTGCATCAGGTAGCGGCCGATGCTGCCGGCGGCGGCGCGCACCTCGTCGAAGGTGAAGCGGCGGACGATGGGCACGTAGACGTGGAGGCCGGTGCGACCGGACGTCTTGACGAAGGCGGGCAGCGACAGCGAGGATAGCGTTTCGCGCAGCCAGCCGGCGACTTCGCGCGTCTTCGCGAAGGCCTTTCGGTTCAACTCCGGCTCCGCTCCTTCTTTCTCATCGCCCGAGTAGAGATAGGGGTCGAGGTCGAAGACGATGAAGTCCGGGTAGTTGAGCGCGGAGCCCAGCATGTTGTCGAGCGAGCCGCTGAAGCCGGCCGTCAGGTGCGTGGCGTCGGTCTCCGGGTTGGTGCGGGAATACCAGGTGTGCAGCTCGATATCGGCGATCTGGCCCAGCCAGAGGAGCGTCGGCAGGTTGTTGCAGAGGAGATACTGCTGGTCGCCTTCCTGCTCGGAGAAGAGGAGCACCTTCTCGACGTAGGGCGGCGCGCCGTTCTCGTAGTGCTTTTGGAAGAAGCTCTCGCCTTCGATGCCGTTGGGATAGCGCTTGAGCGTCAGCGGGCGGTCTTTCAGGTGCGGCAGCAGGTAGGGCGAGGCCTTCGTCAGGTAGACGAGGAGGTCCCGCTTGGTCAGGGCGCGCTTTTCGCCGAGCGGCGGCCAGAAGGGCTTATCGAGGTTGTTGAGCGTTATCTGGTGGCCCTGCACCCTAAGCGTGAAGTCGCGCTTCGAAGAGGAAAGCTGGTCGAGCACGGCGTCGACATCGCGCTGGTCCACGGCGGGTCGAACCGGCGACGGATCGCCCGTCTTGCCGCCCGACGGCGCTTCCACCATCTCGACGCGCTCGACCTGCTCCTTCGGCTTGTCTTCGCGGAGCCGTAGGAAGACGGGGGCACGCAGCTTGCCGTCGCCGGTCCACCGCGCGAACTTCACCTCGGCCACGAGCTCCGGCTTCACCCAGGTCGATTCGCGCGTGCGGTCGACTTCGCCGGTGAAGGGGGAGCGATTCGTGCGCAGCTTTTCCAGGCGCGCCAGCAGGTCGTCGAGCAGGCGGTCGTCGAAGCCGCTGCCGACGTTGCCGACGTAACGGAGCTTGCCCTGGCCGTCGTACTGGCCCAGGAGCAGCGAGCCGAACGTTCGCGCGCGGGCGCCGGTACCGCGGGTAAAGCCGCCGATGACGAACTCATCGCTGAGCGTTGCTTTGACCTTCAGCCAGAGGCGGGAGCGCTGGCCGGGGACATAGGCGCTGTCGCGCCTCTTCGCCATGACGCCTTCGAGACCATGCTCGACAGCCACGCGGAAGGCGATCTCGCCCTCCTGCTGAAACTCCTCGATGAGGCGGACGCGCTCGCCGGGGACGAGTGTGCGCTTGAGCAGGCGGCGGCGCGCCTCGAAGGGGACGCCGGTGAGATCATAACCGTCGAGGTAGAGGATATCGAACACGTAGTAGACGACGGGGACCTGGGCGTCCGCCCGGTGGATCTCCGCGTCGTTCTGGAGGTTCATACGCTGCTGAAGGCGCTGGAAGGACGGCACTCCCTGCTCGTCGGGGGCGACGATTTCGCCGTCGACGACGAGCTCGCGGGCGGGTTGCTCGGGGAACTCGGCGGCGAGCGACGGGTAGACTTTCGTGTCGTCCTTGCCGCGGCGGGAGACGAGGCGGGCCTTGCCGTCGCGCAGGAAGGCGACAGCACGGAGGCCGTCAAGCTTTGGTTCGAAGATCCAGTCTGGATGGGAGAAGGGCTGTTCGGCGGGCGTGGAGAGCATGGGCAGAAGCGCGCGCGGGAAGGGAGCTTTGCGCGCGCCGGGCAGGGTGTCCGGGCCCTCGGGCTCCGAGAGACGCTCTGAGGGCGGTTCGAGCCGGCCGCCGGCTTTCAGGTCTTCGATGGTCATGCCGGAGACGACGGACCGGTCTTCGCGCAGGATGTCGCGGTCGGAGGCGCCGTTGCTGTGCTTGATGAGCAGCCAGTCCTTCGGGCCGCGGCGCGACTTGACGAGCGCCCAAGAGCCCTTCAGCTTTTCGCCGTTGAGGTAGAAGCCGATCTTCCCATGGGCGAGGCCCTCCTGGATGATCTGCTCCGCTTCATGGCGATCGAAGACGCGATGGCCTTCCTCTTCCGGAGCGTAGCTGCCGCGATCCCAGACGATGACCTCGCCGGCGCCGTACTCGCCGTCGGGAATGACGCCTTCGAAGTCCGCGTAGCCGGGGGGATGGTCTTCGACCATGACGGCAAGGCGCTTGTCCTTCGGGTCGAGCGAGGGACCCTTCGGCACCGCCCAGGACTTGAGCACGCCTTCCGCCTCCAGTCGCAGGTCGTAGTGGAGCCGGCTGGCGGCGTGCTTGTGGACGACGAAACGCAGGGGCCCGGCGCCACCCGCTCTGCGCTCCGGCGGCGGCTCGGGGGTGCGCTTCAGGCGGCGCTTGCGCGCGTATTCGTCCAGACCGGCGGTCGGCTTCGTTCCCGGCATGGCTAGCCGGCCTTGCGACGTTCGTGGCGCTCTTCGCGCCCGCGTCGCGGCTGTTCAGTCCGCAGTTTCTTCGCCGCTTCAACGCTTTCGCGAAGGGCGGCCATCAAGTCGATGACGTTACCCGGCGGTGGCGGCGGTGCGACAACTTCCTGGCCCTTGCGTTTGGCCTCGATCAGCTCCATGACCGCCCGGCGGTAGTCGTCGTGGTACTGCTCCGGGTTGAAGCTTTCGGAGAGAGCGTCGACGAGCGTCATCGCCAGGTCAATCTCGCGCTGGGAGACGTCGATGTCGGCGGCCTCGATGCCCTGTTCGACGCGGATCTCGTCCGGGTAGTAGAGCGTTTCGAGGACAAGGGTGCGGTCCTGCGGTCGGAGGGCGCAGAGCTGCTCCTTGTTGCGAATGGCGATCTTGGCTATTCCCACGAGCGACTTCTCTTCGAGGACGCGCATGAGTAAGGCGAACGGCTTGGCGCCGCCTTCGCGCGGCTCCAGGTAGTAGCTCTTATCGTAGTAGATGGGATCGATCTCCTGGCTGCGGACGAAGGCGGAGAGGCCGATGGTGTGCTTGCTGGGCAGGGGCAGCTTCTCGAAGTCCTCGTCGGTGAGGGTGACGTACTGATCACGGGCGTACTCATAGCCGCGGACGACGTCGTTCCACTCGATTTCTTCTTCGTGAAACGGGCACCAGCGCACCTGCTTTAGCCGGTTGCCGCAGCTCTTGTGCAGCAGATGGAATGCGATGTCTTTCTCTTGCGTGGCGGTGTACAGGTTTACGGGGATGCTTACCATCCCGAAGCTGATGACACCGCTCCAAATCGATCGGGGCATGGCCGCCCCCCTTTCTCGCCGTCCCACCGTTCGCTCTTACGCGTTTCGGGACGGAAACGAGAAGGTCGAGAGAAAACCACCTCTCGACCTCCCCACCATTTCCAAAGACGAACCGCCGTAGACCCTACCGGCGCCCCGGATCCTTCCTCTTTTGTTTCGGCGCCGAGCCGCGACATCTCTGTCGCACGGGTCAGCTTGCCCGCCTCATTCCCCCGTATTCCGATTCCTCGGCCTCGATGACGGCGACCTGGATGTTGCGCGCCACTTCCTCGATGCTGATGTTCGCCGCCTCCGCCGCTTCTTCGATGTCCGCGAGGGTCAGGCTCCTAAAATCGCCGTGATCTTCCTCAAGTATTCCGCAGCCACACGAAGCGCACATCCTGTCCTCCTCTGTTTGTCCCGCACCTAGCGTATGGTCGCCGGCAAGACCAGCGGCTTGTATTCCGCCGCGATCAGCAACTCGTCCATCTCGTCGACGCCGAGCTCGAGGCCCCAGCAGCCGAGCAGGACGAGGGCATCGCGGCTGGGGTTGAGCCGTTCGCCGGAAAGCAGCCGCGATACGTAGCTGTCGCCCAGCCAGGAGTCACGGGCGATCTGCGCCTGGGTCTTGCCCTTGGTGCGTCGGATGCGTTCGGTGTACTTGCCGAGCAGCGCCGTCAGCGGCAAGCGGTCAGTCGGCGAATGAGCATGAAGCCTGCCGCGGCTCCTTTCGATCTCACTCCCTGGGTCTACCCGCGCATTCAGCACAGACCGTCTCCTGCTCGGACTCGTGACGCCGGAAACCCCACGTCTCAGCGTAGACAACGGGCGTGTTGGGGTTGTGAAGCGTGAGCATCGGGCTGTAAAGAAAACGTGAAGACGGCCTCAGGGGCCGACGCTCAAGAGGCGGCGCGGCGCTCGCGAGCGCTCCTCCGGGCCTCGAGGTCGTCGGCGAGAAGGCGGTCGAGCATGCCGATGAGGTCCCAGGGATCGAAGGGCTTGGCTATGAAAGCCCCCTGCAAAGGGCCGAAACGCTTGTGAGCTTCGTCTTCGTCGAGGGCGGACATGGCGACCCAGACAGGGCTGTCCGCCGCTTGCAGGCGGTGGAGCACGTCGCCGCCGAGGCCGTCGGGAAGGCACAGATCAAGGACGACGGCGTCGAAGCCGTTGGTGTCCAGCTTCTGCAACGCTTCGCCGCCCGATTCGGCCTGTGTGGTGTCGAAGCCGCCGCAACGGAGCGACAGCCCCAGCACCTTGTTTACGGCCGAATCGTCTTCGATTAGAAGCACCCTACGGCGCTTTGTCCCCTGATAACACATCTTATCCCACATGACCCCGCCAGCCTTTTACTTCATCACTCATACTAAGGCTCAAACGTGCGGGGAGCGTGATATCGAAGCGACTATCTGTGAAGACTTCATGAAGCTGGCCAGGAAGGGAATAGTCGTCTTAGCAAATGGGACGGCCGCGCCGCCTTGATCGCCTCCGAAGCTGATGCTACTATCATGCCTGCAGAAGGCGCCGACCAGGGAGGGGAATTCCCCTCCTTCTTTTGCCGTTGAAACGGCTCGTCGCCTTCTCCGGGGCAATCGAGATGGCGGAGATGACCAGGCGGGAGAGGGTGAAGGCCGCGCTGATGGGCAGGGCGGTCGACCGGCCGCCTGTCTCCTTCTGGGGACATGACTATCTGCGCGAGTGGACGCCCGCCGGCCTGGCGGAGGCGACGTTGGAGCGCTTCCGCCAGTACGGCTGGGACTTCGCAAAGGTCAATCCGCGCGCCACCTACTACGCCGAGGCCTGGGGCAACCGCTACCGTCCGCCCGGCGACGTGCTGCACGGGCCGCTCGGCCTCGGATACGTCCTCAAGACGGCGCGCGACCTCGACCGGCTGGCGCCGCTGGACGTTCACGCGGGCCCCTTCGGCGAGCAAATCGAAGCGCTGCGGCTCATCGGCGAAGGGCTGGGGGGCGAGGCGCCTTTCCTGCAGACGGTCTTCTCGCCGCTTTCCGTCGTCGGCCGGCTGGCGAACGGCGATCTCGGCGCGGTGCGACGCTACATGCGCCATAATGGCAAAGCGCTGCATCGAGCCCTGAACGCGGTGTCGGAGACGCTGGCGGCTTACGCGGCGGCCTGTGTCGAGGCGGGCGCTGACGGCATCTTCTTCGCGACCGTCGATTGGGGGACGTACGACGTAGCGACGGCGGAGCAGTACGCAGAGTTCGGGCGACCGTACGACCTGCAGGTGCTGAAAGCCGTCGCGAAAGCAGAGTTCAACATCCTTCACGTCTGCCGCAAGCACAACATGCTCGAATCGATGGTCGACTACCCCGTACACGCCTTCAACTGGGCGAATCGCGACAGCGGGAATCCGAGCCTGGCCGACGTTCTGGCGAAGACGAAGCGGGCGGTCATGGGCGGCGTGGCGGTGGCAACGGTTGCAGCAGGGACGCCGCAACAGGTGGCCGCAGAGGTCGCGGAGGCACTGGCGGAGACGGGCGGGAAGCGTTTCCTCCTCGCCGCGGGCTGCTCGATACCGCCGCAGACGCCGGAAGCCAACCTGCGGGCGGCCCTGTCGGCCCTACCGGTGAAGGCGTGGCGCAGGCGGGCGCCTGAGGCCAAGCCGCCTGCGGCATCGGCGGCTCCGCCAGTGAAGCCAAAGCGCACACGGGCGCCTGAGGCCAAGCCGCGTACAGAGTCGGCGGCTCCGCCAGTGAAGCCAAAGCGCACACGGGCGCCTGAGGGCCATGGCGCGTACAGAGTCGGCGGCTCCGACGGTGAAGCCCAAGCGCGGGCGGACGAAGAAGTCATGACGGACGCCGGGCCGCTGGGGGAGCTGCACGTCGAAGGTCTGGCCAGGGACACGGCGCTGACCGTCGGCGTGTTCGACGGAGTGCACCGCGGCCATCTCCACCTGCTACGAACACTGCGAGAGCGGGCGTCGGCGCGCGGCCTCGCGACAGGCGTTGTCACGCTGCATCCGCATCCGGCGCTGGTGCTGCATCCGACGGCGGGAATCGTCTACCTGATGAGCCTGGAGGAGAGAGTGCGGCTGCTGCGGGCCGGCGGCGTCGATTTCGTGCTGCCGCTGACGTTCACCGCGGAGGTGGCGCGCCTTTCCGCCGCGGACTTCCTGGCGGCGCTGCAAGAGCGGCTGCGCATGCGCTTTCTGCTGGCCGGACCGGACTTTGCGCTCGGGCGCGGCCGCGAGGGCGGCAGCGAAGCGCTGCAACGGCTCGGCGCGCAAAAGGGCTTCGCTGTGGAGTCGGTCGGGCCGCTGGTCGAAGAAGGGCTGGTCGTCAGCTCGTCCGCGATTCGCGCGGCGCTGGAGTCGGGCGACATCGCCTTCGTGAACCGGCTGCTGGGGCGGCCGTTCTCCCTCGCCGGGCCGGTGGTCAGGGGCGTCGAGCGAGGGCGCGTGATCGGGTTTCCGACGGCGAACATTGCGGTCGGCTCGGGGCTGGCGCTGCCGCCGTTCGGGGTCTACGTGACGCGGGCGTCAGTTGAGGGCAAGAGCTACCGGTCGGTCACGAACATTGGACGGCGACCGACGTTCGAGGATGGTGAACGTACGGTCGAGGTGCATATAATAGACTTCAGCGGGGACCTCTACGGACGAGAGCTGCGAATCGACGTGCTGAAGCGCTTGCGCGGCGAGGTGCGCTTCGCCGGCACGGACGCGCTGACCGAGCAGATCGGCAGGGACGTCGCCCAGGCACGGCAGTACTTCGAGCGCACGCCCGAAGCCGTCGCTGAAAGCTCCGCCTGAACGCGAGCAGATCGCATGCCATCGATTGAAGAGCAAGTGCAGCTTCTAATGCGCGGCGTCGTCTACGGCGACGAAGGCGTGGCGCGCGCCATGGAAAGCGATCTGCGAGAACGGCTGGCGGAGGGACGGCCTCTGCGCGTTTACCTGGGAATCGACCCGACGGCGCCGGACCTGACGCTCGGCCACACCGTGCCGATGCGCAAGCTGCGCCAGTTCCAGCGCCTGGGCCACGAGACGGTACTGCTCATCGGCGGCTTCACGGCGCTGGTCGGCGACCCCAGCGACAAGGAGTCGACGCGGCCGATGCTGACGCTGGAGGAGATCGAGGCGAACGCGCGGACGTACACGGACCAGGCGTTCAAGGTGCTCGACCGGGAGCGTACGATCATCCGCAACAACGCCGAGTGGCTGAGCAAGCTCACCTTCGAAGAGCTGATCAAGATCGCCTCTCATTTCACCGTCGGGCAGTTCCTCCAGCGCGATAACTTCGCAAAGCGGCGCGACCGCAGCGAGCCGATCTACGTGCACGAGTTCTTCTACGCTTTCATGCAGGCTTACGACGCGGTCGCCCTTCAGACCGACGCGCAGATAGGCGCCACGGAGCAGCTCTTCAACCTGATGGCGGGCCGGACGCTGCAGCGGGCGTACGGGCAGCGACCGCAGATTGCCGTCTGCATGCCGATTCTGGTCGGGACGGACGGGCAGTTGCGGATGTCGAAGACGCAGGGCAACTACATTGCGCTCAACGACCCGCCGGACGAGATGTACGGCAAAGTCATGTCGCTGCCGGACAACGTAATGCTCGACTATTTCACGCTGGTGACGGACGTGCCGGAAGAGGAGATTGAGGAGACGCGGCGGAAGCTGGCGGAGCGGTCCGTGAACCCGATGGACGTGAAGAAGCGGCTGGCGCGGGAGATAGTGTCGGAGATGCACGGTGCGGAGGCCGCGCAAAAGGCGGAGGACGCGTTCGAGCGCACGTTTCGATTGGGTCAAGCTCCCGATAAGCCTGTGGAGTTCCGCATGTCCGTTACAAGAGATTATTCTGTTCCAGATAAGCTGGTGAAAAAGACGATGTCGCTCAGGAAGGATCATATTGCGTTCCGCGCGGAAAGCAGCATTCGGGAGCCTGGTGGACCGCCCGAAATCATCACCAGCATGAGGCTCCACTTCCTGGATCGTGTCCTTCGGGACTCGGGCGTGGCTTCGAGCGGGATTGAGGCAAGGAGGCTAATAGCCCAGGGCGCAGTTGAGAGGATTACGCCAGGTGGCACGGAGCCGGTGAGGGAATCCCTGCTCGAGTTGAAGAACGGGGATTTGTTCCGCGTCGGCAAGCACCTGTTCCTGGTCATCGTCGATTCAGACAAGGACGCCCAAGGGTGAATATGCGGGGGTGGGGTTATCAATGTAGCGGAGGGCTTCAGCCCTCCACGGCATGTCGGATCCGTCAAGACCGACGTGGAAGGCTGAAGCCTTCCTCTACGTCCAGGTAGAGCGGCGGCAGCCTGGTCGGGAGCGTGAGCGGGGGCACCGAGTGGACTTCGATTTTCAGATAGACCTGGCGGAGATGGCGAACTCCCTCGATACGGCGGAAGTCGTCGCGCTGTACTTCCCGCTGCTCCGCAAGACGCTCATCGTTGACGCGCGCTCCAACGCCGTCGACGCGCCGATGGTCAAGATCGTCGAGATGGTCGGCACGGCAGAGGAACGTTTTCGCTCGCTGCGACGCCTGCGGCCGCGCTTCCCGAAGCCGGACAGCCTGACGCTCATCCCCTGGCCGAAGTACGTCGAGAGCCTGGTCACCCTGGGGATGTGGCAGCACCTGGTGGCGCGCTTCGTGAACCTGGGGTTCCCGGACATGGTGCGGGAGTGCGAGGCGTGCTACGAGGAGCTGCTGGCGCTGGAGAAGGAAGAGATCCAGCGGGCGCTGGCCGGCGAGAACTACAAGTCGGTCTGGGAAGCGAAGCCGGGCGAATGGCAGGAGCCGGACGAGGAGGAACTGGAGGACGACTCCGGCGTGTGAGCTAACCGCGACCCTCGTCCCGCGACGTCATCATCGACAAGCCCCTCCGACATTGCCAACCTTCCTTCCCAACAATACCCCCTAGCACAAAGGCAGCGCGCTACATGGCCGCTTGGAAACGCTCTCGCTGGAGCTCCGGCCGGAAGGAGCTGAACAGCCGCCGGTTGGCCGTCGACGGGTCCTAGGGTAACGCCTAGCGCGCGGGGAGGGCTACGGTGGCACGTCCGGCCCGCAGGGACATGGCCCCGTGTACCCAAGATACTGCTGGTGGTAGGCGCAGGTGTTCCGCGCCACTACCAGGAGGTCCGTTACGTTGATGTGCCCATCGTGGTTGACGTCAAGGACAGCGTCCTGCGTCGGGTCTGCCGGAATGAGCCCAGCGAACCGCTTGGCGACGATGAGCAGATCGATGACGTCGACGCTCCGGTCGCCGTTGACATCGTTCATCTCCAGCCAGTCGGGGCAGCCGTCGCCGTCGCTGTCAACCGGATTGGCGCAACTGGAATAGGCGACAGCGGGGTCGCCGACGAAGGCACAGGTGCCATAGAGGTGCTCGACGCAATCGGGTATGGTGTCACCGTCGGTGTCGGCCTTGTCGGTGCAGACATGATAGGTCGGCGTTGGATCAATGCCGCAGGCGTCCGCCTGGGGGTTGCTTGCGGGATTGCTGGCTATATGGGTGGGCAGGTTCGGGCCGGTTGGCCTCGGCCCGCTGCACCCCATGGACGGGATTGGCGTGCTGGTCGGAGTTCCGGTGCTAGTGGGGGTCAAGGTCGGCGTTGGCGTGGGGGTGAGCGTCGGCGTCGGCGTGGGCGTGCGCGTCGGCGTGGGGGTGAGCGTCGGCGTGGGGGTGAGCGTCGGCGTGGGCGTGGGACTTGAGCAGCCAGCGGCAACCGCGGCGGCGTAGGCGTCGAGGCGCCCGCTGCCGAAGGTGTTGTTGGGTATCGGGGTTCCGAGGGGAACGGCGCTGCTGAGAATGTAGGTCTGGAGGTCGGTCCGAGCCGTCGACGCTGCGGTGGCCCCTCCGGCTTTGAGGTCGGGCCGGCACTGGAGGAGCAGCGCTGCAACGCCGGCGACGTGCGGCGAGGCAGCGGACGTGCCGTAGAACGGGCTTCCAAAGCCGCCATTGCCTGTGACCGATACGCCATCGATGCCCGTAATGTCCGGCTTGTTGCGCCCGTCATTCGTTGGGCCGCGGCTGCTGTACGTCTCTATCGTGTCGTGTCCGGAGTCCGCCTGATCGATGGCGCCGACGGAGAGGACGCCGTTCTTGGCGTCGGACTGGTTGGCGACGCTACTGGAGAGGGTGTTGTAGTTCAGAAGGGTGTTGCCTGGTAGTATGGTCGCCCCCGAGAGAGGGAGCAAGAACATGTCAAGCGTCTTCGCGCTCCCGGAATACTTGTAGATTTCGATGTCGAACCAGCCAGCCGACCCAGTTGTGTTCTTAACGTAGACACCTTCCCAAGGGTCGCCATTGCCGTTCTGGCGGGCGGTGCTTTGGGCCACGACTTGGCCAGTGGCATCGTTTCTGACGTAGAGGTCATAGTCATTGGAGGAGGCGCCCCACGTGTCATTCCATTGAAGGATTACGTCCGCGTCGCCGTTCGCCTGAAGGTAGAATGGATTCACAGGTAGCGCCCCATACGGCCAGCCGTCAGTAGTGTTGGCGGTGGCCTGGAATTTGTTCCAGCCCGGATACGAGCCCCCGAAGTCCGTGAATAGCTCCTGATAGTGTTCAATAGCCTGGTTTCCCACCGACGTGGAGTACTGTCTGATGGGGTTGCTAGCCGAGTTTAGCTGGTTGGAGGTGTTTGTGGAGACGGGACTCGTTCCATCGTAAGGGCCATCGATGAAGAAGCTGATGTCATCGACGACCACGTCGGTGTGAGCGGCAAGGCAGGTAACGGCGGCACGGAAGTCAAGCGACGTCCCGCCGCTCGCCGTACTGAACTGGCCAAAGTATAGCTGCGCACCGGGCGCGATGTCGTGGACGATCTCCATCATCGCGGTGGCTTCCGCCCCCGTCGACGTGGGGTCGGCGCCCGTCATGTTGCAGGTCGTCGTATCGACGGATGACGGCAGGTCGCCGCTTGCCTCAGACGCGGCGAGCCCGCCGACGCCGGTGGAAATGACGCCGACTTTGACGCCGGCGCCGGTCACGCCGAAGGTCGAGCGCACAAGGTCGGCGCGGATGATCGCGTCGCCCTGTGTCGTGACGGAGCCGGCCTGGACGACGCCGTAATCGGGAAGCCTGACCGATTGGACGGCAGGCACGGCCGCCAGCGCATTGAGCGCGTTCGGCGAAACCCAGCCCTGAACCAGCGTCAAGTCGTCGGACACCCGCTCGACCGTGACGCCCGCCGCGACCAGCGCTCCGAGGACCGTGGCGTCGGCGGCGGCGACTTGCACGTAGACCTGGACTTCGCCGGCGTCGTTTATGCTCATCAACTTGCCCTGTACGAGCGATTTCAGGTCGTCGGGAAGCTGGCTCGGCAGGTCTAGGCCCTTTGGCTGGCCCCTCTGCGTCGCGGCCGAAGAGGCGTCCCGCAACTCCGCCAACGGCGACGTGAGCTTGGGGTCCGGCGGTTGCTTCGGTCCTAGCGGCAGCGAGGGCGGAATCACCAATGCCGGCGGCGGGAGCACGGTCGGCGCGGGCGACTGCGCGGACGGGGTCGGCACGGCAAGCGATCCAGACACGGCGACTGGCGCACGTGCGGACCCCACGGAAGAGGCTGCGGGCGCCCTTTCCCCGGACGCGAAGGGAATGCCGGTCCAGAGGCGGCCGACGGCCAGGGCGAAGATCAGAACCGTCGCGATGAGGAAGACTCGTAGTAGAGTTCGAGCGCGCATGGTAAGCCTCCGGTGGCCATTTCTAGGGAGATCGGCGACACTGGGCGCTCAGGGTCCGATGCGATGCAGGACTGAAGCAGGAGTTGACAGCGAACATCGTGCGTCGGCGCGGGCGCAGGAGCAATCCAGTCTCCTTGTCAGTGAGGGTGGCACCGGTTGGATTCAGGTCGTAGAGTATACTATCGTTGTCGCCGCGTCAATAGCACATGGGACGAGACGGCAGCAGTATGGGCCTTCGGGATCAAGGCGAGCTTGAAATCCACCCCCTTGCAAGACTATTCTGAGCTTAGAAGGCATTGCTCGTCGCCGAGTGCGACTGAATGGGAGAAGAACGATGTTCCGCACTAGAAGGGCATTCTCTGACGAGTTCGAGCGGCTGCACGAGCAGATGGAACAGATGTGGCGGCGACTCTCCGAGGGAGGATCGGGGCGCTCACGCTTCTGCAGCCCAACGCTTGCGCCGCCGACGGACGTTTACGAGACGGCGGACGAGGTCGTCGTGGTGGCGGAGATCGCCGGCATCGACGAGCAGGAGGTCGAATTGGAGGTCGACGGCGGGCGGCTGGCGTTCCACGGGGAGAAGGTTGACCGCGAGGCGCACCCGGACCGTCGCCACACGCAGATGGAGATATGCTACGGGCTTTTCGGCCGGTCGCTGGTGCTGCCGGCGCGCGTCGACCCGTCTCTAGCAAAGGTGACTTACGCCGGGGGCTTCCTGCGCATCGTCTTGCCGAAGGTGCCGGAGCAGCCCGCTCGCCACGTGCGGGTGGCTGTGCGCAAGCCGAGCGATGAATAACACCGAAGGAATTGCCATGGACGACAACGCCCAACAGTCAGACAACGAACAGGCGAAGGCGGAAGAGGCCTTCAAGATGCCGGACGTGCTGCCGGCGCTTGCCAGCGGCGGGGTTGTGCTGTTCCCCGGCCTGATGGTGCCATTATCGTCGAGCGACGAGGCCATCGTGCAGGCGGTGACGGAGGCGGCCGCCAGCCCGAGCAAGATGGTGGCGCTTTTCGCGCAGAAGGCGGGGCCCGAGGGCCAGCCGACGGGGCCGGTCTACCAGGTCGGAACGGTGGCGAACATTCTGCGGATGGCGCGGGCCCCCACGGGAGCCGTCCAGGCGATAATTCAAGGACTGATGCGGGTGCGCCTGGTCGCGACGGAGCAGGAGAAGCCATCGCTGCGTGTGAGGGCGGAGATCGTGTCTGAGCAGGACCACTCCGGCATTGAGATGGAAGCGCTGTACCGCAGCGCGCTGTCCCAGTTTCAGAAGGCGGTCGAGCTCACGGAGACTCTGCCGGACGAGCTGGCGCAGGCCGCGGAGACGATCGCTCCCGGCGGGCTGCTGGCGGACTTCATCGCCGCGCACATCAACATCAAGCCGGAGGAGAAACAGGCCATCCTGGAGGCGGCGAACATAGAGGAGCGGCTGCGGCTCATCAACACGTATCTTACGCGCGAGCTGGAGGTGCTGCGGGTTGAGCAGGACATCCAGTCGAAGGTGCGCGGCGAGATGGAGAAGGGGCAGCGTCAGTTCATACTGCGCGAGCAACTGAAGGCGATCCAGAACGAGCTCGGCGAGTCGGAGCTGACGCCGGAGATCGGCGACCTGCAGAAGCGCATGGAAGAGGCGCACATGCCGGAGGAGGCACGCAAGGAGGCGGAGCGGGAGCTGGACCGCATGCGCTCGATGCCGCAGGCGGCGGCGGAGTACCAGGTCTCGCGGAACTACCTGGAGTGGCTGGTAAGCCTTCCGTGGGACAAGAGCACGGAGGACAACCTGGACATCCCGCGCGCCGAGGAGATCCTGAACGAAGACCACTACGGTCTGGATAAGGTGAAGCGCCGGATCCTGGACTTCCTGACGGTCCGCAAGCTGAAGCCGGACAGTCGCGGGCCGATCCTTTGCTTCGTAGGGCCGCCGGGCACGGGCAAGACGTCGCTGGGGCAGTCGATTGCGCGCGCGCTGGGGCGTCGCTTCGTGCGGATGTCGCTTGGCGGGATGCGCGATGAGGCGGAGATACGCGGCCACCGGCGGACGTACGTCGGAGCCCTGCCGGGGCGCATCATCCAGGAGATACGGCGAGTCGGCTCGAACAATCCGCTGTTCATGCTGGACGAGGTCGACAAGCTGGGCGTCGATTTCCGCGGCGACCCAGCGTCGGCGCTGCTGGAGGTGCTGGACCCGGAGCAGAATAACACGTTCGTCGACAACTACCTGGACGTGGCGTTCGACCTTTCGAAGGTGATGTTCATCACGACGGCGAACATCTTCGACACGATCCCGCCGCCGCTGCTGGACCGGATGGAGATAATCGAGCTGCCGGGCTACACGGAGCACGAGAAGCTGGAGATTGCGAAACGCTACCTGGCGCCGCGTCAGATGGAGCAGAACGGGCTGCAGCCGGGCATTCTGACTATAACGGACGACGCGCTGCTGGAGATCATCCGCAGCTATACGCACGAGGCGGGAGTGCGCAACCTTGAGCGCGAGATCGGGACGATCTGCCGCGTGGCGGCGCGAGAGGTGGTGCGCGGCTCGACGGAGGCGATGACGGTGACGCCGGAATCGCTGGCCAAGTCCCTGGGGCAGCGGCGTTTTCACTGGGAGGTCGCGGCGGAGGAGGACGAGGTTGGCGTGGCAACGGCGATGGCGGCGACGCCCTTCGGCGGGGACATCCTCTACGTCGAGGCGACGTGCGTGCCGGGCAAGGGGCGGCTAACGCTCACGGGCAAGCTCGGCGACGTGATGCAGGAGTCGGCGCAGGCGGCGGTCACGTATGCGCGAAGTCGCGCGGACGAGCTGGGGATCGAACCGGGGGCTTTCGACAACTGTGACATGCACATTCACGTCCCCGCCGGCGCGGTGCCGAAGGACGGCCCTTCAGCGGGCGTGACGATTGCGACGGCGCTGGTCTCGGCGTTGACGCGTCGGCCGGTGCGCAAGGACACCGCAATGACAGGCGAGATAACGCTGCGAGGGAAGGTGCTGCCGGTCGGCGGCATCAGGGACAAAGTGCTGGCGGCTCACCGCGCGGGAATAAAAAGGATCGTCCTGCCACGAGACAATGAGCCCGACCTGGACGAGATTGCTCCCGAAGTCCGACAGGAGATAGAATTCGTGCTGGCGGACCACGTCGACGACGTCCTCAACGCCGCCCTTCATGGGGAGAGCGTGGAGGCGAAGAGCAGGCTGTCGGTGGTGCGATAGTTAGCCCTTGACAAACCGCCAGGCGATGCTATAGTGGCACCACTGGTGGCTCGTCTCCGATATCCCGCGAAGTAGCGTTCCCGCCAACAGGGAGGTTGTGCGATGCGGCTGAAATTGGCCCTGACCGCCGTCCTTGCATCCGGATTGCTTGCCTTCCTTTTCCCCGTGTTCCACAAGGCGGGCTCTGTCTCCCGCGCCGCCGACGGTGGCCCCGTCGTCATCGCCACGATTCCCGTCGATGGAGGCAGCTTCGGACCCGTTGGCGTGGCCGTCAACCCCGTCACGAACCGCGTCTACACGGCGAACGGCCTCGGTAGCAGCGTGTCCGTCATCGACGGGGCGGCGAACGCAATCGAAGGGATCGTTCCTCTCGGGTCACGGCCAATGGCAGTAGCGATAGACTCCTCCACGAACCGCGTCTACACCGTTGGCTTGAACAGCAACGACGTATCGGTTATTGATGGTGACACCAAAACGCTCGCCACCACGATCCCGACTGAAGGGCTATCACCTTCCTGGTTAGATTTGGATCAAACAAGCAACCGGCTCTACACATGCAACGCGAACAGCCACGACCTGTCGGTGATCGATAGCGAAATCAACAGTTGGCTGGCCATCGTTCCCTTCGCCGCGGACGTAAGGCCTTCTGCCGTTGCCGTAAACCCTATGACTGATCGGATATACGTTGCCAATAACAGCAGCAGCAACTTCGAAACCCTTTGCAGCTGTATCACGTTCGGCACGAGCTGTCCCTGCGGCAACCTGCCCCCAGGAACCAGCGGCAGCGTCCATGTGGTCGATGGCGGCACAAACACGCAAATTGCAGCCATCCCGGCTGGAACGGGAGCGGGGGCAATTGCCGTGAACCCTGCCACGAATCGCGTTTATGCCGCTCTTTCCATTTGGACGACTAGTGAGACAGACTACGGGATCTACGTCATAGACGGTGTGACCAACACAGTATTGACGACAATCCCTCTGAACGGAGCACCAGGCGGTGTCGCTGTTAACCCCGTCACGAATCGCATCTACGTCGCAAACTACGGCGACAACTCCGTCTCTATCATCGATGGGGGAAGCAACGCGATAGTGGGGTCTGTCTCGGGGGGCTCGGGGCCTTTCGGCGTCGCGGTGAACCCGACGACAGGCCACGTCTACGTGACCAATCCTCTAAACCACACCGTTACGGTCATCGAGGACCCCGCGCTTCCTCCAACCGCGACGCCTACGTACACGAGTACGTACACGCCGACCGCGACCGCAACACCGACGCCGACGCCGACCGCCACACCAACGGCCACGAGCACCCCGACGCCGGTCTCGCCTACCGCCACGCCAACGCCCAGGCCGACGGCCACGCCTCTGTCCTCGCGATGCCTCGATCTCAACGGGGATGGGAAAGTCGACGGCAGAGATCTCGCAATCGTAGCGCGAGCCTTGTTCACGAGACCGGGCCAACGGCGCTGGAACCCCGTGGCCGATGTGAACAAAGACGGAAGAGTGGACCTTACGGATCTGTTCCGGGTCATTCGCTCCTCGCGTGACCCAGCGTGTCATGGGCCGACTTTCCATCGACAAGGCCGCCCCGGCA
Organism: uncultured Chloroflexia bacterium; assembly: GCA_963842845.1. Lineage (GTDB taxonomy): Bacteria > Chloroflexota > Dehalococcoidia > DSTF01 > JALHUB01 > JALHUB01. Next base: position 565,575 of record CAWJHZ010000007.1, read on the forward strand.
GTTGACGCGGGGCGGTCGGCTGGTACGCTCGTTCCCAGCGGTGCAGCTAGCCCGGAGACCATTCCGGTTCGCGTCACAGATTTCGTCCGGCGTTTCGGCTCTTCGGGCGCTTGATTGCCTCTTTCTTGCGGAATCTTTAGGCTTAGGGCGTATTCAACGCGGAGCGGAGTCCCATCGAAGTCCAGGAGGGCACAGAGATGCTTGAGACGCGTATCACCAAGCTGTTTGGCATCAAGTACCCGATTCTTTGCGGCGGCATGTTCTGGGTGGCGCGGGCGGAGCTCATCGCGGCGGTGGCGAACGCGGGCGGGCTGGGCTTCCTGACGGCGGCCACCTACCCGACCATCGAGGAGCTCAGGGAAGACGTCCGCAAGGCGAAAGACCTCACTGACAAGCCCATCGGCCTGAACATCAACCTGTTCGCCTCGGTACGGCCGCAGCCCGTCGAAGAGTGGGTACAACTGACGATCGACGAGAGGATACCGGTCGTCGAGACGTCGGGGCGCAGTCCGGCGGCGGTCGTGGCGCCTCTGCACGCAGCCGGCGTCAAGATAATGCATAAAGTGCCGGGCGTCAGGTTCGCGCAGACCGCGGAACGCCTCGGCGTCGACGCGATCTGTGTTGTCGGGCACGAGGCCGGCGGGCACCCGGGCATGGATGAGGTGACGTCGCTGGTGCTGGCGCCGGCGGCGGCGGACGCGGTGAAGCTGCCGCTGGTTGCCGGCGGTGGGTTCGCGGACGGTCGCGGGCTGATGGCGGCGCTGGCGCTGGGCGCGGACGGCGTGCTGATGGGGACGCGCTTCATGGCGACAAAGGAGTGTCGCGGGCAGGCGGCGTTCAAGGAGTGGATGGTGCACGCTAGTGAGACGGAGACCGTCTACTGCATGAAGTCGATAATGAACCCGTCGCGGCTGGCGAAGAACTCGGTCGTCGAGAAGGTCGTTGAGCTGGAGAAGAGGGGCGCGACGCTGGAAGAGATGCTGCCGCTCATCTCGAACCAGGGGCCGGCGGTCGTCGACACGGGCAACATGGAAGACGGGCTGGTGAGCATGGGGCAGAGCGTGGGGCTGGTGCACGACGTGCCGACGTGCAAGGAGCTCATCGACCGGATGGTGGAGGAGGCGCTGGCGGTGCAGGAGCGGCTGAGCGCCATCGTCGGGACGAAGGCGCCCGCCTAGAAGAACGGGTGTTCCCCTCGTCGATCAACCACCGCTTCTCCAGAGCGACTCGTCCAATTGATCAGATAATTGATCTGTTATTGCCCGCTATAATTGCCGTCAAGTCTAGTAAAGTTTGCGCGCATTTCTTTAATAAGCGCCCACAGTCGAGTTCTTGAACTCGTCGCCCAACGGCTAAGACGACAAATCCCTCTCGCTGTTAAAGTCGACCATAGTGGGCACGCATCCTATTAAAGATCCCTCCCGTTTCTTTAATCAGCCCCGAGACCTTCCTCAATCTTCCGGACCAACTCTCGCGCGTAGAACGTCCGCCCGCGTTTCCCGGCGCTGATTTCTTCCACGACTCCTGCCTCGACGAGATTGACTAGCGCTTTGGCTGCGGAAGGGTACGTAATCCCCAACGCTGACATTGCCCGCGGCACAGTCAAAACAGGCGATTGGAACAGGATGTCGACAAGCCTGATCGTAGATCGGGAAGCCCTAGCGTCATAGAGCTGGCGCCGGTACTTGTCTTGAAGCCCCAGTATGCTGCGTGAACGTCTTACGGCATCCCACGATTGCTCGGCGACGCCCCGCAAGAAGAAGCGCAGCCATATTCCCCAATCTCCGCGCTGGCTGACTGTCAAGAGCCCCTCGTAGTACTCGTCTCGATGCGATTCGAAGAATGCGCTGAGGTAGAGCAGTGGCTGGCAAAGGTGCTGGCGGGCAACCAGGTATAGCGTTACGAGCAATCTCCCGACCCGACCGTTTCCGTCCAGGAACGGATGGATGACTTCGAACTGATAGTGCATTAAGGCACATTCGACCAACGGCGGAAGGCGAGAACCAGCATTGAGGAACTGCTCCCAATCGCTCAGCAAAGGTATCATTTCGCTTAGTGGAGGCGGGACAAAGGTTGCTTCATCTAACTTACAACCCGGTGCCCCAATCCAGTTCTGGCTGGTCCGGAATTCACCGGGTGTGTAGTGCTCACCTCGTACGCCCCGGAGCAATTGCTCGTGAACCTCGCGAACCAGTCGAGTGCTGATGGGCAGTTCCTTGAGACGTTGAAGGCCGTACTCCATCGCTCGGACGTAGTTGGATACCTCGCGGACGTCTGGAGAACCGGCGGTCTCATTCCCTGCCTCAAATTGGAACAGTTCTGAGAGAGAGGCCTGAGTTCCCTCGATCTTTGATGAAAGAACAGCTTCACGCCGCGTGAAAGGAACGATTAACAGATGGGGATTCGGCAACGTCTCGCCCATGCCGTTCAGGGTCCCGAGAGCCCGGTCGGCTTCCGACAGGCTATTGACAGTCTCTTCTGCTAGGCTCAGGGAACGAGGCAGTGTCCTTGGAATGAACGCTGAATAGCCCGTTGGCTGGCGACGAACGTCGCCCGTGGGGCTATTAGCGAAATCCTCTGCTCTCATTGTCTCCACCTGTCATGATTATAGATTCGACTATATTTCTTTAACCGTTACTATAACTACATTGCGTCTGGAGGGCAAGGGCAGACTCCCACCGTATCTCATGGAGTGCTGGCGAAACGGGCTTCGCAACGGCGGTAGATACGGCGGTCTTGCGAACCAGAACGTCTACTGGCCGTAGGAGAGGCGGTCGGCGAGGGACGCGGGCAGGCCGGCGGCGTGAATCTCCTCCTGCGTAGCGCCGATGTTGTATTCGACGCGGTGGAGCGTGATGCTACGAGCGTCGGAATCGTAAAGGGCGTAGGCGGCGCGAGGATCGCCGTCGCGCGGCTGGCCGACAGCGCCCGGGTTGATTATCATGCGGCTCTCGGGAAGGTTGACGCGGTCGCCGTCCCGCCAGGCCGAGGTCCAAACCTTGCCGTCGTTGCCCTCTTCGGTGAGGAACGGCAAGTGGGAGTGGCCGACAAGGCTGTACTTGGTCTCCATGAGGCGGAACTGCGCTTCCATGGCCGGCAGTGACAGCAGGTATTCCCAGAGCGGCGCGCGCAGGCTGCCATGCACGAGCGTGAAGTCCCCTTCGTAAGCTACTTCCGGTAGCATCTCCAGGTAGTGGCGCTCTTCATATGTGAGCTGCTGCGCGGTCCAGTCGATGGCGCGGGCAGCGGCGGCGTTGAAGTCGACGGTGGCGATCTTGGCTACGGCAGCGAAGTCGTGGTTGCCGGCCACCGCAAGGTGGGATACCTGGCGAACGAGGTCGACGCAGGCGTTGGGGTCGGGGCCGTAGCCGACGATGTCGCCAGGGCACCAGAGGTGGTCGATGGGCCCATCGGCCTCGGCGTGGCGCAGGACGGCCTGAAAGGCGACCAGGTTGGCGTGGATGTCGGCGGCGATGAGAATGCGCATGTCGGTCGATAGTGTCGAACGCCTGGGCCTACGCTCTTCATGATAGCAGAACGCCAGCAACCCGGAGCGCGCGCCCATCAAACACCCCGAGCGCGATTGGTTGAGGGGAAGGCGAACGGTATAATCGAGAGCGTGAAAGTATCCGAATTGGGAGAGTTCGGCCTCATCGAGCGGATCAGGGAGGAGCTCGGCGCGCAGCAGACGGCGTCGAAAGCGCTCGGCCCGCGCTCCAAGCTGCTCATCGGCATCGGCGACGACGCGGCCTTGTGGCAGAGCAACGCCACAGCCCATCTGGCTACGACGGACACCCTCGTCGCCGGCGTTCACTTCCCGCGCGAAATCTCCGGCTGGGAGGACCTGGGCTGGAAGGCGATGGCCGCCAACATCAGCGACATCGCGGCGATGGGCGGGACGCCGGAATACGCGCTGGTGACGCTGGCGCTGCCGGCGGACTTCCTCGTCGAGGACGTCCTGACGCTGTATCGAGGGATGAGCGCAGCGGCCAACGAGTACGGCGTCTTGATCGCCGGCGGCGACGTCGTGCGCGCGGCGGAGGCGATGATCAGCGTCGCGCTGACGGGACGGGCCAGCGAAAGCCAGCGCGGCGAACCGCTGACGCTGCGTCGTGATGAGGCGAAGGCCGGCGATCTTGTGGCGGTTTCCGGCTCGCTGGGAAACGCCGCGGGAGGGCTGCGGCTCATCCTGGAGAGAGTTCCTTGTTCCCCGGAAGCGTCGGCGTACTTGCGTCGGGCGCAGCTCCGTCCGCGACCGCACGTCGAGCTGGGGCACGCGCTGCTCCGGGCGGGAGTGCGCTGCGCCATCGACATCAGCGACGGGCTGGCGCAGGACCTGCGCCACGTCTGCGAGGCATCGGCGGTCGGCGCCGTGGTAAGGGTTAAGGACATCCCGATCAGCGAGCATCTCGCGCGGACCTTCCCGGAGGAGGCGGTGGCCATGGCAGTCGGCGGCGGCGAGGACTACGAGTTGCTCTTCACCGGCGCGGCGGCGGTCGTGGACCGCGTGCGCAGCCGTTTCGCGACGCCGATCACCGTCATCGGCTCGCTCGTCGAGGACACGGAGCGCCGCGTGCGCTTCTTCGACGAAGGCGGGCAGGAGGTGAGCTTCGCGAGCGGCGGCTGGGACCACTTCGCCGGCGGACCGGCGTGACATGGCGTCGTTCACGTTTCGTAGCGATAGCCCGGCAGCGACTCGCGGCATCGGCCGGCGGCTGGCGCGCCTCCTGCGGCCCGGCGACGTCGTGCTGCTTCAGGGAGAGCTTGGCGCGGGCAAGACGTGCCTGGCGCAAGGCATCGGCGAGGGCCTGGGCGTCGAGCAGGCGGTAAAGAGCTCGGCGTTCGTCCTGCTGAACGAGTACCGGGGCCGGCTGCGGCTGTACCTGGCCGACCTGTACCGTCTGCAGGCGCCGGAGGAGGTGGCGGAGCTGGCGCTGGAGGAGAACGCCGCCGACGGCGTGCTGGTGGTCGAGTGGCCGGACCGCGCCTGGGCGGAGATGCCCGCCGAGCGGCTGCTGGTGCGGCTGCGCTGGCTGGACGCGCGCTCGCGGGAGCTGACGGTGGAGCCGGAGGGCGCACGCTACGTCGAATTGGCGGAACAACTGGCGACGGCGCTGGCGAAGCGGCGGAAGCGGGGCTGAGGTGGAACTTTCTATCGATACGGCAAGCGATTGGGCGAGCCTCGCCCTGAGCGAGCAGGGGCGGCTGCGCGGCGAGCTGACGTGGCGGGCGCAGCGACAGCATTCGGTCCAGCTCCTGCCCGCGGTGCGCGACCTGCTCTCGCAGCTGGGCGTCGAGATAGGCGATCTGAAGGCAATCTTCGTTTGCAGCGGCCCGGGCGGGTACGCCGGCCTGCGGGTCGGGATGAGCACGGCGAAGGGGCTCGCCTTCGCGCTGGGGCTGCCGATTGTCGGCGTTGGACGGCTGGAGTCGGAGGCGTACCAGTATGCGGACTGCGCCGGACCCGTCTGCGCGGTGCATCGGGCGGGACGCGGCGAGGTCGCCTGGGCGGTCTACGAAGGGCCGCGCGAACGGTGGCGAGAACTGTCGCGGCCGCGGATATCGACGCCGGAGGAGCTTCTGCGCGAGGCTCCGGCCGGGGCGCTCTTCTGCGGCGAGGAAGACGACGACATCGGAGGCGTGCTGGCAGCGGCCGGGGGGTCGCTGCGGTTGGCGCCGGTACGACGTCGGGCGGGATTCCTGGCGAAGCTTGGCTGGCGGCGGTTGGCGGCCGGCCTTGTCGACGATGCGCGAACGTTGTCGCCGCTGTACCTGCGGGAGCCGGCGATCGGCCCGCAAAAGCAGGATTTGCCCGCGAAATAGTCGCGGATTTTCTAGGCGAGGAGACAACGATGGCTGAGAGGACATTGATACTGGTGAAGCCGGATGCGATGCAGCGAGGGCTGGCCGGCGAGGTGCTGGGGCGCTTCGAGCGGCGCGGGCTGAAGCTGGTGGCGCTGCGGATGCTGCAGATGGACCGAACGCTGGCCGCCAAGCACTACGCGGAGCACATCGGCAAGCCGTTCTACAAAGCGCTGACCGGCTTCATCACGTCGGGGCCGATAATCGCGGCGCTGTTCGAGGCGGAGGGCGCCGTGGCGCTCGCCCGACAGACCATCGGCGCGACGGACCCGGCGAAGGCGGCGCCCGGCAGCATTCGCGGCGACCTGGGCATCGATATGGGACGGAACGTCGTGCACGGGTCGGACTCGCCGGAGTCGGCGGTGCGAGAAGCGGCGTTGTTCTTCGACGAGAAGGACGTAGTAGAATGGCAGCGCAGCGTCGAGGGCTGGATTGTGGAGAAGTAGAGGCTACCCGGAAGCGAACGGTGGGGGCCGCAAATGCGTCGGCTATGTTGCGATGTGGGGTTGCTTGGACGCCACCTTTAGGGAGGCCTCCTAGCCGATGGTAGCGATACTAGCTGTGGCCATTATTGATGCGGTTCTCTTAACCGCATCGGGAGTAGTTTACCGCAAGGCCCGGCGATTTCGCCCCGTATTCGTTGACCGCATCAAGTGGCTATCAATCGGCTTGACAGCGTTTGGCCTCCTGGTCTCCTTAGCGTCACATCACGTCATCCTGTCGATGCTTCTGGCGGTCAATTTTGGGTGCATTGTGTTTCTAGGAAGCTGTTGGAGTTCTTGGCTTTCTGACAAGGCGCTCCACCTTGTCGAGCACAAGATGGAGGAACGGCCGAAATTGAAAGAGGCCATGGAGAAGAATGTGATTCTGCGGACAGTGTGGCGCATGAGTCGATGGGAGAACAAGGGCCAATAGCGGGATAGAAAGACTGCTGAGGAAGAGCTCCTCCGACGGCACCTGGACCGTTTACATTGGCGGCGCCTACTGGAAGCGGACGACGGAGACGCCGCGACTCCAGAGGCCTTCGAGATTGTAATAGGCGCGCATCTCGGCGTCGAAGAGGTGGACGACGACATCGCCCAGGTCGAGCAGTACCCAGCCGGACTCGGCTTCGCCTTCGCGGCGAATGCCCGGCACGCCGCTGGCGCTGAGGTCGCCATCGAGTGTGTCGAGGAGGGCTTGCATCTGGCGGGGATTAGTGGCCGAGGCGATCACGAAATAGTCGGCGAAATTCGCAACCTGGCCAATGTCGAGTAGTATAATGTCAATTGCCTGTTTGTCCGACAGGAGCTCAACGACTCGCTGAGCCAGCTCGTTTGCTTCCAGATTCTCACCTCCGCCCACGATTATAGCATGCGAGCCAGCGCCGTCGAAGGCGTTTCTTATCTGGGTGACGTTGATGGACCGTAAGCGCGTGATTGTGGCTATGAGCGGCGGCGTCGATTCGTCGGTGGCGGCGGCGCTGCTGCTGCGCGACGGGTACGACGTCCGCGGCGTGACGATGCGACTGTGGAGCGAGGACGCGGGACCGGTGGCGCTGAACAGCGGCTGCTGCGTGCTCGGGGCGGACGACGCGCGGGCGGTCTGCGACGTGCTGGGCATCCCGCACCAGGTGATCAACCTTGAGCGGGAGTTCGAGGAAGAGGTCGTGGACTATTTCTGTCGCGACTACGAGCGCGGGCGCACGCCGAACCCATGCCTGGCCTGCAACGACAGGGTCAAGTTCAAGCTGCTGCTGGAGCGCGCCACGTCCATGGGCGCCGACTACCTGGCGACCGGCCACTACGCGCGCATTCGCGGCGACGGGGGAGACTATCGGCTGCTGCGCGCCGTCGACGAAACGAAGGATCAGTCGTACGCGTTATTCACAGTGGGGCAGACGGAGCTATCGCGGCTGCTCTTTCCGATAGGGGAGCACCGCAAGACGGAAGTGCGGCGAATGGCAGCGCAAATGGGGCTGCCGGTGGCGGAGAAGCGCGACAGCTTCGAGATCTGTTTCGTCGGAGACGACTATCGCGCGTTCATCGGCGAACGCGTGCGCCAGGAGCCGGGCGACATCCGCGATACGACGGGCCGCGTCGTCGGCAGGCACGAAGGCGTCGGCGGCTACACCGTCGGGCAGCGGCACGGCCTGGGCGTGGCGCTCGGCGAGCGACGCTACGTTGTGGCGATCGACAGCGAGGCGAACGCCGTCACTATCGGCGGCGAGGACGACCTGCTGTGCGACGGGCTGCTGGCGGAGGAGATGCGCTGGGTCGACGGCAGGGCGCCGGAGGGAGAGACGGCGGTTCAGGCACAGGTACGCTATCGGGCGCCGGCGGTCGCGGCGACGCTTTCGGTACGCGGCGACCGCGCGTCGGTGCGTTTCCACGAGCCGCAGCGGGCGATCACGCCGGGGCAGGCTGCGGTATTCTATGATGGAGAGCAAGTTGTCGGCGGCGGCATCATCGTGAAGGCGCTGCGTTCGGCAAGCTGACCGGTCGCCGGCAGGCCCACCCGCCATGACGGCAGGTTTCGAGACACCAAGGAGGCGTGGCACATGAATCTCCAGGATATCCGGGACATCGTGATAATCGTCGCCGGCTGCCTTGCGGCGCTGGTCCTGATCGTTACGCTTGTCGTCGTCCTCGTCGTCGGAATCGCGGCACGCGGGCTGATCGGCGCGCTCAGGACCGTGCTGAAGGCGCAGGTGTCGCCGACGCTGGACTCGGCGAAGGCAGTCGTCGATGACATTCGCGGCACGACGGCCTTCATCGCCGACACGACCGTGAGCCCCATTGTCCGCCTCTGGGGGGTCGTGACGGCCGTGCGCCGGGGCGCGATGGCGCTGGCCGGGCTGGGCCGGCGAAAGAGTCGGTAGGCGGCGTGAACGGAGGTTGATTCATGGACGAGACGACTGAGAACGCCGAGTCGATGCCGCCCGGTGAGGAAGCTGTCGAAGAGGCTGCAGCGGAGGAGCACGAGGCCGGCTGCGGCTGCGAGGAGTGTTGCGGTGGCAAGTGCCACGGGCTCTGTGGCGGCGTATTTAGCGGAGCGATTGTCGGGGCGGCGCTGGCGATGTTGCTGGCGCACTTGAAGGGCGAGAAGAGCGAGCGGATCGAACAGGAGGGCCCGCTGAGCGCGCAGGTGGCGAAGGAGAGGGCATCGTCGATGGCGAGCGCCGTGGTCTCGGGCGCGCAGGGCGCCTGGCGGACGCTGCGCGAGCGGCTGAGCGACGCGTGGGTGGAAGGGAAGGAAGGGATGGTGGAGGGCCAGGAGGAGGCGCGCCGCAAGCACGCGTTCATGGCGCGGCGGGGCCGTCACCGGCAGCGGTAGGGCCTGTCAGCCTTTCGACAGGGAGGTTCCCATGAACGGCCCGGAGGGCATCAAGGTGCTGTTTATCGCCGGATTCGGCCGGCGTCACCTACACCCCCTGGATGCGAGGCTGAGAGCCGGCCACACCGCATCTCCCCCAACTAGAACACGAACGGGATAAGGGCCTTGGTCCGTCGCTTGTACGCGGGGTAATCGACGGGAAAGTGCCTTGTCAGCAGCTTCTCCTCCTCCCGGCTGCGAAGCCAGAAAACCAAGAACATTACGGCGAAGATAGCAACGCCGGTCAGGTTGCCGAACCATATCGCGAGGCTCAGCAAGAGGAGCAAGATGCCGCTGTACAGCGGGTGGCGAACGTATTCGTAGGGGCCGCGCTCGACAAGCTCCTGGCGCTCCTTGAACGCGATACCGGAGCTCCAGTTGCCAGCGAGGACAGTCCGCGCCCAGATAGCCACTACAAGCCCGAGGAAAGCGAAGGCATCGGCAGTGATTTCTTCTGCCGGGGGGGCGACCGCTTCCAGTAGACGGCGCCGGACTGCGGCCCGCCGAGGCCCGGCAGGAAACGGATCGCAACGACCGCTAACACCAGCACGGGAATGCGCCACCACCAGCTGACCCTCTCGACCGTCCGCTTCGTGCCGAGGGCGGCGCGCAGATAGATAAAACCAAAGGCGCCGACCCAGCAGGCGAGTATGAACGCGCCGGCAAACCTCTCCATGATTCTATTCTGCGATCACGGGCAGTGAAGCGCCAGCGGACCGCGAGGGTCAGGACGCCTTGCCGACCTGGAAGCGCTCGATTTGGGCTCGAAGCTTTTCGGATAGCGGGCGGCAGGCGCAGTTGGCGGCGTGCGCGATATGCCACTCGATGCGCTGCTGAGGCGTCGGATTCTTCGGCATCCGATTCTTCTCGTGCCACTCTCTGTTGATCTTCATCTGAGGACGGTCCGGACGTAACGCTGTGGCGTCTATCAGCCTTCCTTTGTCATCTTCCTGGCGATAGTCTCGAAATCTTCTTTCGGTATCTCAAGAAAACCGAATCTGAAGACATAGCCCCAGGCTTGCTTGTTTCTGATGAAAGTGAGCTCCGGGATGACGGGCAGAACGTCTATTTCCTTGCAGGGAAGGTACTCGGCGTCCCGACGGTAAGATGAGAAGCCGCCACCCATGTCTCCCTGGTACACTTCGCCCTCTTTCACGCGGGCGATAGCGGTGAACTTCTTCAACGGCTCTTTGCCTTCATAACGGAGCTTGGGGGAATAGAAGACGACCATGTCGCCGGGTCGCAGCCGCTTCATGGGAGCGGCCTTGCCGTGATTGGCCTGCACGATGCCGAGCTTCTTGCCGATTCCAACGTGATCTTTTGACACTACGATGAGCCAGTACTTCGTCCCGCGAGCGTTCGTCATGGCCTCTTTCATCCGTCTTAAGGCCTAAGAGCCAGCGAGCCATCTGCTGATTGGCGGAGAGGGTGGGATTCGAACCCACGGACCCCGAAAGGTCACACGCTCTCCAGGCGTGCCTGATCGGCCACTCCAGCACCTCTCCGCCGTTGTTATTCGCGGGCAGGCTCCTCCCGAGGCGGACAGATGCCCGCGTTACGCGAACTAGAACGCAACGGGAGGACTAAAGTCCTCCCCCAACGGCCGTCCTTGCAGGCCTCCCGCGTGTGCTCCAGTCGATTGGCGGAGAGGGAGGGATTCGAACCCCCGGTCCCGTTGCCAGGACACCGCTTTTCGAGAGCGGCACCATAAACCACTCGGACACCTCTCCGCAGGCCGCCTATGGCAAGCTAAATTATAGCATAGACCCGGGGCGGCTCAGGAGGACGGCGGCTGAACCGTTTGGAGCGGTACCGGTGTGGGTGTGGCGTCGACGACGCGCTCGCCGCGGACGATGAGGCGCTTGTCGTACTGGCGCGTAGAGCTGTTGAAGGTGCCACAGCAGGTGATGAGGGTGACGACTTCGCTGGGGGTGGACCCGACGATCTGGTTTATGGGCGCGCCGTCGACGGGGATGCAGTTCAGGGCGTAGACGGAGTACTGATAGACGGTGCCGTCCGCCAGGTGGACTTCGATTATGTCGCCGGGCAGGAGGTCGCGCAGATTCCAGAAGACGGCGGCGCCGACGTTATGATAGTCGACGTGGCCGGAGAAGACGGCGTTGCCGCCCGCGCCGGGCTTGGCGCTGAAGTCGTACCAGGCGACATCGTAGGCATTGCCGGGCGATTGCATGACGCCATTCTCGTCGAGGCCGAGCTGGACGACGTTGGCGTCGACTTTCGCCTTGGGGATGACGAGTCGGACCAGCGGTGAGGTGTCGGGCGTAGGCACCAAGGGTGCCGGCGTCACTGGCGCGGGCGTGGTGACGCTGCCGAAGGCGGTGGCGGTGCCCGGGCCGCTACCTTCGCTGTTGCCGATGATGCCGGTCGCGGAGAGGCCGAAGAGAACGCCCGAAGCCAGCAGAGCGATGATGCCCAGCGCCATCACGATGATGGAGAGCCGGCTCAGGCGGTCAGAGTTGGCGTGGGAAGCCGGTCGAAACTTCAAAGCACTGCCATGTCCCGCTTAGTCACTCGATCTATTCTATCCGAGCCCATTGCGTAGCACTATAGGGCTTCTCACTGACGTATGCCCCGCACGACGAGGCGGTGGTCGTAGTTGTGGGTGGCAGAGTTGAACGTCCCCTGACAGGTTACGATGGTTATTATGTCCTGGCCTGTCTTGCTGACGTAGCTGCTGAAGTCGTCCTCGTCGCCGGTTTCCTTGGTCCATTGGACGGTGTAGCGGATAGGCGTGCCATCCGGGAGATCAACTTCGATCACGTCGCCGGGGCCGACGAGGTGGAGGTCCCAGAAGACGGCCTCATAGTTCGGATGGTAGTCGACGTGACCGGCGAAGACGGCATTACCACCGGCGCCCGGGTAGCCGCCCATGCCCGGGAAAGCGCTGAAGTCGTACCAGACGACGTCGTCCTTACCGTTGGGCTCGCCCATGACGCCGTCGCTACCCATGACGCGTGTGGTGACGGGCGCGTCGACGCCGATGGAGGGGATCTTGAAGCGCATGCCGCTCTCGGACGCCGGGGCCGAGTTTGTATCGGCCGCGGCGGAGGAAGACGGCGTTCCAGCCGAGGCGGCCTCCATGGCGGGCGCGGCCGTAGGCGTGGGCGTCAGCGTCGAATCAGGAGTGGCTGTGGTGCTGTCCGAGAGGACGTCACTGCCGGAGGCGCCGCCACGGAAAGCACCGCTCAGGACGACGACGGCGACGAGGGCCGCCATGCCGAGAGCGACGGCGCCGCTGACGGGGAAGGCGAGGCGTGGATAACGTCGGAAGAGCTCTATGAGCCGGAGGCGTCCCTGCCTTAGCGCTGCTATCAGCCTATCCGAACGGCCCATACTATACGCCTTTCGTCGTACTGGTGAGTGCTCGAATCGAAAGTGCCGGCGCAGGTGATCAGGGTAAGCGATTCTTCCGGCGTGGCGGAAACGATCTCGTTGAAGGACGTGTCGGACGGGTCGACGAGGCGGTTGGACTGGGTAGCGTAGTTGTATTGGGTGCCGTCGCGGAGTTGCACCGTTATCCGGTCGCCTTCTTTGAGGTCGTTCAGTTTGGCGAACACGGCCGGGCCGTAGTCGTGGTAGTCGACGTGACCGGCGAGAACGGTGTTGCCGCCCGCCCCCGGGCTGCCGCCGAGGCCGGGAAGAGCGGAGAAGTCGTAGTACACGACTTGCTGCGGGCCGTCGGGCGCAGGCATCACGCCGTCACTATCCACTGGCTTGGCGACGACGGGAGCATCGACGCTTATGGCAGGGATAACGAGGCGATCGACTTGCGAGACTAAGGCGGGTGAGGCGTCGGGCGTAGCGCCGGCGTCATTGGATACGCTGTCATTGCCGGCGACGGGGACGTCGACATGGGCGAATACGACGAGAAGGACGAAGACACCGGCGGCAACGAGGGCGATGCCGGAGGCCAGCAGTGGGCTCCAGCGGGGTAGACGACGTGTGGTTCGAACCGGATCACCGCCTCCACTCATGTCCCCACACCTCTAGCTCGTGCGCACGGCCCAAACGACGCGACGCTGGTCGTAGGAGCGAGTCGAGGAGTCGAAGGTGCCGGCGCAGGTGATCATGGTGAGCGATTCCTGGGGAGTGGACGCGACGATGTCGTTCCAGGAAGTGGAGGCTGGGTCGACGACGCGGTTCCACTGGACTGAGTAGTTGTAAGAGGTTCCATCGCTGAGCTGGATGGTGATCTGGGAGCCTGCGGTAAGCTTTCCAAGGTCCCAGAAGATCGCGGGCCCATAATCGTGGTAGTCGACGTGGCCGGAGAGAACGGTGTTGCCGCCGACGCCGGGCCTGCCGCCGAGCCCGGGAAAGGCAGAGAAGTCGTACCAGACCACATCGTTGGGCCCGTCAGGATTGGCCATCTCGGTAGTGCCGTCTGCGGCGGCGGTGACGACCCGCATCGAGAGGACCGCGTTGACGTTGATGGACGGGATTATCAGGTGGTCACCGGTGCCGGCGCCGGGCACGGGCGCGTCCGGGTTTGTCCCGGAGATGCCGCTGGCGCTCTGGCGGGCGGCGAGCAGACTGGGATCGAGCTGCTGCTGTTTGTCGATGCCTTCGCTGAGAAGACCGGCTGAGTTAGCGGTCGGGCTACCGGCCATCTTAGCGCTGCTACTACCGCCGCCGCTACGGGCGACGCCGATGGCAACGATAGCGACTATGAGGAGGACGACGACGGGGACGCCGAACAGGAGAAGACGCGAGCGCGGTAAAGCAATTCGGTTCATCAGCATACCTCTTGGATGAGAGCGCTATCCTCCGCCACCCTGCCTACCCTCCTCCAGAGGCGGATGAACAGGCAGGCCATCACAGGCTGGTTTCCGGCTCGGCCGGCAGCAAACCGTTGATTCAATTGTAGCGTGGGCGGCGCGATGGTCAAGCTTCGCGGCGAGCTGCCGGCCGTGCCTGCTGAGGCCCGGCATCGTGCGGTCGGTCTGACCGGCGCTCAGGCTCATCAATTCCCTTTAAAGCGCTGGGGGCCCCGATTGCTCAGGGCCCCCAGGTTAAATTCGACTTCGCTTGTGGTTATGCCCTAGGGCAGGTATCCGCCGTCACCAGTCTTCGGCGGGCTAACGCTTGGGGGAACAACAACCGGAGGCGGCGCCACTGGGGGAGCCGCTGGCTGGCAGGAAACCAGAATCGTCGACTCGAGGTTGTCCAGTTGCGTGTTCGATTCTGTCTTGCACGGGTTAAGGCAACTGGTCAGGAAATCGCTGCCGTCGAAGCAGTCGGCCGGCGTGTCCACCGAAGTGTTGCATTCTACCGTCCGCACAGTAACGTCCGCGGTTACGCCGGCGGTGACACCGGACAGCGGCGTGACCTTGGTGCTGGCGGTTCCGTTAGCGTCGGTGACGGCCGTGATTGGGTTGGCCGTGCCGAGCGCGACAACGTCGAATCGGACGGTGTTGCCGGTCACAACAGGCTTGCTGTCGCTTCCGAGCAGCGTGGCGGTAACAGTGGAGCTGGTAACGCCGTCACACGTTATCGACGTCGGGTCGGCCGCCAGCGTCATGCTCGCGGGCGCGGAAACGACGTCGAGCAGGAGGTGATCGTCGATCAACGTGTCTATGGGAGTCACCACGCCATTGATCACGGCGTTACCGTTGAAGTCGTCGATTCCGACGGCTGCCTTGATCTTGATCCCCGTCTCTGCATCCCCGCCGCAGGCGAGCTCAGGCGCGGACGCCTGGTCGCTCTTGAACAGGGTGGGGGTCAGTCCGAGTCCGGTTCCGAGCGGGTTGGGGCCGCCATCGCCCGCCAGGAAGATGTCGCTGGTGTCGGAGCTCTGCCAGGAGACGAGGAGGCCGGTAAGGTCGTTACCATCGTCATCCGTGACAGTGGCGAGCATGCCGGAGACGTCCGGAAGCGCGTTCTCCTGGGTGAATTCGTTGGTTGAGTAGCCGCCGAGAACGCAGGGCGCGTTGGACTCCTCCTGGATGGTGTCCTTAAGCGACTTCAGGCTGAGCTCGTTGGGTACGCCAACAACCGTGTAGTCCAGGTTCTGGGTGTCGGTGTCCGTGGACTGGAAGGCCTCGATTGTCGCTGAGCCCCGGTCAAGCGCGTTCGGCGTTAGCGTCGAGGTCGTGCCGGAGTAGAGCAGATCGACGACGACGCCGTCACCCGTTGTCGAGTTTCCGTCGCAGTCGGCGTCTTCCGCTGCAGCTGTCACTGGCGTTACCACGGCCCCGACCTCATCGTACGTCGTCGGGTTTTGAGGGCAACCGGTGAAGGTCGATTTCGGCGTGGTTGTGTCGGTGGCCGGAGTGTCGCTATGCAGCCATACGCCCTGCTCGGCGGTCAGGCTGATCGGGTCGTCGTTGCTGACGAACGTAAGGACCCACATTGCCTGGCTGTTGGGACCTACGGCGGCAACGGGCAAGGCCGGCGCCGGCGAAAGGGGGGCCGTGGCGGGGGCCACGGACTCCGCTGGCAGGTTTGCCGCGCTCTTCTCACCCAACTGGGCGTTGCTGGCATCGACCAGGTCTTTGTAGGTGCTCGCGTCGTCGACATTGCCGTCATAGAAAGCCGCGACTTCTGCCAGCGCACGCGGGTCGTCCAGAGAGTAGCAGGGGTTGGGTACCGGCGATGCGGAAGCACCAAGGTGGGTGAGGCCGGCACAGACGTCCGGGTTGAACGCGATCAGGTCAGTCGCGTTGGCTTCGGCTTTGCCGTTTTGGTGGAATGACGTGCCGGCCAGACCGATTAGAAGGGCCAGGCCCATCAAACCTACTAGTATTGCAAACTTCTTCATTCAGGGATCCTCCTTGTTCCGTTGCCTTTGTTTACTGAGTCTGATTCTCTCTTCCCAGGTCCTTGTTCCGATTCTTCTGGCAGTCGCTTCCTGCGTCGCCCTCGGCCGAGACTATTCGACGACGCCGAGGCGAGACGCTAGCGTACCGGAACCTCTTTCGTGATTGTACCTCCTTTCCTTCGTCTTGATTCCGCTTTCCCTTCCCACCGTGGCATCCGGTTTGCCGCCGGGCGGGCTGCGGCGCCCGCAAGACAGACAACAGACACTCAAGCGCTGCCTTGCCAGCCTTGTGCTGTTGGTTATAACGCGCCAAGAAGGAAAAGGTTAATGTCTGTTACAAAGATCCAGGTCACTTTTGGCGGTCACGGCGCTCCCCCTCAGAAGAGGGGGAGCGCATCGTTGACGTTAAGACTTCCTGTTGGTTCAGCAGCTATTCTTTGCGCCTCCGGAGGACCAGGCCGGACCCGACGAGCAGGAGGGCGAAAGCGCCCAGGGGCAGGGCCACCGGCCAGGGCGAGCTCTCGCTGCCGCCGCTGCCAGTGCGCGGTGGCGAGATGACGGCGGCTGGGGCGCCTTCCGCAGGGGCGGGGGCGCCGGCGGCCTGCTGGCAGTTTACGAGCGTGGTCTGCTCAAGGCCGGATGGCACGAACTCCAGCTCAATCGCTTTCGGCGTTATAAGGGGCGCCGGCGTCTGAACTGGCGCGGGGGTGCTGGTTGGAACAGCGGTTGGCGTGCCAGGCCCAGGTGTACCAATATCAGGCGCGGCGGTGGACGTGGGCGGCAGCGGCGTGAAGTTCGGTGTGGGCGTGGGCCCATGTACCACATGCCGCATCCAGGTGGCGTCAACGAGCACGCCGTTGATCGCGCCGGAAAGCGGCGTCAGGGCGGTCGTGGCGGCGCCGCTGGTTGACCTTGCGTCGACGGGGTTAACGCTACCCAGCGCCTTGACGCTGAAGTGCACGAGGTTGCCGTTGACGACCGCATTGTTGGCGTCGTCCGTCAAGTTGGCGGAGACGTTGGAAGAGGCGGTGCCGTCACAGACCAGGCTAGGCGGGACCGCGCTGAGCGTCATTGCCTCGGGTTCGCTCTGCACCGGTAAGGTTATCGAGGCACTGCGCCCGGCGTTGGCGCCGGGATCCAGACCGAGGTTCGCGGGAAGAACATCTGCACCGGTCGTAAGTGTGCCGGTGATTTTGACGGTCCCAGTCTTGGTACCGCCACAGATCATCTCCGGCGCGCCTTTACCGAGCGCTTGCAGGTCGACGCTTGGCGTAAAAGCCGTTCGCAGCGGGTCCGGGATGAAGAATCTGGCCATATCGGGATCATCGACTGTCCAGTTCACGAGGGCGCCAGTGACCGGGGTGCCGTCGCTGTCGGTGACCGTGGCGACGAGTGGACTCGTCTCGGGCTCTGTCAGCAACTCAAGAAACGTGGGCGTGTCGCTAAAGAGCGGGCAGAGGGGAGCGTTGACCTGGATCGCGGTATCGTACGCCTTCAGCGAGATGTGGTCGGGTTCACCGACGATCGTGTAGTCGGCCGTCGCCTCCAGGCTCTGTTGCCGGACAGTGAATGTGCCGGGGCCGCGCTCTGCCCCATTGGGCTTCCATTCCGTGACTACAACGCCGGTCCCCCCGGTGCCTCCACAGTCAGGCTCGGCAAAATCGTAGCCTGGATCCCCGACCGGGCCACACAATGCGTTGGACCGGCCGGAGGCGGAGAATGTCCCATTTGTGGCGTAGAATCCGACAGGGGCCGAGTTGCTCACGAATGCCATGACCCACACATCCCCGTCCTTATCCTGCGCCTGGCCGGCGTCCAGGTCGATCTTTGCGAAATCGGACGGCTGCGGATCGCTCGCGACGCCGCCCAGCATTGTTGTTAGCGTTTCGAGATTGGCCGGGTCATCCAGGTGGCTGCAGACTGTAAGGCTTGCTGCCCCATCGTCGGCATCTATGCTGTTGCTGAGGTTCCAGTCGACATTGCCTGTGAGAGTGAGGCAATTGGTCTTCGTTATGGTCAGAACGGTCATGACGGTCGCGTGAGCCGCGGGCGGGCGGGTGTTAACCCCGAAAAGCACTAAGGCCAACGCCGAGATCCCCATCAGCAGCCCGATTTTCCTGTACTTCATGGCTTGCTCTTCCCCCTTCTTCTTATCGCTGTGCCGCCGCGGCCGAACCGCGTGGCGGGCTATTCCTTATGGCCGCTTCTGGAGCGCGCGTTTCGAAGCGCGCCCCCTCCGTTGCGCTCTATCGTCGCATCCGGGCCCGCCGGAAGTAGAATGTTCCGCCCGCCAACGTGATTGCGGCGGCAGCGGCGATTATCCAGGCAATGCCCATGCCCCAGGGCGCGCTGTCTGAACCCCCGCCGGTGTTAGGCGGGCTAACGATAGGACCGGCCCCGCCGCTGGGAGGCGGCGCTGCCGGGGGCGGGGGCGGCACTTCTCCTGCCGTCGTCGCCGTTGCGGTGACAGTCGCGGTAGGCGTAGGGCTATGGGCTTTAGGCGTTGGCGTCAAGGTAGGAGTTGGCGCGCAGGTGGGTTGGTCTTCCAGACCACAGCTCGGCGTCGCCGTCGGGCTAGCAGTGAAGGTTGCGGTGGGCTGGGGCACCGGCGTGTTGCCGCTCTTCGAGTCCGTGGCTTGGCCACAGGCGGGATCAACGTCGGCGAGACAGTCGTCGATGATTGTATTGGTCCCGAGATCGGATACGGAACCCTGGTTCAGTTTCAAGGTATCTACCTCGGGGGTCTCGCCGCCGCCAGCAATGGCCTGGAACGTCACCACGGCGAGCGGTCTTGCCACGTCCTGCCCGACGGCGAGGGTGGCCGAGCTGGTTGAGTAACAACCCAGATAGGCGTCACCGTGGCCCGGACCCCTGGCGGGGTCCTTGTCGCAAGCGGGCGGCGAGATCCCTATGCCGGTGCAGTCCCAACCACTGTTGTCACCCAGATCGGGCGTACTGAAGGTCGTATTGCCGAGGTTGGCATCCGGGTTGGAGTCCAGGTTGGTGTTTGCTGACGTGACGCACTGGTTGAGGGTGTCGTCATATAGGAGATCAAAGTTGAATGCGGCCGGGGAGGCGTTCGCATTGTCCAGGCAAATAGCTACCTCATAGGTATCGCCCACCGCCGTCGTACGTGTGGCATGGGGTGTGATACAGGGAAGATTGCTCGGGCTAAACGGATCGGCGCCCGGTTGTTGCATGTCCAGAAAAAGGGAGGCGGGCTCTTGCGCGGCTACCCGCGGTGTCCCTCCGGTGAACCGGGGAACGGCGATCAGTGCGACGGCAGCCATGCCGCCCACCAGTGCTAAGGACATCCAGTGCCAACGTCTCATTTGTTCCCTCACTTCCTGCACGATCTAGCCGATTGAAGCCGCGCAGCAGCGGAATACATGCCGGGCATGACTCTCCGCCGGATCCTTACGAGATACAAGGAACTACAGACGCCACATGGGTCCGACGTCTGAACTGCAACCAACCTCTTACGTATAACGCATGAGAAGCGGCAAAGTCAACGCTAAAACCGGAGTTTTTCGATTTTGGTCCGCGAATGCTAGTGCAAGGCAAGAAGAGGGCGACGATTGCTCGTCGCCCTCTTCATCTCATTCCAGATGTGAGGATCAGCGATGTCCCGAACGTAGTCGGCTGCGACCAAGGTAAAGCCCGCCGACCAGGACGCACGACGCTGCGGCGGCGCCAAAGAGCGTGAGCGCCCAGGGGAAGCCGCCGCTGCTTGAGCCTTCGCCGGTGCCCGGCGGGACGATGGCAGGACCGACGCCACCCGAGGGAGCGGGTGTAGCGGTCGCCAGGATCACGGTTGTCGCTGTGGGTGCGGGCGGGACCTCGGTTTCGGTTGCCACGGGAGTTTGGGTGGCCCGGTGGTGGAACGGAGTCGCCGCCGATTCCTTGATATCGGTGCCGTCCTGACAGGGCATCTGGTGCGCCAGGGTGTCAGCGTTGACATCGCCCAAGGGCACGTCACCGCACTCACCGAGCGGACCGTCAGCGCCATCGACGACGAGAGACTGGATGTGGACGGTGTCGGTGCCGATGCCGATGACGTTGAAGCTCATTGCCGCCAGCGCGATGTGGTCTGTGAAGTCATCGGCAATGCCGACGGTCTGAGCGCTAGTATCCTCTCTTTCGCAGTCTATCGTAGCAACGCCTGCGCTGCAGACGGGTGGATTGTCGATGTTGCAGTCCCAGCCCTCGCCGAGGCTGGTGCCAAACGTGGTGTCGCCGGCGTTTGCGTCCGGGCTGGAGTCGACGCAATTGGGGTCGTCTGGCGAGCATGCGGTCGCGATGCACTGATCCAGGTCGGGGTTGTAGGTCACCTCGAACTGGAAGGCATCGATCTCAGCCGGAACGTTGCCCAGGCAGAGGGCAAGTTGATGCTGCTGGCCGACGAATTCGGTCGTCGTCGAATCTATGGCGTTCTGATCGCAGGGACCGGTGCCGTTGGTGAGGTCCTTATCGATGTAAGCCCGGATGGTGGGAAGCGGCGTAGCGGTCGCGGTGTCCGTCGGCGTGGGGGTGTCCGTGGCCACCGGCGTGTCGGTTGCCGTGTTGGTAGCCGTTGGCGTGCTTGTGTCCGTCGCTGTTGGCGTAGGCGTGCACGTGCCGCCGGAGCAAGGTGTCGGCGTATCGGTCGGCGCCGTCTCGTTGACGAAGGCGTCAGCGCCGAAGCAGTACCCCACGTCTTCACAGTTCAAGATGGTGTTGGTAGTGAAGTCGGCGGCTGTGACCGCGGTCAGACTCATGCTGTCTTCGCCGACTGATCCTGTCGCTGTGAAGGTTACTTCGGCCACCGGCGCGGAAACCTCGTCGCCCGCAGGAAGCGTCGGCGTGCCAGTCGTGTAGCAGCCCAGGTAGGCGCTGCCGTGGCTGGGCCCGGTAGCCAGATCCGTGTCACAGCTGGGATACGTCAGGCCTACGCCGCTGCAATCCCAGCCGGCAACGGGTGGAAAAGTCACCTGGTCGCCCAGACTGGGCGTGCTGAACGTTGTAGCGCCAATATTGGCGTCCGGGTTGCCATCCGCGCCAGGCCCCGAACTGGGCTCCCCCCCTGCTGGTATAACGCACGTGTCAAGGGTGTCATCATAGAGCAGGTTGAAGTTGAAAGCCGCCGGCGCTTCTCCTGTGCCGGCGCTCGTGAGGCAAACCGCAACGGTGTAAGTCTGCCCGGAGGTTACGTTGCGGGTCGTATCCACCGGGTTGCATGGGCCAGTACCGTTCGTGGGGTCCATGTCGATCTCGAGGTGGATGTCGCCGCTATTTATTTCTGTGTCTCCATTTAGATCGGCGATGTGGGCCGAGGTCTTGGAGCCGTTGCCGAAGGGAGAGAAGACAACGACAAGAGCCACAGCAACCCCCACGAGAACCAGCAGTGCCCAGAACCAGCGTCTCATTCCGCTACCTCCTAGTCAAAACGATATCAGCGCACACTAAGGGGCCTCCCTGCGCTGTCCAGGGCCCCAAGCAAACTCTAGACGGGACAATACCCTATAGAGGTATAACGCGCAACATACCGCCAAGGTTAACGCCGCGACGGTGATTTGTCACAACAAACGAGCAATATGTTGCAGCCGCAGGCTACGATGGCGGCGTCGGGCATGTCTGAGTGATGGCAGAGACCCTTGCTACCCTCAAGAGGTCGGTAGTGTTTATCACTCCGTCTGCCGTTACATCCCGCGTGGCAGTGTAAGCATACTTGCCATCGCCATTGCCGTCCAAGGTGGCCAGGTAGATGTGAGCGCCGCTCTTGTGGCTTGCAGGCTGCGGATAGTTGACGCCTCGCGTCACCGTCATCATCTTGGGCACGGTTATTAGACTCAGCACCTTCATCGACTCGTTATCAATGGCTATGATGCTGTTCGGGGACAAGCGGCTCGGATCGCTGATCAAGATTCCAGCTTGCGAAGCGGTTATGTCGCTCGTTATCGTAACGCCGCTGTCTGTGCCGCGGTCACCCAGATTCCTAGCGACGTTCAACATGTCAGTGGTGTTCACCCGTCCATCGAGGTTGGTGTCCGGGCAATTGACGACAGTGACCGAAGGCGATGATACCACCGCGTTGAAGTCCTGGCCAGGAACGTTCAGAAGATAGCTCCCCGTCAGTCCAATCGCCCAGTTTCCCACGGACGACGGAGGGAGCACGGTGAGGCGGGCAATCCGGCCAGAGCCATTAGGGCCCTGCGGGCCCCACGACTGGTCGTTATTGTTGGGTAGGCTGGCGCATGCAAGCTGCCAGACTCCCTGCGATTGCTGAACAGCGGGAAGACAGTCCGGAAGCCGTCCGGTGCTAGTGAGCCAGGTCGAGTCGTAACTGAACTCAATAAGCTGCAGAGCCGACGGCACCGTGACCTGGACGTTGAAGGCGCCGAAGCCGTAGGTCGGGTCGGAGACGTTTTGCGCCATGATGTCGATGCTCACTGCTCTGGTTTGCACGGGCACGCCCGCCGCGTGCGCGACAGCGCTTGTGCCACCCTGGGCACGAGTGACAACCATTGTGTCGGGGTTTCCTGAAGTTCCCGGGATGAGTTGAGTGATCAGCATCAATTCGGGTGTGGTTGGAGTATCCTGCACTCTTACCGTCCACCCTACACGTAGACAGCCCGCGTCAGTGATATTGATGGACGTGGCGGAAGCGGAAACTGCCTGTGTAAGAGAGGCATAGCTATTGAAGAACAGGCCGGGAACGTCCAAATAGGCGGAGGTGCCGGCCGCAACGGCCGTGCTGGCGGCATTAGTCCTGTTTTTTCCCTGTCCGAACGTCGCTAACAAAGCTACTAACAATGCGAAGAGACAAATCCGAACGAGTCTAGGCGCCCTCATCTTACTCATGCCTCCCCTGCGGCTTCATACCCCGCGTTTCAAGATCCCGGCTGTTGCCCACCGTGGGACGTAAGAATGGTCCTCATGCTACCGAGCCGATTTTGCCTCTTATTCCTTCGAATGATCGTTCCGCTGGGCGGGGACGCGCTTCAGGAAGAAAGACATGAACAGCAAGCCGCCGCCAACGGCCACGAGCAGGCCGCCGGCGAGCGCGGGCCAGGATGATTTCTGTTGCTCGGGGCCGGTGCCCGCATGCGGCGAGCCCTGGCTGCTACCGGAGGCGGATCCCGAGGCGGATCCGCCGGCCGCGCGGGCGATACCGGCCGGGTCAGAGGCCGCTTGCAGACCGCCGGCGGGTGGGTTGTTTATGGCTGAGCCGGGCATGGGGCGAGACAAGGCCGTCGCGCCCGGCTCCGGCGTGAATAGCGAGTTGGCGCCCGCGTTTGGCGTTACGGTGACGGGCGCAACGAATTTCGCCGTTGGGACGGAAGTCGGCTCATCGGGAGCGGGTGTCGCCGTAGGCCCGCCGCCGGTGATTGTCACCTCGCCGTTTTGGGCAACGGCGTTAAGGCCATTGTCCTGGACATCGGTCGTGCCGGTGTCAGTGGTCGATGCAACGAGGATGAGATTGCTTTGTCCAGAGGCCACCGGTGCGAGGGTGACGACAGCGAGCCGGCCGGAGCCGTCGGGGCCCGGCGGCGTGGGATTGAGAGTAGCACAGCCGAAGTGAATCGTATTCGGCAGTTCGCCCTCGGCGGGGTAGATGAGCCTTGCGGTAGGACACTGAAGCTGCCTTCCCGTGCTTCCAAGGAAGCCGCCGTCTTCGACGCCAACGAAGCGCACGACGGCGGGGTCAAACTGCACCTCGAACTCGTAAGAGCCGAGGTTGGTGACGTTGTCGATCATGACGGAGACCGTGAAGGGGCCGTTGCCGACGTCGACAGACTGGCTTGGCGGGTCGAGGCGCATCACGGGTGGATTGTCAGCACGTACGGCGAAGGGATTCGTGACCAGAAGGAAAAGCCCTGCAAGAGAACAGGTGAGGGCCAGGCGGGGTATCAGCCGATAGATCATTTCGAGTTGTGCCTCCTAGTGAGTCCTTCTCGATTCCCTTCGCAGTATCTTTGCCAGCAGCGCCGTTATTGTAGGTTCAGGCGCCGCGCCTAACAAGCTCTATTCTGTTAAATATCGGTCAGTGTTTGTTTAATTCGGCGGCCTTACCTCCGGTGATGTTTTTTGGCGGGGGAGCCGTTCCTTTCGGATCGGCGCTCCCCCGCCAATTCATTGCTCCAACTTATACCTGGACGTCAGATGTTCTCTGTTTGCCTACGGGTCAATAGGCGGAACAGGAATCGCCTGGTCGTTCGGTATCGGGTTGTCGCACGTGCTGTAGTTACGACCAAAGACGAACTGGAGGTCCTTGATGTCGACGTCGCCGTCGGTTCCCTTGGGCTCCAGGTCGTACCACTGGTTGTAGAGCAGCAGACCGGTGGTCGAGCCGTAGTGGAAGGCCTCTGCCTGGTCGTCCGCAACGTCGACCTTGCAGTTGAGGTCGAGGTCACCCTCTAGCATGCGGATCGTGATGGTCGAATTCGCGCATACTACAGTGAGCTGGCCGGGGAGAGTGCCCGGGAGCTGCTCACCCAGGGTGTCGGTAACCTCACAGTCCTTGTCGGCGATGGTGGTCACGATGCCGTTGTCCTTCGTCGGCCGCATGCTGTAGGCCTGCATGATGTTCTGAACGTTCGGCGTGATGATGATCTTCTCGACCACGCCGTCGCCCTCAGGTCCACGCCGACCCGGGTTGTTCGGGTCGTCCTTGGTCACGCAGCCCTCAAGAAGCGATTGCTCGTTCAGTATCTGCACGAAGCAGCCCATGGCCGCGTTGGAGTCGACCAACCTGCCGCCGCTGGTGAGCCACGTGTTGACCGGAGTTGTGGAGACTGACACAAACTGCTTGTCCCAGAAGAGCTCGTGCTCCCATGCGCCGAGGCCCTCAGGAATTGTGCAGCCGATGTCGTTCGAGTCGCAGACGTCTGCGATACCGTAGATGTGCTCGTCAATCTCCAAACAGCCCTTGCCCGTGGTCGGGTCGACGCAGGTCTTCTCAATCCACAGGTTAGCGAGGCTCGGCTCCTTCTCCATCCGCACGCCCGGAACCGGGGTGAAGGTGGGGGTAGGCGTGAACGTGTTAGTCGCCGTCGGAGGGGTCGTAGCCGTATTGGTTGGCGTTGCCGGAACCGGCGTGTTGGTGTCCGTCGGCGTCGGCGGGACGGCCTTGATGTCGGTGCCGTTGAAGCACCTGACTACGTCGCCCGGGTTAGCAGGCGGGCAGACCAGGTTTGCGTTCGTGGCTGCATCCGACTCAGTGGCCTCGACAAACGTAAGGGTGTCGGTGCCGACCGCGAGAGCCTTCAAGGTGATCTCAGAGACCGGCGCTGCGACTGTGTCGCCCGTGGGCAGAGTCGGCGTGCCTGTCGTGAAACAGCCGTCGTAGGCGGTCGCAATGTTCGGGTTGCCGGCAGGATCGCTGGCAACCAGGTCACACGTAGGCAGCGCCGCCCCAACGCCTGAGCAATCCCAACCGGTGTCGCCCAGATCGGGCGTGCTGAACGCCACACAATAGGTGCCGTTGCAGTTAGCGTTCGGGTTGGGGGCGGTACCGGTCCCCGTCGTGCACTGGTTCAGCGTCTTATCGTACTGGATCTGGTAGTCAAAGGCTGCCGGTGGTCCACCGCCAGCGCCACCACCATAAACCGAGGCGCTCACCAGACAGATGGCGACCTGATAGGTGTCGCCGACCATGTGCGTGGCGCTTGGGTCAATCGGGTTGCAAGGGCCGGTGCCGTTGGTAACGTCCATGTCCAATGCGTAGTGGATGTCACCAGCGTCGCACACCAGGTCCTCGTTGATGTCGCAGGCCGGGTCCGGGAGTCTCCAGCTGGAGCTAAGGACGCCGCCCCAGGCGAGAACCGGAGAGCCGTCAGAGTTGCCACAGGCCAGGTGCTGAACTCGCGCGACCTGGGTGTAGGGCTGCGCGGGATTGTAGCCCGGCAGGGTGGAGATTCCGACGCTGGCGATGCCAGCAGCGCCACCAACGTACGGGCTCAAGGTGGCCGTGTTGATGACGATGGTGCTACCGTCGTTGTCAACACCAAACGTCACGTTGCCAAAACCATCAGGTCCCGTGACACCGGGGTAGCCCGGAATGGGGACGATGTTCTGGTCAACCTGCGCTGGGTGCCAAACCTCGACGCCAACTACAGCAGTAGCGTCGTCGCAGTCTGGCTTGTTGAAGAAGAAGATCACCGGCACGTTGGTGAAGAATGGCGCAAGACCGGCTGCTGAGGCAACTGTCGAGGCGCCAACCACGCCGCCGCCGAGATCCGCGTAGTTGACCGTTCCGGTAACACCGCTAGGCGCAGCGCCCGGAATGGACGATATGGGGACCGAGTAAACGGCCGCTTTGGCCGTGCCGCTGTGGCCGAAGAGCGAGAATCCACCAAGGATCAAGCCCAGGACCGATACGGCTGCTATTACTAGTAACGAACGCTTCATTTTTAAGGGTTACCTCCTACCACAATAGTAACTGGGCGGGGTCCGTTTGTTGACTTATGTCCCGTTGTCGCCCCTCCTTTCCTTTCTGCGCGTTCCGCGCCGGACTCTTCTGCGGTTGATGCCTGGTTTGTTGTACCGTCCGGGCCGTCCTTTCGGGGGTTGGCCCGGACGGTACTGATTCTCGTCTATTCCGTTGCTCTACCGCTCCGTTTCAGAAACGGCCTTTCCGTAAACTAGTAGACGGCGTTCTTGCAGACCGCCGCACCACAGCCACCCGCATTACCCTTGGCAGTGCAGGTGTTCTTGGCAACCTGAAGCAGGTCGCTCGAGCTGATCGTGTCGTCCTTGTTGACGTCGATTATCTCGTCGGACATCTTGTTCGCCGCAGTCGCTCCGCCGAGACGCTTGGCAACGATCAGCAGGTCAGTCGTGTCGACCGCGCCGCTTCCGTTCACGTCGTTGATCTGGACGTAGTCTTCGCACCCATCACCGTCCGTGTCCTTGTTGGCCGGGTTGGTGTTGTAGCCCTCGATCTCAGTGATGTCCGGGACGTCGGGCAGGGCGCTCGGCCCGCTGTCGTTGTCCTTGTCTCCAACAGCGCCGGTAGAGGTCTGACAGGCGATGCCGTCGTTGTCAGCGTCAAGCTCCGTACGGTCGCTGTTGCTGCTGTACTTCGCGTCCCACGCTCCACCATAGGCGCCGAGGACCGGGAGGTTCCAGTGACAGGCACGGAAGAACTTCTCCTGGGCCAGGGTAAGCGAACCCGGGCACTTGGCCGTGCCCAGCGGGTTGCCGCCGAGCAAGACTTCAGACCCGTCGACGCAGTGGTTGCCGTTGGTGTCGTAGGAGGGCAGGCAGTTCGGATTCGTCGCCGGGTTGCAGCCGCCTACCGTGCCTATGGGTGTCGTGCCCATGACACCTTCGACGGTGTCCGGGAGCCCGTCGTTGTCGTTGTCGGCGTCACAGGCGTCGCCTATCTTGTCCTTGTTCGGGTTGCTGGCCTTGCCCGCCGGGATTGTGCTACCCACGGCGCGGTGCTTGCCGTCGGTGTTCTTCTGGTCGGCGTTGGCGACGGTCGGGCAGTTGTCCATCGAGTGGTCGGTGTTGTCGCCAAAGACGTTGGACGGCTTGTCAAGGAAGCCGTCGGCGTCCGTGTCCTGGTTCACCGGGCTAGTGAAGTCGAACATCTCCACGTAGTCGTTGGCGCCGTCACCGTCCGTGTCGGCAACCATGGGGTTGGAACCGAATGCGACTTCAACTCCGTCGGGGAGACCGTCGCAGTCGTGGTCCATGTTTATGGGGTACGTGGTCTGGGATGCGAGCGGTCCGCCGGCCTCTGCCCACGGTACCTGCGGGCACATGCCCGGGCTGGTCTGCGGGAGCGCAACCGGGCGTCCAGGCTGAGCGTACTGGGGCAGCTCAAGACAGGAACCGCTCGGGTCGATGGTCGCCAAGCCACCCAGAGCAACCAGGCGGTAGTCCTGCTGGCTCTCGGCGGCGGTAATGAAGCCGTCAAGGTTGGTGTCGCAGGACCCTGGTCCGGTAGTCGGGCCACCGTTTGTCAACTGGCATCCACCGGGCGCTTCCCAGTAGCAGCCGAGCTGCAGGAAGTGCTCGATGTAGGTGCCGATGGGCTGCTGCAGCTTGGAGTCAGGACCACCTTCCTGAGGGAAGGAGGGCGGCTGCAGGATCCCCGATGAGAGGGCGCCCGACTGACGCGAGTCGGGGTTGCTTTCCGCAATCTCCCAGCGCGGGTAGAGACCCGTGCCGTCGTCCAGGTTGTCGCCCGTCGGTGGGCTGCTCCAGCAGTTGACCATGATAACCAGGCGGTTGGCGTTGTCCTGGGACTTCGTCTCGCCGCCGGTGGGGGCGACTATGCCCTTAATGACGACCGAGTAGCGGCCCGGGGTTGAGCTGGCAGGGCAGGTGACTGTCAAGTCATCCTTGATGTCGCTCTGGCCCGCGGGCATGCTAACGCTAGCAAACTTGTTGCACGAGGGAGTGGCCGGTGAGCAATCGGTTGCTTCCAACGGGTTCGGTCCCCCGTTCCCCACCCCTAAGCCTTGCGTCGCGTCGTCAGCCCAGCTAGTGGTCACAACGCCGGATGTCTCGGCATCCAGGTACACGTCGGCGGGCGCCGGATTCGCGGTGTTGTTGGTGGTCACGTCGCGAATGGTGACGGTTGCCGACTGTCCGGTGGTCGAGAGGTTGAGCTGCTCAGGCTTCTGTCCCATGTTCGGACTCGAGGGGACGGGAGTGGACACGGCAATCGGCCTCAACTCGGTGACCGACATGTCCACCGGCGATGCTCCGGCTGAGCCGCAGGTTACCTTGATCACCAGGATGCCGGCGTCGTCCGCCGGGTAGTAGTCCTGGGTCGGGGCAACCGGCCAGAGGACGTTCTTTACGACGATGAGCCCCTCGCCGGTGCCGGGGCAGGTGACCGCGATGCTCTGCGGGTCATCTGTAGACACGGCTACCGGAAGGGCCTGAGCGTGGTCCAACGTACTCGTCGCGCCGGAGCTCGTTCCGCCGACGATGGTGGCGTTGGCAACGCTCGGGTTTGTCGCCTCGGTCTCCCAGTGAGCGGTGAAGCTGCCCGCGTCGGGTCCTCTGTTCAAGTAGACGTCTTTCACAGGGACTGATCCGGCGCCGCTCTGGGTGAACTTGCCGATCGGCCCGTAGACGGCCGCGTCGGAGCAGTTTCCGCCGGTGCAAGCCCCGCCCGTGTCACCAAGGAGCGGCGGCGCAATGCTGGTCTCTGTGTGCGACGTGCTATTCTGCGGTGTGTCGATGCACAGACCGTTGGCAGCAGCGGACCAGGCAATCGGGTTGCCGCCGTTCTTCGTTGTGGCGACGCTGCCGTTGCCGTTGGGCGACCAGGGAATGGTGGTGAACACGGTGTTCAGGTCGACGTCAGCGCCGACCTTGGCGCCGGCGACCCAGAACGTGTCCGCGTGCATGGTGTCGCGTATGAACCACGGGTAAGGCGGCACCAGGGGAGCGAGCCAGGAGTCACTTTCGCCTACCCCTCCCGCAATATTGCCCTGGGTCCACGGGTACGGGGTGGTTGAACTGGCGGACGTCGCCAGCGTGTCCTCGGCGCCTGAGCCCGTGGAGTCACACATGACGTCCAGCGTGACTATGATATCGCCCAGGTTCGACCCCTGCGCTGTGTCCATGCTAATGGGCGTTCCCCACTCGGGGCTGGTGAAGATCCAGGGAATGGCGATACGCGTGCCACGCGGGATAGTCGTTACGGTGAGGTTGTTTACCAGGAGTCCCCCGGCATTGGTGTCGCCGAGTGCGGTGCTCGAAACTCCGCTGGCGGACCAGTCCGGGTAGAAAGGCTGGATCGGTATGCCGATGCCTGCCTGGCTCGGGGTCGCACCGCGACCCAACGAACCCAAGAGCAGGGCGGCCACTACCGCTACCAGCCCGATTGCGCCTACAAACGAGGCTCTCTTTATCATCAATTTCCTCCTACCAGAGAAAAACAATTGGAATGCCGGCCTGACCCATCCTCAGAGTCATGACCAGTATTGTCCTGCCCCCCTTCTATGCGGTCCTCCTTTCTTGCCCTTTAGCAATTCCGGGCCGTGCGCTAAAACTAGTACGTCTAACTCACTGGTGGCGGATCTGCCGGGCAACGAAGGGGACTGGTGACGAGGGGGAATCCTCCGTCGCACCATTCGCAGACCGAAGACGAACCTACACAGAAACGCATGGCGCTCCTTGGTGGTTCTTTGGCAATCAGTGCCAGCTATTCGGTTAGGTCTTTAAGCGGGGAAAGGCCACCAGTCGTCGTTGTTTTAGCACTCCCAGCAGGTTTTGTCAAGTACCCGTGACCGAAAATGCCGGAAATATGCGACACGGGCAAGAGGGGCGGAGAAGGGCCGATAAGTCACCTCCAGTCTGTGTCATCCCGAAGAAGGACCTTTGTTTCGGCATAAGATTTAACGCCCGCGCTGCTGCTTCATAACATGAAATGAGGCAAACGGCGTTAGAATCTAAAGCCTCGTGTTGCGGGATATGCAAGACAGAGTTTGGACTACGACGGCAACATTATGTAATTAGAGGGCTCATTATGGTAAGCTTTGCGGTGGTGGCCCGTACGCCCTCACAGCCTGGATATCCGAACGAGCCGATCAGGATGTCGGTAGGCATTATATCCCGACGCTTTCGCCGTTTAAGGGTTAGACGGCAGTTCCATCTGGCTGAAGTAACGTAAGCCGAGGTCTTCCATTATTATTAATATGAAGGCGTGGCACGGCATCCTCCTTGCGGCGGCGCTGGCAGCCGGCGTGGCGTTCATTATCTATCTTACGTTCGTCTCTGCCGATCAGACCCAGGACCCGGCGGTCATGCGCCTCGACCCGCAGACTCAAAGCGTCAACGCGGGCGATACGTTCAGCGTCAACGTGATGGTGGACAATGTCTCTAATCTTGGCGCGTATGAGTTCACTCTCCAGTTCGACCCGACCCTGGTGTCCTTCGTGTCGGCGGTGAACGGGCCGTTCCTGGCAAGCAGCGGCCGGACAGTTATCTTCTGCCAATCCATCGTGAAACCGCCGACCGACACCCAGCCGCTGGAGACGGTGAACTACGCCTGCGGTACGGTTGGCACTCCGGATGGGCCCACCGGCTCCGGCGAGCTGGCGACGGTAAGGTTCAGCGCACTGGCCGGAGGAACGAGCGCTCTGAGTTTCGTCAGTCCTACCGACCTGAGCGACCCCCTCAGCAATGACATACCGGTGGCGACGACGGACGGGTCAGTTAGTATCAACGGTGCGACGCCGCAGCCGACATCGACGCCGACCCCCGTAACGCCGACGCCGACGCCCGCGCCCACGTGCGAGAATTCTCCGGGGGGCGTCGTCGCCTGCCTCCGTCCGGCGGGCCAGACGACATTCAACGGCAGCGACTTCAGCGTCGAGATTCTGGTCAACAACGTCACGAACCTCGGCGCTTTTCAGGCAAGCCTCCAGTTCGACCCGGCCATCGCATCTTACGTCAGCGCGCAGTACGGCCCCTTCCTGGGCAGCAGCGGGCGCAGCGTAAGTTGCAACCCTCCGGACCCGGAGCCATCGCCAACGTCTAATACCGTTCGGCTCGTCTGCGGCACATTGGGCCCGAGCCCTAACGGCCCCAGCGGGAACGGCGTCCTTGCGACAATAACCTTCGCAGCCGTCGGCGAGGGCACCGGCCAGATGAGCTTGAGTGACTTCTTGCTGACTGACATTCAGGCCACCATCATTCCTACTGATGCGCTCCTGGGCGGAACGGTTGTTGTGGTGCCGGCGCCGACGCCCACTCCCGGGCCATCGCCTACGCCTACGAGCACGCCGACCGCAACGAACACTGCCGTGCCGCCGCCGACGGCGACCTCCGGGCCAAGCCCAACGCCGACAGCCACGCGGACGCCAAGGCCGACCTGGACGCCGGGGCCGAGTCCAACTACCGGGCCAACGCCCACGAACACTCCGCTGGGCGGAGCCGCCACGTTAAGCGCGGGGCCGGCCTCGCAGGACGCAAACGTCGGGGCCCCAGTCAGCGTGAACGTCGTGGTAGATGGCGTGAGCAACCTCGGAGCATATGAGGTAACCGTCGGCTTCGATCCGGCCTTCCTGCAACCGCACTACATATATGATAGCAGCGGCAACGCGACCCTAGACGTGCAGAACGGTCCGTTCCTGGGCAGCAGCGGGCGCATCGTGCAATGCAACTCTGCGGATGCGGAGCCGACCCCAACGCCCAATATCGTGCGGTTCTCATGCTTCACGTTTTCCCCCGACCCGGCAGGGGCAAGCGGCGGCGGAGTACTTGCCACTTTCACTTTCATTCCGCTCCAGATGGGCGATACGCAAGTCACGGTAACGGAGACGCTCATTACCGATCTGTTAGGCAAACAAATGCCTTCCAACATCGGCGGAGCGGCGTCGCTAACGATCGGGCCAGCGCTGCCTACGCCGACGCCAGGACCGAGTCCAACGCCGACGAATACGCCAACGCCGGGGCCGACGCCGACACTCGCTCCTAATGTTCCGGGTATCCTGATCGATCCGCCTTCACAGTCAGTGACCGTGGGCGACTATTTCGTGGTGGACCTGATGGCGCGCAGCGTCACGAACGTTGCAGCATATGAATTCACGCTTCAATTCGACCCGAACGTCCTGTCGTTTGCAGGCATAAGCAATGGGGGCTTCCTTGGCAGCACCGGACGTAGCCCATTCTGTCCAACTCCGACGGTGGGCGACGCGCAGATTGGCTTCGGTTGCGTGAGCAGCGGCAGCGCTCTGGCCGCCAGCGGGACCGGACTTCTGGCGGAGATCACTTTCCAGGCGACCGCGCCGGGGACAAGCCCACTGAACTTTGTGGAGTACGCGCTTTCCGACCCTTACGGCGTCGCGATTGACGCAGCGGCCGTGGGAGGAACGGCATCCGTCATGTCGCCCCCCACGCCGACGCCGACCCTTACGCCGACGGCAACTTCCACTGCTACAGAGACGCCGACGGATACTCCTACGGACACTCCGACCGCTACAGCGACGGCGACGGACACGCCAACGGATACTCCGACGGCTACAGCAACGGCGACGGACACGCCCACCGATACGCCAACAGCGACGGATACTCCCACGGACACCCCGACGGCTACAGCAACGGCGACGGACACGCCCACCGATACGCCAACAGCTACGCCAATCCCGACGGACACTCCGACCGCTACCGAGACGCCCACTGATACGCCAACAGCTACGCCAATCCCGACGGACACTCCCACGGCCACAGATACGCCAACGGAGACTCCCACGGATACGCCGACAGCCACGGAGATCCCGACGGACACTCCCACGGCCACAGATACGCCAACGGAGACTCCCACAGACACAGAGACGCCGACTGACACGCCGGTAGAGACGCCTTCCCAGGGCGCCCCCAATGGGTTGGCGTCGCTGGCTCCGGCGCTGGGCCCGGGAGCCGTCCTGATCAATCCGCCGTCACAGAACGTAATGGTGGGTGACTACTTCACTGTGGACGTGATGGCAAGCGACGTTACGGACGTTGGAACGTACGGGTTCGCGCTTCAATTCGATCCGAATGTCGTCGTGTTCACAGGCGTCAGCAATGGGACCTTCCTCGGGAGCAGCGGACGCCTGGTTTCCTGTCCGCCACCCACCGTCAGCGGCGGTAGCTTCCACTTCGGCTGCACAAGTGGAGGCAGCGCGCCGGGTGCCAGCGGCAATGGGCTCCTGGCGGAGATCACTTTCCGGGCGGCGGCGCCTGGAACAACCTCCCTTAACCTCACAGATTCGGCGCTGTTCGATCCCTTCAGCCAGGCGATCGCAGCGGGGACAGCGGGCGGATCGGTTTCCGTCTCAGCCATGGGCAGGGGGCAGTGATGAGCGCGGATCGGAGGCTTGAGCGAGTCTTCCCAGGCCGCGTCGTTTGGCGGAGGCCACGGACGCGAATGCTGCTGTCCCTCGCCGTTTCGCTTGCTGCTGTGCTCGGCATGTGGTTCGTCGTCGCGCCTCGCGTGCAGACGCCTCCGACCGCAGCGGCAGCCAGCCCCGTTGTGCTGGCGATATACCCAGGCAACGCTAACTTGTGGATCTGCAGTGGCGGCCCAGGCACCTGCACGAACAACGGCGAAGGCAAGCTCACCGTCAGCGCGGGCGTCTGGAGTTTGCCGCCCGGCGTTCGCCTCGGTAGCTTTGATTTTACGCTTTACTTCAATAGAGACGTCGTCAGCGTGAGCGTAACCGAAGGACCTTTCTTGAGCAGCACGGGCCGTCAGACGCAATGCCAGCAGGTCCAGACAGAGTCTTACCTGCAGATGACCTGCACCTCCACGGGCAGCCAGCCGGGTGCCGGGGGAGGGGGAATAATTGCCTACATAACACTGACGCCCAACGTGACCATTCGGCCGACGCTCGGCAACGGCATCCGCACGGAGCTTGCCCTAGACACCGGCGCGACCCTGAAAGACGATCTGAATAATCCCATTCCCGTCGGGCAGGTCAGCGGATCGAGCATTCTCGTTCGGGCGCTGGAAGGTGATGTGAACAAGGACTGCGTGGTCAATGTCATCGACGAGCAATCGGAGGCAGGGCGCTACGGTACGTATATTGGCCTTTGGCCATATGACATCTGGTTCGACCTCGAACCGGCAAGCGGTGATGGCGACATCGATATCAAGGACTTGCAGTTCGTTTTCGGGCGGGACCGGTGGACCTGCCAGGGTCTGGAGCCGCCACCGCAGCCGACGCCTACCGCTACAGCAACCTCACTGCCGACAAACACGCCGACAGTGACCGAGACACCGCCGGCAACCCAGACGCCGACGCCCACTGTTCCTACGGCGACATCGACGGCAGTTGCGCCTTCGCAAACGCCGTCAACGCCGGCGAATACGTCCACGCCGGGCCCCGCGACGGCCACGTCGACGCCGCAGGGAACAATTTCGCCGGCGGAACGTACTCCTACACCCAAGACCGGCGTCTTCCCGGCAGAGGTGACTCGCATTGCGACTGCTCTGCCTGGCTCGGGCGGCGGCGGGAATTCCGGAGGCACTTCAGGCGGAACGTTGATACTGCTCTTGACAGCTCTCCTGGCGGTAGTGGGCTGGACAGCCGTCGCTGGAACAAAATGGGCGAATGGTGGTCTGGCCATAGGGTTAGGGGAAAGGTTAAGATCGATAGCGCGAGGCCGGTGGTCTCGCCGTTGAGGTTGGCCTCGAGAGCCTTCGGAGCTAACCGATATCATACTTAGGTAAGCGGCGTCTTCCTGCCGGAGGAGAACCCGGCGAGAGCTGCAGCGAAAGAGGTACTTGGAGCGATGAAAGGTCAGCGTAAGCGCATTTACAGGTGTGCAACTGTCGGACTGCTTGGCCTGGGCCTGGCGTTTGTCGCCTTCGCGGGAAGCGCAGGAGCCCAGGGGGATACCACCACTACCAAGCTGACGGTGCAGCCGCCTTCTTCCGATCAGCCGATCAAGCAGGGAGATCCAGACTTCGACGTGAACATCCTCGTCTCGGATATGCACAATCTGGCCGGATATCAGTTCAGCCTCCAATACGACCCGTCTGTATTGAAATTCGTGGACGTCAAGGGCGACACGCTCTTGGGCAGCACCGGCCGGGAGGTCAATTGCCCGACGAAGAACGACAACAGTGGACTGCTGCAGTTCGTGTGCGTCACTCTTGCCCCTCCGGTGGGGTCGTTGGGTGGCAAGGCGGGGCCGGACGGAAGCGGGACGCTGGCCGTCGTAACGTTTACTCCCAAGGGCGGCGGGGATTCGCCCCTCAATCTCACCGACGTGAAGCTCGTCGCGGCTGAGGTGGACCAGGGCGGCATGCCTGTGGAGACACCCTCTACCACCGAAGACGCTTCTATTCATGTGGTGGGGACGAGCAGCGGCTTCCCCTGGCTCGTCATTGCCTTGGCGGTTGGCGCGGTGGTGGTTGTAGGCGGCGGCGGTGGAGCGTTCATAGTGAAGCGCCGGCGGGGGAACGTTCATAGTGAAGCGCCGGCGGTGGAGCGTTCATCGTGAAGCGCCGTCGCTCCTGACAACTTCTTAGCTCGTATTCGTAGCGGCGTCCGGGATTCTCGGGCGCCGCTTCTTCGTATGCTGCCCTGACCAAGGCTTCGCGAGCGCTCGCTCTGGAGAAGGTCTTCCGCCCGGCCAACGAAAGAGCCCTCGCCGCTGGGACGAGGGCTCTTCTCGGTTCCGTTCGTCTCGTCTATGCCTTGCGAGCGCGCAGCTTTCGGAAGGTGAACCAGCCCGCCACTCCGACGACGATGAGAGCGACGATAACGATGCCGGCGATTAGGCCAGCGTTCGGGCCGGAGGAGCCGCTGGTCTTCTGCTGTGTCGTCGAAGGCTTTGGTGTGGGCGTGCCACCGGCGGTCGCCTTCGTCGCGGCTGCAGCCTTAGTAGCGGCGGACACTGCCGTAGCGGTTGCGTTGACCGACGTAATCGGCGTTCCCTGGGCGACGGCGGTAGCCGCGGCGGCCGCGGCGGCGGTGGCGGCAGGCGCCTCGGCGGCGGCGATCCCTGTTGCCTCGCCTGGGGCAACGGTCGGAGGCGTTACGCCGGGAGCCGGCGTCAGTGCGGCTGTTGGCACGGGCGTCGGCGATTCAGGACTGGGGGGACCTACGACGACGGTGCCTCCGCGGCAGGAACCACTGTCTTGATCGCAATCAAATATTTCGGCGGTTTCCCAGTCCGCAGCCGTTGCCACGGCGATTGACAGCTTGTCGGTGCCTTGGGATGCGGCTTTGAAGTGAATGATCCCGACAGGGGCTGATACTCCGGGGCCCGCGGGCAGAGTCCCGGGAGTCGTGGCAGCTATGCAGGCCAGGGAGATCTGTCCGAGGGTATCGCTGCAACTGGGAGGCGCCACGTCCATGACAAAGCAATCCCAGCCTGTCCCCAGCGATTGGCCAAAGGTGGTCGTGCCGGCATTGGCATCAGGGTTGCTGTCGAGGCAGTTCTTGTCGGGGCAATCTTCAGGAACACATTGGTCGACGGAATCGTTGTGATCGATGTGAAACTCGAAGGAGTTGGGCGAGTCGGTGGAGTCCGTGAGACAGACTGCGACGTCGTACTCAGACCCCTGGCCGACGGTTACGCTATCATCGACCGGATTACAAGGGCCGCTGCCATTGTTGGGATCCATGTCCAACTGCATGAAAGGTTCGCCTTGCGCCCGCGCCGACGTTGTCACGTCCTGTGATCGTAAGCCCACGACAAGGGCGGCGACGAGAGCAAGCGCGCCCAAGGCAAGACAACACAGGAGAATCCGGACCTTCATTCCTCTGCCTCCAATATTATGTATATTTGAGGGTAGCTGCAGAATAGGATGTTGGTAAGCCTCAGTCAAGCGGACGGGAGGGGAACCGGTACAATCGGTGAAGAATTTTACACGTGACCTGGCATCGCCAGGACCTTCGTCGGGTGACACGATGTCCTTGACGCGAAGCACTAATGTGCTATTGTGAGGCGGTTCCTAGAGGCGCCTCTTGACGCGCTATTCTTGGCGACGGCGAGGAGAATTCGATGGGCGAACTGCGGATGTTCGGCGAGCTGGTTGAGGCGGGCGGCGCCGTCGAAAGCGGGAGTGGGGGCGGCGGCGGTTTCCAGGGCGCACGCGTCGTGCGCACGGCTGGCGATTACCAGACGACGAACACTTCCTTCGTCGACATCGACGGCAACAACCTCGTCATTAAACTGACCACAGGCGCCAGTTGGGTTATGCTGCTGCTCCTCGGCTCAGGCTACGCGGCCGGCCTCCAGTATGAGTGCTTCGACTTTACGATTGACGGGATGCGCCAGGGCAACGACAACGGCGTGCAGTACAGTCAGCCCTATTACCTTCAAGACCTCCAGATCGGCTGGTTGACGCAAGTGACGGCGGGAAGCCATGTCTTCAAGCCGCAGTGGCGCGGCACCGGCGTCACCTGCTACCTCCGCGCCAGTCAGTTGGCTCCCCTGGTCTTTGCCGTGATCGAGATGAGCTAGCCGCCTGGCCCGCTGCCGGCTGTCTACGGTCTTCCTCATTGCCGAGATTCCTGGATTTGTGGCGAGGTTCGGTGGCCACGGGCGTTAACTTTTCGCGCGCCAAAACGTTCTCATGTTCGTGGGGAGCTCGGCCCGCATTTCAAATGGACGTGTTCGGACGACTGTGTTATGTTATTAACCAACGATTCCTACAGGACAGGAGTCCGAGCCGTGGACCTGGGGGCCGCAGCCATTCCCCTTCCTTCCGAAATAGAGGAGGGGGTAATTGAACGGGCTAAGACGGGCGAGCCGCAAGCGCTGGGAGCAGTGTATGACTGGTATCTGCCCCGCGTTTATCGATATGTGCTCTCGCGCGTGGGGAACGTGGCGGAAGCTGAAGACCTCACAGAGGACGTCTTCCTGCGCATGCTAGGAGCGATTGGCGATTATAAGAAGACGGGCGTTCCCTTCTCAGCGTGGCTCTTTCGCATCGCGCGGAACCACCTGGTGAGCCACTATCGAAAGAACGGCGTCAGGAAGGGCCAGGAGACGCTCGACGAGGGGATGATGGACAGCCAGCCACGACCCGGCAGCGATCGTCGAGACGCAGATGATGATCGGCGAGGTCGCACTGGCCGTCCAGAAGCTGCCGGAGGCGCAGCGGGACGTCATAGCCCTGCGCTTTGCCGGCGGTCTGTCGATAGCGGAGACGGCCCAGGTGCTCGGCAAACGTCAGGGGAACGTGAAGACGCTGCAGCACAAGGCGGTACTTAGGCTGCAGAGGATGCTGCGGTCGGAGCCAAATACGCTTACGGCTGAGGGACAGATTTGAGTAATCAATTTGAACAGCGGTTGAGCGAGTGTCTGGAAGCGCTTTCCAGCGGGAAGAGAACGCTGGAGGAGTGCCTTTCGCTCTATCCCGAGGATGCGACCGACCTGGAACCGCTGCTAAGAACCGCCGCGTTGGTTGGTGAGACTTTCAACGTGGCGCCTCGACCGGCGTTTGCGGCGAACGCGCGGGAACGCTTCCTGAGTATGACGGAGCCCCGCTTGAGGCGAGAGCTGGCGGCAGAGCCCAGACGATCGTTCGTGATGGCCGCGCGGCGACGCTTGCTGACGGCGGCGCAGGAAGTGCTGTCGCCTCGGCGCGTCCCCCGCTGGCGGCCGGCTTTCCGCATCGCAACAGGCATTGCCGCCG
Organism: uncultured Chloroflexia bacterium; assembly: GCA_963842845.1. Lineage (GTDB taxonomy): Bacteria > Chloroflexota > Dehalococcoidia > DSTF01 > JALHUB01 > JALHUB01. The sequence continues at coordinate 604,658 of CAWJHZ010000007.1, forward strand.
TTATGGTAGTTGCCTTCCTTAGCGTCGGCAGCTTCGCGGTGACGACGTCGGCTGACACGCTGCCGGGTGATTGGCGCTACCCTGTCAAGCGCACGATGGAAGACATTCGCTACACACTGACTTTCGACCAGGGCGGACGGAGACAGTTAGACATCGAGTTCGCGCAGAGACGGTTAGACGAAGTCCAGAAGCTGGCAGAGGAGGGACACCGCATCGGCGACGGGCCGCTCAGCGACCTGGCGAGCCAGACCAACTCCCTGGTGACTGCGAACTTGAGCGTCCAGGACGCGGAGAAGGTGTCGGCGCTGGCGATGCAACAGCAGCAGGTGCTCCAAAACGTAGCGCCACTCGTCGACCCGAGCGCTTCGGATGACCTGCAGGAGGCCCAGGTGGCCTCTTCCAAGGCGTTGTTCGTGGCCTCGTCGATTGTAATGGGCAGCGGCGATGATCAGGGCGCCGTTCTTCCCACGCCTGAGGCTACGCAGTCTGCGCCGGCGGGCACGGCAACTTCCGCGCCGATGGCCGTTCAGCCGACGCAAGGCGCCGCGACCACCGAACCATCGACCCCACAGCCAGTTGTGCCGGAGTTGACGCCCATACCGAACGCGGTGGTGGTTGCGCCAGTTCAATACGAGAACACGGCCGGCGTCTCCTGGGATATCGTGGCGATCGGTCAGCTCTCGGTGCAGGTTCCTTCACAAAGCAGCGGCTGGAAGATGTTGGGACTGGAGGTAAATCCGTATGGCGTGGCGGTGGCTCCCTCCTTGCTGCGACTGGTGAACGCCGACATCTCGACGATAGTTGTCATCAACCCGCGGAACGGAAACACGTACTGGGACCAGAGCATCGAAGGGGCGTTCCAGGAGTTTGTCGTCAGGCGAACAGACGGAGCGACCGTCTGGCAGGCCACGCTGGACGATCTCAAAGCGTTCAGCCCGACGAATGCGGACATCGTCGACCACATCTTGAACAGCATCGTTATTTCGCCGCTGCCAACGGCCACACCCACGCCACAGCCAACGGCTACTCCGATGCCCCCGCCACCAGTCCCGCCGGAGGCTACGACCGCCGCCAGCAGCAATCCTGACACGCCGATCCCCACGCCCGGCAGCTAAGCCTTCCAGATTTCCATCGCCTAAGTTCCAAGCAGGGCGCGCATTTGCGCCGCGTTCACGACGGCCTTGTCGCTGACGCAGTTGTTCATGAGGACGTGGACTTCGCGCGCGGCGGCGGCCAGCCTCTCGATGGGGGAAACCCACTCCCGTAGCTCATCCTCAGAATACAGGTAATCGAAGCGGTCGCCTACGCTGGCGCCTTTGCGCTCCCACATTTCGGCGTTGCGGCCGTGAAAGCGCACGACGGCGAGGTCGGCGGTCGCCTCGGCGACGGGCGGCAGGCTGGAGGCAAAGCCCTGTGGCTCGTCGACGGCGACGAGCGAGATCTGATTGCTTCGCATAAGGTCCAGAGTGCGCTTGCGGTTCGTGTCGGACAGCCAACGGGCGTTGCGGAATTCGACGGCTACGCGGTACTGCGGGAGACGCTGTTTGGCTTCGACGATGTGCTCAGCGCTCTGGCGACCGGGCAGGAACCAGGGTGGGAACTGGAAGAGGACGGCGCCCAGCTTGCCGGCGCTGTCGAGGGGCAGGAGGGCGTCGGCGAAGAGGCGCCAGACCTCGTCGCGGACCGGCGGCGGAAAGTCGCGATAGTACAGGTTACGCTTTTCGCCGGCCAGGCTGCCCAGGCTCTCACGCAGCTCTTTCGTGAGCGCCTGCGGCGGCGTCGGATGGTTGGTGAGAAGGCGGAAGGCCTTGACGTCGAAGACGAACTCCGGCGGCGTCCGCTCGACCCACAGGCCGGCTGTGGCTTCGGTGGGCAGGCCGTAGTAGCTGCTGTCCACCTCGACGATGGGGAAACGAGACGCGTAGTAGCGGAGTCGGCCCTCGGGCGTCCTGGCTTCCGGCGGGTAGAAGCAGTTGCAGTCGATGAGGCTTTTGTCCGCCCAAGAGCAGGTGCCGACGAGGATACGGGCGTTCATCTTATCGAAGCTCGGGGCATTTCTTTAGGCGCCGCGACGGTGGTGATCGAGGGATATGCCCGATGCCACGGAGCAGCCCTAGAGCCTAATCTCTGCTTGTTCACCTTTCGCGACAGCAACCAGCCTTATGTCGACCGGTCTGTCTTTTGGTGGGCCGGCCGGCTACTACCCCAACTATAGCGGAAGGTGACTAGAGCGGCGCGGGCAAGGGCTCCACTCCACAACAACATTAGTCACGAGTCGACCAAACAACCTGCCCGAGATGCTCGCGCCGCTCCCCCCAAAAGCCGCGCGAATCCTTCAGGTTGCCGCCGCCGTCAATACTCGTGGAACGACGCCATGACACTGTCGAGGACAGGCTTGTAGTCGCCGAGATGACCCTCGGGCGCGACGAGCGAGATCATCCAACCGCCGCGGTCGTCGGCGAAGAGGACTTCAATTTTGTCGGCGACGGAAGATGTCTTGTTGCTGGCTATCTTATAGTGCCAGAAGATGGCGTCTTTGCCGTCGACCGTGACATCGGCGGCGGAGTCCGGGCTGGCCTCGAGGAGCTGCTGAAGCACTGCTCGACGATAGTCGACATAGGCGTTGGTGTCGCCGCCGACGGGGATGGTCTCGCAGGTGACGGTGATGTTGGGCGTAACGTCTCCGGACGAATCCGGGGAGAAGAAAGTATCGCCGAAGACGTTCTGGTAGTTCGCCAGATTCGGCGACGCCTTCCAGTCGATCGGGTAGAGGATGCTGTAGCCCAGGTCCGCGGACTGGTATTCCTGCTGGCCGGCCGGAACGTTTATGGGAGCGGGGAAGACCGGTGGGCTAGCGGGCTTGCAAGTGGTGAGGGGCGTGCTGGTGCCCTCCGACTCGTCGCCGACACTGTTGCTCGAGCCTCCTCCGCAGGCAACGCCGAGCAACGCGACGGCGCCGATGACGATCCCGAGAAGTAGACACGTTCTGGTCTTGATGGCCATAGTCGGACTCCCACGTTATGTTCGTTGCAAGAGATGTTATCATTTGCTTACGGCTATGGCGAGGGTAGCCTTCTACAGGAGGCGCGAGGATGCGCATTCACTACGGGCCGGTCACGGAAGTGGCGGCGGACGCGATTGTTAACGCGGCGAACACGCAGCTCCGGCACGGCGGCGGCGTGGCGGCGGCGATCGTGCGAGGGGGCGGGCGCATCATCCAGGAGGAGAGCGACCGCGTCGGCTGGTGCGACATTGGGAAGGCGGTGGCGACGACGGCGGGGACCCTCAAGGCGCGCTACGTGATCCACGTCCCGACGATCGACTACGCGCACGGCCGGCGGGCCAGCGTCGACGACATCTACGAGGGAACGCGGTCGGCGCTGGCGTTGTGTCGAGAGCTGGGACTGAAGAGCGCTGCGTTTCCGCTGCTCGGCGCGGGAATCGTCGGCGTGCCGTCGCGCGAGGTGGCGCAGGCGATGGCGCGGGCAATCGACGAGTTCCCCGATATCGAAGCCACGCTGTGTGCCTTCTCTGCGTCGGACCGGCAGGCGGTCGAGGGCCTCTCGACGAGCGACACAGGAGGATGAGATGAGAGTGCCGGTTGCCGAGACTGATGCCCGCCGCCTCCTGTCAGGCGGCCCCATAACCCTCGTCACCAGCGCCTGGCACGGCAAGAACAACGTTATGCCGGCCGCCTTCGTTACCCCGCTCAGCTTCGATCCTCCTCTCGTTGGCGTGGCGATCAGCCCGTCGCGCCACAGCTACGACATGATCCGCTACAGCGAGCAGTTCGCGCTCAATATCCCCAGCCGCCGCCTGCTGCATCACGTCCAGTACCTGGGCAGTGTGAGCGGCGCGGACGTCGACAAGCTGGAGCTGACGAAGCTGCCGACGTTCAAGGCGACGCGGGTCGAGGCGCCGCTCATCGAAGGCTGCGTGGCGTACGTGGAGTGCGGCGTCGAAGACGCGGTGCGAACGGGCGACCACGTGCTGTTCGTCGGACTGGTGCTGGCGGCGCAGGCGGACACGGAGGCGTTCGACGGGACGTGGCTCCTGAACGACGACGAATCGAAGCCGCTCCACTACCTGGGGGTGAACTTCTACGCGCTGCTGGGGTCGCGGCTGGAGGCGCGAATGCCGAGGCCGGAGGCGCCGGGCAAATCGCCGGAGGCGGCGTTCGAGGCGGAGGTGGAGGCGGCGCGGGAGGACGAGGAGCGGCGTCGGGAGTCGGAAGAGGGATGAGGAGTCAGAGCTGACGGCGCCAGGAAAGCCGTCTGGAGGGCCGTGGGGGACTCCCGCCTGAGGCGGGTAAACTCCCCCCCCCGACTCCCGGATTAAAAGTCCGTTTGCCGTTCGGCCTACACTCGGCGTTGCTCACCGAATCTGCGGGGAAGGTCAGATGGCGCTCTGCTAGGGCGAATCCTGCGGTCTTGCCCGCCTGACATCTGACGACAGGATTCTACGGGGTTTGTTACGGTTGGGCAACTGTGCCGAGCTATGTCAGTCAGCGTCTCGTGATATGACAGTGCCGAAGAGCAGTAAGCTAAGCGCCTGCGCGCGCGGCTGCACCCACTGCTCTCGTGAACTCCAGCGGTTAGGGTTGCACCACCTCGATAACCGGGCGCGCTCCTTGCGCGAGAGCCACGTGTAGCCGGAGTTCTCTAGGTCTTGGTTCAGACCCCGACCGAGGTTCGTCACCCATCGCTCTCCGTTGGAGATGAGTTCGGCAATCAGTGAAGCGACCTTGGCGCGCTCCTCGCCTGTAAGCTCTCTCCAGACGGGAATGCGTGCGGCCTCAAGTCTTGCAGAGGGCGATGGCCCATGGGAGTCGCGGAGGGGAGAGGTTGTGGTTTGAACTGGTTGGCGCTGAGCTGGCCGTGGCAGAGCGACGGTCTTCGCTCCGGAGGAGGAGCCTGTGCTGCTTGGGAGTGGATGACTTGTGCTAGGCACCGGTTGGAAGGCAGCACTGAGGGCCGTCGCAACTGCTTCTCCGTGCTCGACACGGAAAAACGGCGCATTTGTCCTATTGCTCATATGGAACTCAATCCCGTCAACGAACACTCCTAAGCCACGTAGCTTGGAGTACGGCATCTCAACAGTCCTCTTGGAACCCACGAAGATAGCCCTTTGTGACGTGATCATAAGAAGTCCTGCATCGTCCTTGACCTGCCCCCCGAAAACGAGTCCAGATCCAATGTTACTCTTCAGCGAGGGAATATCGGATACTGGGCCGAAGAAAGGGGGCATCTGAATTGGGCAGCAAGAAGCACACGGCCGAGGAAATCATCGGCAAGCTGAGACAGGCTGAGGTCGCTCTAGCGCAGGGCGTTGCCGTGTCCGACGTATGCCGGAGGCTGGGGGTGGCGGAGCAGACCTACTACCGCTGGCGCAAGGAGTACGGGGGCTTGGGCAGGGATCAGGCGAGGAGGCTTAAGGACCTAGAGCGGGAGAACTCCCGGCTGAAGAAGCTGGTGGCGGACCTCTCCTTGGACAACGCCATTCTGCGTGAGGCGGCCCAGGGAAACTTCTGAGCCCGGCCAAGAGGGGTCTTGCGGTCGAGCACGTGAGGGACGCGCTCGGCCGGGAGGCGGTATCGGAGCGCCGGGCCTGCTTGGTGTTGAATCAGATACGTTCGACCCAGAGGAGAGGACGAGCGCCGCCATCTGACGAGCCCCTTCTGGTGCGGCGGATGGTAGAGCTGGCGGCGGAGTACGGGAGATACGGATATCGTAGGGTGACGGCGATGTTGAACAGTGAGGGCTGGCGAGTCAACCACAAGCGGGTGGAGAGGCTGTGGCGGCTTGAGGGTCTGAAGGTGCCAAGGAGACAGCCCAAGAGGGGGCGTCTCTGGCTCACCGACGGCTCCTGCGTGAGGCTGCGACCCGCCTTCAAGGGACACGTCTGGAGCTACGACTTCGTGGCGGCGCGGACGAGGGACGGGCGCACCTTCAGGCTCTTGGTCATTATCGACGAGTTCAGCAGGGAGTGCCTAGCCATATACGTGGCGAGGAGGATCACCAGCGATGACGTTCTGGGGGTGCTCGCTCAGCTCTTTGTGGAGAAGGGCGCTCCCTGCCACCTGCGCTCCGACAACGGCACGGAGTTCACGGCGAAGGTAGTACGGGAGTGGCTGACCAGGGTAGGAGTAAAGACCCTGTACATAGAGCCCGGGAGTCCCTGGGAGAACGGCTACGTCGAGTCGTTCAATGGCAAGCTCAGGGACGAGCTGTTGAACCCGGAGATCTTCGACACGCTTCTTGAGGCGCAGGTGCTTGTGGAGCGCTGGCGACGGCACTACAATGCGGTGCGTCCCCACAGCTCACTGGGTTACCGGCCACCGGCGCCGGAGACGGTGCTGCCGTGGACGGGAAGTATAGCTCTGTCACACCAGATGCTACCTGTACGAGTAACATAGAGGGTGGACTCGTTTTCGGGGGCAGGCCACTCTCACACGCCGAACACACCGTGCGGCCTCCTAGGCGCGCCAAAAGACCGAACTTGCGGCCGCAGCCCTTGCAAACGCTTGCCATTGCCCTCTTCTTCCAATGGGAGTTAATAGGCGGGGACAATCAGCACCGAGGTGTCAATGCCGGAATTATACCGCTATGCTAACGTTTGTCAACGTCGGTGTTGGCGGCCCATAGCGGCTCGGTTTGGCGCTCTATGGGTCGGGATAAAACGAGCGGACGCGGATTTGAGGCTAATCGACCGCGTATGACTGCGGCTATGGGGACTCTCAGGTTCGGGGTTTGACGGCTCCAAGTGGGGGGTCGTCGTTGTGTCCGACCATCTATGGAAGTCGTTACCTGGCCCCATTCAGGGCATAGCTTGAGACAACCCCCCGCTCGGCGCACGACCGCTTGACGATAAACGGTCCTAGTGGTACTTTCTCTGCGCTCTCAGTCTTAGTAGTGAGTGTTCACTAACATATGACCACGCGAGCAAGAAGGCTACCAGCCGCCGAACGCAAGAAGCGCATCATCGAGAGCGCACGGGCCGCTTTCGCCGCCTCCAACTACTGGAAGGTGAGCACGGCCGACCTGGCCCGGGCAGCCGATATCTCGGAGCCCGCCCTCTACCGTTACTTCCCCAGCAAGAAGGCCCTCTTCCTTTCCACGCTTCGGACTACCGCGCCCAAGCTCATCGATAGCTGGCAGCGGATAGCGTCGGAGGTGGACGACCCGCTGGAGACGCTCTGGAGCATCGGCGTGGGCTACTACGACAGCCTCAAGAGCCACTCCGCCGTCATGAAGCTGCAGTTCCAGGCGCTCGTAGAAGCGGGCGACCCGGAGATACGGCAGGCCCTGCGGGAGAACTACTCCTCGTTCGTCGACCTCTTCGCCGAGCTCCTCGAGGACGGCAAGAAGCGCGGCCTGGTACGAGAGGAAGTCGACGCGCGCGCCTTCGCCTGGCATTTCCTGGGCATGGGGCTGATGCTCGACGCCAGGCACCTGCTTGGCTTCGAAGGCGACTTCACGCGCCAGCGGGTGGAGACGCTGGTGCGTATGCTCATCGACTCGGTGCGGGCGGACCAGCCGGAGGGCCGGCTCCGATCGATCACGGCAACGTTGCCTTACGACCATCTGCCAATCGTCCCCTCCGCAATGGAAGGGACATCGACGTGAAACGGCAACTGTCATTGCGAGGGCATCAGCCCTCGGGAAAGGAGGAGAGGATCTCCCTTTTGAGTCAGAGCAGACAATCAATTTGTCCTAGTGAAGAGGGGGCTTAAGTATGGATTTCAAGTTCACGGAAGAAGAAGAGGCCTTTCGACTGGAGGTGCGAGAGTTCCTGCGCAAGGAGTGGACGCTCGGCTACATCGACGTCGAAGACCCGGAGGTGTTCGAGCAGGCGCGCGCCTTCGAGAAGAAGATGGCCGATAAGGGCTGGCGCACAATGCACTGGCCGAAAGAGTACGGCGGCGGCGGCTCCACGCACATGAAGCAGATAATCCTGCGCGAGGAGATGTCCTACGTCGGTGCCCGCATCCTCGACGGGCAGGGCGTGCATATGATCGGCCCGTGCATCATGGTCCACGGGACCGAGGAGCAAAAGAAGCGCTTCTTGCCGCCCATCGCCCGCTGCGAAGTGATCTGGGCGCAGGGATTCAGCGAGCCGAACGCCGGCTCCGACCTGGCGAGCCTGCAGCTTCGCGCGGTGAAGGACGGCGACGACTACATCCTCAACGGACAGAAGACGTGGACCTCGTCCGGCACGGTCGGCGACTGGATCCACGTGATGGCGCGGACCGACGTCAACTCGCCGAAGCACCGCGGCATCTCCTACTTTGTTTGCGACATGAAGTCACCGGGCATCACCATAATGCCCATCGTCAACATGGCCGGCTTCTCCGGCTTCACCGACACCTACTTCGACAACGTGCGCGTGCCCAAGGACCAGATGATCGGCGAAGAGAACCGCGGCTGGTACGTGGCCATGACGACGCTGGACTTCGAGCGGTCCTCGATTAGCTTTGCCGCTGAGTCGGCGAAGACGCTGGAAGAGCTGGTGAAGTGGGCGAAGGCGACGAAGACGAACGGAAAGGCCATCGCCGACGACCCCGTAGTCAAGCACAAGCTGGCCGAGATGGCCATCGAGATCCAGGTTGCGACGCTTATCAACTACAACGTCGCCTACATGCAGACGAAGGGGCTGATTCCCGCCTACCAGGCCTCCATGGCGAAGACGTTCGGGACGGAGCTGCACCAGCGGCTGGCCCGCACGGGCATGGACATCATGGGGCTATACGGCGGCCTCGACGCGAAATCGCCGTGGGCGCAGATCGGCGGACGGATCAAGTACCTGTACCTGTGGACCGTCGGCGAGACGATCTACGCGGGCAGCAACGAGATCCAGCGCAACCTCATGGCGCAGCGCGGCCTGGGGCTCCCTCGCGAGTAGGAAAAGGGGAATGTTGTGGCTTACGGCGTAATTCTGTACGAGAAGCGGGACGGCGTCGCCGTCATCACGCTCAACCGGCCGGAGAAGCTGAACGCCTGGAGCCAGCAGATGGCTGCCGAGGTGGCGCAGGCGCTGACCGACGCCAACGCGGACAAAGAGGTCGGCGTCGTGCTGTTCAACGGCGCGGGGCGCGCTTTCTGCGCCGGCGCGGACATCGGCGAGTTCAAGATGCGCGCGGACGCCCAGGACGCCGGCATTGCGACCGAGCGGGTTGCCAGCGACTTCCCATCGCTCATCAAGCTGCTTCATTTCGGCAAGCCGAGCATCGCCGCCGTCCATGGTTACGCCATGGGCATCGGAGTAACGCTGCCGATGAACTGCGACATGCGCATCGCCGCCGAGAACGCGCGCCTCAATACCCAGTTCCTGAACGTTGGCCTGACGCCGGAGTTCGGCTCCACGTACGTGCTGCCACGCATGCTGGGGCTGGCAAAGGCCTGCGAGCTGGTCTACATGCCGCGAACATTCGACGCGCGGGAAGCGCTGGAGATGGGGTTCGTCAATCGCGTCGTGCCGGACGACCGCCTGATGGAGGAAGCGATGGGCGTCGCTTCCCTCATCGCCAAGCGGCCGCCCTTTGCCTTGAGAAAGGCTAAGCAGACGATCTACCAGAACCTCGACAGCGACTACGCCGAAGCCCTTGAGCGCGAGACCGCCGCCTTCGCCGAGTGCATGTCTACGGCGGAGCACCGCGAGGGGATCCGGGCGTTCCTGGAGCGTCGAGAGCCTGATTTCCGGCGTCAGGACTAGCGAGGAGACCTGCTGTGGACCTCAGAGACTCACCGGAAGAAGCGGCGTTTCGGAAAGAAGTTGTGGAGTTCATCGAGAAGGAAGCGCCGCGCGCTCATCCGGGAATGTCGTACGAGACGCTGGCGGAAGAAGGACAGCGCTGGTTCCGGAAGCTCTCCGAGCTTGGCTGGATCGCCCCCGCCTGGCCGAAGGAGTACGGCGGCGCCGGCATGAGCCAGATCGAGCAGTTTATTTACAACGAAGAGATGGCGATTCATCGAGCGCCGCGGCCCGCCCACCTGATAATCGGCCTTGGCCTGGCGGGCCCAACGATCATCGTCCACGGGAACGACGATCAGAAGAAGCGCTTCCTGCCGGGCGTGCTCGCCGGCACCGACATCTGGTGCCAGGGCTACTCCGAGCCGGAAGCGGGCTCCGACCTGGCTTCGCTGCGCACGCGCGCGGTGAAGGACGGCGACGACTACGTGCTGAACGGCCAGAAGATCTGGAGCACTCTCGCGCACATGGCGCGGTGGATGATCTGCCTGGCGCGCACGGACCCGGAAGCGCCGAAACACAAGGGAATAACGTATTTCGTCGTGGACATGAAGGCGCCGGGCATCACGGTCCGCGGCCTGACCAACATGGCGGATACGCACGAGTTCAACGAGGTGTTCTTCGACAACGTCCGCGTTCCGAAGGAGAACGTCGTGGGGCAGGAGAACCGCGGCTGGTACGTCGGCATGACGACGCTGGACTTCGAGCGTTCCAACGTCGGCTCAGCCGTAGGGATGGTGCAGGAGGTAGAGGACCTGGTCGACTACGCGATCACGTGGCGCAGGACCCCCGTCTCGCTGCTTGACCTGAACCCGCTCCTGCGACTGGAGCTTGCGGACCGCCTGATCGAGGCGGAGGCGGGGCGAATGCTCTCCTACCGCATCGCCAGTATGCAGAACCGCGGGCTGATCCCCAACTACGAGGCGTCGCTCGTGAAGGTGTTCTCGGCGGAGCTGCACCAGCGCATCGCCCGCTCGAAGATGAACGTCATGGGGCTGTACGCGCAGCTCATGCCGCCCGACCCGATGGCGCCACACTTGGGCTCATGGTCGCATCAGTACCTGCGGTCCGTTGGGTACAGTATCGAAGCCGGAACCTCGGAGATACAGAAGAACATTATCGCGCAGAGGGGCCTCGGCCTTCCGAGGGACTGAGCGCGAAGGAGGAAAACGATGTCATCCATGAGAGCGGAGCTCTCACCCGCGGAAAGAGAGAAGCTACTACGAGACATGTGGGTCGCCCACGACGGGCGGTGGTTCCTGGCAGTAGCAGCGGAGTTCGGATTCGACGCCGCCAACAAGCTGAACCAGGCAGTACTCAAATCGATAGGGAAGAAGGAAGCAAGAGAGTTCATGACCCGCACCGGCACGAAGATCGCTAACGCAAGCGACTTCAAGGAGTTCCTGGAGATGGCCGGACCGCTCTACTGGCCCGAAGAGCACGTCCACCGGATCGGCGATCCCGAGGGCAATACGATGGTCGGACACGTCATCCATTGCTACGTTTGGGAGAACGTGACCAAAGCCGGCGGGACGTCTTTCTACCAGTGCGCGGCGCCGCTTCGCTTTCGCGCCTGGCTGGAGGGGCTGGACATTCCCGGCGAGGTCATCGCGACGAAAGAATGCGACACGTGCAACGGGAGCTGCGAGATTTCCTTTCGATTTGACTGGCCGGCGAAGAAGACGGGCGCCGGCGTCTGATTGTGGAATATTCGGTCGCCGCTGAGGCGTCGCGACCGCGAAAAGCGAAACGGGACGGCTCGAGAGAGCCGAGTTTGAAAGGAGCCAAGAATGGACCTGGGTCTTAGCGAAGAGCAAGAGCTGCTCAAGAACTTTGCGCGCGACTTCCTGGAGAAGGAGTGCACGGAGAACCTCGTCCGAGAGATGGAGGAGGACGAGAAGGGCTATTCGCCGCAGCTGTGGAAGGGCATGGCCGACCAGGGTTGGTGCGGCCTCATCGTCCCGCCGGAGCAGGGCGGCAGCGGCATGGGCTTCATGGACCTGGCGGTCCTGACCGAGGAGTTCGGTCGGGCGCTGGTACCGGGCCCCTTCCTCTCGACGCAGGTGGGCGGCGCGATCCCGCTGCTCGGCTGGGGCACGGACGCGCAGAAGCAGACGCACCTGGCGAAGATCGCTTCCGGCGACGAGATGTGGGCGCTGGCGGTGACGGAGCCGGTCGTGCGCTTCGACGCCGAGGGCGTGCAGATGGAAGCGAAGGTCGAGGGCGACAAGCTGGTGCTGAACGGCACGAAGCTCTTCGTCCGCGACGCGAACGTCGCCGACTTCATGACGGTCGCGGTGCGCACGAAGGCGGGCGGCGAGGACGGCATCACGCTGGTCATCGTCGACGCGAAGAGCGCGGGCATCAGCATCACGCAACTCAAGACCATCGGCAGCGACAAGCAGTGCGAGGTTAAGTTCCAGAACGTCGCGGTGCCGAAGGCGAACGTCATCGGCGAGGTCGACAAGGGCTGGCCGATCTTGAAGCAGTTGCTGCTCAAGGCGGCCACGCTGGAGGCGGCCTACCTGATCGGACTGGCGCAGGCGGACTTCGAGATCACCGTCAACTATGCGAAGGAGCGCGTGCAGTTCGGCCGGCCGATCGGCAGTTTCCAGGCGATCCAGCACAAGTGCGCCGACATGGTGACCGACGCCGACAGCGCCCGCTTCCTCGTGTACCGCGCGGCCTGGGCTGTGGCGGAAGGCGAGCCGGACGCGGAGCAGGCTGTGCACATGGCGAAGGCATGGGCGAACGACGCCTCGCGACGCCTGGTGGCGAACGGCCAGCAGATCCACGGCGGCATCGGCTTTACGAAGGACTACAAGATCCAGCTTTACTTCCGTCGTCAGAAGATGGCGGACCTGATGTGGGGCGACGCCGATTTCCATCGGGAGATGGTGGCGCAGTCGCTGGGCATGTAGCCCGCATCGACAAGATACGCAGCTTTGGGGCTGTCCCGTCGTTGATGGGGCAG